>NZ_JAALDL010000018.1 GCF_011045095.1 Grimontia sedimenti
CTGCGAGGCGTTGAGCTAACTGATACTAATTGCCCGTGAGGCTTAACCATACAACACCCAAGGGGTTTTGACGGACTCGAAGAGAACATTGAATGTGTAGAACGAGAATTAAAAACAGCTTTCCAAGATTTTGGTTTTTACCTTTTTTAAAGGTGAAGACTTAGCAGAATTTGCTTGGCGACCATAGCGTTATGGACCCACCTGACTCCATGCCGAACTCAGTAGTGAAACGTAACAGCGCCGATGGTAGTGTGGGGTCTCCCCATGTGAGAGTAGGACATCGCCAGGCTTCCAATTTAAAGAAAGCCCTGACCTGACGGTCAGGGCTTTTTTGCATCTGTACGTTTTGGCTATCTAAAAGACTAACTTTGTGTGGTTTATGTTCAGTCTTATCCCATATACTTTTTGGTAAGTGAAGTGGGAGGTTGGTCATGAGAGCTTTAGTTATCGCGATGTTTGTTCTTCTAGGTCTTGTAGGCTGCTCAAGCTCGGTGATTTCTCAATATGCTGAAGAGCAAAACTGGTCAGCACTTGCAAGCTATGATGTTGAAGTAGGAAATAAACCTCGCTCTGCGAAGGCATTGAAGGAGCTTGGTGCGACTTCCGAGTCAGTTCAAGAAGACTATCTTTCTGCCTACAAAGCCCACATGGGTGTGTATTGCCAACCTGAAAATGCATATCACGCAGGGATATTAGGTAAGCCAAGAAATTCGGTTTGTATAGATGATTCCCCGACAGGTTGGGACTATGAAGCAAATTGGAAGACAGGGCTTGAAGCGGGCAGTATCTTCTAAATGGCAAACAAAAAGACCAGCTTTAGGCTGGTCTTTTTCAATCTTTGCTTTAACTTGCAAATTAGTTATTCGCGTGTAGCTCAGCGTTTAACTCAACCGCAGATTTGTTAGTCAGGCACTCAATCTTACCGGTCACTGAGTTGCGACGGAACAGAAGGTCTGTTTTGCCTGCCAGGTCACGTGCTTTTACAGTTTCCACTTCTTGGCCGTTTGCATCCAGCATGGAGACTTTTGTACCTGCAGTCACGTACAGACCTGACTCGATGGTACAGCGATCACCCAGTGGGAAACCAAGGCCTGCATTAGCACCCAACAGGCTGTTTTCGCCGATAGAGATAACGATCTGGCCGCCACCGCTCAAGGTGCCCATGATTGAAGCACCACCACCGATGTCACTGCCGTTACCGACCATCACACCTGCGGAAATACGACCTTCGACCATGCTGACACCTTCAGTGCCTGCATTGAAGTTGATGAAGCCTTCGTGCATAACAGTGGTACCTTCACCCACATGCGCACCCAGACGAACACGCGCGGTGTCTGCAATACGAACGCCTGCAGGAACCACGTAATCAACCATCTTAGGAAACTTGTCTACGCAATCTACTGTCAGGGTTTCACCTTTCAGGCGAGCTTCCATTTGACGTTCAGCCAGCTCTGGTAGATCGATTGGTCCTTGGTTAGTCCACGCGATGTTGTGCAGTAGGCCAAAAATGCCATCCAGCACGATGCCATGAGGCTTAGCAAGACGGTGAGAAATGAGTTGGAGCTTAAGGAAGCCCTCTGCCACGCTTGCTGGCTTTTCGTCAGTCGCAAGAATAGTCAGAACGAGTGGTTGGTTAGACTCCGCTGCTTTGGTCGCAAATGATGCTGCTGCCTGTTCGTCAGCTGCTGCGAAAGCAGAAGCGATAGCTGCGCATTGTGCTGCTTCCACTTCAAACGCCTCGTTACCGCCCTGGTAACCGACAACGTCAGCAAGAGCTGAAACCAGAGAATCTGAAGGGTTAAGAACTGGGGTTGGGAAAAATGCTTCGATGATTTTTCCATCTTTGTTTTTGGTCGCGGTGCCAAACGCTAGAGCAAAACTGGCCATGATCCGGGAGTCTCCTTGTCTCTTCCACCAGCATCGGTTGATATCAGATGCTGCATGATAATTGTGATAGCTGGAGACATCTTAAAGTGAAGTGCATCAAGATTGAAGGGCGTGGGGAGAGAATCCTTTAGATTAACGGCTCTTGCAGTGAATATGGGTTAAATAGACCGAAAATTAGGACAATGTTGAAATAAAAAACGCTCCGTATGGGAGCGTTTATTGAGAAGTTAAGCCGCTTCGGCGTCATCTTCCTTTGGCGCTTCAGCTTTTTTCTTTGCTGGCTTTGGGGTGGGTTTGCGTTTAGCCCCCAGAGCATAGAGTACTTCTTCACGATTTTGCGCAAGGAAAAGGGACAATTCTTCGCGTTGCGCTTCATCGCCTGTGACTTCGCTTTTACCCAGCAGCTCAAATAACTCATCTGCCATGTCGAGCATTTTGTCATACGCGTCAGCTTCCGCTTTAGAGGTAAAAGTCATCTTCTCTTCTCCGTTGCGTTCAACCACATATTTGACGATAACGGCCATGGTTAACCTCTCTTAAATTTGTTTACTGTCTGTTTATACAGTAGAGTAAAGTTACCTGTCTAGTTTAACCGTGATTACTGTGATGGCATTGGAAAAATTCTCAGAGATTTATCATCGAGCAGCAACAAGAAAGGGAAGTAACAGCGATCTGGAGCAGCGTCTGGCACACCCTAAGAGCGTAAAAGAACTTAGCGAGATCCCGGATGATCGATGGCTCGCGACATTCAGTCAGAAGATCTTCCAGTCGGGAATGAATTGGCAGGTAGTGAGAAACAAGTGGCCAGGTTTTGAAGAAGTCTTCTGGGGCTTTGATATTGAAAAAATGTGCCTAACTCCGCCTGAGATGTGGGAGGAGAAAGCCACAAACCCAGCGATCATTCGTCATCTGGGTAAAGTCATGACCATTCCCCACAATGCCCAGATGATGAAAAGCGCAGCGAAGCAACACGGCAGCTTTGCAAGGTTTGTCGCAGAGTGGCCGGAAAGTGACATCATTGGCTTATGGGCACACCTGAAAAAGCATGGCAGTCGCTTAGGTGGTAATACCGGGCCTTATTCACTTCGCATGATGGGTAAAGATACTTTTATCTTGTCTGGCGATGTTGAAGGATATCTGCGGGCTCACAAGATCATTGATGGTGGCCGGGATACCCGAAAATCTCTGCATGCGGCGCAGGAAGCGTTTAATCAATGGCAGGCAGAAAGTGGACGTCCACTTTGCCAAATTAGCCAGATTATCGCTTTCAGCGTGGGTGATAACAGCTATTAATCGTTAACTTGCCACTCGCTGGTAAACGTTAGAAAACGTTCAAACAGCAGCGAGTGGTGTTTGCTTTTGTGGTGAGCCAACCAGTACTGACGGCGCAGATCGAGTGGCAACGTCAGCTTATGAAGTCTTTTATTGCTGATGGCATGCCTGGCAGCCAGTGTCGAAAGGTAAGCCAAACCGAGTCCTGCAGCTGCACAATTGATAATGGCTTCAGTGGTTCGAAGCTCAAAAGCTACCGTCCAGTCCTCTAACCTTGGGGCGATTCGTGAGAGGAAATGCTCACGGGTGCCGGAGCCTGTTTCCCTCAACAGCCACGCATGGTTTTCCAAATCAAACAGCGTAATTCCTGTTTTTTGCGCCAAGGATGGTCGATAGCGCAAACAATACACATTTCGTCAGAGAGCCAAGGCTGCATGTGTAAATCATCATTTCCCAATGGTGCTTACTCTCACCTTGTCCTTCAATAAGTCCGATATCGAGCTCAAATGCGAGCAATCTGTCGATGATCGACTGACTGTTAGAGATCACCAACTCCTGGTCAATATGATTACTTCGTGCCCTGAAGTCCCGCAGCAAAAATGGCACCAGTTGGTTTCCTATCGTATCGCTCGCGCCCAACCTAAGGTGGCCGGATAGTTCGCCATCAGAGTTCAAAACCTTGGTGATTTCATCACTTCGGGTAAGGAGTTCGTCAGCCATCGGGAGGAGCCGACGGCCTTGATCGTTGAGTATCAAACGGTTGTTGACCCGTTCGAATAGCTTGTGTCCCAGCTGACTTTCCAGCTCAGAGATCGCCATGCTGACAGCTGGTTTGGAGAGGAAAAGCAGACTGGATGCAGCTGTGATGGTTTTTTCCTGCGCAACGGCGACAAAAACCTTTAGCTGGCGAAGAGACAATGACATCTGGCTATTTACCCATCGATTTATCCTAGTTTAAGTTTAACTTAACTTTAGGTTAAAGATATTCAGATATACTAAATCACGATGCCGTTCTATCATATTTTATGTGTTTTTCTTCTAAAGATGTGACAGAGCAATGCGTAGACGTCTCAACTTACTTCCTACTCCAATGGCTGGCCTCGCACTGGCAATCGCAAGCCTTGGTTGGAGCTGGGAAAATGTCGGCAATTTCGGTGGTAACGCCCAAGTTTTGGGAGCAGTAATCGGTGGTGTGATGCTATTGATGATCGCGCTGAAATTTACTTTTTCTCCCAAAGGTCTTTGGTGCGACTTGCAGCATCCCGTTGTCGGCAGCGTAGTCCCTACGTTTGCCATGGGCGTGATGATTGTTTCTGCTTCTGTTGGCAAAGTCTCTCCTCTGGCAGGTGATTCTCTTTGGATGCTGGCCGTGGTTGCCCACGTCGCCTTCCTCGTTTCTTTTGTTTATCACCGCGCCCGTGATTTCTCACTGACACACATGGTGCCAAGCTGGTTTGTGCCACCTGTGGGCCTGATAGTTGCGGATGTTGCTTTCTCGGGTAACCCTGCGCTGCGTCCCGTGGCGGATGGCATTATGCTATTTGGTTTACTGGCTTATGCTGTGTTGTTGCCACTCATGCTTTACCGCCTGATTTTCTGTGGTGAGGTGCCAGATGCGGCGAAGCCAACCATTGCGATTCTAGCCGCACCCGCAAGCCTGTCTCTTGCTGGCTACCTAACCGTGAGTCAATCACCTTCACCTGTGATCGTGGCGGTGCTTCTGGGGATTGCTTTACTGATGACGCTGGTGATTTACGTGTCATTTGCCAGATTGTTGCGTTTGCCATTTTCACCGGGCTATGCCGCGTTTACCTTCCCTATGGTAATAGGCGCGACAGCATTGTTTAAAACCGCGGCTTGGTTAGAGTCGGTTGGCGTGGCAGCAACTTATGTGAATCAGGTTTATGTGCTGGGTATTATCGAATTGGTGGTCGCGACCATTGTGGTTGGGTATGTAGCCATGCATTACCGCCGCTTCATTTCCCTGCAATGGAAAATGCCTGCCACAGCATAATTTTCGCGAAACTGTTAAAAATAGCCTGCATCTTGTGCAGGCTTTTTCATTTCTAACTGCATGAAATTGCACTCTTGAGGGCATTCCGCCACAATCTCTCCAATACCGTTCTCATGAGTCTTGCCCGTGTTCACTGTCTATCACTCTAACCAGTTGGATCTTTTGAAAAGTCTACTGGTCGCCATTATTCAGCAAAAGCCATTGGATAATCCTTTCCAAAAGGAATTAATCCTGGTGCAAAGCCCGGGCATGGCGCAGTGGCTCAAGCTTGAAATGGCCAAAGAGCAAGGGATTGTTGCGAACGTTGAGTTCCCACTTCCTGCCACTTTTATTTGGCAGATGTTCACTCAGATTTTGGATGATGTGCCGCAACGAAGCTTTTTCAACAAAGAAGCGATGACCTGGAAGTTGATGACTGTTCTGCCAGAGCTCCTCAACCAACCAGACTTTGATGAACTGAAACGTTATCTCGAAGGCGATGATGACAATCAGAAGCTTTACCAGCTGGCGGGTAAGATTGCCGATATCTACGACCAATATCTGGTGTACCGACCAGAGTGGATAAAGGCATGGGAAAACGAGCAGACTGTTGATGAGTTGGCTGAGGAGAAAAGCTGGCAACCCAAGCTTTGGCAGGCGCTTTATGATTATACCCTGCAGCAGGATCAGTCCCCGTTTCACCGCGCCAATCTTTATGAAGAGTTTATTGAGGCGCTAGCGTCCCATAAAGGTAAGCCAGAAGGTCTGAAAGGTATTGAGCGCGTTTTTGTGTTCGGCATTTCTGCCCTGCCGCCGCGTTATCTAGATGCCCTTAAAGCGCTGGGTGAGCATGTCGATGTCCACTATATGTTCACCAACCCTTGTCGTTATTACTGGGGGGATATCCGAGACAAACGTTATCTGGCGAGACGTGCAGCCAGCATGGAGTCGCGCATCAGCCGTGCCAGTGATGCTCAGGAGCCAGCGCAGTTTGCCCTGCCATTGGTCAGTGAAGATGACTCGGCCGAAGTCGGTAATAGCCTGCTGGCGTCTATGGGGAAGCTTGGCCGAGACAACCTGCTGCTGATTTCTGAACTCCAGTGTAATGAGGTTGATCAGGGCTTTGTCGATGTGCAGCGTGACAGCCTACTTCATCATATTCAGGCTGATATTCTAGATTTAATTGAACCGGGCAACATCCAGGAAACCCTTACCAGTGAGAGCAAGGTGGGCATTTCTGCTGAAGATCGCTCTGTCATGGTGGAGGTTTGCCACAGTCCGATGCGTGAAGTGGAAGTGCTGCACGACAGGCTGCTTGAGATGCTAGAACAAGACCCGGATTTATCTCCGCGGGATATTATCGTGATGGTCGCCGATATTAATGCCTACAGCCCGGCGATTCAGGCAGTATTTGGCAATGCACCCGGTGAGCGCTTTATTCCGTTCTCGATTTCTGACCGCACTGCCGATCAGGAAAGCCCAATCCTAACAACGTTCTTGCGATTATTAGGGCTTCCGGACAGCCGTTGTAGCGCAGCGGAGCTTCTGGAAATCCTCGAAGTGCCTTCCGTGATGCGTCAATTTGGTTTTGATAATCGCCAGTTTGAGAAGGTGAAATTCTGGGTAGAAGAATCAGGCATTCGCTGGGGACTCGATGATTCGACGGCAGAACATTTCTCCTTGCCTCATCAACATCAGAACACCTGGTTGTTTGGTCTTAACCGCATGTTGCTGGGTTACGCCATGCCGAGCGACGCCGGGCTTTACAACGATGTGTTGGCGTATGACGAAGTACAAGGATTGGAAGCAGAGCTGGCAGGTAAGTTAGGTGAGTTCTTCCGTGTGATGTCGGCGACGCAAAAAGTGCTGCTGGGCGCGAAAGACGGACATGCCTGGGTGCAGGCACTGACATCACTCTTTGACGATATGTTTGCGCTGGATACAGACGAAGAATTAGCTGGGCAGCTTATCCGCACTCAACTGGATAGCTGGCTGATCCAACTGGGTGACGCTGGCTTCAACCAAACATTGGCGCTCCCGATCGTGCGTGATTACCTGAAAGAAAAGCTTGGCGGAGAGCGTGTCAGTCAGCGCTTCCTTGCTGGTCAGGTGAACTTCTGTACCCTGATGCCCATGCGTTCTATCCCGTTTCAGGTGGTGTGCCTGCTTGGTATGAATGATGGCGATTATCCGCGCACCATCGCGCCGGTTGGCTTTGATTTGATGGCGGGTCGCACCCGCGCAGGTGACCGTTCCCGTCGGGATGATGACAGATACCTGTTCCTCGAAGCACTGCAATCAGCTCAGCAACGCCTATACATTAGCTATGTAGGCCGTTCCGTGCAGGACAATACAGAAAAAGTGCCTTCTGTATTGGTGACTGAATTACTCGATTATTGCCGTCTGGGATACTGCCTTGAAGGCGACCAATCTTTGCCCGAACACGAGTCCGGTGAGCGCCTGCTCAACGCCTTGAATCACCATAATCCACTTGTCCCTTTCAGCCGACACGCCTTTACTGAGAGTCGTCAAAGTTACGCGGCGGAATGGCTACCAGCAGCGCGTGGCGAAGGGCAACTTGCTGCGCCTTTCCTTGATGGTAAAGCGCTGAGTGAAGAGCCTGAACTGCAATCTGGTGTGGTTGAACTTGCGGAGCTTCAGCGATTTTGGCGCTTACCTGTTCAGTACTTTTTCAACCGCCGCTTAAAGGTATTCTTTGAGTCGCCGGAAGGGGCAATGGAAGACGCTGAGCCCTTTGCGCTCGATAATCTTCACCGTTACCAGTTACGCGATGCGCTTCTATCCCATGTTATTGCCAATGATGACAGTGAAGCCTCGCTGGAAGCCTTTTTCAGGCAGCAAAAAGCGAGCGGCAGCTTGCCACTCAATCATTTTGGTGAGTTGACACTTGAGACGGAGCAAGCCGGAATTTTGGCCCAGTATGCGCAATTAAAGCCGCTGCTGACTGACAAACGACAAGCGTTGGAGGTTAATCTTTCTGTCGTCACCTCCCGTGGCACGGTCAAACTTCAAGGCTGGCTGGATGAGCGTTACCGCGCTGGTCGCATTTTGTATCGAAGCGGAAAAGTCAGGGCTAGAGACAAGCTGGCAGCATGGATTGATCATCTTTGCCAGTGCGCAGCAGGCGAGCAACTGGAAACACGCTTCATCGGAGTGGATGACGATGTAGTGTGGAGTCCTATTGCCAAAGAAGACGCTTTATCGAGCCTTGCGGTTTACATCGAATACTATCTTGCGGGTACGGAAGCACCACTGCCTTATCTGCCAAATACTGCGCAGGCAGGCTTAGCGGCTTGTATTGATAAGAAAGGTCACTGGTCGGAAGACGACGCCACGTTGGATAAAGCGCGCAGCAAGATGCGCGCAGCCTTTGAAGGGGGCTATATGGTCTCTGGAGAAGGCGAAAATGCTTATGTGGCTCGGGTCTGGCCACAGGTAGAGGATGAACTGCTCGATCAGGTTTTTGAACTGGGTAAGACTTTGTTGCTACCTGCACTAAATGGCGAGAAAAAAGAAGACTGACTCATAAGCCAGTCTTCTTAGTAAACTCAAGCGTTGATCTTGAACTTCGACAATTGACTGCGTCCAGTGTCGCTCAGAGATTTCACCTTGTCGCTCAGTCCCAGTGTATCTTCTGACGCTTCGCGGTTGGTGTGAGAAATATCGCTGACATTGACTACACTGCGGGCTACTTCCTGAGAAGCGCTGGCTTGCTGTGAGGTGGATGCTGCCACTGCGGTGTTCATTTGCTCCAATTCATTGATCAGCTGAGATAGCGCCGTCAGCTGAGTTTGGGCAAGTCTTGCCTGCTCAAGGCTTTGTGCGGTTTTGTCTGTACCGCTGCTCATGATCTTCGCGGCGACTTGAGCACGCTCCTGCAGCCTCTCGATGATGGCGTTGATTTGAGTTGTCGACTCCTTCGTGGAGTGCGCAAGCTTACGTACCTCATCTGCTACCACCGCAAACCCTCGGCCTGCGCTCCCTGCACGTGCTGCTTCAATCGCGGCATTGAGCGCCAACAGGTTAGTTTGCTCAGAGATGTCGTTAATCACAGTGACCACATCGCTGATTTGGTCGCTTGATGCGGCCAGCTCACGGATGCTTCTTTCAGCATCAATCACATCGTCATTAACCTGCTCAAACTTACCCAGAGAGGCAGAAAGAGATGCTTCAGCTTCTGTCACCAGCTTACGGGAGTGACGCGTACTCTCTTGTGCATTAAGTGTGCTGGATTCAACATCCTTGATAGCAGAGGACATTTCTTCCATCGCACTGGCCACTAAATCCAGCTCCTGGCTTTGGTTGCGAATGCCATCCGTAGAGCGGTTCGCCAAATCAGCCATGGTTTTGCTGTCGCAATCTAACTGAAGCAGCGTGGAATCCACGTTGGAAAGCAGACCTTGCAATTGCTCACAAGCAGTGTTGAGGTTACGTGACATTTCGCCCAGCTCGTCAGTGCTGTTGACGTTGGCGCGAGCGGTTAAATCACCACCAGCGACCACGCTCAGTGCACGCTGAATTTCACGTACTGAATTGACTAGCATGCGGGAGAGCATGGTTGCCAGCAGCACCAGAATAGCGGTGACACACAGGGCAAAAATGCAGCCTGTGAGGTTTCTTTCCATACCAGTGTCTCTAAGTCATCAACGTAGAGGCCAGTACCAATCAGCAACCCCCAAGGTTCATAGCGTTTTACGGCGCTGACTTTTTCCAAAGGCTCTTTACCGCCCGGTTTTGGGAACCAGTAGCTGGTAAAACCGCCCTCTACTGGCTGGGCAACACGACGGAAATCTCTGAGAAGCAGGTTTCCCTTACTGTCTCGGAAGCTATTGAAATCTTTACCGAGCAGACTTTTCGCGCCTGCCAGCATGATGCCTTTTTTATCGATAGCGAAGAAATAACCGTCCGCACCAAAAGTTAACGGCTGGATGGCGGCCATCGCTTTCTCACGACCAGCTTCGGAGGGATCACTCTGATAATGACTGTCGATTATTTGCGTCGCCAGCTCGATGGTTTGCATTAAGCTAGATTTTCTCTCCAATAGGAGGTCTTTATGCAGGCTTCTCGCTTGGAAAGCTGTTAGCAGGACAATGCTAATCACTGAGATGCATACAATAAGTAGCAACTTATATCGCACAGATAGATTTTCAACAAATTTCATACTTAGTATATCCGTGTATTTAGATGTCCGTAACGAAAATGAAACACGAAGGGTTACTTAATTAGAGCAAACTATCAATAGATAGACTCGTAATGATAATTGTTTTTGATTGATCTGCTTCGCAGACTTATTTTTCATTACATAAAATGTCCAGTTTCTGCAACGTGGTTGTAAAGGAAGTCGATAATTTCAGCGTGTGCAGTCCAATGACAAAATGTCACGGTATTAATATCTCTACACAAACTGCGTGTTTTTGACTCAGATAACTTGCTTAAAGAAAGAGTTTCAACGCCTGCATTCCTTCATTCGCCTCTATGGAAATGGAATGAGTATTTATCGTGGAATTGGCCTCGAATTGAACCGAACAATGAACTCTGAAAGCGAGCATTTTCAGGTGGTTTGGGTATAAACTAGGGACATTATTTCCCTTTGAGCCAACAGTGCATGCCAACCCAACTTCTTGACCCCATGTTATTTCCTCTACACGGACAGAGACTGATTGAAGCGTCTGCTGGTACGGGGAAAACCTTCACCATTGCGGGTCTGTATTTACGACTACTGTTGGGGCATGGCAGCGAAGATACAGCGCACGCTTCGCCGCTGAGTGTCGATCAGATTCTGGTGGTGACCTTTACCGAAGCGGCCACTCAGGAGCTTCGTGATCGTATCCGCGCGCGTATCCATGATGCCCGTCTCGCGTTCAGTCGAGGGCACAGCGAAGATCCGGTGATCAAACCGCTACTGGAAGAGGTGCAGGATTATTCACACGCAGAGCGTTTGCTTCTGCAAGCCGAGCGCCAGATGGATGAAGCGGCGATCTACACCATTCATGGTTTCTGTCAGCGTATGCTGACCCAAAATGCTTTCGAGTCTGGCAGCCTGTTTACCAATGAGTTCATTACTGATGAGAGCGCTTTACGCGAACGTGCGGTGTCGGATTACTGGCGACGTCAGTTCTATCCATTGCCCAAATCGCTTGCCGGTGTCGTGCGGGGTTACTGGGAATCTCCACTGTCACTGTTGAAAGACATTAGCACTTATCTCTCAGGACCTCTGGTCACCATCAAGGCGCCGGATATGCCGGAAAACCTCGTTGACTTGCATCAGGAGAACCTGGCCAAAATCGAAGAGTTAAAAAGACTGTGGCGAGAAGCTGTCGCTGATCTTGAAGCTTTGATCTCAGGATCAGGCGTTGATAAACGCAGCTACAGTAAAAAATCGCTGCCAAACTGGCTTTCTGAAGTTACGGACTGGGCGTCCTGTTCAACAACTAGCTATGAATTGCCGAAAAACCTTGAGCGCTTTTCTGCGTCAATGCTGACAGAAAAAACTAAGAAAGGCGAAGTGCCGGCGCATCCGATTTTTGACGCGATTGATAAGCTAGTGGCCAACCCACCAACACTGAAAGATGCGTTGACGGCAAACGCCATTCGTCAGGTGAGAACATTACTGGCTCAGGAAAAACGACGCTTTGGTTGGTTGTCATTCGATGACTTGCTGTCACAGCTTTCATCGGCACTGGAAAGTGACAGTGAAGGCATTCTGGCTGAGCGTATCCGCACATTATATCCGGTCGCCATGATTGACGAATTCCAGGATACCGACCCTCAGCAATACCAAATATTCAGCGATATTTATGCCGAGCAGCCTGAATGTGGCCTCTTTATGATTGGGGACCCTAAGCAGGCGATTTATGCTTTCCGTGGTGCTGATATTTTCACTTACATCCATGCACGCCGTCAGGTAGCCGACCATTACAACCTTGGCACCAACTGGCGCTCAACAGCAGGCGTGGTAAAAGCGGTCAATCATGTCTTTGAAAATGCGGAATCGCCTTTTATCTATAACGAAGATATTCCTTTTACTGCTGTCGCTTACTCGCCGGGCGCTGATGAACGCTATTGGGAAGTCAATGGCAGTCAACAAGCCTCGATGACCCTTTGGCTGGATGAAACGGCAGATCTGGTTTCGAAAGCGGATTATGAAAAGCAAATGGCTCATGCCACGGCGAGTAACATCCGCGAAGTGCTGACGAAAGCGCAGGAAGGTAAAGCGCATTTCTGCAAAGGCGACAAACGCAAGCCTATTCATGCCGGAGACATCGCAGTGCTGGTGAGAACCGGTAGCGAAGCAGCCAAAGTAAAGATTGCACTGGCAAGGCAGGGCATTGCTTCTGTTTATCTCTCGAACCGCGACAGCGTGTTCTCAAGCCATCTGGCAGCGGATGTTCAAAGGCTACTTGCTGCCGTACTGACGCCTGATAGTGAGCGAACACTTCGTGCTGCACTGGCAAGTGGCCTATTTGCGCTGACGGCCAGTGAAATCGATACCTTGAACCATGACGAAAAAGCGTGGGAGAGGGCGGTGATGGAGTTTTCTACCTACCAAACGGTATGGTTTACACGAGGTGTGATGCCCATGCTACGTCAGGTGATGCAACGCCGTGGTATCGCGGAACGCTTACTTTGTGAAGACAATGGTGAGCGGGCACTCACTGATCTGATGCATCTAGGCGAACTTTTGCAGCAGGCAAGTCAGACATTGGATAGCCATCATGCCCTTATCCGTTGGCTGGCTGACCATATCGACAACCCTAACGGCAACAGTGAAGAGCAGCAGGTGCGTTTGGAGTCTGAGCGTGACTTGGTGCAAATCGTCACCATCCACAAATCTAAAGGTCTGGAATACGACCTGGTTTACTTACCGTTCGCCTGCAATTTCCGTCCGTCAGACAGACCATTTTTCCATGATGAAGACCATACGCCAGTGCTGTCGTTGACTGAACCTGACTTTGCTATTGAACAGGCAGATAAAGAGCGTTTGGCCGAAGATCTCCGACTCGTTTATGTTGCTCTGACCCGTGCAGTTTACGGCTGCTTTATCGGTTTGGCACCGCTCAAAGATGGGAGAAAATCTTCCGGTGATACCGGGCTTCATAAATCGGCACTGGGTTACCTGATTCAAAAAGGTGAAGCATCAGATGCTGCGGGGTTGGTTGCTGCGGTTGATTCGTTAGCAGCAAGTTGCGACGGCATTGAGAAAACCGCACCACCTAAAGTGGTGGACGGCAAACTGGAGCCAGAGTTGGCTGATGATGACGTCATTGAAGCGCGAACCTTCGAAGGACGTATCCGCCGTGATTGGCGCCTGACCAGTTATTCCGGTTTGGTGAAGCAAGGCCACAGTAGTGCGCTGCCTGATTTACCTGCCTTTGATATTGATGCCGCTGAAGAGCAGCACGATGAAAGCGAGATGGAGACTGACAGCGCACCAACTATATTCCAGTTTCCGAAAGGTGCCCGTCCGGGTACTTTCCTGCACACCTTGTTTGAGAACGTTGAGTTTGGGCAAGACATGTTCAGCGAAGAAGTGGCCGAAATGATCCGCCATCACCTGCTGCTCGAAAACTACGAAGAAACCTGGATACCTGTATTGCAGAAACTGCTGTCTGATGTCGTCTCGCAGCCGCTTAACGATGAAGGGCTGATGTTGTCTGAGGTGGACGAACCCGCAAGATTGACAGAGATGGAATTCGTAATGCCGGTGGAAAGACTTGATAGTGGCCGTGTGAACCGGTTAATTGCCGAGCATGATCCTCTGTCGGCGCAGGCTGGTGATCTTCACTTTGACACCGCCAGTGGCATGCTGAAAGGTTTTATCGACTTAGTGTTCTGCTGGCAGGGACGTTATTACGTATTGGACTGGAAGTCGAACTATCTTGGAGATTCGCCTGCCGATTACACTGAGGAGGCGCTGGCAGATGCCATGGCGGATCACCGCTACGATTTCCAATACCAGATTTACTCACTCGCTCTGCATCGTTTCCTGCGTCAGCGTATACCTGATTACTCGCCTGAGCGCCATCTTGGCGGTGTTTTCTATCTTTTTGTTCGTGGTATTGAAGCGGGTACTCGCCATGGCATTTTTTACACTTCACCTTCCCTTGAGCTTCTCGATGGTCTTGACGCCATTTTTTCAGGCGAAGGACAGCTTTCTGATGGAGAGAGCCTAAATGGCGACAAGTGAAAAACTCAACGCGCTGTACAAGCGAAAAGCCATCAGAGCTATCGACCGCCAGTTTTCCCAGTTTATCGGTGAGCAACTCGGCGACGTTGAATCTCCCATGGTGGGCTGGGCGGCTTTAGTCAGCTTTGAGCTGGGTAAAGGTAATGTCTGTGTTGATCTTGCAGCATTAGACAGCGCTAGACTCTTTGACTTGATGCCCGCGGAATCCGCGGAACTTGCCATCTTTATGACACCTGAAAATGCGCTCGCGTTGGTGTCCGCATCTCCGGTTGTCGGTGATGGAAGTGTACCGACACCTATGGTGCTGAGTGGTTCCCGCCTCTACCTTCATCGTTATTGGGCTGCAGAACGTCTGGTGACTAACGAAATTACAGCACGTGCCACTGAGCTTCCTTTGCCGATGACGCTGCGTGGCGTGTTGGACGATCTTTTCCTGCCGGATATGGCTTTGCTTCGTGGGTTCTACAACACATGGGAAGAGAGCGAAAAAGCTGAGAAACTGGTCGATTTCTTCGACATCACTGATTTGACTCAGGTTGATGTAGATGCTCTGAAAACGGCGTTAGATTCAGAGGCAACGGATGCTCAGGTGCTGAGTCTGGTGCCGGAAACCTCACGATTGAACTGGCAAAAAGTCGCGGCAGCTGTGGCGCTGAGTTATCGCTTTGCAGTGATCTCCGGCGGCCCTGGAACAGGGAAGACGACAACAGTGGCGAAGCTTCTGGCGGCTATCGTCAGCAGTAGCGACAACCCGAATGGTCCTGAAATCAAGCTGGTGGCACCGACGGGGAAAGCGGCAAACCGCTTGACCGAATCCATTGGAAAGGCCGTTGCGGCATTGCCGGTGAGCAATGAGGTGAGAGACAAAATTCCGACTCAGGCATCAACCATTCACCGACTGCTTGGTGCTATTCCAAACCGTGTTGAGTTTCGACATCATGCTGGCAATCGGCTTCACCTTGATGTGCTTGTGGTCGATGAAGCATCGATGGTTGATTTGCCTATGATGGCCCGATTGCTCGCGGCATTGCCCCAGCATGCCAGAGTGATTCTTCTGGGAGACCGTGACCAGTTAGCTTCTGTAGAGGCGGGTGCGGTGTTGGGTGATATCTGTCTGCATGCCGGAAGTGGTTTTAGTGCTGAACGCGCAAAGACCTTAGCTTCACTGACAGGTTTTCGTTTGCCGCAGGAAGCCTCCGTGCCTGCTGTGTCTGATGGCGTGTGTTTGCTGCGAAAAAGCTACCGCTTCCATGCTAAATCCGGTGTTGGCCAACTGGCTTATGCCATTAATGCCGGCGAAACACGCTGGGTTGAAAGGGTGCTGCAACAAGGCTTTAGTGATATCGCCCTTCATGATCTTGATGGCGATGTGTATGGCGAAGCCATTGCTATGGTGGTCAATGGGTACCGCGGCTATCTTTCGGCATTATCAGAGGGTGCAGACAACCGCACCTTGCTGAAACATTTCTCTGATATCCGTCTGCTGTGTGCGCTTTCAGATGGCCCGTTTGGAGTTAAAGGCTTGAACACAGCGATTGAAAAAGCGCTAACTAAAGTGGAGCTTATCGCACCAGGAGAAGAGATTTTCTACCCGGGGAGGCCAATTATGGTGACACAGAACGACCACGGCCTTGGTTTGTACAACGGCGATATCGGCATTGTGGTGAAGCAGGAAGAAGGACTTCGCGTGGTGTTTGAAATGGCGGACGGTTCAGTAAAAGCCTTTCTGCCAAGCCGTCTTCCTGAGCATCAAACTGCCTACGCAATGACGATTCACAAATCCCAGGGGTCTGAATTCAGTCATACCATTTTGATGTTGCCACCTACCCCGACCCCCGTCATGACAAGAGAGCTGGTGTATACCGGTGTGACACGGGCAAAAGACAGATTGGATGTTTATGCCACCCGCACCAGTTTGGCGCGGGCGGTGAAACGGAAAACGCAGCGGTTTAGCGGCTTGGCAGACGCATTACACGTCCGTTAAGTGCGAGGGTCAGTATCTTGGAGCGGCGCTGCAGGTTGTAAAGTTCTTGCTTGGCATCCGGCAGTGCAGTGACATCGGCTTCTACAAACCCGTGCTCACGGAACCAGTGAATACTGCGGGTGGTCAGCACAAAAATCGTTTTGATACCCGATTGCACCGCCTGCTGCTGGATATATTGAAGCAGGTTGGTGCCGCGGTCGCTATCACGGTATTCAGGATGAACGGCAACACAGGCCATTTCTGCTGTTTGTGACTCGGGGTAAGGGTAAAGTGCCGCACAACCAATGATTCGCTCATCTCTATCAATCACAGTAAAGCGCGGAATCTCCTGCTCCAGTTGCTCCCGTGAGCGTCTTACCAGAATACCTTGTTCTTCTAAAGGGCGGATAAGTTCCAGGATGCCACCGATATCATCAATAGTGGCCTGACGGATACGTTCGGCGCTTTCTGTGACAATCTGCGTTCCGATACCTTCCACGGAGAAGAGTTCCTGAATCAGTGAACCATCGACTTTATAACTGAGAAGGTGGCTTCTTGGCACGCCTGAACGGCATGCCGCGACGGCACCACGTAAGAAGCGAACGGTACCGGAGTTCTCATCACCCGCAGTGGCGCGCTGGCGCAGAATTTCTTCTGCCTGATGTGGGAATAGTTCTGACAGCACATTGCCATTAGGACCAATCACACCTTGCAGCGAACAAAAACCAATCAGCTTGTCAGCATTCAGGCGAATCGCCAACTGTGTGGCGACTTCTTCGGAGGTCAGGTTAAAACATTCCCCGGTGACGGAGCTGGCAACAGGGCCTAAAAGAACGATCGAGTGCTGATCGAGTTGGCGGTGTATACCGTCGATATCGATCCTGCGGATCCGTCCGCTATGGCAGTAGTCCACACCTTCGTCGACACCCAGTGGTTGTGCAATCACAAAGTTCCCGCTGACCACGTTGATCTGCGCGCCAGCCATGGGCGTGTTATTTAGACTCATGGAAAGGCGGGCAGTGATATCGAGTTGTAGCTGACCTGCAGCTTGTTTTACCACTTCGAGTGCAGCTGAATCTGTGACACGAACACCTTTATGGTAAGGCGTCTCAACCCCTTGCTTAGCGAGGTTCTGGCTGATTTGAGGACGGGCGCCGTACACCAATACCAGCCGCAAACCCAGGCTGTTAAGAAGAGCTATATCATTGACAATATTGCCGAAGTTGGGGTCTGCAATCGCCTCACCACCTAGCATGACCACGATGGTTTTGTTCTGGTGTGCGTTCACATAAGGCGCTGATTGCCTAAATCCATTTACGAGTGCTGTACTGCGAAGTTTCAACACCTTACTCCATAATTGTGACTTTATATGCTGTGATAGTGACTAATTATTCTTGGTTTGGCAAGGGTCGTGACACGGCTTCAAACATTGAATGCCTGATTTGGTCGGCAGTGATGTCCTTTTTATAATAGTATTGTTAGTAATTGAGAGTTTGTCTCTTATTTGAGAGTTGATTTGTGGGTATCGTCGGACAATCTTTAACGCTTTTCGTCGTGTTGATTTCGGGGGCCATTGGTTACCTGGTGGCAAATGATATTCCTATCTTCACTGAAGTGGACCAAACAACCATCTACGGTGAATGGGTTGAGCAGGGTGTTCCGTCGTACGCTGCGGACAAGTTCGAGGTGCGGAAAGATGGTATCTACATAAAAGGTGCCCGCACGACCAGTTACTATGAGTTTACTGGCAGCAAACTCATCTATACGGTGGGAAATAATACTTACCTTTACACCGTGGAAGATAAAAATACGTTACAAAGAGAAAAGCCTTACCACTACAGCACACCGTTTACGAAACGTTGATGTTCAATCAATAGTTTGCGGGTAACACTCTCAAAAGTTCCGTCACGGGACACAAGCCAAGTGCCACACGGCGAATCCGATCTGCAATATCTTCATTCCCACCGAGGCATCGGCGAATGCTGTTATTGATCATTTCATCACTGCTACCGTCACTGGCTAACGTGCGAATCCATTGATACTCGATAGAGTCAGTGTCTAGCAGCGTTTTACGTCCTACTTTTAAGTCCATACCGTACTCCTTTACGAACATGTTTAGTTTTTAAGACATTTTCTTTTCATTGGATTTAAACGAATTTCTATGACAGAAATGTGACAAAGTGTTTCAAAGTTCGGTGCATATGCTTTCGATCGCATTATATCTCCCAGTGATTTTGAGGGTTTATGCGGTCTATCTCGCCTTTTGATTGCAGAAAAGGCGGGGTTCTGTCACCCTCTTTTTCATTGTTTTCTGATTCAGGATGACCTGTGAAAAAGGCACTTTCTGTTGTCGGCATTTCCCTACTCCTTGCCGCGTGTGCGCGTCCCACTGACCGAGGTCAGCAATATGTTGATGGACGTTTTAATCAAGTTCTTAATCCGGTCGAGCAAGTTGCCTCGGATAAATCCCGAGACTACTCTCTGTTTCCGGCTCAACTGGAGAAGGTTGAGTCTCGTTCTCCTTCATTGACGAAAGCGAATCAGGCCGTTTATGAAAGCGTGAAAGCTTGGTTGGCAGAAAGCGGAGAGCCAACGACATTGAGCGACTACGGTTTGTCTCTTGAACAGATGGGGGGCGGTGACGGTTATGGCAATGTGCTGTTTACCGGCTACTTCTCTCCAGTGATTGAAATGCGCCACGAGCCGGATGCCTTGTTCCGTTATCCGGTATACGCCATGCCTCAGTGCGATGAAAAGTGTCCGACACGTGAAGAGATTTACAACGGCGCGCTCGATGGTTTGGGTTTGGAACTGGGTTACAGTGCATCGTTGATCGACAACTTCATCATGGAAGTGCAGGGCAGTGGCTTCATTCACTTTGGCGATAACGACCAGCTCGAGTACTTTGCCTACGGTGGTAAAAACGGACACCCGTATGTCAGCATTGGCAAAGTGTTGATCGAGCGTGATGAAGTGCCTCGTGAAAAGATGTCACTGAAAGCCATTAAAGACTGGGTCGCACAGCAAGACGAACCCACTGTGATTGAGCTGCTCAATCAGAATCCATCATTTGTATTCTTCGCCCCTAAAGCGGCGCACCCGGTGACAGGCACTGCGGGTATCCCTTTGTTGTCCGGCGCGTCAGTGGCTGCTGACCGTGAATTTTTGCCAATGGGTACAGTGTTACTGGCAGAAGTGCCTCAGCTCAATGAAGAAGGTAACTGGAACGGTCAGCATGTACTGAAATTGCTAATGGCGCTGGATACAGGTGGCGCAGTGAAGAAAAACCACCTCGATCTTTACCATGGCATGGGGGAAGAAGCGGGTATTAAAGCCGGCCATCACAAACACTTCGGGCGTGTGTGGAAGCTGACTAAACCCATTGAGAATGAAGTGCCTGTTCAGCAATAACCTAATCAATAAAGACAAAAAAGGCGGGTTTGAAACCCGCCCTTTTCATTTGGAAAGAGTGGTTTATTTGATCAAGCCAACTTCTTTGTAGTATTTCGCTGCGCCTGGGTGCAGAGGGGCAGACAGACCGTCAGAAACCATTTCTTCTTTCTTCAGGTTTGCGAATGCTGGGTGCAGACGACGGAAGTCATCAAAGTTCTCAAATACCGCTTTGGTTACGTTGTAGATAACCTCTTCTGGTACTTCAGCTGAAGAAACGAAAGTTGCACCCACACCGAAGGTTTGAACGTCACCGTCGTTACCACGATACATGCCGCCTGGGATAGTCGCAGTACGGTAGTAGTCGTTGTCAGAAACCAGCTTGTTAGAAGCTGCGTTGTTCACTTCAACAATCACGCTATCACAAGCAGTGGTGGCTTCTTGGATTGCACCACTTGGGTGACCCACGGTGTAAACCATTGCGTCGATTTTGTTATCACACAGCGCTTTAGACTGCTCAGCGGCTTTCAGCTCAGAAACCTGCTTGAAGTCGTCCATGGTCCAGCCCATTTCTTCCATCAGTACTTCGATAGTACCGCGTTGGCCTGAACCTGGGTTACCCACGTTGACACGCTTACCTTTCAGATCATCAAACGTTTTGACGCCTGAGTCTGCACGTGCAACAACAGTGAACGGTTCTGGGTGAACAGAGAAGACTGCGCGCAGGTCTTTGTAAGCACCTTGGTCTTGGAATTTGCTTGAGCCATTGTAAGCGTGGAACTGCCAGTCAGACTGGGCAATACCCATGTCCAGCTCGCCTGCGCGGATGGTGTTGATGTTGTAGATAGAACCACCGGTAGACTCAACCGAACAACGGATGCCGTGTTCTTTCTTGGTTTTGTTTACCAGACGGCAGATTGCACCACCCGTTGGATAGTAAACACCAGTGACACCACCAGTACCGATAGTAACGAATTGATTAGCTTGCGCGGGTACGGCAGTTAAAGCAGCTGCAAAGCTCATTGCGGCCAAAGTTGGTTTTAACGCTTTCATGCTTTAGTCCTTGTCGATGATGTGATTGCTAACGCGGTGAGAATCCGCTGTTAATAAAATGTGAGTCCATATTGCGTCGAAATTATCTGATAGTTGGTTTTTCGATCGCAAGAGATACGCCTCACGATTCAAAGCTACGGAAGATATTTTTTCTTAAATCTTCCGCAGAGTTGATATATAAACCCATGTTTTGAGACATTAAGGCGATTTGCTGTACAAGTTCTGCATTGTTATCCGCACACTGTCCCATTAAATTCATTAGGTTATTTTCAAATCCGACGCGTACATCCCCGCCTAACGACATCGCTGCAGTTAGACACTGATGCTCATATTCCCCAAATGCACAAGTTGCCCACGAAATTTCCCCGCTGGTTATACGTTTAATATCAAATTCCAGCAGATCAGTCGGTGCTGACAACATGTCCTTTTTGTACTTACCTAGTACCAATAATAGGTGATGACCGGTATTAGGCAATGTCTTGTCATTAACCATCTGAAAATAAAGCGATAAATCTGCCGCGTCATACAAAATGTATTGCACATAGATGCGGCGCTCGTTGAGTTCATAAAAGAAGCGACTGGCCTCTTTTTCAAACGCAGCGTTGGGGCGAAGTTCTCTCAAAGCGAGGGAGACGGCTTCTGGCTCAGTGCCTCGTACCAAAGCCATTTGTTCTTCGGGTTGATACAGTCCAACTGCCTCGGTCGTCAGTTGGATGACCATGTCAGAATCAAAACGGGCCCGCGTTTCCACTAGCCACTCTTTATTCAGTCCAACATCCAGTGAATGCTTACCCTGTCCATCACGGACATGCATGTGAGCCATCGCAGCACCAGCTTGGTGACACTGCGTTAAGCATACGGCCATTTCGTCAATGGTCATTGGCAGTTGTTGATGGTCTTCCTTGCCACGTCTTGCACCATTCGGCGCAACAATAATGGTTCTTCCTTTTTGCACCCGACGTTCCTATGCGAATACGTTGTCTAATGTGACGGCCAAACGTTTTACCAACTCGTCAATTTCGTTCTCTGTGATGATAAATGGTGGAGCCAACAGAATGTGATGACCGCGTTTACCATCAATGGTGCCGCCCATGGGGTAGCACATCAGGCCATTCGCCATCGAAGTCTTTTTCACCTGTGCGTGGAGTGGGCGCGAAGGGTCAAACGGTGTTTTTGACGCTTTGTCTTGCACAAACTCCAGACCGATGAACATGCCACGTCCGCGGATATCCCCAACAAAAGGGTGATCGCCCAATGTATTGTTTAACTGTTTGACCAGATAACGACCCCGTTCAGTCACTTCACTGAGCACGCCGTCTTCCAGTGCATCAAGCGTGGCACACGCTGCGGCACATGCCAAAGGATGAGCCATAAAAGTGTGCCCATGCTGGAAATATCCCGTGCCATGGAAAATCGCTTCATAGATTTTGTCGTGGATCATCACCGCGCCAATAGGCTGGTAACCGGCAGCGAGTCCTTTTGCCATGGTCACCAGATCAGGAACGATATCTTCCTGTTCATAGGCAAAATAAGTGCCAGTGCGGCCACACCCGCACATCACTTCATCGAGGATGAGCAAGACACCGTACTTGTCACAAATTTCGCGGATGCGTTTGAAGTAACCTTTCTCAGCGACAAGAGCGCCAGCGGTCGCGCCAACAACGGGTTCGGCCACAAACGCAATCACAGTTTCTGGGCCGACAGCCAATAATCTCTCTTCAAGTTCATTGGCCACGCGTTGTCCGTACTCAAAGTCGGTTTCATCACCACCCTTATCCCGATAGGCATAGCATGGTGCAACCAACTCACCATTTGCATCAGAGGCGCGAAGGGCTCTTTGCGCCACATATTGCCCCCAACCCCCAGCGCACCAAGCGTATTACCGTGGTAGCTTTGGCGACGTGCGATGAATCGGGTTCGGGAGGTTTCGCCTTTCTCAAGGAAGTATTGGCGCGCCAATTTAAGTGCGGCTTCTACGGCTTCAGAACCACCGCTTACCAGATAAACATGGTTTAAAGGGCCTGGCGCTTTGTCTGCCAAACGTGCTGCCAATTCTTCCGCTGCTGGCGAGGTGAAAAATCCAGTATGAGCATATGGAATAGTGTGCAATTGATTTTCTATCGCACCCAGTACGCCGCGATGGCTGTGCCCAAGGCAAGATACTGCAGCACCGCCGCATCCATCGAGGTATTGACGTCCTTCACTATCAACAAGAAATACACCGCTGCCGCCTGCGACGACAGGTAAGTCAGAGTGACAGTGTCTTTGTAGTATGTGTGTCATGGTTTTCCTGAGCAAAAGGTATCGTTGTTATCATGCTCAGTATGAACAGGTTGGAAATTGAACAGCAAACGATATAAATTCGGAGGGTATGCCTAAAATTCATAGAGGGCTATATGGCAATGACTATTCCGCCAATGAAAACCTTGCGAACCTTTACGGTGGTGGCGCAAACATTGAGTTTTTCAAAAGCGGCGAAACTGTTAAATCTGACACAAAGTGCCATCAGTAAACAAATTCTCCATTTGGAAGAATTGATGGGGTGTTCACTGTTTGAACGTACTGGCGGAAAGGTCGAGCTGACAGACGCGGGAAGACGCTATTTGCCTTCCGTGGTCGAAGCATTGGAAAACCTCCAGCACGCTACATCGACAGTCATGCAGACGTCAGAAACCAAAAGCCGTATTGAAATATCGGTGCCACCTTCGATGGCAAGTATGTGGTTGATCCCTCGCTTGGCGGCATTTAGGCAAGCTTATCCGAACATTGAACTGGCGGTTCGTGCGAGTGTGACGTCGGATAGCCATAACCGATATCAAAGCGATATCGCGATTCACTGTTTGCCTTTGTCGACCCATGAAGAAGAAGCAGAGCTTTTAGTGAGAGAAAGGCTGATGCTGGTGGCTTCCCCATTCATGGTTTCCGATGCAGAGTCACTGGAAGATCTTTTGCCGCTCAATGCCATCAGCCATATTACCCGTCCCCAAATATGGAACCAGTTCTGGCATGAGTTAAAAGTCGCCCCTAACGGCCCTAACTATGGTGCTGGCTTTGAGCACTTTTACATGGCACTGGAGGCTGTGAAGCACCATGAAGGAATGGCGCTGATACCCCAATTTTTGATTCAAGATGCGTTAGATTGTCAGGAAGTGAGCAACCCACTTTCATTGAGCTTCGACAGTTTGTATGGCTACTTTCTGTTTAGCCATGGCTATAAACGACGATTGGGGCCAGTGAAACAGGTAATAGACTGGTTGAAACAAGAGTTGATGCCAGTGCGCATTAAACACTCATGACTGCAGTTTTGGGAGTCATGGACATTTTGCGTCCAAGCGAGTATAAACCGCAGTCCACGTCGAAAATCGAGCAACAGAGCGAACTATTATGACAACAACTCAACCTGCATCGGAAAGCTATCAGCAACGCTTCGGTGGTACTCGCCGTCTGTATGGCGCCACTGAGCTTGAGATTTTGCGCCAGTCGCACGTGTGCGTGATCGGTATTGGTGGAGTAGGGTCATGGGCGGTTGAAGCGCTGGCTCGAAGCGGTATTGGCGAGTTGACTCTGATTGATATGGATGACGTGTGTGTTACCAACATCAATCGTCAAATTCACGCAATGTCTGGCACCGTGGGTCAAAGTAAAATCGAGGTGATGGCTGACCGTGTTCGGGCAATCAACCCGGATTGTAAAATCAACCTGATTGACGACTTTATCTCTGAAGACAACATTCCAGAGTACATCACCAAAGACTACGACTACGTGCTTGATGCCATCGATAGCATCAAGCCAAAAACGGCATTGTTGGCTTACTGTAAGCGCAATAAGATCAAAATCATCACAGTAGGCGGTGCTGGTGGGCAGATTGATCCGACCCAAATTCAGGTCGCGGATCTCACTAAAACGATTCAAGATCCACTGGCGGCAAAGCTTCGCAATAACCTACGCCGTTTCCATAACTTCACCAAAACTCAAGGGCGCAAGTTTGGTATTGATTGCGTGTTCTCGACCGAGCAGTTGAAGTATCCTCAACCAGATGGCTCAGTGTGTGAGACCAAAGCGACGGCAGAAGGACCAAAGCGAATGGATTGTGCCAGCGGTTTCGGCGCGGCAACCATGGTCACCGCGACGTTTGGTTTTTTCGCCGTTTCACGCATCATCGCCAAACTGACAGCGAAAAAATAGCTGCTTTAAAAAGCACAAAAAAAGGCCGCGAACGTTCGCGGCCTTTTTGGTTTTGGAGCATTAAGCATCAGCTTTAGCGCGTGTTTTTTGCAGCAGGTTTGGCTTCAGTTTCAGGCTGAATCGGAAGCACTTGCTTCACATAGTTACCTGGTGCAACACCGAGTACGGGGAAGTTCTCTGAACCTTGTGCGTAAGGCTCGATCTTTTCCTTCGGATTGTATGCAGATAGCCATTCATCCCAATGCGTCCACCAAGAACCGGCAGTGTGTTCCGCAGATTCAAACCACTCGTCTGCAGACTCACTCAGTTCATCGTTCACCCAGAAACCGTACTTGCCTTTCGATGGATGGTTCACAATGCCAGCGATGTGGCCGGACTCACCCAATACAAAGGTCTTGTTGCCGCCCACATTCAGCGCGCCACGGTAAGTCCCTTGCCAAAGTGCAATATGGTCTTCTTTGGTTGAGATGAAGTAGGTAGGGATTTTAATTTTGTTCAAATCAATCCAAACGCCACCCACTTTCACGCCTTTGTCCTGAACCAGTTTGTTGTTCAGGTACAGCTCGCGAAGCATAAAGTTATGCGTTGCTGCTGCGACGTTGGTGCTGTCACTGTTCCAGTACAGAAGATCGAAATCTACCGGGCTGTTGCCCTTGAGGTAGTTATCGATGTAGTAGTTCCAGTACAGGCTGTTTTCGCGCAGCAAGCTGAAGGTCACGCTCAGTGAGCGGCCATCCATATAACCACGTGCCGTGTTTTGCAGCTCAATCGCACTGATCACGCTGTCATTGATGTAAGCACCTACTTCACCTGGTTGCGCGAAATCGAGCAGAGTGGTGAAGAAAGACGCCGACTTGATGCGCGCTTTCATGCGTTTTGCTGCGTAGTACGCGATAGTACTTGCCAGCACAGTACCACCGATACAGTAACCAGCAGCGTTGATTTGTGATTGGCCTGTGATGTCCTCAATCGCAGACACCGCCTTCACAACACCTTCAGTCACGTAGTCACCGAACTCAACGTCTTTTTGCTCAACGCCTGGGTTGCGCCAAGACATCATGAATACAGTGTGGCCTTGCTCAACTAACCAGCGCACCATCGAGTTCTTCTCGCGAAGATCGAGGATGTAGTACTTGTTGATGAACGGCGGCACGATCAGCAGTGGTGTTGCATTGACAGTTTTCGTCAATGGACGGTACTGGATAAGCTCGAACAGTTCGTTCTGGAACACAACATCACCCTGAGTATTGGCAATGTCTTCGCCAATACGGAATGCGTTGTTGTTGGTCATGCGAACCTTCAGGATATCTGAGCTGGACTCAATATCTTCCTGTAGGCTTTGCAGACCTTTCACCAGATTCTCGCCGTTCTTTTCCATGGTCAGCTTAAGCAGTTCAGGGTTTGTGCCCACGAAGTTGCTTGGTGACATGGCATTAATAGCCTGACGAGAAAAGAAGTTCAGGCGCTCTTTGGCTTTGTCATCTAATCCTTCCACCGCGTTAATGGTTTCGAGATAAGTGCGGCCAAACAGCAGATAAGATTGTTTGATGAAGTTGTAGAACACTTCATCCTGCCAGCCTTTGTCCTGGAAACGTTTGTCGTCTTTTTCCGGCGTAACGATTTCTTCTTTGTTTGCCGCAAGCGCAACGTTTTGCCAGATTTGCATTTGCTGCTCCCACCACTGCATTTGAATTTGCAGCATCGCGGCGGGTTGATTTGCAGCACCCTCAAGAAGTTTGGCTGTGTCTTCGAGACTCTGCTCTTGGATGGCTTTGTTCAGGGGGGTGTTTACGGCTGCCTTGCCTTGCTCAAGATCCTTCCACCATTGCTGGTTACTCTCTTGGAGTTTTACAAGGTAGTCCGAGAAGAAGTTCTGATACATGTGTAAACCCTCTTGATCGGAAACAACACCGCCCTCTGCAGCGAGAGGGCGGGTCTACCTAAAATTAAGCTGGTTGAGCAGCTTTCAGGTTTTCAGTAGTCAGTTGTTCCAGATCGTCTTTGAACTCTTTCGCGATAGATTGCAGCTTCGCGCTGTCGTCCATCATTTGCTGAGACAATTTAGTCAGCGCTGCCAGCTGTTGGCTGCTGTATGCAGTCATAGAAGTCACGTCAGTCACTTCGCTTGCTGCTTTAACTTGTGCCAGACCCATTTCGCTGTAAGTTTTAACAGCGCTCAGTTGGAGTTCAGTCAGAGTTTCAACGTTCTTAGCAACCAGTTTGTTGAACTTAACGTAAGGTGCCAGCGTTTTTTCTGTTTGCTCAGAGAATGCTTTAAACATATCGGTGTACATGGTGTTTCTCCTAAGTGTATTAATTAGATCCAAGGGGGTTTAACGTTCTTAGCTATCAGCACGTTTCACGACAACTGCCGTACCCATGCCGCCGCCGATGCAAAGCGAAGCAACACCATATGTGCCTTCGCGTTTTTCCAACTCGTGGATCAGTGAAACCAGAACGCGGTTACCTGATGCGCCGAGCGGGTGACCCAATGCAATTGCGCCACCATTGACGTTTGCCTTCTCCAGAATGCTGTCAGGGCTGACGCTGTGGTTGTCCGCCAATTGGTGAACAACACCCAGAGCCTGAGCAGCGAAGGCTTCGTTGAGCTCAAACAGATCCACATCGGAAATAGACAGCTCTGCTTTTTTCAGAGCTTCTGTTACAGCACCTACAGGGCCAAGGCCCATGATTTTTGGATCTAACCCAACTTGCGCATAGCTGGTGATTTCAGCCAACGGTTTCAGACCAAGGCGCTGAACCGCTGCTTCTGAAGCGACGATCACAGCGCTGGCACCATCGTTAAGACCAGACGCGTTACCAGCTGTGACTGTACCTTCGCGGTCAAAGGCTGGGCGAAGCTTCGCCAGACCTTCTTGTGTGCAGTCTGCTTTTGGGTATTCGTCAGTATCGAAAGTGACAGTTTGGCGACGTTGTTGCACTTCAACAGGCACGATTTCATCTTTGAATCGACCCGCTTCAACAGCAGCAACGGCTTTTTGTTGGCTCTGCTGCGCGTACGCATCTTGTTGCTCACGGCTTAGGCCGACGAGCTCAGCGACGTTCTCAGCAGTAACGCCCATGTGGTATTGGTTGTAGACGTCAGTCAGACCGTCGTTGATCAGAAGATCTTTGAGGCCGATGTCGCCCATTTTCTGTCCGCCGCGCAGAGAGCCTGACGCTGCGAACGGAATTTGAGACATGTTCTCGACACCTGCTGCAACCACGACCTCTGCGTCGCCGCAGCGGATGTGTGCAACTGCATCCATGACCGCTTTCATGCCGC
Source organism: Grimontia sedimenti (assembly GCF_011045095.1). Taxonomy (GTDB): domain Bacteria; phylum Pseudomonadota; class Gammaproteobacteria; order Enterobacterales; family Vibrionaceae; genus Enterovibrio; species Enterovibrio sedimenti. Next base: position 28,238 of record NZ_JAALDL010000018.1, read on the forward strand.
TGCCACAAACCATGTTGATGGCATAAGCTGGAACGGTTTCTGGCAATTCAGCATAGATGGCGGCCTGGCGACCAATACCCATACCTTGGCCTGCACTGACTACGTTGCCGAGAATCACTTCGTTGATAGCGTCTGGGGAAACATTACCTGCTTCCAGAGCGCCTTTGATTGCAAATGCTGCCAGCTTTCCGGCTGGAACATCTTTCAGAGAACCTGTGAATGCGCCGATCGCGGTACGCTTGGCCGCGACAATATACACTTTTTCCATGTGTCGTCTTTTCCCGTTTAGTTCATGTACAAGCCGCCGTTGACCGACAGCGTTTCCCCAGTGATGTAAGCAGCTGCATCACTCGCAAGATACGCGACTGCATCAGCAATTTCTTCTGGACGAGCCAGACGCTTCATTGGAATCTCACCTTTGATAGACTCCAGCACTTCATCGCGCATGGCTTCTACCATTGGGGTTGCTGTATAGCCAGGGGCTACAACATTGGCGGTCACTCCGGATCTCGCACCTTCAAATGCCAGTGACTTGGTGAAGCCAATCATGCCGGCTTTTGCCGCCGCATAGTTGGTTTGACCAAATTGACCTTTTAGGCCGTTAACAGATGAAATATTGATGACACGGCCGCCGCCTTTTTCGCACATAGCGGCAAAAAGAGGTTGGGTTACGTTAAAAAGACTATTGAGGTTAGTATCGATAACTGCATGCCAGTTATCTGCTGCCATTTTCTTGAAGAGACCATCACGTGTGATACCGGCGTTGTTGACTACAACATCGATAGTGCCTTCTTCTTCAAGAAGCTTGGGGAGACGCTCTGCACAGTCAGCTGTGCTGGTCACGTCCAGTTCGAACAGGCGTACCTGGTCTGAGTTGAATTTCTTCTCTTCAAACCATTCCTCGGCACATTGCAGGTTCCCGGTGAAGTAGGTAGCAATCACGCGATAGCCCTGACTTACCAATTTTTCTGTGATCGCCGAGCCGATACCACCTTTTGAACCGGTGATGAGCGCGAGTTTCTTCATTGTTGACTCCATTCTTAACAACAAGCAATTGAACGTTTGACCCCTGTAACTGCATTTGGTTATCCAAAAATACAGGCACCTGTAATTTATTAGTTTTAGCGCGTAAGGGTTGAGACTAAGGAAACTCATCTAGTCTCGAATTTAGAATAGTTATTATGTGTGATGGTTTTATGACCACCGAAATTAAAGATATACAATCTTATGAGTAAGGCAAAAGGAATTAGGAGAGAATTACAGAAACAAGATCTTGATCTACAATAAAACACCATAAGTTAACAGTGTGTTAAATTATGGTTTTCGTTTGGATCGGTTGAGGTGTTTTTTGTGTTTAATAAACGATTTTCTTTTTTATTCACCATTATTGATGCGCTAAATAGGTATTCGTGCTGCTTAAAAATGCACCAGATGAATTTAAGGAAGAAACCTCCGTTTTTGCAACTATAAACGCAGAATAATTGACCAGCCTCTCAGCTTTAAAGTGATTCCTGTACGGTAAAGTGGTCAGTTAAAGCAGTGAATTTATAACGAAAACGAGGCTGTTAGGCAGGTTTTATAAGGCTTTTAGCTGATTGATGATCGCCCGGACGCCATTACTTCTTGATTGGCTGATATGAGCAAGAAGATCCAAGGCTTCAAGGTAGCTTTCGAAATTAAAAGTGAGGATATCTTCTTTTGATTTCATTTCGACGGCAGCAAGAATGATAGCCAACAATCCTTTAACAATTCTTGCGTCTGAGTCGGCAGAAAAATAGTAGACTCCCTCGCAAATTTTCCATGTAAGCCAAACTTTACTTTCACAGCCAGGCACGGAAATACTTTCTTCTTTTAATGTTTCGTCCATGTTTGGCAGCTTTTTCCCATCTGAATAACCAGACGGTATTTATCTTCCCAACTTTTGCATTGAGACATTTTATTTAAGATATCTTCTGTCGAAATATCGGTACCAAAAGGATGGGTTGGCTGAATGTTTGTCATGGTTCGGCTCAATGGTCAGCGAAAAGAGGTTGTCGGTATTTTAAAGCAAATCACAGGCTTTCTGAATGGCAGCAACACATCGGGCGATGTCCTCTTCTGTGTTGTAAAGGGCGATTGATATACGGACACAGCCATTGATGCCAAGCGCATCCATTAAAGGATGAGCGCAATGATGTCCTGATCGCACCGCAATGCCTTGCTGATCCAACAAGGTGGCAATGTCGGAATGATGCACACCATCGACAGTAAATGCGACGACACTGGCTCCGCGTTGTAACCCGATAATGCGTACATCCTCAATGTGTTGGATGCCTTCAACCAGCAAGCTTTGAAGTGTGCCGATATGAGCTTCTGCACCTTTGTGGTTAATATTGCCAAGCCAGTGAATAGCCTCACCGAGCGCTATGGCGCCTGCAACGTTGGGAGTGCCTGCCTCAAACTTTGCAGGCGACTCGGCATACTGGGTACCGGAAAAACTGACCTTCTCGACCATTTTCCCACCGCCATGCCACGGAGGCATCGCTTCGAGCAGCGAAGGCTTACCGTATAGCGCCCCTATGCCTGCCGGAGCAAACAGCTTATGACCGGAAAAAACATAGAAGTCTGCGTTCATGGCTGTCACATCAACATTCTCATGTACCACTGCCTGCGCGCCATCAACCACGACTACCGCACCTGAGTGATGGGCCTTTTCGATAACCGCTTCTATCGGGTTTCTGGTGCCTGTCACATTGCTGATATGTGCAATGCACACCATGCGGGTTTTGGCGTTTAGCAAGTTATCCAGCGTGGCCAGTTCTAATTGGCAGGTATTGGGATTAACAGGCCATTTCACCACTTTTGCGCCCGTTTGTTCGGCGACTAACTGCCAGGGAACAATATTGGCGTGGTGTTCCATTTCGGTCACGATGATTTCATCACCCGGCTTTAGGTTCTGGCGGGCATAACTTTGCGCGATAAGGTTTAAGGCTTCTGTCGCGCCACGGGTCCAGACAATACCTTCAACAGGGGCATTCAGGAAATCTGCGACAGTTTGACGCGCCGCTTCAAAGCGGTTAGTTGCTGAAGCCGTTAGTGAGTGGGAACCGCGATGCACGTTGGCATTGGCACCTGAGTAGTATTGGCTAATGCTCTCGATCACCGCCCTTGGTTTTTGCGATGTGGCTGCACTGTCCAGATAAACCAGTGGCTGGCTATGGATGTGCTGATCCAGCGATGGGAAATCGCGTCGGATGATATCTACATCAAAAGGGCGGTTGGTCATGGTTTCGGTTTCGCTTCACTGACTCAGTTAATGGAGGCGAATGATCGCTTTTTCGTCATATTAACTCAAGAGAAAGTAATGGATGTGAAATGGTTTCAGGGTGAAACGAAGGGCAAAAAAAAGCACCGGGCAATCTGCTCAGTGCTACGACAAATTTTTTGATTGATAGGATTCAAAAAATACAGCAAGTATGAAAGGTAGATGTCTCTACCGAATTTCGGCGATGCCGAAATATGCAAACACAACATCGCAACCACAAAATCTGTCGTACGTAGGGAACGAGAATCCCGTGGTGCGCGCAAACTATAGGTTTTCTCTGGAGCCAGAACAATCGACATTTTATAATACTGTTCATTAGAAAAACTTATTTATTAAGGACGCACCATGGCCCGACGTCTTCCCCCTCTCAATTCGCTCCGTGTGTTTGAAGCCGCAGCCCGTCATTTGAGCTTTACCCGTGCCGCTGAAGAGCTGTTTGTGACTCAAGCTGCCGTGAGCCATCAGATAAAAGCGCTGGAAGAGTTCCTTGGTTTAAAGCTGTTCCGACGTCGTAATCGCTCTCTCCTTCTAACGGAAGAGGGGCAAAGTTATTTCCTTGATATCAAAGATATATTCACTTCTTTAGCGGATGCCACGGATAGGGTGTTAGAGCGAGGGGCGAAAGGGGCTCTGACCATCAGTTTACCGCCAAGTTTTGCGATTCAGTGGCTGGTCCCCCGCTTGGCTGACTTTAACCAACAACACCCAGAAATTGATGTGCGCATTAAAGCGGTAGACATGGAAGATGGCTCCCTGACGGACGATGTCGATGTAGCCATTTACTACGGAAGAGGAAATTGGCCTGGACTGCGCTGTGATGAGCTCTATCCGGAGTTTCTGCTGCCAGTGTGTAGCCCAGCAGTGCTCAATGGGCCTAAGCCACTCCATAGTCTCGAAGATTTGAAGCATCACACTTTACTTCATGACAGAACAAGAAAGGACTGGAAGACTTACGCCAAGTACTATCAGATTAGTGACATTAATCTAAATTATGGCCCGATTTTTAGTCACTCCACCATGGTGCTTCAAGCTGCCGCACTGGGGCAAGGCATCGCATTGAGTAACAATGTACTGGCTCAGCCAGAGTTGGAATCTGGCAGACTGGTGTGTCCGTTTGAGCATTTCTTGATGAGTAAGAATGCGTTTTATCTTGTCAGCCAACAAAAAGATGCGGATTCAGGCCGTATCGCAGCATTTAGGGAATGGGTATTGGCGAAAGCTGCTGCCGAACAGGAGAGTATTTCTGCATGAGTGAGTTTTCAGAACAGCGTGTGTTGATTGATGGTCCGGCGTCGGCTGAATGTACGTTTATTTTTGCACATGGTGCCGGAGCAGGCATGGAGCATGACTTCATGGAGGAAGTCGCTGGAATGATTGCCGCTCATGGCATCCGGGTCGTGCGTTTTAACTTCCCTTACATGGTCAAACGTGCTGAAGATGGAAAAAAGCGTCCGCCAGACCGCGCGCCCAAACTGCTGGAAGCATTCAAAGAAGTGATTGCAGAATATGGTACAGAGAAAACGGTCATTGGTGGAAAGTCCATGGGGGGGCGAATGGCGAGTCACCTCGCTGATGTTGAGGGGGTGAAAGGCATAACTTGTTTAGGCTTTCCTTTTCACCCGCCAGGTAAGCCTGAAAAAGATAAAGGCGAGCATCTTGCCGATTTGTCACTTTCCACACTGATCTTGCAGGGGGAGCGTGACACTTTCGGTAACCGCGCTGAGCTGGAAGGCTACCCATTGTCAGATAAGGTTACCCTGACGTTTATTCCGGATGGTGACCACAGCTTTAAACCGCGAAAAGCATCAGGCCACACCGAAACCGGTAACCGTCAGATGGCAGCTGATCACATCGCGGCATTTATTAAAGAGGTGTGCCAATGACTGGCCGCCAATACGCTTCACTTGGCTGTATCTTCGCGGGTATTGCCGTGGCACTTGGGGCATTTGCAGCTCACGCCTTAAAAGCGCAGCTTCCCGCCTATGAGCTCTCTATTATCGAAAAGGGTGTGCAGTATCAATTCTGGCACGCGCTGGCATTAATCGCTTTGGGACTTTGGAATCATATCCAGCCACAACGTATGCTTTCGCTTTCTTGCGGGTTTATTGCCGTCGGCATACTTTGTTTTAGCGGCAGCTTGTATGGTTTGGCGCTGACAGACTGGCGATGGCTTTGGCCTGTTACGCCACTTGGTGGTACCAGCTTCTTGGTGGGATGGTTCCTCGCTGCGGTAACACTCTGGCGCAAAGCTTGAGTTCAGCACCTTGCTTCATCATAATGTCGCGTCATTTTTATAGGTAACAGGCCCGAGATGAACCAGATTTTATTGTATTGCCGCCAGGGCTTTGAAAAAGAGTGTGCGGGTGAGATTCAGGACAAAGCGACAGGAGTCGAAGTGTACGGTTTTCCACGTGTGGAAAAAAACACTGGCTACGTGCTGTTTGAGTGTTACCAGCAAGGCGATGCAGAAAAACTGCTTCAGACGTTGCCACTGGCCTCATTGATCTTTGCGCGTCAGATGATTGCGGTAGTGGACACCCTGAGCGATTTGGATCCCGGTGACCGCATCTCGCCGATTCTTGCGCTCGGCGGAGAACTGCCTAAATGTGGTGATATTCGCGTGGAAACGCCGGATACCGCGCAGGCAAAAGAGTTACTGAAATTCTGCCGAAAATTCACTGTGCCATTGCGTCAGGCGCTGCGTAAACGTGGCGTATTGCTGGCAAAAGACAACCCGAAAAAGCCAGTGCTACATGTGTGTTTCACCGCGCCGGGCTGCTGCTTCGTTGGCTACTCTCTGTCGAATAACAACTCACCACACTACATGGGTATCCATCGTTTGAAGTTCCCAGCGGATGCACCGAGCCGCTCAACACTGAAGCTGGAAGAAGCCTTCCACGCATTTATTCCACGTGAAGAGTGGGATGAGCGACTGGCGCCCGGCATGTGGGCGGTCGACCTTGGCGCTTGTCCGGGTGGCTGGACGTATCAACTGGTGAAGCGCTCAATGTTCGTTCACGCGGTGGATAACGGTGCGATGGCGGAAAGCCTGATGGAAACTGGCCAGGTGAAATACCATGCTGCTGACGGCTTTAAGTTCGAGCCACCACGTAAGAACGTGACCTGGTTAGTGTGTGACATGATTGAAAAGCCTTACCGTGTAGCACAACTGATGGGGGAGTGGCTGATTGAAGGCTGGGCGAAAGAGACCATCTTTAACCTGAAATTGCCGATGAATCGCCGCTTCGAGCAAGTGAAAGACGATCTTCAGAACCTGAAAAAGTTCCTGATTGAAAACGGTGTGAAATTTGAGATGCAGGCGAAGCACCTTTATCACGACCGAGAAGAAATCACGGTTCATATTCGTGTACTGAAATAACAAGAAGGCAGCCGATTGGCTGCCTTCTTTGCATTTGGGTTCTGCAAGAATTAGGGGGCGGTGTACCGGATATCCTGAAGGTTAAAACCCAGCGTGATATCTGTTTTCAACGTCGCGACTTGCTTACAGCGAAGTGCCAGTTCTTTTGTCCCGTCTAACTTTTTCTGCCATTTGGGCTCAACATCTTCAGCTGCATAAAGTTGTTCCAAGTTGCCATAACGCTGAAGGAGGGTAGAAGCGGTTTTCGGGCCAATACCTGGCACGCCAGAAACACCGCTAGAGCTAATGCCTGTCAGCCCCCAGTAATCAGTCAATTGTTGAGGCTGCACGGCAAACTCTTTTTCAATAAACGGACTGTCTAGCCAGCGTTGCTGGAAATAATCGCGTATGCGCAGCGTTGGTTGCAGTAACTGGCAATAGCCTTTGTCGGTTGACACTATGGTGACTTGACCGTCGTGGCTGGCCACTTTGACCGCGAGTGTCGCAATCATGTCATCCGCTTCATCGCCGGACGAAAGCAGCGAATCAATCCCCATATCCCAAAGCGCATCCTGAATCTTATCCAGTCCAGCTTGCAGGGCTTCTGGCATGGGTTTGCGGCCTTGTTTGTATTCGGGGACCAGCTCAGCCCGCCAGCCTCTGTCCTGCTCCGTATGGTCGAACACAGCGACAATGTGGGTAGGTTCTGAAGAGCGGATAATCTTGGTCAGAGCACGGTTGCAGACTTGAATCGTCGAAGCGATATCTTCCGGATCTGGCTGCGCAGCGTGCACCCGGCGGATGAGGTTCATGGCATCAATGATGACAAGATGAATTGACATGGATTACCCAAATAAAAATGGCCCGTTGGGGCCATTCTAATTGCTTGAGAGATAAATGAAAGCCTATCGCCCATCAGAGCCCTGAACGATCTCGTAACAGGGAATATATTCTGAACCTGGCAGTTTCATACGCTGCTGTTCGACAAAGCCTCGTAACAGTTTATCCATCTTCTTCATCAGGACGGCATCGCCATTGATTTTGAATGGACCATTACGCTCAATTTCCCTGATACCTTCTTCTTTCACGTTTCCAGCAACAATACCTGAGAAGGCTTGGCGAAGTGCGGATGCCAGAAGTTCCGGACGCTGGTTCATATGCAGGTCGAGGTTTGCCATGTTTTCATGGGTCGGCTCGAACGGCAGTTGGAATTCAGGCGCAATTTTCAGTGACCAGTTAAATGAGTAGGCATCACCCGTTGACTGGCGGTGCTCTTTTACCGCAGGCATACCTTGTTTGATGATACGCGCCGCTTTTGCCGGATCGCCGATCACGATTTGGTAGTACTTGGTGGCCTCTTCACCAATCACATCACGGATGAACTCATCAATGACGCGGAAGTAATTGGCGCTTTCTTTTGGTCCCGTCAGAACCACAGGCATAGGTTGATCAGCATTGTCTGGGTGCATCAAGATGCCAAGAAGATACAGTAGCTCTTCAGCGGTACCCGCACCACCCGGGAAGATAATGATGCCATGCCCAACACGCACAAAGGCTTCCAGACGTTTTTCAATATCGGGAAGGATTACCAACTCATTCACAATCGGGTTTGGCGGCTCAGCGGCAATGATCGATGGTTCTGTCAGACCAAGGAATCGACTGCCAGTGACGCGTTGTTTTGCATGGCCAATGGCCGCCCCTTTCATTGGGCCTTCCATCGCGCCGGGTCCGCAACCGGTGCAGATGTTTAGTTCTCTTAAACCAAGTTCGTGACCGACCTCGCGGGTGTATTGGTATTCGGTCGCATTAATGGAGTGACCGCCCCAACACACCACCAGGTTCGGATCTTTCCCCGGCACCAGGGTTTTGGCATTCCGGAGAATATCGAAAATCAGGTTGGTCACATGGTTTGAATTGGTCAGGTTGAACACTTTGGCATGCTCAAGCTGGACGTTAACGTGAATGATGTCGCGCAACACCGAGAACATATGCTCTTGAATACCACGAATGATGCGGCCGTCAACGAAGGCATGTTCAGGCGGATTAATCAGCTCTAGCTTCACGCCACGCTCGCGGCGCATCACGCGGATGTCAAAAGACTTATATTGTTCCAGCAACTCTTTGGAGCTGTCTGTGTGGCTGCCGGAATTCAGCACCGCTAACGAACAGTTGCGATACAGGCGATAAAGGTCGCTTTTAGCAGTGTCTTTCAGTCTGTCTACTTCAAGCTGGGAAAGAAGATCCATGGCCCCGACGGGGCTGATGTGAGTGATCATAATCACCTCCTGTGTAGAGAAAACACACTGTATTAGAGGGAGGGTGTAGGTGACACCATTTCGTTTTTATCAGAATTTATTTTCAATGGTTTAAAAATCAGTGTGTTAATTAACCATACACACAGAAAAGCGGTTTATCCAGTTCAGGTATTAAAAAACCAAAACGCTGTAGGGTAAGAAAAGGGGGGAGGTGATTGATTGCTTGAGGGTTAAGCCCAGACCAGCTTGTTGCGACCGTTGTGTTTGGCGTTGTACAGGGCGTTATCAGCACGTTCCAGTACATCCACTGTGCTGTCATTGTCTTTGAAAAGACTGCCACCGATAGAAACCGTGATGGTCAGGCGGGTGTCTTTGAATTTGAAGGGCAAACGTGAAACCGTTTCGCGAACATTGTTCAGAAGGGCTTTGCGGGTTTCTTCATCCGCATCCGGTAGCAGGACTACAAACTCTTCACCGCCAAACCGCGCAATAAAGTCTGTATCACGCAGGCATTGGTGAATGGTGCGGGCAACCACTTTCAGCACTTTGTCACCGACCAAATGGCCGTACTGGTCATTCACACTCTTGAAATGGTCGATATCGATCATCGCCAGACAGAAAGGTGTCTGGTAGCGAATCCAGCAACGGTATTCATGTTCCAAGCGGTCATCGAGCGCGGCACGGTTATACACCTTGGTGAGAGGGTCAAGCAGCAGCTTGCGCTCCTGATCGCCAAGGCGGCGACGGTAATCCATGGTTTGTTGATACAGCGCTTCTAGCTTTTGCTCGTTGTGCTGCAGCTGCTCCATCAACTGTTGCTCTCGTTCTTCCAACTCGCGGTTACGAGCGACAAGAGAAGCAAGGTTGACGGCGACCTGTGACAGATTAGGGCGTAGCTCTTCCAGTGATTCTGCGTCTTGAAGATGGGTATGAATCGAATCCACCGACGCTGCCAGTTCTTCATTGAGCGAACTGCGCTGGGTAGCAATGGCCTGGGAGCTGTCGATTGATCGGCCATTGTGGCGCTGCAGAACCGACAAATCCTCATTGAGCTGGGAAAGAAACGCTTGAGACGCTTTGCGCTCATTGCGCGTTCCGTCGAGGATCAGTTGAACAGATTCCAGAGTTAGTTCAAGCAGGGTCTGTGCATCCGGTGATAGCAACAAGCGGCTACGGATATCCAACAAGCGGTCACCAACTTCGCCGTCAAAGTCGAGTTCGGTGATCAGGTGTTGGAGTTCACTGCATAGCTGGTTGATGCGATCGATGTTCAGCAGATCGCGGGCACTGAGGCCGTTGGATGGCAGAGAAAGTAATTTGAGGGCGCGTTCATAAAGCTGAAGCAGTGCCACAATTTTTTCAGTGCTGCCTTTTTGTTCCGCGGCAGGACTGGTCAACAGAGTACGCAGGTCGCGTTTTAATTGCGCAGGCAAGCCGGGCAGACACTTAAGCGTTTCCCCGCTTTGCTGGAACTGGCATTCCAGTGAATCTCTAGCACGTTCCGTTGCCTGATTGTGTCTGTTGACCATGCGCTCTACCAATGCAAGTTGCGGGATCAATCTACTGACATCTTCCTGAGAGTCAAGCTCACGTCGGATTTGTGAGAGGCGCTCGTTGAGAAGAGGGTCATCATGAGCCTGGGAGGCGGCAATTAATCGTGAAATGAGACGTTTCAGGATCGTCGCTTCGCGCCGCGATTTAAGGGCTAAATCACGGAAAACCAGCTGGGATTGCTGCAACTTTTCTTTCAATACAATGACATCGTCATCTGACGAGAAGTTGGACATAAAACGCGACTACATCTCCGAACTTCAATGCAGCACGAAAAAAGTCTGCAAGAGAAGTTACTATTTCACCATTACATGTGGGCAACGGTTAGCTATAACGGTTTATTACTAGGGCTATCAATAGATTGGCGTCAGTTTTTACCAGATTCGTGAACCGTCTGCCAGTTAATTCCGCTGAGTGCCGAAGTTTTGACCTTGATAAGACCTGTGTTGATGCCGTCCAGACAAGCCTGACGAACATTGTTGTCAGCAAAACAGGCGGCAGGTGTCGAATCTATGGCGCTTAAATGCACCCATTGGCTGGTGTGTTCGAGTTTGCTGGCCTGACGTGCTGCACTCGTTGCCATCAGTAGGATGTCTATCAGTTCCTTGTCGTTTATTGAGGTAAAAGCGCGTGGTAGGAAGGGGTAATCCGCCATACCGATACGAAGACGGTCATCGACGTCTTCAAGTCTGCTTTCCTGGACAAAATCATCAATGAGCGACTGGATTTTTCCAGCCAGCTTTTCAGGTTCATTCAGCGTTTCTGCATTTGGCTCAATGTAAATGAACATGGCGTCAGAGAAGTGATAAAGGCGCGTTGGCTTCTCGATATGGGATTGTAGGTAGTCCCCAAGTTTTCGTTCTAACTCTAACCCTTGGTGGTAACCGTGTTGAAGATAAACCACCTTAAGGAACGGTACTTCAAACATCGCGAAGCTGAGTTTGTCGCTCAAGGGCTCATGGATCATCTCGCCGAGATACCATTGTTCGAAGTGAGCACTGCTTTTCGCCAGAGAATTAGAGAGTCTGTCGTTCAGCATACGCAGGTTTCTGAGCCCACTTCTTGGGTGGGTGTAGAGCTCTTTTTGCAGGTCTTCCAGCTGATGCTGGCGAAGATTCGCAGCACGATGTCGCAGCACCAGAACCAGCAACAGCACGGCCAGCCCCCCCAACAGAAACAGGTTGATTTTCTTCTGTTCGACAATGATTTCTTCGTCGGCAGCCTGTTTTCGCTGCATATCTTCAAGCTGCAGTTGGCGTTCAATCACACGCTGACGGTGTTTGAACGATTCCGCTTCGAGTATCTGCTTTTGGCTTTCATTGCGTTTTTCGAGCATGTCGAAGCGGCGTTGGATGTTCAGTGCCTGCTTGAAATCGCCTTTTTGCTCATAAGCCTGGGATAGACGGGCTAGACATTCGATCATTAATCCCCGGTTTTTCAGAGCTTCAGCGTTTGTCATCGCTTGTTTCAGCGCATCGATAGCAACATCAGGCTCTTTGTTTATCACTGCCAACTCACCTTTGAGGATGAGAGCCTGTGCCAGTGGTAGGTTTAATTCGTGTTCACTGGCCACCTTGATGGCACGGGTCGCGTATTCCTCTGCTTGACCAAAGCGCAGTAGCTTGAGGTAGGTTCGTGCAATCGAGACGTTGATATCGGCAATGTTCGTTGCTCTGGAGAGCAAGTTTTCCAGGTCCAGTGCGTTGAAGTAATGGACCAGTGCGAAGTTGTAGCGACCCTGTTGGCTGTATATGTTGGCCAGAAGGGTTTGGGTTTCGGACAGTCCGCGGCTCAGATCGTATTGTTCGTAGAATTCAGCTGCCTGATTAGCGTGTTGCAACGCTTTGTCCATTGCACCTTGTTGCTGGTAGAGTTTGGTCAAGGAAAGACTGGCGCTGGCAATCTGTGAAGCAAAGTCATTTTCGCTGGCAAGCCAGTATGCGCTGAGAAGCTCAGAAAGCGCACGCTCGTAAGATTCAATTCCAAGGTAATAATTGCCAATGGCAATTTGGTAACGCACCTTCTGTTCCAGATCTGGCTGCTCACCCAACGCCTGTTCCACCTGAGAAAACTGCGCGAGGCTTTCTGTTTCTGTCTCGTCGCTGGTGGTGATCATCGCGTTAAGTAGTTTGGCTTCGAAATCGATTCGCTCAACGCCAGTCGTTTTCGGGCCTTTTTGGGCTGCGATAGTGTTCAGCAGCGCTTGTAAGAGGGCGACAGCGTCGTCGGGCTTGTCATCGAGATAATAAAGTATGCTGGCCTGCGTGAGCATGATTTCAAGCTTGGCTTGTTTCATGCCGTGTCCTTCGACCGTGCTTTTTGCGTTATCCAATGCCTGCCATGCCGCTTCCTGATTGCCAAGGGCGCTGTGTGCTTTGGCGGTGATAAGGTAGGCATGCACAGTGTTCAACGGCGTGCGGATAGAGCGGTCGGATTCATTGTTACTGTGGGGACGGTTGGTCGATTCGGCCAAACGACGTTGCAACAGGTAGCGCTCTGTGACGGCCAGCGCTTTCTCTGGTGCGGTGGGGATCAATGCTTCTGCTTCCGCCAAAATCGGTGTGGAATAGAGTTTGGCATCGGCATAGACACTAAAGAACAAAGAGAAAGAGAACAGTGCGGCTAGCAAGAATCGCATGGCTGATTAATGTCGTTTCCGGGTCAACAGACCCTCATCGGATAAAGAAAAACAGGCTCTGAAGTCAGAGCCTGCTCGCGAGGTTATTGGCGCGCCAATCGATTGTTTTCGCTTGGCGTTTTACCCATATTAGTACGGTATGGGTTGATGTCTAGGCCACCACGACGGGTGTAACGTGCATAAACGGTCAAAAGCTCTGGTTGGCAGTACTTCATCAGGTCAGTGAAGATGCGCTCAACACACTGCTCATGGAATTCATTATGGCGACGGAATGACACAATGTAGCGCAGCAATTTTTCACGGTCGATTTGCTTACCTTTATAAGCAATGCGTACAGAGCCCCAATCTGGCTGGCTGGTGATCAGGCAGTTAGACTTGAGCAGATTGCTGTTCAGTGTTTCAGTCACTACTGGCCCTTCAGCCGCGCCTTCGAGCAGTGATGAATCGAACTCATAGTTGTCGATTTCGATGTCTTGCTCGTCAATGTTCTCGCCACCAAAAGCAATCACTGGGGTATTGGTGAACTCTTCCAGAGGGGAAAGCGTTACGTCCACATCAGCACCCGCACACGCTGATAGGTCTTTCGCCAGCGCGTCTACCACTTCCTGCCAGCTTTCAAACTTGGTCTGGTTAAAGCTGTTCAGATAAAGCTTGAAAGACTTGGATTCAATCAGGTTTGGCGTCGTGGCTGGCAGGCGAACTTCACCAATTGCCACCTGCGGTAGCCCTTTTTTGTTCAGCCAAGACAGTTCGTAGAGCGTCCAGATATCGTACCCGGTAAATGGCAGCGAATCGCCCAAATCAAGGTCATCGCGGTTAAGGCTTCGTGGTACGGGTTGCAGCAGCTCAGGGGCATAATGCTCCTGATAGTCCGTTTTCTGACCCAACGTCAGGCCAGCAAGTTCTTTTGCATCTTGATATTTGCTCATACGGTTTTGCCACGGATCGATTAGAATGCGCAAAGTTTACTGAATCTTGAGGAATCTTGCTAATGAATCACTCTGTCTCCCGTGCGCTTTGGTCTTTCAGCGAGCGCTTTGTGGACGCCTGGCACAAGAAACACGGTTCTAAGCCACAAAGTGACGCCTATCTTGGCCTGGAATCGCCATGTGTGGTGCAGGAAACAGACGAGGTGGTGATTTGGCAACCGGTTCAACGTGAAGAACTGGCGGATTTCTCTAACGTTGAAGAAGGCATTGGTATTTCGCTGCATGAGGACATTAAGTCGTTTTATGCGGGACAATATTGCGGTGACATGACAGCAAGGTTTGACGGACACTCTCTGGAGCTCATCCAGGTGTGGAGCGAAGAAGACTTACCGCGTCTTCAAGAGAACATGCTGGGCCATCTTCTGATGCAAAAACGCCTTAAACACAACCCGACCATTTTTATTGCGGCGACGGATGATGAACTGGATGTGATTTCGATTTGTAATGTCAGCGGTGAAGTGATCAAGGAGCATATTGGCACCAAACAGCGAATGGTGCTGGCACCCAACATTGAAGCGTTTCTTGAGCAGTTAGAGCCAGAGGTGTAATCGTCTATGTATGTGGTTGAACTGACGTTTGAGTGCTTCGACGATACAACCATTTCTGCGGTAGACCGCGCAGTAAATGGCCTGATGGATGCCCTTCGCTACAATGGTCAGGTGCTGGGGCGCGAATTTCCGATGGTACTGGGCAATGGGCAATTCCATGTCCGAGCGGTGTGTCCTGAAAAAGACAGCCTGAACCCTAAGAACAATAGCCCACAGGTTAAACAGAAGTTTAACCAACTGGCGGATGCGAGCCTTTTATCACCCAAGGTGAAGGTGTTGGGGCGTGATATCAATTCGGAAGAGAGCGCACCAGAGATTGAGCGCAGCTGGCAGGTGATGTACACCACTTATGTTCATAGCTGTTCACCGTTGCGTTGCGGTGAAACCTTACTGCCCATACCGCTTTACCATATCCCTGCGACCTTTAACGGCGATCATAAAGCGGAAGTGAAGTGGCAAACTGAATGGCAAGCGTGTGATGAAATTCAGATGGCCGGGGCGTTCAAAGCCGACCACGCGGCGCTGGCAGAAATCCAGGATGCAGAGAGTCTGCTGTTCCGAAAAGGCTGGGACATTCGCGGACGTATCGAGTATCTGACCAAAGTGCCCACCTATTACTATCAGTACCGAGTTGGCGGGAAGGATGCGGAATCGGAGTTGGCTCGAAAGTGCCCAAAATGCGGTGGCGACTGGTTACTTGAGTCACCACTGCACGATGTATTCCACTTCAAATGCGACGATTGTCGGTTGGTGTCGAACTTATCCTGGGATTTTCAGTAATCCCGCTTTCACCCATTTAAGGAAGGCGTTGCTCAAGGGCTTCAAGACGTTCTGTCAACGCCTTCACCTGATCTTCTAAATCTTTAATGCGGGCTTCCGCACTGTCATCCTTTTTCACCAGCTCGACTTTTGGCACTGTGCCGCTTTTCTTCCAACGCTGAAGCGCGCTGATGATAAGCGGCATAGGCACCGGGCTGGCAAGGCGACTTTTAATTAACGCAACAGTCGGCTCTTTCCCCTCACTCACCAAAGATTGAATGGCTTGCTCAAGTAGGGGGGTAAAATCAGTACTCATTGTCTCTTCCCTAACATCTTTTCAAAATCCGTGGAGAGGGCAATGAATACCGCAACTTCAGTCCTTACGCAATAAAGTATCGAGAGTGTCAATTTGCTCAACCCAATCGGCATCCTGCAACTTTGCCTCTTCGAGAAACTGTTTTTGACTCGCAGACCAAAAAGCAGCTGAGGTTAGATTCTCACCTGATTCTAAATGGTGGTCAGCAATAAAGGAGCTGATAGCTTCTCTATCAGAGGGGAGCCCCAATTGCTGAAACAGGTTTTCAAGATTGTGGTTAAACACTTCCATCAATGTTTCCTCCATCGGCCCAACGACTTCTTAGTGTTTCGAAAGTATAGAAGCTCGTGTTCAATCCGGTCTCAATCGCTTGTGAGAGATCTCTTACAAATCGGTAGGACTATCCTGTTATCTTACGAGGAAATGTCTTTTTTCTTTTTATTAAAGGCATTAAAAACAATGAGTTACTATTTGTGTTTTGCTGAGGGACTAATTTTGTGACTGCAGTCTGGCTTAGGTGGGTTGCTTAGGAAACTGTTTCGCGTAATCTTTGCGGTGTCGGAAGGATACTGACACACGGAACAGGAACTAACGCCACGGAACTTGGCAGCTCAGGAAGAGCAGGTAATGCAAGGATTGTGTTACCAGCAAGGAAAGCGGATTAGGGACACGGAAGGAACCGTACAGTAGACAGGAAGTTTGCTGGTCAGGAAGACACTTAGGACAACCCTGGATTGGGGGCTTAAGGAATCACTTCAGGACGAAGTAAAGGACACCCTCAGGACGAGGATGAGAGTCGAGACTGGGATAGCTCGATGGGTCAAGGTAAGACCGAAGGACACCTCCAGGACGGAGAGATAAGGATAACGCTGAAGGAATCAGCTACTGATCAAGGATTGATGCAGGGAGCAAATTTCGTAGCCGGATAGCTGCAAGTAAGACCTTAAGGGCGCGACGAAAGTCGCGCCCGTTCTTTTTGTGCGTTTGGAAAACAAAAAAGATTACTCCTCCAACACCGGATATGCCGGCATATAAATCTCTTTGATTCGCATCCCTTTCATCACGGCATAGCCCTGGTAGCAATCCAGACCATTCACAGAAAACTCAAAGTAGTAGCGGGTTTGAATATCCAATGGTCCTTTCGGCCGACCAAAGGAATGACTGCCCCGCGCAATCGAAATCAACTGCACATTGGTTTGCTGGCATCGACGGACGATATAGTTTTTCGCCAGTTCACTCTGCCGGCGTTGTTGCCAGAACAAGCTGGCAACGATAGCGATAAGTAATATCCAAAACAGATCAGCGGTCATTTTAAGCCTTCACGGATTGCTGGAGTTGTTTCACTGCATCAAGCAAAGCTGGCGATGCGGAGCCGTGCAGTAAAGCTAACACCTGTGGACGAAGTGCTGGGATCATCACCAGATCTGCCACCATCTGCTGGAAGAAAGCCTGATCTTTTTGATCAGCAACGGCGATAAGAAAGGCGTCTAATAGTGGTTCATTTGACAGTGCTTGCCAACAGCGCCCTGCAATCGCAATCAACATTTCACGGTGACGGAGCGCTTCAGTTGCCAGCATACGTTCAATGACACCGTGCACAACGTCCGGTTTCGCGCCGGCCAATGCCCGAACATGAGCAGTGAGAAGGAACAGGTCGGTTTCGTCACCAGAGAGCATGGCCTGAATGTCTTCTTCAAGACGCGCAGCCAGTGAGTCCGGAATATCGCAATGCTCGAGACAGCCTAGTAGCGCATATTTGGGTGGCTGCGGCATGTTAGAGAGGGCTTTCCGCAAACGGGTAAGGTTGTTGTGCTTGTCCATTCGCGCACACAGATCGGCAATTCCCTGAAGCCCTACTCCTTGCCACTCTTCCCAGCCAAGCTCACCTGAAGCGTAATGTTGCGCATGGTCATAATACTGGCTGGCAGGCTGGTTCAGCTTTGCGGTTAGGAATGCATGGAAAATGGCTTTCTTATCATCCTGCGGATTGAAGGTGTAAGGGTTTGCAGCAAGCTTTTCCTGTTCTTCTTCCGTCGGGGTTTTATCCAGTGTTGCGCCCATGGCTTGCGCCACATATTGGATGAAATCGCCAAGTGCAGCCTGATTGAGAAGGCCACGTTCATCCAAAGGCATCTTTAAAAACCAGATCCATGGGGCTTGATTCGGTTGCCAGAATGCAATGCCGATTTGCGCATGTTGCTGCGCAGGAAAAGGATAGGGCATGCGGTTTTCTTCAATCGCTACAAAGTCTTTGTTACTGATTGGCGTGACACGTCGGCTGAGATCGAATACCAGAAATTCGCAGTTTGCCTGACTCAATATGGCGTTAAGAGAGAGCGTATTTTCCATGATGACTTCTAATTCGTGTTGCCTTCATTGGCGGAGAGTGAAACAGCGGTGAGTGTACCATTCTCGCGCCTTTTGACGGCGAAGGATTCGTAACAGCGCTTTTCACTGAATGCTGCTGAACGATGAGAGTGTGGATTTCAGATCGCTCGGCATTGATTAGTGATATGCTTGCGCCAGTTTGATATTTCAACCCATTGGACGCAAAAGCGGTTAAAAGAGAGCAATTTCTATGAGCAAACACGAAAAAGTCGGTACCTTGCTGTTGGCACTCAAAGACACGCTAGAAGTGCATGGTCACTGGCAAAGTGAGCCACCCTCGAGCGAAGCACTTTCAAGCGTTGAACCCTTTGCGGTTGATACGCTGAGTTGTGCCGAATGGCTGCAATGGATTTTTATCCCGAAAATGGCGTTCCTGTTGCAACACGGCCAACCTTTGCCAGAGTCATTTTCTATTGCTCCTTATGTGGAAGAAGCCATGCGTGGTCAGGAAGGGCATGCAGACATTACCCGTGTTTCGATGGACATTGATGCTCTGTTTACACCGCAATAACTGCTTTTAAGATGCAAACTGAACTCGAAATAATTTATCGCGATGAGTGGCTGATCGCCGTTAACAAGCCTTCAGGTATGTTGGTGCACCGCTCTTGGCTCGACAAAGGCGAAACCCGCTTTGTCATGCAAACGTTGCGAGACCAGATTGGTCAGCATGTTTTTCCACTTCATCGGTTGGACCGCCCAACCTCCGGTGTTTTGCTTTTTGCACTTTCGTCCGAAATGGCTTCACAAATGATGCCAAAGTTCGCCGGGCGCGACATTCACAAAACCTATCATGCGGTTGTTCGTGGCTGGATTAAAGAAGGTGCAACGCTTGATTATCCACTCAAAGAAGAACTGGATAAGGTGGCTGATAAATTCGCGACGGCTGAGCCAGAAGCCAAAGAGGCGGTCACTGAATACCGACCGGTTGCGCATGCGGAGTTACCAATCCCTATGGGACGCTACCAAAGTTGCCGTTACACGCTGGTGGAAATGAAACCGCATACTGGCCGCAAGCACCAGCTCCGCCGTCACATGCACCATCTGAGTCACCATATCGTGGGTGATGTGAATCATGGCGACGGGCGACACAATCGCCTGTTCCGTCAGGAATTTGAATGCCATCAACTGCTGCTTCATGCGTCGCGCACGGAATTTCAGCATCCGGTAACAGGTGAAAACTTGGTGATTGAAGCCAAGGTTGATGAAGTTTGGCGACGAGTGTTGGAAGGTTTGGGGTGGGGGACTGCTCTCTGAGGAAATGCAGGACCTAGGAACCTAGGTCCTTCTTTCTATAACTTTTCCAGATCGGCTTCGATCTCGGCGATCTTGCTGGCAACCACTTTTTCTAAGTGACGTAGGTCGCGAAGGATTTTCTTCTTGGTATCCTGCTCGCTTTTCTCGTGGCGCACGATCTTATCCAACTCGTCCACGACCAGCGACAAACTGCGGTTGATCTCCGTGACTTCACGGAAGCGGCCGCTGCCACTGTCAACCACCACATTCTTTCTCTGCCGTGGATATTTGAATTTGACGCTCTTGGCAAACAACTCGCCTTTGGCTTTGTGAAAGTAGATTTTCAGCGTGTCTGAATTGGCTTCTTGACGCAGGGTGTAACGTTCGATGTTCTCTGGATGTTCGATACCGATGTTTTTCAGATTCTGATACATGTTTTACCCCTTCTCTCGTCAGAACAGACTACGGTTCAATCACTTATTGTTCACTTTAGCAGCATCCTTTCTCCAGCCCCAACCATTGTTATGATCAATGTCTGAGACTTGTGGTCGAGATCGCCCAATATGCTGACTGAGCGAAATTTTCCAGTTTTATTCACCACTAATTTGCGTCATTTAAGGCATCAAATAGTGCTTCTTTCAGCGTTTTCTGAACTTCGTCAGATAGCGCCTGACGTTCACCATCAGTCACAATGAAAAAGTCTTCGGCACGCTCACCAATGGTAGTGATTTTTGCCGCTTGCAGAGATACGCCTTCGCGGGCGAATACCGCTCCCACCCGTGCCAAGAGACCCGGTGTGTCCAGCGCGACCAGTTCAAGGAGTGTTCGACGTCCTGTGCGAGTTGGCAGGAAAGAGACCTGCGTTTTCACGTTAAAGGCCATCAACTTACGGGACGCACGTTTGACCGGAATGGTGATTGGTCCATCCTGAGTGAGCGCTAATGTGACACCCTCGCGGATTTTTTCGTGCCGGTCGGGTTGAATCGCTTCGTTATGTGAGTCCAACACCATAAAAGTGTCCAGTGCGAAACCATCTTTACTGGTCATGATTTGTGCGTCGTGGACGCTGAGATTTTTCTTATCAAGCGCGGCGACCACACGGGCAAACAGGCTTGGTCTGTCCTGACTGTAAACGAAAATCTCGGTGCCACCACGGGTGGCATTCTTGCTGACCAGTACCAAAGGCTCATCACCTTCGTGGCTCAGAATGTGCTCACTGTGCCAGGCGATTTGCTTGTGGGTGTGACGCAGGAAGTAATCCGCTTTAAAGCGCTGCCAAAGCAGCTCAATTTCCCGCGGTGTGTGACCGTGTTTACGCAGCAGGGCTGATGCCAAATGTTGGTTATGGCGGATACGTTCACGAATATCTGGCGGGTTTTCTAACCCGCGGCGCAGTGCTTTCTGGGTGGAGTAGTAAAGCTCTGCCAGAAGGGTTCGTTTCCAGCTGTTCCAAAGCTCTGGATTGGTGGCGTTGATATCGGCCACGGTGAGGCAAATCAGGTAGTCGAGACGTTCTTCATCACGCACTTTCTGCGCAAATTCAGTAATGACTTCAGGATCATAAATATCGCGGCGCTGAGCGGTGACAGACATCAGGAGGTGATTGCCGACCAGCCAGCTGACAAGGTTCGCCTCAGGGCGAGAAAAACCGTGATCGATACAGAAGCTATAGGCCTCTTCTGCGCCAATTTCTGAGTGATCGCCACCGCGGCCTTTACCGATGTCGTGGAAAATCGCTGCCAGTAAGAGAAGCTCCGGTTTCGCCAAGCGAGGGTAAACATCACAACAGATTGGGTGCTTGTCGCGGTTTTCTTCGTAGCTATAGCCATTAATGTGTTTGAGCAGGCGGATAGTGTGCTCGTCCACGGTATAGGCGTGGAAAAGGTCAAACTGCATCTGGCCGACTATTTGGCTCCATTGCGGCAGGTAGGCTGACAACACGCCGTGCTTATGCATCAAAGGGAAAGCTTTGTGCAGCGCATTTGGATGGCGGGTCAGGGCAATAAATTTCTCTTTTGCCTCTGGTACATCACACAGGAAACGATTCAGGCGTCGGCGTGCAGTGCGGAGCTGTCTGAGCGTTGGTGCCGAAATGGATTCAATCGACTTGTCGTTAGCGATGTGCAGGAACATGTCGATGATGGTGTCGGGACGTGCCTGGAACAGTGCAGGCTTGCGCGCTTCAATCTGGCGTCCATGACGCTGGAAATCATCGCTCAGCACTTCAATGGTTTTGCTGTCAGGCTCGTTTTCAATCGCCTGTGCAAATAGGCGGATCAACATTTTGTTGAGCTCAGAAACTCTTCCCAGTGTGCGGTAGAAGTCTTTCATCATGAGCTCTATGCCACGGTTTCCTTCACCTTGGTAACCGAGAGTTTCAGCAACAGAAGGCTGATGGGCGAAGGTGAGGCGGTTGTCATAACGACGGAGTTCAAGGTGCAGGGCAAAACGGATGCGCCACAGCATCGTCTGGCATTCATCTAACTCGCGGAATTCAGCGTCAGTCAGAAAGCCGTATTTGCTCATTTCTCGCAGGCTGGTGGCACCAAAATGACGGCGGGCAATCCAACTCAGGGTATGGATATCACGAAGACCGCCCGGACTGGATTTGATGTCTGGTTCCAGATTGTAGGCCGTGTCATGGTATCGGGCATGACGCTCTTTTTGCTCTTTAACTTTGGCTTTGAAGAATCTTTCGCTGGGCCAGAACTGCTCAGAGTGAATGCGGTTTTTCAATTCATGGAAGATTCGTTCACTGCCACAAAGCAATCGGGATTCCTGTAAATTGGTGGCGACGGTCAAATCGTCGAGGCCGACATCCATACACTCAGCGAGGGTGCGTACGGAATGGCCGACTTCCAGTTTTAAATCCCACAACAGTGTTACGAACTCACTGAGACGGGTTTGGTAGTTTTTATCTACGCCGTTTTCAGAGAGGATCAAAAGGTCGATATCAGAAAGAGGGTGAAGCTCTCTGCGTCCGTAACCGCCTACGGCAATCAGCGAAAGGTTGGGATGATGATGAAATTCGAAATGTTGCCACAGCCTTTCCAGCAAGGCGTCAATGTAATCTGAACGCTGGTAAACCAAATCCGTAACGGACTTGCGTTCAAGAAAAGCGGCTTTCTGTTGTTCACCAAACAGTGACAGCTGATTTTTAAGCTCAGTAAGATTCAGCTGCTCAGCGGTCAGTTCATTGGGCGAGAGCAAAACGTCGTTCATTGTCATCCTTGATAAAAAAAGTCGGCGCATTGGCCGACTTCTGTTTTATGAATTATGCGTTGTTCAAAATGCGAGGCAGTTTTTCCTCACTGCGCAGAGTCAGGATTTCACAACCGGTATCCGTGACCAGAATCGTGTGTTCCCATTGCGCGGATTTCTTGCCATCAACGGTATATACCGTCCAGCCATCATCGTCATCCAGCAGTGTGCCGAATTTACCCGCATTGATCATAGGCTCAATGGTAAAGCACATACCCGCTTTAATGACGGTGCGGTCACTGTTCTTGTAGTGCACCACTTGCGGCTCTTCATGGAACTCTGCACCAATGCCGTGACCGCAGTAATCTTTCACGATTGAGTAACGCTTTGGACGGTTTTTGATGAACTTTTGGATTTCCGTACCGATGTCACCAATGCGCGCGCCAGGCTTCACTTTTCTCAGGGCTTGGTAAAGGCTTTCCTGTGCAACGTGACACAGTGCTTTGTCTTCCGCAGACACCTCACCCACTAAAAACATTTTTGACGTGTCGCCGTGGTAGCCATCTTTAATCACTGTGATGTCGATGTTGATGACATCACCATCTTTCAATACGTCAGTTTTGCTCGGAATACCGTGACATACAACGTGGTTGATTGAGGTACAAATAGACTTTGGAAAGCCATGGTAGTTGAGCGGTGCTGGGATAGCTTGCTGTGTCTCTGTGATGTATTTGTGGCAAATATCATCCAGCTCTTCAGTCGTCACGCCCGCTTTTACATGCGGTTCGATCATCTCAAGCACTTCTGCCGCAAGGCGACCGGCCTCACGCATTTTTTCGATTTCTTCAGCCGATTTAATAGTGGCGCTCATTGCTTTCTCTCAGTTGGCTCCCTTAACTGAAACAGCAAGGGAGGAATTGACTGCTATTACTACATATTATCAATCGCATCGCCATGTGGGAACCTTACCCGGCGACTCACTGACTTTTTTATGCTGGATTCTAAGGCGCTTTTTATGGTATAAAGCGCGCCGAAATACGCCTTAATGGTTAATCGGGTCTTCCGGTTCTGTTTAGGTGGTTTCGACAAACACTTATTTTTTAACACACACACATATCGGCACATGCTCCGGGGTGCCCTTTGAGGGTCGGATGTATGGGATATGTGGAGGCCTAACCCCAAGAGGAATTAAAATGGCTACTGTTTCAATGCGCGACATGCTGAAAGCTGGTGTTCACTTCGGTCACCAGACTCGTTACTGGAACCCTAAGATGAAGCCGTTCATCTTCGGTGCACGTAACAAGGTTCACATCATCAACCTAGAAAAAACTGTACCAATGTTCAACGACGTACTGGCTGAGCTGACCAAAGTTGGTGAGCGTAAGGGTAAAGTACTGTTCGTTGGTACTAAGCGTGCCGCTAGCGAATCTGTTAAAGCAGCAGCAGAAAGCTGTGATCAGTACTACGTGAACAACCGTTGGTTGGGCGGTATGCTGACTAACTGGAAAACTGTTCGCCAGTCAATCAAACGTCTGAAAGATCTGGAAACTCAGTCAACTGACGGTACTTTCGAGAAGCTGACTAAGAAAGAAGCTCTGATGCGCACCCGTGAAATGGAGAAACTTGAGAAGTCTCTGGGCGGTATCAAAAACATGGGCGGTCTGCCAGACGCGCTGTTCGTCATCGACGCTGATCACGAGCACATTGCTATTAAAGAAGCAAACAACCTGGGTATCCCAGTGTACGCGGTAGTTGATACCAACTCTGACCCAGACGGCGTTGACTTCGTTATCCCAGGTAACGACGACGCGATTCGCGCAGTTCAACTGTACCTGAACGCTGCAGCTCAGTCATACACTGAAGGCCGTAGCCAGGACATCGTAGCTCAAGCAGAAGACGAGCTGGTTGAAGTCGCTGAATAAGACACTTGCTCCTTGTGAGCGTTCTTAGCCATCAGACTGTCACAGACAGCACTGTAAGCTAAGTAGGTTAGCAGGGGCCAACTATGGGCCCCTGATTTTTACCCAAATAGTTTCGAATCGAGGAATGAACAATGGCTGTTACCGCTGCCCTGGTAAAAGAACTGCGCGAACGCACTGGCGCAGGCATGATGGAATGTAAAAAAGCGCTGGTAGAAACTAACGGCGACATCGAGCTGGCGATTGAAAACATGCGTAAGTCAGGCGCTGCTAAAGCTGCTAAGAAAGCAGGTAACGTAGCTGCTGAAGGCGCAATCATCATCAAAGAAGTTGATGGCGTTTCTGCTCTGGTTGAAGTTAACTGCCAGACTGACTTCGTTGCTAAAGACGGCAACTTCACTGCTTTCGCAAACGCAGTTGCTGATGAAGCAGCGGCAACTAAAGCGACTGTAGAAGAGCTGCAAGCGAAATTCGAAGATGACCGCGTAGCGTTGGTTGCTAAAATCGGTGAAAACATCTCTATCCGTCGCGTAGCTTACGTTGAAGGTTCAGCGATGGCTTCTTACCGTCACGGCGAGCGCATCGGTGTTGTTGTTGCTGGTGAAGGCGACGCAGAAACTCTGAAGCACATCGCAATGCACGTTGCTGCATCACGTCCAGAGTACGTAACTCCTGACGACGTACCAGCTGACGTAGTTGCTAAAGAGCGCGAAGTTCAAGTAGAAATCGCGATGAACGAAGGCAAGCCTAAAGAAATCGCAGAGAAAATGGTTGAAGGCCGCATGAAGAAATTCACCGGCGAAGTTTCTCTGACTGGTCAACCTTTCATCATGGAGCCTAAGAAATCTGTAGGTGACATCCTGAAAGAGAAAGGCGCTTCTGTTTCTACTTTCATCCGCCTGGAAGTGGGTGAAGGTATTGAGAAAGCAGCTGGCATGAGCTTCGCAGAAGAAGTTGCAGCCGCTCAGAAAGGTTAATTCCTCTTTGAGACCCAAAAGACCGCAGAACCCTGCGGTCTTTTCACAATCCCATCCGTAGAAGTTAGTGCCTAAAGGTAGTGAGAATGACTACAAACCCAAAACCAGCTTATCAACGAATTTTGCTTAAATTGAGTGGCGAAGCGCTGCAAGGTAAAGAAGGCTTCGGTATCGATCCGGCTGTGCTTGACCGCATGGCACAAGAAATCAAAGAACTGGTTGAACTTGGAGTACAAGTTGGCTTGGTTATCGGTGGTGGTAACCTGTTCCGTGGTGCAGGCCTTGCAGAAGCGGGTATGAACCGGGTTGTGGGCGACCACATGGGTATGTTGGCGACTGTAATGAACGGTCTGGCTATGCGTGATGCACTGCACCGTGCCTATGTGAACGCGCGGGTGATGTCTGCTATCCCTCTGAACGGTGTGTGTGACAGCTACAACTGGGCGGAAGCTATCAGTCAACTGCGCAACGGCCGTGTGGTGATTTTCTCTGCAGGTACAGGCAACCCATTCTTCACCACAGATTCAGCAGCATGTCTGCGCGGCATTGAAATCGAATCTGACGTTGTGATTAAAGCCACCAAGGTTGATGGCGTTTACACTGACGACCCAGCGAAAAACCCGGATGCAGAACTGTACAGCCACCTGGTTTACCAGGACGTGCTGGAAAAAGAATTGAAAGTGATGGACCTTGCAGCCTTCACTCTGGCTCGCGATCACAAGATGCCGATTCGTGTTTTCAACATGAATAAGCCTGGCGCACTGCGCCGAGTTGTGATGGGTGAGCAAGAAGGCACACTAATTGATAACGGTTAATCAATTTTAGTGGCATAATCTCCGTCGTTAGAAAAAAGAATCTTCAAGGATATTCTCGTGATCAATGAAATTAACGCAGATGCGAAAGAGCGCATGCAGAAAAGCGTTGAAGCGCTGAAGAACACTCTATCTAAAATCCGCACTGGTCGTGCGCATCCAGCACTGCTTGATGGCCTGTCTGTCGATTACTACGGCTCTGCAACTCCGCTGAAGCAATTGGCTTCAATCGTTGCAGAAGATGCACGTACTCTGGCTATCACTGTATTCGATAAGTCTGTCACGCAAGCTATCGAAAAAGCGATCATGACTTCAGATCTGGGTCTGAACCCAATGTCTGCGGGTACGGTTATCCGCGTACCATTGCCACCGTTGACCGAAGAGCGTCGTCGCGATCTGGTTAAGATTGTTCGTGGTGAAGCTGAAGGTGGCCGTGTTGCTGTTCGTAACATCCGCCGTGACGCTAACAGCGATCTGAAAGGTTTGCTGAAAGAGAAAGAAATTTCTGAAGACGAAGAGCGTCGTGGTCAGGACGATATCCAAAAACTGACTGACGCGGCTGTTAAAGAAATTGACACAATTCTTGAAGCCAAAGAAAAAGAGTTGATGGAAGTTTAATTCCGGCTACACTCTGATTCCATTGCCGAAGCGCTGTGCTAGCAGTACAGCGCTTTTTATTTGCGAAGGATAATGATGAGCTCCCAATCTTTCCATCAAGAAATCGATCCCAGCCTACTTCCCAAACACATCGCCGTCATCATGGACGGAAATGGCCGTTGGGCCAAAGCGCGTGGCAAAGCGCGTATGTTTGGCCATAAAGCCGGTGTTGACGCCGTTCGTAAAACTGTTTCAGCTGCTAATCGTCTAGGTATTCAGGTTTTAACCCTGTTTGCATTCAGCAGTGAAAACTGGCGTCGTCCAGAGGAAGAAGTCAGCCTGTTGATGGAGCTTTTTGTCACTGTGCTGGGACGTGAAGTGAAACGTCTTCACAAAAATGGTGTAAAGCTCAAGGTAATTGGCGATACCACGCGCTTTAGCCAGTCGTTACAAGATAAAATTGCCGCGGCGGAAGCTTTAACGGCCAACAATACCGGATTGGTATTGAACGTGGCTGCCAACTATGGCGGTCAGTGGGATATTATGCAGGCTGTTAAAAAGCTTGCGGCTCAGGTAGAGCGTGGCGAAATTCCTGCAGAGCAACTCAATGAAGGTGATCTTCAGGTGCACCTGTCTTGTTCTGGTCTACCAGACGTAGATTTGATGATACGCACCAGCGGCGAATGCCGCATTAGCAACTTTATGCTGTGGCAAGCGGCCTATGCGGAGTTGTATTTCACCCAACAATTCTGGCCTGATTTCGACGAGACAAGTCTCACCGATGCTATTGCTTGGTTTATCAACCGTGAACGCCGATTTGGGTGTACCGGTGAGCAGATCAAGGCCATGTTACAAGTAGAAAAATAGAGGGTTTCGTTTGCTGAAACAACGTGTCTTAACGGCACTGGTACTGGCACCGCTTGTTATCGCCGGTATTTTCTTTTTGCCGTTACAACTTTTCGTGATTGCTGTGGCAGGTGTCACTTTACTTGGCCACTGGGAGTGGACCAAGTTTGTGGCTGCCTCGTCCCGTTTTAGCGCATTTGTTTTCCCTGCAATCATTCTTGTCGGTTCACTGTTTGCGTTACCTGTGACTCAAGATGGCCTTCAACTCACCACCACAAGTGGCAGTGTGTTGGCGATTGCTGGTGCATTATGGTGGCTGGCAGCCACTGTCATGGTGCTGCGCTATCCAAGAGGGACTAGCTTGTGGGGTGATAGCAACGCAGTGCAGCAAGGATTTGGCGTACTGACGCTGCTTCCATTCCTTTGGAGCGTTATTCTTCTCCGTGCCTACCACTTCGATGCTTCCCCTTACCTTGGCGCGAAGATGGTGCTTTTGGTTTGTTTGTTGGTTTGGTCTGCGGATACCGGTGCGTATTTTGCGGGTAAGACCTTCGGTAAGCGCAAAATGGCACCTTCAGTGAGCCCAAATAAAACGGTTGAAGGTCTGATTGGCGGGTTGATTGCAGCCGTTGCTGTCACCTTGACCGCTGCCCAGTATTTCTCTATTCCTTTCTCCTCTCTTGCTATGTTAGGTCTTGTTGCTTTGATCACTTCCTTCGCTTCAGTTTTGGGCGATCTGGCGGAAAGCATGTTTAAGCGTGTCGCGGGTGTGAAAGACAGTGGCAGCATTTTGCCTGGACATGGCGGTATACTGGATAGAATAGATAGCCTGACGGCCGCATTCCCAGTTTTCACCGTATTGTATTTCTGGCTTGCGTAACTCTCTCACCGGCGTTTCGCCGGTGAGTTGTATTCAGGCTTTATGGAACAAAAATTAGAGTTTCCTATGCGTAAGATAACGATTCTTGGTGCAACCGGCTCAATTGGTACCAGCACGCTTTCTGTGATTGAAAAGAATCCTCACGCCTACGAGGTTTTCGCGCTCGCGGCGAATGCCAACGTCAACGAAATGCTTCTTTTGTGTCTGAAGTGGCGTCCAAAGTTTGCCGCTATGGCAAATACCGAAGCTGCTGCAAGTTTACGTCTGGCATTGAAAAATCAGGGCTGTGCCACAGAAGTACTCAGCGGGATTGAAGGTCTTTCTGCGATTTCTGAGCACAGTGACGTTGATACCGTCATGGCGGCAGTGGTGGGGGCAGCGGGGCTTATTCCTACTATGGCAGCAGTGAAGGCTGGGAAACGCATTCTGTTAGCAAATAAAGAAGCGCTAGTGATGTCTGGGCAATTCTTTATCGACGCGGTTCACCAATACGGCGCTGAGCTCCTGCCCGTCGATAGTGAACACAATGCGATTTTCCAATGTCTTCCTGCAAGTATTCAATCGCGTCCGGGTGTTTGTGATTTGGCCTCAGAAGGGGTCAGCAAAATCCTTCTTACAGGTTCTGGTGGTCCGTTCCGTTACACTGATTTAACCCTTCTTCAGGAAGTGACACCAGCTCAGGCTATTGCGCATCCGAACTGGTCGATGGGGCCTAAAATTTCCGTCGACTCTGCCACTATGATGAACAAAGGCCTCGAATATATTGAGGCGCGCTGGCTGTTTAATGCCAGTCGTGAACAGTTGGATGTCATCATTCATCCTCAGTCGGTGATCCATTCGATGGTACAGTACCGTGACGGTTCTGTGCTGGCACAAATGGGTTTGCCTGACATGTGTACACCTATCGCTTACGCGATCGCTTATCCGGACCGTATTGAAGCGGGTGTGAAGCCTTTGGATTTCAGCGAAGTGGGTGAATTCACTTTCCTTAAACCTGATTTCAACCGCTATCCATGTTTGAAGCTGGCGATTGATGCCTGTTACGCGGGTCAGTCTGCAACAACGACTCTCAATGCCGCTAACGAAGTCGCGGTTGAAGCATTCTTGCAAGGGCAAATTGGCTTCATGCAGATTGCTGAGGTAAATGATGCTGTGTTACAACGGGCGGAGTTATCGGAACCATCCTGCATTCAAAGCCTCTTAGAGATAGATGACAAAGCACGTGTCATGGCTCAGAAAAGGATTACGGAGTTAACACAATGAGCGCCATTCTTTGGAACCTGCTGTTTTTCCTCATTGCACTCGGCATTTTGATAGCGGTACATGAGTACGGCCATTTTTGGGTTGCACGTAAATGTGGTGTGAAAGTTGAGCGCTTTTCGATTGGCTTTGGTAAGTCGATTTGGAAGAAAGTGGGCAAAGACGGCACCGAATACACGTTAGCGATGATCCCACTGGGTGGCTACGTCAAAATGCTCGACGAGCGTGTTGACGAGGTCCCTGAATCCCAGAAAGAGCAAGCATTCAATAACCGTCCACTGTGGCAGCGCAGTGCGATTGTTGCTGCAGGGCCAGCAGCAAACTTTTTGTTTGCTATTGCCGCTTATTGGCTGGTGATGATCATTGGTGTACCAGCAGTAAAACCGATTATTGGTGATGTCGCTCCCCATTCTATTGCTGCGCAAGCGGGCATTGAACCGGGAATGGAACTAACTGAAATCTCCGGTATCAAAACGCCAGATTGGGAGTCAGTCAATTTTCAGTTGATTGCCCACATTGGTGACAGTGAGATGACGCTGGCAGTCAAACCTGATGAGAATGCTGCCTATGCGATTGAGAAGAAGTTGGACTTAGCGACATGGTCTTTCGATCCTGAATCTCAGTCAGCACTGCGCACTCTGGGAATGACGCCTTACCGCCCGGAAATCACCAATGTGCTATCCAATGTAGTGGAAGGTAGTGCGGCAGAAAGAGCCGGGTTACTGGTAAACGATAGACTACTGTCTTTGGGTGATAAGCCTGTTACCGAATGGTCTGGGGTGGTAGAAACGATCCGTGCAAATCCTGGACAGGCGCTAGCTGTACTTGTTGAGCGTGACGGTGCTGAGGTGTCTTTGACCCTGACACCTGACGTGAATGAACAAGATGGTAAGGCAACTGGCTACGCTGGTTTTGCACCGCATGTTGAGCCTTGGCCCGAGTCGCATCAGCTGACACTTCAGCATGGTCCTTTGGATGCCATTCCAGCGGCTATGGACAAAACCTGGCAGGTGGTATCACTGACTGCCGGGATGATTAAGAAGCTGTTCACCGGTGATGTGGCAGTAAAGAATTTGAGTGGACCTATCTCAATTGCAAAAGGTGCAGGGATGACCGCAGACTTCGGTCTGGTATACTTTCTCGGCTTTCTCGCACTGATCAGCGTTAATTTAGGCATTATTAACCTGTTACCGTTACCGGTTCTTGATGGCGGACACCTGTTGTTTTTTGGTATTGAAGCCGTGACACGTCGCCCCGTCTCTGAACGAGTGCAGGATATGGGATATCGGGTAGGTACAGCAATCATCATGGCGTTGATGGCTGTAGCGATATTTAACGATTTCGCCCGACTATAAACATTCAGCGTTTAGCAAGGAAATGTCAGAGCAAGCAATGGCGATGAAAAAACTTCTTATAGCCTCTCTTTTATTCTCAAGTTCTGTTACGGCCGATGAGTTCGTAGTAGAAGATATTCGTTTTGAGGGGCTTCAGCGCGTCAGCCTCGGTGCTGCGTTGCTCGCAATGCCGGTACGGGTTGGCGACAACATCGACGAAGGCGATGTTTCCGGGATCATCAAATCCCTGTTTTCCACCGGCAACTTTGAAAACGTGCGCGTCTTCCGTGATGGCGATGATCTGTTGGTCAAAGTGATTGAACGCCCAACGATTGCCAGCGTGTCTTTCTCAGGCAACAAAGCCATTAAAGAAGAACAACTGGAAGAAAACCTTTCCGCTTCTGGCCTTCGCGTGGGCGAGTCACTGGACCGCACCAAGCTTTCCAACATCGAAAAAGGTCTGGAAGATTTCTACTACAGCGTGGGTAAATACAATGCTGTTGTCGATACGGTGATCACTCCGCTTCCGCGAAACCGTGCTGATGTGAAATTTGTCTTCACTGAGGGCGTTTCAGCAAAAATCCAACAAATTAACTTTATTGGTAATGAAGTCTTCTCTGACGACGAGCTCAAGGCCAACTTCGAGTTGCGCGCTGATGTGCCTTGGTGGAACTTCCTTGCCAACGAACAATATCAGAAACAGGCGTTGGCAGGTGACTTGGAAAACCTGCGTTCATTTTACCTCAATCGCGGTTATTTGAAATTCCGCGTTGAGTCCGCCAATGTTTCTATCTCACCGGATAAAAAAGGCGTCTATATCACCCTGAACATTGATGAGGGCGAACCTTACACGGTGGCAGATGTCAGCTTCCGAGGCGGTAAAGACAGTGCTGAGTTTGCCGCGTTGGTGCCTTTCGAAGATGGTGAGACTTACAACGGTCAAAAAGTGACGCGCCTTGAAGATGAAATCAAGCGTAAGCTGGGTGAGCAAGGCTATGCCTATCCTCAGGTTTCCACTATTCCAGAGTTTGATGACGAAGCGAAGACCGTTGCTCTTAACGTGAACGTAGAGCCGGGTAAGCGTATTTATGTTCGCAACATCAAGTTCTCTGGTAACCAAATCACCAAAGACGAAGTGCTGCGCCGCGAAATGCGCCAGATGGAAGGCTCTTGGCTGAACTCCAAATCTGTTGAGACCAGTAAAGATCGTCTGAACCGTCTGGGCTTTTTTGAAACCGTTGATGTTCGCACTTCCCGTGTACCGGGTACGGATGATCAGGTAGACGTTGAATATGTGGTTAAAGAGACCAACTCCGGTAGCGTGAACTTTGGTATTGGTTACGGTACCGAGTCAGGGATCAGCTTCCAGGCAGGTCTTCAGCAGGATAACTTTGCGGGTACAGGTAATCGCTTTGGTGTCAATGCGATGATCAATGACTACCAAAAGAACCTGACGCTGGATTACCGTGACCCTTACTTTACCCTGGATGGTATCAGCCTAGGTGGCCGCATTTTCTTCAACGAGTTTGAAGCCTCTGATGCAAACATTGTCGACTATACCGACAAGAGCTACGGCACCAGCCTGACCTGGGGTTTCCCATTCGACGAAATTAACTATTTTGACTTCTCTGTGGGCTACACCCATCGCCAGATCGAAAATCTGGGCGGTTATTACCAGATTCAAAAGTTCCTCGATTCGATGGGGGATAGCGTGACTGATGATGGTGGTCTCGTGGTCGATGACTTTGACTGGTCTGTAAGCTGGACGCGAAACAACCTGAACCGTGGCTTCTTCCCAACAGCGGGTAACTACCAGCGTGCGTCATTCCGTATGACAGTGCCAGGCTCTGATGCCCAGTACTTCAAAGCGCAATATGATGTTCGCCAATATTTCCCACTCGATGAAGGGCATAACTTCTCCTTCCTGATGAGAGGACGTTTGGGTTACGGCAACGGCTATGGCAGTAACGACGAGAATGATTACCTGTTGCCGTTTTATGAAAACTTCTATGCAGGTGGTTACTCAACGCTTCGTGGTTTCCGCTCGAACACAGCAGGTCCGAAAGCGGTTTATGACCAGGGTGCGGGCAACAACCCAGCGCTTGTAGGCAGTAACGACTCTGTCGGTGGTAATGCGATTGCATTGGCCAGCGCCGAACTGATTTTCCCGATGCCATTTGTTTCTGAAGAGGCGAGAAGTGCAATTCGAACCAGTGTGTTTGTGGATGCGGCTTCAGTATGGGATACCGAATACGACCTGAATGATGCGCGTGTCATCAGTGGTCAGGAATACATTTACGACTATAGCGATCCATCGAACTACCGGGCATCGTATGGTGCAGCGATTCAATGGCGCTCCCCAATGGGACCGCTGGTTTTCTCGCTGGCTAAACCAATCAAGAAATACGAGGGTGATGACGAGGAGTTCTTCACCTTTACCATTGGCCGTACGTTCTGATTTCAACATTAGGAGAAAAGTTTGAAACCTATTATCAAAGCGGCAGGCCTGAGCCTCGCCATTGTTACTGCTTCTTTTTACGCAACAGCGGCAGAAGCTGCACAGAAAATCGGTTATGTCGCGACTGGCCCGGTGTTGGCGCAAATGGCGAAGAAAAGTAATGTTAATGATCAGCTTCGTAAAGAGTTCAAAGATCGCATCGCCGACGTGGATCGTCTGAGAGATCGCCTGGAAAAAGGTGTCGATAAGCTTCAGCGTAATGGCGAATTGATGAGCGAAGCAGAGCGCACCAAGCTTCAGCGTGAGCTGCAGGCTTTGGACGCAGATTTCAAACTGAAGGCGAAAAACCTTCAGGAAGACCAGCGTAAGCGTGGAGCAGAAGAAGAGCGTAAGCTTGTTCAGAAGCTACAGAAAACCATTGAAACAATTGCCAAGAAAGAAGGCTATGACATGGTCATCAATAGTCAGGCTGTAATGTACGCAAGCCCGAAAGACGACCTGTCAGAAAAAGTACTGAAAGCAGTGAAATAAGTAAGGTAGAAAATGGCTTCTATTACGCTCGCTGAATTAGCGGAAAAACTGGGTGCAGAACTGCACGGTGATGGCAGTGTGCAAATCAGTGCCATCGCGGGTATGGATAAAGCTGACGAAGGAGAGATCACCTTCCTTTCCAGCAGCAAATACCGCAAACATCTTGCCGAGTGTCAGGCAAGTGCTGTGATGGTCAAGGAAGCCGACCTGTCATACTGCACTGGAAATGCGCTAGTGTTGAAAGACCCGTATCTGGGATATGCATTAACCGCACAATTGCTGGACACCACACCTGCCTGTGCGGTTGATATTGCTCCTAGTGCGTATGTGTCACCGAGAGCGAAACTGGGGAATGGCGTCGCCGTTGGTCATAACGCTGTGGTAGAAGACGGTGCAGAACTCGGTGACAACGTGCAAGTCGGTGCCGGCTGCTTCGTGGGTAAAGATACCAAGTTAGGTGCTAATACCCGTCTTTGGGCAAACGTGACGGTTTACCACAATGTGGTGATCGGCGAGTCTTGTCTTGTGCAATCGGGTACTGTTATCGGTTCTGATGGCTTCGGTTACGCAAACGACAAAGGCCGCTGGGTGAAAATTCCTCAAGTGGGTCGCGTCGTCATTGGTGATCGTGTTGAGATTGGAGCATGTACGACGATTGACCGTGGAGCCATCGAAGATACAGTGATCGCAGATGGTGTGATTATCGACAACCAGTGCCAGATCGCTCATAATGTTTCGATCGGTGAAAATACCGCCATTGCCGGAGCAACGGTTATGGCTGGTAGCCTTAAAGTCGGCAAGCACTGCATTATTGGTGGTGCCAGCGTCTTTAACGGCCACATGGAAATTGTAGATGGTGTCACGATCACTGGAATGGCGATGGTGATGCGGCCTATCACTGAACCTGGTATGTATTCTTCGGGTATTCCACTCCAGACCAACAGAGAGTGGCGCAAGACCGCTGCACGAGTGCTGAAAATCGAAGACATGCATAAACGATTGAAAGCCGTTGAAAAACAGCTAGAAGACAGCGAGTAATAGCCGTCCGCGATGGCCTGCTCTGGTGGTTCATTTCGATAAATTGTCGGAACGAACCTGCAGTGTGGGCCATTTGTGTTATCAGCCAATTCAACGACATATAATAAGTATTTCATACGGGAATAAAACTTTGAGTCGCGAAAATAAAATCCTGACAGTTAACGAAATTAAAGAACTGCTGCCACACCGCTATCCATTTCTGCTGATTGACCGTGTTACTGATTTCGAAGAAGGCAAATACCTTCATGCGATCAAAAACGTCTCTGTGAATGAACCACAGTTCACGGGTCATTTCCCTCAGCTGCCTGTATTTCCGGGTGTATTAATCCTCGAAGCGATGGCGCAGGCGACCGGCCTTCTGGCATTTAAGACCTTTGGTCAGCCAAAAGAGAATGAACTGTATTACTTTGCCAGTATCGATAACGCAAAATTCCGCGCGCCGGTAACCCCTGGTGACCAGATGGTTCTGGAAGTGGAATTCCTGAAAGAGCGTCGCGGTATCGCTGCGTTCACAGGCGTTGCTAAAGTTGATGGTAAGGTTGTTTGCTCAGCTGAACTGAAGTGTGCCAGAAGAGAGTTTTAATCGTGATTCATGAAACCGCACAAATCCACCCAACGGCTGTTGTGGAAGAAGGCGTAACCCTTGGCGCAAACGTCAAGATCGGTGCCTTTTCTTTCATCGGCACCGGTGTGGAAATCGGTGAAGGCACCGAAGTCAAAACGCATGTTGTGATCAAAGGGCCAACCAAAATTGGCTGTGACAACAAAATCTATCAATTCGCTTCTATCGGCGAAGAGTGTCAGGATCTCAAGTACGCGGGTGAGCCTACCACGTTGATCATTGGTGATCGCAACACCATCCGTGAGAGCGTCACCATGCACCGTGGCACTATTCAGGATGAAGGCACCACTAAAGTGGGCAGTGACAACCTGTTCATGATCAATGCCCACGTTGCACATGACTGTGTTATTGGCGATCGCTGTATCTTTGCGAACAACGCAACACTTGCTGGTCACGTAACAGTGGGTGATTACGCGATTGTTGGCGGCATGACCGCGATTCATCAATTCTGCACTATCGGCAGTCATTGCATGCTGGGTGGAGGTTCGATTGTGGTTCAGGATGTTCCTCCTTATGTGATGGCTCAGGGTAACCACTGCGCACCATTCGGTATCAATGTGGAAGGCCTGAAGCGCCGTGGCTTTGAAAAGAGTGCGATTAAAGCAATCCGCGCTGTTTACAAAGAGCTTTATCGCTCGGGTAAGACTCTGGAAGAAGCTAAGAAACAGATCCTTGAAATGTCGAAAGAAGAGCAGGCTTTGCAGCTGTTTGTAGAGTTTTTCGAGAACTCAAGTCGAGGCATTATTCGCTAATGGCTAAGCCACTTCGAATTGGAATTGTCGCCGGGGAAATCTCCGGCGATATTTTAGGTGCCGGTTTTATCAAGGCAATCAAAGCCAAATACCCAGATGCGGAATTTGTGGGCATTGGTGGCCCTCGCATGAAAGCATTGGGCTGCGAAACACTGTTCGACATGGAAGAGTTAGCCGTGATGGGCATTGTTGAAGTGTTAGGCCGCTTATCGCGTTTGCTAAAAGTGAAGCGCGAACTAGTCGACTATTTCACGGCGAATCCGCCTGATGTGTTTGTCGGTATCGACGCACCAGATTTCAATCTGAGGCTCGAGAAAGACCTCAAAGACAATGGCATCAAAACCGTTCACTACGTCAGCCCGAGTGTATGGGCATGGCGCCAGAAGCGCATTTTCAAAATTGCTGCAGCCACTGATTTAGTCTTGGCACTTCTGCCTTTCGAAAAAGCCTTTTACGACAAGTTTGATGTTCCCTGTGCATTCGTCGGTCACACCATGGCAGATGACATCCCGATGGTGAGTGACAAAGCTGCGGCGAAAACTCTGCTGGGTTTAGAGCAGGACAAGCGGTATCTCGCGGTATTACCGGGTAGCCGTGGTGGTGAAATGAAGTTGCTGGCACCAACCTTCATCAAAACCTGCAAACTGCTTAAAGCAAAATATCCTGATATTAGCTTTGCCGTTGCGCTGGTGAATGAGAAACGCCGGGCCCAGTTTGAAGAAGCATGGCAACAAACGGCACCAGAACTGGATTTTGTGCTGGTGGATGACACTGCGCGCAACGTGATCACTGCTTCTGACGCGGTGCTACTGGCCTCTGGCACCGTCGCGCTTGAGTGCATGCTGGTCAAGCGTCCAATGGTGGTGGGTTACGAAGTGAATGCGATCACTGCCTGGATAGCCAAGCGTATGGTTAAGACCGAGTTCGTTTCTCTGCCGAATATCCTCGCAGGTCGTGAGCTGGTGCCAGAACGTCTTCAGGAGGCCTGCACGCCAGAAACCTTGGCGAATGATGTCTCCCGTTTTCTCGACAGTGACAACACCGCTTTGATGGCGGAATTCACCCGCTTGCATGAAATTATCCGCTGCGACGCTGACAAAACATCCGCTGATGCAGTGTTGAATCTGATAGGACGTTAGTCAATGGACTTCGAACCTTTTGTATATCCCGATGCTAGGCTTATCGCCGGCGTTGATGAAGTCGGGCGGGGCCCTTTGGTGGGCGCAGTGGTAACGGCTGCTGTTATTCTCGATCCCAATAAGCCAATTGAAGGGCTGACCGACTCCAAAAAACTGACTGACAAAAAACGCGCAGTGCTCTTTGAGGAAATCAAACAAAAAGCACTGGCTTGGTCATTAGGTCGCGCTGAACCGGAAGAGATTGATGACATCAATATTCTTTCTGCCACCATGCTGGCTATGGAGCGAGCAGTGGCTGGCTTAAACATCAAGCCGGACTTTATCTTGATTGATGGCAACCGTGTACCGAAGGGACTCAATATCCCTGCAGAGGCGGTCGTCAAAGGTGATTTGCGTGTGGCGGAAATCAGTGCTGCCTCCATTCTGGCCAAGGTTGTTCGAGACCGGGAAATGGAAGAGTTGGACGCGCAATACCCGCAATACGGCTTTGCCAAGCACAAAGGTTATCCAACTAAGGCGCATTTTGAAGCGCTTGCTGAACATGGTGCTATCCCCGAGCACCGAAAGAGCTTTAAACCTGTTAAGAACGCGCTCGGCATTGCATAATGTTTCGGGAGGGATTATCTCATTCCTCCCACATTCACAACAATAAATCAGTAACGTAAGAGTACTATGTCAGACCCACGCTTTATTCACCTTCGTGTTCACAGTGACTTTTCTATGGTCGATGGCCTCGGCAAGGTGCCGCCATTGGTCAAAAAAGTGGCCGAGCTAGGCATGCCGGCGATGGCATTGACTGACTTTACTAACCTATGCGGCTTGGTGAAGTTCTATAACACGGCGCAGAGTACGGGTGTGAAACCGATTATCGGCGCTGACTTTAAAATGCAGACAGACGCTTTTGGTGAAGATCTCTGCCAAATTACTGTACTAGCTGCCAACAACATCGGTTATAAAAACCTTACGTTACTGATTTCGAAAGCCTATCTTCGGGGCCATGTCCAGCATCAACCTGTTATTGATCAGGATTGGCTGGTTGAGTTGAAAGAAGGCCTTATCATCCTTTCGGGTGGACGCCGGGGCGATCTGGGCAAAGCCCTACTCAAAGGTAACGCGGGTCTGGCTAATCAGTGCGCAGCCTTCTATCAAACTCATTTCCCTGATGCGTATTACATTGAATTAATGCGAACAGGGCGCCCGGATGAAGAAGCTTACCTTCACTTCGCGCTAGATTTGGCGGCCGAACATGATCTTCCTGTTGTTGCGACCAATGAGGTGTGCTTCCTGACTGCGGATTTGTTTGATGCCCATGAAATCCGCGTCGCGATTCATGATGGTTATACGCTTGAAGATCCCCGCCGTCCGAAAAACTACAGTCCTCAGCAGCATCTTCGTTCAGAAGAAGAAATGTGCGAGCTGTTCCATGACATTCCAGAAGCGCTGGCAAACACAGTAGAAATTGCCAAGCGCTGTAACGTCACCGTTCGCCTCAACGAATACTTCCTGCCCGCCTTCCCAACCGAAGGCATGGAAGAAACCGAATTTTTGGTGATGAAGTCGCGGGAAGGTTTGGAAGAGCGTCTGGAATTCCTGTTCCCGGATGAAGAAGAGCGCCTGAAGCGTCGACCTGAGTACGATGAGCGTCTTGAAGTCGAACTGGAAGTGATCAACAACATGGGTTTCCCCGGTTACTTCCTCATCGTTATGGAGTTCATCCAGTGGTCGAAAGACAACGCGATTCCTGTGGGGCCGGGCCGAGGTTCGGGTGCAGGCTCGCTGGTGGCCTATGCGCTTAAAATCACTGACCTTGATCCACTGGAATACGATCTGCTGTTTGAACGATTCCTGAACCCTGAACGTGTTTCCATGCCCGACTTTGACGTCGACTTCTGTATGGATAAACGCGATCAGGTGATTGACCACGTTGCTGAAATGTATGGGCGTGATGCGGTGTCCCAGATCATTACCTTCGGTACCATGGCTGCCAAAGCGGTAATCCGTGATGTGGGGCGCGTACTCGGTCACCCTTATGGTTTTGTCGACCGCATTTCTAAACTGGTGCCGCCCGATCCTGGGATGACATTGGAAAAAGCCTTTGTGGCAGAGCCACAGCTGGGTGAGATCTACGAAGCGGATGAAGAAGTCCGCGAGCTTATCGATACCTGCCGCATTCTGGAAGGCTGTACACGAAATGCCGGTAAGCACGCGGGTGGGGTGGTTATCTCGCCAACCACCATTACCGATTTTGCTCCTATCTATGCTGATGCTGAAGGTCACTTCCCGGTTACCCAGTTCGATAAGAATGACGTAGAAACCGCGGGCCTCGTGAAGTTTGACTTCTTGGGTCTGCGTACCCTGACCATCATCGATTGGGCTTTGGGACTGATTAATCCGCGCCTGGAGCGTAGCGGTCAGGAGCCGGTGCGTATCGAGTCTATTCCGCTCGAAGATGCTGCTTCATTCCGCGTACTGCAGAACTCAGAAACCACGGCGGTATTCCAGCTCGAATCACGGGGTATGAAAGAGCTAATCAAGCGCCTTCAACCTGACTGTTTCGAAGATATCATCGCACTGGTAGCTCTGTTCCGTCCCGGCCCTCTGCAATCTGGCATGGTAGATAACTTTATCGACCGTAAGCACGGCCGCGAAGAGATCTCTTACCCTGATGCGACCTGGCAGCATGAGTCACTAAAAGAAATTCTGGATCCAACCTACGGCATCATTCTGTACCAAGAGCAGGTCATGCAGATTGCTCAGGTATTGTCTGGCTACACCCTGGGTGGAGCAGACATGCTCCGCCGTGCAATGGGTAAGAAAAAGCCAGAAGAGATGGCGAAGCAGCGCGCAACGTTTAAGAGCGGTGCAATCGCTAATGGTGTAG
Source organism: Grimontia sedimenti (assembly GCF_011045095.1). Lineage (GTDB taxonomy): Bacteria > Pseudomonadota > Gammaproteobacteria > Enterobacterales > Vibrionaceae > Enterovibrio > Enterovibrio sedimenti. The sequence goes on from NZ_JAALDL010000018.1 coordinate 68,824, forward strand.
ACGGTGAGCTGTCGATGAAGATCTTCGACTTGGTGGAGAAATTCGCAGGTTACGGCTTCAACAAATCGCACTCTGCAGCCTACGCGTTGGTTTCCTATCAAACACTTTGGCTGAAAACTCACTATCCGGCGGAATTCATGGCAGCGGTAATGACCGCGGATATGGATAACACCGACAAGATCGTTGGCCTGGTAGAAGAGTGTCGCCGCATGAAACTCACCATGCTGCCACCGGATGTGAATGCGGGTCTATATCGATTCAACGTCAATGAAAAAGGCGAAATTGTTTACGGTATCGGGGCGATCAAAGGTGTGGGTGAAGCACCAATCGAAAACATCATCAAAGCGCGTCAAGAGGGTGGTTACTTCCGCGATCTGTTCGATTTCTGCGCCCGCATCGACACCAAGAAGGTAAACAAGCGTGTGATTGAAAAACTGATTCAGTCAGGCGCAATGGACCGATTAGGCCCTCATCGTGCAGCTATGACGGCTTCTTTGGATGATGCGCTGAAATCAGCAAGCCAACACCACCAGGCCGAAGCGTTTGGTCAAACTGATATGTTCGGTGTACTCACTGATGCACCGGAAGAGGTGGAGCACAAATACGCGAAAGTGCCGCCATGGCCAGACAAAGTTTGGTTGGAAGGTGAGCGCGAAACGCTAGGGCTTTACTTAACAGGGCACCCGATCAACAGCTATGTGAAGGAGCTGAAGCATTATATTACTTGGCGTCTCGAAGATGCCCACGCCACCAAACGTGATGTGGTATCAACAGTGGCTGGCCTTGTGATCGCTGCACGTGTGATGACCACTAAGCGAGGCACCCGTATCGGTATCCTGACTTTGGATGACCGTTCGGGCCGCATGGAAGTGATGCTGTTCTCAGATGCGCTAGAAAAGTATCTGGATCTCATAGAAAAAGACAGAATTTTGGTGGTATCGGGACAGGTCAGCTTTGATGACTTCAACGGTGGCCTTAAAATGTCGGCACGAGAAGTGCTTGATATATCCCAAGCGCGTGAAAAGTACCTGCGTGGTCTTGCTATCTCAGTGACCGACAGGCAAATTGATAACAAATTTTTTGAACGATTCAGTGAGATCCTGGAGCCGCACCGTGCAGGAACGGTTCCGGTCAACCTTTACTACCAGCGTGACGATGCTCGCGCCAAGTTGGTCTTAGGTACAGAGTGGCGTATTACGCCAGACGACAAACTGATCGATGATTTAAAAACGCTGCTCGGCGATAAACAGGTCGAGCTGGAATTTGATTGATACTAAGGCCCTGCCAGGAATGAGCGGGGCTATGTTATTACTTAACAGGATTCTTTCTCTATGAGTCTTAATTTCCTTGAATTTGAACAGCCAATCGCGGAATTGGAAGCAAAAATCGAAGCCTTGCGTGTAGTGTCCAAGCGTGGCGACGAAGCTGAGGCTGTCAACCTGGACAAAGAAATCGAGCAATTGGAGACCAAAAGCACTGAGCTGACGAAGAAAATCTTCAGCGATCTGGGTGCTTGGCAGGTTGCACAGCTGGCACGTCATCCGCGTCGTCCATATACACTGGACTACGCGGATCTGATCTTCACTGAATTTGAAGAGCTGGCAGGCGATCGCGCATATGCAGATGACAAAGCAATTGTTGGTGGTATGGCGCGAATTGATGGCCGTCCAGTGATGATTATCGGCCATCAGAAAGGCCGTGAAACCCGCGAAAAAGTGATTCGTAACTTCGGTATGCCAAAGCCGGAAGGTTACCGCAAAGCGCTGCGCCTGATGAAAATGGCAGAGCGTTTCAAGATGCCAATCATTACCTTTATTGACACCGCAGGCGCATACCCTGGTGTGGGTGCTGAAGAGCGTGGCCAGTCTGAAGCAATTGCACGCAACCTGAAAGAGATGGCAGGTCTGACGGTGCCGGTTATCGTTAACGTGGTTGGCGAAGGCGGTTCGGGTGGTGCACTGGCAATAGGTGTGGGCGACTACGTGAACATGCTGCAGTACTCCACCTACTCGGTGATTTCGCCGGAAGGTTGTGCATCAATCCTGTGGCGTGATTCAGACAAAGCGCCACAAGCCGCTGAAGCAATGGGCATGACTGCACCTCGCCTGAAAGAGCTGGGTCTTATCGATAACATCATCGAAGAGCCGATGGGCGGTGCACACCGTGATTTCGCGAAAACCGCAGAAAGCATCAAAGCACTGCTGGTGGGCCAGTTGGAAGAACTGGCACAGTTAGATGCAGATAATCTGCGCGAGCGTCGTTATCAGCGTCTACTGAGCTACGGTTACTGCTAAGCAAACCGATTGATTTAAAAAGGGCCAAATGGCCCTTTTTTCGTATGTGATGCTATGATTCGAAAAAATCGTCTTTCTCGAAGTGTCTATGCTGTTCTCCCAGTTTGAAAATGTCCTCGATAGATACACGCCAGTACCCCGCCAGATCGTGCTGGCTTTCAGTGGCGGCGTGGATTCACGCGTAATGCTCGATTTGCTCGCCACTTATCGGGACATTCATCCCCAGCACGCCTATTTGGTGGTTCATGTTCATCATGGTTTGAGCCCAAATGCAGATGATTGGATGGCACAATGTGAACGTTGGGCCACTGAAGCTGACTTTGCGTTTAAGGGAATTCGGGTGATCTTGAACCATCAAGGCGAAAGCCTTGAGAAAGCTGCCAGAGAGGCACGCTACCAGGCCATTTTGAACTCAGTAGATGACAATGCACTGGTATTGACCGGTCAGCATGCCGATGATCAGGCCGAAACTTTTTTACTGGCGCTTAAACGTGGTAGTGGCCCTGCGGGGTTAGCTGCTATGCCAGAAACCCGTCCAATGCAACATGCCGTGTTATGCCGTCCCTTACTTGAGGCAAACAGAAAAGCCATTGAGGAATATGCTGAATCTCAGGGGCTTATCTGGATAGAAGACGAAAGCAATCTGGATAGTCGGTTTGACCGTAACTTTATCAGACAAGAATGGCTCCCCATGGCTTCAGAGCGATGGCCGGGTTTAGTCAAAGCGATTAACCGTACTGCTCTGCATTGTGCGGAGCAGGAAACCCTGCTTGATGAACTGTTGGTTCAATACGATGCTGAAGTGGTGGGAACTGACGGCAGTTTGAACATCGATAAGACAAAAGAATACTCGCTGATATTACAAAGCGCGTTGGTCAGGCGCTGGTTAAAGCGTGTCGGCAGACTATCTTTGTCTAAAGCGCAGCTTGAGCAAGTGTTTTCATCCGTCATAAACGCAGGGTCTGACGCCAATCCAGTTTTCAAAGTGGCTCAAGGCGAAGTGCGCAGATATCAAGGAAAGCTCTGGTTTGTCGCGCCTTATCAGGATGTCTCGAACTGGACAGCGTCATTGGTGGTGAACAGAAAGATTTCATTGCCCGATAACCTTGGGGAGCTGGAGATAGTGTCTGCGCAGAGCAATGAGCACGTTAACAGGATTCGTGCGCCTAGAAAGGATGAAGAAATAAGTGTTGGCTTTGACCCTGAAGGCTTGTTTGCCCGACCTGCAGGCAGGCAAGGGAAGCGGAAACTCAAAAAGCTTTTTCAGGAATATGGTGTCCCGAGCTGGCTCCGTCGAAGAACGCCTATCTTGTTCTATGGAGAGACGATAGCTGCTGTCGGTGACCTGTTTGTTTGCGAAGACTATGTGGGCGATGAGTGTGAGCTTGTCTGGCACAAATGTCATACATTAAATGCGTGAATAGCTTTTACGTGCAACAATTTAACAAAACTGGAAAACAATAAAGCGAGGAAGCGATGAAACAACTGTTACCTTTAGGTCTGGCTGCCATGATGATGGCTGCGCCCTCATTTGCTGCAGGAGATGCAGAAGCAGGTAAAGCCAAAGCAGCAATTTGTGCAGCATGCCATGGAGCAAATGGTATTGCGCTGATCCCAGGCTACCCAAATCTTGCTGGCCAGAATGAGCAATATCTGGTTTCGGCGTTGAAAGCATACAAAAACGGTGAGCGCACTGGCGCGCAAGCGATGATCATGAAGCCTCAGGCAGACATGCTGAGTGATGCTGATATGGCGAATCTGGCTGCGTACTTTGCACAGATGAAATAGTCGCTCCGACAAATAAAAATTGAAAGCCACGGACTATACCGTGGCTTTTTTATGCCTGACAGTTGGTTGAAGAAGATAATTGGCTAACGACAGATCGCAACATTTAATTTTGCTTGATTGTTTTTTGCTCGATCAAACTTTCTGCTATTGAAGTAAAATTCAGGTTTTACTATCGTACTAGCTCACTGATACATTGTGAGAGGTTAAAACAATGGCAGCAGGACGCGAACACTTTAGTTCCAGACTCGGTTTCGTATTAGCAGCAGCAGGTGCTGCAGTGGGTCTGGGCAATATCTGGGGATTCCCAACGCAAGCAGCAAGTAACGGTGGTGGTGCCTTTCTTTTAGTCTACCTTTTGATGATCCTCATCGTTGCCTACCCTATGCTGGTGGTTGAGATGGCGATTGGCCGTCATGGTCAGGCAAACCCGATCGACAGCATGAGAAAGCTGGGACGATCTCCGTTATCAAAAACGCTTGGTGGTGGTGTAGGCCTTGTCGGCCTGATGGTGCCTTGTCTGGTTTTGGCTTTTTATAGCATCGTCGGTGGCTGGCTAATTTCTTACTTGCTTGCCGCAGGTGCAGAGCTCGTTGGGCTTCATGACGCTGCAATCTGGTTGAAGGGCTTCTCGGTTGAGCGAAACCTTTTGGGCGCGGGTCTTTTCTATCTGCTGACCATCTTGATTGTTCAGGCTGGTGTGAAAGAAGGTATCGAGAAATGGTCAACACGCCTGATGCCAGCACTCTTCATTCTGTTCGCTGTGCTTTTCATTTACGTGATGACATTGCCGGGGGCCACTGAAGGTTTGGCACACTACCTCATCCCTGACTTTTCCAAAGTAATGGATAGTGATCTTATTCTGGCGGCGATGGGGCAGGGTTTCTTCTCTCTGACCATTGGCGGCTGTTCCATGTTGATTTACGGTTCGTACCTTAGCCGCAAAGAGAACCTGCCAAAAATGGCGCTGAATGTCACCCTGGTGGATACCGCCGTGGCGGTGATTGCTGGCCTGGTTATCTTGCCTGCCATGTTTGCAGCCATGCGTCAGGGCGTAGAGATCTTCGATGCCAACGGTGCCCTAATTAGCTCATCAACGCTGGTGTTTGATGTGCTGCCGATGCTGTTTCAAGGGCTTGGTGTCGTCGGGACATTGGTTGCCTTTGTCTTTTTCTTACTGATGACGATTGCGGCGCTAACCTCCTCAATCTCTATGCTTGAATGTCCTGTTGCGCTAATGAGCGAGCGCCTTGGTACTCAACGCTCAACTGCCAGCTGGTTGTTGGGTGGTGTTATCGCTGCTTTCAGTGCGGTGATAGTGTTTAACTTTGGCGAGCTGTTTGGTCTGGTTGCGACGATCGCGACACAATACTTCCAGCCAATAGCGGCACTGTTGTTCTGTCTGTATGGCGGTTGGGTGTGGAAGCGTACCCAGAAGCTCAAGGAGCTTCGTCAGGGCTATGACGATATAGAGCTAGGTCTGTTCTGGAAAGTTTGGCCTTTGTATGTGAAATTTGTTTGTCCGGTTCTGGTTATTGCAGTGATTTGGATGTCGCTGGTTTAAACCTTATCAAGTAAACAGAAACAAGAAACGGAAGCCATCGTGCTTCCGTTTCCATTGAGTGTTGATGCGATTAGCGGAACTGGTTTTGATCAGCCATGTACTCGAAACCCGCAGTGGCAAGTTTTGCTTTCAGGGCTTCAGCATCAATATCGAAGTACTTCACCAACTCTTCCAAAGAAGAAAAATCGTCTCGCAACTTCATGTTCACGATACTCATCAGCATGATGGTATCCATGCCTTCAAAGTTATTGAGATCCATTATGCGTCCTCGTGGTCACTGATCAGCAGGTTAGCGGCGGCGAAAGCGGCTTGCTCACGCTTTTCTTCGGGAATCGTTTCATCAGACGCCACAGCATCCAAAGCGCGAACAGCGCAGGCGATAGCCTTAGGAATATAACCTTGTTCGCCACTGCCAATTTCAGAATAACGCTGACGGACCAAATCACAACAATCGTAGACTTTCATAGCCACTCCTTGAAAAAAACTGTAGCCAATATAACGCAAAAAGGCTCCGCAATGGAGCCTGAAAGCATGATGAAACGTGGCTTAGCGGCGTTTATGTTTATTGCGGTACATACCGCGGTCGGCGCGTTCAAACATGGAAACATTACTGTCTCCTTGACGGTATGCCGAGCAACCCACAGAGCTGGAAATATTGTGCGCAGTCAGCAGTGGATCTTTTGCGATAAGGGATTTCAAACGCTCATTGACCAACTGTGCCGATTCGCGTGTTGCCGGCGTCAGGATAACCGCGAATTCGTCACCGCCTAAACGGTAACAACGATCTGAGGCGCGAATGGCTTCTTTTAGTAGCAAAGAGAAACGGCGCAGCACTTTATCACCATCAAGGTGGCCGTAAGTGTCGTTGACCTGCTTGAAGTTATCCATATCGAATATCATCAGGATGAGGCCGTGATCATTTCGTTCTGTCATCGCAATCGACTGGCGAAGATCTTGCTCAAAACTGGTTCGGTTGTTTAATCCAGTTAAACTATCAAGCAGTGCGAGGTTACGAACACGGTTGTATTCAATGGCGTTGCTTAGAGGGCCTGCAAGCAGACGGTGGTAGGTGTGAATAAGTGCTATTTCATCATCATCAAGCTTATAAGGCGTGCTGTACTGGAGCATGCCCAAAGAGTTATTCGCGAACTTGAGTGAGAAGGTTTGTCGATATTCAGAAGTGCCACCTCGGCGAACAATGTGGGAGATTTCGTCATGCTCCCAAATCAGACGGGTGATATCGATTTGCTTTTCCAGCTCCCGCGTGAACACTTCGAATAAGGCATCGATTTCCAGACGTCCCTGAAGCTTCTGTAACACCATTAAGCGCTGATCAGCACCCAGCGGAACACGGCGAGATTGAATCGCCGCTTTTTTAATCTGTTCCAGTTGAGTGCTCGTCGACATTACTTCAGAAACCTATAACTATCACTGTTTATGCTTTAAACAACAAAAGCAAAAAGCGTTCCAGTTTTGGTGGAGCTTCTGTGCTTCTTCAGTGAGCAGGGATTACTCGTCAGAGAGAAAGGCTGCTAAATCGGATCGACGATTCTGAGCGTCTTGATAGCCCATGTCAATTAAGTGGTTGATATATTTCGGCTCAAACAGCAGATAACTGGTGATGGCCGCATCTTCAACAGGACTGATGCCTAGAACTCTCATCAGACCTCTTACTGCAGTAGGCATATGACAATAGTAGCGCTCAACCAAAGGTTCAAAAGGTTCAGAAGGTGAAAGGTGGAAGGCATCGACTTGCCGCAGTGCCAATTTTTCAGCTTTAGATTTTGCCATGGCGCCGACCAGAGCATTCATGCGCTCTAAATGTTCAAGGTCAGCGGAAAGCGTGTCAGCAAAAATGGCATCCATTAAGTGCCCACCCAAACTCGCCAAGCCAGGAGCTTGTGCAAGGGCATGATTTTTCTGAGAACGTTTAGGGTTCAAGTCGATAATCAAAACTTTATCAGCCCCCATTTTCAATGCGGGTCGGAGCGGGGCGATTTGGTGAACAGAACCATCACCGTAATAGTTGTGCCCGATTTGTGAAGCAGGAAAAACGATAGGGATGGCAGAAGACGCCAGCAAGTGCTCAGTCGTTATCTGGCAAGGAATACCGATAGCGCGGGAGCGCGTCCAGGGTTCAATGCAAGATTGCCCTTGATAGAAGGTCACGGATTTACTGGTCTGGTAGTTTGAGGCAGTAATGGCGAGCCCTCTTAAATTCCCCGCAAGAATTTGATGCTCTATCTTACTGTAATTCAATACATTATTAAGCAACCCTCGCAGTGGCCGATTATCGAGAAGGCCAAAGGGAGGCGCGCAGTGATAGTTGGCTTGCATGCGGGCAAAGCCTTGTCTGCCGATATGATGAAACATGCCTGAAAAGGAGCTTTGGAAAACATCCTTAGTTGTCAGGTTGGCCCAAAGCCAAGACAGTTTTTTGACGCCGAGTCGAAAACATGACGTATGACAGGCAAGAGAGGTGGCATTCAACGCACCGGCAGACGTACCACAGTAAATGGTAAAGGGGCTGTGATGCACCCGTGGATACCATTCAGCGATCGCCTTCAACACGCCAATCTGATACGCCGCGCGCGCACCGCCACCCGTGAGTAAAAGGGCGGTGGTTTTGCGGGGAATATTGGAGCGTGCGCTGGACGCCATAATCGTTACCTGCTTGATATCTCGTTATTTAAGTATGAACCAGAAGCTGTGCTTATGACGCTTTGATCTCTTTGATTTACCTGACGTTACCGACCGATTGTGATCTAGAGCTAAAAGACACTGATGGTTTTGTCATCGCTTCTTAGTAAGAGAACGACAGATGGTATATTTCAATTCAACAATATTCATAAAGAGTATGAGATGGCATTTTCTGTTCGCGTCCTTATTGCTGATGATGACAAGGCTTCGGCCAAGCTGGTAGAAGTATTACTTCAAAAGTGGGGCGTTGAGGTTATCGTCGCGCATGACGGTGTTGAAGCACTTGAGCACATTATGCAGCCAGAGCCGCCTTCTTTATTGCTGCTTGATTGGGAAATGCCAGGCTATAGTGGCATTGAACTCTGTCAGAAAATTCGTCAGATAGACACGTCAAATCCGCCTTACATCATTATTTGTACCGCAAGAGACACGGCAGAGCATATCGCTGAAGGTCTAAATCAAGGCGCGAATGACTTCGTCACCAAGCCTTTCAATACTCAGGTGCTGAAAGCCCGAATCGAAGTTGGACGCAGAACGCTCGAGTTACAAGCGAGACTCGTGGATGCTATGACCCGTCTTGACCACCTTGCGAGCTTTGATGAGCTCACCGGGCTTTTAAACCGGCGCGCGTTGTTCGAACGCGTTCATGAAGATTTCTCACGGGCGATGCGAACGGATAGCCGGCTTTGTTTTGCGGTGTGTGACATTGATTGGTTTAAGCGCATTAATGACGAGCATGGTCATCCCGCAGGGGATGCGATTTTACGTCAATTAGGCGATATTTTTAGTCGCCAATTACGCCCCTATGACAGAGTGGGTCGTATTGGAGGGGAGGAGTTCCTGTTACTTTTCAGTGTTAAAGATGCGGGGCGTGCCCATAAAGTACTGGAAAGGATACGGCAGGCGATTGAAGAGCATAGCTTTGAGTATCAGGGACAATTTATTTCTGTCACCATGAGCTTTGGGGCGACCTTTGTTATTCCGGGAGAGAAAGTGGAGCGGGTTGAAGATTACTTCAGTCATGCGGACAAGGCTCTCTATCAGTCAAAAGAAAAAGGACGAAACCTCGTTACTTTCTTTGATAATTGCGTATAAAAAAACGCCTCCTAAAAGAGGCGTTTTTCAATTCAGTTAGCGGAATTAAGCCAGTTTCGCTTTCACGAACTCAACCATGTTTTCCATCTCAACCGGCACTTTTTCGCCGTCACGACGGTGCTTGTATTCAAACACGCCGTTGTCCATGCTGCGCTCACCGATGATGATTGTGTGTGGCACACCCATCAGTTCCATGTCAGAGAACATGACACCTGGGCGTTCTTTACGGTCATCGAACAGCACTTCAACGCCCGCTGCGGTCAGATCAGCATACAGTTTTTCTGCTGCTTCTTTAACGCGCTCAGATTTGTGCATGTTCATTGGAACAATAGCAACGGTAAAAGGTGCAATCGCATCTGGCCAGATGATGCCGTTTTCGTCGTGGTTCTGCTCAATGGCCGCTGCCACAACACGCGAAACGCCGATGCCGTAACAACCCATTTCCAGAATGGTGTTCTTACCGTCAGCACCCAGTACGCCACAGTTCATTTTCTCTGAGTAGTTGGTACCCAGTTGGAAAATGTGACCCACTTCAATACCGCGTTTCAGGAGGATAGTACCTTGGCCACATGGGCTTGGGTCACCTTCAACCACGTTGCGGATATCAGCCACTTCACCCAGCTCAACGTCACGACCCCAGTTAATGCCGAAGTAGTGTTTGTCGTCGATGTTCGCGCCTGCACCGAAATCACTCATTGCCGCAACGCTGCGGTCAACAATGAAAGGAACGGTCAGGTTAACTGGACCCAGAGAGCCAGGGCCTGCATTTACAAGCGCACGAATTTCTTCTTCGGTCGCGAATTGTAGCGGCATCTCAACTTGTGGAAGCTTCTCAGCTTTGATTTCGTTAAGTTCGTGGTCGCCACGAACCAGCAGCGCAACCAGATCAGCATCAACAGCGTCAGACGCTTTCACAAACAGTGTCTTAACGGTTTTCTCGATTGGCAGGTCAAACTGCTCCACAAGCTGAGCGATGGTTTTCGCATCTGGTGTATCTACCAGTGTCATTTCCTGAGTTGGTGCAGCGCGCTCACCAGAAGGGGCAACGGCTTCTGCCATTTCAACGTTTGCGGCGTAATCAGACTCAGTAGAGAATGCGATGGTATCTTCACCGCTGTTTGCCAGAACGTGGAATTCGTGTGACGCAGAACCACCAATCGCACCCGTGTCAGCCAATACTGGACGGTAATCCAGGCCCATGCGGTCAAATGCAGCACAGTAAGCAACGTGCATCGCTTCGTATGACTTCTGCAAGCCTTCTTTGTCGATGTCGAAGCTGTACGCGTCCATCATTGAGAATTCACGTGCGCGCATAACGCCGAAACGTGGACGCACTTCATCACGGAACTTGGTCTGGATCTGATACAGGTTCAGAGGCAGTTGCTTGTATGAGTTCACTTCGTTGCGAACAAGAGAAGTGATCACTTCTTCTGCCGTCGGGCTCAGAACAAACGGACGCTCGTGGCGGTCAGTGAAGCGAAGTAGTTCAGGACCCATCTTTTCAGAGCGGCCTGTCTCTTCCCATAGCTCAAACGGCTGAACTACGGGCATCAGAGTTTCAATCGCACCTGCGTTGTTGATTTCCTGACGAACGATGTTTTCAACCTTTTGCAGTACGCGCAAACCGGTTGGCAGCCAGGTGTATAGACCTGAAGCCAGTTTGCGGATCATGCCGGCACGCAGCATCAGCTGGTGGCTGATCACTTCTGCGTCGTTTGGCGTTTCCTTCAAAGTAGAAAGAAGGTATTTACTGGTACGCATCTAAGCTATCCGTTTATCTAATTACAGTATGGAGGGTATAAGGGCGTCATATTAACAGCGAGAACCCTATTCGCCAAAGGCTTCTATTGCTGTCACGGTGATTACAGGTTCAGCGACGGTAAACTTCACATTTAGGTCAAAGAGGTGGACCGCATACTCCTTGGTATCGGCTTTTCCTTTTTTATAGGCTGGGCGTGGATCCTGTGCGAGTACCTCACCAATCACCTGCTGCTTATTTTTGCCGTCTTTATCTTTGGCTAAAAATGCTAAAGGTTGAGGGTCAAACTGGACATCGAGTGTTTGAGGCGCTTCTGCAGCATATCCACCTGAAGCATCTTCTATTGAATCCGAGTAAGGGATATAAGGCTTGATGTCGATGACTGGCGTACCATCAACAAGATCGCAACTCCCAATATCAATGATTATTTTTCCACCTTCTTTACGAACCCCTTTCAAAGGCACGGCCGACATACCGATACCGTTCGGTCTGAAGGTTGCGCGGCTGGCAAATACGCCAATACGCTCATTGCCGCCAAGACGGGGTGGACGGACTGTTGGTGTCCAACCTTGCTCGAGGTTTTGGTCAAACAAGAAAAGAATCCAAAGGTGCGAGAATTGCTCAATACCACGCACTGTATCCTCATTGCATGCTTCGCCTTCTAAAATGACAGATGCCAGAGCACTTGGCGCGAGTCCTGGTTGACGGGGGACGGCGAATTTCTCTTTATAAGGGGATTCAATATGACCGACAGGCGTCAGGGAATATTTCATGTTGGTTTTACTCATTAGGCTATCAGTGGAACTTTACCATACTCGTCAAGGTGGCCTAACAATCGTGGATGCTTGCATTGGCAATGCGTGTCATAATCGCAGCGTAATAGTGTAGAGAGGGTAGCGCTTTGGCTAGACCAGCGGTTTTTGTCGATAGAGATGGTGTGATCAACGTTGATCACGGTTATGTCAGTACAACAGATGACTTTGAATATATAGATGGCGTTTTCGATGCCTGCCGTGCATTGAAAGAAATGGGCTATCTCCTTGTGCTGGTGACGAATCAGTCTGGTATCGCCCGTGGCTACTATACGGAAGATGAATTTCTCAACCTGACTGAATGGATGGATTGGAACTTCGCTGATAAAGGCGTGGACTTTGACGGTATCTACTACTGCCCGCACCACCCTGAATATGGTAATGACAAATACAAGCAAGATTGTGATTGCCGTAAACCGAAACCAGGTATGTTTTTCTCTGCGCGGGATTTCCTCAAAATCGATATGGAAAATTCTGTGATGATTGGCGATAAGGCCGACGACATACGTGCTGCTGTAGCGGCAGGTATATCAACCAAGATTCTCGTTCGCACTGGAAAGGCAGTATCTGAAGAAGGTGAAAAACTCGCAACTGTTGTACTAGATAGCATTGCTGATGTGCCTCAATACCTGAAAAAGTGATATCCGAAATTAAAATCTGACTAAATTACACAGAAAAAGCAGCCAAAATTGGCTGCTTTTTTGTCTCTTTGGTTGTCTTTTGAGCGCTTGAGCGATTTTTTAGAAAAAAAGCCACTTTTTCATAAGAAAGGTATTGCCAACAAAAAATCTCACCCTATAATGCGCTCCTCGTTGGCACGGCAAAGTTCGCAGCTAACACGAGGAAAGCAAAAGTGCTTGACTCGAAAAAAGAGTTGAGTTTAAATCTCACTCCGCTCAGCAAGGCTGAGCAAGTTCTTTAACAATTTGACCTATGCAATCTGTGTGGGCACTCGTCATTGATAGACAAAAGATTTATCGATGTTTACTGAGTGACCAAATCAAGTTGGTACAGCCTTGAGCTGTTTTGATTTCACTTTTTCAAAAGTGAAAACCAATAAGAGCACAGTCAATTCGTTCTGCTCTTTCTTTACTTTGTAGAGAGGGGTGAGAACACAACAGTATTTCATCGAGCCAAAAACTTTAATTGAAGAGTTTGATCATGGCTCAGATTGAACGCTGGCGGCAGGCCTAACACATGCAAGTCGAGCGGC
>NZ_JAALDL010000019.1 GCF_011045095.1 Grimontia sedimenti
GGGACAGGCACCTTAAAAAAGACTCTGTCCATTCCCCTATCGGTTTATACCTCCTTTCCGAGAAATGCGAACTACCGGGAACTACAGGGACAGACACCTTAAAAAAGACTCTGTCCCTCACCCTATCGGCTTATGCCTCTCTCCTGATAAGTCCGGAAATCAGCACTAATTTCCAGTGTTTTTACCACTTTCAGTAGGATTAGCTCAATTTGCGGACAACAAAAACATCAGGCATTGGCCTGATGTTCAAGGTGCGGGTAGAAACAGGTAAATTAACTATCGGGCAAACGTATACCCGACGCTCTTTGACGATGAAGAAGTGGCAAAGCCGCTTTGACTGATGCCTCACTACCCACCATATTTCCGAGTTCAATATATGATGCTGTTTTTAGCCAAAGCTTAGGCTCAATCCCAAGCCGCTCCAGTAATGGCGGGAGGGTGGAATCGATTTGTCCCCGCTTATCATCACGAACTTGTCGGCCAGTCCAGTCGACTAACTCCAGATAATCCAATAAACGAAAGGGAACGCCTTCTGGCTGATCTTTGCGGGGATATCCTGCGAAAACATGCAGACCTTTGGGGGTAATTTGGTCATTTCTTAACGCTTCAATTCGAGCTTTAACCGACGTGTACTCAGAGGTTTCTGGAGCATCAGCAATTGCTGCTCGTATGGGGTTGAGATCTACATACGCCATGGCTGCCGCAAGAGCCTTTTCATCCAGCAATGCCTGGCTTTTAAAGCGACCTTCCCAGAAGTGTCCTGTGCATTGATCTTCTCGATTCGCTTCCGCCGCAATGTGTTGATTCAATAGCCGCATAAACCAACTGATGCTCGTCAGCCGCTCTCGCCAAATTTCAATGATTTCCATGCATCGTTCTTGTTCCGCTTCTGATAAAACCTCGCCGTGTATAAAACGTTGAATCAATAGAGGACCTTGATGGAACGTCAGCCAGCGTTCGATAACCTCAATCGGTGATAATGTTTTCGCGCAGCCCTCGTTAATGTGCAAAACAACATGATAGTGATTGCTCATGATGGCATAGGCACATACGTCGATGCAGAATGCGTTAGCTAGCTTCATCAGACGTTGCTCTATCCAGCCCCGCCTGTGTTCAAAACACTTCCCCTGTTCATCGTTATAGCCGCAAAGAAACGAGCGACGGACACAACGTGAAACGCAGTGATAATAGGGAGTAGCATCGACGTTAATCAGTGAAGCACGCGCTGTGGTCATCGTGGGTCAGAAAAATATGGCTTAAGGATAGATTTAACCTACCCCAGCAAATACATCATTGCATGTTGAATGGTTGGTAACAGGGAGATGTGCACGGATGTATGAAACTGATAAGTTGGTCTTTTTCTTAAAGTGTCTGTCCTCTCTTTGCCTGGCTTACTCAGCTGCACTTTCCCTCTACTCAGAAGACATTGAGAGGACTTGGTAGTCGGTCATCATCGGTTTTTTAATCGCTCAACACCGTCATTGAGACAACACCAATACGGTGCCAGATGATGTGATAACGCGTGTGAATGCATACAATGACAAAGATGCTGCTCTGCTCCATCACGACCAGCTCTAACGTTAATCATCATCAAGGGGAACAAAGTTGTGATCGAAACAAACCGGCTCATTTTGCGGGATTGGAAAGAAGAAGACTTTGCGCCTTTTGCTCAGTTAAATGCTGACCCAGAAGTGATGCGGTACTTCCCTTCTACCCTTTCCCTGGAAGAAAGTAATGAACAGGCGATGCGGATACAGTCGCTGATTACTGAGAGAGGCTGGGGGTTTTGGGCCGTTGAACTGAAAGCCACGGGGCAATTTATCGGTTTTGTTGGACTTCACAGCCAAGATGAACGAAGCGGTATTCCTTGTGCGCCCTTTGTAGAGATTGGCTGGCGATTATCTTCTGAATATTGGGGAAAAGGTTATGCCCCGGAAGCGGCACTTAGCGCGTTGGAGTTTGCTTTTTGTAAGCTGGGTTCCCCTTCGGTTTATGCATTTACCGCGCTACCCAATAAGCCTTCACAACGTGTTATGTCGAAGCTGGGTATGGAAAACGTTAACCAGAACTTTGACCACCCAAAACTCCCTCAAGGACACGATTTAGAAAGACATTGTCTTTATAAGATCTCACGAGAGCAATGGTTTCAGAAGTCTAAATAGCCCGGTTAAACATTCGCTTTCACTACCCGAAATATCTTCCCTCTCAGCGCAAGAAATCATTACCACCGTGAGCCTGCGGGTAAAGGGTGAGAAGCGACTCACGGTTTTGTGCTTCGTGCTCTTCTAGCCATCAGTTGAACATCTGGTTTACATCTCAATTGGGGCGACGTTCTACATTCCTCTGGTAATAATTCTCAATCGCTTTTGTCATGCTATGCCTTTGGTTTTTGCTGTGGCTTCGGCAGAGCGATACGCAATAGGCTGTCAGGCCACTTTGATGGGTGCCCACTAGTCAATGCATGTCAGGAGAAGATAGATGTACTTTTGGAATATTGAAGCGCTAAAAAGCAACATCAAGCAAGGCGGTTTCTCGGAGAAAGATCGCTTTCGCTATGTTTTGATATATATCGTGCTGGGTTTGTTTGGCATGTCATTTGGTGCTTACTTTCCTATGGAAAGCCCAAACCTTTGGGACAAAATTGATGACTTCGGTTTGCTTGTCATTACGATTGTAGGAACCTTTTTCGCTTATAAAGCCAATGGCGGAGACAAAGGTACAGACTTTCTTGGGCGCTATTTCAGTATCAATTTTGTCGTGACGCTGAGGTTATTGCCTTGGTTGATACCGATGCTGATTGGCTTAGGGGTTTACTATTTCTATGTGTTTCCTTTAGAGGAAGACATCGTCACGACTCCCTTTGAAGTGATACTTTTTCAAGTTTGGTATGCGCTTCTTTACTTCCGTATGTGTAAGCATATCGGTGATCTGAAAGAGGCAGGCTGAAACAGAGGATCGGGACAGACGCTATGAGAAAGGTCATGCCTAATTGCCTTAAAGGTTAATGGCTCCTCTTCAAAACAGTGTCTTTCCCGTTTAATTTCATTCTCTACCCCTCAAACTCTTCCATCTCAATCAAGAGCAACGTGATCTTTCTTTCGAGATCAACATCATAACTATTAATGCCTTGCATGCCTTTTGCTTCTATTTCGAGCTCTCTGACAATATCCACGACTTTTTGTGTCACATTGAAAACCTTGTTTGGGCTGCTGATCCTCAACTCACAAGCATTAACTCGGCATTCCGCTTTGTCTAACTGGGCGTCTTGGGAAACCACGTAAAGATCAAAGTAGTCCTGAAAGCCTTGGGCAATATGAGCATGTTCATCGGTCTTTTCTTGCTTGGCGAACTCTGCATGCCTCTCTTGGAAGCGATTGAAGACCTTATTGGACTCTGACGGCATGAGAAGCCGCTCGTAAGGGTCGTCACTTTCTTGGGCTTCGACATCAGCTTCTGGGGAATTGGCATATGCGTCAGAGGTTTCATCTCCTATGCCGTTTTCTTCAATGTTGTCATTGGCAGGTAAAAGGTCATCCGTTACTGGTTGCACGGAGGCGGGTTTAGCCGCAGACAAAGGTTCAGCATTAGGGAGTATTTCTGTAACGGGGTTGAGTACCTCGCTTGGCGCCAAAAGGATAGCGGGAGGAACCCCAATTGGCGCTTGCTGGCCGAGGTCTTTGTGGACTTCAGTCGTTTGAATGTGAGCACGGGTGGCGTGATAGGTGACCAAAGACCCGCCACTTGCCCCGATAACCACACCCAACAATAGGACAAGAAACCCGTTCGCTCTGTTTTTCATCTCTCAACTCAGTATCAAACCACTCCACCCGTGGCGTCCAAAATACTGCCTGTTGTGTAAGACGCATCTTCAGAAAGTAAAAAGCATATGGCTCTCGCAACTTCTTCTGGCTCTCCACCACGTTGCATAGGGATGCGCGGCGCAAGTCTCTCTACTCTGTTTGGCTCTCCGCCGTCGGCATGAATATCGGTGTGAATGAGACCCGGTCTGACACCGTTTACGCGAATACCTTCCGCCGCCACTTCTTTGGCAAGCCCAATGGTTAAGGTATCTACCGCACCTTTGCTGGCAGCATAGTCAACATATTCACCTGGTGAGCCAGTACGTGATGCGCCAGAGGAAACGTTAACAATCGCTCCGCCTTTTCCGCCGCGTTCGGTGCTCATGCGTTTTACCGCTTCGCGGGCGCAAAGAAAACTGCCGGTGACGTTGGCTGCCAGCACTTTGTTGATACGCTCTGCGGTTAGCTCCACCAGCTTGCTTTGTGTGAAAAGGATACCTGCGTTGTTCACCAATCCCGTCAGCGGCATTGTATTGGCATCTATCGCGGCAAAGAGCGAGGCAACGCCCTCTTCCGTTGAAATATCTGCTTTTACCGCAAAGGCGCTGCCGCCGTTCTCTTCAATTTCTTTGACCACTTGGTCTGCTGCATCAGTGCGGGAGTGATAATTCACGCACACGGTATAGCCCTGCGCTGCCAGCAATTTTGCGGTGACTGCCCCAATGCCGCGGCTCGCGCCTGTCACCAATGCAATTTCGTTTTTCTTTATCACGGCTTACTTCTTCCCTGCATTTGGAAAATCTATGTTGTCGATATCCACAACCTGCCAAGGGCGGTTTTTGTTTCTAAAGATACGTTTATTCTGCTTGGGGTAATCCGCTTCATCATGGTCGAGACGCTGACCCACCACAATGCAACGAAGGGTTTCGTTGCCTGTGTTGGTCATGATGTGTGGCATCCCGCCTGCCGGGTAACCAATGAAGTCGCCCTCACCCACCTCGAAGTCTTCATCATCAATCGTGACAGTCGCAGTGCCGGAAAGAATGTAGACACACTCATCCTCAAAGTAGTGAACGTGATATTCAGTCGAATCAAACCCCGGCTCAATCTCGACAATGTGGAAACCTAGACCGGTCAAGCCTGCCAGATCACCGAGGGATTTGCCCGTTCGCACCGCATTGGGGTTGAGGAAGTGGGTTTTGGTCTGCCCTTCCATGGATTCGATATCTTGCTTTTTGACGATGTACTGGCTCATTGCTTTCTCCTTTTTTTCATCACCATGCACTGCCCAACAGCAGGTGTAATGGATTCAAAGGGAGAATTGGGATCTTTGTCTCGCAGCAAAGGGAAAGAAACCCGCTAGAGGTTCAGCGGGTTATCTGGGTTAGTGTACTTTCGGTTAGTGAAAGCTGGGAATGAAATCTTCGTCTAAATCCAGCCTTTCACCGTTAAGCGAGACGGGATTCATTACGTCGTCGATGCGAGGATCAGACAGCATCCGCTCCATTCCTTCATCTCTCGCCTCTCTCGAAGGCCAGATGATCCAGGAAAACAGCACCACGGACGGGCTATTTTCGTAGCCGGATGACGCCACGTTTCTTGAAGATTCCTGCTCATTACAGTGAACCACATTGAGTGCACCGTACGCGCGCATCAAGGGGATCGCGTCCTGAACCAGACGCTTGTAGGCTTCTTTATTGGCAACAGGCAACGCTGTCACCAGTCCATCAACATATAGCATGATCTACTACCTCCGCCGATTCAGTTCCACTCCTATAGCGACCCTGCAAACGGCTTTATGATCAAGCCACTGACTTTTATATTATTGAAATTATGGTTTATTTGGTGAGCACTGAGGGAGTACCCAGCGCTTTACCATCACTGTTCCTTGTTACGCGAATAGTACCTTTTGGGACTTGTCAGTGGATGACTCAGAAAGGAGACATGCAAAAAGTTTCTTATTTGTGTTTGATATTGAGAGGAAAATTTTTTTGATCTTTGTCGTCAGCAAATCGAACGGAAATGATCGATGAGACCGACGATTTCGTCACCCATCTCACCAAACTCTTCAGGGGAAAGATCGCGATCCAAAAGTCGTTGTAGCCACGAAGTTGGGATTTATCGAACGTTTCCAAATTACGGAACCCCATCGACCAGTCAGGAAATGCCCGCTTTTTAATTTCGGAGCGATCAAGGACAACCACTCTGTTGTGGCGGTCGTCCTGCTCAATCTTTTGATAGAGCTTGTCGACGTTGTGTTCTTCGCCTTCCAATACCTGAAAGAAGTTGCCTTTCGCATAAAGTAAAAGGCCACTGACACCGAGCTCTCCGTTGTTTTGACGAGCCTTGCCAAGCAGTTGCATTAACTTACTTTCCGTAAATTCCACGGTCGCTGAACTGGCATAGATTAATCGAATCATCCTTCCCCCACGTTGCTTGTAAGCAATGGATTATCAACTCACTATAGTTGTTCTTCTCAGTAGTCGGGGGGCACGTAAGCCTATGAATATACCGAACAACATACTCATAACAGCAGCAAAACCTGATAAGGAGAAAGCAGGCAGGGACAATAGCAATTGGCTATCGTTTCCGCCTCCGGCGAGAGAAGCACCAATGCCCATCAAGACACCCGCAAACAAGTGCCGCCAATACATATAGAAGGGTTGGAGGTTGAGTTTGAAGGAACGTGTTATCAGCGCCGCAGATGCCATGCCCGCCACCAGAGCAAAAAGCAGTAGGGAACGTTCAAAAGAAGGCATTCGTTCATCGGTTTCTTCCCAAACGGAAAGACTCAAATCTGAAAGATACCCGCTGGGTGTCCATTTGGGTTCGTAGAGAAACGTCAGGCTGCCCATCAACCCAATCGCCAACATGCTTAGCCAGAGCCGTGTATCCCATCTTTTGATCAGAAGAATGCCAGCGCCAATTAACAAGGAACTCACCAACAGGGCTGTAAAGTGCCATTGCGGTAAGGCAGAGGAAAGCCTTGGAGGAAGGCTATCGTCGACACTCGCCAGCAGAATCCAACCTATCAGCCAACCGGAAACGGTCGCAATCATCAGGGTGTCACCCCGTGACAATTTGCTGATGGTAGAAACACCGCAGCCCTGATTCATGGCTGCGCCGAAACCAAACAGCACGCCACCGATCAGCGCGGTCCACTGTATGGCATAAACGCGAAAAGGCACTTCAATGGTCATCATGTCTGCAACCAACAAAGAAACCCAAGCTAGTACGCCGCTGGTCAGAATAGCGATAAGAAACTGGGGGCGTTTATCTAACGCTTGATTGACCCCTTTCACCAGGCAAAGCCCCGTGGTCTGGGCGAGATAGCCGAGAACGAAAAGAAAAAAGATGGCAATGAGAAAGAAGGTCACGGACTGCTGAAACCTGAAAAATTTTCTTGGTGGTAGCCTTGATTGTAGTGAATAACAGGCGCTGGGTTTGGCTCAATGTTTAGATGAAAAACAAAGGACTACGCCGTATTAAGTACGGTTAAAATGCGCTGCGTTCGGAGCCAAAGAAGCATCCATTAAGGAATGGAGGATTGAAACAGGTTCACCGGAATGTCGATGTCTTTTCCTGTGTCCTGATAGATTTTAAACGCGGCACTGATTCGGTGACCACCGTCTTGCAACACGTAAGTTTTCCCGCAGGCACATCGGATAAGTTGGATCGCTTCGTTAATGTCTGCGCCCTGCTTCAGTTCTTTCAAGATGGATTTGAACCGGGCATCTTCTCCCCGCACCCAGTTCAAATTCATGGCGACCAGCTTGCTGACTTTCATCAATTCCATTCGCATACTCCTTTCTACTGAGAGTATGCACCGAAGGAACCAGGTTTTGCGTCTCAGCTTCAGTGCAAAGCACTATTCATTCGCCGCCAGCCATTTTCGTAACAGACCAGCCAACTGCTTTTGCTCATCGGTTGTCAGCGCTTCCAGAATGTGTCGTTCGTTGTCGATGTGCTGCTCCACCACCTTGTCGATCAGTGTCTGTCCTTCTTCGGTCAGGGTGACCAGACAGCTTCTTCTGTCGGTTTCGCTGGCTTGTCGAATCACAAGACCACGCTTCACCAAGCCATCGACGCGCGTGCTCATGGCTCCGGATGAGAGCATCAGGGTTTGATATAGGTCAGTCGGGGTAACAGGTTCGCCGGCACGGCGGAGAGAAGCCAGAATATCGAATTCGATATTGCTGAGGTCATTTTGCTTAAATACTTCTTCCAGTTTCGGGGTGATGATTTGTTTCGCCCTTCCAAGTCGCCCAATCACGCCCATTGGTGAGCAGTCTAAGTCCGGTCTTTGCGTCGCCCATTGGGCAATGATGGTATCTACATGATCGGCTTTCATTACGTCTTTCACTTCGGAACTGAATTTATCTTTTTCAAAAGATACTTGATCATAAGAGACAAAGTGAATACTTTATCTTTTGTAAAAGATACTTTTTGAAAAAACTTTGACCGGAGACACACGTGGCAAATTACCTGTTAGCTGCACTCGTTCCTATTTTATGGGGGAGCACTTACGCAGCCGTTAGCCTTTTCTTGCATGATCTCTCCCCTTTCTGGGTGGCGGTATGGCGAGCATTGCCAGCAGGTTTATTGCTTCTGTTATTGAAACCGGGTCGTCCACCGCTTCCGTGGTCCAAAATGACTTTGCTCAGCGTGTTTAACATTGCAGCTTTCTTTCCACTCCTGTTTATCGCAGCTTATCGCCTGCCCGGCTCTGTGGCAGGTACGCTTGGCGCAACATTGCCACTTCAACTGATGTTGATGCAGTGGCTCGTTGAAGGAAAACAGCCACAACTTAAAATGCTGCTGTTGGCATTGGTCGGCTTCTCAGGGATTGTGATGATCCTGAATCCTAGTGCTGACATTGACCCGATTGGTGCTGCTGCCGCCCTGGCGGCGACCGCGTTGGTCGCAAGGGCATCACTCTGGCTGAAAGACTGGCCTGTTACCGATATTTTCCGCCTGACAGCCTGGCAGTTAACACTGGGCGGTTTATTGCTGGTGC
Organism: Grimontia sedimenti; assembly: GCF_011045095.1. GTDB lineage: Bacteria > Pseudomonadota > Gammaproteobacteria > Enterobacterales > Vibrionaceae > Enterovibrio > Enterovibrio sedimenti. The sequence continues at coordinate 8,818 of NZ_JAALDL010000019.1, forward strand.
CATTGGCATTTATTGTGGAAGGCGCACCAAAACCCATTACCACCCATGAATTACCGGGTCTAATTTGGGTGAGCTTGCTCAACAGCTCATTTGCATACTGGGCGTTTTCACGCTCGATTAAGAAGATTGGCGCAGACAGCATGGCAATGATCAGCATGCTAAACCCCGTAGCCGCCGTGACGCTGGGTATTTTCCTTGTGGGTGAAGTGTTGGGGCCTTATCAATGGCTCGGTATTGCCATGGTGATGATGAGTTTGGTACTCATGGTTTACAGCAAACAAAGAACGCAACGAAAGCTGGCGTTGAAGCCCGCTCAGTAATCAAGTTTCCAAAGCCCCAGCAAAGGGGCTTTTTTATAGATAAGACAGCAGGGTGATTGAGATACATAAAAGGTTGAAGCAAATCTAATATTTACCCTCAAGCGGATGCATATCCCTCTAATGCTTTTTTGGATAAATACTCCTTCATATATATTAAATGCAGAATGAAAATTCACCCAACGTAAAACAGGTGGCGATTTAGCCCTATTAAGCTTCAGAACAACACACCAATACGCTTTTCAGCTCAACTTGAACAGCGCCTAAAGCCAATGCTAAATGTTCTTTCACTCAAAGGAATGGAGGAAGACATCATGGAAATTCGTATCGACGATCTCAGCGGCCCGGAAATCAAAGGCCTCCTCCAGGAACACTTGAATAATATGCACGAAATCAGCCCGCCGGAAAGTGTGCATGCACTGGACCTCAGCGCCCTGAAATCACCAGATGTGACGCTGTGGAGTGTGTGGATCGAGGGGGAGCTTGCGGGTTGTGGCGCATTGAAGAAAATTGGCCCTTCTCATGGTGAAATCAAATCTATGCGCACTTCACAAAATCACCTGAGAAAAGGTGTCGCTGCGAACTTGCTCGCACATATTCTCCAAGAATCACGCAGGCGTCAGTACACGCGTCTAAGTTTAGAGACAGGTACTGAACCAGAATTTCAGCCAGCGCATCGTCTCTACGAACGTTTCGGCTTCGAAGCTTGCTCGCCATTCGGGGAATATGTGGAAGACCCTAACAGCGTCTTTTATACCCGAGCACTGCAACAGTTCAGTCCTGCCTAACGTTACGGACAACGTAGATTCAGGGTTATATGAACAAAAGAATAGAAATTATTGATTACCACCCGCGCTACACAGAACAAACCATTTCCATGTGGCGCGCCAGCAAAGAGAGAGCCTTGGGTATTCCCGAGGTTCATGATTTTGAAGCGCACCGCTACTATCTCAACCGTATCCTTACCACGAGCAACCGCGTTTATCTCGCTGTCGAAAAACGCGCTGAACGGGTACTCGGTATGATTGCTTTTGATGAGAACTTTATTACCCAGCTTTATGTCGACTGCGATCACCAGAATCAGGGGATTGGCAGCACCTTGGTAGATCTGGCAAAAGAGACCACCAGCCAGAACCTTCAGTTATACACTTTCGAGATGAATGCCCCTGCCCGATGCTTTTGGCAAAAACACGGTTTTGAAGAGAAGCAGATTGGCCAGCATGACAATGAAGAAGGCTTAACCGACGTGCTTTGCGAATGGCAGCGCGAAGACGACTACTCAGAACTCCGCTACGCCTTTAGCTAACCTGTCGCGTTCCGTTTAGCTATCGACGATTTATCACTACTTCTGCTGAGAAAACTCACCTAATCTGAATGAAGATTCCATCAGGTTGGTGAGTTTACTTTATGCACGTCTCTCCCGTTCAGGGTTCGTTGGATGAAACCCAGCGAAGCGAAAGGTTGTTTCAAGGGGAGTTGCTAGTTTTCCAAGAACAGGAAGCCTGTAATCCATTGGTAAGCATTGCTCGGCAAATCATTCGCAAACACTTCGTTGTGCCAGATCCAGAACTTGCACACCTTTATCTCTCGCCGGAGCAATATCTAGACCTCGCCGCCGCCACACAGGATGCATTTAAACAAAGCACGGAAGTCAAAGAGGCAATCAATCATTTACTGCAAGCCTGTGGCGTGAACCCAGAACACAATTACATCGACTCGCGTGTGCTTCGCATCGTCCCTTGTCTCGATGCCTTCGATAAAGGAAACAATGCGACACTTCGCCATCACAGAGATACATGGGGCGCGAATATTTACTGCCAGCAGAATTGGTGGCTGCCTATATTCGAATTAGAAACGGGACGCAGCATGGCGTTTTACCCTGACTATTGGCGTCAACCCATCGCCAATACCACGGATAGCTGGTCGTTTTCTGACTTCTTACAAACAAGAAAATCCACACCATTACACACAAAAGTACCTTATCCCAGCTCACCACAAGCCACAGAAACTGTGGATGAAAGCAACCGATTCTGTCCGGTTATCGAACCCGGTGAGATCCTCTGTTTCTCTTCTGCACACCTTCACGCCAGCAGAATTAACCGAACGGGAAAAATACGCTTCAGTGTGGAGTGGCGAACCATCAATAAAAACGACATTCTCGCAAATCGCTACGCGCCAAATATCGATAATGCGGCTTCCACGCCTATGTATCAATGGTTTAAGCGAATCAGCGATGGTGAAACCCTGCGCATTTGAATCTTTGGCTGGAACGCGCGCTATACCGCTATTCCGCGTAGCTTCCCCTGTTTTAATCTCACTCTCAGGACACAAATTTCCCGTAAAACGTCCAATAAACCGACAAGCCAAGCACATGATATTTCATGAAATTGACGCCAATCATTCATCAATATCTTTTATCGTCACGAACGACAAATTGACTTGTCGCTAGCTTCGCAAAGCTGTAACTTGCGCGCTCTTTGGTGCGGTGCCGAGTAAGTGGAAGAAATGAGCGCCGCCGGAGCCTGGTACGCTGAGCAGTCGCCCTGTCTGGGCATTCAGCGATAACGATAGTCTTGATTATTCAATCAGTTCTTACAAATGTGAGCGGCATGTTCCCGCCGAGCTACTATCGTTTACTTGAGTTAGTGTCAACGACTGATGCGCTCACTCCATCCGTTCGAAAATCACTACCTGGGGCATTGACAGCGATGACTGACAAAAACACAGCTCGACCAGCAGTCGAGGACAATAACCAAGCTTTATCAAATGACCGATTGCTTGTTGGCTGGCGTGAATGGGTTGCCTTACCAGATCTGGGTATCACTGCGATCAAAGCGAAAGTGGACACTGGCGCGAGGACGTCGTGTTTACACACTTTCGGCATTACCGAATATGAAAAAGATGGCGAGAAATGGGTGAAGTTTATGATCCACCCAATTCAAGACGACAACATGACCGAAAAAGAGTGTCACGCAAAAGTGAAAGACATGCGCAAAGTACGCGACTCTGGCGGTCATGAGACCTTGCGTTATGTCATCGAAACAACACTGGTGGTTGGTAACTTGTCATACCCTATCGAAATGACACTGACCAAACGCGACACCATGGTATTTAGAATGTTGCTGGGTCGTACCGCAATGGAAAATCGACTGTTGGTCGATCCGGTTAAATCTTTCCTCGTTCAGGCGCAACAAGGTTAATTATATGAAAATTGGAATTCTCTCTCGTAACGAAAATCTTTATTCCACTCGCCGCCTGATCGAGGCGTGTGAGCAACGCGGCCACGAATATAAAATTATTGACGCGCTGCGTTGTTACATGAACATTAACTCTACCCAGCCTTCTATCCATTTGATGGGTGAAGACCTGGTGGGTTTTGATGCCATTATTCCACGCATCGGCGCCTCTGTGACCTTCTATGGCTGTGCAGTTTTGCGCCAGTTCGAGATGATGGGAATCTACACCCTGAACGATTCAGTGGCGATTTCCCGGTCACGTGACAAGCTGCGTTCACTACAGCTGCTGTCTCGTAAGAATATTGGTATGCCAATCACAGGTTTTGCGAGCAAACCGGGCGATATTAAAGACCTTCTGAACATGGTGGGCGGTACCCCTGTGGTCATCAAACTGCTGGAAGGAACCCAAGGTATTGGTGTGGTTCTGGCAGAAACCCGTAAAGCGGCAGAGAGTGTTATCGAAGCCTTTATGGGCCTGAAAGCCAACATCATGGTTCAGGAGTACATCAAAGAAGCGGGCGGCGCGGATATTCGCTGTTTCGTTATCGGCGATAAAGTGATTGCAGCGATGAAGCGTCAGGCACTGCCAGGCGAATTCCGCTCTAATCTGCACCGCGGCGGCAGCGCGTCTCTGGTACGCATTACCCCAACGGAACGTAAAACAGCGGTTGCTGCTGCGAAGGCGATGGGCCTTCACGTAGCAGGCGTTGATTTGCTGCGCTCTGAGCGCGGACCTCTGGTGATGGAAGTGAACTCTTCACCGGGTCTTGAAGGGATCGAGACTGCTACCGGTAAAGACGTGGCAGGCCTGATCATTGAACATATAGAGAAAATAGTCTCTTCTCCGAGGACAAGGACACGTGTCAAAAGCAAATAACAAAAATAATGCATTCGAAATTGGCGGGACGAGTATCCCGCCAGGTCAACGCGCAAGTGTTGAATTTGAAGTTGCTAAGCTTTACACACACTCTCCGCTATCTGTAACAGCGGAAGTTATTCATGGTAAGAAGCCCGGCCCTGTTTTGATGATAAATGCGGCCATTCATGGTGATGAGCTAAATGGCGTTGAAGTCGTTCGCCAAATCTTGGATCGTCTGAACCCTGCCACTTTGAAAGGCACGGTGATTGCGATCCCCGTGGTGAACGTTTTCGGTTTCATTCATAAATCGCGTTACCTTCCAGACCGCCGTGACCTGAACCGTTGTTTCCCGGGTTCTGAGCGTGGTTCTATTGCCGGTCGTATGGCGTACCAGATCTTCGAACAAATCGTTCGTCGCTGCACTCATATTCTTGACCTGCACACGGCTGCGATTTATCGCACCAACCTGCCACAAATCCGTGCGAACCTTTCCAACGAAGAAACCTATGACATGGCGTTGGCTTTCGGCACCCCTGTGGTTATCGATGCTGCACTGCGCGAAGGTTCTCTGCGTTCTGAAGCGGAAAAGATTGGTATTCCGGTACTGACTTATGAAGCCGGTGAAGCGCTGCGTTTCGAGCCTTACGCCATTACTGCAGGTGTGAAAGGTGTGAAGCGCGTGATGCAGCACCTTGGCATGATCCGCAAGGCAAGTAAAAAGACCAATGTCGAGCCTGTGATTGCCCGTGCCACCCGTTGGGTACGTGCAGAAGCCGACGGTATTCTGCGTTCCCATGTGCTGCTTGGACAGCGCGTGAGCAAAGGTCAGTCCCTGGCTTCAATCAGTGCGCCTACCGGTAGCGAAGAAATTCAAATCTACGCGCCACAAGGCGGCATTATCATTGGTCAGCAAACCCTGCCACTGGTGAACGAAGGTGATGCCATCTATCACATCGCTTTCTTTGAAGAGCCAGACAAACTGGTCGAGCAGCAAGTTGGAAACTACCTCGATGAAGTGGTTGACGACTCAAGCAATGAAATCAAATGGGGCATTGGCGTGCAATAAGCGCGGCGGTTCCCAGCGAGAAAGGAGCGCTATGCGCTCCTTTCTTATTTATCTAAAAAACCGAAATTTCAGCATGTTAAGACAATTCCACCTGCATTTTCCTTCCTTTGTCCGGTAAATCAGTTCTTCGCCTTTTCGATGCTTTCCCAACCACACAGATTTTACCTCGATTTAACAAAGTCCTTTCATTCTCATTTTTGAAACCTGACTCAAAGTTAACCACTGACTAAGATTTAATCGACATCAGAGGACTGACCAGAGGAAATTGAAATGAAGGGAATCGTTATAGCGATGTTGTTCACCATCACGTCGTTTTCAGTATTTGCTGGCTCCACCACATCAGGCACAACCACCACGGGTTACACCCAAACCAAATACCCTATCGTGCTTGTTCATGGCTTGTTCGGCTTTGACAGCATTGCGGGGATGGATTACTTCCACGCCATTCCACAAGCACTGACCCGCAGTGGCGCAAAAGTGTTTGTAGCGCAGGTGTCGGCGACCAACAGCTCCGAAAAACGCGGCGAGCAGTTGCTGCGTCAGGTACGTTGGGTGAAGGCTGTAACAGGGGCAAGGAAGGTGAACCTGATTGGTCATAGTCATGGCAGTCCAACCGCACGCTATGTGGCATCTGTTGCGCCACAGCACGTGGCTTCAGTCACCAGCGTCGGCGGTGTTAACAAAGGCTCTGAGTTCGCTGATGTTGTTCGCGGCACTTTCCCTCCCGGCTCGGCAGGCGAAGCGTTAGCCGTTACCGCTGCCCGCACCCTTTCTGGCTTAATCAGCCTGCTTTCAGGGGGGTCTAGCTTGCCGCAAGATCCGTTAGCTTCACTGCATTCGCTAACCACTAAAGGTTCTTTGGCGTTCAATGCCAAATACCCTGAAGGTGTGCCAACCAGCCGTTGTGGAGAGGGTTCTTACCGTGCAGCAAACGGTGTGTATTACTACTCCTGGTCTGGTACCAGCACTGTCACTAACGTATTCGATATCAGTGATCCCGTCCTTTTCGCCACTGGCCTTTTCTTCTCAGAAGCTAACGATGGCCTTGTAGGACGATGCTCAACCCATCTCGGTAAAGTTATTCGCAGTAACTACCGAATGAATCATCTTGACGAAGTAAATCAGCTGTTTGGCCTTCATCATCTTTTCGAAACCGACCCCGTTACCCTTTATCGTCAGCACGCCAATCGCCTTAAGCGTCAGGGGTTGTAAATAAGGAGACGTCTCATGCGTATCACGTTCACCAGCTATAAAATCGCAATTCTGATCATCGCCGGGATTTTGCTGTTCGCCGCGCTTTATCTTTTCTCCGGTTCAACGGAGCAAAACACGGTCGCGAGAGCACCTTCACACGAAGGGACAGAGGTCGATATATCTTCCGATCGTGATACGTTTGAGTACTTTCTTTCTACCTTGGGCGAGCGCGATCTCGCCCAGATCACCACAGATTACGAAGCCTTTGCTGACACCCTCAGTTTTGGCGAGAAGCAGAAGGTTCTTTTTGAAAAATACCAAGCCTATCGCCAGTCACTGGTGGGAATATCAATGCCTGATGGTTTATCCGGATTGAATTACCTGACATTCATTCATGAACAAACGCAGAAACTGCAATCCGAACACTTTTCCGATGCCGAGCGCCAACGCATTTTCTATGAGGAAAACCTCGCCAGAGAAATGACCATCAAACGCATGCAGTTAGAATCCATGGGGCTCGACCGGGATGCAATGAATGCACAGTGGCAGGCCGAGTTGGACCAACTGCCACCGGACATGAAAGAGAGTTACCAAAACGCGGCTTTACTGGGCGAGATGAATGCCCTATCAGCACTGGATGACGGCGAAAAAAATCAACGCTTGAATGAGTTAGTTGGGGAGGAAGCCACAATCAGGTTGCAGGCCTTTGAGCAAGAAGAGGCAGAATTTAACAATCAATTCCAGCAATACCTGACTGAGCGCCAGGGCTTACTGGAAGAGAGTTATTTGTCTGACACCGAACGCGAGCAGGCACTCAGTGCGCTGAGAGAATCCTATTTTTCCGATGAGGAAAGACGCCGTGCTGCCGCCTTAGAGCGCATTCACGACGACGAATCCAACGCTATTTAATTTGCCCGGGGCTCCTTATTCCGCGTGCGAGCCCCACTTCAGCACAGGCCATTGATATTCACCCGCCTTTTTGAAGAGCTGACTGCAAGGATTCACCACGTACACTTCATCGGCAAACAGACACATCGGCAGATCATTGATTGAATCCGAATAGAAGCTGATGTGCTCGAAATCCTCTTCTAGCGTTGCTATCCATTGCGCCAGACGGTGCACCTTGCCTTCACGAAAGGATGGAATGCCATCAGGCTTTGGTTGATATTGATCGTTCTCCACCGCCAAATCGACCCCCATCGACACATCCGCCCCCAGCACTTTAGCAATGGGATGCACAAGAAAACCGAGTGATGCCGAAATGATGGCAATACACGCACCCGCTTCCCTCAAGGTTTCAAATCGTGCTTTGGCTTCGGGATAGATATGTTCCAACATCCGCTCTTGGACAAAGCGCGCTGCCAGCGCATCTACATCCGCGACAGAGCAAGATGCTAACGGCGACAGGCTATACGCTAAATACCCATCGAGCTCCAACGTGCCTGCGAAGTAGGCATCCATGTACTCTTCATCTTTCTTGAGAAAATCAGGATCGCTCACCATGCCAATATCAATCAGATATTGGTGCCAGCGGGACATGGAATCGCCTTCCACCAGTGTGTCGTCCAAATCAAACACAGCAAGATGTGCGGCCATGGTTATCTCCTTGATTTAATGGGCAATGAATGGCGTGCTGCTGACAATCATCTTGGCACAATTTGATGACAGTGTGGCTACCGAGTGCACGATTGTGAGAAGTGAGTGAGTTAAAACCTAGGGGCTCAACGAAAGTAAGCTTCCTTGGCCATCAGCGAGACGCGTGGCCGAACTGATGTACCAAATCTACGTTGGAATGTTGCAATAGCTGACACGGACTCATCGACCACTTCCAATGCCACTATCTGATCAAACTCGTCCACATAGAGCCTGAGATTGCCAATGTAAATGGCTCTGTCATCAACGCGCACCAGATACTTCATCACTTCCGGTAAAGCTAAGGGCAAGTAAACAAGTTCATCGACTTCCCCCTTTGCGCGCTCAAGTTCCGTTACCTGCATAGTTTGCCTGGGCAACGCAAAATAGAAGGGCTGACCCCAGTCAGCCAATATGCCTATGCTTTCTCCGTTGTTTCCGACATCGGCAGAAAGCCACAAAAGTACCCTTTCGTTCGCGAAAGGCTTAAAAGTATCAGTCTCTTGCTTAAGATCTTGCGCTATCACGGCAGGGATTATCGATATTTCCCCCACTATCATCACTTGATCATCTTTGATCTGAGAAAAGTCCACCAGCGTATCTGATCTAGTGTTATTCGACGCGCAACCAGAAAGCAGGAACAGCGGAAAAACCAGCCATACCAAGCTTCGACGGAGCAAGGTTGCAGCCAGCTCGAGGTATTTGGGTTGAGGAATGTAATGTTCTAAAGCCATGGTTCAACCTTAGTACACGCACACTAAAACGCCGCCTAATTGGTGAGATGAAATTAATTTCTGGTACTTGCGGTCAATTACTCCACTAACGTGGACTTTCTCCATGTTGGTCGCTCAAAAACTACGATAAGGTAACGATTATGCTTAACTGGGATTCTGTGATTACCACTGCCAAAAATGGCAACCCTGTTCCACCCCGCCGGGTTGAAAAATCAGAGGTGGAGTGGCAGGCCGAGCTAAGCCAAGAGCAGTTTTATGTGACCCGAAAACATGGCACCGAACGCCCTTTCAGTTCTGAAATGTGCGGCCTGTTTGAACCGGGCATTTACACCTGTGTGTGCTGCGGAGAACGACTGTTCAACGCGAATGAGAAGTTTGACTCAGGCACAGGCTGGCCTTCTTTCACTGCACCACTCGAAGACAATGTGGTGGCCTACAACATGGATATTTCTCACGGTATGACGCGGGTAGAAGTCACCTGCAATGTGTGTGACGCGCACCTTGGGCATGTGTTCCCAGATGGACCACTTCCAACCCGTTTGCGTTACTGCATCAATGCCGTGGCTCTCGCAAAAGAGAAGTAAGAATATCAGCACAAATAACGGGGCGCCCTTAGGGTCTGTTGACTTTGGGTGGGCGCCCTTTTATTACCAGACAGACAAACCAGCTTGTGCATAACTTCCCATACACAACCTCATCAAGTTCAAATAATTCCCTACTTTTCATGATGTTTTCGCACTAAAGCCACACTTCGACAGCCTTAAGGCTCTTATAATGAAACAATTCAATTTGATAACCATTTCCTTGCTGGGAAAGCATTGCACACTTATTAGCACGTGGAGTAGTTGATTCATGACAAGAGGTTCATCGGCATGGTCAGCGATCGTCATATTCATTTTCTTTGTTGCCACCTTTACCGGCACAACGCCATTTAATCTTCATGATGCAAATATCGCTCAGGTGAGCATTGCCTCCGGAATTGGGATGATTGGCTGCCTCTATGGCGGCATTCGCACCCTCGTCGCGTTGATTGCAGCTTCCACATTGGCCTTTGGTCTCGCGATATACCGCTGGGATCCGAGCGCGCCTCTCGCACCTGCGCTGATCACTGGCGCCATCACGCCCATGGCCTGTTACCTTTCAGCGCAAATCTGGGAAAGGCTGTTCATAGGTAGCGGCGTACGGTTTGAAACGCTAAAACATTATGTGCTGCAAGTGTGTATTCTGCCGGGCTTTCTCGTGGCACTCGTTACTGCTTCCGACTCGCTGTACGGCGGTTACACGGGTGACGGCAACTACTTTTACGACCTTTACGAACTCACTTCGACCTATGCCCTTGGCATTCTGCTTGTCGCGCCTTTCTATCAACTCTGGCGGCTCGAAAGGAAACCTTTCAGGCAATTTACGCGCAACACTATGCTGGCAATCATCTCCTATCTGGCGTTAACCGTTCTTGCTTTTGTTGGCAGCGCACCGGGGCTGATATTCGTTGCTCCTGTCATCCCCGTTATTTTGGCCTTTAAAGGGGAAGAACTGGCGTCGTTAGCTGCCCTTTTTGGTATGGGCATCATCGTCACCACCATTGCCCCCTACAATCTCGGCCCCTTTGATTTGCCTGACAAGGTGGAAGGCCATGCTTCGTTGATGACCTATGTGCTAATGAGTGTGATCATGCCGTTAGCTATTGGCCTTCACGTCCGACGATTGAATGTGGTTTCACGCTCAAGGGATAAATGGCAAACCAAAGCCAATACTGACCAACTGACTAGGCTGCCAAACCGCTATGCGTTTTTCCCTGAACTCGCGAAACAGTTTGAAGATGCTGCCCAGAATCAGGGGAAATTGGTGGTCGCCATGATCGACGTAGATAACTTCAAAATGGTGAATGACACCTATGGTCATGCGGTGGGTGATGTGGTGCTAATGGAAATCGCCTTACTGATGCAAGAAGAAATGCGCGATTCAGATTTGGTTGCGCGGATTGGTGGTGAAGAGTTTGCCATCCTGTTTCCCGGCAGCAATGAGGAGCAGGCACTCAAGGCACTCGAACGTTTACGCCTGCGCTGCGAAAACCACATTTTCCGTTATCAGGAGTTTGAACTGAGTGTCACCATCAGTATTGGTGCCGCGGTGTATCAATCACCTGAATCAAAAGATGCGCTTTTGGGTCGCGCAGACGGCCTGCTTTACCAAGCCAAACATGGCGGAAGAAACAGGACTGAGATCGCGTAAGCTGGCATCAACGATCAGCAATGCCGCCGCGGGTCAGAAGATAAGGATCCAATAACGCTTCAAGCTTTTCGCGCGACAGCTCGGTTTCTTCTTCAGCCACATCAATAATCGGACGGTTCTCCGCATACGCTTTTTGGCAATCGCTGCCGCTTTGGCATAACCGATCACCGGGTTCAATGCCGTTACCAAAATCGGGTTTCTCGCCAACGCGGCTTCTACTTCATCTTCTCTGACTTTGAAGGTAGAAATCGCTTTTGTAGCAAGCATGGTTAAGCCGTTTGAAAGCAGGTTGATACTCTCCAACAGCTTATCTGCCACCAACGGTAGCATAACGTTCAGCTCGAAATGCCCTGACTGACCCGCCAAACCCAGCGTTGTGTCATTCCCCATCACTTGAGCAGCCACCATAGCAGTTGACTCAGGAATGACTGGGTTCACTTTCCCCGGCATGATAGACGAACCAGGTTGCAAGCCTTCCAGCTCAATTTCTCCCAGCCCAGCCAAGGGACCAGAGTTCATCCAGCGTAAGTCATTACTCACTTTCATCAACGCCACTGCCAGATTTCTCAGCTCGCCCGAAAGTGCCATGGTCGCATCCAGACTTCCCATGGCGTTAAAGGGGTGCGGGTTGGCTTCAAACCGGATACCGGTAAGTGCAGACACTTCGGTCGCAAACAATGCGGCAAATTGCGGATGTGCATTCACACCGGTCCCTACAGCTGTGCCTCCCTGAGCCAGTTTCTTCATCCCTTTCAGGCTGAATACAACGCCTTCGTAGCAGCCTTCGAATTGATGTCGCCAAGCCTTAAGCTCTTGCCCAAAGGTGACGGGCATTGCGTCCATCAGATGGGTGCGACCCGTTTTGACGATATGCCCAATCTCATCTTCTTTCACGCTGATGGCATCCATCAACACACTAATAGCTGGCAACAAACGGCTTTCTGCTTCAAGAACAGTGCTGATTTGAATAGCAGTCGGAATGGAATCATTGCTGCTTTGGCTCATGTTCACATGATCATTCGGCGACACCGCCATCCCACATTTAATGGCTGACAGTGTAGCGACCACTTCATTCATGTTCATGTTGGAGCTGGTACCTGAGCCTGTCTGGTACACGTCGACCGGAAAATGCTTCAGGTGATCACCCGCGATGACTTCATCACAACTCTCGGTTATCGCTTCGGCGATCTGTGGGTCAAGTAATCCCAGACTGCTGTTGATACTGGCGGCACAATATTTCACCATCGCCAGTGCTTGGATAAATGGCACCGGCATGGTGCGTCCGCTAACGTTGAAATTATCCACTGCACGTTGAGTCTGCGCCTGATAGAGCGCATTCTGCGGTACATCGACCACACCCATACTGTCCCGCTCGGTGCGGGTAGCGTTGTTCTTCATCGCGTTATCCCTACAGACTGGATCTCAATACCAGGATGACCCCTAACTTCCAGTATGACCCCAATACTGAAATTTACTGTCTCACTGGCGCATGGCACTTTCTTTCTGACATTGGAAAGCCCTGTGAAAGACACATTATTTCGCTTAACATACGCCGTAATCTCGACTCTAACGCAAGGCGTAAAAACATGAATGATGACGATATCCTGACCAGTGAGAATCTGATTGAGATCGTTGAAAACCAATTGGCCGACAACAACCCGAAGAAAGTGAAAGAAACGCTGATGCGTCTTCGCATGACAGGCTCAACACAAGAAGAAGCGCTGGAATACATCGCCTGCGCGCTGATGGTTGAGATTTATGACGTGGCAAAAGGCGAAGGGGAATTTAACCTCAAGCGCTACGAAGAACACTTGGACATGCTGCCAGAAATGCCTTGGCAGGATGATCTGGAAGACTAAGGTCTTTACATTCATTACCTCCAACACTAAAAAAAGCGCCCTCTGGCGCTTTTTCGTTATTTGGTGGTAGTAACGACGATGTGTGCCTAAACCTGCATGGGTGAAGAAATTACGCTCAGATCATTCAGCCAGTACAACAAGAAGATATGGCAAACCACCACTACTGCCGTCAACATCGCACGCATCATTGTGTACCAGAAGGGGTAAATACCTTTAAACATCAGCACCACTTCCAGAATAAACAGCACGGCAAACGACACAATCAATAAATAGATGGAATAAGGCAACGGCATCAGCAATGCACCGACTGCCACCAGTGAAAAGACGATACCTACCGTTAAGCCGTTGGTTGGTTTATCCGGTCTGGCGCCGCTGATGGTCATGCCCCAAACGGCACCAGAAAGGAATGCCAGAATCATTGCACTGTAGCTATTAAAGGCATACACCAGCCCGTGCTGCCAGGCATCCGGCCAGACAGGGAGTAAAATGCCGAAAGCAATGAACGGGATAAGTCCCAATGCACCGTATATCAAAGCTGTTTTCTTCATATTTGGCTCGCTCGTTTCTATTCCTTGTTTCTCGCTACGCAATGGGAGAAGTAAACCGATCAGTCCTGAAGCAATGGGTGTCCTTCGGGAAGCTGTTTGTGGATCCAAAGCACCAGTTTGTGCTTCATATTCGGTCCATCTTCTTTATCCGACGCCAGGGGCGTTAGCACCTTATCTTCCACTAACAACCTGTAAATGCACTCAATTTTTATTTTATTCGACGTTCCCTCGTCGAAGGTTGCGAAACCACGTTTACGGGCATATTGCTCACCGATCTGGAGCGCTTTTTTGAGCAACTGTGCCTCATGCTTAATTTTTTTCATGGTGTTACTCCGCTGTTGTTTTCGCCAGCATAGCAGAGTCACTTCTTCAAAACGGTCTCAAGATGCACGTTTTGGAAGACAAAAAGGGTATGCGCTTAGTGACAATAAACGTGTCCCGGATCACTAAATCTGAGGCGTATAAAAATTACAGAAAGATTAATGCGGGCAAGTTCAATTTATTCGAGAGGTGAATTAACAATTTTAATGTGACTTAAATCACTTTAAATTTTCATGAAGGATTTGAATTAATCAATTAAGTGATCTTTATCACAATAAATATTAAGTGGCGCAGTGTGAAAAAAGAGACTTAGATCATCATTAGTTATGACGGTTTTTATTGACTTTTAAAATAGTTGCAATTTGAAAGAAAACTACAGGGTCAATGTGAGATTGTTCTCACTTTTTTGGTGGGGTGTCACTGAGGTTTTAGAGATCAAAGTCACAAAAAACCCGTCATCAGTGCCTTCGGAGAAGAGTGTGGTAATTTGTAGTTGTGCAAAAACAAACCAGCGGTTTTGGCGAACCGCTCCACACAAATTCTAAAGAGACTTCAGACGGGTAATTCTTATGATATCACCAGATGCGAAGATCAAAGTACAAAATTTTGGTCGGTTTCTCTCAAACATGGTTATGCCCAACATTGGCGCGTTTATCGCGTGGGGTATTATCACAGCGCTTTTTATTCCAACAGGTTGGTGGCCAAATGAAACATTGGCGGCACTTGTTGGCCCAATGATCACCTACCTGCTGCCATTGCTCATCGGTTATACCGGTGGTCGACTGGTTGGCGGCGAGCGCGGCGCTGTAGTGGGTGCCGTCACCACGATGGGTGTGATTGTCGGTTCTGACATTCCCATGTTCATGGGTGCAATGATTGTTGGTCCTATGGGTGGTCTGGCAATTAAAACCTTCGACAAAAAGATGGAAGGCAAAGTCAAAAGCGGCTTTGAAATGTTGGTTAACAACTTTTCGTCAGGCATCATCGGCATGCTGTGTGCGATTGTGGCCTTCTTCCTGATTGGTCCATTCGTCAAAGTCGTTTCCGACATGCTGGCGTCAGGCGTTAACTTCCTCGTTGAAGCGCACCTGCTCCCTCTCACTTCTATCCTTGTTGAGCCAGCAAAAATCCTGTTCCTGAACAATGCTATCAACCACGGTATTTTCTCACCTCTCGGTATTCAGCAAGCTGCAGAAACGGGCAAATCGATCTTCTTCCTGATTGAAGCTAACCCTGGTCCCGGTCTTGGCATTCTGTTGGCCTACATGTTCTTTGGTAAAGGCACGGCAAAACAAACCGCGGGCGGCGCATCTATCATTCAGATTTTCGGTGGTATCCACGAAATCTACTTCCCTTACGTGCTGATGAATCCGCGCCTTCTGTTGGCAGCGATTGCTGGCGGTATGACAGGTGTATTTATCCTGACAGTGTTCAACGCTGGTCTGGTGTCACCTGCTTCTCCTGGTTCTATCTTCGCGATTCTGTTGATGACACCGAAAAGCTCTCTGGTCGGCGTGCTGCTGTCGGTTGCCGCTTCAACTGGCGTATCCTTCTTTGTCGCTTCAGTACTACTGAAAGCTCAACGTACGGAAGATGAAGATGGTGACGAAGACGCACTGACCAAAGCAACATCACAAATGAAAGACATGAAGGCCACATCTAAAGGCATGGTTGCAGAGAAGAACACCAACAACCGTGTTGATATGGCTAACGTGAAGAGCATCATTGTTGCGTGTGATGCGGGCATGGGTTCTAGCGCCATGGGTGCGGGCTTGCTGCGCAAGAAAGTGCAAGATGCAGGGTTAGATATCAAAGTCACCAATGTGGCCATCAACAATCTGCCGCAGGATGTGGATATTGTTATCACCCACTCCGATCTCACAGACCGTGCACGTACTCATGCTGAAAATGCCCAGCATATTTCACTGCAAAACTTCCTCGACAGCGGCGTTTACAGCGACCTAGTGACCCAGCTGATGGCAGCACAAGGCCCAAAGGCCGCTAACGACGCGGAATACATCAAAAAGCCATTATTGGCCGCGAATGATGAAACGCTTGAACCACAGCCAACGCCGGCTTTCCAGCTTGAGAAAAAGAACGTACATCTTGGCCTTCAAGCCACCAATAAAGAAGAAGCTATCCGCTTTGCTGGCGAACAGCTTGTCGCACTCGGCTATGTTGAGCCTGAGTATGTCGATGCCATGTTCGAGCGCGAGAAACTGGTATCTACTTACCTTGGCGAATCCATCGCTGTACCGCACGGTACTATTGAGGCGAAGGACAAAGTGAAGAAAACCGGCATCGTGATCTGCCAATACCCACAAGGTGTGCAGTTTACCGATGACGAAGACGACGTCGCCAAACTGGTTATTGGCATCGCCGCGAAGAACGACGAACACATTCAGGTTATTACCTCCATCACCAACGCACTGGATGACGACAGCGCCATTGAACGACTTGCCTCCACGCAAGACGTCAGTGAAGTGCTCGAAATCCTATCTGCGACAGAGGCGGCATAACGCCCCTGAAAGATTGGAGCCAGGCAGTTCTGGCTCCCCTTTAATTTTGTTGGTGAGGTAATGATGATGAAAAAAGCTGTCCATTTTGGTGCAGGCAATATCGGCCGCGGTTTTATCGGTAAATTGCTTGCAGATTCAGACGTCGCAGTGACATTTGCAGACGTGAATGGTCCTTTGATTGACCAATTGAGCCACGAGCAAAAATACAATGTTCGAGTGGTAGGAAAAGACAGCAAGATAGATGTGGTGAAACACATCACTGCGGTCAACTCCATGAGCAAAGACGTGGTTGACCAAATCGCGAATACTGACATGGTCACCACCGCAGTTGGCGCAAATGTGCTGGACAAGATTGCCCGCACGATTGCAGAAGGTTTGGTGAAACGCTTTGAGCAAGGTAATGAGTCACCTCTGAATATCATTGCCTGCGAAAACATGGTGCGTGGCAGTACACACCTGAAAGCCGAAGTTTATGCTCACCTCAATGAGGAGCAGCAAGCCAAGGCAGACGAGTACGTTGGGTTCGTCGATTCTGCCGTAGACCGTATCGTTCCCCCGATGGATGCGGCGAACGACGACCCACTTGAAGTCACCGTTGAAAGCTTCAGCGAGTGGATTGTGGACGACCAGCAGTTTAAGGGAGAAATCCCTTCTATTGTGGGTATGGAACGCACCAGCAACCTGATGGCGTATGTAGAACGCAAACTGTTCACGCTGAACACTGGGCACTGCATTACCGCCTATCTGGGATGCATGGCAGGCTACCGCACCATTCGTGAAGCAATTGGCGACCCTATCATCCGCATGGATGTGACGGAGGCGATGAAAGAAAGCGGTGAGGTGTTGATTCAGCGCTACGGTTTTGACCGCGAATTGCACTACGCCTACATAGAGAAAATCATTGAGCGCTTCTCCAATCCGTTCTTAGTAGATGAAGTCGCAAGGGTTGGACGAGAGCCCATCAGAAAACTTGGCAGGAATGATAGATTAATCAGACCGTTACTCGGTACAATTGAGTACGGTACGGCAAACGATGCGTTGCTCAAGGGCATAGCAGCGGCACTCAAATATGAAAACGCCACTGACCCCCAAGCCGTCGAGTTGCAGGCTTATTTGCAAGAGCATGGTGTGATGAAAACCCTCACCCACTATTGCGGCCTAGAGGCAACCAGCAAAGAGGCTCAGAGCATTGAATCAATCTTCAGCCAGCTTTAAACCTGTCCCTTTGCTGGAAGGGAAACCAAAAGGAGGGCGAAAGCCCTCCCCAAAGAGAAAACCAACTAAGGCAAAAATGGTAGCGCCGGTAAACGAAACGAACATACTAGAAAAGCTGAATGCTGCGCTGACTGTGCGAGGGTTCTTTATTGCCTCCGTTGATGTATTCACAGACGCTATCGACCAGCTCATCCAACGCATTTTCCGTAAGGACGATTTCGCGGTGAAGTCAGTGGTCGGTCCCCTGCTTGATGACACTGGACCACTGGGCGATCTCTCGGTCCGCCTCAAACTGCTTTATGGCTTGGGTGTGCTACCTGATCCTGTTTATCAGGACATCAATGAAATCATCAAACTTCGCAACCAGCTTAACAGCGATGGCGAAGAGTACACTTTCACGGATCCATTCATTATCAACGCGATCAAGTCACTCAACCTGGTTGAGAAAATGGGAATGGTGAAGCTGGAAGTCATGCAGCCAGATGACGATGTAGACCTTGAGTTCTACCAACTTCAACTTAAACGCCAGCAACAAATGATCGTCTCAGGCCTTTCTCTTGCCATTGTGGAAATCTGTAACGAACTTAACAAAGAGAGCCCCTTCTAAACCCATTGGAAGCGATATACTTCCGGCACGCACTACCCGCCAGAAGTTAAAAAGCATGGACGCTCGCTCTCAAGAATATCTCAATGCATTTCTCAACACTCTCTCCCCGGAAAAGCGCGACAGCTACACCAGCTTTTCAGCAGACTATTTCTGCGCCGACGAACACAACGCCAATACGTGTGCGGAACTGATTAAGAAAGGAGAAAAACGCGCAAGTTGTAGCATGGCGCTTTGGTACAGCCAGGAAGGTGAAGAACGCCCACAAGTCGGCCACCTGCATGTTGTGACCGATTGGTATGGCAACCCACACTGCATTATCGAAATCACTGACGTTTCCGATTGCCCGTTTAATGAAGTCACCGCGGAATTTGCTGCTTCAGAAGGTGAAGGGGACAAAAGTTACGCGTGGTGGCGGGAAGCCCATTGGAACTTCTTCAGCAAGGAATGCGAAGAGCTGGGTATCGAAATGAAAGAGGATATGCTGTTGGTGTTGGAGAGGTTTGAAGTGGTTTACCCACGCTGAGCAAACCACTTCATTTTCATCTCCCAAACGACCTGAAAAAAAGTATCAGCCGCGTTGGCAGTCGTTAAAGCCTTGAGTTTATTGGTACACCACTTGGTTACGTCCATTACCCTTCGCTTCATACAATCGGTCATCGGCGACTTTGATTTGTTGGTCAAGATTCCCCATCACATTTGATACGCCAATACTGATAGTCACCTGTATATTTTCCTGTTGGTGCGGTATTGGCGTTCTCTCAATGCGCTGACGCATTTTTTCTAAACTGGCGACAAAGTCTTCGAACTGACCATCTGCCTGAATGCAAAACTCCTCCCCGCCAAATCGCGCCACCACCTCATTCGGGAAATAAATTTTGAGGATGTTTGCGACCATGACAATCGTGGCATCGCCGACATCATGACCATAGTTATCGTTGACCTTCTTAAAGAAATCGATATCCAACATGGCGATGTTACGTATTCTCTCGTTGCAGCCAGACGCTTCTCCAAACAGAAACCTACGGTTCCACAACCCAGTTAACGCATCCTGATTTGCCATTCGGAATAGGTCTGAATTGGCCTCTTTCATCTCAAGAACCTGATGAACACGGCAGTAGAACTCTTCTTGGTTAAAAGGTTTTTTAAGGAAGTCATTTGCACCCGCTTTTAGAAAACGGGCTGTGAGAGTGTTTGCGTCGCTTCCGGAAATTCCAAGTATCGCTAATTGGTTTTTATCAATCTTTTGGCGGACATCGTGAATCATGGAGATCCCGTCTTTAACCGGCATATCGTGATCAGTGAGCACCAAGGTGATATCCGGGTGTTGTTGAATGAGTTCTAGCGCTTGTAGTCCATTCTCCGCTTGCAACGTTTGAATATACTGGTGCTCTAACAAGTGCACCAAGTGATGGCGAACCGTCATCGAATCATCCACGACAAGACATTTATGTTGTTGATTGTTCGTCAGGCGCTGAATCAGTGGCAATAGATAAGAGACTGACGCCATGCTGTCTTTCAGAATGTAGTCCAGCACCCCTTTCGCCAGCATTTTCTCACGGATGTCATCCTGAAACATGGCGGTAAGAACAATGACTCTCTCATTTTTCTCCAACAAGAGGTCAATAATTTCACCGTCTTGGGCGTCTGGTAAACAATAATCCAACACGGCGCATAATAGGTTTGGTTCTGATTTTAAGATCGTTTCTGCGGCGTCGTAACTTTCAGCCAAAAGAACCTCATAACCTGAATGAGTTAAGATTTGATTCAAATAATTTCTAAAAGCGCGACTGTCCTCTACGACCAGTATTTTTCTGCTCAAGGTCGTACCCTTATTCCCCCACAAGTAACATTTTTAACAATAGCCAACAATTCATACAGGGTTATTAAAATTTTCGACTACGACAATGCAAATCGCGCTTCCACATTCATACACCATTCAAATAGACATCACCGTTGCTCTTTAGCTGTCAATCGGCCTCATGATTTAACGAGGCTTAAAAATCTTATACAAACAATAAGAAAGGGATAATTCACCATTTAGAAAGTCGCCAAAAAACCAGCATGACCACTGCGTTTCTGGGAGGTCACCACAGTGCTTTATATGGTGTAAAAAATGTTATTTTAGCGATCTTATATATGAGAGGGTTTGTACGTATTTATTACAGAAAACGGAATATAACTTTGGAACGATATCCATGAGAAAATAAAAGGCGACAACAGCTTACTGGATTAATCATTGTGGAAAACCGAAAAATCGCGAACACTGTATAAAAATTAAACGAAAAAGGTTAAGTCATGACTTTGGTTCTTACCGTGATTATTTTTCTGGTGTGTATCGTTTTGCTGGCGATTGGCGTGGTATTTTCCCGCAAGCCAATCAAGAGCAGTTGCTGCGCGTCTTCTGAACTTGATAAAGACAAACCTTCCTGCGCTGTTACTCCTCGTGATACCGAGAAATAATGGCAACAAAAAGGCGAACCATCAGGCTCGCCTTCCTTAGATCTGAACGCCCTGTCAGCCGCGTTCAGCGGTAATCTTGATAACTTCCACTACCACAGCGCTGGCCGCTTTCAGTGACTTCACCGGCAGGTATTCGTAGATCGAGTGGAAGTTATGCGCACCAGTGAAAATGTTCGGACATGGCAATCCCTTCTGGGAAAGCACTGCGCCGTCATAACCTCCACGCATTGGAATGGCCTTCATCTCAATGTCGTTGCGCGCGTAAGCCAGCTTGGCAATATCAATCGGGAAGCCAGCATCACCTTCCAAACTGTTTGCCACGTTCTCATAGCGATCCGCCAGCGTGATAGAAACACTTCCCTCACCCCATAAAGAACCACAGCTTTCAGCAAGGTTTTTCAGGAAGTTCATGCGGGTTTGATAACCGTCTTTGGTAAAATCACGCACGTCCATTTTCAGCACGGTTTTTGCGCTGTTACCGGACATCTCCTTCACCCAGTAGTAACCTTCCGTGCCTTCGGTATATTGTGGCGCTTCGCCTTCCGGCAGCATGCTGATGAACTTGTGTGCCATCAGCAGCGAGTTTTTCAACTTGCCCTTGGCGGACATAGGGTGCGCAGATTGGCCTGTGAAGGTGACAACCACATCACCCGCATTCCAGTTTTCATGCACAAACTCGCCAATGCCACAACAATCCAGGGTGTAGCCAAAATCAGCGCCAAATGCCTCTACATCAAATGCTTTTGCGCCGCGAAGTCCTTGTTCCTCATCTGGCACGAAGGCCACTTTCACGTCACCATGCGGGATGTCAGGGTTAGCGACGAGGTAACTTACAGCATCCATAATCGCAGCAATCGCGGCTTTGTCATCTGCGCCCAACAGGCTGGTGCCATCTGTGACTAGAATGTCATCGCCGACATAATTCGCCAGTTCCGGAAACTCTGCCAATTTCAGGGTAATGCCCAGCGCTTCGTTCAGGCTGATGTCTCCGCCTTTGTAGCTGACAATTTTCGCTTTGGTGTCGTTGGTTTGTTCTGCACTGGTATCGAGGTGCGCAAAGAAGGACACGGTTTTAACCTTATCTTTCTGCTCCGCGGGCAAATTGGAAGGCAAGGTTGCGGTCAAAATGGCGGTATCTCGCAGTTCGATATCCACAAGGCCCAGAACTTCAAGTTCGGATTTAATCAGGCGTGCCAGTTCCATTTGCCCCTCAGACGACGGCATGATGCCCGCTGCGCCTTTCTCGCGGCTGGTGGTGGTGTTGATGCGGGTGTATTGCAAAAATCGGTCGACGATATTCATTTTTCTATCCATTCCATACCACTGAGGCCATGAACAATTCGCCCACAGCCTCAGTAAAATTATCGTTATTGGTTAGCGTTGATGTCTAAACAAGGAATTGCGAACAAACCAACGCCGTCACCAGACCACCCACCATTGGGATCATGGTGCGTTTTGCCAGTTCAATTGGCGATACGTTTGCGGTCGCCGCACAGGCAATGACCACACCCGCCACTGGTGATGCAGAACGCATGATGCCCGCCGCCAACTGCATTGGCATCGCAACGTGTGCTGCGGTAGTACCCACTTGCGCTGCCACATCCGGTGCCAGGTTAGAGAAGCTGAAGAATGAAGCGTTACCCGAGCCAGACAGCATGGTCACCACAACAATAATGGCCACAAGGATCAGCACCATTGCCATGTAGCCCAAGCCAAGGTTTGCCGCGCTGCCCAACAGCAGGTCGATAAAACCGATAGTTGTCAGACCGACGACGAATACCTGTGCGGAGATAATCAGGCTCACCACACTGGTGAACACGTTGCCCATCCCTTCCAGATACACTTTAAGTGACGCCGCAACTTGCTTGCCATCACGGGTGTAAATGAAGTCAGCAACCATGGCAACAAACAGCGCGATAAACATGGCCGTCACCACGTCCATTCGCACACTGGTAACCGCAAACTTACTGAACACCAGCAGCAACATCAGTGGCAAAACAGGCAGGATCGCAAACCATTTTGGCGCTTCACGCTGTTCTTTCGCATCAATGTTGAATTCATAGGTCACGCCTTTTTCCGCATCTTTCTTATCGAAATAACGCTGACTGAAGAAGTGCAGAACCGCAATCACAATCATGGTCACGATAGCGACAGGCAGCTGATAGCTTGCAAAGTAGGTCGCCACATCAATGCCTGACACTTCTGCGGCTTTGTTCGCCGCCGAAGACGCCGGGCCCAAGTCCAAACAACCTGTGGTTGCAACAACCGCCGCCGCAGCAGCAGGGTTACAGCCTACGCCGACCAATACAGGGTACATCGCCACCAACAGCAAGAGCGCAAGACCGGTTGCACTAGGAATGAAGATGTTGATGAGCTGGCCGATAACGTAGGCCATCGCCAATACCAGATAAGGGTTTTTAATGTGCGAAAGCGGTTTGGTGGCGATTTGTACCATGGCATTGGCCGCGCCAATATGGCCCATGTACTTAGAGAAACCGCCAACAGCCATGATGATTAAACCCAGCTTCGCCAGTGTGGAAGAAGAAAGCACCTTGATGACTTCGAAGAAGTCGACAATCACCGAACCGGTTGTTTTACCCCCTTTCGGAATAAAGTCAGTCGCACCGTCCATGACGCCAAGTGCAATCATTAACAAACCGGCAAGAAATAAAACAGCTTGGGTATTATATTTTTTAACAATGAAGTAGCCGACACCAAATATTATTGGCAAGGCAAGAAAAGTAACCATTTAGACCCTCATCTGATACTGCAAAATGTCATCATTTCAAAACGAGAATTTCTAAAGACACTGAGATAGTGGCAATCTGGCAGAACACCAAAAACCCTAAGACAATGAAAATAAAACAATTAATTAACAATGTTTAATGAGGGATTTTCGTATCTAGTGCAGAAAAACCCCTCAAAAGCATACTCCCACTGCCACTAGGGGAGTTCAAGGGAAATGGAATTCTGGTGATAGGTTCTGTGATTGGAATTAGTTATTTAAAAATGAGTCAGACCAATAATAATATTTCAATCAATTAATTGATTAATGTCTATTCTTTGAACCGGGAAATAATATTGGCACACCAATATTTGTGTGTAATTCATCCTATTTGTGGTTATTGCTTGTCCTCCCCTCTATGAATCGCTGCAATATCGTTCAATAACTTCCCTTCTGGCTTTGCTAACGTCTTCTTCATCAGAAAGGAGAAGCAATGAACAGTCTGATTCTGGCGATGACCACCTTTGCCTTGGTCGGTGCCGTCACACCCGGCCCAGTGAATATTCTCGCCACCAGCACGGCGATCACCCAAGGGCTAAAAGAAGCCATTAAACATGTCGTCGCGGCTTCGCTGGCGTATGCATTGGTAGTGATTCTTTGTGGAGGAGTGATGCAAAGTTTACTGTCGTTGATCCCTTCGCTGGAAACCACCATGCAACTCCTTGGTAGCGCATTTCTTTTGTATCTTGCCTACAAAATTTTCATGGCACCTGTCTCCGCCATTGAGAAAAACGCTCAGACGCAATCAGGTTGGTGGACAGGTTCCATCACCCAGCTTCTCAATCCCAAGGCGTGGTTATATGCCCTTTCCGGCGTGAGCATTTATGTGGTTGGCAGGGAAAACGAAGTGTATTGGCTGGGGATGTATACTTTCGTTTCTTTGCTGGTGTGTCTGATTAGCATCGGCTTTTGGGCTGTGCTTGGACACATTTTGTCCAGCAAGCTTGAAAACCCCGCTCATCAGCGCCAGTTTAATAGAGTGATGGCGATTGTATTGGCATTGTCTGTCGCGGCTATATGGATTTAGTCAGGGAACGAACAATGAAAAAGGACACCTCCACACAGTTCAAACAAAGCACGCTGTTGCCTTGGGTGGAAATGCGCGTCGCCAATCAAAGCCGCGCCTGTTATGAAGCCCACTCCCACGATGAGTTTTCGTTTGGCATTATTGAGCAGGGCCATTCTGACTATAAAAACCGTCATCGCGTGAATGATGTTCGCATTGGCGATATCGTCACCATTAATCCCGCTGATGTGCATTCCTGCAATCCAAAAGGCAACACCTGGTCTTACAGCATGTTGTTCGTCGATACGCTGAAAATGGGCGAAATCCAACGGGACATTCTTCAACATACACACCGTGGTTACAGTCAGGACTACACACCTTTCAAGAACGATTTGGAGCGCAATCCGCTCATTCAAACCCGTTTTCTGGCGTTGTTGGAAGCATTGATAGATGACAACAGCCCGCTAAAGGCACAGGTGGCGTTTTACGACTTTATTGAATCCAGCTTTTGGCAGCACAAATTGAGCGCAGAGAAAACTCAGCGTGAGGGCGATGTTGTGCGAGTCAGGGAAAAAATGCTGGATGAGCTCACCGAAATACATCAGCTCGACAGTTTGGCAGAAGAAGCGGGAATGAGCCGCTATCAATTAATTCGTGCATTCAGACAGCGTTTTGGTCTGCCACCCCACGCTTACCTGATGGATGAAAAAATCAAACGTGCGAAAGTGCTGCTTCGTGAAGGGAAGGAAATTTCAGAAGTGGCTTTCGAACTCGGCTTTTCCGATCAGGCGCATTTTCAGCGCCACTTCAAAAAGAAACTGGCAGTGACACCTAAGTACTACCAGTCCCATTTTATCGACGACTAATCAGCCGAATCGATAAGCATCCATCGCCAGCAGTTTGTCATCTTGCCAGCTTTGGTGAATGCGCACTGCGTCGTCTTCCCCGCTTGCACCAAGCGCCGCGACCAATGGCAGGAAATGGTCATCCGTCGGGTGATTAAAGCGAGCATTCGGCGCGTCAGTCAGATAATTCACTACCGCTTCGTGGTCTTTGTTTTCCAGCTTGTGCGCAATCCAATCCGTAAACGCTTCCGCCATCGCAGAGCCATTCGGCGTTTTCTGACGACTGAAAATTTCACGAAGGTTGTGGGTTATCGCGCCTGAACCAATCAGCAGAACGTTTTCTTTTCTTAGCGGCGCGAGCATTTTCCCGAGCTCGTAGTTCATCTTTGCGCCTTGCTTACTGCTGATAGATACCTGCACCACAGGAATGTCCGCATCGGGATAAATCAGCCGTAGCGGTATCCAAACACCGTGGTCCCATCCTAAATCCTCATCTAACACTGCGCTATACCCAGAAGCTGACACCATATCTGCAATTTTGTAGGCCAGATCAGGTGCGCCCGGTGCGGGATAGGTCAGTTCATAAAGCGGCTTTGGAAAGCCGTAAAAGTCGTAGATCACCGAAGGCGAGGCACCGGAAGTGATCACGACATCATCATCACTGTCGAGATGACCTGAAAAAATGACGATCGCTTTAGGTTTGTTGAGTGTGCCACCCAGCGATTTCATAAACCGGGAAGCATCACTGTTATCAACTGCCAGCGTTGGACCACCGTGCGATAAAAATAGAACAGGTTGGGTCTTATTCATTGATGTGTCTCCTTTTTCTAACCTCCCGCGAAGTTTCTCGTTTCTGTCTCTCAGCGGTATCGATATCTAACGTTACAGCAGATATAGTCGAAGAATTAACCGCTTGAATTTGACAATCTCGTTCAAAAAAATCGAACAGAGGCGCTGATATGGAAATCCAAACCTTATTACTGTTTGTGGTGGCTTCACTTTCTATCAATCTGATCCCCGGTCAGGATGTGGTTTATATCGTGTCCAACACCATGGCAGGAAAACTAAAGATGGGGCTTCGCGCTGCAATGGGTTTAGGTGTGGGCTATTTCGTACATACCTTCGCAGCGGTGTTTGGCCTATCGGCGATTATCGTCAATTCCGCTGTCGCCTTTATGGCGGTGAAGTATCTGGGAGCCGCTTACCTTTTGTATTTGGGTATTTGTGCGCTGAGAAACTTCTTTTCGGGCAATTCGAAGATCACTATCAGCGCTTCCGATGCGGGCAATAACATTAACGTTTTCAAACAAGGCGTGATGGTGGCGGTGTTGAACCCCAAAGTCGCATTGTTTTTCCTGTCATTTCTTCCCCAGTTCATTGACCCGACAGCGGTCTCCCCCGAATACCAACTTCTGGTTCTTGGCGTCGTCTTTTGCATCACCGCCACACTTTGCAATCTCTCATATGCCATTGTGGGAAGCTGGTTGTTCTCGTCGGCAAAATCCCAACGATTCTCGCGTGTGATTGAAGGGACCTCAGGTGTTCTCTTGATTGGTTTGGCAGGAAAAATCGCCTTGAACAGAGAGTAGACTCCTATTCATAGCTCGCTGTTTTACCTAAATTTCACTTTTCCTCGACCATACTTCTGATAGTTCGAGATCAAACAGGATAAGAAATGAAAATATTAGTGGTAGAAGATGAACCACAGTTAAGTGAACAAATACTCGATACCTTAGAAAAGAATGGATGGGTGCCGGAGCTCTCTGAAGATGGCATCGACGCCCTGTATCGCGCTACCTCAGAGCCTTGGGATGCCATTGTGCTCGATTTAGGGCTGCCGAAAATCGATGGCCTGACAGTACTGAAAAGCATCCGCGACGAGAATATCAACACCCCGGTTATCATCCTTAGCGCGCGTGATACCCTTTCGCAGCGCGTTGAAGGTCTGAATGCCGGTGCTGATGACTACCTCACCAAGCCGTTCGAAATGCTCGAACTCATTGCCAGACTTCGTGCTCATCTAAGACGTGCTTCCGGCAGTGCATCGCCTGTACTACAAATGGGTGATTTGAGCCTGGATACACGAACGTCGACCGTGCTTTGGCAAGGTCAGGCAGTCACGCTGACCGCGCTGGAATACAAAGTGGTTGCTTACTTCATGCATAACCCTGAGAAGATGATTTCCAAAACAGAACTGGTTGAGCATATCTACAAGCAGGATTTCGAGCGCGACTCCAACACCGTCGAAGTTTTCATTGGGCGAATACGCAAGAAGATAGCGCCAGACATTATCAAAACCGTACGCGGGTTGGGGTATCAACTCAATGCGCAGTAGAGTCAGCTATATCGGCAAACTGAGCCTGAAAAGCCGCCTGCTTTTGGCAACCGTGATTTGGGCAACCGTCATGATTTCTATTGCCGGGATCGGAATCCCAGTGCTGATGAACGATTATCTCGTCACGGCGACCAAAGAGCGCTTACAGCTGTCGATGGATGAAATCTCCAACAACTTGCAGCTTGATGAAAATCAACAGTTGGTGTTGGCTCAGCCTCTGTCAGACGCCCGTTTTGAACGTCCTTTCAGTGGGCTGTATTGGCGTATGACTCAGGGAACGACGGTATTGCGTTCACCATCGCTGGCGGACAAAGATTTCAAACTCTCTGACGGGCCCATCAAAGAAATGCTGGGGGCGAGGAAAGAACCTCTCATCACCATTACCCAGACCTTCGTACCCAAAGGCGGAACAGCACCAGTCACCGTCAAAATTGGTATCGATGAAGATCCCACCGAAGACGTATTGCAAAGCCTCTCCAGTAAGCTTTGGGTGATTTTGTCCATGCTGTTCGTGGGCGTGATTGTGTTGGTTGGCTTGCAAGTCGCGTGGTCGCTGCTGCCGCTAAATGATATGCAACGGGAGTTGGTAAAACTTAAAGAAGGCAAACAAGATGCCCTCAGCACTAACTACCCGCAGGAAGTCTCGCCGCTGGTGTCCGATCTCAATGCCTTACTGTTTCACTATCACGAGTTACTTTCCCGTGCCCGACAACATGCGGGCAACCTTTCCCACGCGCTCAAAACGCCTTTATCCGTGCTTAAAAATGACGTGCTTTCACTGGATGAGGAAAGCCAGAAAAAGCTGCTGCCCTCGATTGAGCGTATCCAGAACCAGATTGACTACCACCTTGGTCGCGCCCGGGTCGCAGGCTCAATGAATATCCTCGCGGTGAAGTCCAACCCCAGCACACGGGTGGATGCGATCACGCTGGCATTCGACAAGGTTTATGCTTCTCGTGAAGTCATTGTCATTAACGAGCTTGATGATGAATTTGATGTTGCCGTCGACCCTGCTGATTTGGATGAAATGCTGGGGAATCTCATCGAGAACGCTTATAAATGGGCAAACACCTTGGTGCGGATTTATGCTATCGATGCG
The DNA here is from genome assembly GCF_011045095.1 of Grimontia sedimenti. Taxonomy (GTDB): domain Bacteria; phylum Pseudomonadota; class Gammaproteobacteria; order Enterobacterales; family Vibrionaceae; genus Enterovibrio; species Enterovibrio sedimenti. The sequence goes on from NZ_JAALDL010000019.1 coordinate 37,687, forward strand.
GGAAAAGAAACCGTTCAAATCTGTGTTGAAGATGATGGAGAAGGCATTCCCGACGAAGAGCTAACCAACGTGCTCAAACGCAGCTTCCGACTCGATGAATCCACGCCAGGCACGGGCCTTGGACTCAATATCGTCAATGAAATTGCCCACAGTTATCGTGGGAGCCTCGAGTTAACTAAAGGAAGCATGGGCGGATTGAAAGCAGTGCTGACAGTGAAGCTCGCCCGCTAGAGGCTGTTGACACTATGGGAAGAAGAGTTTGGACTATTGTGAGCCGCCAATCATGGCGGTTCTTTTTCATCTAAGGGCTAACTTCATCTAAGGGCTAACATTCGCTAGCGATATCTCATTGTCGCTAACCACCAGCACCCTCCCATCGCTGTAATAATCGTGGTGGTCATCCACCGCTAGCGGGGTCAATGCCTGATAATACTCTGTTGAAAGCTGGGGAAGCTGCGTATTGATCATGTTCGCCAGTTCATCGCGCTCTGCGTCGATATTCGGGTCAATGCTGTGTAGTACGGTGATAATCCCTGAATACATGGTCAGCTTTAACCCATCGTCATAGCTAATGGCACCTACCCACAGTGGCTGATTCAAATCTTTATCAATCCCGGCCTGCCACCAGCGAATATGTGAGCGTTTCAGTAAGTCGCCCGGCAATTGGAACGCCATATCCTGAGGACGTTCATTCCAGAATAAATCGGATACAGGTGGTGTCTGACCTTTCAGCAGATCAACATAGTCAGCCCAATCAATATCGTTACGGGAGAAAGTTTGATTCTCCAGCCAACCTAATTCATTCATCATGGTTCTTGGCGACTCACCAACATAAAGCACATTCACCCCTTGCGCATCAAAGAATGGCGATTTGCCAGGGTAAACTTTGTAGGTCAATGAAACCGGCGTTACCGTCTCTGTCGGCACCGCATCGACAAAGTTGTCGGCATACCAGAAGTAATGGCTGTAATTTACGCCAAGCATGGCGATCAGAAAGAAGGCACTGACTTTTGGCACTAACTTCTTCCATTGGAAGGCATAGCCTATCCATGCAAGAATCGCGGTCGCCGCGATGGCCATTAAGCTATATTGGTGCTCGCTGACCATCGAGACAATGGTGTCCAACAGAGGAAATTGCTCAACGCCTGCGGCCAACAAATAACCCCAGAGGATGAACTGCCCTGCGCCCAGAATCAGACCGATTGTCGAGTAGAGCGTGAAACGTCCCCATGAGACCTTCTGTGAACCAGCCATAAAGGGAACCACCCACGCAACCGGCCCCAATAGTCGGGCGAAGGTCATCGCATAGGCCCCTTTTGTCGCCATCAAACGTCGGCAACGTGCAAATGCTCTGCGGGTTTTTGGCTGCCACTTCATCAGTTTTTGCTGCACTGGTTTACCGAATTTCCGTCCTGCCAGATAGCTGAGTTGGTCGCCGAGAAAACCGCCCAGCAAGACCATGATCACACCTGTGATAATGCCGTCATAAAGCTGGTAACCCGCGGCCAGCAGGAAAGGCTCTGCTGGCACAAATAAGTTGGGGCCTATCAGCGCGTCAAAAAAAGCGCCTAGAAATAAACCGATAGACTCAAACATGATGGCCTCTTAATCCTTCGCTTTGATTCATTCCGTTGGGCTTACTTTTGGTCCTGATAGTGACCAAAGCGGTATTCCATTTCGTTATTGCGCATCTCACCGAAGAAGAAACGTCGGAAGTTGGCCTTCAGGTATACAAAGCCTGTTGCAACCATGCCGTCTTGATCCAATCGGCGCGGGTCGAACTGGAAAGCCTGATTAATGAAGCGAAAGCGCATCAGCTTGCTGGCACGGCGAACGTAATCACAGTCTTCACATAGGGTGATTTTTTCATCAAAGCCTTCGAGCTGTTTGTGTGCCGTGCGGGTTGAGAAAATACATGCCCCCACGGCTGTCGGAAAGAAGAACTGTGTGGCAAACATGCCGCCATTAAATGCTGCGTAGCACACCTTCTGGACCGCTGGCAGCGCCTTGGCACCCATGTAAACACCAGCTACCTGAAGATTCTTTTCATTCAGTTCTTTCAATGATTTTTCGAGGAATTCTGGTTCTAAACGCACATCGGCATCCAGAAACAACACGCGTTCATGGTTAGCAATGGAAGCGCCCGTGTTACGACCAAGGCTGACACCACGGGTTTCCATGCGATGCACAGTCAATGCTGGCAGATGCTTTTCAAATGAGCGGGCAACATCGCGGGTCGCATCGTCGCTGTTTGAATCCACCAACACCACTTCGAAGTCTTGATGAGTCTGGTTGACCAAGTCATCCAGCAGTCGACCAATACGCTTTTCTTCATTGAGGGTAATAATGACTACGCTGATAGGTTCCATTTCTTTCTCCTTCATTTGATTGATAGAGAGAGAATAAAGAACCCACACTTAACGCCCGGTGAGTGCGATGTTCAGATTCAGTTCATGTTAGAACCTGGAAAAGAAAAAGAGAGAAGCATATCCAGTTTATGAGTGAATATCTGGCGCTGCTTGGCAATGGGATATAGGGTCAGTCCAGATTTGTTTTCGAAAGCCACATTAATGGTGAACAGCGATGGAATTGGATTATTTAAGACTCAACAAAGAAGCGTGGGACAAGCGAACGGCGGTTCACATTGAATCAAAGTTCTATGACGTTGAAGCGTTCAAGCAGGGGAAGTCTTCACTCAATGCCATCGAGCTAGAACAAGTCGGAAACGTAGAAGGTAAATCCTTGCTTCATCTCCAATGTCACTTTGGCCAGGATACCCTTTCCTGGGCGCGTTTGGGCGCAAAAGTCACTGGCGTAGACCTGTCACCCGCTGCGATTGAACAAGCCCAATGCCTCAGTCGCGATTTGGGCCTCGAAGCAAGGTTTATTGAAAGCGATATCTACGAATTTGAGGAGAGCAACACAGAGCAATACGATGTCGTTTTCACCTCTTACGGCGTGCTTTGTTGGCTACCGGATCTTTCGCGCTGGGCAAAGACCGTCGCAGGCGCACTGAAAGTGGGCGGGGAATTCCACATCATCGAGTTCCATACTTTTAATGACTTACTCTACGGTTACTCCTACTTTCCAAGTGAGGAACCAGATATTGAAGAGGAAGGCACTTACACAGAAAACTGCGATGGCACCACATCGACCATGGCTACCTGGCCACATCCTCTCAGCGAAGTCATCAATGCGCTGATTCAGGCAGGCCTTCGAATTGATGCTTTTGCTGAGTATCCATATAGCCCCTATAACTGCTTCGAAGGTTTGGAGTATGTAGAGCAAAAAGGCTATCAATTACTTCACAAAGGCCAGCAAGTACCATTGCTATATGCCATCAAAGCCACGAAAGACGCTCGCTGACTTCCGAGAAATGGTTGTCAGTGAACCAATGGTGGGTGTTTAATTCGCTGGTCATTATCAATTCAAAGAGAAACAACAATGTCCTCTACCCCAGTTTGGCCAGCCATTTTAAAACTCGATGGAGACGACGAACTGCTTTTTTTGCCAGTCAAAGCCAGTTTGAAGATGAAGCAACAGACATGATTTTCAGCGACGAAGATATTCTGATTGATTCCGAAGGTGCCAGCTTTTTACTGTCGATGGAAAGCCGACAAATTTCACTGGTTCCACACACTAAGCAATTCGAGGCCATCACGGTTTCTGCACTGGTTCAAGCCCATGAATTTTGCAAAGCAGAAGTCTGTCTGACCAAAATTCATTTCCCCACCGTGAGGGAGGCCATTGCAGCGTTAGCATCATTCAAGCGATGAGTACTCTCGATGAAAAACAGACATGCCCTGTGTGAGATCCACCGCAATTGATCTGCGTATCTTCAGTCATTTACGCTTACAACCCCATCACTACTGTTCCTTGTCATAACCCTATGTTTAGCTAGCCTCACTCGACGCTAAAAACAACTAATGGGTGAGATAACGTGGAATTCCTGCTTGAACAAAACCTGATTCAGGTAAGCTCTTTTTTCGCCGTAACGCTCGGCATTTTGGTTCTGTTTATCGGACGGAGACTGAACCAAGCCGTTCCTGTATTGAAAGAGTTCAGCATTCCTGAGCCTGTTACTGGCGGCATCCTATTCTCCGTGTTGTTTTCACTTTTTTATGCCTTCACAAGTATCGAAATCTCCTTCAATCTCGTCGCAAGGGACATATTGCTGGTCTATTTCTTTACCACTATCGGCATCAACTCCAGCCTTGGAGATTTGATGAAAGGCGGACGACCCCTGGTGGTTCTCCTGCTCATCACGATAGGCTATATGGTGGTGCAGAATCTGACGGGGATTACCGTTGCAGGGTTGTTTGGTCTTGAAACCCCTGTTGGTTTGTTAGGCGGCAGCGTTTCCCTGATTGGCGGACATGGCACAGCGATCGCTTGGTCTCCAAGAATTGCTGAGGAATACGGTATTTCCAATGCGATGGAAATTGGTATCGCCAGCGCCACCTTTGGCCTTATCCTCGCCAGCTTAATGGGTGGCCCCATCGCCAAGTTCCTTATTCAAAAGCACCAGCTAAAACCACAAACCGTTGAACCTTTAGATATCGGCTCAGAAGAAAACCAAGCGCCAAAGCAAATCAACAGCTTCGATTTCCTTGATGCCGTTCTGGCGATTCATATCTGTATCATTCTGGGTTTTGTTATTAATGAAGGGATATCGGAGCTTGGTCTGCAACTGCCGCTGTTTGTCAGTTGTTTGTTTGCTGGCATCATCATGACCAATCTCGTCCCCAAGTCTTTCCCAAGGCTAACAGGCACGCAATGGCCATCACGCAAGCCTGCCGTTGCTTTGCTGGCAGACATTTCACTGGGTACATTTTTGGCAATGTCTTTGATGAGCATGCAACTTTGGACGCTCATCGATTTAGCAGGCCCGATATTTACCATCCTCGCCGCCCAATTCCTCGTTGCGGTATTGATCAATATTTATCTGGTGTTCCCAGCCATGGGTAAGAATTTTGATGCTGCAGTGATTTGTAGTGGCTTTGGTGGTATCTCGCTGGGTTCTACGCCAACCGCAATGGCGAACATGTCAGCCGTATCTCAGCGCTACGGTAACTCGCATTTGGCATTCATTATCGTGCCTTTGGTGTGTGCTTTCTTTATCGATTTGGTTAACGCACTGATGATTCCCTTCTTCTTGGCGAACTTTTAATTGGCTTAAATTGGCACTTGGACCAAGTGCCAATCATCCTCATCTCGTGTTTTCTCTCGTTACCCTCTTTTCAGTCTCTGGCATTCGTTGGTGCAATGAGTTGTGCTTCTCCAATTCGGTGTTGGAGGATGTTATATCCAGCCAATGCTGGAGAGCCTTCGGCGGGTACATCCAGTTTCTCCACATCTAACGCAAAGACAGTAATCTCGTAGTTATGTTTGGATGCTTTGGGTGGAGGACATGCCCCGCCAAAACCGACAACACCAAAATCGTTGCGCTGCATTTGCGCACCTTTTGGCATGAGGCTTCCCCCTTCTTTTCCGGCATTAAGTTTTAGATATTGCACATCGGCAGGGATGTTAATCATCACCCAATGCCACCAGCCGCTGCCAGTTGGTGCATCCGGGTCATACATGGTCACCGCATAACTTTTGGTGCCTTCCGGTGGGTCGACCCATTTCAGCTCTGGCGAATGATTGTTTCCCGTGCAGCCCCAGCTATTAAAGATCTGACCTTTCTTGAGCGACTCTCCTTCTGTGATCTGCGGGCTTGTCAGCGTCATGGCAGATGCACTCGTCGCTACAAACAGCGAAAAAGCCGCCATCAATTTAGGATTCATTGTGGTGTCCTTCTTTATGGATGAACCCCAAGTATTGTCGGGTATAGCGCGGCTAAATGTTTTCTTTGTGAGATGCAAAAACACGAATATACTCGCGCTCTGTTATCAGCTAAATGCAGGTATGACTGTGAATCAGGCACCAACAAAAATCACTTTCTTTGAATGGCTGACGCCGCTTGTCGCATCAGGAAAGAAAACCATCACCATTCGCGATGAATCAGAAAGTCACTATGTGCCGGGAACGCGCGTCGATGTTCACACGCTGGAAAAGGACAAGTACGTCTGCCAGATTGATATCGTGTCAGTAGAAAAAATTGGTTTTGATGACATCAACGAAGAGCACGCCGCTCAGGAATTCATTCCGCTGGAAGAATTAAAGCCATTGATCCGCGAAATCTACCCAAACGATGAAGATTTCTATGTGATCACCTATACGCTGGTCGCCTAACTTCTGGCAGACGATGATATGCAAAGGCCACCCGAGGGGGTGGCCTTTCTGTTTCTGCTACAGAATACTTTTCAGCGCATGAAAGAAACGGTCAATTTCCTCGAAGGTGTTGTAGTGCATCAGCCCGACACGAAGGATGCCGCCTTTCTCTGTCACGCCAAACGCATCGGTCAGTTTGTCTGCGTAGAGATGGCCACTCCAGACATAGATTTGCTGCTTGCCCAGAGCTTCTGCAATCTCCATGGGATCACGGTCGCCGAACCGCAAGGCAAATGTCGCCGTTCGTCCTTCCACTCCATCAATGCCATAGAGTTCTGCGCTCTCGACGCTCTGAAGTTTCTCAAGGAAGTAAGCCAAAAGTGCAGACTCGTATTGATGGAGGTTGTCATAGCCCTTCGCCAATCGGCTGCGTAAGGTGTCACCGTCCCCCAAGGACGCCAAATACTCAACAGACGCAACAAAGGCACTCAGTGCTTCGAAGTTCAATGTACCGGTTTCAAAACAATTAGGGGCAAAGCCTGGGGCTGGCTCCACTTTGTAAGGCGTCACAGCTGAGAGCAGATCGAATTTCCCGTAAAGAAAGCCAAGGTGAGGCCCGTAAAACTTGTAGGCAGACCCCGCGAGGAAATCAACATCCAGCGCTTTCACATCCACCAGTTGGTGAGGAAGCAAATGCACGGCATCAACAAACACTTTTGCACCCACTGCATGACTTTTGGCAATCACGGCTTCTAGGTCAGTAATGGTGCCCGTAATATTGCTGGCTGCCGTAACAGCCACCAGCTTGGTTTTCTCGCTAAGTAGGGTCTCAAGCGTATTTAAATCCAGTGTACCGGAACGATCTTTAATCGGCAGATGATGAACCGTCACACCACGATCTTGGGCGGCCATGATCCAGCTTGATCGGTTGGCACCATGATCCGCGACAGACACGATCACTTCATCGCCTTCCTCCCATTGCTGGCTCAATGCGCGGCTAAAGCTGAACGTCACTGACGTCATGTTCGCCCCGAAGAAGACTTCATTTGGCGCTGAACCCAACAAAGCCGCGGCACATTCCCTGGCTTGTGTAACCAAATCCACCGTTTCCTCACTAACCTGGAATTTCCCGCCAAGGTTTGAGTTGCCGCCTTTCAGGTACGCGCTGAACGCATCAATAACGGAATCTGGCATTTGTGTGCCACCGGGACCATCAAGGTAAACCGGAGTGACGCCCTTTACTTCTCGCTGCAACGCAGGAAATTTGGCTCTTAATGCATCGATATTGTTACGGTTAAGCGGTGAATACGAAGACATCGCGCACTCCCTCCTCGCCTCGGTTACTCGACAGTGTTTCTGAGATGTGGTGATAGTATCGTTGGTCATCCAGAATGATGAATTGGTTTGGTTCCAGCACTGTATTCAGATGCGGATGCTGATCCACAGGTGATGAGAAAATCTGAGTGAAACCACCAGCAATGTTTTTGCGTTGCACACAAAAAATGCCCACAAAGCGGAAGCCGTCTTGGTGAATACCTTCAGGAGCAGGCGCACTGGTGTCGTTGGCTGAGCAAGTTACGCGGATTTGATGAACGTCGATGTTAGCGCCGGTGTGCTCAAGCCCAGTGGCGCTGGCAAAGGATTTCAGCAGATGGTGAAACTCCGGCAAATCAATCATGTCATCAGACATAGGTTCAAAGTGGCGTTCAATATCACCCACTACCCGGTTTACCTCGGATGACTGCATGAACGGCGCATGGGGTAAACGGACAATATCGCCTTTGTCTGAGAGCGAAAAACGGGCATAGCTTCGGAAACGGACATCGCTATCGACATAGGGATCTTTGGGTAGCTCACCGAAGTAAGGGAGCAAGGTCGAAGCAACATTCTCGGGGGTTTGGAAGGCTTCAATCAGAAACTTGTTTTGCATATCTCATTCCTTGTGGATTGGTCTGACAAAACCCAATCTGTTACTAGATTGTTAAAAGAATCTTATGCCACCCAAATACATTTCATCAATAGCAAAAACCAAATAAAGTTTGATATGCCAGTATTAAATCTCGTCACTTTCCGAATTTAGAATATCTGATTGCATTTAAAGAACAGCGTGGAATTAATCTCCGTGATCTAGATCGTCCATAGTGAAATAAGTCTGTCTATGGAGGTTGCTATCAATCACCTAGTGAGTGTGGGTTGATCTTTCATTAAGGTCAGTCACTATTTATTCCATCACTTAAAGGAAGTTAGAGAATCCATGACATTGGAATGCCGGGTTGTCGCCCACATTGAAGAGTTTGGTGAAAAAGCCTGGGATGCGCTGCTCGCTGACGACTACCCTTTTCTACGCTATGCCTTCCTGAAGACGTTTGAAACCAGTCAAACCATTGGTGGGAAAAGCGGCTGGTACGCTCAATATATTGGTGTTTTCCGCGGCGATGAACTGATTGGAGCGGCACCTTGCTACCTCAAAACTCACCCTTATGGAGAGTATGTCTTTGACTGGTCGTGGGCGGAAGCATACGAAGATGCGGGCTTGGAATACTACCCTAAGGTTATTTGTGCCGTGCCGTTTACTCCGGCATCTGGCCCGCGCCTTTTAGTTTCACAGAGTGAAGATGACGTAGAAATTCGCCGATACCTAATGGGGGCTATGCATTCACTCGCCGAGCAGCTGGAATGTTCCGGTATTCACATTCTTTTCCCGCCAAAAAACTTGCTGGAAGAGCGGCACGCTGGCGGCTTTCTCGAGCGACGCGCTGTCCAGTTCCACTGGTTCAACCGCGACTACAGCACGTTTGATGACTTTCTGAATGCCCTCACTTCCCGCAAACGCAAGAACATCCGTAAAGAGCGCAAAAGCATCGCCGAGCAAGGTGTTTCAGTGGAAGTTGTTGAAGGACATGAGGTGACAGCAGAACAGCTGAGCCGGTTCTATCAATTCTACCAACGCACTTACCTCAAACGCTCAGGCCATACGGGCTACCTGAATCAGGACTTCTTTGAACAACTGATGATGGCAATACCCGACGCATTGGTATTGGTGTTTGCTTTGGTCGACGGAGAACGTGTTGCTGGTTCGTTGTATTTTCGTTCTGAAGAAACCTTGTATGGGCGTTACTGGGGGTGTCTATCGGAGTTTGAAAACCTTCACTTTGAGCTGTGCTATTACCAAGGTATTGAGTATTGCATTGCCAATCAGATAGCCCGTTTCGATGCTGGCGCACAAGGCGAACACAAGCTGCTTAGGGGATTTGAGCCAGTCATCACCCATTCTCTTCATCATTTGCGTCACCAAGGCTTCCATCAAGCGATTGATGACTACCTGCAACGCGAGCACGGATTGATTCAGGGTTACTACGAGGATGCGCTGGCCCACCTGCCATTCAAACAAATCTCAGACTCACAATGAGTTAGATGATGCTTAAATAAAAGAAAAGGCAAAAAGAGGTTTCCATGACAGATCTCACTCTACGCTGCGAATGTGGCGAACTGGAAGGCACGTTAAAACGCGTATCGCCTCAATCTGGTAATCACATGGTCTGCTACTGTGATGACTGCCAAGGTTTCGCAAAACATGTCGGCAGTGAAGAGAAGTGGCTGGATGAATGGGGCGGAACAGACATTTTCCAATTAGCACCCGCAGACATTGTGATCCACAAAGGGGCCGATCAGCTCCGCTGTGTCAGAATGACTCCGGGTGGCATTTATCGCTTTTACACGGCTTGTTGCCACACCCCAATTGCCAACACTATCAGTCGAAAACACCCTTTTGTCGGCATCCCTACCGCCGCTATCCAAGATGCGAAAAAAGAAGAAGCGATTGGGCCTGTGAAATGTTATGTCATGGGCACTTTTGCGAAAGGCAACCCACCGACAAAACCCCACCCAAAGTTCTCGATGAAGTCATTAGTCGCGGTCATGGGTTTTATGCTGAAAAACAAAATCAAGGGCACTAACGTACCGACGCCGTTTTTCAAAGAGGATGGTAAGTCTGTCGCAGTACCGGACCAAACGGTGAATCGGGGCTGAAGAGTTTCATTTAATGCGTTTCGGGCGCATGAGATCAGCGAAATGCTCAACGCGGTTTCTTCCGCGCTCTTTGGCGCTGTATAAAGCCTTATCAGCTTCATCAAACAGGTTTTGCGTGGTGACGTTGGCGGAGTTGGTTTGAAGTGTCGAGATGCCAATGCTCATGGTCACATCACACCCCCAAGGGAAATGGATTTCTTCGAAACGTCTGCGTATACGATCCGCAATTTCTGTCGCGTCACCCTGGCTGATTTCTGGGCATACCACCAAAAACTCATCGCCGCCCCAGCGGCCGACAAAGTCGTGTTTTCTCAACTGCTGACGAAGGTGTTCTGCCGCGACGACCAGCCCCCTATCACCCGCTCTGTGGCCCTCAGTGTCGTTCAGTCTTTTGAAATTATCCAGATCGACAAGAAGTACCGACAGCCCGCGGCCATAGCGCTTTGCTCGCTTCACTTCCTCATCCAGTTTCGCTTCAATATAACGTCGGTTATAGACAGTAGTCAGTGCATCGTGCGACGAGTCTAACTCCATTTGCTTTAGCGCCGTCATATCACGGGCGATGGCAATCACCCCTTTATGGGGGCCAAAAACGAACGAAGAAATGGCGACATTAAGCGGAACCAGCCTACCGGACTTCGTTTGCCCTTTGATCTCGGCATTATTACCGCCCATCACACGACTGCCTTTGTTGGCGATAAATCGTTCTCTGAGCTTAACATGGCGATCTTTGACGGTCGGGTCGACGAGGTCTTCAATCTTCATTTCTTTCAACTCGGATTCGCTGTATCCGAATACTTTCGACGCCATCACATTGGCTCTCAGAATTTTCCCTTCGGTATCTGAGTAGATGAAAGCATCAGGAGAAGCATTGAAAATTGTGTCGATTTCCTTAGCCCGCATTAACACTTTTCTGCTCACTAAAGAGATCGTAAAAGCAAAGGCCAAGATGATAAACAGAGGGTAGGTACTGCTGACGAGGGTCCAAAAAGCATTGGTTTGATTACTGACCAGCGTTTCGTTGTATTGCTCAAGAGGACTCGGAATCAGATCTGCACGCAGCCTCACCAGCGCTTCACGGGTTTGACTATCGTCTACCCTGAACAATCTGTCAGCCTCCTCGGCGGGCAGATGTGCGTGATGAAGGTACAGGTCATTTAGATTACGAAAGTATTCGTTTAGGGTTGCCTGGACTATCAGCAAATCCTGTTGGTCATATTCAGGCAATTCCGAAGACATGACTCGCTTCAAAGCATCCGTGGTTTCCCAATAGCTTTCGGTGGCATCTCTGTAGTAAACATCTTCACGACGAATCACATAGTTTTTGAAGTGGTGAATGAAACCAACATAGCCAAATGCCCTTTCCAGTTCAGCCAAGTCCAGAGCGATCTGAATGTTTTGTACTGACGCCTTATTCCATGACTCATTCATCTCGTTCAAGTACTCAGCCTGACGAACATTATGAAACACCAAAATGGCGCAGACCGAGAGAGTCAGCGCACTCAGAAGTATGTTTAGCTTCCGGAATGTCATGGCCATGTTGCCTGATAAGAAGATCGTCTGTCTTCTAGTTTAGACATCACTAACAGTTGTGATTCATTACATCAACGATATGTGAAACTGGACGAATATTTGAGGTGCCTGACGACAAATACTTTTTACCCCAAAAAAGAAAAAGGCAGCCGAAGCTGCCTTTTATCGAAATCTAGCGTGTTAGGTTGTCTGCAGTTTTGCTTTGACGGCGTCCATACGCTTGTTCCAAAACTCTCTGTATTTGAAGTAGCCATATGTCGCGACCAAAGAGAAGAACAAGTAAGACAATGCAAAGATAAAGGGTGAAGTAATCAACTCCCTTTCCAGACTCCACATGACACCAAACACCGTGATACCCAGCTTAACCGCGAATCCAGAGATCAACAGTAGAAGAGCGAGTTGAGGGTACTTAGTGTGTCTGAAGCTTAGCCAGTAACAACACCCTACAGCTACCGTCGCTAACGAAAAGCCCACCATGTATGAGTGGAAGTGATCGCCAGCCAGGATGCCACCAACAACTGAAAGAAAAATAACCGCGAAAAAGGCCATTTCTACTCCAATAAGCAAGGTTAATGAAAAGATTGAGCGATTTTTGCTCACCTGCGGCTATTTTCACACACTTCGTTTTAAAGTGCTAAAAATTAAAATATTACAAACCTGTAACATATAAGCCATTAATCAGAGGGTTAGTGTGTCCAATTTGACGATATTTCCATCACTTAGCGAGAGATCAGCAGGTTAAAAACTTGTTGTTTTGTTACCAATGGAAATATTTCGTTACGAATTAGATGTGAAAATATGCGAAGTGAATTTGATTAGGTGGGGGTGTCAGACCATTTAACACGTTTTTATGTGAGCGGCTGATGTGCGGTATAACAGTTAGGCCGTCTTTGTGAAAAATTGGATTATACCCAAACGACCTGAAGATGCTCGCATTCAGAGGTCATCAATGCGCTCAATTCGAGGCAAATTTCGCGAGAAATAGTCGCTCTATTTCCGTGGAATTTAACGATGAAGTGGGCGCATTGAGGGCCTCCCTTCGGGCGAGTGACTGACGCCGTGCTCTTTGTTGTTCCTTTTTGATGGAGGTGACTACACCGGCAAAGGAACGCCGCGATCACAACGCCAGTCAATCTCGCTGAATCCTGCATCTTCAGGTTGTTTGGGTATACAAGACATAAAAAAAGCCGGGCAAAAACGTCCGGCTTTTTTCGAGGCTGTTTTACGCAACAGATGAAAACTTTTCTTCCAGCAGTTTCTTGTCGAGATAGGCTTGGTTCAACGCACCGACTTCTACTACCGGACCCAACATTTTTACGCGCATCAGCGTACCGTGGGATCCGGCAACTTCCGCAATACGGCCTTCTGAGTAGTCGTTCACGTATTGGAACGTTTCAATAGCCAAATGCAGTAAGTTGAAGTCCTGACGGCGGACAGAAAGGTAAGAGCGCCACATTAGCGCATCGAAAACTTCAGCCGCACTGTAAGCTCTGATAACAAACCGCCAACCTCTATCTTCACCATAGAAGTCCAATGGGAAAAACTTGCGGATTCGTTTTGTCGTTTTCAATGTGATTTCTCTTATTCCATGTGAAAACCCGTTGCACTTGATTAGCACTGCCACATCAAGCACATACAGATTGAGTATAGAAGCTGATTTCATAGCTGCCACAGCAAAAAATGAAATAAATTGCTGTTTTTATTTTTGTTTTTTTTGAAAACAGGTCTAAGTAATAACTCGCTAATGCTGCGCTCTTACCGTTATTCAGAATATTGTTCTGGGTAATGCTGACACAAAACCTAAGAATCTGTGCAAACCCTTGGGTTCATATCAGTAATAACGCAACACAACCGAGCAGCCTAAACTACGCTTATAGGTCGTTTTCAAGGGCGGGCAGTTTACATGAAATTGAAGATTTTCCGATGGATAATCGTTGTTGTGATGATAATTGGTGCTTTTATATTCGGCGTGGAGTATCAAAAGTTCACCTACCTCGATGCCTGCCTGGATATGGGTCAACAAACTAACGTGGGGAGCCACCGTGTTTGTGTCAGCAGGCACGATTAGGGAAACAAACCGCCAGAAACGATCCGCTATACCCAAACAACCTAAACACGCATGGCTCATGCGAGTTTGACTTACGTGCTACATCTCTTTTTCATTTGACTGATTTATATCCAAACGGCATTCAATAACGGTAACAGGCTATTGTTTGCGCTATTTTTGAGTCACTTTTCCTGTAAAATGCACACAACTGACAAATTTATTGATAAACCAATGAAACGTCGGTCTGGGAGTGAGAAGCAGAACAAGCAGACTTATCCACTTGATATTCGGGCTCATTGACTTCTAAGAGCACGGTGGAATGCTGTTTATCTCTTCCTCACAATGCGTGCCGTCTTACGCTTTTATCAAGACCGTTCTCGCAGCCTGCTTTTGTTTAACAAAACCATGACATATTCATTCACTATCTTTGAACATGTTGTCATATTTTGTGTCATATATGCTAAGACGCATCCTATTCGAGAATGTCGTCTTACTCATTAAGAGCCGTCGAAACGATAAGAGCCTTGAATGCTAAAAAGTTTTCATAAATCACGTCAGAGCATACAGACCAAGCTTTCCGCCATTGTACTTGGCATCAGTCTTATCTTTGCTTTCGTGTCTGTGACAGTTCAACTTGGCATCAATTACAGCAACACGGTTGACTGGACGACAAAGTCTCTCGAAAAACGCATCAAGAGCACCATCAGCACAATTGGCTATTCCCTTAAGCAGGATGATCTCACTCTTCTCGTTCGCCAAATGCAGCAACTGGCGGATATGCCGTATGTCAGCAACGTCTATCTGGTCGGTGATGACGGCCAGCAGTATTGGGCTGATAACGCTTCCATGAATAAAACTGATGAACATTTCATGCGGCAGGATTTGTTCTATCAGGGAAAAGATATTGGTGATCTTGAGATCTATCTGGATTTCGAAGCTATCAAACAAGACGCTTTCAAGAGCGCGACACCCTCAGCATTCGTTTATCTCTTCGAAGCACTGTTGGTTGCTTTCCTGTTGATTGTGATTGTTCGCAGAACCTTCACCCGCAGAATCCGATCATTGGTCGACACTGTCGATCGTATCGACTTGAATACAGTAAGAAAATTTGCGATTCCAGAAAAGCTGACCCGAAGCGAAGATGAGCTTGGGCAGGTTGCCCGCTCAATCCAAGAGCTGTACATGCGAATCCGCGGCGATTTCGTGCAAAACAAATTGAAAGAACGGACGCTAAAGCAACACAAAACCTTGCTGGCAGAAGAAGTGACCGTGCGCGCACAGGAGCTTGAATGGCAAAGTCTGGCGAACAAACTTCTCGCCGATCTTTCTCTTCGTCTGCTGAAAGGCCACAAAACCAACGTTGAACATGACGTTCGTATTTGTATGCCGACCCTCGCCAAATTGTTCGAGTCAGACCATGTGTTCTGGCTATCTATCGACCAGGAAAAAGTCTCATACCGCGCTTCCTATCCTGTCGACAGTGATGAACCGTCTATCGATTTTAGCGACAACTACAAAGTGAAACGTTGGTTGATGGAAGCGCAGAATGTCGCCACTGTAGACATTAACAACCTTGATGAAAATGCCATTGCCGAGCGGGACTTTCTTGAACATTTGGGTGTACATAGCCTTGCGATGTTCCCGTTGACGGATGGCCGCAAGAGTTTTGGTTTGGTCGCCGCCACCACGAATCACCGCTCTATACGCTGGAACGAGAATAAAAGTCTTCTGCTCAAACGCTTCGCTACCATGCTGAGTGAATTGACGATTCGAGAGCGTGATCATCTGGCAATGACTGAACTCCAAGAAGAGCTCATCATGGCTAACGAACGACTGCGCTTGGAAGCAGAAACCGATGAGTTGACGCGCTTATTGAACCGACGCCCATTTAGCCGTCTATTCAGCACCGCTCTGTATGATGCCGTTGATGATGACACCGCCGTCACGATCATGATGATCGACATTGACCATTTCAAAGCCTACAACGATATTTACGGTCACCTGCAAGGCGACAAGGTACTCAGTTACGTCGCACGCGCCATGAACAAAGTGGCGAATGAATATTCTGCGCCGCTGGCACGGTTTGGTGGGGAAGAGTTCGCCCTGCTGTTGCCAAAAACCGATTTTGACTTCGCCCAGCAAGTCGCATGGGAACTTTGCCAGACCGTGCGTGACCTTTGCATTCCTCATCAGGGAAGTGCGAACAGTGGCATTATTACTATCAGTATCGGCGGTATTATCTGTAAACCGACACAGGATACCCAACCAAACCAGTTGCTTGAATCAGCCGATCAATGCCTCTATAAAGCCAAACGCGCTGGCAGAAACCGCGCCGAACTTAAGCACTACAGTGTGTACACCGAAGAAATAATGTAGTGTCAGTCAATCGTGATTCAAGGGCAGTCATTCACTGCCCTTTTCTTTTTATTTCATGACCTTATTCAATAACACCACGTCTTAGTGACGCTTTTTCACGCTTTGTCTCTTAAATCAGAAACTCAGAATTTCCCAACTATGCAAACATTAGGCATCGATAAACCGCATGTGCAAGGGGTTCAGTATGGTGCCTGTCAAATCACCCAGACAAATTTGCCATATCGTCAGTTCGCTGAACGATACAGCGCAAAATGATCTGGTTTTTGCCAACATCCGTCAGTTTCCTCTTCCTCACTATGAGCACACGTTGGTTGTTTTGAAGAAGTCAAAAGTGCAACCGGTCAAACTGCCGCGTCAGGTCAGCTGTTTGGAATTGGCATTGAAAGGCTCGTTGCCCCGCCGCCTTCGTACGTGCAATAGAGCGCTCTCTGCGCTCAAACCGGATATTTGCCAAACCTATGGCGACACGACGTTTCCGATACAGTGGTTGGCGCACCGTCTCGATATTCCAGTGAAACTGCATATTCACATTAACAATGACAGCCATTGTGGTTTTTGGCGTGAGCTTCTGCGACCTTGGAAATACCGTTTACTCGCTCACTCGGCCGATTTTGTCATTACACCTGAAGATGAAAGCCTGAATTGGCTTGAGGAGAAGGTAGGACTGGAGCCAGGTAAGGCGCACCTTATCCGCACGGGTATTGATAACCGTCATTACTGCCCGCCCCTACGCGAGATAGACCCCAACATCACTAATCATTTTATTGGCACCGTCCCTATCCCGACACAACGTTTTGTTGTCGGTGTGCCAGTTTCCGGTTTCTGCAAATCAACCGTACTGGCCTTTCTTGATGAATACATGGCAGCGAGAAAACAGTCACCGGCATTTGCCCGTGATTGCCTGCTCTTGTTGCTGGGCAATAGTCCAAACCTTCGTGCTTATCGTAACGTTTTGGACAGTTTCAAGATCACCGAGGAGAGCGTTCGGTTTTACAGCCATCTTTCAGACAATGAGCGTTTCTATAGCCATATTGATGCTATTATCAGCCTGAATGATGACACCCACACTCCGGTCTCTTTGCTGGAAGCGATGTCGATGGGTCTCCCGGTGATCACCCATCGTTCTGACACTGACAATTCAGATGAGGAACATCCGCTTCGCTGGCAAGTGGCGAACAGCGAACCGCTGATTCAGCATCAACTCCTCACCCTGTGTTCCGACAGCCATTTGCGCCTAAAACTTGGCCAGGCTTCCCGTGCGTATGTGATACACAAACATAACCACCACGAACACAGAATCCGCTACCGCGCGCTCTACAAAATGGCTCAACGTAGGGTTGCTGTCGAAGAAGATGTACCAGCAGCGCCTACGATCGCGCCTTCTCAACTCAATCGCTGAACGATCATCTTCAGGTTATTTGGGTGCATCACAACCCCGACGCATTGATTGTCGCAAATTCAAGAATATGTGAACTATTATTTAGTCAGGCTCGTGATTAAAGGCAGCGACTGACGATGAAAATTCTGGTTGTCGACGACATGACTTCCATGCGACATGTAATGCTGAACCTGCTTCGAAGCATCGGGTATTTGGATTTGGAGGAAGCCACCAACGGTTGGCAAGCCTTCCAAATGCTGCAAAAACACCTTACGATTTGCTGATCACTGACCTCAATATGCCAAAAATGGATGGCCGTGAGTTGCTGAAAGAAGTACGTGGCAACGAAAAGCTAGCCAAAACCCCCGTATTGATTGTCTCTTGCGAACAAGACAAAGATAAGGTGAAAGAGCTAATTCAACACGGCGTCAACGGCTTTGTGGTCAAGCCTTTCAACGGCGTCACCCTGCAAAAACAAATCAATCGCATCGAACGCCAACAGGAGATGCAAAAAGAAAAAACAGACGAAAAGAAGAGTTGGATTAACGGAGAGTAAACGCTGCTTCCATTTCCAGCTCAATCGCACTGCATCGCCAATACTCAAATATCACTTCCTGTGCCACGCCCGATTCATCAACATTCACTTTGGTGATCTTTATTGCCGGAGAACCCGTAGTTGAGCGGGTAGCGAGAGCGATATCTTGGTCAAAAGTGGTCGATATAATACGGTACTTTGCCTGCGTGGCGTTGAGTTGCCACTCGCTTTGATAAAGCTCAGACAAATTTCCCTCCAAAGCATGCTGCAATAGGTTAGGAACACGTTCTGCACGAATCACATGTTCTGCATACATCACCGGCCTACCATCCAGGCTATGGACCCTTTCAAATCGGAATACGTCAGAGAATGGAGGAAGGGACAGTGCCTCAGTGCTTTCTTTGTTCGCCATCATGCTGTCGCAGGACAGCACTTCCGTAGTGGGTTTTCTCCCCTGAGACAAAGCGACTGATGAGAACTCATAAGGTTTGGAGAGATTGATCACCAGAGGCCGCTGAGAAATAAACCAGCCACGACGATCTTCGCGGAAAATCAGTCCATCCGCTTCCAGCAATGACAGTGCTTCTCTCAAGGTCACACGGGTTGTCTTGAATGCTTCTGCCAGCTTTCTTTCTGATGGGAGTTTAGTGCCAGCAGCAAGCTGGCCACTTTGAATTTGTTCGCGGATAGCGTCAGTGATTTTGATGTATTGCAAGTGCGGCCATTCGAAAGCAATCAGAGATAAACCTCAGCATACCGCACTAACCGTGAGATTACAGCCAGTTACCCCCAATCAACTTGAAGATACGCTTTCGAATACTATGAGGTTAACGCCAGCGAACCCCCGCCAAAGAGATAATTTCCATACGCTCTAGCTCTCGCAGCAGGTTACGGGCATATTCAGGTTCACAGACAGAGAGCGCTGACAGTGCAGCACCGAGAGGCAGGTTTTTTTCAAGTAAAGAAAGGAACACACTGGTCGCACTGTCGCAGACCATTACGTCGCCATTGGAAGGGCTGAAAAGTACCATCTGGTCGCCAGATTCGTAGCTACAAACATCCAACGAGAATCCTTCTGCAAGACAGACTTCGACATCCGCTTTCAGCACCAGATTATTATCTATTAGCTCGGTCATTCTCATCGTTACTACTCCACTACATATACCCAAACTATCTATCCGAGCACGAGATAATGCAGATAGCTTGGGTATAGTCGCTTTGCATCACATTAGGCGTCATCAAGAGCAAGCGACAATTTAACTGTATATGCAGAAGACCTATTCCCGCAGGTCATTCAGGGGTATTTTTTGTCGGGTCGCAATATTGATACAAAGCAACGACCGCTGCACCACGAGGGCGCAGCGGGCTTTTCATTGCTTCATACAGCGTTAACGCTGGAGAGAGTATTTTTCGATGAGGGTATAGAGGGTCGGACGTGACACACCGAGTAGATTGGCGGTTTGAGACATGTTGCCTTCCGCTCGTGCCAACGCTCTTGTCACTGCATGGCGTTCAGCTTCTTCACGCACCTGACGAAGATTGAGCGGTAAACCGCTGTCTTTGCGGTGCTCCTTCGTCAAAGCAAGATCCATGGCTGTAATTTGAGTACCATCAGCCATGATCACAGCAGAGTGAACCTTGTTTTGAAGCTCTCTGACATTTCCCGGCCATGAATAAGACATCAGTGCTTCCACCGCATCTTCCGTAAAGCCTACCAAGTTACGGTTCATGGTTTGGTTGAACTGTAACAGGAACGTCTTAGCCAACAACAGGGTGTCGTCTTCCCTTTCGCGAAGTGGTGGGATGGTAATTGTCACTTCACCGAGTTGGTGGATCAGATCTTCGCGGAATTTGCGATCACCCGAGCGATGATTCAGATCCTGATGCGTCGCAGCGACCACTTTCACATCCACTGCAATGGCTCGCTGGCCGGCGATTCTATCTACCATTCTCTCCTGCAAAAAGCGCAAAACTTTGGCTTGAATCGAAGGAGGCATATCCCCAATTTCGTCGAGAAAGAGTGTGCCGCCATTCGCCGCTTCGATTTTGCCTATTTTCACCTGACGGGAATCAAAGTTACCTTTCTCTACACCAAAAAGTTCGCTATCGAGCAGATCTTCGGGTATCGACGCACAGTTGACAGTAATAAAAGGACCATTGCTTCGTGGACTGCGATCATGAATTGCACGTGCCAGCAGTGCCTTACCCGTGCCGCTTTCACCATAAATCAGTGTGTTCACTTCAGTGTTGGCGACGCGATCAACCATACGCAAGGTTTGTACCATTGGTGGGCTGCCGCCGAGGATAGATTGTTGCTGACGCTCATACGCCCTCAAACGCTCGACTTCATGCTCTAGCTTGGCAGTATGTCTCGCTCGCTTGACCATCATGCGAAGCAGCTCATCACTGAAGGGGCGTTCTATCACATCGGTTGCGCCGGCCTTGAGAGCAAGGATGGCATCGCCGTCATTTTCGCTGTTTACAATAACCAGAATTTTCGTTCGGGGAGCAAAAGCGTGGATTTCCCTGACCAAGTTAATCGCGACAGCATCACTGCTGCCCATCACGACCACAGAGGTCAGCATTTGATTCAGTGCTGTTGCCACGCTTTGCATGGGCGCAGCCACCACGGAGGTAATGTCCTCCAAAATTTGGCTAAGTTGTCGTTGAGACGTTGGATCGTCATCAATAATGAGCAGTGCGTCCTGACGTTTCGTGGTCAGGCTTGGTGCGGTATCAACCATGTATCTCCCCTTTGGGTATTCACACCGTGTATTGAACATGCCTCAGGCCATCAACGAGTGGAGACCCACCCGTTCCGGAAGCAACACGGAAATCCGTGTTTTTTGCCTTTTTGGCGCTACAGATCCAGCGGATACCAGTAAAGATGTTGTTGTTTAGGGCACTGATTTTTCACTCAACAACTGTCTTTTACCAACCGGAATCTTTAAAAGTCACGGTGCTTTCGAACGTACTTACGCAGCATTCACTAACCCAAATGAGGCAAGGCCCTGTCTCGCAATCCAATTTGCTGCGCGTCGATAAATCACGGCAATTCATGAAAACACACGGTGACGACACGTATTGAGGAAAATCAGTCAGGCGGGGGGAGCCAAGCTATTGTTATTAGGATCGGTTCAACGTCTCTTCGATACAGATTCAAATCCACAAAGACAGACATCGGGCGTCCCGAACTGTTTCTTTTCGCTCGTAAGTACTCTAGCAGCGCGATTTGGAAACGTTTCCGATAAAGGTAGGAATTGCATTTAATTCTTATTTTGTAGGCACATTCTCTGAATTTAACAGGATAAATTGCGCTCGTACTGACATAAGTATGAGCCCCATTTTGTTCTCTCCCTTGTCGTTTTCCCCTGCTCCCCAATAGCTATCGCAGGGCGAGTTTTCAATCAAAATAGCCGGTGCAGTTTCTGTTAAAAGTTGACGCAAATTTGGGTGTTGTAAAAACTTCTCCATTACCACGAAATGCATGATGTCGTAACGCACAAGCGCCCAGTCCTTGCGGACATGAGCCTCCATTTCACGGCTGAGTTTGAACGCATCACACGGCGTTTTGGCGGATAAAATTTTCTGCTGTAAGGCCACATCAGTAAACTTTTGGGCGTGGTACGCGTGTTCAGTCGATGACCAGTATTCACCATCAATGACAATAGATGCTGGAAAGAAATTAGACAGGAAGCCATATGACTCGTCAGGTTCATAAAAGCGAATTTCATTCACTGACATTTAGCGAGACCTTTATTGACCTTGTTGAGATCATCTTAGTCAAAAGACTGAATTTTGGCTTAGTCAACAGACTGATTTTACGTTAAAAGCAACAAGACCTCCGGAATTCAACCACCCATTGCCGGCCTTGCGTAACTTCTGTCTTCCGGCTGACAGTTTCTCATCATAAGATAGTTTCATTAGCATGAAGGGAAACGCGTTCGACGGAGTGAAAATATGAAATTGGCTGCCATGCTTGCCATTACCTTGATCTGTGCAGTGTTGTTTGTTCCTGTTCATGCCGTTATTCCTGTCAAAGGCGCGGACTGCAATGACTGGAATGCAGAGACCTTCTGGTTTGAGCCTTGGGGAAGCTCTGGTGTACATAAAGGCATCGACATTTTTGCCCAATCTGGAACGACGGTAATGTCTGCGACAGGTGGCTTGGTGCTCTATACCGGCGAAGTGGCTAAAGGTGGCAAAGTGGTTGCCATTCTTGGGTCAAAATGGCGTTTACACTACTATGCACATTTGGATGACATCGCTCCAGATACGTCAGGATGGCTTACCCAGGGTGAAACAATTGGCGCGGTCGGCAGCACGGGTAACGCCATTAACAAACCTGCCCACCTTCACTATTCCGTCATGTCACTGCTTCCTTATCCTTGGCTATTCAGCACAGAAACTCAAGGTTGGAAAAAGATGTTCTATCTCGACCCAGCCGCCCAGTTTTCCCAATGCATCAGCGGTTAATCAGAGAGCCAAGTAACACGACTCCCTCTCGGATTTCGCAGAGGGAGCTATTACCGAAGCCTGCCACTAATGCGCGATCTGTCTCTACTGACCGATGACTTTTATCTTCCTGATGGCAATAGTAATCCAACGTTCGAATGGTATATCCCTCCGCTTCAAACGCCGATTTGACCTCTACTGCTGTCGGTCCCCCTTTCCAGCTAAAGGTCACATGTAACCCCGCGGCCTGACTCAGTATCTCCACCTGATCGCCACAAGCATGGGTTAACAATTCGACAAAAAGCCTCTGTTTCTCCTGATAAAGGCTACGCATTTTACGGATATGTCTAAGGTAATCGCCTTCGGCAATAAAGGCCGCCAACGCTTCTTCTATATGGATCGGGGTATCGCCGCCAATCGCATCCTTAATTTGTAAGCATGACTCCACCAGAGCTTCCGGTACGACAAGGTAACCAACACGCACTGAGGGCAGAAATGCCTTACTGAATGTCCCGATATAAATCACCCGCGCATCGTCGCCATGTAATTGCGTCGCGAGTCCCTGAAGCGAAGGATAAGGTCGGATGGCAAACTGGAATTCACTGTCGTAATCATCTTCGATGATCCAACGATCTTTCTGGCTTGCCCACTCAATGCAGCGCATTCGCTGCGAGGTATTCAGGCTGGTGCCCATGGGATATTGGTTACTCGGCGTCAGGTAAACAGCTTGGCCTTCGAACTGCTCAATCTTGTCAACATCCGCGCCGGACCTCGGCAAAACCGGCAGCTCTTCAATCTTCATTCTGCTTCGCTTAAGCACCTTCCGCATTTGCACATAGCCCGGGTTCTCCATCATCACGCTATCACCGGCCCTCAAAATGGCATTCGACGCGATGTAAAGTGCTTGCTGGGCACCCGAGGTGACAATAATCCGATGCGCGGGCGCGGAAACAGAGCGGCTGACAGAAAGGTATTCACTCAGTGCTTTTCGGAACGTCAAGCTGCCCTGAATGTCATTTTGCCCAGCAATGAAACTTCGCTGAAACTGCAGCTGCATCGCTCTCGCCCATTTCTTGTAGGGGAAATGGACAAGGTCAGGCACACCCGGCGCGAAGGCACGGTTTCTTTTTTGGGTATCAAAAGCTTCTGGTGCTGCTGCGGTCTCATCAGAGTGCGATAGCGTAACTGACGATTGGCCATTTTCTGCCTGAAGAAATTGCTCAGGAGTCGACACATTCACGAAGTAACCCGCACCGCGTCGGCTTTCTAAATACCCTTCTGCTTTCAACTGCTCGTAAACCGCTGTCACTGTATTTCGGCTCAACCCCAATTCCTGCGCCATAAAACGGGTAGCGGGAAGCCTGCCATGATGAGGCCAACGCTGGTTCAGAATCTTTTCCTGAATCGCGGCATAAAGCGCGCTTTGTTTTGAGCTTTTTTCACTGGCGAGTTGCAAATCACCAATGTCGATCGGCTGCATATTGGATCCATTAACTTATCTAAACTGGCTCTATTTATGGGGCCATTTGTCACTACACTACAGGAATGAGCGACGAAGAAGCAATGAACAAACAAGGAAGACGTTTATGACGCTAGGCAACACACAACGCACAACAGTAAAAAAAGCTGCTCACAAAGTGGTTAAAGACAAAGAAGCACTTTACAGCATTATTGATGAATCCAAACTCGCGCACGTTGCTTTTAGCGATGAAAGAGGCCCAACAGTGATCCCTATGCTGGCATGGCGTGAAGGTGACAACATTTACATTCACGGCGCCAGAAACAGCAAGATGCTCAAACACCTGAAAAAAGGCGCGGATTGCTGTGTGACCTTTACTATTCTGGATGCTTGGGTGTTAGCGCGTTCCGCTTTTCACCACAGTGCACATTATCGTTGTGCAATGGCATTTGGACGTTTTGAGGTGGTTGAAGACAACACAAAAAAAGCCGCTGCTTTTGATGAGTTCCTGGAGCAAATCGCTCCGGGAAGAAGCAAAGAAGCTCGCCCAGGTAATGAAAAGGAACTGACAGCCACAGAGCTTTTGGTGATGCCACTCGCTGAAGCTTCAGTCAAGATTGGCCGTCATGGCGTAAATGATGATTTGGCCGATATGGATTTACCCGTTTGGGCGGGAATCCTTCCTTTCCGCACAGTAGCAGGGCCTTTAGAGCCAACCGCTGATAACAGCGTCGACGAAACACCGGACTATTCAGCCGCATACTCTGGTCGCTGGTGCGAATAAAAATTCATTCCCCAAGGGGCTTTGTCTCTTGGGGATTGTGTAGCTCCCTGATATATTGAGCTTTCGTCTATCAGGAGAGGACAAGGATGAGCACATTCAATAGGGTAGCCATTGTCGGCGGTACCCACGGGAACGAATTCAGCGGCATTTATCTTCTTAAAAAGTGGCAGGAAAGCCCTGCACTTATCAGCCGCCCCACCTTTGAAACTGAAACCCTTTTCGGCAACCCAAATGCTTTTCGAGATAACAAACGTTATTTAGATTGCGATTTGAACCGCCAGTTCATCCCTGCCGATCTTGCGAATCCAGAACTGGGTAATTATGAGCAAAGCAGAGCCAAAGCCATCAACCTTCAATTGGGACCGAAAGGCAACGCTCGAACCGATCTCATCATTGATCTGCACAATACCACCAGCAATATGGGCCCTACCCTGATCCTGCTGAAAAACGATGCCTTCAATACCCAGCTAGCCGCTTACGTAGCCGAACGCATGGATAACGCAGTCATTCTGTTTGAAGATCACTGTTCAATGGAAGAGCATTACTTCCTTTGTTCCATCGCTGATCAGGGCATCATTATTGAAGTGGGTCCCCAGCCACAGTCTGTTATTCGTCAGGACGTGTTGGAGTGGATGGACGATATGACAGCCCACATTCTCGATTTTGTAGAGCTGTTTAATAAAGGCGAAGTGCCGACGCTACCAGAAACAGTTTCGGCATACCGCTATGTGGAAACCTTGAAGCTGCCTGAAAACGAGCAGGGCGAACGTATCGGCATGGTGCATAAGAATGTGCAGGATGCTGACTTCACGCCACTGCGAAACGGCGACCCTATCTTCACCAAGTTCGATGGCACTGAGGTGCATTGGGATGGCGACTACGAGGCCTACCCTCACTTTATTAATGAAGCCGCTTACTACGATAACAACCTTGCCATGTCATTAGGTGAGAAAGTTGATATCCCTGTGATTAAATAATTCGCAATACCTATACGATCAAAAACGCCCTCACATTGAGGGCGTTTTCACACTCAATTCGACCCTGCTTGTCAGGATTGTGTTTCCCCTGCAATCACAGAAGGGTCACCTTTGACCACCGGCATATCGCCGATATCAGCCGAGCCTGAAACCTGTGTAGGCACTGGAACGCTAGGGTCTGCCAAGGTCAAGCTACTACACTGCCCAGTCGCGGATTGCATGGTCTGTTCAATCTCTCGCGCTTTGATCACATACTGGTTGGAACTTCCCATGGCAACGCCATCGTTGAGAGAAAATGCTGGCGTGTACTTGCCGCTATCCTGCTCATAAGGAATTCCCCAAAAGTCACCGTTTCCGCCATAGTTGAACAGGAACGTTTGTCCCGCGTATGTGCCCGCGGAGCCAGAGCGATCATTGGCATTGCTGTGAGTGTAAGTGAACTGCAAAGGACGATCGAAACTCACCACATCTCCATTACCATCTTGTACTGCCGAAAGCTGATTCCAAGACTGGATGCCTGTTTCCCAGACATAAAATTCAGTCACAATGGATGAGTCATAAATGTCATAAGGATTGGTTACCGTCGATGTAACCATGGGCCCGCTTCGCACACCCCAACTGTGTGGCGTTGAATCTATATCGTTCTGTGTGAGTGAAGCATTGTATCGGACAGGCTCAGAGCTATTCCCACTCACCAGTGTTAACGCATTACCACCAGAGGTACTGAAAGTGAAATTGTGCGGACCACTCGTCGTTTCAAACGGGCTGCTGGCACCACTCCAATTTACTAAATCACCGCTATCCAATGTACCAATCGGACAGTTGTCATAGCAGTACAGCGTGACTGAACCACCATTCAGCAGTTCACCAGAACCCGTTTCGCTTCCGTTAATAAAGCTTTGCTCGTAGTAGGTCAGCGACGTTTTCCCTTCCAGATATTTTACTTCGCCCCCCAATTGCTCGGAGTACATATAGAGCGATTCATTTGTGCTAAGGGTAATTTGCACTGGGCTGATCGTCGCCACAGAAGGACCGTTCTCACCCCAGCTCAACTTACCGGTTTTATAAAAACCGTCTGAGCCCACACTGTCCTGTGCAGCTGTGAGGTAATTCACCACCCACTGGTCAAAAGAACCATCGCTAAAGACGGTGCTATCCCAGTAGCCGAACTGAATGCCTCTGGCCTGTGAAAGGCTGAGCGTTTTCACTTCGTTTTTGATCAAGCGCCCCGGCGCATTCACGTAGGTATACTCGGTTTGAGCACTGCCGTCGTTTCTGACAACGGTTTCGCCATTGGTTACAGCACCTTCAACCTCTGTCCAAAGGCCCCAGTAACCCACATATCCGTAGCTATCATAGTTACCGTTATTAGCACTTGAATAGAGGATAGGAAAACCGGCATTTACACTGACTTCAGCACCTGATGATGCGCTATATAAGTCATATCTATGCACGTAGTTGTCAAACTGGGTTCGGCTCAAACAAGTGCCCGCATTGCTGCCAGACTTATAGGGCAAGCTGTCGAAATCTGACGCGTTTTGCAGCAAAACGTTATCGCTATTAAACGCCAAAGCATAAGCTCCCGATTGGTCAGAAGAGGTCAGTGCCACACCTGTCGATCGATCACTACTCATGACCACACTGGCACTTTGTGTATAGCTGCTGGCACCCTGCTGGCTGGACTCATAAAGCGTAAAACCTATCGAACCAGGTTCGCTGTCCAAAGTGATTACTTCACCTCCCCCCAATTGATTGAGGTTGGTGAAATTGTCATAGAAATCAAAATTGAACGTAAACTGCCCGAAAGGGTTAGAATCAGAAGCCCCTTCGCTAATCACAGCCTGGAATTTTATCGCCTGATTGCCGCCACCCCCTTCCATTTCAGGGATCCACACGTTGACGATCAAGGGATCAAGATCAGAGGCCCGGGTGACGTTTGCCACCGCTTTCAAATAAGACGGTGTATTCGCAGCGCCAGATGACTGCCCTGACGACCCATCATCTTCTGAGTCAAAACAAGCGGCTTCATCCGCCAGCACTAAATAGGGACCGGCGTTGGCAAACTCCGTGACATTGAACTGTGCCGTAAAACAGAGAATACTGTTCACCAATTCGATGGGTTGTAACGCCTCATTCCATACGTAAGATTTAGTCTGCGCATTCGAGTAGTCTGTACCAGCGTCGTTGAAAGCAGCATGAGCAACACCCGAAGATAAAGCCATCGATGACAACAGCCATACAGTTTTAGTCATTTTCATTCGTCACGACCTCCAACTGTTGGGGAAGTTGTAAACTACTGGTAGAAGTCGCAGATCCTGCACCGTCGCTATCACTGCATCCCAAAAGACCGAAAGAAAACAGGCATATACAGCCCAATTTTATTAACCCTTTCATTACACCCTCACCTCATCATCCGTTTCTAAAGAGATAAAAGTCTCAACTTCAAGACTTCATATACACATAGTTTTAGTGTGGAAAATAACCGTTGTCAGTTTTGTGCCTAAATCAAAGGCGAGGGGCATATCCCATTGAAATCATTTACTTAAATCCGGTATGACGTACTGACAGAAAGAGGGAATTACGTTGGAAAATAAGGAGTTAAACGCAAGCTGAGACAAATTTCCGGTTGGATGCTCATAAACATATAATGTGATAAAAATCTCTTTTTCAACACTTTTGGTAATCAATAAGCAAAAACCGAAATAGAAACGTGATGAATGTGATCTCGATCTGCTGAAGGGTGTTGAAGGTTCCCTAGACTGGAGCCAGAAACATTAACAGTAATGACACATAAATTAAAAAAATATTGCTGTTTTTCAATGCAAACACAGAGGGATACATTAATGAGCGAAGTTTTATTAGCAGTTTTTGCTGGTGCAATTGTTGGTTTTTTCTTTAGCGCCGTGAAGTTGCCTCTCCCTGCCCCACCAGTGATATCTGGAATCATGGGTATCGTTGGGATCTATCTTGGCGGCATGGCCTATCAGACAATTGTCACGAGATTCTTTTCATAGTCTCTCCCACATTCTTTACCCCAAGCGCAGAAATTTAACGCGCTGGAATTTCATATTTTATTTACGACGTAGAAAATTCGAGGAGGACTGGTGTCTACAGGGAAGCTACCGCCGGCGGCAGATGGATTACAACTCAACTTCTGTAAAACATTGGCGTGTCGAAACTTTGGATTGAGTGATGAGAAGTATTATTTGCTTCAAGATTCGGATCCGTCTCGTCCCGGTTTGGTGTGCCGAGAGTGTGGTGCCTTTCCTCCTCTCCTTAACAACAGGGGCGTTATTGAAGAACTGAGTCGTCTAAAACAGCAAGACTCAGGTAATCTCGCCGCGTGCAATACCGAAGGCTGTGAGGCATTTGGTAAGCCTGTGCTCACCCATCGTGAGCATTATCATGCGTTTGGATACAGTGGTGAGCGTCAGCGCTACCGTTGTAAGCATTGCCAAGCGACTTTCGTGGATAAATGGTCGAATGCCAACCCTAAGTTGGATGTTCAGCAACGTCTACTGGGATTGCTCTTCACCGGACATCCGGTTCGGGAGATTTGCAGAAAGCTGCATATCAACCCAAAGACCTTTTACGATCACCTTGAACAAATCGCCGCGCGCTGCCGGAACAAACTGGCAAGCGTGGATGCTCGATTCCTGCAATTAGCGAAGGAAAATCCGTTGGCTTCATCACTCACGACGTTGCAGCCACGCAGCGACAATGGCGTGATGTGGCTAACCACAGGTGATGCAGAGCATGGCTACGTATTACTGCAAAACATTAACTACTCATCTGACGAAGAAAAGCCGGATGAAGTGGGTGATGTGTACGCTGAAAAAGCGAGGTTGATGCCAGATAATTTTATCCACTTCACAGACTCCTCTGAAGCGAATCCCGAAGGCTTACTGAATCAGGTCAACGAGAAATACAAAGAAGTCCTTTCACGTAGCAATGTGGAGGACCTCTATACACGGCCGATACATGTTGATTACCCATCAAAAGGTTGTTTGATTCGACCCCAGTACGCGGCGTATGCGCAGTATCTTCGTTTGAAAGAGTTGACTGAAGAGTGGCAAGACCTCACGGTTTATCTCCCTCAAGAGCCATTGCTACGTTCAGCGATCATCAGCGTGTTTAGAGAACGCCTTCAGGAGAAACAATGCCACCCAATCTACGT
Source organism: Grimontia sedimenti (assembly GCF_011045095.1). Lineage (GTDB taxonomy): Bacteria > Pseudomonadota > Gammaproteobacteria > Enterobacterales > Vibrionaceae > Enterovibrio > Enterovibrio sedimenti. The sequence goes on from NZ_JAALDL010000019.1 coordinate 67,653, forward strand.
GGTACAGAATGCGCATTGGATGGAACATGATAGTGCCGATAACATCGACATTATGCTCTTGAGTTGGTGGCGTGACCGCTGGGCATTTACCCAGAAAGGACAAGCAGAGAAAGCCATCTGTCACTTAGGGAAAGAAACAGGTCTGGAAGCAGCGTGGTTGGAAAGAGCAACGACAACTGCACTGGAAGATTATCAGGATCGCTTTCACCTGCATTTTCGCTCCCTGATCGATGAGCCAAGACGCCGGTTGCGCCCAGGTGGCCTGCTTCCATTACTGGATATTTTCCGGGCATGGAACAACCTCTGCCATCAGAACAGCGAAGGGATTACCCCTGCGCAGGCTTTGGGACTGGCGCGCCACCCTTACACATTGGCAAATTTATTGGCTTAACCGTTAGAGGTCGTTCTATTTCTCTGGCCATTTCTCACCAAAATACCAGATTCCAGGTAACAAAAAAGCGAGCCCAAAGCTCGCTTTTTTTCATTGAATGCAAAACCAGATTACTCGTCGGCTTCAGCTTCTGAGTAGTCTTCACTTGCGCCGCCACGGGAAGTAGAGCACAAGTTGTAAACGACATGCTTGTGGTTGATTTCTTTCAGGTATTTCAACCAGCAAAGAGCATATGATGATTCAGCTGCACGACGGCCATTAACTTCATCAACAAATTTCTGCTGCTCTTCGTCTTGTGGAACCATTGCACCTTCAAACAGTGCTTTCATGGTGCGTCCACAGGTTTCCAAAAGTTGTGCTTCTTTGATGGTGAAATAGCCTGATCGAGCAAAACCTTTTGGAAAATGCTTGTCATCAAAAAACTTTTGACCACTAAACATTATTTAGCTCCTTAACAAATTTGCGCAATATTCTTCATTAAACCATTAAGGTGTAAAGCAAAATATTGTTGATCTGACGATTAAGAAAATTAATTCTTACTGCGGTTTATAGCGGTGATTTCGTATTCTGTCGAGAGTTTAACGGTAATTTCATGATTAATTTTTCACGCAACTTATCCGAGAAGTAGCCCTAGGTCGAGACCACCGAAAGTAAGCCTTTGTAACAATGTGAAAAACGTCAAAAATTAAGAAAAACTTTTATCAACCGCCAAGAAACGCTCACCACTCGCGCACAAAAAACCCACTCAATAATTGGGCTCAACCTCACATATTTACTGCACTGTAACGATGTCAGTTCACAGTCAGGAACAGAATCGCTTTCCTTTTTCATTAACCATAACCTACTGATAAGATTCTTTTCGTAACAATCGAATTTTCTAATTGATGGCAGCGAATTTTTTCGTTTTATTTAATCAATCTGCTGGATTTATGCTTGGGTGGAATTGGTGTCACAGTTATGCCAAGGAAACTTCATCAATAAGTCACATAACTTCGGCTATATTTGATGAGACAAAGGCTTAGCAAGAAACGCAATGCCCTTTGATGCAATGAAAATTATTCCGAAGTATTGTTAAACGAACAGGGTAAATAAAATGGCCAAGTGGGAACAGTGGCTGAAAAACGACACAAACCGTAAAGAGAAGTTTAATTCCAAATTCAATGACGAATTTGACGATCGACCTCAACGCGACAAGAAGGCTCGCCGCAAGGCAAAACCAAGCCGCTCATCTCAAGAGGATTACCCGTTCGATTGATGAAAAAAGCCAGCGTCTCAGCGCTGGCTTTCTCAATGAGGATCTTAGGATTCCATCAGAAAAACATTTGGTAGGTGTAACCCGTCAGTATCGCCATCCCCAATACCACCGCCAAAAACGCCAGAATCATCTGGTTGCGGAACATGGACTTGAGCATGATAACTTCAGTCAGGCTCGCTCCCGCACTACCAATAACCAGCGCCATTACCGTACCCACCCCCATGCCTTTTGCCATTAAGGGCGCACTCAGTAGAATCACAGCCTCTGCACGGATGTATAGCGGAATACCAATCACTGCCGCCAAAGGTATCGCGAACGGGTTATCTTCACCGGCAATGGAAGCAATCCATTCCGCAGGAATTGCACCGTAAATCAATGAGCCCACACCAACACCGATGAAGATGTATGGCATCGCCGTTTTAAAGTCTTTCCACACGCCACGCCAAATCTTCAGCCACTTATTCTCTTCTACCGGTTTCGTACCACACGTGGTGCCACAGCAACTCTTTGCAGGTTCTTCATAAGTCGATGGTTTGAGGTACTTCTCGAAACCCAACTTTTCCAGCAGGTAACCCGCCACCACCGAAATAACCAGTGCCGAAGCGAAGTAGTACGCCGTGACTTCCAAACCAAAGGTCACTGCAAACAAACCAATGATCATAGGGTTAAGCAAAGGGCTTGCGAACAGAAACACCATCATGGTGCCAAAGCCTGCCTGTGCGCGAATCAGACCTTTTAAGAAAGGTATTGTCGAGCACGAACAAAATGGCGTGATGGCGCCTAAAAACGCAGCCATGACGTAACCTTTGCCGTTTTTGCTGCTCAGAATGCTGCGAATCTTTTCTGGCGGTATGTATTGCTGCAATACGCCGACCAGATAACTGATCACCAGGAACAGCACTGTGATTTCGGCGGCAAGGAAGGCAAACATGCCCAGCGTTGATTGGAGGGTCTCCATGGTCATCATTAATTTCTCTATATTTCTAGAATATTCGAAATATAGAGTTTTGATTTCTCCTCTGCAAGATATTTCTGGTAATATCGAAATATTATTTTTATCCAGGAAACGCTATGGAACTCGAAACTGTCGCTAAGGCATTGAAAGAACTGGGACACCCAACCCGGTTAGCGATATTCAAGAGACTGGTCAAAGGTGGACATGCTGGTCTCGCAGTGGGTGTGGTTCAGGAGGAATTGAACATTCCTGGCTCAACCCTTTCCCATCATTTGTCGAGTTTGGTGTCTGCGAACCTGATCGAGCAGCGGCGTGAAGGACGCACCCTTTTCTGTGTTCCCAAGTACGAGCAACTCGATGGTGTTTTATCGTTTTTGCGTGAAGAGTGCTGTGCGGATGAATCCCCCGACGAGACAGATACTCTAGAGTAAAGAAAAAGCAGGGCGATTGCCCTGCTTCTGATTTGATTTGATTAGCTTTGCTTTTCCTGCCACTCGGCGTGGCGCTGTTCCACGCGCTTTTTCACGTCTTGCCACTTTTCAGCGCTTTGCAGGTCGCGCACCGAGAACTGATGCTTCTTCGCGAGTGATACTGCCTGCGGTACGTCAATGATTGGCAGGTTGTCTAAGGCCTCAATTGATGACTGGCGGTTGTTGCATAGCAGCAGCATATCGCAGCCAGCAGCCAGTGCTTGCTGACAGCGCTCTGCCGGGCCGCCCATGACCGTCGCCCCTTCCATGCTCAAGTCATCAGAGAACACAATGCCTTTAAAGCCCAGTTGTTCCCTAAGCACTTTCTTCAGCCAGTAAGGCGACCCACTGGCTGGCACGTCATCATAGTGCGGATAGATAACATGCGCTGGCATCATAGCATCCAATACGCCTGCTTCGATTTGCGCGGTAAATATTGCCATGTCCTGTTCGAAAAGATTGTCACGCTCATCTTTCGGGCTTTCGAAATGTGAATCGGCAAGCACGGCACCATGGCCTGGGAAGTGTTTACCCGTTGTGGCCATACCCGCGTCTTTCATACCAGCCATAAACGCGGTTGAGAACTGGATTACCGTATCATTGTCGTCGCCGAACGCGCGGCTGCCAATCGCTTTGCAGTCAAAGCCACGATCCAACACTGGCGCAAAACTCAGGTCAATGTCATGGGCCATCAGTTCGGCAGCCATCAACCAGCCAGCTTCCTTCGCCAAAGTCAGGCCATCTTCCATCTGTGCGTAAGACTGCGCAGGTGGAATGATGGTGAACTGCTCGCGAAATCGCTGAACACGGCCACCTTCCTGATCAACACCAATCAAAATAGGGCGTTTAGCCGCTTTACGAACGGACTCTGTCAGTGCTGCCAGCTGGCGACTGTCGTGGTAATTACGAGCGAAAAGGATCAAGCCACCAACGCTTGGGTGTTGTAGTAACTCACGCTCTTCCGCGTCCAGCTCACACCCTTCAAGATCAAGCCACAATGGCCCCATGGGTCACTCCTGTTTGAATTTCGTTTTAAGCTGGCAACATATTACGCTGACACGCACACTCTAGAAAGCCTGACACCAAATTTTGGTGCTGGGAATTGCAATCCTATGAGAAACTTAGCGATTGAAACCGTTAAAAAAAGAGAGGCGAAGTAAATCATGTACATCGGCATAATGTCTGGCACCAGTTTGGACGGTATTGATATGGTCGCCGCCTCTTTTTCTGACCAGAGCGTCACCCTGCATCATCAGGCTGAGTTCCCCTTTCCTGAAACGCTCAAGGAAAAGCTGATCGCACTGAGCCAAGGAGCACCGGTCACGCTGGAAGAAATTGGCACCATCGACCATTTCCTCGGTAAAACGTATGCCGAAGCGGTCAATCGCTTTCTAACCGAAAACACGTTGAAATCAGAAGACATCACAGCCATTGGTTGTCATGGCCAGACGGTATTTCACAAACCCACAGGGCCAATGCCATTCACCATGCAGCTTGGCGATGCCAATATCATTGCAGCGCTGACAGGCATTACGACGGTTGCTGATTTCCGCCGCAAAGACATGGCGCTCGGTGGTCAAGGCGCACCGCTTGTTCCTGCCTTTCACCAGTTTCTGTTTGACACAGACTCCACTACCAAAGTGGTCCTGAACATTGGTGGCATCGCCAATATCTCAGTGCTTGCACCTAACCAAAGCGTCGTGGGTTATGACACGGGGCCAGGCAACATGCTGATGGACAGTTGGATAAGCGAACACCAAGGCAAACCTTATGATAAAGACGGCGCTTGGGCGGCGAGTGGAGCCGTCAATCCGGCGCTGCTGAATCAAATGCTCAGCGAAGGATATTTTGCTCAGCCTGCCCCAAAAAGCACAGGGCGGGAGCTATTCCATCGGGGATGGCTGGAGGCTCAACTCAACGCTTTCTCTCAACCAGTGAGTCCTGAAGATGTGCAAGCGACGCTACTCGCTTTTACGGTGCAATCCATCGCCAATGACGTGGCTCGCTATGGACAAGGTGAACTTCTGGTTTGTGGTGGTGGTGCCAGAAACAGAGCCTTGATGAAAGGCCTTCAAGTGGCATTACCTGATTGGCAGGTTATGACAACGGACGATAAGGGCGTTAATGGCGATTCGCTGGAAGCATTGGCTTTTGGCTGGTTGGCACACCAAGCCTTAGAAGGAAAACCGGGGAACTTACCCGATGTAACTGGCGCGTGCCGACCTTGCCGACTTGGCGCGATTTACTATCCCGATTAGGGTCTGTTAACCCTACCCCGGCTGGGTACCAAACTTGTTCGGACGTTTCACCGACACAGGCATATTCAGGCTGGTGCGTTTCAGATAAAGCAGGTATTGGCTGAAACTGAGTGGTCTCGAGTAGTGGTAACCCTGTGCGATGTCGACACCGTACCGCTTCAATACCGAAGCGGTTTCCAAATCCTCCACCCCTTCAGCGACCACCATTAACCCAAGCGACTTTGCCATTTCCGTGGTCGCACGGACAATGTTCTGTTTGCGAGGGCTGTTAGTCAGTGAATTGATAAAACTGCGGTCAATCTTAAGTTCCGTAAACGGTAACTGAGAAAGATAAGTCAATGACGAGTAGCCTGTACCGTAATCATCAATCGAGACTTCAATGTCGTATTGGGACAGACGATCAATCACTTCATGCAATCTGTCATAGTCTGACACCATGGTAGATTCTGTCAGCTCCAGAGACAGCGTGCCCGTTGGTACATGGTATTGTTCTGCTATATCTGCAATTTTGTCGACCAAATTGGGAATCGCGATATCAGATGCACTCACGTTAATAGAGAGGCGCCGGCTGAAACCTAGCTCGATCAGTTTGCTCTGCTGGTAGAACGCCCGTTTAATCACCCAAAGCGTCAAGTTGTTGATAAGCCCCACTTCTTCTGCCAGTTTCACAAACACTTCCGGTGACACCTGACCAAACTTGGGATGCTCCCAACGCAAAAGCACTTCTGAGCCATGTATCGAGCCAGTACGAAGATCAACCTGAGGCTGGTGATACAAATCTAGCTCGTCGTTTTCGATGGCGCGTTTCAAATCAGACACCAGCGACATATTCATGGTGCGGTTAAAGCTGTTGAGCGAGTCATAAGCATTGAATCGCTTCTCTAAAGGAGAAGTCTCCGCCACTGCCTGCATCGCTTTCCGAAGCAACACATCTGTCGTCGCACCGTCTTTTGGAAACTCACTGGAACCTATCGTACCTTGTGTGCGAATGCTGAGGTCGCTCAATTCGACGTAATGATCCACCTCATCCATCGCGCTCGAAAGTAACAGATCGATCTTTTCCTTGTTGGTCGATAACACCACAAAGCCAAACAATCCTTCTTTGATGCAGGCAATCCTGTGCTTGTGTCGATACCCCCCTTCCAGCACCTTAACGGCGTCACAGTTGAGCGCTGCATGTAAGCGGTTACACACTTCGCCAACAAAATACTGTTTTTGCTTCACGGACATGTAAGGAGCCAGAGAATTAAAGCGATCAATTTGGAAGCAGCAAAGCGTGAACTCATTATTGCGATCGATAAGTTGATCGACAACCAGCGACAGAACGTTCACGTTCGGCGAGGACGAGAGCGTGTCATGGGTGAGCTGATAAACTGACTCTTCTCTCTGTTGACGAAAACGCTCGGCTAGCGCCATTGCCATCAACATGGCAGTCAGCACATGTCCCATCATAAAGGCATAGCGGTTTGCTAACGTGTATTCAATATTCCCCGTGACCAGCAAAGGCGGAAAGACCCCGGCAATCACCAAAGGTATCCAGGAAAAAGTAAACATTGGGCTCCATTTCTTCGCCACCGCCCAACGTCGCCACACCAGCACACCAATCAGCGCATAAAAGACAGGTTGTATGGCAATCAAAAACGTCGCCGATACGTGCTCAGGGATGACAAACGAAATCATCGTCAAACCCAAAAGCACCATCAATGCGTAGTTTACAACCTGCCTCAACAGGCTCTGTACTTTGTGAACACGCAAATAAAGATGCGCGAACAATAGGGAAAGTAAGAACAAACAGAACGTCAGTCCCACCGTGTTATTACTGAAGAAGATCTGTATTGCCGGAGGAAAAAGGTAAATACCAAAACCATGAACTGCGCCGAGCAATACCATGCTCACACCAACATATCCGGCATAAACCAGATAGACCCGCTCTCTTAGCGAAACATATACAGCAAAAGTGTATACACCCACGACCAGCATGATCGCAGCAAAACCGCCCCAAACCGTATGAAGAAGTTGGGTCAGGGTGTGATACTCATGTTGCTCCAGTAACCAGATGGGCATCGCCGGAAACCCTTCGGAGTAGACATGCAAATACAACTCCGAACGTTCAAAACCGTCCACCATAAAGTTAACGGCAGGTGGCATGTCACCAAGGGTATAACCTCGCTCGATACTGTCACCCAATCGCCAGCGGTTAATCTCTTTGCCTTCGTTATTGAACTGGTAAATGTTGAGACGGTCGATCATCGGCGTATCGAAGTAAAGCGTGAGGTGACGATGATCAGATTCCAGATTCTGGACATCGACTTTTACCCAATAGGATTTACTCCCAAGCTCCCAGGGTATCTCATTGGGATTTTCAACATGACGGAAGATAGCCGACTCATGGACGTAACTGAGAATGTGGCTGTTTGTGTTGTCAATGAAGTAGCCATAACTCACATCAACACCTTCCGGATTAGATGTCAGCGTCGGAAAAAGACCTGCAAAGCGAGAGCCACTGAGCATGCCGAGAATGACGATAAAAAGCGTCGCCGCAACCCACAACGTGCGGTTAGGGATTAGGGGCTGAAATTTCATTCATTCTCCCGGCTACATTGAATTCTTGATAGATAAGTGGAATTCGGGAAAGCAAGAGAGCTTCGTTCTAGTCATACGCCAACCAATGTGCAGCCCTTCTTATCATGTGAGGCTGCTGAAAATTCCTACAATGACATGTTTCAATCTAGATACGGATGACTACTTTTTCAAACATCAGGGCGCTTTAAAGCATAAATATTACTGATAAATTGCTGTTGGACGATGTAAGTGTGATTTTGAGCAAATGAATAACACCCGAACATTTGTTCACAGAGCGAAAACTACGTAGACTCTGAGGCTGAATTTCCGCCGCAGGATGACGTCATGACCACGACACGAACGCTAAGCAGCAACTTTGAGAGCTTGCTTGACGACACTAACCTCCTCACTGAGATTGCCATTCTCTATTACCAACAGAATACGACGCAGGAAGAGATCTCAAAGAAATTTGGTATCAGCCGTGCCAAAGTCAGCCGTCTGCTGCGTCGTGCACGTGAAGAAGGCATCGTAGAAATTTCTGTTAAGTTCCACCCGGTGCACAGTGCACAACTGGAACAAAGGCTGATGGAAAAGTTCAGCCTCAAGCGCGCCCTGATTGCTCTTGATCAGCCAAGCGTTCAGGAGCAACGCAACCAAGTCGCGACGCTGGTTTCTTCCTTTATTGATGGTAACTTGCAAGAAGGTATGGTTGTCGCCGTTGGGCAAGGACAAAACGTGGCTGCCGTTGCAGATCATCCCGGCATTGTCTCTCATCGTAACGCCCGATTTGTCTGTGCAATTGGTGGCACCCATCGTAGCGGCGATATCATCAATGCAGACCATATCTGCCGTCGTCTCGCCAAGAAGTTTGGCGGCAGCAGCGAAACCCTCTACGCACCAGCTTATGTTGATACTCCGGAAATCCGTGATGTCTTCCTGAGTCACCCTAATATCAATGAGACGCTAAACCAGGCGCGCAAAGCCGAATTTGCTTTGGTGGGCATTGGTGACATGGACGAGAACAGCCACATGGTGAAACTCGGCTGTTTCTCTGCACGCGAGTTTGTTGAGGCACGGGTCAATGATGGAATTGTCGGTGATATTGGCGGGTTTGATTTCTTCAAACTGGATGGAAGCCGCGCCAACACCCTGATGCGTGACCGTGTTGTCGGGCTTGAAATGCGGGACTTGAGACTGATTCCAAATGTCATTGCCATGGCTAGTGAAAGCCGCAAAGCTTTGTCTATTCTCGGTGCATTGAAAACAGGCACGATAGATGTGCTGGCAACCAGCGCAAGCTGTGCCATGGCACTGCTGAACATGGTCGATAATGAAGGATGATTTTGATGCGCCAAAATCAACACTGGTCAAGGATCCAACAGCACATCAACAGATCTCGTTATAAGCAAACGTTTCTATGAGATCCCAGTGAGGTTTATCAGATCTGAGCGTTGACTTTATCGCACAAAAACACAAATATGACCCAATCATTTGCTCAGGCGTGTTGCATTTGTTCATACAACGTCTACCCCGATGCATTGAATGGACAGTAAAGGCACTTCTGAGCCCCCTACTAGATACAACAAAAGGTTTAAAAGATGAGCACTAAATTGGAACAATTACGCAAGCTCACAACCGTGGTTGCTGACACGGGTGATATCGATGCGATCGCCAAATACCAGCCGCAAGACGCGACAACCAACCCTTCCCTGATCCTGAAAGCTGCTGAAATCCCGCAATATGCACCGCTGATTGAAGAAGCGATTGCCTACGCAAAAGCGAAAAGCCAAGACGTTGAACAGCAACTGGCTGATGCGGGCGACCGTCTGGCAGTCAATATTGGTAAAGAAATCCTGAAAGTGATTCCTGGCCGCATCTCTACAGAAGTAGATGCCCGCCTTTCTTACGATTTCGAAGGCAGCGTAGCGAAAGCACGCAAACTGATCAGCATGTACAACGAAGCAGGTATCAGCAACGACCGCATCCTGATCAAGCTGGCGTCTACCTGGGAAGGTATCCGTGCTGCAGAAGTGCTGGAAAAAGAAGGTATCAACTGTAACCTGACCCTGTTGTTCTCTTTCGCACAGGCGCGTGCATGTGCTGAAGCGGGTGTATACCTGATCTCGCCTTTCGTTGGTCGCATCATGGACTGGTACAAAGCGAAAGAAGGCCGTGATTTCGAAGCAGCAGAAGACCCAGGCGTATTGTCAGTATCCAGCATCTACAACTACTACAAAGAGCATGGCTACGAAACAGTAGTAATGGGTGCAAGCTTCCGTAACACAGGCGAAATTCTGGAACTGGCTGGCTGTGACCGTCTGACTATCAGCCCGCAATTGCTGCAAGAGCTGTCTGACGCAGAAGGCGAAGTGGTTCAGAAACTACACGACGACGTGGAAGTGAAAGATCGCCCAGCGCCAATGACTCATGCTGAGTTCCTGTGGGATCATAACCAAGATGCCATGGCGGTTGAAAAACTGGCCGAAGGTATTCGCAATTTCGCGGTTGATCAAGGCAAACTGGAAGACATGATTCGCGGTATGCTGTAACCGACAAAACAGAATTACTCAGAGCGGCTATTGCCGCTCTCTTATTTCCTATATCATTCGCTTGATTGAAATCCGCTCTGAACATAATTCAACAAGGTAAGCCCAAGATGGAACGTAAAACCCTTGCCAATGCGATCCGTGCACTCAGCATGGACGGCGTACAACAAGCCAACTCTGGTCACCCAGGTGCCCCAATGGGCATGGCGGACATCGCCGAAGTCCTGTGGCGCGACCACATGAACCACAACCCACAAAACCCTGAGTGGGCAGACCGCGACCGCTTCGTGCTGTCAAACGGTCACGGCTCTATGCTGATCTACTCTCTGCTGCACCTGACTGGTTACGATCTGTCTATCGACGATCTGAAAAACTTCCGTCAACTGCACTCGAAAACGCCGGGCCACCCTGAGTATGGCTACGCGCCAGGTGTAGAAACCACGACTGGCCCTCTGGGTCAAGGCATCACCAACGCTGTGGGTATGGCGATTGCGGAAAGAGCACTGGCTGCTCAGTTCAACCGTGAAGGCCACGACATCGTTAACCACAACACTTATACGTTCCTGGGCGACGGCTGTCTGATGGAAGGCATTTCTCACGAAGCATGTTCACTGGCAGGCACTCTGGGTCTGGGCAAACTGATCGCGTTCTGGGATGACAACGGCATTTCTATCGACGGTCACGTTGAAGGCTGGTTCACTGACGACACACCTAAGCGTTTCGAATCTTACGGCTGGCACGTTATTCCAGCCGTTGACGGTCACGACGCCGATGCGATCAACGCAGCCATTGAAGCAGCGAAAGCAGAAACCGGTCGTCCTACCCTGATTTGTACCAAAACCATCATCGGTTTCGGTTCACCAAACAAA
>NZ_JAALDL010000001.1 GCF_011045095.1 Grimontia sedimenti
GACGCTGCCGCCAGTCCAGCCAGCAGGTACCGTGGTAGTGACATCAGTGGTTGAACCGCCCGGTTGAGTGACGGTCACCGTAATGGTGTCACCGGGCTCGGTGCCGGTCGGTGGCGTAACCAGTACTTCAACGCCATCTGCCAGCGCTCCCTCGCCAATGCCGCCGGAAGCTTCCGGGATCTCAACCAGCGGGAGTTCATCGGTGCCGCCCGGTCCGGTGCCTTCACCGGGTGCAGTCGTATCAATCGTGACTGTGGTGGATGTGCTGGGCGCTGATGTGTTGCCGGCACTGTCTGTCACTGATGCGGTGATGGTGTATTCACCTTCGGCAGGTAAACCGCCGCCTGTGCCACCCAAATCTTCTGGGGACACGGTCACAGAAACGCTGCTGCCGCCCGTCCAACCGTCCGGCACCGTGGTGGTAACATCAGTGGTTGAACCGCCCGGTTGAGTGACGGTCACCGTAATGGTATCACCGGGCTCAGTGCCGGTCGGTGGCGTGACCAGTACTTCAACGCCATCTGTCAGCTCTTCTTCACCAATGCCGCCAGAGGACTCGGGAATTTCAACCAGCGGGAGTTCATCGGTGCCGCCCGGTCCGGTGCCCTGTCCAGGCGCAAAGGTATCGACATTACCTGTCGCAGTAGCTGAAGCGCTATTCCCTTGGCTATCACTGACTGTCGCTGTGACTGAGAAAGCGCCATCACCCAATGCATTTGCGATATCGGTGGAAAAGAAACCACCTTCCTGCACTATGGTGGTGAGTGTTTGCACTTTTCCCGTTGCGTCGATGATAGTGAGACTGACGATAGAGCCTGGCAGCATGTTAGTGGTGCCAGATATTGTCGGCGTATTGTCGTTGGTTAGCGATTGGACATTCAGACTGATAGTGGGGGATAAAAGAAATGGACTGTCGCCATCTTCACGAACATCAGGGTTTTGAGAAGTAGTAGAAGAGGCATGGTTTTCGGTTTCGTATCCTGCACTGGCAATGGTTTCACTGGCTGTTCGGGACAGAACAATAAAGCCATTTGAACCAGAGCCTTGTAATGTAGTGCCTGCTTCGGTGGCGTACTCATCGTTTTGTGTCGGATCAATCCCTTGCTTGATCGCATCGATAATCTCTTGGATCTTAGCTTTGTCTGAGTCAAGTTGATTAGGGTCGTTGAGAATTGCTGCAAGGCTATCTATTTCACTGCCGACATAAAATAAATTCCGCCATCTTCTCCGAGAAACTCAATGAGCGTTGGTTCAGCAACATCAAGCATGTCTCCGGCTTTCAAATATTCACCAGCAGCCAGAGGCTTATCACTGCCTTTTACTAATGAAGCGACTCCACTGATGTACAAGACTGTTGCGTTGCTTGGTAGCTTGACTTGACTCATCGCCCACACCTCAAAAAGCTCAACGTTGGCAGTACATGCAAGTTTCAATGAGAAAATTGCTGACAATTAACTTATTAAAAGTAGGACTAAAGTCTCATTGGCGCTAACTGTTGGAAGCGGATCAACGCTGGTTGTTGGAGGAAGATCGACATGGTGTCAGATTGGCTCGATAAGGGAACTCTGAGAAATGTGGGAAGTGAACATTAAAGCTATGACTCATAGGCAAGCGCCAGTAAGACAGGAACCAGGTTCGTCTAAAGGCTAAGGTTCGAGATTTTATTGATTGAGTTCTTAGTCTTTATTTGATTGTAACTATTAATAATATTTTGGTTTTTGGGGGCTAAAGTCAGGAATTGGCTGATTGGGATGACGCTAGGACATAGCCAACCCAAGAAGAGGGTTGGCTGATTTAATGGGCCCCTAAATTTTTAGGGTTTAAGCAACAGCCTCAGCATCTTTTTGCTTGATCACTTTGTGGCCTTCTTCTGTCACGCCGTTTTTCCAATAGCTGCTGATGTAAATATTGTCTCGCTCGACGTTTCTTTCATTGCGGAAATATTGGCGTAGCGAGCGCATAGAATCGAACTCACAAGCACACCAGATGGCAGCATTACCATCCAGCCATTCTTTTTCCTTAACTTGCTCTGCCAGTGTTTTTTCGCCTTTAACCAGCCAGTCGATTTGCATACCCTCGGGGGCTTGAATCGGCTGAATATCTTCTTGAGAAAGCACTTCAATTACCGCATGGCCTTTTACATGTTGAGGTAGCGAAGCAATTTTGACAGACAGTGCAGGAAGGGCAGTCATATCTGCAACCATAAAGAACCAATCGGCTTCTTTATTGATTTGCTGAATGGTGCCAGGGCCAGCAATCGTGATGGTATCGCCAACTTCGGCGTTCATTGCCCAACGAGCGGCATGGCCGCAGCCACAGTCATCAACCTTATGGCGGACAAAGTCTACTGTGATCGTGTGTGTGCTGAAATCCAACTCGCGGATAGTGTAGGTGCGCATAACAGGCCTTTCGCCCACTGGAAGTGAACTCAGATCTGTGCTGCCATCCGGCGCAAACATTAACTTAATATATCCGCCTTCGCAGTTGGCAGGAAAGCGGGAAAGTCCTTCACCATGCATCACGATACGCTGCATATTGGGAGTAATGGCTGTGCTTGCTTCGACAGTAAGCTGAATCGGGCTCGGTTTCTTCATTATTCTTCTCTGACTACTTTACTTCACCCTAAAATACGTCGCCTTCAACAATAATTCAATGATAACGATTATCATTTGCGTAGATTTACATTCAAGGGTGAAATTGTCGTATTGGTTATTCGAAACCCAAACCTTTGCCAGTAAAAGTCACCACGTGATTCCGTCTTATCGCCTCCTGCGCCGCCAGCCCAATTACCACGGCTTTCAAGCCATCTTCCAATGACACCTCAACTTCTTGCTCACCTAACACTGCGCGCTGGAATTTCTGGTGCTGATAGAAAGTGGAACCGTTGTGATCGCCAGCTTCGAGAAGCGTTGGGTCTACAGGCACTTCCATTTGTTTTGGTCCCTTGGGATCGCGTGGGCTGGAAATGACTTGAGCGACAGGGGGCTCGCCAAGGGTTTCAGTCGGCCAGAAACGGCCAGGGCCGGGAACCAGACATTCCACCTTGCCTTTGTCGCCGACAACGCTGATCTCCTCTTGATAGCGCGAGCCCTCAGCGAACATGCAAAGCTCCAAGCTGGCGCGGGTGCCGTTGTCGAATTCTACGGTGACATAAGCATTATCAAGGATGTCAGGTGCTTCGCCGTTGTAGGATTCGTCCTTGTGGTTGACGGCTTGACTGCCGGAAGCAAAAACTCGAACAGGGTTAGCGTTGGCCATCAGTCGCATCAAATCAAAGAAGTGGCAGCATTTCTCGACCAGTGTACCGCCGGTTTTGTGGTTGAAGCGGTTCCAGTCATCCACTTTATGCAGGAAAGGAAAGCGGTGCTCGCGAATTGAAAACAGATGGCGCTGGCCAATCTCGCCTTGTGCCAACAAATCGAGCAATAAGGTGATAGGTGGCATGTAGCGATATTCCATCGCTACCCAGATCGGTGCCGGGTGGGATTTGGCGGCTTCAACCAAACGCGCCACATCATCAATCTGCGTACAAATGGGTTTCTCAATCAAGATTGGCAGTGAGCAGCGGCTCATGATGCCTAGCAATTGCTCGGCATGCTGGAAGTTAGGGGTCGCAATAACAAGGGCGTCTGCATCGTTCGCTTCAAGTAATTCATCCAGACCTTCAACTGAGCGGGCGGTTGGCACCAACGCTTGTGCTTTTTGGCGCATTTCTGCGTTAGGTTCGGCAAGCACGGTGATTTCCACATTCTCTAAAAGTTGAATGTTCCGGATGTGCTCTTGTCCCATCATGCCGCAGCCGAGAATGCCGTAGCGAATTACTTGATCTGTCATTCAGTCCGTCCCTTACGTTTGTTTGGTAGCCTGAGAGGCTATCGTTGTCGTTATGTCCATCGCGCGGCATAGCGCACGTTTACCGGGTCATACCAAGTGAAAGAAACCTCTTCGATACGATCCCGGTTTGACCAGCTCAAGCGCTCGATATAGCCGCATGCAGAGCCAATCTCAGGTTTAAAGTCTTGGTGCTTCCAGTCCGGTACATGATCGACCGTGATGCTGTCCTGCACCTTGGAAATCCAAAAGCCAAGTTTTTCGCGGTAATACACATACAGTGACTCCACGAGATCGTCTTGGGCGATATCGTCTTTGTGCTCTCCGCTGATCCAAATCTCTTCCATGGCAGCAGGTTGTTGGTCGAGTTTTCTCAACCGGCGAAAACGCCATAGTTGTGCGTTTGATTCCAGCCCCAACAAAGACGCCACATAGGTGTTGGTGTGTTGCTCCACGCTGAGAAAATCGGCGTTTGGCAATCCACCACCGGATTTCAGTTCAAGGCGGAAAAAGTGATACACCGCCGAATTATCCGGTGTGTTTTTTACATAAGTGCCGGAGCCCTGAATCCTTTCCAGCAATCCATTCTGTTCTAGCTCGTTCAATGCTTTGCGCAGCGTGCCGACAGCAACGCCCAGCTTTTTTGCCAGCTCTGCTTCAGTAGGCAGCCTTTCTCCCGGCAACCAATAACCTGCCGAGATTTCTCTGCGCAACAACTCGCTTATCTGGATAAACAGGGGTAATCGTGTTGATTCACTCATTTTCTAAAAATCTCAAAATTAATAACCGTCGATATATTAGAAGGTTACTGAGCTTTTTTCTGTTTCCTCGCTCAGAGAGTGAATGAATTCATTCATCATTGATTTACTTTATTTGTAAATCTTATAGCATTTATTAACAATTCATTCACTAATCATTTTCATTTCGATGAGAGTGAAAAGCAACAAGAACAATAACGTTGGTTGGCTTTTTTAAAATAAGAACAGGAGAGTTCAGATGAGTGTCGTGCCTATCACGAGTGAGGGGTTAGATGCCGCCGAGGTATCTTGGTTTGCGCCGCTTTGTAGCGACGATTATCGCTATTTGGGTGTGCCTGATGGTGCGTTGCGAAGCAGTTGGGAAAACACACGCGACATCGTTTTGACTGCTGAGAAGCAGGGCTTTCGCAACATTCTTTGCCCGTCCTCGTATCAGGTTGGGCAAGACACCCTGACTTTCGCTTCAGCAATGGGCCCGCTTACCGAGCGTATCAATTTGCTGGCAGCAATTCGTTGTGGAGAAGTGCATCCGGCGATGTTGGCCCGTTCGGTCGCGACACTTGATCACATCATGAAAGGGCGTTTGACGCTGAATGTTATCTCCTCTGATTTCCCCGGTGAGAAAGCCGATAGCGCATACCGCTACCGCCGCTCAAAAGAAGTGGTCGATATTCTTCGCCAAGCCTGGACGCAAGATGAAATCCGCTACGACGGAGAGATCTACAAACTCGACACACTTTCTGCTGATCCTGTTCGTCCTTATCAGCAAAACGGTGGTCCACTTCTCTACTTTGGTGGCTATTCTCCGGATGCCCTTGAACTGTGTGGTTCAGACTGCGACGTGTACCTGATGTGGCCGGAAACCGAAGACATGCTGGAATCACGCATGAAAGCGGTGAATGAGGTGGCACAACGTCATGGACGCACACTCGACTATGGCCTTCGTGTTCACATGATTGTTCGCGATACCGAAGCAGAAGCCCGTGAATATGCCGAGTCTCTGGTATCAAAGCTCGACGACGATTTTGGTCAATCGATTCGCGAGCGCGCATTGGACTCGAAGAGTCTTGGTGTTGCTTTCCAGTCTAATCAGCGTGAACAGGCAGACCAGTTTGGTTTTACCGAACCGAATCTTTGGACCGGTGTTGGCCGCGCCCGCTCTGGCTGTGGTGCAGCACTGGTGGGCAGTGTCGATCAGGTGCTGACAAAGATTGAGCGCTACAAGAAAATGGGTATCCGTGCCTTTATCTTCTCTGGCTACCCGCACCAATCTGAATGTGAAATTGTCGGCCAGAAAATTCTGCCCGAGCTAAAAACCTGCTCAATGCCTGAAGAATACGGACGTGTTCCGGCGACCACCCCTTTGACTCCACTTGGCGCAGGAGAGCGCAAATAATGAAATACACAGAACTGCATCCTTCACTGTCTGCGTTCAGCCGCTTAGTTTATGGCGTTTGGCGTTTGTCCGATGATGAGAACACCTCTGAGGCGCATGTTCGTGCGAAAGTTGATGCGTGTCTGGAGCAAGGGATCACCACCTTTGATCATGCTGACATCTATGGTGACTACTCCTGTGAAGAGGTATTTGGTCAGGTGCTTGAAGCAACCCCTTCACTTCGGGACCAGATTCAGTTGGTATCGAAATGCGACATTATGCTGCTTTCAGAAAAATACCCGAACCGCCGTGTCAAATACTACGACACCTCAGAAGCGCATATCCGTCAGTCAGTTACCAACTCTTTGCAGAACCTGAAAACTGACCACCTTGACTTACTGCTGATACACCGCCCGGATCCATTTATGGATCATAGTGAAACAGGGAATGCGCTGGATTCACTGATAGATGAAGGCTTGGTGAAAGCGGTCGGTGTGTCGAACTTTAAATCGTGGGATTGGGAATTACTGCAATCTGGTATGCGTCATCCATTAGTGACCAACCAGATTGAAATGAGCCTGATGACTCGCGATTCCTTTACCGACGGCACAGTGGCATTCATGCAAAAAGGTGGCATAAAGCCGATGGCATGGTCGCCACTGGCTGGTGGTGAATTGTTTGGCAACAGCGAGGCGGCACAGCGAGTGAAACCTTTGTTGCATCGTGAGGGCGAGAAATTCGATGTCGGTATTGATGCCGTGGCGATTGCTTGGCTACTCGCACACCCTGCAGGCATTTTGCCGGTGTTGGGCACCAACAATCTTGAACGTATCCGTGGCATAAGCGACGCGCTGAATGTCTCGATAGATAGAGAAACCTGGTTTGAACTTTGGACGGCAGCAGCAGGGGAGGAAGTAGCATGAGCCGCGAACTGAGAAACGCACTTTCCTGCTTCGCCACCGGCGTGACAGTGATTACAGCGCGTCATGAAGGGCAGGATTATGGATTGACGTGCTCATCTTTCAACTCTGTTTCTTTGGAGCCAGCAATTGTGCTTTGGAGCATTAACCGCACATCGTCAACCAAACAACCGATTCTGGAGTCTGGTGGCTACACCGTCAGCGTGCTGGCAGTGGAGCATTCCGAGCTTGCGATGAAGTTCTGTCGTGACAGCCATCAAGAGCGCTTCCGTGGTGTGGAGATCCAACGTGCACCGAGTGGCCGTGCCATCATTGAAGGTGCTGTAGCCTGGTTTGACTGTGACTTAAACGGCGTCGTCAGTGCAGGTGACCACGATATTCTGCTTGGCAAAGTGACCGACTTTCACTCGCAGCAGGGTAACGGATTGGTGTTTGAACGCAGCCGCTTCGGAAAGGTAGGAGAAGTCGCTTAATGGCAGTGGTGAAGTCAGTCATTTCGGTGCTGGAAGCCGTCAATAACACATTGGATCGCATTGGTGCATCCGTAGCTTGGGTGCTGGTGGCCTTGATGGTGTCCAGCATTCTGCTGCAGGTGGTGTGCCGCTATGTGTTCAATGCTGCATTGCCTTGGCCGGAAGAAGTCGCCCGGGCATTGATGATTTGGATGATGGCACTGGTTGCGGGGCAGGCGTATCGAAAGGGCATGTTTGTCTCTATCGATATGATTTTCAATTATCTGTCGCCAAAGGTGGCGCAGGTGATTCGCATTCTGCTGCTGGTGATTGCCTTTGCTGTACTGATCCAACTGTTCGTCATCGCACTGGAATTCTTTGACCGCGGCTTTCGAACCCGTGCAGCATCTTTTCCGCTGAAGCGGGCTTGGATCTATCTCGCGATGCCGGTGTGTTTCGGCACCATGTTGCTCGCGAATTTAGAAATGTTCCTGAAAGCGCTTACTCATAAAGAAGGGGATGCCATCGCTGCGCAAGCTGGAGAAAGCTGAGTAGTCAGGCGTTGGTAATCATAAGGATGTGGCTGTAAATGTTGATCTTCTTTCTACCTCTGTTTTTAGTTTTCCTTCTCGTCGGCATGCCAGTGTTTTTCGCGCTGCTCGCCGCTCCGGGGTTCATGCTATATGCCGAAGGCATGGACAGGGATATTCCCCTGCTATTTCGTAATATCTACAACGGTATTGATTCTTTCCCGCTGATGGCTATTCCATTCTTCATGCTCGCGGGTGAGGTGATGAACCGGAGTGGGATCACCCTGAGTCTGGTGAATTTCTCTCAATCACTTATTGGCCATGTACGCGGTGGTCTGGCCCATGTGAACGTAATGTCGAGCATGCTGTTTGCAGGGCTTTCCGGTTCTGCTGTCGCCGATACCTCTGCAATCGGTTCGATGATGATCCCTGCGATGGAGAAAAACGGGTACTCGCGTAAGTTCGCGGCTGCCATTACAGCGGCTTCTTCGGTGATTGGCCCAATCATTCCACCTTCCGGCATCATGATTATTTACGCCTACACCATGGAAATTTCCGTAGCAGCACTGTTTGCGGCGGGAGTGGTTCCCGGTGTGATGATTGGTGGTGGCTTGATGCTGTTGATCGCGTTGCTGGCGAAAAGCCAAAACCTGCCAATTGCCAGTGAAAAAGCGACATGGCGTGAACGCGGAACAGCCACCAGAAAGGCATTCTGGCCGCTGTTAACTCCCGTGATCATTCTGGGCGGCATATTGGGTGGCATCTTTACACCGACGGAAGCTTCTGCCGTTGCGGTGCTTTATACCTTGGTCGTCGGCATGTTTGTGCTTCGTACTGTGAAGCTGAAAGACATCCCGGACATTTTTACCGCAAGTGCCAAGTCGTCAGCCGTAATTCTATTGTTGGTTGGCGCAGCACTGGCGTTCAAAACCGTGGTCTCGCTTTCCCATGCAGCTGAGTCTATGGCGCATTGGACGCTGAGCATCAGTGAGAATCCGCTGATCTTACTGTTCCTTATCAACATCCTGCTTTTTATTGTTGGCATGTTCCTCGATGCAGGGCCGGCCATCATTATTCTGGGGCCAATTCTGGCGCCGGTTTTTGTCAGTCTGGGCATAGACCCAGTGCATTTCGCCATCATCATGAGCGTGAATCTCACGGTGGGCTTGGCGACGCCTCCAATGGGACTGGTGCTGTTTGTGGCATCAAGCGTATCCGGCGAGAAAGTCGAAACGCTGTCCCGCGCGATTCTGCCGTTTCTGGCAGTGGAAGTGGTAGTGATCTTCCTGATTACGTTTTTCCCGTCTCTTTCCATGACCATTCCGCAATGGTTGGGTCTGGCATGAGCCGGTTTGGTTTTTTTACTCTTAACAAGCAACCGAGAACGTAAGTTCTCACCTTATGTGGAACAGCCTTCGGGCTGGCAATCACGGAAGTGAAAAGGTGAAGTATGAAAATAACGGTAAATAAAATGCGTACAGCATTGAAGGGAAGTGCACTGGCGTTGTTGGCTGGATTAATGACCACCACAGCATTGTCGGTGCCTGCCATGGCGGCGGACTTCAACCTTCGCGCAGTGGCTAACTCCAACGAAAATGACGAAGACTATGATGGTCTGATCGTCTTTAAAGACTTCGTCGAATCTCACTCGAACGGCAAAATCAAAGTCGATCTCTACATCGGTACCCAGCTTTGTGGAAACGGTACCGAGTGTATTCAGGCGGTAGAAGACGGTTCAGTCGATATCTACATTTCTACCTCTGGCGGTGCGGCGAATATGTTCCCATACATTCAGGTTCTTGACCTTCCGTATGTGCTGCCTGATGACCGAACCGCAGAAGCCGTTCTACAGGGTGATTTTGTGCGTGAACTGCGTAAATCCATTCTTGCGGACACAGACGACAAACTGCGCCTGATGGCGATCGGTAATACTGGCGGCTGGCGTAACTTTGCTAACACCAAGCGTACAGTAAAACAGCCAAGTGATTTGGAAGGCCTGAAAATCCGCACCGTGGTTGCTGACTTGCCACAGGAACTGGTGAAAGCACTGGGTGCAAGCCCAACGCCAATCCCATGGCCTGAGCTTTATACTTCATTCCAGACGGGGGTGGTTGAAGGTTCGAAAAACGGCATTACCGACATCATGGGCATGAAGTTCCCAGAAGCAGGTTTGAAATACGTCACCTTGGACGGCCATGCCTACATGTCAGCGCTTTGGTATATGAACAACGAAGCCTTCCTGGATATGCCACCAGAGCTACGTAAAGTGATTGTCGATGGCTTCCGCGCACTGCAACAGGCAACGTTCGCTTCTCCGAAGCGTAAATCGATTGCTGCTTACGATGCCTTCAAGAAAGCTGGCGGTAAGCTTTACGTGCCAACTCCGGAAGAAAAAGCCAAGTTCCAGGAATCTGCAGCGCCGGTTTATATCTGGTTCCAGGAGAACGTGAAAGACGGCAAGAAGTGGTTTGATTTGCTCAAATCAGAATCCGAAAAAGCGCAACAACAGATTGCCGCAGCGGATAAAGCAGACCTCTCTTAACGGTTTGTAAGGGAATAAAAAAATCAGCCTCTCGGGGCTGATTTTTCTTTTGCTTGGTTTGTCTATTTAAACAAAGGATCAATCGCTGCCTGCCAGTCTTCTAAGCTGGAGTTATGGTCGACCGGAACCAAGCCTGCATTGTTAATAAACACAGTGGGAGTCGCCCATACTGATCGTGTTGCCGCATAGCGAATCGGTGTTCTGCCTTGCACGTAAACATCGCTGCTGTCCATTCGCTCGATGAAGGCTTCACGGTCAACTTTGCCATGTTCCACGGCATAATCAGTAACCAAGTTTCTCAGATCTTCATGGGTCTTATGGAGAAACTGGCCGTTGTAGAACGTATCCTGCCGCTCATATAAGAAGGTAGCGAAGCGATAAAACTTCTCTGCATCACCCTCTGCCAAAGCAAATAACCCCAAACTCATGTCCCACGCCTGGCGGTGATTACTTAGCGTAATGAGGTGAGTTTTCAGGCTCACAGACCGCCCTTTGTAATGCTCCATTACCGCCATCAGGTTCGGCCATATAGCACGTGAATGTGGGCATTGAATGTCGACGAAAACATCTATGGTGACAGATGCGGCTGGATCACCAAGTAGAACACCACTTGGACGGTGGGGAATCGGTATGCTCATAACGTCCTTGTCCTTAGCTCGTTGTTATTGTGTTGAGCTAAGTGTAGCTAACGGATTCAGGTCGTCTCTAGACCCTAATTGAGTCACTAATGCGATTTTGAATCAGTATGTTATGCCTAAGCAGCCTTTCGACTGCTAGCTTTAACCTGAGCCGCTTTGTAATCAATATCATGGTGCAATCTTTTCAGCGTTCGATGAGCCTGTAGTGATATGAAATCTCATAACATATTTTATTTGGTGGTCAGAAATCTGATTTGAGATAACTGTCTAAATATACAGCATTTCAATGTGGTAAGGTTCGTGCAGATTTTGGTTTCAAAGCCCAAGGAAGACCATGAGAAACGTTGTATTAAAGAACCTGCGCGAACGTTTTCAATCATTGAATGAGATTGTTGATACCTTAAACCCAGAGCTGTTTACCACCCACTTGAATGTACCGAAGAATAAGTCTGTTGGTGAACATATGTGGTGTATTGTCGGTGCAAGGGAGAGCTATACAAAATCGTTGCTGAAAGGCGAGTGGGCAGGCTTTGAATGTTCACTGGCATCGACCGAAAATCGTGGCGATGTGATCGAGAAACTGAAATCTTCCGAAGTCGCGTTCGACGAAGTGGTAAATACCATTAGCAACTGGACGCCAGAGCGCGACGAGTTATTGGTTTATTTGCTTGAACACGAAGCAACCCATGAAGCGCAATTGATTCGCCATATCTTCGCTCTCGAGCAAACGTTGCCTGAATCGGTGAAGTGGGCTTAATCAATCCGCGAATGCAAGAGAAAGGGAGAGCCCAAGCTCTCCCTTTCTCTTATCTTTCTCCTATTATGGATGACTCAGCTAGACTGAATCGTCTTCTGTGGCAGTCTCCACTTTGATCTTGAAATAGTGTTTACGGTCAGTGGTATCTGGAAAACTGACGGCGTCGTCATCGGTATTCAGCAGCGGAATTTCCACGTAAAACTTCTTCGCGCCAGCTGCATTTTTCCACAAACGTATTCTGGCAGGCATGATTAACAGGGACGTTGGCAGTTTCGGTGCTGGCGTTCCTGCTGTCTTCTTGATTTCGTCGACCAGATAGTTCGCCGAAACCGACAACAGGTTCATGTCGATACCATCAAAATCTTCGCTCAGAAAGGGTATGTCGGTAGATATAGTGAAGACTTTTCCGGGTTCGATAGACACACCCCTGAAGTTATGTACGTGCGTGCCGAAGTACAAGGTGTCCAACTTATGCTGGCCTGCAATACCAATTGAATCAGCGGAAAGGGAAACATCTTTCCCTGCGCCAGGTAGCTTTTTGTCTTTGGCGGAAAACACTACCTTCCAGCCATGGGGAAGGTGGTTCTTCGGTGGTGAAATTTCATAGATCCAAGGTCTGAACAGCACGGTTCTGGTCGCGGAAAACAACCCCTGTAATTCCACTGCGCCGCCTTTCTCCGCTTGCAGATCACCAGCCGCCCGCTCATGTTCGTCATATGGGGTGATATGCAGGTGAGCGATAGAGGGTGGACGAACGTTGACTAAAGAACCCAAATCATCCGACCTTGGATGCGTGTAGTGATTGCCGCTCAGTCCACTATAGATATTGCTGTCTGGATTATTTGACCTTGGCGTTTCCCAAAACAAACGTGCTTTACAATAAGTCACCCGGCGTGAGTCAGTCGGCGTGCTGGTGATCACCAGTTCATTCTGCCTTGCGTCAGCAGTGAACACGATAAGGCTGGTCCAACGCAGAGGGTTGCGATCTGCACGGTCACCATACTGGGTCGTGTTGAAGGGGTCGTAATTGTTGCTGTCGAAATGGTGTTCGGCGCTGCCGGTTTGCATCGAGTTGGAAGAAGCGCCCATATATAACGCTCCGCCTTTGTTACCGTAGCAGTCAAAGTTACCGAGATCGTTCGAAGAGGCAATGTAGGTCCATTTGCGGTGAACCTCCAGTTGACCATCCGGGGTTGGCCAGCGGTTTTCATCAGTCGGGTTTCTGCTGCCAAGCGTAGGGTCTGACATATAGATGCCCCAACCGTCATTGTTGACCGCGGCACAGCCGATGAAACTGTTGTGCATGTAGTCTTCATAACCGCCGGGGAAATACCATCCGTCGAGCCCGTTTTCACGCGCCATCAGGTTGACATGGGTGTTGTACGCGCCATCAATGCCAACAAACCCATTCCAAGGCATAGCATCAACGACGATGTTCATAAACTCGTTGTAAGAAGCGCGGGCAGTGGTGGAATAGTTGCCGGGTAGATACGGAGTCATCTGAGAAAGCAGGGTGTAGTGGGGTTCCAAGTTGTAGAATGAGACTTCAACGGTTTTGGTGTTGGAGGGCAGCCCACCCGGCACCACCACGGTGGTGGTTGTGTCCAGGCGTTTAATTGGCTTGTGATACACCCGCGTTTCGCCTTCTTCGCGCGGTTTGCTGGTGGTTTGTTTGTCGGAGGCTTTGATCCCAACGTATTTGCCGTCGAGCTTTTTGCCGATGTTCGCAATGCGGGCGACCTCTTTGCCGTTCGCATCGTAAGCGCGCACCCATCTAACGAGGGGAACATCAATGGTGTCGTCCAGCAGTACTTCCTTTGAATCTGTATAGGTGCCGCGTGCAGGAACGATGATTTCGGTATCTCCTTCGCCGTTATTCAGCGTGAAATCGGTTATCTCTTCCCATACCAGAGGCAACCCAAATCGTTTTTGTGGCATGCGGTTAGGTTGACCCGCCCAATATTTTGGGGAGTTGGGTTGAGAGCTGGCAGCGACACTCGGTTGAGGGGGTGTATGTCCGATCATAATGCCATTGCCGCCATCGCCAGGGTCTTTCAGACAGCCGCTTACGGCAAAGTCAAAGATACGGCTGGAGCCGCACTGGGTGTAGATCCCATCGTTATTTGATCCGCCAATAGGACACAGCGCCGTAGGGTGGGTAGTGACATCCCGTAATGCACCGGAGAGCGCTTTTCGCCTGACATAACTGCCTTGCCCGCGAAAGGTACCGGAGCCTGTGGGGATTAGCAGGTTACCGACGATGGGGAAGTAGCCTTTTCCCATCACCACATGGAAGTCATACCTTTCATCTGAGGGAGGGACGAGATTACCGTTGATATCTCTGAGCCTCATTGCTATTTCTAGCTTAACCTGATTGCGCTGCGCCATGGCGATGACACCTTCTCGGTCTCGTTGCCAGCGAGCTTTCGCTGCTTGAGGCGTCAGGCCAACAGATTCAAGTTCAATGGTCAGTTCACCGGTTTCCAGCAAGCTTATCAGCCAGTTGTAGAGAAAGCGGAGCAAGCGTGTGAAAACATCTGTCGTCATGCGGACAGGCGTTGCGAAGAAGCTCCATGTTCTGGGGAAGCGTTGACGTAAATTGCACATAGTTGGCAGCTCTTATTCATCCATTGTTGTGCAACTTTACGATATGCTTGGTCATTAAAATGTCCAATAATGGCGACATTTTTGGTATGTAAATACTTGCTATTACTATTGGCTAATAATGGCGGGTTGTCGCTGAATCTGTAAAAAAATGCCGGCAATTTACCGGCAAAAACATTCAAAAGAGAGACACTAACGTAAAGCCAAACAACCTGAATCCTGCATCTTCGGGTATCGAGGTAATGGGAATATTTCCAAGATGCGTTCCCATCGCCCTTAAATGTATTACCTTTAGTCGCTTGGATTTCTTTGGTTGTAGATATGTGTGGCGATGGCATCCATTAATGGCGGGGAGAGACAATCATAGGGCTCTAACCCCAGCGTTTTGAGTTGACTGCGAATCGCCTCCATTTGACTCGGCGGCGTACCAGATTCGATGATTGATGACACAAATGCCGCAAATTCCGGTGCTGACCACCCATCATTGCTCGACAATTCTGTGTGAACAAAATCGAGGCCGTAGAATGGATGATTGGTATCTTCAATTCGTCCATACATGTGCACGCCGCAATCGCGGCAGGCGTGGCGTTGAATCGCCGCACTTTCATCTATGATGGAGAGTTTATCGGCGTTCTGCTCAACAGAAACATGGTCTTTGGGTACCACAGCGACATGGGAGAAGGTCGCACCTTCTGGTTTCCAGCACTTAGAACAGCCGCAGACATGATTGTGAGCAGTTTGGGCAGAAATGCTGACCACGACAGGGTCGTTGTTGCAGTGACACGTTAAGGAGTCGCCAGAGAAGCCAGCGACCTCGTTTGTTCGCACGCCTTTATCGACGGCGGGATGAATCGAAATTGTCATAGGAAACACCCTAGCAATTGCATCCTTGATTACCTTCCACATGGTTAAACCTCCATGCTCTATTGCTTTCCACATGGGTCAGCCCATGGAAAAACCTTGGGGACGTATGACCGCCAAACCTTGAGACCTAATGTCCTCATAGAAGTGGCTGTTTATACCCAAACAACCTGAAGACAAGCATCTTCAGGTTGTTTGGGTATAAGCCTAATGCGGCGGGATTGGGTTGAGTACGGCTGGAATGGCAAAAGACTGTTGTGAAAGACGATGTGGGGTTTGTCTGTGAGTAAAAAGCAAAAAAAAGCGCCATCAAAGATGGCGCGAAAACGCTTGTGCGTTAATGGATTAGTTGAGGTCGAATCGATCGTTGTTCATCACTTTTGTCCAAGCGAGAACAAAGTCATCAATAAACTTTTGCTGAGCGTCATTAGAGGCGTAAACCTCGGCAATGGAGCGCAATTCGGCATTTGAACCAAAGATGAGGTCAACAGGTGTCGCCGTCCATTTTTGGTCTCCTGTTGCACGGTCATAACCCACATAGATGCCTTCTTCCGTTTCAGAAGGCTTCCACGCATTCGACATATCCAGCAGATTCACAAAAAAGGCATTATTCAGTGTGCCGGGTTTATCAGTAAATACGCCGTTGGTCGAACCGTCGCTATTGGCATTCATCGCACGCATACCACCGACCAGCGCTGTCATTTCAGGTACGGTCAGTGTCAACAGGTCTGCTCGCTCTACCAGCATTTCTGCCGGAGAACGGTAGTTGCGAGAAGCATCGTAGTAGTTTCGGAACGCATCGGCCGTCGGTTCAAGCACCGCAAACGATTCGACATCGGTCATTTCCTGACTGGCGTCTGTTCGCCCTGGATTGAACGAAACAGAGACATCGAAACCGCCGTCTTTGGCTGCTTTCTCAATGGCTGCGTTACCACCAAGGACAATCACATCTGCCAGAGACACTTGGGTATCACCTGCGTTTTTGTTAAATGCTTTTTGAACCTTGGTCAGCGCTTTCAGCGTTTTCTGTAGTTCTTTAGGATTGTTTACCGCCCAGTCGATCTGAGGTTGAAGGGCTACGCGAGCACCGTTTGCACCACCACGCATGTCGGTGCCACGATAACTGGCAGCTGAGGCCCAAGCGGCTCTTACCAATTCAGGGACAGTGAGCCCTGTCTCCCAAATAGCAGCCTTGATGTCCTGAGCTTGTTGGTCAGTGATCAAAGGGTGGTCAACAGCGGGAACCGGGTCTTGCCACACCAGAATCTCTTCTGGAATTTCAGCGCCGATATAGCGTGCTCGAGGGCCAAGGTCACGGTGGTTTAGCTTGAACCAGGCTTTTGCGAATGCCAGTTCAAAATCCTCCGGATTTTGGCGGAAACGCTCTGCAATCGCACGGAACTGAGGATCTTCTTTGAGTGCCAGATCAGTGGTGAACATGATGGGTGCATGGCGTTTGGTTGGGTCGTGCGCATCAGGCACCAGAAGCTTGGCGCTTTCGCTGTCAGGAACCCATTGCTTCGCACCTGCAGGGCTTTCAGTAAGTACCCAATTAAAGTTAAACAGGTTATCTAGGAAGTTGGTGGTCCATTGCGTTGGGGTGACAGTCCATGCGCCTTCCAGCCCGCTGGTAATGGTGTCTTTACCATTACCATCGCCACACTTGTTTTTCCAACCAAAGCCTTGGTCTTCGACAGGTGCAGCAGCTGGTGCATCGCCCAAGCACTCTTCCGGTTTGTGCGCGCCGTGCGCTTTACCGAAAGTGTGGCCACCTGCGATCAGAGCAACGATTTCTTCATCATTCATTGCCATACGGCCGAATGAGTGACGGATATCTTTGGCGGCAGCAAGTGGATCCGGGTTACCGCCCGGGCCTTCTGGATTTACGTAAATCAGACCCATTTGAACGGCAGCCAAACCTTCTTTCAGATTACCGTTTTCGTCGCGGCGCTCATCCGCCAGCATTTCTTCTTCAGGGCCCCAATAAACCAGATCTGGTTCCCAGTCATCTTCACGTCCACCAGCGAATCCGAAGGTTTTAAAGCCCATTGACTCAAGGGCTACATTGCCGGTGAGTGCCATCAAATCAGCCCAGGAAAGTGCTGCACCGTACTTCTGCTTCACCGGCCAAAGTAGGCGACGAGCTTTGTCGAGGTTGCCGTTATCCGGCCAGCTGTTGAGTGGGTCGAAGCGTTGTTGACCACCACCTGCACCGCCGCGTCCGTCATGAACACGGTAAGTCCCTGCTGCGTGCCAGGCCATACGAATGAAGAAGGGCCCGTAGTGTCCATAATCTGCCGGCCACCAAGGCTGAGATGTGGTTAAGACCTCTGAAATATCCTTCTTAACTTGATTGAGGTCGAGTTGTTCAAAGGCGGATGCGTAGTCAAAGCTTTCGCCGAAGGGATTGGATTCCTGACCATGGTCACGGAGTGGAGCTAGATTGAGCTGATCAGGCCACCAAAACTGATTAGATTTTGGCTCGCCTTGGGCCATAACAGGGGAAGAGAGTAAAGCTCCAGATAATGCAATAGAGAGTAGCGTGCGTTTAAACATAATTGCCTCCTTTGAGTCGTGCCAACTGCTTTTTCTTTTTGTGAAATACTTATTATTTTTTGATGTTAATAAGTATTTTATTTGGTAAGTTCATCAGAAATTTCGAATGATACTAATTTTTAGAAAAAGAAATTTTTTGTTATTTGTGAATTAATTTTTTAATTAATGCTCGCAATTTTTATTAGCGTTTTCTAAATTTTTTAGACAAGTAGACCCATAGCAATTTCTGCAATATTCGCATTGCTATTGATGGCTAACATTCTGTTATTGCTGAGGAAGTCGTAACTCATCTAAATGGTCATAATTATCCTTTAATTATTTTGTCCAAATATTCGTCATACTTGGATTATAGGAATAGAAACCACAATCGATAAAAGGGAAATAATCGATGGCTATGATTGGTAAAAGCGAATGTGGAGTTCGATTGAATTTAGTATGGTTCAGTAAGTGATTAATAAATAATGAAATATCTGTCTATTGATAGAAAGTGAATTGAAAGTCCTATGCTGCATTCTAATGATAAATTAATTCTTTTCTCATCTTTAATTTATTCGCATTATGTTTTATGCATTTAATTGCTTAGTGGTAAATATAAGAACACTGAAAAATAGATGATTTGGGTATATGTATTCATGAAATTGCGTATTGGAAGGCCCACAGCAAAGAATAGGCACAGTGGAGGGCGATTTCATCTGTGTATTTCAGGGATCCCGCAGGAAACCTGATTGAGGTTTCGAGCTATCTCTAAACTTCTTATATTGATCTCTGCGGGGTTATGTGGACAGGGTAAACTCCTTGTTTCTCTCGATAAAACAAAGAAGTAGTGTGCAGGATCTCTCTGAATTCTGGTCTGGAGAAGACTACGACCAACAATATGCCCATTTGTATGAAGATGACATTGCTCTCATTGATCAGTTGATAGAGGAGAAGCAAGCAAAGAGTCTGCTTGATATCTGTTGCGGAACCGGAATCGTGACGATTCCATTGGCAGAAAAACTCGAACACGTAGTGGGTGTTGATCTTTCTCCTGATATGCTGAAGCGTGCCAAGCAGAAAGTCGGTCCAACGCTTTCAGTCAGGTTTTTAGAACGTAATGCAGTCACTTTTTCACTGCATTCACGATTTGATATCGTGATTATGACGGGCAATGCCTTTCAAGCCTTTGCAAACGATAATGACTTCGCAAGATTACTGTCGAACGTCGCAGCGCACTTAAACCCAGATGGTCTATTTGTCTTTGATACCCGCCTGCCGACACCTCAAAATCTAATTTTGGACGATGATTTTAAAGCTTGCCCCAGCTACCTTGATGCGAAAGGTGAACAAGTCCAATTTTTTAGGCGTTCGGAAAGATATGATAGTGAAAACAAAGTATTGTATTCACTATCCAGGCGCATCTATGCCGATGGTAGCGTCAAAGAAGCGGGCATTGACCTTAAATATCGTTCAAAAGAAACCATTGAACGATGTCTCGCCGAGGCAGGTTTTACTATCGACAAGCGATATGCTGACTGGCGAAGATCTGAATGGTCAGAAAACTCGAATTCGCTGATCTGTGTTGCAAAGAAGGTCAACAGACCCTAAAAAGAGGCAAATACCTATGTTTACGCGTCAAATCACCGATGACCTCTCTTTAGCGTTAGTTCAGCCCTCTTTTGCTAAAAACTTCTATGAAATCGTGTGCAGAGAGCGAGAGTATTTGTCGCAATGGTTGGCCTGGCCTCCTCATGCCAATGGAGAGGCATTCTTTGAAAGCTTCGTAAAGCGCTCGCTTCACGACTATGCGGAAGGTAAATCTCTGACCTGCGCCATGGTTTATCGCGGTGAGGTTGTGGGCAATATCAGTTTCAACTCAATTAACCACGAGCTCAAGAAAGTGGAAGTTGGCTATTGGCTGAGTGAATCTTTTCAGGGAAAAGGCATTGCCTCTCGCAGTGTTCAGGCATTGATAGATATCGCTTTCCAAGAGTTGGAAATAGAAAAAGTCCAAATCGCGGCGGCAACGGAGAATCTGCCAAGTCGAAAACTGGCTGAACGCCTTGGCTTTGTGCTTGAAGGGATCATCACCCGTAACGAAAATCTTAACGGTCGTGTGGTGGACCATGCGATCTATGGACTTAGCAGAAAAGGAGAATAACCTTGGCGATCATCTACTTCATTTTTGCCGTTCTTGGGGCACTGTTTCCCTATGCTGCTTTTGGAGTTTGGCTGGTGGAGAATGGCCTAAATGTTTCTCAGCTTCTTACTGATGCGATGGCAAACCCCATCAGCATGATGGCGTGGCTGGATGTCATCATAGCGGGGGTGGCGCTTATCGTTTTCATCGTGGTTGATGGCAAGGATAACAACGTAAGGCTCCGTGGTTGGGCGATTGCAGGTACATTGACGATCGGCGTGGCTTTTGGGCTGCCTTTCTATCTATTCCTCAAGGAAAGCGATCAAAAATGATTCATACCAATCTCAGTAAGTAGCTGATCAGAAATAGCGCAGGAAGAATGCTCGAAAACAAGGCGGAAAATTTCGATAAGTAGTTATTCTACAGTCAAATTTTCCAACGCAGTTATCGAGCATTTTAACAAGCTAGGATGAGCAGATATTTACTACGATTGGTATCAAAACAGTCAGTAACACTTGAAAATCCCTGGGCGAGGCACAAGGTTGTCTATACCCGAACTCTCAGAATGCTCTTGCTTCGGGTTGTCTTGATAGAGACGCCAACGCTTAGGGATGACAGCTGATATGGATTACCTGATTGCCGTAACACTTTTCGCGATTTCTGCCTCTGCCACACCTGGCCCAAACAATCTTCTCTTGATGTCTTCCGGTGCTAACTTCGGCGTGAAGAAAAGCCTGCCGCTGATGTGTGGGATCTGCTTTGGGTTCGCGCTGATGCTATTTCTGGTAGGCATTGGATTTGGGCAAGTCTTCCAGCAGTTTCCTGAGCTTCACTTCATCATTAAATGTGTTGGTACAGCTTATCTTCTCTATCTTGCTTTTTTGATTGCCCGCTCTGGGGAGATAGCGGAAAGCGGCACGGAAGCTAAACCACTGACGTTCATGAAGGGCGCACTTTTCCAATGGGTGAACGCCAAAGCATGGGTGGTCG
Organism: Grimontia sedimenti; assembly: GCF_011045095.1. GTDB lineage: Bacteria > Pseudomonadota > Gammaproteobacteria > Enterobacterales > Vibrionaceae > Enterovibrio > Enterovibrio sedimenti. The sequence goes on from NZ_JAALDL010000001.1 coordinate 20,931, forward strand.
CAACTGGAGCGATTGCGGCTTTTACCACCTTAGGTGCTGGTTATTACAGCCAAAATTTGACCATTGCCGCGACCTTCTTTGTGGTGTCATTTCCAAGCGTAGGTATTTGGTTATTGTTCGGGTCGGCATTGAAACGGGTACTGTCATCTACAGCCCGTCGTAAAGCGTTCAATTACTTTATGGCGGCGTTACTGGTATTGTCCGTCGTCCCCGTGATTTTGGAGATTTTCAAAGCGATATGAAGGCAATAACGCACCGTTTGGCGACCATCGAAGACTATGAGTTTCTGCTTGAAGTAAAAAAGCAGGCAGAAGGGGAGGTGGTGGAAGCGGTATTTGGTTGGGACGACGATGTGCAACGGCGTATTCATCAAGAAGAATGGGAAGACGCGATACCTCAGGTGATTGAGCTTGATAGCGAGCGCATCGGCAGCTTCTTGCTTCAGAAGTACGATGATCATTATTACTTTCGCCGTTTTTTCGTCTGGCCTGAATATCAGGGCAAAGGTATTGGCTCCTCTATCCTGCAAGCATGTTTGGACAAAGCCGACAGCGAAGGCTTGCCCGTCAAACTCAGTTATCTGCAAGGAAACCGGGTTTCTGCGCTGTATCAACATTTTGGCTTTACGTACGTGAATGAAGATGAGCACTTTGTTTATATGGAAAGAAGGGTCAAATCATAAGGAATCATGGATGAAAAGCTTGGAAGAATGGTTTGAGGAGTACGGCGAAAGCCACCAAAACCCAACCAATCAGAAAATTCACAAAGTGGCAGTGCCGGGCATTTTCTTTTCTGTCGCGGGGCTGCTTTGGCTGATCCCCTCTCTTTCCGTTTTTGGAGCGACGATTGCCCCATACTTTATTGTGTTGGCGTTAGTATTGCTCTTCTACCTTGCGCTTTCTTTCAAAGCCTTTGTTGTGATGGCGATATTCTCCGCGTTTTGCACCATGGTGCTGGTGGAATTGGATAGTGCTGGATTTGATATCTTCCTGATTTCTACTGTGATGTTTGTGGTGTTATGGATTATGCAGTTCGTCGGGCACCATATCGAAGGTAAAAAGCCCTCTTTCTTTAAAGATGTGCAGTTCCTTTTGATTGGCCCAGCGTGGGTATTTCACTTCTTTTTACCACTGACGCCGCACAGTGAGACATAAAAAAGCCAACCGAAAAGGTTGGCTTTTCTCGTAAATTCCTAGGCTTAGTTAGGCAGGAACATCGGCGCGTAACAGGTATCGGTTTCTGCCGTTACTCGTGTCATCGCATCAATACGCATTGGCACCAAACCAGCATGTGATTGACTACCAAAGTTTTGGTCATTCGTGGTCGAATCCAGAACCCAAAGATTGGTACTGTTCTGATGCCCCGTCACGTTGTTGTTCATCGCCGCAACCAAGATTTCACCGTTTTGATCAAGCGTAGCCGCTGTGATTTCATCAACATAGTGGAAGAATTTCACGGTTGCTGAAGCATCTTCAGTGCTCACGTTAAAGACGCGCGTATTGGTAACAAACAGCAGTTCGCCGTCTTTAAAGATCAAATCACCCCAGTTCGCATAGCCACCAAGACGAATATTCAAATCCAGATTACCAATCATAGTTTGCTCGCCAGTCGAAGGGTCGATGGTGAACAGTCGACGGATATCAGAACCGTAAAGCGTTCCAGTCTCTGGGTCGAAGGTCATTCGCCAAATTTGATAGTTGGTTGAGCCAACTACGTGGTGAGTTTGCGATGCGACATCAAAATACGCTAACTCATATGGCTGGTATTTGTTTGGTAGAAAAGGCAGATCGGCAATTTCCTGCTCGGTAAACTCACCCTCTTCAACACCGTCGATATAGAACTTGTCTGGTGTTGGTGTGCTTGCGTAATAAATGCGGTTATTGGCTGCATCGTAAGCCATCGCGGAAGCACTGAATAGCGCGCGAGAATTAATCTCAGCGAGATTAACGGCTTCCGTGTGGAATTGTTGACGCGTAATGCTGCGAGCAAGACCTTCGTGAACGTTCACAAGCACACCTACATCGCCGCGGCCTGCGTTCATGGTGTAAAGGTTACCATCACACTCTGCTGCTGCAGCTGACATGCTAAAAGTGCTGGCTGCTAGTACGAGTGATGATAGCAGTGTCTTTTTCATTTCCCGGCTCCTATGTCCTTTAGGTTTTTACAATTAGATTTTTATTCCTGGAACAGGCTGACATGTGACAACCGCAGTCAAAACTTCTGGATAGCAAGTTGTAAAAATGTCTAGGAACGCACCCTACCACCGACGAATATCATTTACTTTGATAAATAAATGAATAGCTTTCCTCTTCGCTGCACTGAAACGTGATTCTTATTTTAAGAACGCAATGTTGTTAAATTAAACACTAATTTATTTACAGCTAATGTTTAGTCGCGATACATCTTTCTCCAATAAGAGGGTGTAACACCGAAGGATTTCTTGAAGTGATGGCGAAGAGTAATGGCGTTATTGAAGCCGGATTCAAAGGCGACATTTTCGATATCTAATGAGGTGGATTCTAAAAGACGCTGACAATGCGCCAGTCTTGCGGAAAGTAGCCATTGCCCGAAGGAGCGGCCGGTGATGGTTTGAAATCTGCGTGTGAAGGTACGCCTGCTCATCATGGCTTTTTCCGCCAACGCATCTATGGAGTGAGGCTCTTTAAGCGATTTCAGCACCTCATCAAGCAGAATAGCTAACCGCTTGTCTCCACCTCGTTCCGGCACAGGCATTGAAATAAACTGAGACTGCCCACCCTGACGTTGTGGTGGCACAACCAATAGACGGGCGATGTCATTGGTGGCTGCGCTACCTTTTAGGTTTCTGACAATCTGAAGGCAGCAATCCAGACCTGCTGCTGTACCGGCAGAAGTGATTACATTGCCTTCCTCTACATAAAGCACATCACTATCGATAGCGATGTGCGGAAACAGAGACTTAAAAGCGTCAAAGTACGCCCAGTGTGTGGTCGCGCGCTTTCCATCAAGGAGCCCGGCCGCCGCAAGCGCAAAGCTTCCAAGACACAACCCCACCGCTAAGGCACCTCTGTTATGTGCTGCCTTGAGAGCGTTAACCAAAGCGTTGGATGGGGGCTGATAGGGTGAATGCCAGCTGGGAATAATGATGATATCGGCATCGTCCATGTTGCTTAAACCATGTTCGGTTTGGATGCTGAAACCTGCAGTAGTGTTTATCGGCGTATCTAGCTCACTGCACACCGTCACTGAAAAATCGCCGGCTGCATCGGCAAACACCACGCATGGGACGGAAAGGTGGAAAGGACTCATTCCCTCAAAGGCATAGACTGCAACCTGTATCATTGTGATGATTTACAAACTATCAATAATGACCCAATCTTATCGTTATTGGTGTTTTGGGTCACTGTTTGAATTTTCATCGCTGCACCATAATGACTCCAACAAACAAGGAGACAGTAATGAAAAAGACAGCCCTGTTAGTGATTGATCTTCAAAATGACTATTTCGAAAACGGCGCGTTCCCTCTTTGGCAAGCGGAAGAAACTAAAGACCGCATTGTGGCTTTTATGGAACAAGCGAAGGCAGAGGGTGTGGAAATCATCCATGTCCAGCATATCGCTGATCCAGCAATGGGTTTATCGCCTTTCTTTAACCAAGGAACAGCAGGTGCGGATATTCATGCTGACGTACTGGCGGCAGCTCCGGACGCAGCGGTTGTGGTGAAGCACTTTGCCGACAGCTTTGAACAAACCAACCTGGAAGCGGTATTGGCAGAGAAAGGCATTGAGCGACTTTGGGTGGCAGGTATGATGACGCAGAACTGTGTTACGCATACTGCGATATCAAAAGCGGCGGAGAAATATGAGGTGGCAATTTTGCCGGATCTCAGCACGACAGTTTCAGAGCTTTTGCACCTTATCGCGTTGCATGCCGTGTCTACACGCATGACGCTGACCCCAAGTGACACACTGATTTAAATTAACGCGCCAGAAAAGAAAAACGACTCCATATCAGGAGCCGTTTTCAACTAGGTGAGCTTGTTGCTGGTTAAGCGCCGATCACGCCGCCGTCTTTGCGGGTAATACGCATCACGGTTGAGCGTGGCACAGAATCACCGCCGTCAGGGAAGTGTGAAGGAGCCAGATCTTCACCAGGGTGCTGGATACCGACAAACATGGTTTTGTAGTCAGGCGAGAATGTCAGGCCAGTGATCTCACAAGCGATTGGGCCCGTCAGGAATCGACGGATTTCGCCAGTTTTCGGGTCTGCACACAGCATTTGGTTGTTACCCATGCCAGCGAATTTGCCTTCGTTTGAGTACTTACCATCAGTCTGGATCCACAGACGACCAGCGCCATCAAAACCAATACCGTCTGGACTGTTGAACATGTTGTCTTTGTTGATGTTTGGCGTACCTGCCATCAGGCCTTCCTGAACTTCAGGGTTACCCGCCATCACAAAAATGTCCCATTTAAAATCAGACGCGGTGTGGTCACCACCTTGTGGTTCCCAGCGAATGATGTGGCCATACGGGTTTTTCTCGCGAGGGTTAGCCACGTTCAATGGCTGGTTCTCGCGAACACCGCGGTATTTGTTGTTGGTCAGGGTGCAGAACACATGTTTGTTGTCTGGATGAACGGCAACCCACTCTGGACGGTCCATGGTGGTCGCACCAACTTGTGTTGCTGCTTCGCGGGCGAAGATCATCACTTCGGCTTGACTCTTGAAGCCGTTTTCTGGTGTCAGGCCATTCTTACCAAAGGTCAGCTCAACCCATTCGCCCTTACCGTTCAGTTCGCCCTCTTTACCGTCGAACTTCGCCACGTAGAGCGTGCCTTCTTCCAGCAGATCTCGGTTTGAAGCGTGAGTGCCTGGCTTGTATTTGTTCTTCGAAACGAATTTGTAGAGGTGTTCGCCACGCTCGTCATCGCCAAGATAAACCACAACGTGACCGTCTTTATTGATAGTCAGTGCTGCGTTTTCGTGTTTGAAACGACCCAGTGCAGAACGTTTTTTCGGCTTAGAGTTTGGATCCATTGGGTCGATTTCGACGACCCAACCAAAACGGTGTGGTTCGTTTGGTGTTTTTGCTACGTCGAAACGCTCGTCATGTTTCCACCAGTCGTAGCCCCAGTCTTTGTCTTTGATGCCATAGCGCTTGTAGGTAGGGCCCAGATCCACTTCTTCAGAGGCCGCGAAGTAACCGTTGAAGTTCTCTTCACAGGCAAGGTAAGTGCCCCATGGCGTTTGGCCGTTTGCACAGTTGTTGTAAGTACCCAGAATGGTCTCACCACCTTCAGGGTCTGCCTTGGTTTTCAGCAGATCATCGCCACGCGCTGGGCCTGTCATTTCCATTGGCGTGTAAGCCGTGATCTTGCGGTTCAGACGACCTTCAGTGTTAACTTCCCACTTGCCGTCTTTCTTCACCAGTTCGATGATAGAAACACCATGTGCCGCTTGGCCTTTACGCACGTCGTCGGCAGAAATGTTCTTACCTTGATGGGTGTAAAGATATTCGTTGTTGGTGTATTCATTGTTCGCGACCAGCACCGCGCGGTCGTCCGACAGCGGGAAGAAGGTCATGCCATCAGTGTTATCACCGTACTGCATTTCCTGTGCTTTGGAATCGTTCGACTGGCTGAACTTTGGAGAGTTAGGGAACAGAGCGTCACCCCAAGAAATTAGTGTTTCAGCGACATAGCCGTCTGGAACAACAACAGTATCAGCAGTGGAAGCGGGAATCGCTTCAAAGCCCATCAGCTTGCTCTTGTCCATAGAACCCGCAACCGCTTTTGCAACCGGACTTGCCGCGAAGAAAGCCACAGAGCCTGCTGCACCAGCAGCACGCAGGAAATGACGACGATTCATCGCCGCATCGATAAAACGGTTGAACTCTGGCTCGTTGTCCAGTTGGCGTTGGTCAATATGTTTGCTCACGATGACTTCCTTTCCAGATGGTTTTAATAATTAATCGTGTGATTTCCGCAAACGCAGGGTGTCTATGCGTTTGACTATCTGCCGGAACCGAATTCTGGGGTTCGATTGTTAAAAGTTCGTGAACTCTCAATGAAATGTAAATGTCAGTATCGAGAACCATGCACTGATAAATAAGTTTTAGACATTTTCATATGGGTCTGATTTCATACATTTTTAGTGCGAGTGTGAATTCTTGCGCAAATCACAGTCGGCGATACGGCAGAATTGATCAGACACAAAGTCCCTTTCTTAGAAGTTCGGCATCTTTAGCCTGACGAAAAGAAAAGGAAAAAAACGATGCTGAGAATCTTGGGAGCGCTGGGTGCAGTCCTTTTATCAACCCATGTCATGGCAATCGAGGGAGAAGGTGATCCTGTTGTAGGAAAGCAAAAGGCTTATACCTGCCAATTCTGTCATGGTGAAACGGGTTATACGCCAAAGAAAGACTATCCGCACATCAACGGCCAGAATGCGCTTTATCTATACAATGTGATGAAGTCTTATCAGGCAGGGGAGCGAAATGGCGCAATGGGTAATATGATGCGTCAGCAAATGTCGGTATTGAGCGATCAGGATATAAAAGACATCGCCGCTTATTACGCCAGCCAAGAGCGTGGAAAGCCAGAGTAAACCGTTGCGAGAGATCGGACTCGCTGATAATGTTCAGGCAAAATCGAAGACAGGAAAAAGACATGCCGATAATCTGGGTTGATGCCGACGCTTGCCCAACCGTGATCAAAGAGGTGCTATTTCGCGCCGCAGACCGCACGCAAACCGAATGTGTGCTGGTAGCTAATCAATCATTGAGAACACCTCCTTCACGCTATATTCGCAGCGTTCAGGTCGAAAAAGGGTTTGATGTGGCAGATAACGAAATCGTTAAACGGGTTGAGAAGGGCGATTTGGTCATCACCGCAGACATTCCTTTGGCATCTGAAGTTATTGAGAAATCGGCCGTCGCGTTGAATCCCCGTGGCGAGTTATATACGCCGGAGAATATCCGCCAACGACTGAACATGCGCGACTTTATGGATACGCTGCGTTCAAGCGGTATTCAAACCGGAGGCCCTGCAGCTATGAGTCAGCAGGAAAGACAGAAATTTGCCAATGAGTTGGATAAGTTTTTGCAGCGTGCGAAGCGGTAATCCAAGGAAAAAAACGAATAAGAAAAGGAGCGATAAATCGCTCCTTTTTGGTCTCAATTAGTCGTCATCTTGAATGGTGACGACTGCACTCTGCAAATCTGTAAACCCATGTTTTAGAGCAGCAATGACATTAAAGGTTTCGTTACCTTCTCTAACTGTGTCACTGAAAATTCCAATGCCTACTACTATGGATTTAGTACCAGCAGGAAGCGTGATAACTGATGGGTTGCCCCTTTGGCCATTAGGACCGTCCAACAAGAAGTGAACAGACTTTGAAATCAACTGGTTATTGGCGTCGAAGAACATGAAATCACCAAAGTGATCTGCAAAGTCGACATCCTCAGTGGCAGTAGAGGTCTCGCCGGCTCCAGCAAGGAAGCGGAAAGTGGGTGTGTCGACACTGACCGCTTTATTCAATGTCACTCTAGTACCATAGAAAATCCCCGATTCTGGCGCTGAGCCATCGATGGTAATGCTGCTTATTTCCAATGTTGGATCCACCTCAGTGATGGTCACGGTACCTTGTTGGAGATCGCTCTTATTGGATTTGACCCATGCATCAACAGTTAAGGTTTCATTACCTTCAGTTCGGCTATCCAAAACCGTTTCAATAGTTAGAGATATGTCTTTCGTACCCGCTGGGATGGTAAAGGTTGCAGAGCCATCACTCGCTATCGTTGCGACGGTCTCATTGGACGACGCGAGTTTGATTGCTGTTTGATAGTCTTTGGCGATTTCCGCCGATCCTGCAAAGGAAAGATTAACGGTTGTATCTTCGTTGGCTTCCTCTGCAAGGCTAAATGAAAGCGTTGCTAGACCACCTTCAAATAGAGGTTCATTGTTGACTGTTAGACCATCCAGCCCTGTGAGTTCATCACTCGAGAATACCGTTGGTTCGTAACACGCATGTTGCTCTGATGTCACCGTTGCCATCGCGCTAATACGTGTTGGGAAGAGCCCAATTTGTACTTTTTCACCGGTCTCAGGTTTTAAGCGCCACAGTTGGTTGCTGTTGATATTACCTGTTACGTTTTGGTTCTTTGCCGCCATGATCAACTGACCATTTTGGTCAGTGGTAACAGACGTAACGAAATCCACAAAATGGAAGGCTTTCAGGGTCAAATCAGCGTTCGAGAGGTTAACGGTAAAGGTGCGGCCACTGGTCACATACAGAAGTTCATTGTTGTAAAACTCAAAGTCTCCCCAAGTAGTAAAACCGCCAGCTCTGGTATTGAAAGGGAACAGACCAATTTCTGTCACCTCGCCAGTATCAGGAGCGACCTTGAACAGTCGTCGTGCATCTGATGCGTATAGCTCACCGGTTTCAGGGTGGAATGCCATACGATAGATACTGAATTTTGTTGTGGCGACTTCTACATGTTTTTGAGTTGCAACATCAAAATAAGCAAGTGTCGAAGGCGTGGTTCTTTGCGCGTGAAAATCCAGATTCTTTAATTCTTCTTCAGTGAAAAAGGTCTCTGCATTTTCCATATAGTAGGTTATGGGCGCTGGAACGCTCGCGTAGTAAATACGGTCGGTGTTCTTGTCATAAGCCATCGCTGACGAGCTAAACAGTGCTTTAGAATGAATGAGTGCACGGGTCGCGGCGTCTTGAGAGTAGTTCGATCCACTGAAGGAAGCGCTTTCTTTAATGTCTATAAGCGCGCCCACATGGCCACGGCCTGCATTCATACTGTAAACGTTTCCAAAACATTGCGCATAAGAGGCTGCTGAAGCAAACATGCTAGAAACGACAATGAGCGACGAGAGATATTTTTTGTTCATTTTGACTGTCCTTTTTCGAGTTTTCCTTAGTGCGATGCTTTGCACCTTTTGTTTTGATCCATGTGCGTACTAATTACTAAATTACATGCTTAACACATGAAGATCTCATGGATAAGAAGATTTCAATAATTAACTAACATTTATCATGATAAATGGATGTAAAGGTGAATGATGGATGCATTAAAGGGCTAGTAAAAAAGGATGGGAAAAGCATTTTTATTAACGAATGCTCAATTAGAAAAGTCAGGATATCCAGTGAGTTATATACATTAAGTGATAACTCATATCAGAGAAGGAAGACTGATAAATGAAGTTGGTGGGTGGTGCAATAGCTTTGTGCGTTATTGCATATGAACGCCGTCATCAAAACACGTACACCGGCATGAAAGAAGCTATTGGGAAAGAACAGAAAAGAAAAAAGGAGCGATAAATCGCTCCTTTGTGATTTTGTGCTTCGATTAGTTGTAGATGCGTGACCAACAACCGTTCGAACAATCCACATTCTTGTTCCAGTGAAGCTGTGCACGGTGACCGGTACGTAGGTTGTAGTAACGGCCATTTGAGCCTTTCAGGCGTGCCCAGGCAATATCACCTTGGTGGTAGTAACGCTCGTGATTTGAGTGCTGCTCATAGTACTTGCCGCCACCATTGATATTGATGCTTCTCAGGTGCGAGCCAGTTTGGAAGAACTCAAGCGTTGTACCTGCCGGGATGGTACCGTTGATGTTAGCGTGTACGCCGCGAATCCACTGGTCTTTAGTACCCCAGTTACCACCACGGCTACCGTGCCATGCAACACCACTGTTGTTAGCTGCGTTAGTCAGCAGAGTATGCACGTCTGGATCGTTGTCGATAATGGTGACGTTCGCAGAATCTACATCGCTCTTATCGTCTTTCACCCAAGCTTGCAGCGTGAAGTACTCATTGTTTTCATGAGTAGAGTCGTTGATGGTCGGTACACCAATGCGTACAGACGTTACACCTTTAGGTAGTGAAATTTCAGTCAGTGTTGAAGAGATGGTTGCTGAGCCTGTCGAGCCATCAGAGAACAGCAGGGCAACGGTGTTGCGGTAGTCACTGTTCAATGCTGCAGAACCATTTTTCAGCGCAGCGCGGAGTTTAGTATTGGCATCTCCAGTTGCTTTATCAAAGTTGACCGTAAAGTAAGCCGTAGAACCTTCACTGACTGAAGAAGAAGCCAGTGTGATGCCCTGTACTTCTGGCTTCAGATCGCTTGGGAAAATCGTTTTTGGATAACAGGTGTGGTCTTCTGACGTCACGGTGCCCATCGCACTGATGCGGCTAGGGAACAGGCCAACTTTGACTTTCTCACCCGTAGAAGGCTTGATGCGGTAAAGGATATTACTGTTTACATTGCCCGAGACGTTCTGGTTCTTTGCTGCAACCAGCATTTGACCGTTTTGGTCGAGCGTTGCTGCCGCAATAAAGTCGATAAAGTGGAACGCCTTCAGCGTTTGCGCACCTGAAGTGGTATCTATCACGAAGGTACGGCCATTGGTCACAAACAGCAACTCGCCTTCATAGAATACAAATGACCCCCAGCTGGAATAACCGCCAAATCGCAGGTTATTGTCAAAAGTACCGATATCAGTGGTTTCACCGGTGGTTGGGTTTATTTTGAAAATCTTGGTCGCATCAGATGCGTACAGTACACCGGTATCAGGGTGGAACGCCATACGCATGATTTGTCGGTTTACTGTTGGGCCAGCGACATGATTGCCGGTGGCAGGATCCATGTATGCCAGCTGATAAGGCTTGATCTTCTTGGCATGGATATCCAGCGCTGCATATTCTTCAGCCGTGAAGTCGCTTGTTGGGATATCGACATAGAATTCGGTTGGCTGCGGGGCATTCGCATAATATAGGCGGTCAGTCTGACGATCGTAGGACATTGCAGGACCAGCGAACAAAGCACGAGAATGGTAGGTCGTGCGGTTGGCTGCGTCGCTCGCATAGACACCAGTCATTTTATCCAGTTCCTGAACATCCAAAAGAACGCCAACGTGATTACGTCCAGCATTCATTGAGTAAACATTACCCGCACAGTTTGCGGCGACTTGAGCGGAAGTCAGAGTGCCTGCGAATACAGCCATTGAAATCAGTGTTTTTTTCATGATGAAAGATACCTATCGTCCATATACTTTTTGGTTAGTGTATCCACCAAGCTCATGAGCCTTTTCGCTAACGCTTCCTAAGCTGGGTCATTGCCCGGTTTATATCCCTGAAAGAGTTCGGCTCTATCACCGAAGCCATCGCTTCATGCAATCCAGTGAGTGGTGATGTTGAATAGAGCCTATTCGGATATTTTGAACACGTCTTTCTCATGTGTGAGACGGTGTGGTTTTTGGTGTTTTTTCAGGAGAACCTTACACCTTTTGCGGGTATTGGGTTGGGGAAAAAGCTAGTAGGCGGATGAGAAATGAATGTAAAGATTTGAAGACAAAGTATGAATAAGGAATGAGGTGTTTAAAACGCAGTCGGAACTTTCTAGAGCTTCCTTCAATTAATCATGATTCAGAATAGATACATATTTCTCGAACAGAAAAATTTCATGAGAGCGATGAGAATATTGGAATTGGTGATATTTAAGACATCTCTAATGCTTGTCGAAGTAATCTTTCCGGCGAATATACTTGTCCATAAAATGGTAAGCAATTGGACGCAAAAGCCAACTGGTTAAGACTCTGATGATGCGGACGAGAGACGGCATATTGTGGTAAATCTTGTCATTGTGTAGCCAGAGCAATTCGCCAACATGCCAGAACATTAAAGGAATGCCGGGCAAAAACGTCACAATGTCGACATCACAGCAGATACGATAGGTACGGCTTTTTAGTCTGAATCGTTGCTTGAAAGTCCAGAAGCCCGTTGCTGGTTGTCCAAAGGTCACAATTCGCTTAATGGAGCCTGGGTATTTTTGCTCAAGAATTTCTCCCGCAATAATGGCCATGCTGCCGCCGGATGAATGACCAGTCAGCGACAGCTTTTTCCCTTGAGCGATCAGGCTTTCAGCGCAAGATTCCAGCTTTTCCATGACACTTTGACCAACGAGACGATTGGTGTCTTCTGAATGGTTAAATTCAGTTTGTTGGCTGGGGGAAAGTCGGGAATAGTCTTTATTCACCATATAACGGGCAGGAAGGCTGGGTTGACGCAACAAAAACTGGAATCCCCAGTGCACATGGCCGGCATGGTTTGGCGCGTCAACTTTGCTTGGAAGGACGATCAGATTTAACAACCAATCCCACACGCTTTGGGAACCTTTGAAGACAATGACAGCATCACCGTCTTCACGCCACAACACGCGAATAATGGTTTTCCCCCAACGGTTTTGAATGTCCCTGCGACCGTTTTTTGAAAAGCCGTATTGGACATGGTCAAAATGCTTGGGGTAGGCATCACGACACAGGATCGCATAGCGCTCATATTGATAGCGTTTTAGTCTTTTCACCCGTGTGATCAATCGCAACCCTAAAGTACATCAGTTTAGTGGTGAAAAATGACGAATCGAAGACAGGAAAAAGAAGAGAAGAAGAAGCTGCACCAGGCAGCTTCTTTTTTAGTCGTAATGTTGCAGGAACGGGGAGATATGCGTGTTGTACGTCAACGCTTTTATCGCACTGTGATTGTTGATCAACCATTCTGCTTTGGTAATATTCCCAATGCCAATAATGGCCTGAACAAGCAGCTTGAAATCTCTCAGCCAGCGCGCTTTTTGGTCCTCGCTCCAATCGTTGCGGTAGATTTCGTGGTAATGCTCTACCCACCAATAGGCACCACGGATAAATGCGGCCACGATGGCGGTTGCAGGTTCAATTTGCTCGTCTTTACCGTCGATGGCGTACTCGTCAGCCAGCGGTTGACCCTGTGAGAAAGCGGCATAGTTTTTACAATACTTATAGAGCGCTAATTGCAGCGCGGATGCTGAGTCGCAGTGCTCCAGTGATAATGTGGTCACGGGTAAGTGTTTTTTATTGTTTCTGAAGAGTTCGATAGAGCGCTTGCCCGGCAAGAGTTTCTCGATAACAAAAAACAAATCGATACTGATGAGTTTATTGCTCAAAGTGGTTTCCTTGTAACAATTCACGTCTTCAACCTGTCCCGTTTCCCTGCACGTTTACAGCAGATACTTGGGAAGAATAAGCAGGTTTTCAATAAACTAGCGGCAGCATACTCTCTCAGCCTCCAAAACGGAATCTGTTTAGGCTGAATGCGTCTCACACCTTGATTTAAGCGTTTGAAAAACTGTGCGCTGTGGTGCAAGTTTATGTAGACCGTAAGACTCGTTTTATCGCCAAAAAACAAGACACTCGCAAACTTTGTAACCTAACTGTTATGAACGCCCTGTTCGGTACGCATCCATCAGTTTTGAAAGGCCAGTTCGACTAATAATTAGTCACTTATGCCGACGCCATCAAGTGATTGAAGAGCTTCGGTATTTTGAATGTGCCTTACAAGGAGATGGTATGAAAAAGATCTTAGCAGGTGCAGCGCTCAGTGCCTGTTTGGCAACACCAGCGCTTGCGGAAAATCACGTTGTTGGTGGCTATTTTGCAGACTGGCAGTACGCCAATGCAGATAACCCGTATACGGTAAAAGATATCCCTGCCGACCAGTTGACCCACGTTATTTACGCTTTTCTGAGCATGTGTGGCCCTCACAATGGCGCATCAGAACTCGTTCAGCAACAAGTGGCGAAGGCCTGTGAAGGTAAAGCACCGTTTTCCGCGATCGTCGTTGATCAAGAAGCAGCGATGGAAGTGGACTTCGGTGATGTGTCTGTCGACGTGCCATACAAAGGACATTTTGCCCAGCTTGCTGAACTAAAAAAGACGCATCCTGATCTGAAAATCTTGCCTTCTTTTGGTGGGTGGACCATGTCAGAACCATTCCATGCCATGGCAAAAGACGAAGCGGCCATCAAACAATTTGCTAAATCGGCTGTGGCTCTCATTGCCGAATATGACTTTTTCGACGGCATCGATCTTGACTGGGAGTACCCGGGTGGTGGCGGTTTAACAACCTCTCCTTGGAACCCTGAGACAAAACTGTCTGATGATGTGAAAGCGCTGGAACGCAATGCTTTTACCACGCTGGTGACCTTGCTTCGTGATGAGCTGGATACGTTAACTGCGGAAACGGGTCGTGAATACGAACTGTCTACTGCTGTGGGAGTCGGCCCGAAAGCGGCACAAATCGATTGGGAATCCGCGGCACCTAAACTGACCAATATGTTCGCGATGACGTATGACTTCCTGGGAGGTTGGGGGCCGCAAACTGGCCACCTGACAAACCTGCATGCCACCGATCGTAGCTGGTGGGGAATGGGCGCAGATGTCTTTATCAATCAAATGATCGAGTTGGGCATTCCAAAAGAAAAGCTGGTTCTGGGTGCGGCATTCTATGGTCGTGGCTGGGAGGGCTCTCAGTTTGACGGCAGCCTGCCTACTTCTGATTTAGCATCAGAAAAAGGTGCGAGTTTCGGTACGGGCGAACCGGGTTACTTCATGTACTGGGATTTGAAGCAGAACTACACCAAGTCTGAAGGCTACCAGTATGGCTATGACGAAGCCTCACATGCGCCTTACCTTTGGAACCCTGAGAAGAAAGTCTTTATTTCTTTTGAAGATGCACGTTCGGTAAAAGCAAAAGCAGAGTGGGCGAAGCAGCAAGGTTTGGCTGGTGTCTTCACTTGGGAGCTTTCTGGTGACCCAGACAACGAGCTAACGTCAGTCATGCATCAAGTACTGCAAAGCAAGACAGCAAAGAAATAAGTTAGGTAAGAGCTCAGCGGTTAGACCCGGCATTAAGCCGGGTCTATTTTTTTGGCGATTTATTGAGGTCGTCAGATCCAAGTATTTCTTTCGCCTCTTGGATACCGTGTTGAGCCTTGAGTTGAGCTATCAATTCTTGGTGTGATTCTAGGAAAAGATTGAATTGAATAACGATATCAGGCCGTTTGATGCTTGAAAGATGGCGGGTACCACTCAGATAAGGGTGCTTCTTATTGAGCTTCATCGGTGGCGCCTGCTCACCCAAGTCCTTCAGTTTGATATTGAGTGCCGCCACATTGGTGTAGATGCCATCTATACGGTTCGATGCTAATAGTCGTATCAAAGATTCCATTTCCTTGACTTCAAATAAGGTGATCTCTTTGGCTTTCACCTTTTCGATAAAAGGCCATGGCGTGAAGCCGGAAATCAGGCCTAAGCGCGTCAGCGTTCCAGTCGCACTCCCTTGAGCTTGGTCCAGTGTGACGACACCATCGACAAAAGAAACCACGGGATCGCTGTAGAGGATGTCGTGTCCCTCTTTTAATGAAGCGCTCCAGTTAGGATTATCTGGGTACTTTAAATCAACGTCACCACGTAGAAATGCAGAATAAAGCCTTTTCAGGGGTAACGCCTGATAGTCAAAGTTGTAGTTATATTCGCGGGCAAAAGCATCAAAAAGTTCTCGGTTAAAACCCTGATAACTCTGTTGCTGATAGCGGGAGTAAGGCGAGTAATCTTCGAAGTCCTGGACGCCAATCGTAAAATGATTGGTATCAGAATTTTGCGCGGCCACTTCTGTTGTCGCCAAGGTAACGGCTGTCAAAAATAGTGTGGTTAAAAATTTGCGCATGTCCGTCTCAAAGGGCCTGTTTCTCACTCATGAGATAAGTATATACGCTGAGCGGAAAATCGTTTGAAATCGGTGGGATACCGTGAGCTTTCATTTCTTAAACGTATACCAAAAAAACCTGAATTCGCGCATCTTCAGGTTGTTTGGAATATAAAAGACAAAACCCCGCAAAGCGGGGTTTTGTCTTTTCAGCAAGCAAAGATATCTTTGTTTTTGTTTGTATGCGCTGACTATAGTCCTGCCGATCACCCTGTGTCCAACCCTTCCGACAGGTTTGTTAAATGCTGGGCTGCGCATCACTTTAACAATGCAACTTAGTGAGTTGCATAAATTTCTTGGAGAGTCTTTTCCAAAAATACGCTTATTTCTCAGCAGAAAACCAATTTTATGCTTGTAAGGTTTTCTTTACGCTTTGGCTTCTAACTTGCTGTAATAATAAAAATTATTGCCAACTACAATGGTGACAATTTTAAGACCTCCCCATTGGATGAGTCTGTCAGCAAGTAGATATTGCCATCAGGAGACTCCACCACATCTCTGATGCGGCCATAGTTTCCATCCAACAATCTTTCTTCGCCGATCACCTTACCGTTATCCATGTCCAGGCGAACGAGCAGGCCGAATTTCAGCGAACCGAGTAGGATATCTCCCTGCCATTGTTGGAACTTCTTGCCGGAAATCATTTCCATGCCAGACGGTGCAATGGAGGGCACCCAATAATGGACAGGCTGTTCCATCCCATCCTGCGCAGTACCGGTACCAATTTGACTTCCTGTTCCATAATTTACGCCATAAGTAATGGTAGGCCATCCGTAGTTATTGCCTTTTGATATAGGGTTCAATTCGTCGCCACCTTGCGGACCATGTTCGTGCGTCCAAAGGGTTTTCCCATCGTTATCCAGCGTCATGCCTTGGATGTTGCGGTGACCATAGGAATAGATTTCCGGCAAGCTACCACTCTGACCAACAAAGGGGTTATCTGAAGGTAGTGAGCCATCTAGATTTAGCCGGACTAACGTGCCGATATGAGAGTTGTTTTGTTGAGCTTTATCTCGGTTACCGCGATCCCCTAATGCGATATAAAGGTGCTCATCGGTGGCCAGTAACCGGCCGCCATAGTGCCTTCCACCGGCCAGTTTGGGAGACTGAGAAAAGATAGGAGTGATTTTTTTCAGCGTGTTTCCATCAAGTATTGCGGAAGATACCGCGGTGCCGGATTTTCTAAACTCTCCTTCTTCGGCGTAGGCAATGAAAAGGCGGTTTGAGGTTTTAAAATCCGGTGACAGGGTCAGTCCCAATAATCCCCCCTGACCACGATAAACGAGCTTCTCTGGTAGACCTTGGATCTCCGAGACCACGCCTTCACGCGTTACCCGTTTAAGGCCGCCGTTTCGCTCGCTGACTAACATGTCACCATTCGGCAAAAATACCAATGACCATGGGTGGTTTAGCCCTTGTGCTACCCGCTCGACGGTAAAGCTGTGTTTTTCTGAAGCAATGCTCTCGGCCGTTGCTGCAAAGGGGAGGCAAGCTGATACAAAGAGTGCGGCAATAAGGTGAGTGGTGTTCATAAGGGGCTCCGTTCGATTGTTATACCCAAATAACCTGAAGATGCAGGATTCAGCGAGTTTGACTGGCGTTGTGATCGCGGCGTTCCTTTGTAGGTGTAGTCACTTCCATCAAAAAGGAACAACAAAGAGCACGGCGTCAGTCAACTCGCCCGGAGGGAGGCCATCAATGCGCCCACTTCTTTGTTAAATACCAAGGAAATAGAACGACTATTCCTCATGATATTTTCCTCGAATTGAACGCATTGATGACCTCTGAATGCGAGCATCTTCAGGTTGTTTGGGTATGTCATCCGTCACCCCTCAATCTTACCTCATGTCTAAAGGGTCACGAGAAGTGTTGCGCAAAGCGGAATTTCAGGCGACGCATTCCCCGGCCAAGGCGGGAGAATTTGTCCGACATTGAAGGAGAAGACTGCACCGATTGCGTTGCGTCTCTTTCCGTACTGTCCAGACCACTGCTTTCAACGCGGTTACGGCCGTTTTGTTTGGCGAGGTACAGGAGTTTATCGACTTCGCTGTAAATGTCTGACAGCGACTGCCCAGGCTCGACAGATGATACGCCAAAGCTGGCGGTCACGTTAAACTCGTCGCCTTGCTCAGTCAGGAAAGCTAACTCACTGATACGTGTGCGCAAATCTTCTGCGATCAACTGTGCTTGCTCAAGTTGACTATTTGGGAGCAGAAGCATGAATTCTTCACCGCCTACCCTCGAGCAAACGTCATTACGTCGGAGGTTGTTTTTAAACAGTTCAGCAATGCCAGTCAGTACCTTGTCACCAACCGGGTGGCCGTAAGTATCATTGACCTTCTTAAAGTGGTCGACATCCAACAGCAGGCAGCTAATTGGCTCACCATTGCTTTCCATGTCCGCTTTGAGTTTATCAAGCTGGGAGCTTAGGTAACGTCGGTTGTAGAGACCGGTCAGGCTGTCGGTATTGGCGATTTTCCCCCAGCGGGCGCGACGTCGGTTGATCCAAAGGGCGGCGAGAGTGGCAAGCACTGTCGCCATCACACCGGCAACAACCAATACATTCAGGTATTCCACCTTGTCTTCGTTGGTTTTCAACTCAAGGGTCTGCAAGACGTTGTTCCAGCTGAGATGTTGGTTTTCTGCTTTGAGTTTCTCCAGGTTAAAGAGCATTTGTTGGCGTTCCAGGTTATCGACTTGCTCATCAGCACTGAAGTTGTTGAAACGGTTTTGATAATCCAACAGTGTCAGGTAAGCATTTTTGTAGTCTTCCATACCGAAGTGCGCTTTGGATGCGACCAGATACAGCTCAATCTCGGTGCGGTATAGACGGGTCAAGTCAGCTTGACCGGCGATCAACGGTGTGACTAAGTCAATCGCTTCCTGAAAGTTTTCATTTAGCAGATTTTCATTGGCTTTCAGGTAATTGTATTTACTGATGTAGTAGCGGATGGTCTCACGGTCGCGCAAGGCATCAGTCTGCTTTAGGTAGCGACCCATGCTTTTGGTGTCGCCGGATTGAAGCAACAAATCAGCAATTTGAAGGTTGATACGGAAGCGGTGAGAGCCGTCACCAAGGACTTGCGCGATTTGCAGAGCTTGCTTGTATTCCAGCAAGGCTTGTTTTTTGTCGCCCTGTTTCTTGGCAAGTTCCGCCATGTCTAGCTTAACCAGCAACTGGTTAAAGGACATTTTGCGCTCACGGAAGAACTGGTAAGACTGATCGAGCAGAAGTGATGCTTTATCAAAACCGTTTAATTGCACCAAAATGCCCCCCAAGCTGGAGGCAATACGTTCGACCAGAAGGGCATCTTGCGTGGTTTTTGCCGCCTCAAGGGAGCTCATTAAAGCCGCCATCGAGACATCGTAGTCGTTCTGTGCTTTGTAAGCCTGACCTTTAACCAGCAGGATTTCTGCGGTGACGGAAGGGTCGTTGAGGGTTTGAGATTCTGCCAGAAGCGTATCTAACTGATCGAGAACCAGCGCTTCTTCGCCTTTAAGTATTCTCGCTTGGCCTAAACGCAGTTGCATCAGGTACAAATCAGCTTTTAGCAGCGGGTCGTTCTTTGCCAGTTCAATACCAGTGTTTGCCGCTAAGATAGCGCTTTCAGGATCATTCAACAAAAGATCAACAGTCGATTTTTGCAGGTAATAGCGCACCAGTAGGGGCAAAGGTTGGTTTTGTTTCAGCTCAACTTTTTCCAGCTCACTCAACAAGGCGCGTGCTTTGATAGGAACGGAATAAAGAATGGACTGAACGCCATTAAGCGTTTTCTCAAATGACTGCGTCTTTTCAACAGAAGCATTGGCTGCTCCGGTAAAAATCACAAACAAGAAAAGGAGGTTTTTCAGCGTTTTTTGCATTAATGAAGCTTCCATGATCGACATAGCTAAACGTCAAGTTATTGTTGTTTTTTTGTTCTGACCCAAGTTGGTCACATTTAAGTGAAAACAAATGCTTGGGACCAGTTATCGGACATAGATTACCCAACACAATGTATGGGTTTTGTATTAAATTTGAGCCGGATGTATGAAATTGTTTATCGGGCGTTAGATAAGCTTAGGCAGGGATGTGGAGTTTTGCTGCAGTCAACGCAACGCACCGCCGCAAAGATGCGGCAGTGCATTACCCTCGCAGTCTGCAATCTGTTAGCCGAAGGGCCCCGAATGCGAGCTGGCGAGTTGTCTTCTATTGTATGATTTGTTGGTAGATTTCATCCTTGAGCTGCACGCGACGCATCCTCAAGTTACGGAAGTTTTCATCATCAGTAGGAATTTTTGCCATCTCCAGACCGCGTATTCTGTGGTCAAGATGGTGATACTCATCCACAAGACGACAAAAGGCGCTGTCTGCCATCTTCATATCGTGAATTTTTTCTTTGTATTCAGGGAACTCGAACATGAGTGCGTGGTTTTCACCTTGCATATTACCTCCTGTAGTCGGCTCCTGCGAAAGTCTTGATCGCAGTAGGATCTCCGGGAACGTCCACGTTGGACGTGTTGGTGCGGTGTGACTGCGACTGTAAAAAAGTACCTTGTCACTCTTTCAGAATAGGGATTGGAGAGGCGTGATTCTAGCGATAGGTCATCAGTTGGTTTTGAGTCTTAACAACTGAACACTGAGGGTAAAGTAAACTTCACATTGACGAAAAAAGGCGCTTTAAGCGCCTTTGTTACTGCGATTGTGTAGATGTCAGCGTTTGTCTTTGATGGACTCAGCTTCTTTTTTCAACAGCACGATTTTGCCAAATCCCAGCTTGTTGAAATAGCTGTCTCTGTGATTTTTCACGGCTTTTCCATCCGCAACCATTTCCAACTGAAGTTCCATTTTCAGAAAGTCAGTCAGGTCGATACCTTCTGCTTCTGCGGCAGCTTCATGAGGCGAGCGATGCTTCTGGAAAGAGAAGGTGATCACTTTGGTTTCGCCTTTATAGACATATTCAAGTTGGCGTGACATATCTGCACTCATTGCTAAGGAAATGGGGCAGGAGTATTCCTTACCGGCATTACCAAGTCAACATAGCCAATCTTTATCGAGAAAGATCCGCGCTGACAAACTCTTCTTCGTTGTCCGTTTCCTCGCAAGGATGAAAGGCGATTCGTTCTCCTTTCCCTGTCAACAAACCAATGTAACCTGGCGAGCCATCGGGATTGAGCTTCACAATACCCACTGCACTTTGGTTAACCAACAGACTCGTGCTACCGTTGTCTGGTCGTCGACGTTCAATACGCATGCGTTTCCTGCGGGTGAAAAAATTCAGTGGCGATGCTGGCCAGAACAGCTTTCTGTCCAACCATTCGAAAATGGACAAAAACGGCTCAGGGAACTGGTTTCTAAAACCACTACAAGTGATTTGCCAGATGCGTGGGCTACTTTTGCGAAAACGCATGCGTATGTCGTAGGCGAACGAATAGTGAACATCACCAGATAAAATCACGAAGTTCTTGGGCGTTTTCGGATGCTTGAAAATATTCAGCAACGCATTGGCAGAGCCTGGATGCGCCATCCAGTTCTCGGAGTCCGTCGCGAGGGGATGACCCATGAATGTCACAATACGTTGGATGGTCTCGATGAATTTGACCCCGAACATTGGCGCGGGTGAAACCACGACCACAGCGTCGTTGTTGAACACATCCTGTTGGAAGTCCATGAGAGACTCCCAATCCATTAACCCTGAAGGTTTGTTATAGCTGGACTCTGAACGCCAGCGTCGGGTTCGGGTATCAATGACCACGACTTTCGGGGTCGTCGGAATGGTGTAATGCCAATGCTCGAAGTGATGCATAACCTGTGTCATCGCTTCGAGATTTTCTGGATCGGGAGAATCAAGGAACGCTTGCATAGGCGACCAGAAATCTTCAGTAAAAGCCTTGGGCTCGTTCCCCCATCCCTGACAGAAGAAATACCCCATCATGGCATTGGTGATGATGCCTTTGGCAAAGGATGAGTTGTTCACTGCACGTTCCCAGCCAACCGTAAGGTTAAAGTCGTCGGTTACATCGTGGTCATCGAAAATCATGTACGTCGGAATATGTGCGAATAGGCGGCGAACCTGCTCCAGCCCAGCACGGAATTTACCAAGTTCATTGAGCTCATATCGCCATTGCTGTTGGCGCTCTGGTGACAGCGTCGACAAGGTGTCGTCGAGTGTAATGTGCTGCCATAAAGCCGGTGACCACACCAGAGCATACATGGCGATAAACTCGTTGAAGCTGACCAGATGGTTTTCGGTGGTTCGCGAGCTGAACACCGGCTCGGGTTTTGCCTTGAAAAGCCGTTTTATCAGGCCGTGGTTTATATCGCTGTATGGAAGCAATTCCGTGCGGCTATAAATGGGGGTGTTTTCCGGTGAAAGATCACTACACCAACGAATATCTGCGCCTTCGAACGCCTGGTCTTTCATGCCAAGTAAGTCGATGGTCTGGCGAATCGCCGACATCAGTGGGCCGCTCACGTCATCGGCATAGATTTGGTCGCCACTCATGATTAACAGGTCAGCGCGGTTTTCAACCGGCGTTTCTTCATAGCTTTTATCCAATGCCGCTAACGCGTCTTCACAGCGGTGATGTGGGTGTCGACAGGAGCCATGAGCTATGTTTTCTGCTTTTGAGGGCACGACGAAAGTGGGGCGGGATTCATCCTGATAGAGAAAACCGTCCAGTGAGGAAAGCAAAGAATGCCCCTGCTCGACGATGTCGTACTGTATCGGGATATCAGGAGTAAACGATGATTCACCCGAGAACTGTGCCATGACAACAAAGCAGCGCTCACCGAGTTGCACCTGTTTTTGGGTAGAAAAGCTGGATTGATAAAACGCGTGATCCTGTTCCGGTTGAAACAACAAAAAATCCGCGGTTAGGGGCTCAGACGTCATAGCCCAAATGCAAATATCATCTTGGGTTGTCCGCCGTAAAATAGGTCCAGCCAGAAAAACAGGTAACGCCACGAGGTAACTCAACTTTATTGTTTATTACCTTAACTTTACGCATTCTCACCGACGATTTGTAGCGGTGTGTTTGTAAAGTCATGCAAATTTAGACGTTCAATCAGTTGGGCGTCTTTCGGATAGAATGTTGGCACCATTGTCTTGTGCTTTGGCGAGCCACTGAGCAGCGACTTCATTTTCACCAATATCCAGCAGAGCCGTGGAAAGGGCCAATTGCGCCTGAACGTGTTCCTGGCGGGCTGCAAGGCTGAGGAAGTAGATACCTTTATCTACGTCTTTGTCGGTGATGAAGCCATTAAACAGCATTTGACCTAAGGCATATTGCTCTACAGGGCTATTGCAGAGTGCGAGATCAAGCACCCATTTGAACTCGTCGTAATCGACGCCAGTGGCTAAACGTTCACTATGATAAATGCTGCTTTGCGTAAGGGCGTCTTGCTGTGGCGTTTCACTGCAAAAATCGAGATAGAGCGTGGAAAGCTCAAATACCGCACTATTGTTGACGCCGTTGAGGAAGTAAGGAGAGGCTTGCCGACAGTTTTCCGTTGGGTACTCGCCACGTTGCAAATGTTGCCAACCACGATAGAAATCACTATCCAAAAACGCGCCAGAATAATTGGCGAGCGTCGGACATTGTGTGTTGGTATGTGCTGCCTCTTCAGAGCAAGCGGCGACAGTGACCAGCATGGCAGGAAGCAACCACTTCATACTTCATTCCTTTTACAACGATGGAGAGAGTGTAAAAGGTGTGGCATATCACTCGCTTTCCCATCATTGAGAAAAGGCAGTGAAATTGACCGTACTTTGTACGGCCAAATAGCGAGTCGGGTATCAGTGTTTACAGAAAATATTGGAGTTCGTTTTTTGCGCAGACTCGTCTTTCACGGGTTTCATGGCAAACGCGTAACGCAGAGAAGCGTAGAAGATGATGACATATGCCATTAGCTCTGTGCCTTCTTCCGCGATATTTTTTGCTGCGCGGACATAGCCTTCATCCAGCACCTCGCGCCAAAGCGAACCCATGCCGAAGAGTCTCGAGAAGACCAGGAGCAATACCAGCCCTAAACACAGTAAAGCGAAGTGGCGGTGTTTCACAAAAGCTGCAAACTGCGCGGCGGTTTCTGCCCTGTTTGTCAGCGAAAAGAGGATGGCACTGGCAGCGACGATCGAAGCGGGATAAACCCAAAAACCATGGAAAACCAACTGGTCAAAGAACATATCCAATTCGCGGATCAGCAAGCACAGGAAAAAACCTATCACCAAGGCACCAAAGCGTCTAAATGAAGGGCTCTGTTTCGCGATGTACGCATAACAAAGAGTGGTAAAAAATAATAGAATTTGTTCAGAATACTCAACAGCTGAAACTTCTGGAACACTGTTTTTTAATATAAAAACATCAATTCTAATAATTAGCACTGGTAAAGAAAACAAGACTGCCAATAGCAAAAACTGAGCAAAGGCGTAAAAGATGGCGGCTGCATTTTTACTGCGATGTGACATCAGCGTCCTCTCAAACTGCAATAATACTTTTCTCACCCTATAGTGACCGGATATCCGTGATATTTGTCACAGCGAAATGTTAATTCGCTTTCAAAGTTCCATTTTTATGAGAGGTGAATTCGGATGCGGGACTATACGTCATCGAATCGTCACAATTTGTCTTATCCGTGATACTGCTAATGCAGAATTCATTCCTGTTCCAACGAAAAGCTTGTGTGAATTTGATGCCAATATTCACCCGCCTCCAGTCTCACTCTTATTAGTTCGGGTAACTGACTGAATCATGTATCTTTAAGGGATAGATATAGAGGGAAGAATAATGCGTAATAAAACCGTCCGATGGGGAATGATTGGCTGTGGCAATGTGACTGAGCGAAAAAGCGGCCCGGCTTTTTGGCAGGTAGAAGGTTCATCATTGGAAATGGTGATGGCAAGACGTGACGAACAGGCAAGCGACTATGCCTCTCGACATGGGATTGCCCGCTACACCACGGATGCGTCTGCATTGGTGGCCGACGAGCATGTTGACGCGATATATGTTGCCACACCGCCTGATAGCCATCTGGAGTATGCCCTTATGGCTGCCAGTGCTGGCAAACCTTGTGTGGTTGAAAAACCGATGGCACTGACGACAGACGAATGCGACCAAATGCTCGCGGCTTTTGAGAAAGCGAATGTGCCACTGTTCGTGGCTTATTATCGTCGCTCGCTACCAAGATTTGACGTGGTGAGAAACTGGCTAGAGCAGGGAATGATTGGTGATGTCAGGCATATTCATTGGACTTATCATCGTGCGCCCAACAGCGATGACAAAGAGGGCAAAGACAACTGGCGCGTGAATCCTGCTCAAGCCGGAGGTGGTTACTTTGTGGATCTAGCCAGCCATGGGTTGAATCTGTTCCAGCAGTGGTTTGGGAACATTGTGGTTGCTAAAGGCATCAAAACCAATCAACAAGGCTACTACGAAGCTGAGGATGCGGTAGCGGCAAGTCTCGCTTTTGAAAGTGGTGTGCTGGGTTCTGGTTATTGGAATTTTGGCGCGGCAAACCGTGAAGATCGTGTTGAGATTATTGGCAGTGAAGGCCGGATTGTTTGCTCAGTATTTGGTGAAGATGACTTTGAGCTTGATGGAAAAGAGAAAGCGTCGGTAAATATCGAGAATCCGGACCCCGTGCAGTATTTCCATGTTGAGAACCTGATTGCGCACCTGAATGGTGACAAAGAGCATCCCAGCTTAGGAATCGAAGGCAGAAATACAACGTGGGCGATGGAGCAAATTCTTAACGGCTAAGGAATTTGGTGAGGAATCTGCTGATTTGAAAGGCGAATAGCTCATGATTTAGTCACTTGAAGCTAAATTCGGCCTGAAACGCAAATTAGTGCTTGCAAGCCTTGGGCGGTTTCCCTAATATTCACCTCGTTCTAAGGAACACAGACTTTTCCCCCTTAGTTCAGTCGGTAGAACGGCGGACTGTTAATCCGTATGTCGCTGGTTCAAGTCCAGCAGGGGGAGCCAAATTTGAAGCCTCGTCGAAAGACGGGGCTTCTTTCGTTTTACCTGTTTGAAAGTGGCCGTTGTCGTCATTGTCGCTTCGCGATATGTCGTTGACCTACGCTTGTTACAAATTAGTACGAATCAGGCGTTCAAATCTCTAGTGCTGTAATGTTATATTGTAACATTATCGCTTTAGGTAGATGACGGATCATGCTGTTTTCATTCCGCAAATTACTCCCTGTGCTGTTGGCTGTTCTTTTCTGCTGGCAGGGTTTTGCGGTTGCGCATCACAAAGGCGAACATCATCATAGCCAGAAAGTGGATCACGAATGTGCAGTTTGTGTACTCGGTATGCCTGCCATTGAATTTGGTGCTGCACTCGTCCCAGTCTCCCACACCCCGGCTTCAGTTCAGCCAAATATTGGTTCATCACTTCTGTCGACCGTATCTATCACCCAAAATGCGCGTTCCCCTCCAAAGTTATTGATTTAATTCATCTACATTTAAACATTCATTTTTGGAGAATTTATGCGTACTAATTACTTGTTTGCACTGAGTGCAATTGCTTTGGGTGTGTCGTCGGCAGCGACTGCAGAAAATAAAGAATTTCGTCAACATGATGCTCACCAACATGGTGTTGTTGAGTGGCATATTGCCCAAGACGGAGATGAGCTTCTGGCTGAAATCACCGCGCCAGGCAGTGACGTGGTAGGTTTTGAGCACGCACCGGAAAATGCCGAACAAAAAGCAGCCATTGAAAAAGCGGTGGCTGCATTGGCAAAACCGGGTGCATTGTTTGCGATTAACTCAGAAGCAGGTTGTGAGCTAGAAGCACAGCGGGTCTCTCACACCTTGGGTGAGGAAGAGCATGGTGACCATCACGACCATGATCATGAAGGTCACCATGATCACGATGAACATGCCCATGACGACCATGATCATGATAAGCACGACGAACATGATGATCACCACGGTCATGATCACGATAAACACGATGATCATAGCCATGACAAACATGAAGAGCATAAAGGTCATGATGACCATGACCATGACCATGACCATGACCATGACCATGACCATGACCATGACCATGATCACGAGCATGGAAAAGCGCAACACGGCGAGTTTTCAGCACAGTATACCTTCCACTGTAAATCGCCAGCTGAGCTTAAATCCATTACGACAGATTGGTTTACCGCATTTGGCAATACCGAGAAGATCAGTGTTCAGGCAGTGACAGACAAAGGTGTCGCAGCGACTGAGCTAATGCCATCTTCAACCACATTCCGTTTCTAATTACTCAGGCCCCTTCGGGGGCCTCTGGTTTGCATTTTATGTTATTGATTGAAGACCTCCGGTTCAGGTGGCCAGGCCAAGAACAATGGCAAATTGATATTCCCCATTTCTCGCTCGAAGCCAAAGAGCGTGTATTTCTAAAAGGGGCCAGTGGGTGTGGTAAGTCCACGCTGCTTGGTCTGATTGCTGGCATCAACATCGCTGATGAAGGCTTACTGCGTTTTCAGGGAGCAGATTTAACGGCATTAAGAGGCGCTAAACGCGATGCTTTTCGCGCTGATCATCTTGGCTATATCTTCCAGCAATTTAACCTACTTCCATATCTCTCAGTGATTGATAACGTCACCTTGCCTTGTCGTTTTTCCAAAGCGCGCAAAGAAAAGGCAGGGGGCAACCTGCAGCAAGAAGCCGAACGTCTGCTAAGTGCATTGGCGTTGCCGGAAAATTGCCTGAATAAACCCGTTACCGAGCTTAGCATTGGTCAACAGCAACGTGTTGCCGCAGCGAGGGCACTGATTGGAAAGCCTGCGTTGCTGCTGGCAGATGAACCTACCTCCGCACTGGATGCCGATACCCGAAACGCGTTCATTTCCCTTTTGATGAACGAATGCGAAAACGCGGGCTCCAGCCTGTTGTTTGTTTCTCACGACAGTTCTTTGGAATCGCACTTCGGTCGCTCTATTTCGCTACCTGAGCTTAATCGCGCAGCGATTCAAACGGAGGTGCTGTAAATGGCCATCATCCGATTAGCACTTCAAAGTTTGCGAAACCGTAAAGCCACCGCCCTATTAACGATATTTACTGTTGCAGTGTCAGTAGCACTGCTAATTGGTGTTGAGCGTGTAAGAACCCAAGCCAAAGAAAGTTTTGCCAACACCATCTCGGGAACGGACTTGATCGTGGGCGCGCGTTCTGGTCAGGTTAACCTTCTGCTTTATTCCGTATTTCGCATCGGCAACGCCACCAACAATATTGATTGGCAAAGCGTAGAGGATGTAAAAAGTCATCCTGCGGTGGCTTGGTCGATTCCCATCTCGTTAGGTGATTCTCACCGAGGTTTCCGCGTAGTCGGTACAACGGAGGACTATTTCAAGTATTACCGTTACGGCCAAAAACAGCCTTTGTCCTTCAAAGAAGGTGCATCTTTTGATGGGTTGTTTGACACAGTGATCGGTTCAGAGGTTGCCAAAAAACTGGGGTACAAATTGGGTGACGAAGTTGTCATAGCCCATGGTTTGGCTGACAAAAGCTTTGCCCGACACGATAATCTTCCGTTCAAGGTCACGGGGATTCTCGCGCCTACCGGTACACCGGTTGACCGCAGCGTGCATGTATCTTTGCTTGCCATTGAAGCCATTCATATTGGTTGGGAAAGCGGCGCGCGAATGGGGACAGGCATCAAAGCGGAGGATATCGACCCCGACTCGCTACAGCCAGAACAAATCACAGCGTTACTGGTTGGGCTAAAAAGTCGCATTCAGACTTTTGCGTTGCAGCGAACCATCAATGAATACAAGCAGGAACCTCTAACAGCCATTATGCCCGGGATTGCACTACATGAGTTGTGGGGCATGATGTCTGTAGCAGAGCAAGCGCTATTGGTGGTATCGGGTTTTGTTGTGGTTGCAGGGTTGATGGGGATGCTTTCCAGCCTGTTAACCAGCCTGAATGAGCGTCGACGCGAAATGGCGATACTGCGTGGAATGGGGGCTAGGCCAGCACATATCTTCTTCCTGCTGGTCAGTGAAGCCTTGTTCCTGACGCTATTAGGTATTATCACTGGCGTGACAGCGCTGCTGATAATGATTAATCTGGCTGCACCTTTTGTGCTGAGCCAATATGGATTGCAACTTTCCGCTGCATTTTTGAGTCCACATGAATGGACACTCATTGGCATTGTGCTGGTGGCAGGATTTTTAGTGGGGATGTTCCCTGCGCTTCGCGCGTATCGCCAGTCTCTGTCAGACGGCATGACAATACGGATATAAGATAATGAAAAAATGGTTACTAGTTCTCACCGCGTGTCTGCCAATGATTGCGCAGGCTGATGAAGCACTGAAATTGGATTGGCTGGATTTAATTCCAGAGTCTGAGCGCCAGCAGTTTAACGATCGTGGCATGCCGATGATCGATCACAACAACGATGCCCCTCAGCAAAATCTGGTGGGTAAAGTACGCCCAGAACTGAACAACAGTCAGGTCAAAATTCCAGGGTTTGTCATCCCTCTTGAAGGTGATGCTAACAAAGTGACGGAATTTCTGTTGGTTCCATTCTTTGGTGCCTGCATCCATGTACCACCACCGCCACCGAATCAAATCGTGTACGTGAAGTTTGAAGAAGGCGCACCCGTTCAAGAGCTTTGGGATGTGGTTTACGTGGTAGGTAAATTGAAAACCCAAACGGTTTCCCATGATATCGCGCAAGCCGGTTATTTGCTGGAAGGCACAGCGTTAGAGCCTTACGACGATATGTAATAGTGTCTGATAAAAACGCCCGCATCATGCGGGCGTTTGTTTTTCTGGTTAGCGCTTCTGCTATTGGGTGAAAAGTGAGCTCAGTGTATTGTCTATCCATAACATCACCTTATCCCATCCCCTAGCTTTCCGCTTGATAGCGCTCAGGGTTAACAGTGGTGGGCTGGATAATTCTGCAGTTGATAGCTCTTTGACGGAACCCTCCATCCACTCGTGGCTGACTATGTGCTCAGGAACAAAAGCCCAACCAAGGTTTCGAGTGATAAGGTTCGAGATGTAGTAGTAGCTATCAACGTGCCAGTAGCGAGGAGAGAGAGGTTCTTCCTGTGAGTAACCGAGTCTATCCCGAATGGCGAGTTGGCGGTATTTTACTAAGTCGTCTTCGTGCGGATGCTCAAGTAGGGCAAGAGGGTGGTCATGCCCCGTGATCAGGCATTGCTTCACGGTTTCAATGTCATACCAATCAAGAGATTCAGAAAGCGGCTTTACCCGGTAGATAAACCCAATATCAGCCCGGCCTTCATTGACCCAGGTGGCAATGTCGTCTTGGGAACCATTCAGAATAGTGAGCTTGAGTTCGGGAAACGCCTCAGCAATTCGCTCAAACAGGATTTCAAATGTCTGTATGGGAACAGCCTCATCCATGGCGACATTGAACGCAACTGGCTCGCCGCCAGTCACAGCCATCGCACGGGAGTTCATCCTGTGACATTGCTGAAGTATCGCTTTGGCATCTACCAGCATTTCCTTTCCAGCTTCGGTAAGAACGGGCAACTTTGCGCTTCTGTCGAAAAGCTCGAAGCCCAGATCAATCTCCAGATTGGCAATTGCGGTACTAACACGGGACTGTGCCTTACCTAACTTGCGGGCTGCAGCTGAAAAGGACCCTGTTTCGGCGGCTTCTACAAACGCCTTGAGTTGTTCCAATGTCCATTGCATGAGTCTTTCTCTCTTTTACCTATCCGCTTTTGAGATTGATTTTAACTTTTATCTATAGCTATACAACGTGAAAATCCCCTTGTTCATTTCCATTTTTAGTTTTTCTTTTATGCATGTAACAGATCTCAACCAAGGTGACTCGATCACTAAAACGTTCTGGCGATTCACCATTCCCGCAATTGCGGCGATGATCGTCAATGGTCTCTATCAGCTGGTGGACGGCATTTTCGTCGGCCACTACATTGGTGCGGAAGGGCTTGAAGCCATTAATATTGCTTGGCCTGTGATTGCCGTGGTGGGTGGTCTTGGATTGATGATTGGCATGGGGGCCGGCAGCCTAGTCTCCATCTATCGCGGTGAATCAAACCTTGCGAAGGCGCGAAGCGCTATGGTAACGGGCCTTGTGCTGACGGTCTTACTCGGTGCGTTGGCATCACTTTATCTTGTTTGCTTCGGCGGCTTTCTCGTTAACCTTCAAGGTGCTACCGGCATTGCCCACGGCTATGCCAATGATTATCTGACGGTATTTAAAATCGGCGCCGTGGCAACGGTGGTGGCAGGTGCGTTGCCATTTCTTATCCGCAATGACGATAGCCCCTTTGTTGCTACAACGATGATGGTCGTCGGTGCTTTAACCAACATTGTGCTGGATTATCTGTTCATTGGTGTGCTGGGTTGGGCATTGCAAGGCGCTGCGGTTGCAACAGTATTGGCACAGTCCGTGAGTGTGCTGATAGGGCTGTTGTATTTGTGTTCTTCCCGTTCTTTCCTGGGCATTTTCCGCAACCCGCTTAAGTTCAGTTTTTCTGACGCAGGCCAGAGCTTGGTACTTGGCTGCTCTTCGCTAGTGATGTTCATGTATTACGGCGTGCTGGTGGGCTTTCATAACCGTTTGTTTGCGGAATACGGCACATCTGTCAGCGTGGCTGCGTTTGCTGTCGTGGGTTATTTGATGACGCTCTATTACGTCGTTGCTGAGGGTATCGCAGAAGGTATGCAGCCGCAGGTGAGCTTCTATCATGGCGCGCAGTCTTACTCGAAGATAGTGAAGGTCGCGAAACTGGCCACTATGGTGTCACTGGTTGCTGGTTTTATTTGGCTGGCTGTACTGAACTTGTTCCCGGACTTTGTCATTGGCATGTTTAACGGCGGTAATGAAGCCCTGATTCAGGAAGCAACGTTAGGTATCAGGCTACACCTGTCAGCCATGTATCTTGATGGTTTGATTATTCTGGCTTCCATGTACTTCTTGTCCGTGGGTAAAGGCGCGAAATCGCTCAGTATCTCCGTTGCCAATATGCTGGTGCAGTTCCCATTCCTGTATGTGCTGCCGAAGTTCTATGGTCTTGAAGGTGTTTGGCTGGCAATGCCAATCTCAAACGTGGTGCTGGCCTCGGTGGTCATACCCTTGATGTGGCATGACATTCTGAAACAACGAAAAAAGCGGCCGGAACTACGTCCTGCCATTGCCTAAGGTTAACCGGCCGACAAGCAAAAAGTAGGGGAGCATTTGCTCCCCTAAATGGTTTAAAACTCGTCCCATTCTATTTCATCATCATCGACGGTAGGTTTGGGCTTCGCTTTGGCTTTTTTCGGAACGACGGCTTTTTTGCGCGTCTTATTGAACTTGGGTGTTTTTACGGGCTCCTTGCTTTCATCGATGGTGAAAAACTCCATCATGGCGCTCATGTCATGAGCTTGTGAAAGCATGCTTTCACCAGCAGTGGCGGCTTCTTCCACCAATGCGGCGTTCTGCTGAGTCATGGTGTCCATGCGCGAAACGGCAACATTCACTTGCTCGATGCCGCTGCTTTGGTTTTGGGCGACCTCGCTGATTTCTGACATCTTGCTGCCCACTTCTTCCACCATGCTGAGGATTTCCTGCAAGGTATCGCCGGATTCGGCAACCAACATGGCACCGTCTTCGACCTTTTTATTGGTGTCTCGTATCAGGTCTTTGATTTCTTTAGCAGCCTCGGCAGAACGTTGGGCTAGGCTTCGTACTTCCCCGGCTACCACAGCAAAGCCACGGCCTTGTTCACCAGCACGTGCAGCTTCTACGGCGGCATTGAGTGCGAGCAGGTTGGTTTGGAAAGCGATTTCGTCGATAACGCCAATGATGTCGGAAATCTTGTTACTGGCGCCACTGATTTGATCCATCGCAGTGATGGTGCGCATCACAACATTGCCGCCTTCGCGTGCTTTCTCTACTGCCTCGTCGCTGAGCTTGTTGGCAGCAACGGCATTATCAGCACTCTGCTTAACGGTCTCAGTCATGTTATCCATGCTGGCAGCCGTTTCCTGCAAAGACGTCGCTTGATCTTCCGTACGCTGACTTAAATCTCGGTTGCCTGAAGCAATTTCGTTCGAAGAGTTTGAGATAGTAGAGGAAGCCTGTCGGATGTTGCCAATCACTTGCGTTAAACGCTCAATTGTCGCGTTGGCATCAATTTTCAGTTGGGCAAATCGGCCCTGATAGTCTTTGTCGATGCGCTTGGTGAGATCACCACGGGCCATAGCCCCCAGAATACCCTGCATATCTGCAAGCGCCGCATCAGTGTTGGTAGTGAGTCCATTCAGACCTTTTGCCAGATTCTTGTGGAAGCCACGCTTGTCCTCAAGCGATAACTGAATGGAGAAATCTCCCTTTGATGCGGCTTCCACCATTTGGTCTATTTCCCGCTCAATAGCAACTTCAGCCGTTCTGTCCTCCCATTCAATGACAGTGCCGATACGGTCACCGTTATCATCGATGATCGGATTAGCGGAAATGGCCATCGTTCGGTTTCCTACAACAAGTTCTGTCCGATACTGTTCTTCCAAGTGGTCTAATAGACGGCGCTGGTGTGAAGGGTCTTTATGGAAAAAGTCGATGTTGTGACCCATGACATTTTCGGGGTTGAACTGAGGAATAACGGTGCCGAAATCTTCTTTAGCATCAGTCAGCATTTTGGTGGCTGACTGGTTGATGTAGATGATGTCGTAATTGGCATCGGCAATCATGGTGTTGGTGGAAACATTATCCAGTGCTTGCCTAACCCGGGCATTCTCCTCAGCTTTATCTTTAGCTTCACATTCCAGTTTTGCTTTCGCTCGCTCGGACTCTTCAACGTTTTCCAGTGACGTGTTGGTGGCTTGTTTAATCGAGAGCAAGTCGCCTCTCAGGTCAGATTCAATGCGGTTGCTGAAGTCACCTTCCGCCAGACCTTCCATCACTTTCTTGATGTCTTCAATCGCATTTTGCGTACTGTCCATTAGGGTGTTAAAGGCGGCAGCAGACTGGCCGATTTCATCTCGGCTCGTGACATCGACCCGTGTTGAAAAATCACCTGAGGTGGCAACGTTTTCCAAGCTGTAAGTGAGCTTGAGGATAGGCCTTGTGAGTGAGCGAGTCACCACCATGGCGATGAGAGTAATGATGACAACACCCGCCAACAAGCCGAAACCGATCAGCCATTTAAGTGCATCAACTTCGCTAAAAGCCTCGACACTATCGATTTCTGCAACCAGCGCCCAGGTCGTGTCTCCAAATTTAATCGGTGTGTAGGCCGTTAATACGGCGACTCCTCGGTAATCCTCTGCCACCTCAAAGGCGGTTTCACCCTTGAGCGTTTTCTCAGTGACATCCGTTTTGACGCTGCCTTTATCGGGATCGGCAAATGACGCCATCACGGAGTGGCTCTGGTCTGCCAGATACGAATCGGAACGCATCAAATAATCAGGGCCAACCAGAAATGTTTCGCCTGTTTCACCCATGCCTGTACGTTGCAGCATGATTTGGTTTATTTCATCAATGGATAGCTGGAGAACAGCGACGGCGAGGGTTTCACCTGCTAAGTCTGTGATTGGCGCGCCAATGAAAGCTGAAGGGTGATCGCTTTTGGCTGCGTATCTCTGGTAGTCCTGAACAGCCATGGTGTTATTGCTGATCACTTGGCGGTACAAAGTGGCGAGAGGGCTGTCTTTATAGTCCCCAAAATTCAGGTTTGTACCCAGATCTTTATCGCGGCGGGCGGAGAAAATGACATGGCCTGTTTTGGCCTGAATGATATAAACATCTGAGTAGCCATAAACGTTCACAAAGTCATTCAGGGTTTTACCGCTGGACTGCCAGATTTCTTCGTATTCATAAGTGTCCGTATAAAATTCTTCATCGGCTTCGATTTCTTCATCGGCAGCATAGAAGGAGAGCAACTTCTGGATCTGTTTGGTGTCTTCACTGCCTGCAAGAATTCGGATGTCCTTCATGGCGCGTTCGAGGTAGGACTCGATTTGCGTTTTCTTGACCTCCCGCATACTGACAAGCTGAGCAAATGCCTGTTTATGCAGCGCATCACTGGATTTTACCAGCGCAAGGTAGCCCACGATTAATATGGGCAAAACGCCAATAAAGAGGAAGATAAGCAAGAGTTTTATCTTTAGCTTTCCAAACATCTGACACCCTTTTTATTGTCGAGCAGGAAGCTCCGGCAAAGAAGCTTCCCTGTTTTTCGAGTATTCCACCGAAATGCGTTTTCGTTAGCGCACCGACCAGTGATTTGACGAAACCTCAATTTCCCAAAGCGGCATATTCGCCATCCTGTATGGGGTGTATGTCACTTCCTTGTTGACCGCCAGCACCTTGTTAGGGGTGGGAACGAACAGCATGTAGCCGCTGTTGTAGACGTGTCGCATGATCTTTTCCGCGACGCGGTCGAACTCTGGCGTGCCGACTGACTCTCTGAACATTTCGTCGATAAACCCGTCCAGCTTGCTATCAGGGAAGATGGTGCTCCAGTAGTTGTGTGTACGATAGACGAGGAACGCTGACCAAGGGTGGTTGTAGTACCAGTCGTCGTCACCCCACACCAGTAAATCCCACTCTTTGGTATTCTTTCTCGCGTTGGTTGCGAGCAGTTGTCCAAACACGTCCTTTTCACTGGATGTGATATCAAAGTTCAGCTTCACGCCGACTTTACGCAGATCGCGGTCGATACCTTTCCAGATGTACATGAAGCGGTCCTGGGTGTAGACATTCAGCTCCAGACCATCGAGCTTGGCCTTGAGGTCATCACGGATAGATTTAGGATCCTGTACTTCTGAATAGGCTTTGAGGTTTTGGACCACCTTGTCGACGCCCGGATAAAGCGGAGCTGCCAACGTAGGTTTGATCTGACCTTCGCCTCGGTAGTACTTGTTGAGGAGTCTTCGTTGGTCGATGGCTTTGTTTAGCGCGACGCGCACTTCCTCATCCATCAAACGTTCGTTGCCGTTTCTAAGATTCATGTGAATGGCAATGTTGTCGGTGGACGGCGCTGTGACCAGTTTTGAATAACGGGAATTGGATACCCGATCTTTCTCAGAGACCGGAATAGGCATGATATCCAACTGACCTTCTTTGTCGGAGGCCATCTCCAATGCCACCTTGCTATCCAGTTCGGTGTAAACCGTGACTGTTTCGATTTTCGGGTATTCAGGGTTCCAGTAGTTTGGATTCGCAACCAACACCGCTTTCGGTGTTTGCCTGTCGCCCTCGATGTAGCCTTCTTTAAGAATGTATGGACCTAAACCATAAGGACCAGGCTCGGCGAGGTTAGGACAGGTTGGTTTGCCGTTCCAGCCGTATTTCTCAAGATAAGGTTGGGTGTAGAACTGAATCCAAATGGCATCATTCAGGAACTGACCATATTTTTCTGTCAGGTGAAAGCGGACCGTGTAATCGTCAATTTTTTCTGCGCGGTCGAAAACGCGATCAATTTTGGTGAACAGGAAGGGCGCTTTTTTGAAGTATTCCATGTTCATAATGACCGCATCCGCATTAAACGGGCTGCCATCCTGAAATTTCACACCTTGGCGAAGATCGAACTCATAGGTTTTATCGTCGATTTTTCGGTGCGCCACCGCCATATCATATTCCCACCCTTGCTCGTTATTTGCCGGACGCAACAGCGCGGCATTTATCGAGTGAGAAATATAAATGTACGGAAGGCTGGGAATAAACACTTTGAGGTGTGACCCTTTGACAGGCTCTGCCCACAGAGACATCGGAGCGAAAAGAGCGAGAATTAACATACCTTTCAAAAACGCTTTGACTGTCTTCATTGCAACTACCTTGGCGTTCAAAAAATAAAATGTCGGGGCATCGGTGACCCAGACTGAATAATTGATTTATCAATCAAAAGTGTAGTTAAGCTTTGCCTTAATTTAGAAGCATATGTCTCAATAAATCTCTATAAGTGAAATAACCCTATGAATATTATGAACTAATGTCTGTTTTAAACTTTACCCGTAGGCATTGACTTTATTAGCTAGGGCTAAGAGAGTAGGAGGGCAAATAACGACAAGGAGAAGGTTATGAAAGTGCTTGCTTTCGCAGCGTCAAACAGCAAAACATCCATTAACAAACAACTCGTGAGTTACGCAGTAAGCTTGCTGGCAGATGCTGAAACCGAAGTGTTGGATCTGAATGATTACGAAATGCCACTTTTCAGTGTGGATGTCGAACAGGAGCTGGGAAGCCCTGAAAAGGCACAGCAACTTTTTGCCAAAATCGGTGAAGCGGATGCGGTAGTGGTGTCTTTTGCTGAGCACAATGGCTCGTATTCAGCAGCATACAAAAACATCTTTGATTGGACTTCACGTATCAATCAAAAAGTGTTCCAAGGCAAGAAAATGGTACTGCTTTCAACCTCGCCGGGCCCAGGTGGTGCGAAGAATGTGTTGGCATCCGCAGCGACCTCAATTCCTCACTTCAATGGCGATGTAAAAGCGACGCTGTCTGTGCCTTCGTTCTACGATAATTTTGACGCAGAAGCTGGTAAGTTGAGTGATGAATCTTTAGATGCGCAACTCGCAGAAGCCATGGCTCAGTTAGGATAGAAACTAAGCCTCTGAGTAGAAGGTCAACAGTTGTTACATTGTTGGCCTTTTTTTGTTTCCTCCTTGTTGTTTCCCTCCCCCAAATCTTTGCTCTGAGTCGATGTTTACTGGGCTCGTACAGGTTCCAGTAAGGAACCACTGGCATAATCAAAGCGGCATGGCCGCTGAGCGGCAAAAAGTGGTGAATTTACGGGCAGTTGTACATATAACACCCAGTCCTTTCCACACAAAATAATCAAGTTCCGTCGAGCTATGCCTGCCCATGTGCTTTCTAATAATAACCATGATTTTTGCTCGACTTTTTAGGGTTGAGGGAAGGAGAAAACTATGATCAAACGGAAGTTGTTACTTCCAGCGCTGATTAGCGCAACGCTTCTGGCCGGTTGTGGCGGACAGGAAGCGCAGCAGAAGAATGCGTTCACCCCACTGGTTGCTGTTGAATCAGCAGAGTTGATTGATTACCAGCCTCAGAAAAGTTTTGTCGGTCGTACTGAAGCGATGGAAGATGTTGGCATTGTTCCTCAGGTTTCAGGCTACCTGAAATCGCGCTACTTCAATGAAGGCGAAATGGTAAACACTGGTCAGCTTCTTTACCAAATTGATCCCTCTCTTTATGAAGCGAAAGTCGCCAGTGCAAAAGCCTCTGTCGCACAGGCAAAGGCAGGCGTGACCAATACCAACCTTGATTACGATCGTGGACAGGATTTGTTGCCCCGTGGTGGTATCAGTCAGTCTGAATTTGACCGTTTAACCGCAGTGAAACTGCAGGCAGAAGCCGCACTTAAAGCCGCTGAAGCACAGCTTCAAGCGGCGGAAACTGACCTTTCGCACACCACCATTCGCGCGCCATTTACCGGCCGCATCAGTGAAAGCCGAGCAAGTATTGGTGATCTGGTTTCGCCTTCAACGGGTGTATTGACGACCATCGTCAGCCTTGACCCAATGCAAGCTTCCTTCTCGATGAGTGAAAAAGACCGCCTGCAATCCGGTGCTGATCGAATGTCAGGCCTTGGCAAAGGTCGCAGTGGCGATGTGGAAGTCTGGCTGAAACTCGGCAAAGGCTTCGACTACGAACATGCGGGTCACCTTGATTACCTGGGCAACCGTATCGACACCCAAACCGGTACTATCGCGCTTCGTGCCAAATTCCCTAACCCAGAGCACCGCCTGTTGCCAGGTCAGTACGTGGAAGTGATTGTGAAAGACAAGAACACCACGCCGACGCTGGTTATCCCGCGTTTGTCAGTACAAACCGACCTTGAAGGCGATTTCGTGATGGTGCTGAAAGAGGGCAACATCGTTGAGCGTCGAAACGTCGAGTTGGGTCCTCAAACCGAGCAAGGTGTGATTATTCGCGGTGGTCTGAATGATGGTGAGCAAGTGCTGACCAAAGGTCTGCAACGCGTGCGTAATGGCATGACTGTTCGCCTTGAAGGGCAAGGGGCGTAACCGAATATGTTGAGTCGCTTTTTTATCCAGCGCCCTAAGTTTGCGCTGGTGATATCTATTATTCTGACGCTCGCAGGTGCAATCGCATTGCTTAATCTGCCAGTGGCGGAATATCCGCGCATTAGCCCGCCTTCAGTGAGCGTGACCGCGGTGTATTCCGGTGCGAGTGCAGAAGTCGTTGAACAGGCCATCGCCGACCCGATAGAAACCTCGGTCAACGGCGTGGAAAACATGATCTACATGTCTTCCAAGAGTGCGAACGATGGCTCCTACAACCTGAACGTGACGTTCGATATCGGCACTGACCCAGACATGGCGCAGGTGAACGTGCAGAACCGTGTGGCGCAGATTGAATCAAAGTTGCCACCGGAAGTGCGTCAGGTCGGTGTGACGGTGAAAAAACGTTCCCCAGACCTTCTGATGGTTCTGAACTTCTACTCGCCAGAAGGCAAGTACGATGATCAGTTTCTGGTGAACTACATCAACCTGAACATCAAAGATCAGATCGCGCGTGTTAAAGGCATCAGTGAGGTGAACGTGCTGGGTGGCGGTGAATACGCGATGCGTGTTTGGCTAAACCCAGAGAAGATGGCGAATCTCGGTATCACCACCTCTGATGTGCGTTCGGTGCTTTCTGAGCAAAACGTTCAGGTGGCTGCCGGTGACATCGGCGCGCCGCCATTCAACAACGCACAGGAAATGACCTTCAAGCTGGTCACCAAAGGCCGCTTAGGCTCGGTGGAAGAGTTCGAAGAAGTAGTTGTCCGAGCGAACCCAGACGGCTCTATGGTGTACCTGAAAGACATCGCAGAAGTTTCGCTGGGCAAGAAGTTCTACACAGGTAATGGTCAGTTCCGCGACCAACCGGCTTCTATCGTTATCCTGAACCTGCAATCTGACGCAAACGCGCTGGAAAGTGGTGGTTTGGTGATGGATCGTCTGGAGCAGCTTTCGCAGAACTTCCCAGAAGGCATGACCTACGAAACCAGTTACGACACCACACTGTTTGTTGCTGAGTCCATCAAGGGCGTAGTGAAAACGCTGGTGGAAGCGGTGCTTCTGGTTATCGCGGTTACCTACCTTTTCCTCGGTAGTTTCCGCTCAACACTGATCCCAGTTGTGGCGATTCCGGTTTCCCTGATTGGTACCTTTGCTGTCATGTTGGCAGCCGGCTTTACCATCAACACCGTGACCCTGTTTGGTCTTATCCTCGCTATCGGTATTGTGGTGGATGACGCCATTCTGGTTATCGAAAATGTTGATACCAACATGGCGAAAGACCCATCCCTTACCCCGCGTCAGGCAACCCTGCTGGCGATGAAAGAGGTAACGGGTCCAATTATCACTTCCACACTGGTATTGCTGGCGGTGTTCCTGCCGGTTGCGATGCTGCCGGGTATCACGGGCATCATGTACCGCCAGTTCGCGCTGACCATCTGTATTTCGGTACTGATTTCGTCCATCAACGCACTGACATTGTCTCCGGCCATGTGTTCGCTGGTGCTGCGTCAAGGCGGCGACAACCACGCGCGCTGGTTCAAGGCATTCAACAATGGCCTTGAGAAAGTAACGAACAAATACGGTGCAGCGGCGGGCTTCCTTGTCCGTAAAACCGCGGTGCTGGGTGTGTTGTTTGTAGTCGCAGTCAGTGCTGCAGGCTACTTCGCGAAAACCACCTCGACCGGTTTCGTGCCTCAGGAAGATAAGGGCGTAATGCTGATTAACGTTCAGTTGCCGGATGCCGCTTCTCTGTCCCGTACCGAAGAAGTGACCCGTAAGCTGGGTGAAATCGTAACATCGGAGCCGGGCGTAGATGGCGCGACCGTCGCGAACGGTTATGCGTTCCTGACCGGTGCGGCGGCATCTAACGGTGCGTCGATGTTCGTGAAGCTGAAAGACTGGGAAACCCGTCAGGCGTTGGATGGCGATCATTCCTCGTTCGACATCATTAACCGCATTAACGTGAAAGCGGCGATGCAGTTGCCAGAGGCGATCATCTTTGCGATGGGTCCTCCAGCGGTGCCAGGCATGGGTCCTGCTTCAGGCTTCGAGTTTGTACTTGAAGATACCCTAGGCCGTAGCCGTGGCGATCTGGCGATGGTGATGCAGCAACTGATGCAGAAAGCCAACGAACAGCCGGAAATCGCGCGTACCTTCAGTACGTTCCGCGCAAACGTACCGCACTTCTACATCGACATTGATCGTGAGAAAGCGAAACAACTAGGCATTCCGCTCTCTGAAATCTTCACCACACTACAGGGCAACCTGGCAGGTATGTATGTGAATGATTTCAGCCTGTTCGGTAAAAACTACCGCGTGACGATTCAGGCAGATGGTGATTACCGAAACGATCTGGACTCCATGGGACGCTTCCACGTGCGTTCAACGTCGGGCCAGATGATCCCACTCAGCACTCTGATTGATGTTGAGCAGGTGTTTGAGCCAGACGTCGCATGGCGTTACAACATGTACCGTTCAGCGGTGATTCAAGGCTCGCCGGCGCCGGGTTACTCATCCGGAGACGCGATTGCTGCGATGGAGCGTGTTGCCGCAGAAATGCTGCCACAGGGCTACCAGTACGAATGGACAGGCATGGCTTACCAAGAGAAACAAGCAGGTAACCTGGCTATCTACGCGTTCGCACTGGCACTGATCTTTATCTATCTGTTCATGGTGGCGCAGTATGAGAGTTGGAGCATTCCGCTGGCAATTATCCTGGTGGTTCCGGTGGCAACGCTGGGCTCCTTCCTGGCGCTGGCAATGACAGGCACACCGCTCAACCTGTACGCACAGATTGGTCTGGTTCTGTTGATTGCATTGGCAGCGAAGAACGCCATCCTGATTGTGGAATTTGGTAAGAACGAGCGTGAACAGAATGAACTGCCGATTGATAAGGCGGCTGTGATGGGCGGTAAGCTGCGCTTCCGCGCGGTGAACATGACGTCCTGGTCATTCATTCTGGGTATTCTGCCGCTGATCTTCGCAAGCGGTGCAGGGCACATCAGCCAGAACTCACTGGGTATCTCGCTGACAGGCGGTCTGCTCTGTGTGCTGCTGGCCGGTACCTTCCTGATCCCTGGATTCTTCGCACTCATCCAGAGGTTGCGTGAGAAGCACCACGGCGGTTCGACCAAATTGGTAGAACTCGAAGACTGATTCTCCGTACGAACAAGAAAGGCACCTTCGGGTGCCTTTTCTTTTTGTGTGAGTTCAGGTGCTATCATTATGAACTTCTAGGGGCTGTTGACCTTTGGTGATTGATTTTTGCAGCAGTTTGTGGGGATTTTATGCAAGGCAGAGGCTTCGATGTGTAGCTAGCCTACATGAGAAGCCGATAACGCAGCAGAAATTCCCCACAAACGCTGCCCGGAGGGTTCGACTGCGATTCCCGTACCCTAAACGTTTTATGCTTTGTTGAGGTGTATTTGCTTAGAATGAATAGGCGGCACACACCTCGCCGTGCCTAAAACGCTTAGGGCTAGAACAAAATTTAACCACCAAAGGTCAACAGCCCCTAATATGAAAGATAGGAGTCCGGCAATCGGGAGTCAGCACGCCGATGGAAAAAGACGAAGAGCAAGAAGAACAGCACCGCAATTTCTTTAGGCTTAGATATAACGAGCCTGAAATGCCTTCTTTCCTGTGGGATGGGGAATCTTTCCGTGTGAGTGAAATTTCAGAGCAGGGGATCCGCATTGAAGTGAAAGCGGATACCCAGATTGTTGATGGGGAAGTGATTGCGGGCATTATTCAATTTGACGATGGTGGCGAGATAGAGATCCAGGGTAAACCACTGAGAAGGGAGGAGGATGAGTTGGTCATCAAACTCCATCATGGGGTCGAACTCAAAATCATGAATAAAGAACAGATTCGAATAAGAAAAAAATACAGTCGGGACTAAAATTGGCTTGCTGCATACTATGGCGCGACTCAACAAAGATCAAAAAGGGGGCATGACGCCCCCTTAACATTTACTTTCGCAACGCTTTGCTAGAAAGCCATCAGACCCTAGTGTTGCGGCAAATCCGGCTTGGGTTTTACCTTCACCAGACTTTCGATAATGCTGATCGCCAAGCCCAGCCAAATCAGACCAAAGCTCACGGTTTTCACGCTATCAAACGTCTCCCCAAATACTGCTACTGCCAGAACAAACTGCAATGAAGGCTCAATGTACTGCATAAAGCCAATCATCGACATTTGCGCATACTTTACCGCTTCAGAGAAGAAGAACAGCGGCAACAAAGTCACTGGCGCAGCGCCAAGGTAAAGCAGCAGAGTCGATATATCACCGGATATAGCCACGCTGGTACCTGAGCCCATCTTGTACGCCATGTAGATTGCCGCAATCGGCAGAAGCACAATGGTTTCCACCAACAGGCTTGAAATCGCATCATATTTCACATGACGCTTACACCAGCCATACAACGCAAAACCCACCGCCATCAGCAAAGCAGCAACAGGCAGCTCACCGTATTGCCAGATTTGATAACTCAACCCCAAGGTGCCGAAAACGACAGCGGCTTTCTGCCCCAAAGAGAGCTTTTCATTAAACGCCACCACACCCAGTGCAATCACCAGAAGTGGGTTAATGAAATAGCCAAGACTCGCATCCAACACGCGATCGTTGGTCATCGCCCATGTAAACGCACTCCAAGAGACACACATCATGACAGAGGCGATGCCCGCAAAGAGAAACGAGCGCTTGTCGGCAATCAACGCTGCCCAGTTCGGCGACTTGGCTTTGCGCAGTTGAAGCACCAAAAGTAAAAACGGCAACGACGCGAGAATACGAAGTGCCAACAGCTCATCCATGGCTGCGTTAGGCAAAAATTGGTAATAGAGCGGCATTGCGCCCCACAACAGGAAGGCAACAGCCGCCATCACGTTACCAAAACGTGTTGGACTCATAGATAAATACCTGGATGAAAAGTGGTCAGAGGATGCGCGATTGTATAGCGAGATCTGGATTTGTAAAGTGACTAAGGTGAAAGAATAACGCGTTAGGTTGTGGATTTATCTGGACGTATAGAAATGGTGAATTTTTGGATGTTTTCAATGGTTGAAAGAGCAGCTATCTGAAGGGATTGGCGAAATAATTTAACATTAAAAGTTGAGTGTTTTACTCGGAAATTTTGGTCATTACAAAGCGTTCAGCCTGTCACTTTTAATTGCTTGGTAGCCGTTGATACAGAATCCGTTTCTAATCCTGTTCTTAGTCCCTTCTCCTTTCGAAGCTGAAGGTTAGGATAGGGGATTGGTTCTTAGCCCTTTTTGTTTCTTATACGAGAAATAAATATCT
This sequence comes from Grimontia sedimenti, assembly GCF_011045095.1. Taxonomy (GTDB): domain Bacteria; phylum Pseudomonadota; class Gammaproteobacteria; order Enterobacterales; family Vibrionaceae; genus Enterovibrio; species Enterovibrio sedimenti. The sequence continues at coordinate 64,758 of NZ_JAALDL010000001.1, forward strand.
GGTTTTTTAACGAAATAGCTTTGATTTGAATTTCGAAAAATTGTTGGGGTAATTAGGACTAAGCCACTTTTTCGATAATTTTGCTGTTGGTAATTTTTAGAAATCTTAAAGAACAAAAAATTAGTATGAATGACTCTTTTTGGTCGTTAGTGACGAAAACCATTAGTACACATATAAAACCCTTCTATTTGTGGGTGTAATTTTATTATTTACCCTAATCAAATTAGTGCACTTGGTCTCAATTTTTACAAGCTGGTTCCGTTTTTCATTGCCCGTGATTTACACTAATTATGCTCTGCATATGGTCGGTTTTTTTTTAAAGTAATGTGGCTTTTGACTAATTAAGAAGGCCTTTTTAAGGAATTGGTTAGCTGCTAGGGAACATAATGCGGATATCGTCTTTAATAAGAGTTATCAGGTCGCATTTTTACCGCTTTAGCTTATCAATATTTTATTAATGGAATACAAGGATGAAATATTGTGAGAGCTTTTAATCTTACAATATGCTAGATAGTTAGGTGGTTATTTATGGGAGTTTCATTAGCTGGTATTGCTTTTCGAGTGGGGCATGAAGGTACAGGTGTTGAAAACTTAGTTGAGAGCTTGTGTCAAACTGATGTGAAGGAAATTCCTTGGCCTCGCTCTAATGAGTTTGATATACGCAATACTAACGATGTAATGGTACAACGTTTCGAAGATGTGGTGTTTGTTTTTAATGGAAGTATTGTTGATAAACTTCTATTCGATAACGACCAATCTGTGGCTCAACATATTTATCATGCAATTGGAGAGCCTAGCGAGTTTATCGCATTCTGTAACTATGACTCAGGTGGTAGCTATGGTTTTGCTATAGTAGAAAATGGTGATGTCTCCAGAATGAGAGTTCAAGTTTCAGGCGATTTCCCCCCCTGCTTTGACTACGGAAGCTTATCTGAAGAAGAGATGCTTTGGCATGGAGCAAAAGTTAAGTTTTATGATTCAGAGGGTAATCTCTACAAAAAAGCATCCCTACTTGATCGTGTTGCCAACTTTCTGCTTTCTAAAAATAATAAGGTAGAAGAACGGCTGTTTAAAGTCTATTGTAAAGGGGAAGATGAATTACACGATTATGAACTGACAGAAAGAGTTCTCAATGATATTTTAATTAAACGTTACCAATGTTGCCCTTGGAATACTGAAGAGGATCTTAGCCAATACTTTTTTAAAGGCTCAAAAACTTTGTCTGAAATTAGTGGTATTTCTGCTGATTTTCGTGTTGAGTATGATTTTAGTGCGTGTCGAGAAACTTCAATAAATATTAATTATCAGCATTATGAGTGTGAACTGAAATTCGATAATTTAGATCGGAATGTTAATGTTTATATGGAGTTTCTAGATGATAAAGGTAAGCCAGTTAAAGGTGGGGATAAAGTGGCTGAGATAGGTGCTGCGACTATTTGGCTGAGATTTGACTTTTACCGAGAGCAATTGGAATTCTTGGATGTAGGCTCTAAAGCTAAAGTTTACTATCGCCATCGCGATGAATATTTAGGAGAAGTTTGTGTGGATGAAATATTAGATTTACGCAAAAATATTGGACTGGATAAACTTTTACAACTTTCATAAGCTCTATCTAAAAGCAACACCAACGCTTGAAATTTAAACAATACATTTTTCATGTTTGGTGTGTTGTAATACGCCATTTCCAAAAGAACCAAGCCCCATCTAACTTCCCCCTTGAAAAGGGGGAAGAACTAAGAGCCAAACCCCAGCCTTAACCTTCAATTCCTCTAAAACCCACACTCCGCCCCAAACGTCATTCGCTCATGCGTATACGGATGGTCAAACGATAACTGCTCAGCATGCAGGTGGAGGCGTGTATCCGGCTCTCCATAAAGTACATCGCCAACCATAGGCATATTTAACCCCTTCGAATGTGCACAGTGGACGCGGAGCTGGTGGGTTCGGCCGGTTTTTGGGTGCATGTAGAGTTTGCTGCGATCGTTTTTCACTTCAATCAACTGCCAATAAGTGGTCGCAGGTTTGCCGTGTTCAAAACACACCAACTGGCGCGGTCTATCGTCTGGATCGCCACGCATCGGTAAGTTAATCTCCCCCTGTTCTTGCTCAATCACACCTTCCACCATGGCGATATAGCGTTTTTCCACTCCTCGGGTGATGAATTGCTTTTGTAGGCTTTTGTTTGCGCGACGGGTGAGGGCGAATACCAACAAACCAGACGTCGCCTGATCCAATCTATGAAGCACAAAAGGGCCTTCTACATCCGGGAACATTTCAATCACGCGGGTGTAGGCGGAATCTTTAATCGTCTTGCCCGGCACGGAAAGCATGCCCGAGGGTTTGTTGACCACAACAATCGCTTCGTCCTGATAAACCACTTCCAGCGTTTTATCTTCTGCCCAGTTTTGTTCAAGTGGATTTGGGTCAACCGTTAAGCCTTCGAGCATGTGCCCAAGAATGGGATGACACTTTCCGTGGCAAGAAGGGTAGAACTTTTTGTGCTGACGCACTTCGGATTTTGGCGATACACCCCACCAAAACTCCGCCATTGCCAACGGTGTGTAGCCGTGTTTGTAAGCGAAGTGAAGAAGCTTAGGTGCAGCACATTCACCGGCACCCGCTGGAGGCGTTGGATTGGTGGTGGGCGCGAAGATTGCTTTGAGTGACTTCTCTTCGCCAAGCGCATTGAGGAAACGGTATTGCTCAAACAACTTGTTCTGGAGGGCGTTCGAGAGCGTTTTACGTTGCTGTTTGGCGTGCTCGATATCTGTGGTTAATGCGCTGAGCTGTGATTCGATAGCTTGGATCTTTTCGTCCCACGCCATTTTCAGGTATTTAAGCGTGTTCTTCTCTGCCACGCTTTGCTTTGCCAGTTCGTCCAATGCGGCTTTCAGGGCATCACCTGTTAAGGTTTCTTCCGCCAGTTTTCGTTCTTGTTTTCGGGTGGCGCGGCCTTCAATCATTCGCTGGCGTTGTTGCTGTTCTTCTGCCTCGTATTCGATCTGCATTTGCGCAAGTTGAGCACCCAACTGCTCTAACAAAGGATTGGCAGAAAGTGTCGAGACTTGGGTATTTAGCTCAGTGATTGCTTCCAGCTCGGTTCTGAAGAAACACTCCTCCGCCAGCATATCGAACACAGGTGGAACAAAGCGAGGCAGTAAGTTTTGGTCAGCAATTTTTCCGGAGAAGGCACTGAAATAGCCCAGTTCGCCTTGTGGTGATCGCACCAGCAGCACACCAAACATTTTGCCTGTGCCTTCGGCAGACTCTTCAAGTCTTGGAGCCTGTGTTTCATCCAATCCGAAGTCATGTTGCCAATCTGTCTGCCTTGCGAGGTGTTGTTGCAGTTGATCTGCCGCCAGTACACAAAGCGGATGTGGCTGATAGTAAAAGGGAAAGGTAAATGCACCTGGCAGTTCGAACTGCTCTGTCTCGCCTTGAAAGCGGGTGAACAATTCTTCAGGGGTAAACAGCATTTCTTGGTGCATGGTCTTCATCTATCAGTGCCTTGGTTGGGGGCGTGATTTTACCTGTTTAGGTGAGAAAAACCACATTGCTGCATATCAGTCTCCTACGGGGTGAGTGACGTTGTCATGTAGGGCGTCGTGTGGAATTGATATTGGATATGCAAGCGGTTTATATAAACAGTGTTCGGTCTATAAAAACTAATAAAATATTTTCTTTTCTTGATGCTCTAATTTTATTTTTGTTCGTTTTCTAATTCATCAATTTAGCTTTTACGTTTCTCTCCTGTTATAGCCTCTATTCCAAATCCGATTTGTCTTCTTTTCCGCTAAAGCCAACACTGATTTCTACAAAATAAAACGCGAAGGGAACAAGTCATGATTAATTTAGATGCGTTGGTTTCAGCCGTTCATTTGAGCGTAACCAAAGCGAATCAGGCGCTGCAAAACGAAAATCAGGAACTCATCAGCCGATTTTTCGACGAAGTCCCGAGCAACAACTCAGGTAGGCTCGGTAGCGCTGAATCTCCTGCTGAGCCTGAGCGCACTGCGTATCGTCCCAAGTACGTGACCATCGAATATCCGACTGATACCCCAGACGGACTTCAGACCCTAGCGGTTGATGTTCCTTTGCTCACTTTGGTTCCGGTAGCAAGCCCAAGAGTTAACGAAGTGAAATTTAAAACCAATTTAGAAGTGAATGTGAATGAAACGAATGCATTGGAAGTGTCGTTCGTTGGAAATAATTCAGGCGGCTTATTTAAAGCTGATAAAAACCCAAATCATATGGCGGAACTGGAAATTACCATTAATGCCGATGAGCCACCTGAAGGATTAAGGAAATTAATTGAAGGTTATGAGAGAGCACTAAGAGCGCAGATCCCCGGTTAATTGGGTCTGGCTTAATTTTGCAATTATTCATCAAGTAGGAGAAATACCATGCCAGACGTCAGCACAGGACCAGCATTGGTCTCGATGGCCCAACAATTCGCGGGATTGCCTATGCGCGCGTTGATTGGTGGCCCACTCAACGCCGCAGCACAAGCCAACAGCATGATGGCAGTGACACAAACCAAATTTATGTTGGATACCTGCTTCACTAAGAAGTCAGATACCGAAGACAAGGGCAAAGACACGCTCGAACCGATTATGGTGACCATGCAAATCACCCGTGGCGTGATATCTGAAGGCGAAGCCAAAGAAGGTGAAACGCCTGAAGTGAGTGTTACCAACGTCACGACAGAGTTTGATGTTCCCCTTTTGACAATTGTTCCGCTCAACTCTCTCGGTGTTGATAACGTGCAAGTGGATTTTGAAATGGAAGTGAAATCCAGCTATGCCGATGAGTCTTCAAAATCCACATCGAGCAAAACCAGTGAGCAAGGCAGCTTCTCCGCCAAACTGGGCGAAGGCTGGTGGTCGGTGGAAGTGAAAGGCAGTATCAGCCATGACAGCCAATCGGCGTCTTCACAAAAATCGTCCTACCAGAAAAGTAATAACGCTAAGTACACGGTGAGCGTGCATGCCGGGCAACTTTCATTGCCACAGGGTGTGACGACCATTATTCAGGCGTTCACCAACAGCATTAGCCCAATCACCTTGGGATCGGCGAAATCGTCAGATAAATCGTAGCGAATGAGAGTTCGCAGCCATGCTTCTACCCGGCTGTTTGTGCGCCGGAGCCGTTGGCTCTATGAGCAGCCGGGCTTTTTACCAAAGGGAGAGAATCGATGAAAAGCCATTTACCGTGTCCTGACTGCCAGACCAGCATTTCTTTTGATCTTCACATGTTGCTGTCAGGCACGTCTTTTTCATGTCCTCGCTGCAATTTGACTTTCAGCTTGGACCCTTGCAGCAAGCCGCAGCTAACCAAAGCAGTCGAAGGGTTTGCTGAGCTTCAAAGACTCAACAACGAAGCGAATAATACATCAACCCAAGGTCAACAGACCTTAGCGATGGGAGGTTGAGATGAACCGTTACACCGACGCCACCAAGTTAATACTCGCCGTGCCACTCTGCGCCATGCTGATTTCTGGGTGTACCAAACAGGAAGGTGACACTAAGGAAATGCTCTTGGGTGCGAACCCGCCATTGAAAACCGGTTTGGTTGTGCGGGCAGGGCAATGCTCAGCTACAGCTTTTAAAAATGGCAGTGGGGTTCACGTTGCCAGTGATGGTGACACCATTTCCGGTCTAAGCGTGAATTGCACCACCAATACCAGCAACAAAGCGGCCTATTCCAATTACCTAACCGGGATTGGCGGTTACAGCCAATATTGTGTTTCGACGGTTGCCGGGCTGAACAAAGTGGGCGCGACGGTGGTTAAAGACCCTATTCCCGGTAACCCAGAACATTGTCTGTTGTCGGGTAAGGCGAGCAAAATTGCCACTAAGCTGACCAAATATCCTTAATATACCCAAACGACCTGGAGATGCTTGAGTTCAGAGGTCATCAATGCGTTCAATTCGAGGCAAATCTCGCGAGGAATAGTGGTTCTATTTCCGTGGAATTTAACGAAGAAGTGGGCGCATTGAGGCCCTCCCTTCGGGCGAGTTGACTGACGTCGTGCCCTTTGTTGTTCCTTTTTGATGGAGGTGACTACACCTGCAAAGGAACGCCGCGATCACAACGCCAGTCAAACTCGCTGAATCCTGCATCTTCAGGTTGTTTGGGTATAAACTCAGACCAATAAAGCAAACGAGGTTTAATCAGTTGGATTAAACCTCGTTTGCTTTATTGCAATAGGGCGAGCTTATCTATTCCGGTTTTTTCCCCTCACCTGCAATGGCCGCCCAACACATCATCACGCTGTTGAAGCTGCTGTAGAACCCACATCGCTTGTAAATAATGCCAGACCAATTGCCACGAACGGAGTCTGGGATTAACTCTCCGTTGGCAGTGTGTGTGACCACAATGGGGTCAGAGACATTGCGAATAAACGCATAATCGATACCTGCTAATTCGGCTTGATGGGCAATCACAGCGTCATCCATTTCCAAAAAGCAGTAGGGATCGCTGGGTTCTTTCCCCTCGATGAAGTAATAGTCAGTGGTGAGTAAGGGCTGGCCTTTGCTGACTTTAATTTGTGCCTGTTTAAGGTTGGAAGGGTCAAGCGGTGCATTGATCAAATCTTGATAGGTATAGGTAGGCTGGTTATCGCTCTGGTCGCCTTGCGGGTCTTGGTTGAGCTCGGTAATGGCGTCGTCGATCGTGTTGTTATTCCAAACCTGATCCATGGCGAACATCAATGCATGCTGAGTGGATGCGTACAGTGACGTTGAAGGAAACCAGGATTCGCAGGTAAAGGTGTGGTGGTTGTATGGGCAACTTTCGTTTTCGGGTTTCGCCAGCAGTATGTGCGCTTTGTTGGTGACGATGGCAGCGCCCAACATATCCGCGATTGAGCCACCTCCTGCTGTGCCTGTCGAAATGATGCGTTTGGCTTCTGATTTGCGGAGCAGAATGTCGGTCATAGCTTCAAGGCCAGAAAGCCAGGGTGGATGAGCAAGGTGGACTTGGGATTTGACCAACAAGACCCGCTGTTGCTGGTTATCCGCGCCGTTCACACTTACCAATTGGAAATAGAAGATGGGGGGATTTTCAGGGGAATCGCAGTAAGGTGAGACTTCGTGATTGTCAGCGTAACCGAGCCAGTTTTTCCGCCACTCTATATCTTGTGGGAAGCGTTCCTGATGGCTGTTCAGCATGACATGATCGAGCGCGGACCACTCAGCCGACGTCCAGGTTACCAATACAGTATCGGCTTTTGGTAATTCGCCAGGCTCAATGTGGAGGGGAGTAGGGGACGCTTGGTTAATCAATCTCCAATCCACCACAGGCAAAGGAAGCGTGTTTGAAGCGGCGGTCAAAATCTGGGGAGTGCTTATATTGATATCAGTATAACGAGACATGGTTTTATCTCCTTTTATAGCATCAGAATGAGTGTGCACTCTTTGAGTTGGACGGTATGGATTAGTGAAGCATCAGCACTTTGTTGGCTGGAAAGCGCCAGCTGCCAGCCTTCACAATCGCCGTCAAACCGATTGAAGGTCATCGCTCCGTTTGGGTTGTAAGTGAAGAAATACGGATACTGGCTGATGTCGTAGAAAGTCTGAACATCAGACAGGCTTAACATCTCCTCAGAGGCAGGTTCATTTAGCACAGGGTGGGAGCCGAGTTCAATGCTGTCCATGAAGTGATCAATATTGACTTTGTGGTACTTCTCATTGGTTTTGATAAAGAAGTTTTCTGCGCCAAGGCGGAAGAAAGCAAACCGCGTCCAGCCTTGCGCCCAGGTGGCAGACCACACTTTCTGTGCATAAAGCGCTGAATGGGCGGGAGCGACTATTTGCATCTTCACGACATCGCCTGTGTTTTTGTTGTATGCCACGAAGAAAACATCATTGCGATAATACAAAGGCTGAACTGTTGTGAAGCCCTTGCCAACGCGAATGCCTGTGACTGGGGTAATGGTGACCTGTTTGTCGTCGAATCGGTAAAACTGCACGTATTCAGAGTCTGGGTGGTAACTCAGCAGCCAAGGCTGGCCACCAAAATAGAAACTATGAAGTTGAGCGATGGGAGAGTCGACGGCAATAGTGGCTTCTTGCTTGAAGTAAGTCTCTGTTTCAACGTCATAGGTTTTGCAGACGATGAAAGTAGCGGGTTCCGGCTGAACGAATATCGAAAATGAGGTGCCGTTGACCTCGAGGCTGGTGCTGGCGGTAATGGATTGGCAATGGGTTCCTATCGGGACTTTGGGTAGGTTGACCAATTGCAGTGAGTTGTCCGGTTGAACCGTGATTTCAATGAGCGCTTGGGTATTCATGGCTCGTTCCTTATTGCTAGCTGTAATAGATACGGAATATTTTTATTGGGTCAGTCACTTCTGACGTTGTGCTAAGTGGAAAGACGCACGTCCAGCGCCTCTCCCAAAGAAACTGCAATGCCGTTGTCGTCTTCACTGAAAAGCGGCGAGATATTGGTAATGTCGTGGAATGCCTTCATCACTGTGCGGCATTCATTAGCTTCAAGGTATTGGAGAATGTTGGCCGGCCAGCGCAATGCATCAGATGCGAACCATATGATGCCGTAGTCTTGCTGCATTACCGCGATGATTTCGAAAAGGTTTTTATTGCTTCCCATTTGCTCGTTGCATAGATCCAAAAGGTCGATGGCGAGCGTTTTTTTGTCTGCCAATAGGCTTTCAGGCCAAGTCCACATCAACACGCCCACATACAATTCATGCCAGTCGATGGCTTCGCCGGAAAAGTAGTAAGGGGTCTTCCAATTGAACTGAGAGGGGCCGGGATAGGCGATGGGGAAATCAGAAAAACTTGCCGGCATATTGCCAGTATCGAAGTTGAAAACGGTTTGGTGAAGCGAGGAATAGGCGCGGCCCGCGACGGTTTGGTGAGAGGCATCAAAGTACGTTTGCTGGGAAGGATAACCCACCAGTGCGATTTCGTTGGGAAGTCTATTTTTAGGGCAATCGGTGGGCTGAGGCACAATGGCGGGGTAATACATCCTGAGTCCCATCGGCGACATTAACTGTACCGTGACCGGAATGAAAATCTGTCCCAGCTTACTTAGGAAACCCTCGATATCATCTTGATACTGCAAACTGCGATAGCCTTGCCAAACGCGAATGCCATTGGGTGTCATCAGCTTTGTCTTCATATCTATACCCATACAGCCTAAATGCGAGAATCTTCAGGTCGTTTGGGTATGCACCCTTGCCTGGCTTCGATAAACGCACAGAAAACAACAGTATTGATAGCCCTCAATGAAGAAGACAAATCCAATTTGTTATACCCCTTATAACGTGTTCATACCGTTTTTGGGGGCTGCAAACTTATTTGGAATATGTATCCAGAACGTGACATTAGGTGTATGACTCTAATACTACACTCTGTTCGATGGGTGGTTTGGGTTGAAGGTGATACAGCCACTGAAATGCTTTCAGATAAAAACAAAAAATAAACAGCGTCAGACAATTTGAGCACGAGGAATAGACAATGATGCATTTGGATCCAAAGCTATTTCGGGCTTTCAAAGCTGTCGCTGAATCCCGAAGTTTCAATGACGCTGCTGAGATAGCCGCCATGACACAGGCGAACATCAGCAAACATATTCGCAGCTTGGAAGAGCAGGTGGGGTATGAATTATTTATTCGAACGCCCAAATGCCCAGTGATGACAGATGCAGGTAAAAAGCTCCTTCAGCACATCAAAAACCTAGAAGATCTCAATAGCGATTTCTCGTTGGAAGTCGAAACCGACTTCAATCAAATTGAAGGTGTTGTGGCCTATGCGATGCCGCCGTCATGTTTGCTCTCACCTCACTTTCCCATGCTGCTTGAACGGCGGCTGGACTATCCAAGGCTGGAAATCGACTTAACCTTGATTCACAACAGTCAGGTGTTCGACAAAGTGCTGTCCAGTCAGGTTGATTTTGGCTTTGTGACTGAGAAAGTTGACCATCCTAGGCTGGAGTATTTCAGCTTCTGTCAGGAAGAGTATGTGATGGTCTGTTCGCCAACCTGCGACGTTTCAGAGATCAACGAAGAAAATATTCTTGAATACAACTACATCGAATATCCGGGAATGGATGTGTATTTCAATTTCTGGCGCAGGCATTTCTTCTCTCATTTGCACTCGGTGAGCGATCTCTCGGTGCATTTTGCCGGCCGGATTAACAGCATTGAAGGCGCGATTTTGATGGTGCTGGGTGGCTTGGGGGTGTCTGTGTTTCCCCGCCATTGTGTGCAGCAATATATCGATAACGGGCAGATGTTGGAATGTCAGTTGGGTTCGACGGTTTCGGATCCGCTGTTTAACGATATCTACATCATCAAGCTCAACACCTTTAATCAACCGAAACGGGTAGACAAGGTGATTTCCTGGTTTATGGATATTTCGAAAGGCAGTAATTATTGATGAAACAAATAAAAAAGGTGTGCTTAAATTGCACACCTTTTTCACTGAAAGCTCCAGACCTAGCTAGGCAAGTTTCCTATCTGCTCACCCATATCCATCAGCTTACTCAGAATTCTCTCACCATCAGCACGCAGGCCATTGTGCTCATATTCATTGGTGATCCATGCACGGCTGTTAGGAATACCTTTCAGGGTTTCACGTGAGTAATCCATTTCGACATACATGTCGTCGGCATAAACAGCACAGGTGACAGGCACCGTGTTTTCAGCGAGTTTCTCGACATCGTAAAGTGCAGGCCAATCTGATTTGGTCGCTAGTGATTCTGCCGCCTGTTTGAGCGGGAGCAGGTTTTGCATTTGGTCGAACATCCACGGATAAACCATTTCACCGGTAAACAGGAAAGGTTTGCCCGGTTCGTAATTAAACTCGGCGTATTCCGCATTGCGAATGCGGTGTGCAGACCAAACTGATGCTTCGCCCTGATTATAAATTGGTTCATGCAGGAAAGCGTAAATCGGGTTGGTCTGGTAGCTTTGTTCCGTCAACATCGCCTGCAGGAAACTGACACTCAGCACTTTGCCTTGGGCGGTTTCTGTAAAGGCTTCTTCCAACAGATAGTACATTGGCAGATTGGCACCGCTTCGGCCCAAATTGATGCCAATTTGTTGGAACTGTTCAACGGTAAAGGTTTGGCCGTTTGGCAGTTTCACATCGCGGGTTCGTAAGAACTCAGCAATTTCTGCGCTTCGTCTTTGTGCGGATGGAAACTGGTCAAAGAAGGCTTTGTTTTTGTCTAACACACGTTGATACGTGGCACGGTACACATCATCTGCATGACGGGTAAGAGAAGGAACACCGCCTGTGATGTAAACGCGATGCAGGCTTTGCGGATAAAAAGAAAGGTAAGTCAGCGAGCAAAAACCACCAAAGCTTTGACCCAGAATTGACCATTTCTCCGCCCCCAAGGCTTCGCGAATGGCTTCAGCGTCACGGACGATGTTATCTGCGCGGAACTGGCTGATGTATTCCACTTGCTTCGCGTCGTCCATATGACTCAACGTCTGGTGAGTCAACGGCGAACTCATGCCTGTACCGCGCTGGTCCAGCAGTAATACACGGTGATCTTGTAGGGCGCGTTTCAGCCATCCACTTTTTGAATCAGGACGCGGAGACGGAAATCCTGGACCGCCCTGAAAGTAAACCAGCCAAGGCAGATTGGCGTCTGCTTTCGATAATTCCACCACCTCACGGGCAAACACGGTGATGCGAGTGCCATCTTTCTCGCTGTAGTTGAGCGGCAGGTCGAATTGGTGTTGACGAAAAAGCACGCCACTGTCGATAAAGGATTCTTGCATAACCTGTGTTCCTTGTCGTGAAGGGGAGAAGCGGCTGTCAGGAGACAGTTGAGACAGCGCTGGTGGAGTTATCAGCACTCAATTCGAACGCCAGAATGAGTTTAGCCAAGGTATCGCGAGATTTGCTTTTACTTGCGTCACTAAATTTAATGCCGAGTTGAACACCTTCGCCATTGCTGGTCACGTTCATAACCGTTCCTTCAAATTCCACGGGGTGATCAAACAGCGCATTGATGACGAATTTAAGGGTTTCACCTTCATCAATGAACTGGCTGCTGGACACCCGAATGGCACAACCGCTTAGCGAAAAGTCAGACAGCTTAGCCAAGGCTTTACGTCCATCAATAATGAGATGAACAATACGCGAAACAGCATATCTGGCATCAGAACGCATGCGGTGGATGCTCACTTGAGGTGGCAACGCTATCGCAATCATTTTCTCCGGGCGGTGTAATACGCTAAGAATATGAGATTTGAACGCAAAGATCTCACCGTAACGTGATGAGGTTAACCCCCGCACAACCGCTTGCATGCCAGATGTGTCAGTCAGCAGCTTCGAGAGCTCAGGATCAGTGGGTGTTTCCAGCAGGATGTACTTTTTCTCGCGGTATCCGATAAGGCGCGAGGCACCACCAAACGCTTTGATCTTGTCTTTGTACCTAAGCTCGAAAGTCAAAGGCGTTCCAACAGGCAGCGTTGGTAGGAATGCTGAGGGTGTAAGAATATCAGTGGTTTTCATGTTTCAAATAGAGCAGTTGATGCGCATCGCTTATTTGGATGTACCTAAGCCATCTTCTTCTTAAAGTTGCGACGCATAGTGTAATGCACTGATGGTGAGGGTTAATGAAGATTTAGTCAATAGATTGAGGTGCTGCACAGAAATACATATTTGTCATGAATAATCAGCAGGTTACCTAATTATCTGGTTGCCGAATGAGAGCGTTTGTTTTGTCAGTTTTTATGATTGTCGGGTTTTTCTTCGGCAATCGAACAAACGCCATTCTGGCAAGGCTCACATTTTGAACGGCCAGTGAAGAGGTAAGAGATTTTGTAGCGGTTTCTGGCAAAGAAAAGATAGGCTTTGTCTGCAAACCAGCGGATGACAGGTAAACGCAATAGGCCTATCCATCGTTTCTTGCCGACAAGCGACCAAGCTTTGTGGGTGACATCTAGCCCTAATAGCAAAGTACCATCGCTCAATTTTCCATGCAGAATTCTGCTGGCTTCCATGGGGTCGATATCTGGAAAGCGGGTTTTGAAATCCGGTGCGAGTATATCTTCAAACTTCAGGTTTTTCGCGTGGTTAAGCGCCCGCAACTGATCCATTTCAGCCACGCAGAGTGGACAACTGCCATCGTAGAAAAGGGTGAAGGTCATCGGAGTACTCATGTTTGACTAATTTACTTTACAGTACGGCCTTGATTTCAAATCGGATCGCCATAATATCATCGTAAGAAGAGTAGAGAAAAAGAGCAAAAGAACGAAGGAGAAAAGGAATGGAGTTCTATCAGGCGTTTTTAACATTAACCTTAGTGCACTTGTTAGGTGCCGCCTCACCGGGTCCAGACTTTGTGATGGTATCGCAGCAGTCTCTCGTTCACGGCCGTCGTGCCGGTCTCCTTGTTAGCCTCGGTATTGCTCTCGGACTTTCTGTTCACATTATTTACTCCTCTATTGGCCTCGCGACCGTGATCAGTGAATCCTCAATGGTGCTGACGGTGATGAAATATCTAGCCGCGGCTTATCTGATTTATCTCGGCTGGAAAGGCATTCGCAGCAAAGCCGCGGTGGGTGATGACGAACAAAACGTGAATGTGAAGCCACGCTCCGCATCCAAGCTGATTTCGATGGGCTTTGTATGTAACGCGTTGAATCCGAAAGCGCCGCTTTACTTCCTCTCTGTGTTCACACTGGTGCTGTCGCCAGAAATGCCAGTGATTGAATTATTCCTGTTGGGTGTATGGATGATGTTCATCCAGCTGGTTTGGTTTGGTTCAGTGGCGTTGGTACTTTCCAAACCTACCGTGCAGGCAAAGTTCAAGCGTATCGGCCACTGGGTTGATCGCGTGCTTGGCTCAGTGATGCTGGCATTTGGTGTGAAGTTACTGTTTACCAGTACTAAGTAATCGCTCCAAAGCTAAATCAAAAACGCCCTGCATTGAGCAGGGCGTTTTACTTTTATAACAGCGCAAATTTAATCAGTAAGGCGCTGTACCACGGATTGGGTAGTTGTTATCTGGATTACGAATCCACGCCAGACCATTCACCAGCGTTTCCACATCAGGGCGAACGAATGGGTTATTGGAAATATCGACGACTTGCACTGTACCTTGCTCGTTAATCACGAAAAGTCCTGGCTCGGCAAAGTTGTGGTCAGTTTCCTGCTCTGAACGCGGAAGAGAAACCCAAAGACCCAGCTCTTTCATTTGCGCTTCAGATAAGCCGTATGCAAGCGGGAAGGACACTTCCAAGCGCGTCATGTGCTCTTCAAGTTGAGCGCTGCTGTCGCCAGATGCAGCAACGATATCGATGCCAATATCTGCCAGTTTCTCTTTATAATCTTCAAGATGGTTCAGGTAGCGCGTGCACATTGGACAGTGACGACCACGGTAAATCACCACCATTTGCCAGGTAGCTCCCTCGCGCGGTTTTCCAAGCTCATGCTCGCCGCCTTCAAGATCCTTCAGTGTTATTGATGGGAATTCGCTTCCCGCAGCCAGCTTGTTTGTATAAGTCATTTTCTAGCCTCCCAGTGATTTGTTAAACAAGATTGGCTATCTTGGTTACCACTGTCAACCAGTATACTTTTAGTAACCTTTCGGTGAGAAATTGCTAAATTGAGAAAATATCAGTGAGATTCAGAAGGTAAGATAGTCGTGAGATTAACTAGACTAGACGCAGTAGGTTGTGCATTAAATCTTGCTCGCGACATTTAATGTGCTAATCCAGTCAGTCACTAAGGAAAGCTATGGCAGACAATAAAAACAAGGTTCTGGTGCTGTTTGCGCATCCTTCGCAACGGCGTTCAGAAGTGAACGCGCCGCTCTATAAAGTGGCTCAATCAGTGGAGGGGGTGACAACCGTTGACCTTTACGCTGAATATCCCGACTACCACATCAATATCGATCTGGAACAAAAACGTCTGCTTGAGCACGATGTGGTGATTTTCCAGTTTCCCCTCTATTGGTATTCCACACCGTCCATTTTGAAAGAATGGCAAGATTTGGTGTTGGAATATGGCTTTGCCTATGGATCGAAAGGTACGGCACTACGTGGAAAACAATTCTTGTGTGCCATCACTGCTGGTGGCATGGAAGAAGCCTATAAAGCGGATGGTTTTAACCACTTCAAAATCCGTCAATTACTTGCTCCCATGGAGCAAATGGCTTGTCTGACGGGTATGAATTATCTTGCCCCTTACGCACTGTTTGGTTCCCGAACCGCAGTGGAAGACGACAAGGTTGGGCGGCACACTTCAAGTTACGAGTTGCTTTTAAAAGCATTCGTGAGTGGAAGAGTAGACCTTGAAAAAGCAGCGGCGAGTGAAAAAATTACCGCTACTAATATTGGACATGTGCTCAAGGAAGGTGAGTCATGACAGGCATTTTTCTACAGGCATTTATTTACCTGATTGCTGCCGTTGTTGCAGTGCCTATCGCCAAAAAGCTGGGTTTAGGTTCTGTGCTTGGTTATCTGATTGCCGGTGTGGTCATTGGTCCTGTGATTGGTCTGGTGGGTGATGAAACCACCACCATTCAGCACTTTGCAGAGTTCGGCGTGGTGATGATGCTGTTTCTGGTGGGCCTAGAGCTTGAACCCAAAATGTTGTGGTCAATGCGTAACAAGCTACTTGGCTTGGGTGGTTTGCAGGTTGGTCTGACAGCAGCCATCGTGATGGGTATTGCGCTGGCGCTGAATCAGGTATGGAGCATCGCGCTGGCGATTGGTCTTATCTTCGCGCTTTCTTCTACCGCCATCGTGCTACAGACCTTCAATGAAAAGCGTTTGACCAAAACCGAAGGTGGTCGCAGCGCATTTTCTGTGTTGCTGTTCCAGGATATCGCTGTTATCCCAATGCTGGCGTTTATACCGCTTCTGGCGTTGCCCGAACTGGTAGAGCAGGCGCAATCAGCCGCCGCTGCAGCGGCTGATCATCATGAAGAAATGAGTCTGGTGGCCGGTCTTCCGGGCTGGGCGCTGGGCTTGGTCATCACAGGTGCAATTGCGGGTGTGGTTGTTGGCGGACATTTCCTAAGCCGTCCACTTTTCCGCTTCGTGGCAAGCTCTGGTCTTCGCGAAATCTTTACCGCAACAGCGCTGATGCTGGTGATTGGTATCGCAGCGCTGATGAGCTTGATTGGACTCTCCCCAGCACTGGGAACATTCCTTGCGGGTGTCGTACTGGCGAACAGTGAATTCCGCCATGAGTTGGAATCTAACATTGAGCCGTTTAAAGGTTTGTTGCTGGGACTGTTCTTTATCACCGTCGGTGCGGGCATAAACTTCGGCATTCTGTTTGATGACTTCTTTGTCATCATTGGATTGACCATTGGCTTGATGGTTCTCAAGGCAGCGATTCTGTTTATTCTGTCGCTGATTTTCCGCATCAAAGGAACGGCACGTTGGCTGTTTACGTTGAGCCTTGCGCAAGCAGGTGAGTTTGGTTTCGTGCTGCTGAGTTTCTCAATGCAAAACCATGTACTGCCAATGGAGGTTGCGCAATTGCTGTCTTTGGTGGTAGCGATTTCGATGTTCCTGACGCCGGGCTTATTCATCCTGTACGACAAAGTGATTCTGCCGCGCTTCGAGAAAAGCGCGAATGAGCGTGAAGCCGATGAAATTGAGGAGCAGGGCAGTGTAATTATCGCGGGTGTTGGTCGCTTTGGTCAGGTAGTGAACCGTATGTTGACTGCCAATGGTGTGAAAACCGTTGTCCTTGATTATGAAGCAACGCAGGTGGAAAACCTTCGTCAAATCAATATCAAGAGCTACTTTGGTGACGCTACGCGACCAGAGCATCTACACACGGCAGGGATTGAAGAAGCAGCCTTGCTGGTGGTGTCTATGGATAATCAGGAAACCACGACGGAACTGGTGGAATACGTTAAACAGACCTATCCACACGTGAAGATTCTGGCTCGTGCATTTGACCGTGGACATTCATACATGCTCCGTCATGCGGGTGCGGATTACGTGGTAAAAGAGACTCTCCATTCTGCGCTTGAACTTGGCTCCGAAGCACTACGTACATTGGGTACACACCCATTCACGGTAGAGCAGCAGAAAGCGGCATTTAACCGTATTGAGAGGGAAAGTTCTGAGAAGTTGTACGCATCCTGGATGGGTGGTGAAGAGTCTAAGTCTTACGATACCCATTACCAGCATCTGTTTATTCAGCTTGAAGAAACCATTCGTGAAGCAATGAACGAAGACAGAATGGATCGTCACAGCATGACAGAGCGTGAGTGGACACCGCCGCCAAAAGGTTACCTCGACGACTTCAACGATGAAGCTGAAGACAAATCCGAGGAAAAGCCAGTCTGATGCTACTGGTCCCGTTTCGTGATGAGAATGCGCCACAGCTTTGCGATTGGATAAAGAGTGCCCGGGATAACTTTCTATGGGGAGGCCCGGCGTTCGAATTCCCTTTGCAGGTCGAGAAAGTACGCGAACACATTGCGAAAAAGGAGGTCACGCCTTATCTGGTGATGCACGAAGGCTTGGCTGTTGGCTATATCGATATTTACCGGGTTTCGAAGTCGGAAGTCCGTTTATGTCGGGTGTTGATTGCCGACACATCGGCGCGTGGTCAGGGACTGGGGAAACAATTGGTTTCACTGGCGCTTGATGTGGTGAGCGAAGACCCAAAAATCCGCACTGTGTCACTGGCCGTATTCGCGCATAACGAAGTGGCGGTTCGCTGTTACACCTCGTTAGGTTTTGAGCGGCTTCCCGATGACACAAAAGTACGTGAGTTTCAGGGAGAGGATTGGACACTCTACCGGATGAGAAAGCAGATCGTTTAACGGCGCAGCGTGGTTAGAAAAGCCAGACACTCTGTATAGGATATCTGGCTTTTTTCTTTCTATTACAGCGGGTTATCTCGACATGCTATCAGGGTAAATAATCGCCTAAATAGCGATAAATTTGTGATTTTGGTTCATTAAATGGATCGAGCGGCGAATTTTGATGAAGAAAAAGATTGTGCGATATCAATTTCTGAATACGATGCGCGCCATTCCACAGTCAACGGCAAACTGCCTGAAAAGGTAGGACGCAAAGCTTCCGGTCTAAGAGTGATTTGAATGTCACTTACGATAGCGGGGCCGCCATTTTCGAAAGCCAGTATTCAGGGCCGAAAATGTTCCGATGCGAAAGTTTGTCCGTGCTTGGTTAACAAAACAAAAATAGCCATTAGGAAGCACACAAATGCTCAAACTCAAAACTACTCTTCTGCCAGTCGCGGCAGCGCTTTTCAGCGCAAGTGTTATGTCCCACGGTTACATCAGTGCCAAAGACGGTGGCATTGCCGCTGGCCGCGCTGCCCTTTGTAAATACAGCACCCCAACAGGGGAACAAAACTCTGCTTGCGGTCAGGTTCAGTGGGAGCCTCAAAGTGTTGAAGGCCCAGAAGGCTTTCCTGAGTTCGGTCCTGAAGATGGCAAAATCGCCAGCGCTGGCTTGATTCAGTTTTCTCCGCTTGACGAACAAACCGCATCGCGCTGGGTAAAACAGCCAATCAAAGCAGGTCAAAACGACTTCGAGTGGACCTTTACGGCGAACCATGTCACCCGTAACTGGGAATACTACATTACCAAAGCAGACTGGAACCCGAACCTGCCGCTGGCGCGCAGCACCTTCGATCTGAACCCTTTCTGTGTGGTGGAAGGCAACATGCAAAAGCCGCCGAAAACCATGCTGCACAGCTGTGATGTACCAGAGCGTGAAGGCTATCACGTGATTCTTGCGGTATGGGATGTGGGTGATACCGCTGCGGCTTTCTACAACGTGATTGACGTGCAATTTGATGGTGATTTGCCTGTACTGCCAGAGTGGACGCAAGGCGGCCAAATCAACCCAGGTATGAACCTAACGAAGGGTGATGCGGTGTTTACCCGTGTGTTTGATTCAGAAGGCGAGCGTCCAGAGCTGTCGACCCGTCTTGGAATCGACAGCGAGAAAGCCGGTGAAGCGAATACCTGGTCTTACAACCTGGCAAACAAAATCAACCAAACAAACGAGAACATCCAAGCGGGTCAGCGTGATGCCAATGGTGCGTTTAACCCAGTGTTTGGCGCAAACCCAATCTACCTGAAATCAGCCAGCGGTTTGACCCGTGTAGAAGTGGGCTACGAGATTGAATCACCTGAACCGGAATACACAGTGACCATTGATGGTGTGGCGCAGGAATACTTGATTCGTGATGGCAAAGTGGCGCTTGATCTGGCTGTGACCGCTTCTGGCGATCTGACCGTTGAAATGACAGTTTATAACCATGCTCAGGAAGCACTGGCTTATGAAAAACTGTCCCTGGCTGATGGCACATCGACCGCTGTTGATATGGTGCTGCAAAACGCAAAAGCCGGTCACCATATGCTGGTTTCCCGCGCAAAAGATGCTGAAGGCAATCTGGTCGACCAACAAATGTTTGATTTCTTCCTACTGGAACAAGGCGAGCAATGTGGCACAGACCCTGAAGCCGTTAACCACCCAGCTTGGTCAAATGCGACGACGTACACTGGTGGTGAGAAAGTCAGCTTCAATGGCTTGGTATGGGAAGCGAAATACTGGGTTCAGGGCGCTGCACCGGATTCAAGTGATGCGTGGAAACTGATCAGTCAAATGCCAGTCGCGTGGACATCAGGTAAAGCGTATCTGGCGGGTGAGCAAGTGATCTTCGAAGGCCGTCTGTATCAGGCAAACTGGTGGGTAAACAACAGCCCAGCCTCTGCACCGGAAGCGTGGAGCGACAAGGGCGCTTTCGACTGCGAATAAGCAGCATAATTTAAAGAACATAGAAGCAAAAAAAGCCCGATGCGGGGGACTGCACCGGGCTTTTTACTTACGTGAGTGCTGTAGTTAACGGTTTAACGCTAACACTCAATCATGAAGCTTTTTATGCAGCTTCTCGATCAAGGCTTTGAGCTCGCTTGCCGCAAGCTTGCTGAACTCTTTTACATTCGCACCCTTGTGTTCAGTGTCTTCAATGACGGCTTCAAGGTTGTCGATCATCAAGTGCTTTTGACGTTCTTCCTCCTCTTGTGCGGCGAGCTCCAACTGAGACAATAGTCGTCGTGCGCGGTTGATCTCTTCAACCAGCTCGTCGTAAGACATTTTGGTATCTGGCATGGTTTCCTCCTAGCTCAGCAATATCAGGAACAGCGGAATAACAAAGAACACGAATAGGATGTAACCAACGGCATAGAGTTTATTCTCGGCGGCGAGATTGCCGAGCCATGCTGCGGCTTTAAGCGGTATCTCCCGCAACAAGGGTATGCCAAATATCACCACGACCCCGAGCACGTTGTAGACAAGGTGTACCAATGATATCTGCAAGGCGGCGTTGGCGAGTTCACCACTCACCGCCGTGGCGGCAAGTAAGGCAGTCACACAGGTACCTATATTCGCGCCGAGCGTGAAGGGATAAATATCCCGCACTTTAAATACACCAGAGCCAACCAATGGGACTGCAAGACTGGTGGTTGTAGAGCTCGACTGAACCAGAATGGTAATGATGGTGCCAGAGAAAATGCCGGTAACAGGACCACGGCCAATGGCGTTGTGCAGGATTTGCTTGGCTTTTCCGACCATGGCCACTTTCAGCAGTTTGCCGATAAAGGTGATAGAAACGAAAATCAAACCAATGCCCAGCAAAATCATGGCCACGCCACCCCAAGGGTCGCCCAGCACTTCCATGGCTCCTTGAACAGATTTGATAATCGGCTTGGTGATGGCCTTCATAAAGTTAAGGTCACCCATACTCATACCATCGGTGCTGGAAAGAGGGGCCACCATCCATGCGCTTATCTTCTGAAGGAACCCAGTTGCGATCTCTAAAGGCAGGAAAATAACCACAGAAATAAGGTTGAAGAAATCGTGGACTGTGGCGGCAGCAAATGCGCGCTTAAATTCTTCCTTGTCACGCACATGACCCAGACTCACCAAGGTATTGGTGATTGTGGTACCAATATTCGCCCCCATCACCATGGGGATTGCAGTGGCTACAGGAAGACCGCCTGCCACCATCCCTACGATGATAGATGTCACTGTGCTGGAGCTTTGAATGAGAGCGGTACAAACCGTACCAATGATGAGTGCTGTAAAGGGGTTTGAAGCAAATTCGAACAGTTCTTTCGCCTGTCCGCCTGTCGCCCATTTGAAGCCTGTTCCTATCATTCCTACTGCCAGCAAGAGCAAGTAGACGAGTGCAACGATTTTTAGCCATACGATGAAACTGACAGGCTTCTCCGCCTGCTGATTCACAGCTTCTATTTGTGCCATAGTTCTATCCCTAGTTAACTGAGTTGTTATGGTTTCCAGAGCCAAAACTAGGAGAGGTGTATGAAGCTTCTCTTACACTTTGGAGGCGGAATGGTGAAAGCAATTGCAACGTCTAAATACAGAGACAAATTCAGCGGTGCCTTTTATTTTGGGCTTGTTGAAGGATCCTGAAGACAGGCTCTACCTAACTATCTGACCAGCCGAATTTTACTTATAAAAGTTACCGAACGCCTTTCCCTAAATTTGATGAGGTCTCCAAATTGAAAAGGTGATTTCAGTCGACGCATGCTTTACGTCACATTCTCAATATTGATAAAAAATGCCTAAATAGTGCCTTTCTATTGATAAGAAAAATATTAGTTAGGCGTTTTATTTCGCTATTGAAGGGTGAGATGGGTGTTATGAAAGGAAGCAATCGGGCAGGAAGCCTGTTACTGACAATGCTTGGATGCATGTTCTCGGGCAGTGTGTTTTCCACCACCATGCCAGCGCCAGTTTGGCACAAAGTTGAATTGGCAAATGGCGACCAAATTGAAGTGAAACTTAGAGGTAATGAAGGGTTTCATTGGCACGAGGATAGAGCCGGAAATGCCCTTATCTTAGAAGATGACAATTGGTATTTTGCTGAAATAAACCTCGACAACGGACACACTCAGTTGAGTTCGACGGGGATACTTAAAACCAGTGAAGAACACGGATTGGAAGTATCTAAGTTTCGGCCTGAAGCCGTTTCTGTTCATCCTCTTGCTCGCGCAAACCTTTTTGCTAACAAGACGGCACAGTTTTCTCCCTCTCAAGTTGATGTGTCATTCGTGCCATCAATGCGCCGCGAAGCCTCTTTTGCTTCTAATGCTGTGAACCAACCTCTACTTGTGGTCACGGTCTCTTTTAAAGACGCGGTGATGAGAAATGATTTCCAGCCACTGATCTTCGGTAACGACGGAAAACAGAGTGTCACGGATTACTTCCTGAAAAATTCGATGAATAACTACCGCGTTGTGCCTGCCGTCGAATCTCAAGGGCAAGTCAATGATGGTGTGATTTCGGTTTCTTTGGAACTGGACCACCCAGACTGTCACCGCGGTTCATACTGCGACTCTAAGCTAAACCAAGTTTTCAAAGAAGCTTACAGTGTTGTAGACAACCATCTGGATTTCTCTGCATACGACACGAACAGCGATGGCACGATTTCCCCCACTGAGCTCTCAGTCATGTTTGTGTTTGCCGGCAACGACATGTCTTACGGAGCGCCATTAGGTGAGCCCGCCATTTGGCCTCATAAGTTTTCACATGACGCTATTTCAGTTGATGGCAAGCAAATCAGCAGCTACTGCCTCTTTGCTGATTTCCAAGGCGACCATCAATCCACCATGGGCGTGATTGCGCATGAATTAGGCCACCTAATGTTGGATTTGCCGGATCTTTATTCTTATGAACATGATGGGTCTATCGGCAGCTGGGGATTAATGGGTGGTGGCTCTTGGGGAACGAAGCCGGGCGACAGATATCCCGGCGAGACGCCAGTCAATATGACGGCATGGAGCAAACACCAAGCTAACTTCTTTACTCCCCGCGAAATTACGCCAAGTGATGATTATGTCGAAATAGATAATCACGAGGCAGCGATTGTTCACCTCGATCCCTATCTGAGAGAGTATGGTTCAACACTGTATCTAGAGAACCGTGTATATAACGAGTACGATCGAGCATTGACAGCAGAGGGTCTACTTGTGACCAGTGTGAACGTGAACAATGCGTTCAATTACACCGGACCGATGCAGGTACAAGTTCTGCAAGCCGATAACAGAGCAGAACTCGAAATTGGTGGACGTTCAGATTCTGGGGATGTCTTCCCCGGCCTTTATGGAAATACGGAAATTTCAGATAACACTGAGCCGTCTTTGCAATCCATTACGGGTTTGCCGAGCAATGTTCGCATATCGGGTATCAATGCTAATTCATCCAAAGCAAGCTTTTTTGTTGATAAACCTGAGCCTGGCAACCGTTTTGGCTTGCTGACAACCTTTGAAAGGTCATATGTCTATCCAAATCAGCGACCAAATATGGCGGCATTTGCATTAGAACTTCCGATCGAGGCGAGACTTGATGGTGTTCAGTTTCATGTATCGCCAACATCGATCTTTACTGAGCATAGCTACAAGGTTTGGCGCCTTCCATACAGTGCGCCAGTGTTTGGCAACCTTAGCATAGACACCTCCGTAGCAGACCTTATTCACAAAGGGCAAACAGAGGCAGGGGGACGGATTCTATTTGATACTCCACGGGTATTGAGTGCCGGAAAACACTTGCTGGTTGTCGAGGTCGAAAGCACAGCGATGTTTGAGGAAAACTTTTTGTTTGCTCAGCCTGTGGTGGCAGAACATCGTCGTGTCGAAAGGGTATGGCTGGGTGACCAGTCGCAAGCATCCACGACGGGTCTCGCCATGCGAAACTATTACACTACGCCTTTCGCCGCGCTCTTTGAAGCAGACCTCTTCGCTTCAGACGATAGCTTAACCGTTCAGGAAAATGGCTCTGTATCGCTCAATCTACGTAAGAATGACTTTCATAAACTAGGACAATCATATTCGATGGAGATTGTAGAAGCGCCTCAACATGGAAAAATTGAAGGCGAGCAATACGTTCCCAATGCAGGTTTTGTGGGAACGGATAGCTTTTCCTATCGGTTGGTTGAAGAAGGTAGTGGAACAAAATCGAACATTGCTCAAGTAACAATTGAAGTTGCGGAGACAAACACTGCCCCTGAAGTCATGATCGTTCCTTTCTATGCTTCTCTGACCCCCGGAAATGGCGTGACTTTGGGTGCAGAAGTGACAGATGCAGATGGCGATGCCGTGTCTTACCGATGGTCAACCGATAGCAAAGTCACAATCACAGAGAGTTTGGATACCGCCTCAATTCGGTTTGTTGTTCCTTATTCTGTAAAGGCCAATGACATTTTGGAGTTTTCAGTGGAAGTGACCGATGTTCGTGGTGCAGTGACGACGCAAGTAATTCGTTTGACCGTTGAGAACAGTGTGCCTGTTGCCTTGGATGATTCTGCGACCCAATCTCTGGGGGCAACGGTTTACTACGATGTAAAAAGCAATGATTACGACCATGATGGTGATTATTTTTACATTTCTGGTGTTTCCACATCGGGCGTAATTGGTGTTGCCTTAGAGAATGACATGATCAGGTTTACAGCCCCAACCACTATGCCTGAGTCACAGGAAGTGATTATCACCTACTCTATTTATGACCCTCAGTATGGGAGGGAGGCAACCGCAACACTCACTATTCTTCTGGCTGAGGGAGCGGAGACAACACCTGATACGGTTCCTGAAAATGGAGACTCAGGGAGTAGCGGCGGTGGAGGCGGTGGTTCGTCGATCTGGCTATTGCTTCTGAGCGCGTTCTACTCATCGCGTATCATGCGGGGGCAAAAACGTAAAATTTAAAACGTTATGAATTGAAAAAGCCTGACAGGATTGATCCTTTCAGGCTTTTTTGTTCTTACCACTCAATATCGATAGGGGTGCCTACTTTAACGAGGCTCAAAAACTCATCCATTTCCTCGTTATCAATGGCAATACAACCATCCGTCCAGTCTTTGCCACGTTTGATACTGGGATGAGGACCGTTACCATTTTTCTGGCCGTGGATCATGATCTGTCCGCCAGGACTAAAACCCAGCTTTTCGGCACGTTTGCTGTCGGTTTCGTTGGGGTAGTTAATGCGGATTGAACGGTAGAAACTGGATTGTTCGTTAATCAGGTCGAGGAAATAGCGGCCTTCAGGCGTGCGCTTGTCTCCTTCGCGCAGTTTGTGGCCTTTCGGGTTTGCTCCGAGGGAAATGCTGTACCAGCGGACAATTTTATTCCCCTGAATCAGGTACATCTTGCGGGCAGATTTGTCGACTTTCACCAAATCAACTTTATGCTCGGTTTGCATTCCATAGGCTGAGAAAACCAGACTGCACAGCAAAGCTAAGCCCAGTGCTCTGAACAACGATTTCATAGCATCCTTAAAATTTAAGTGTTCTATTTCATTATTGGTGACAACACCGGAAAAGTCGCAACAACAAGCCCGTAAGCCAATTATTTAAACGGCATGACGTGTCGAAAAACAGTAAAACAAGGGATACCGGAAAGGTGGTGTGTCAGAAGTGATATTCAGCCCCATCAGCGGGATGGGGTTCTCAAACTGGTAATGACGTGAGCGTCTTATTCCGCGAGGATATCGATGCAGCTATCCCAAGTCTTCTTGGTAACCGCGTCATGAGAAGAGGATTTCTTGTAAACCGCGTCAATCACTTCATAAGGCTTGGTGGCTTTGTGACTTGCAAATACCATATAGGCATCAAGCTTGGGCGCGCCAGCTTGTTTGAGATCGTAAGCACCACCTGCCACTAAAGACTTCTGCGCGCAGAAGCTTGCGACGTTTAGGCGCTCTGCAGGTATATTGGCGACCTTTACGGCACATTGATCGAAGAGGTCGACGGAATAATCCCACGCACTGGTGAAATCTGCAGCGTACACATCTTCCACCAAATTGAGTTTGATTTGCGCAGCGGTACCTGATGCAAATCGATCAATCTGGGATTGTTTAGGTTGGTCTTGTAACTTCTGAGAGGCAACAAGGTAAGCCATATCCGCCAGCTCAGCGCAGTAAGACATCTGAACCGTTTCTTTGTTGGAATAAAGCTGAATGGGCTTAATGGGTTCTGGCTGGTTGGTACAGGCCGACAGCGTGGAGACAGATAAAATCAAAGTGAGCAGAGAACGAGTCGGTGCCATCATACATCCTTATTGACTGCGTCGATTCGGGACAACAAAACAAGCAGCCAGTATATCCAGCTTCATAAATCGTTTTTGTTTTCAAATTGAGAACTTGGTACAGCCCTGTTTTGATAGAAGGAAGCGCTTTATCGTTGTGCAAAATCGACGTTTTTTGGCTATTTATTGCTCACTTTGGATTCGCGACAATGATTGTCTTCTGATTGTTCACAATAATCGGGTTTTTGTAGAGTAAATAGAAAAGGAAATCTATCAAAATTTGAAGATGAATGTTTCCTTTAAGTTATAAAAATGACGATTACAGGCTAATAAAGTGATTTATTGGTTGTTATAACAAAAAACTCTGATTGGAGGAGAAATTTCGGCTCTCGTATACTCGGGTGAAAGGCAGGTGGAAACCTGCCCAAAACACAATAAAAACGCCGTGTAGAGGGCAAACATGATCGACTTCTGGCCATTGATTGGAATCGTAATTATTACGGTAGGGTTGGCACTAAAGCTAAACACCTTGCTTGTTATTTTAGTTGCTGGGGTAGCAACGGGCCTCGTTGCCGATATCGCCTTGATGGATATTCTTTCCACACTGGGCCAATCCTTCACCCAAAACCGCTATATGTCTCTTTTCATTCTTATTCTTCCTATGATTGGCATCCTTGAACGCTATGGTCTTCGCCAGCGTGCAGAACAGCTGATCGGTTCCATGAAAAAAGCCTCTGTCAGCAAAATTCTGATGACTTATTTGCTATTGCGGAAAGTGACGAATGGCATGGGCTTGAGCATCGGTGGTCACCCATCCATGATCCGTCCTCTCATTGCACCTATGGCGGAAGCGGCAGCAGAGAAAGTTTCACCGAAGCTGCAAGAAGAGAAGCGTCAGGCCATTCGCGCACTCGCCGCTGCCAGTGAAAACTTTGGCAACTTCTTCAGCCAACTGCTGTTTATCGGCACGGGCGGTATCCTGCTGATTAAAGGCGTGATGGCTGACAACAAGTTGGATGTGCAGTTAGAGACCATGGCGTTGTGGGCGCTGCCGACGGCTATTGCTTCTTACATCGTATTCGTGGTTTTCAGCAAAGTCGTGGAAGCCCGTTTGCTGAAAAACTTGGATAAAGCCGCTGCAATGGCGACTGACATCAAAAGCGAAGGGTAATGGCCATGCTTGAATATATTTACCAAACCACAGGTTTGCTGTTGCTGGCTTTCTCACTTCAAACCTTTATGGACAAAGACAATCCCAAACGCGTCGGTACCGGCCTTTTCTGGTTAATTTACGGTGTGACCTTTATCTTCGGCGCGATGATACCGAACTGGGTGACAGGCTTGATGGTACTGGCGTTGACCGCGCTGGCTGCTGGCGGCTTCATGGGTGTGGGGAATTACAAAACCACCAACGAAGAAGAACGTCAGAAAACCGCGTCTGTGTTGAAAAACAAACTCTTTATCCCAGCGGCGATTGTGCCAGTGGGAACCGTTGCTATCAGTCAGTTTACCTCGCTGGGGGCGCTGGTGGGTCTGGGTATTGCGTCGATTGCGTCAATTATTGTGGCGCTGGTCATGACGAAGAGTCAGCCTATACACAGCCTGAACGAAGGTCGTCGCTTGATTGACTCTATTGGCTGGGCCGCGATTTTGTCGCAGTTTCTCGCAGCATTGGGTTATCTGTTTAATCAAGCGGGTGTGGGTGATACCGTCGCACAAATCGTGAAAATGATGATCCCTGAAAACATGCTGCTGGTAAATGTGATTGCCTACTGTGCCGGTATGATGATTTTCACTGTGGTGATGGGTAACGCCTTTGCAGCCTTTGCGGTGATCACCACTGGTATCGGTATTCCACTATTGGTGTTGGAAAATGGCGGTAACGCCGCAATTATTGGTGTGCTGGGTATGCTTTCAGGTTATTGCGGTACCCTGATGACACCTATGGCGGCAAACTTCAACATTGTGCCAGCCGCGTTGCTTGAACTGAAAAATAAGCACCACGTTATTCTGATGCAGGTGATCCCAGGGCTGATCATCTTGGCATTCAACGTATTTGTTATGTACAGCTTTGCATTCTGAGGAAAGCGATGAAAAAAGTTCTGATTACGGGTTTCGAGCCGTTTGGCGGCGCATCGATCAACCCTGCGCTGGAAGCGGTGAAAAAACTAGATGGTGTTGAGCTTGAAGGTGGCGTGATTGTGACCTGCGAAGTGCCGGTAACGCGGTATGATGCATTGAAAGCGATCAGTGAAGCCATTGAGGCGCATCAACCAAGTTACGTAATAACGGTTGGTCAGGCTGCGGGTCGCAATGCGATCACACCTGAGCGTGTGGCAATAAACATGGACGACTTCCGCATTCCAGATAATGGCGGAAACCAGCCGATTGATGAGCCTATCGACGAAGAGGGGCCAGCAGCTTATTTCTCGACCTTGCCGATCAAAGCGATCACCCGCAAGCTTCAGGAAAACGGTATTCCCTGCCAGGTGTCGAATACCGCAGGTACTTTTGTTTGTAACCACGTATTTTATGGTATTCAGCACTTTTTACGTGACACAGATATCGGCCACGGCTTTATTCATATCCCTCTGCTACCAGAGCAAGCAGCTGCGACTGATCAGCCATCCATGTCTCTGGATACTATCGTCGAAGGACTTCGTTTGGCAGCTCAAGCGACTCTTGAGAACAAGAAAGACATTTCTGAGGGGGCAGGGCAGATTTGCTAAGCCTCAGCGACTGATAGCCTAATAAGAAAAGAGCCGATAATGTCGGCTCTTTTTTGTTATTTGGAGGACACTTTTTCATTTTCTGGTGCCCCAGAATAGTCTTCTAGCACTGATCCTTGAAACGCAAATATTCACCATAGCTTCTCAAATGGCTAATATTCAAATAATTGAATATTTAGTGCATAGATGGCTAGTGTTCAATTATCGTGGAAGCGTATTTCTTGCCTTTCTTAGTTCCTCATTCAAAAGTGGGGCTTATTTCATCCTAACTCTTAATTATTAGGTTATTAGCGTCGGTATACGATGAGTGCTCACTGTGATTTACCCAAGTTGCAGTGGTGTTATTTGGCCTTGTGCAAAAATGAGTAAGGAGTACCCATTAATGAATAAGCATGCGATTAAATTTGCGCCAATGACTTTGGCGATGATGTGTGCAAATGCATCTGCCGCTGTAACGCTCTATGACGATGATACCCATTCTGTTACCACCGATCTTCTGGTCAACGTCTTCTATACCAATTCGAGCTCTGATCGTTTGTCTGACTTCAATGATCCGAACAGCAATAAAATCAGTCGTGACCAGTCTCGTGTTCGTATCGGCTTTTTGCCTAACTACATTGGTTTTAATTTTAAAACCGAAGTGAATGATCTCAAGATTGGTGCACGTTCGTCATTCTGGGTCACGCTCAATGACACCGACAATAATCGAGGTGCAGAAGGCTTAGGTACCCGCTCTGGTATTGATGTGCGCCAGTTCTACGCCACTATAGAATCTGATTGGGGACAGGTATTGCTGGGTAAGGACTTCGGTCTGTTTTCACGCAGCAACATCCTTACCGATGAGTTGCTACTCGGTCACGGCCAAAGCAGTGATTACTATGGACTTATTGACGGTGGAAACGTCTCTTTCGGTAACATTGGCTCTGGTTACACCTACCCATTCCCGAAAGCTCAAATGACTTATCGCACACCTGATCTGTCTGGTTTCCAAATTGCAGTAGGTGTGATGGACCCAAGCAAGAAGAGCGCAAATAGCTCGGAAGACAGCCCTCGATTTGAAAGTGAAATCACTTACACCGGCGAATTTGATACTGTTGACTTCAAAGCTTACATCAATGGTGTGACCCAAAGTTCGAAAGACAGTAATGGCACTGTTGATTCGGATGGTTTGGGCGGTGGTGTCCGAGTTGGATTCGGTGGTTTAGCGTTGAATGCTTCTGGTTTCAGTACGACAGGGCTAGGAGATGTGGCTGGCTTGGATACTATCGTGAGTACAGAAAAGACCAAGTCAGATGGCTATTTGCTGCAAGGCTCTTACACCTTTGATAGTGAGCGATTTGTGCTGTCCTACGGCAACACTGAAGTCGACACTGATGGCACCAAAACGCTGGAGTACGAAAACAAAGCGGTGGCTTGGTTCCATACTGTGAATAGCAATCTGACTCTGGTGGCAGAATATAACCGTACCGAAGTGAACGAAGGTAACACCGAGAAAAACAACACCTACGCATTAGGCGCAGTCGTCACTTTCTAACGGTTCTGAAGAGTACCCTTAAACCACGCCTGGTTTATTAAGCACGATAAGTGTTAGCGCTGAGAGGTCGCTTTCTGCAGTGTGCTAATGGCGTTAAGTTTGGCTTAGAGCTTAACGTCTTTTTTCTTGCTCATTCCTCTGAAAAAAAATCACCCCAAGAAAATATCTGCAAATCCAGTTGGTTGGCTTTGGAATAGGCAAAACTTCGGCCTTGGGGTGAATAGAAGAAACCGCTTTCATAAAGCGTATTCAGTAATGCAAAAAATGCCTGCCTATCGGTTTAAAACAAACGCTCAATTTAAAAGATGAGACGATTTCTCAGAGAATATTTACGTAGAAAAAATAAGGAAAAACAAGGAAAAGGCCACTTCTGGGGTGGCCTTATGTAAACAGATGCTAAAAGTTATTCGCCAGTTTTCAAGCGCAGGAAGTAGTTTTCGTACTTCTCGGTCAGGTCGCCAACGGCGTCTTGCCACTCACCACGGTCAATGTCTTCTTGTGGCGGGAACAGAGTTGGGTTGTCTTTGTATGCGGCGTTAGACTTCTCAACCGCAGTCAGGTAACCGGTATCAGCACTGATTTTTGCTGCAATCTCTGGACGCAGAAGGAAGTCGATCATCTTGTGAGCCGCTTCGGTGTTCTTCGCGTTCTTTGGAATTGCCAGGCTATCTACCCAGAAGATACCGCCTTCTTTCGGCCATACCAGCTCAATCGGCAGACCTTCACGTTGTGCAGCGGCTGCAGAGCCATTCCACAACATGCCCAGACCTACCTCACCAGACAGATAAGGGTTCGCTGGGTTGTCTGAGTTGAATACCAATACGTTTGGCATCAGCTTTTTCAGCTCTTCGTATGCTTCATCAATCTGTTTTGGATCGGTAGAGTTACCCGAGTAACCCAGCTTACGCAGCGCGATGTGGAACACTTCGCGGGTGTCGTCCATCAGCATGATTTGGCCTTCGAGCTCTGGGTTCCACAGATCTGCCCAGCTGTCGAAATCTTCTGGGTTGTACATGTCAGTGTTCACTGCCAGACCTGTCATCGCAATCACGTGAGGAATGGAGTAATCGTTGCTTGGATCGAACGGCTTGTCGAGGTAGTTCTTATCCAGCTCAGTGAAGTTGTTGAGCTTCGAATGGTCGATTTTCTGGAGCATACCTTCATCGCGCATTTTTGCTACGAAGTAGGTTGATGGCACCACAAGATCATACCCGTCTGGGTGGGTTTTCATTTTCGCATACAGGGTTTCGTTCGACTCGTAAGTTGAGTAGATAACCTTAATGCCGGTTTCGCGGGTGAATTGTTCTAACAGCTCTGTTGAGATGTAAGGACCCCAGTTCGCGAAAATCAGTTGATCATCAGCAGCTTGTGCCGGTGTGGTGAAGATAGCGGCTGCACACGCAGCGCTGGCCAGAATTGCAGACCATTTTTTCATTGTCGGTTTCCACCTCCAAAGGCCCCCTCGATAGGGCGCATTAATACTCCAGGGATACATCTTCATCCCCGCGTTAACATCTGATTTTACTCAGAGAATCTCGTCGGTTGGGCGGTCAGAAAGACATCCGAGCCCGAAAAAATCGGCGCGATATTACAGCCGAAACCCAGTGCTGGCAACTGATTCAGGCGACCGAACAGCACTATTCGCTTTCAGGGAAAAGAACAAGACAATGACTGTAATGCTTCGCTGAACAAAAGAGTGATAAAAGACAAGGTTCCGAATGGCGATAACAACGCACTAATGCGTCAGGTCACGCATAAAGAAGTGGCACACTCGATTTCGAGTGATTCATTTAATGCGAATAATGCTTCTACATTCAACGTCGGTTCTGGAACTACCAGCAATTGGCCCAGATCGGACTTTGATTACGCCTCTTGTGTGTCAGAAAGCTAAAGGCGTATACCCATTTCAAGTATTTGAAAAAATAATAGTATTTGGCTGATTTTCACAACGGCTGACATTTTTTTCACACTGAGTTGTTTAAAGTGATTTCATTAATCAGTAGGAATGGCTCATCCCATTCTGCGAGAGGTGTTATGAAATCCAGATACTCAACCTATTTGAAAGTGGCAGCTGTTGTATTGGGAGGAGTATTCCTGACAACAGGCTGTTTGCAGGCACCTGATGAGCCTCTATATCACACATCAGAGAAATTGCCTGAGTATGAGCAAACGTCGTTTGATGAATATGTTAAAGACACCAAACTTTGGCTGGAGCAAAACCGGGTCTTTTTGACGGGCGACAAGCAGACAGAAATTGATGCGAATACGCCGTTTGAGCTGGCTCCAAAGGAACGAGTCACACCGACTAAAGGCGTACTTTTTGTACACGGGCTAGGTGACTCTCCATTCTATTTCAGAGATATTGCCAAGGTTCTCTCGGAGCAGGGCTTTCTGGTTAGAACCGTTTTACTTCCCGGTCATGGCTCGCGTCCCGGCGACCTGATATTGCCAACCATTGATGATTGGAAGCGGGTGGTTCAACACCATGCAGAGCTGTTGGCAAATAATGTGGACGAAGTCTGGTTGGGCGGCTTCTCTACGGGGGCAAACCTCGTAACGGCTTATGCTGCTCAACATGATGATATTGATGGACTCCTGTTGTTCTCTCCGGCCATGGCGCCAAAAGATTCCCTTCATGTGATTGCCCCAGTGGCCAACTATTTCCTGGATTGGCTGGATGTTGATCCGCATGAAGACAACTACACCCGCTACGCGACCTTGGCTACAAACGGCGCGGCTTTATTTTCTGAGTCGGTCAGTGAAGTGAATGATCAGCTATCAGAAACGCCATATCGCAAACCTGTACTGATGGTCATCAGCGAGAGTGACAGCGTGTTGGATTCTGCTGAAACTATTGACCTGTTTAAGTCGAGCTTTCTTCACCCTCAAAGCCGTTTTGTATGGTACGGGGACGGGAAAATCACAGGAGACACACGCATTATCTCTTTGGCTTCATCCATCCCAGAGCAACGTATCAGTACGTTTTCTCACATGAGTGTGTTGTTCTCTCCAACCAATGGCTACTACGGCAAAAACGGTAGCCAATTGGTTTGTGACAATGGCCAGAGTGAGGAAGCAGAAAAAGCTTGTCCGAATAGCGACGAACTTTGGTATTCCAGTTATGACTATCTGGAAGAAGGTAAAATCCATGCCCGTTTGACGTGGAATCCCTATTTTTCAGAGTTAGCGGAAACGATAGGAACCGTGACAAAATAAGCGCGCCTCGTTGCCAATGGCGTGTGTGGCATGGAATAATCCTGCGCATTATTCAAACCGCAATAACTGTGAATTTATGACTGACAAAATTGATATCATCAGCACCCTAGAAGAGCTTGAAACCTTCCTTATCGCTATTGAAAGCGGAGGTCTGGGACTGACGGGTGTTGCGGGTGTTGCGCTGGCAACCAACAATGCCACTGGTCAGCCGTTTCTCGCCGTGCTGGATGATAAACATCAACTGATCCTTGCGCGCGACGTAACGTCTGAAGTGTTTGAAAATGGCAAAGATCTGGTTCGTTACGGACCGAAAAAGCACTAACTCCTAGTTTAGAAAGTTTGCTTTCACTAGGGGCTGTTGACCTTTGGTGATGATTTTTGCAGCAGTTTGTGGGGGTTTTGTGCAAGGCAGAGGCTTCGATGTGTAGCTAGCCTACATGAGAAGCCGATAACGCAGCAGAAATTCCCCACAAACGCTGCCCGAAGGGTTCTGCCCTAAGCGTTTTATGCTTTGTTGAGGTGTATTTGCTTAGAATGCTAGGCGGCACACACCTCGCCGCGCCTAAAACGCTTATGGCTAGAACAAAATTTAACCACCAAAGGTCAACAGCCCCTAACAACAAACGCCCTCAATTGAGGGCGTTTGTTGTCCGGAACCTAACTGCTGTTCCGGTATTTCAGCAAGTGAAGGTAGTGCTTTATTATTCTGCCAACCCACCTTGGGTGAGTTGGGTAGGGTCGAGTAAGCGTGTTAACGTTTCTCTGTCTAAATCTGTCTCTTCTTCCGCAACATCAATGATGGCTCGACCTTCTTTGTATGCCTTTTTGGCGATCTCTGCCGCTTTCAGGTAGCCAATCACTGGATTGAGCGCAGTAACCAAAATGGGGTTTTTTGCTAGCGCAACATCCAGATTTTCTTTCCTGACCGTGAACGTGAAAATGGCCTTGTCTGCGAGTGCACGCGAACTGTTACTGAGCAGCTCAATGCTCTCCAATACATTGTGAGCAATCACTGGGAGCATCACGTTAAGCTGGAAGTTGCCAGATTGGCCAGCCACGGTGACGGTGGCGTCGTTGCCAATTACCTGTGCTGCTGCCATCGCTGCGGCTTCAGGAATCACAGGGTTCACTTTTCCCGGCATGATGGAAGATCCTGGCTGCAAGCCTTGAAGCTCAATTTCTCCCAACCCCGCCAGCGGACCGGAGTTCATCCAACGTAGATCATTGGCAATCTTCATGATGGCAACAGCAGCCGTCTTGAGTTGGCCAGACAAAGCAACCATGGCGTCTTGACTGCTGAGGTTGAAGAAGAAGTTTTCGCTGGCTTCAAACTGCGAGCCTGTCGCTTGTGACAGGTTATGGGCGAAGGCAGAGGCAAAGCGTGGATCTGCATTAATACCTGTGCCCACCGCGGTACCGCCTTGTGCGAGTGCCTTCACGGCTTCCAGGCTGCGCTCAATGCCTTGTTTGGCATGCTCAACCTGGAACTGCCAGCCGCCGAGTTCCTGATCAAAAGTCACTGGCATCGCATCCATCAAATGAGTGCGGCCTGTTTTGACCACGGCACCGATATCTTCACGCTTCATATGCAGTGTATGGGAGAGGTGAGCCAGAGATGGAAGTAGGTGTTTTTCAATCGTTAAAGCGGCGCTGACTTGAATCGCAGTAGGGATTACGTCATTGCTGCTTTGGCCCATATTTACATGGTCATTTGGGCTAACGACATCGCCGAGCTTGGCGCTGGCGAGCGTCGCAATCACTTCATTGGCATTCATGTTAGAACTGGTGCCAGAACCGGTTTGGAACACATCAACAGGAAACTGATTGAGGTGTTCACCATCAATGATCTCTTGGGCAGCGTCAGAGATTGACTCAGCGATATCACCTTGCAGCAAACCCAGCTGTGCATTGGTGATAGCAGCAGTCTGCTTAATGTATGCCAAGGCCTGAATAAAAGTGGCTGGCATGGTGTGTCGACTGAACTGGAAGTTGTCGACGGCGCGCTGAGTTTGTGCTTGGTAGAGGGCATCGGCAGGAACGCGAATTTCCCCCATGCTGTCTTTCTCTGTTCTGAATTCTTGGGTAGTCATACAGGGTCCTTTTGCCTTTAATCCAATGGTGCCTGAAGGCGTTGTAATTCGAGTTGTAGTGAGAGGAATCTCTGTTCCCCGCCATGGCGGCGTTTATAAAACCGTTTAAGAGCAATCAGAGGCTCATGAATCATATTCAGGCACACGTGGCGGAATTGCTGTGATCGCTCGGGGTCCCGGATAGCTTCAATCAGTGCGAAGTAAACCTGACGCAGATAAAGCTCAGCTAGCAGCGGGCTTTCGTTTTCTGCGCCTAACTCATGGTAGGAAGCAAGCGTGACACCAGACTGAATGAAGTGGTAAACCACATCGGGTTCATAGCCCCAGACAATGTCTGAATGATTAAACCTTTCCAACGACTGAAAATACTCTGTGTATAAAAACGTTCTGTCGATCATTCACCGGCCCTGATTTATCTCTAGATAATGATAATAATTATCATTTAATGTTTTTAATAACAACCCCTTGGTTTTTGTCGTTATTGAGGGTTTCGGTGCAATCGAAACAAAAAAGGGGCGCTTTAGCGCCCCTCGGTATGGATAGTGAAATGAGTTAGATAGTCTGTGATAACCAGCCGTTGAACTCATTTTGTGGCAGCGCACCGTTGATTTGCTGTGCCATCTTTCCATCTTTAAACACCATGATGGTCGGTATGCTGCGGATTCGATATTTCGCTGCCAACGCTTGCTGCTCTTCAGTGTTAACTTTGACGAAGATAGCGTCTTCTTGCTTACCTTTTGCGGTGGCTTCAAATACTGGCGCGAATCCCTGACATGGGCCACACCAAGGTGCCCAAAAATCAATAACCACAGGCTTACCAGAAGCGAGCAGGGCGTCCATGTTGTCATCAGTGCCTTCAATCGGTTTTCCTGTTAGCAGCGAAGACTTACAAATGCCGCAGCTTGGATTCTCATCAACGCGCTCAGCTGGAATGCGATTCAGCTTATTACAATGTGGACAACGCACGGTTAATGTACTCATTTTGAAAACCTTTCCTTTGATTTGCTTGGGTGTAGATTATTCGTATCCCGGCTTTGAGGCCATTTCATTTCATCTATCGTTGAGATTGGTTTCTCCTATCATCAGAAATTCGCGCTTTGCAAAGTTCGTAAAATTCATAAGCCTGTGGCGAAAAGTAACGATCTCTCAATCGTAATATACCAATTTGCCTTTCCACATAAGGCGTCGTTAGGGGGAGCCAACAGAGATCCCTCTCATCATCAGGGAAAGCGAGCTTAGGTAGGGTAGTAATGCCTATCCCAAGCTTTAAAACGGAAAACAGGGAAGTGATGTTTTCGACACTGTAGCGTGCATTGGCAGCAAGTACATTGGCATGCGTGGGCTCAAGCAGGGTGCAGGTGCCATTTTTACAAAAGGAAGCGCCACCAGATCTTGCCATTCGATGTCTCTTGCCTGCTGCGTTAGAGGATGGTCTTTCAAGCACACCACACCTAAGGGGTCAGCCATTAGCGGTGTGAACTCAATGCGTTCATCCTGAATATGAAGACAGTTCCCCAGCGCTAAATCTACCTCTCCCGCGAGCAACCTTGCTTCGACACCGGCTGCATTGTCATCGACCAAAGCGACATCCACATTGGGATGGTTTTCTGTGTAACTTGCTAAAACGGTGGGGATTAACTTGGCGGCGACCGAGGGGACGCTGGCAATCCGTACCTGACCTAACTGGCCTGCGGCAGCGGCACAGAGGTCAGAGTTCAACTCTTCGTACAGCTTTAGAAATTGGTTGATTTTAGGAAGACAGAATTCGCCAAAAGGGGTCAGTTTTGCTTTATGTCCATTATCAAACAGGGATTGCCCCAGTATCTTTTCCAGTTCTTTGACTGAGGTAGATAGTGCCGCCTGCGAGCGATTAGCTTTTGAAGCCGCCGCGCGAAAGCCACGCAGCTCCGCGACTAAGGAAAAGTGTTTCAACTGCTGCAGCTTAATATCCATCCGCCCCAAGTCCCTCTCTGATAATGATAAGTAAAACTGAACAATTGAAAAAAATTAACCGTTCGTTTTATCAAGAATTGTAAGGCAGACTTTAATCAATTGTTAACAGATTGACAAAGAGAGTCTTAATTCAATGTTGCCCCAAGAGAATCGCCACGTAGAGAAATCCGTGATTAAAACTGAGCTGTTTGCCTCGAAAGCCCCGCTTGAGTGGGCGGTTGGCCATAACGGTACGCTCTACACCGCTCAAATTCCCATTGATAAACAAGGTCAGCTGGTGAATGGCGGCATTGAAGCGCAGACCCGTCAAACCATGGATAACCTGATGCACACACTTGAAAGCGCTGGTGTGACTAGCTTGGCGGTGCTGCAAGTGCTGATTTATGTGACGGACCGTAGCTGTCTCCCTACTGTTAACAAGGTTTACGCCGAATATTTTAATGCGCCATATCCCAACCGTGCGGCCATGGTTGTGGCGGATTTAGCAAGGGAAGGCATGTTGGTGGAGCTGGTGGTGTATGCCGCGCTTCCCCAATAACGAATGAATTTGAAATAAGAAATAGAGATCAAGGAGTCAACGATGAGCCTGAACAGAGAAAACGCACTCTACATCGGTGGGGAATGGTGTCAGGGAAACCATACGGTTGCCAACATCAACCCATCTAACATTTCCGAGTCTTTGGGGGACTTTGCGCAAGCCAGCCAAGCTCAGGTTCATCAGGCGATTGCCAGTGCGCATGAAGCGCAGCCAGTTTGGGCGAAAACGCCTCTGGAACAAAAACAGAAAGTGCTGCAAACCATTGGTGATGAGCTGATTGCACGTTGTGATGAGTTGGGCCGTTTGCTTTCCAGTGAAGAAGGCAAACCGTTCGCAGAAGGTCGTGGTGAGGTTTACCGGGCGGGGCAATTCTTCCAATACTACGCGGCGGAAGTGCTGCGTCAAATGGGTGATATGGCCGACTCTGTGCGTCCCGGCGTTCAGGTCGAAGTCACTCGTGAAGCTGTGGGCGTGGTTGCGATCATTTCGCCATGGAACTTCCCGACGGCAACTGCCTCTTGGAAAATTGCGCCAGCGCTGGCATTTGGCAACAGCGTAATTTGGAAGCCCGCCAACCTGACACCGGCAAGTGCCGTGGCATTAGCAGATATCATTCACCGTTCAGGGCTGCCG
The DNA here is from genome assembly GCF_011045095.1 of Grimontia sedimenti. Taxonomy (GTDB): domain Bacteria; phylum Pseudomonadota; class Gammaproteobacteria; order Enterobacterales; family Vibrionaceae; genus Enterovibrio; species Enterovibrio sedimenti. Next base: position 103,488 of record NZ_JAALDL010000001.1, read on the forward strand.
GCAGGAGCATTTAACCTGGTGCTGGGGTCGGGATCTGAAGTGGGTGATACCCTGATTCACAGCAGCGAAATCGATGCGGTCAGCTTCACGGGTTCTGTAGATGTAGGCCGAAAAGTAGCGGCCGCGACGGCCCCTAATTTTGTTCGCTGCCAGCTTGAGATGGGCAGTAAGAATGCCCTTGTCATTGCCGATGATGCTGACATCAACATCGCCGTTGAAGCAACCATAGCCGGCTCATTCTCTGGGACAGGTCAGAAGTGTACCGCGTCCTCCCGCCTTATCGTCCTTGATAGCGTTCATGATGCTTACGTTGAAGCACTTTCCGCTCGTATGCAGCAACTGAAAGTAGGACATGCGTTGGAAGACGGCGTGTTTATGGGGCCAGTCGTCGATGAACGCCAACTCTCTTCAAACCTGAAATGGGTGGAGAGAGCCCATGAACTGGGTGCGGAGCTAGTTACTGGTGGTGAGCGTTTGACCCTTGAAAACGACGGTTACTACATGGCGCCGACCTTGTTCATCAATACCCAGAATGATTGGGACATCAACCAGGAAGAGCTATTCGCCCCTATGGCCTGCGTTCAGCGCGTCGGTTCTCTGGATGAAGCCATCGCCAAAGTGAATGAAACCCGTTTTGGCCTGACTGCGGGGATTGTGACATCCAGCCTTCGCAGCAGCGCCCTCTTTAAGCAACAAGCCCAAACCGGTTGTGTGATGGTCAATCTGCCAACAGCAGGCACTGACTACCACGTACCGTTTGGCGGCCGTAAGGAATCCAGCTTTGGTCCACGCGAGCAAGGCCAGTATGCACGTGACTTCTACACCATCGTGAAAACGGCTTACCAGCGTGCGTACTAATTGATCAGGGTAGGGACAGCTTATGTATCAGGACGAAATCATCATCGATGGATTGCAATACTGCCTCTGGGACAGAGCGTATTTTGAATCGCTCAAACAAAGTGGAGTGACTGCGGTTCATGTGACCTTGGTGTACCACGAGACTGCGCGTGAAACACTGACCCGTTTTGCTGAGTGGAACTTACACTTCGAGCGAAACAGCGATTTGATCATGCCTGTTATGTCTATGGATGACGTTTTCAAGGCGAAAAGCGAAGGCAAGGTTGGGATCTTTTTTGGTGCCCAGAATTGTTCGCCGATCGACGATGAAATCGGCCTGATTGAGGTGATGCGTAGGCTTGGCCTTTTGATCATGCAGTTGACCTATAACAACCAGAGCTTGCTGGCGACGGGTTGTTACGAGCAGGAAGACAGCGGTGTGACCCGTTTTGGCAAGCAGGCCATCGCAGAGATGAACCGTGTTGGAATGATCGTGGATATGTCTCATAGCTCTGAACGTTCAACGCTGGAAGCGATTGAGCTGTCCTCGCGCCCTATCTGTATAAGCCATGCAAACCCACAGCGTGCTCATCCTGCACTTCGCAATAAGTCGGATGAAGTGATCCGCGCCTTGTGCGAAAGAGGCGGTTTGCTTGGCTTCAGTCTTTACCCTTTCCACCTTCCCGGCGGCAGCGATTGCAGCCTGGAAGACTTTTGCCGAATGGTCGCAGATACCGCTGAAATGGTGGGTGTAGAACACCTCGCTATTGGTAGTGACCTTTGTCAAAACCAGCCACAGAGCGTTCTCGAATGGATGCGAAATGGCAGATGGTCAAAAAGCCTCGACTATGGAGAAGGCTCGGCCTCAAACGCTGGCTGGCCCGCGGCTTTGCCGTGGTTCCCGGAGACCAGCGGATTAAAAAACATTTATCAGGGATTGCGCGAAATTGGATTCAGTGAACAGGAAACGGCAGGGATACTCGGCCGCAACTGGCTCACTTTTTTGGAGGACGGCTTAAAGCCGGAATAATTTCGCAAGGCGGGATAACCCGCTCACAAGGAGCAAGGTTCTTGGACGCTGGTTCAGGAGCTAACGACAACGTGGAGACAGATGATGTCTGAATTACTCAATGCAGAGAAGACAAGCACTGTAAATAAGGAACAAAGTGTCTGGGTGAAACTGGGTCTTGATAATCCGGTTTTTTGGATGAGCGGCGGTTTTCTCACGCTGTTTGTGGTGACAGCGCTTGTAGATAACAAGCTTCTGTCTTCGCTGGTTAATGCTGGCTTCAGTTGGAGTGTGTCCTTCTTTGGCCCTTACTGGCAGTTGCTACTGCTGGCGACGTTTTTGATTGGCCTTGCACTGGCGTTCAGTCCAGGTACTGGGAAGGTGCGCTTAGGTGCGATGGACAAGCCCGAGATGGATGGCTTCAAGTGGCTGGCAATCATTCTTTGTACTCTTTTGGCCGGCGGTGGTGTCTTCTGGGCGGCGGCAGAGCCGATCGCTCACTTCGTTAATCCTCCTCCACTGTATGGTGTGCCAGAAGGCAATATTCAGCGTCAGGCATTTAATGCATTGGCACAGTCCTTTATGCACTGGGGATTCCTCGCTTGGGCTATCCTAGGCACACTGACCACCATTGTGCTCATGCACCTTCACTATGACAAAGGGCTACCACTGAAACCGCGTACTCTGCTTTATCCGGTATTCGGTGAACGCGCCATGACAGGTATGTTTGGTGCCCTGATTGATGCTTGCTGCATCGTTGCGGTTGCAGCGGGAACCATTGGGCCAATTGGCTTCCTTGGTCTGCAAATCAGCTATGCACTGAACGCATTGTTCGCATTACCTGATGGCTTCACGACCCAATTCATCATCATCCTCTGTGCGATTGCTATTTACACCATCTCGGCATTGAGTGGCGTTAACCGCGGTATTCAGATCCTGAGTCGTTACAACGTGATTCTGGCTGTGGGCCTGATGGCTTATATCCTTTTGGTTGGCCCGACTGATTTCATTATCAATGGTTACCTGCAAGGTGTAGGCACCATGGTCGACAACTTTATTCCGATGGCAACCTTCCGCGGTGACATGGGCTGGTTAAGCTGGTGGACCGTATTCTTCTGGGGTTGGTTCCTGGGCTACGGCCCGATGATGGCCATCTTCATTGCACGTATCTCTCGCGGCAGAACGATTCGGCAACTTATCACTACCATTAGCATTATTGCACCGCTTATTACCTGCTTCTGGTTCACCATTGTGGGTGGCTCGGGTCTGGCTTTTGAAATGGCAGAACCTGGCTCGGTCAGTAAGGCATTCGAAGGCTTTAACCTGCCAGCATCACTGCTTGCAATCACTCAGCAACTGCCGTTCCCCATGCTGATTTCCATTTTGTTCCTGATCCTCACCACGGTGTTCATCGTTACTACGGGGGACTCCATGACCTACACGATCAGTGTGGTGATCAGCGGCGACCTCAACCCAAATGGTCTGATGCGCACTTTCTGGGGTGTCATGATGGGGGCAACAGCCATCATTCTTATCTCACTGGGCTCTGGCGGCGTCTCAGCGCTCCAATCCTTCATTGTTATCACTGCGGTGCCGGTATCACTCATCCTGCTGCCGTCACTGTGGAACGGGCCCAAAATCGCCCTGCAAATGGCGAAAGACCAAGGACTGGATTAATCGTCGTGAATTGACAGTTACGAGGCAAATATGGGACAGCATGAATAACGCTGTCCCCGAATAATCAACAATGCTGAGTGTTTGTAGGTGTGGCTTCATGAATGCAAAAACTGCAATGGAAAGTGTCACTATGCTGCGTGATCCAGCTGTGGTGATGGATCCCTATCGATTAGGTGCGATGCATCAAACCCGTCTTAGTTTCGTGCGTAGTTTGTTGAGAAAGATGGAGTCTGAGCAGTGGAAGATTGAATGCGTTCAGTGGGACATTGCTGCGGAAGGATTTGGAACAGCAGTCTACGAATTGCTGACACCAAATGGGGTTTATCAACTGGTCGTTTTTTCAACGGCTATTGCCGATGAAGAGCGCAATGATCGTGTGATTGCGGAAAAGTGGGATGTGACCATGGCGCTGGTCAAGGGACGGGTTGATCAGAGTGAGCTAGAACGCTTGCGTCAAAATGTGCCGCTGCAGGAAGCAGGCAGAAATACTACGCAGGTGTTGGTGTTATCACGTGCCAACAAGAGTGTGCGCGTGTTTGAACATCTGATTGATGCGTTGTCGGCTGGGCAGCAACCCAGCGCTCAGGAAATCGCGAATGTGGGGTACATCCTCCGCACAACCGCTGTGTATGGAAATGGTAAATTTGGGATTGCGGACTTTGAAACGTTGAATGAAAACCCGGATTTTCGCCTCTCATTCAGTGCGCAAATGTGTGCGGTTTATATGCTTCGCGAATTCAGTCTGGACTGGGTTCATTTTCTGGCGAAGCAAAAAGGCGGCGTTCATGCGACTACCTTGTCACCTGAGTTACAGCGCTATATCGGGGTAGGCAATGCCACAGGTTTGGGTATGGCGCCTTACCTTATTCGTCATCCAAGAGTGGTAGACAATTGGTTGACTCACCGGGAAATGGCTTTGGCGGCTGTGTCGCAGCAATCTGTCTGCGAAAAGAGCGCGGTGAGGGTGTTGTCTCTGTTACACAAGGCAAGAAAACACCTGAAAGAAGTCGTTACCATTGATGAGCATCAGAAAGGGTTAAACGCGCAGAGTGTGGATGAACTTCCGTCTCTGGAGCAGGATATTGTGATGCTTTCCAGTGATGGGTCATATTGGGTTGATGCAATCTCTACTGCGGAAAAATACTCTTTCGAAACACAGGAAATTCTGGTCACTTGTTTGCTCGAAACATTCCCAGACGTTGTCGATCCTTTTTGCAATGAAATGAATGCAGATGAGTCTTTGTCACTGACACCTGGCATTAAAGTGTCGACCATGATTTCTCTTCTGGAAACACGTTATCGTTGGGCATTAGACATTGATTTTTCTGAGCCAGATAATCAGTACTGGTTTTGGTACCGCTCACAGGATAAAGAAGAACCTCGCATGGCGGTGCGTGGTGAAGAACCCGGTGAAGAAAAAGAGCTCGGACTTGACGTCGGAAGGCAGGCTTCAAGGTTCTACCACTCGCTAAAACAAGTGGATTCAACCACATCACTGGCTGAGTTCCTGCTGGAAAATACGCGTTTCAGAATGATTGCCCGTCGTATTTGGACGCTTGGCAATTGCCCCATGGGGGATATTCAAATCAATGTGCTGGCGAAAAATGTGCTGCCCATGCACCTGCTTCGCTGCAAGCTTTCGATGTTTGGAGCGACTAAGTTCGATCCCCGCTCTGACCGCTGGGTGAGAGTGACCTTGTTCCAAGGTGCTCCTACTTTTGTAGAGTTGGGTAATGGCGCAGACACTGACTCTTGGCTGTTTCCTGTTTTAACCTCGTCTTCAGAGCAAAGGGAGGGGCTATGATCCAGGTCTCTCACAACGAATTGGTGGGGCTATGCACTAAGGCCTTTGATGCGTTAAATCACCCCCATGGTGAGTCAGATACTATCGCGGAAACTGTGGTTGATCTGGAAATGGCAGGGTTGAGTGGCGTTTCGATGTTTGTCGAGGCTTTACCTACCCTAGATGAAGAGCGAGAAGCGCGTGCTCCGCGGTGCGACATTATCGATGGCAATATCCTCGTGAACCTTCATGGTGGCAGTTTGTTTTGCCACTTGCCCGCTTTGATTGATGTGGCAGTTGAAAGGTTAATTGGCTTCCCACAGGTGTCGATGTCAGTCAAAGATTGCCGCAACCGTTGGCTGGCATTTGGTGAGCTTCTTAAACTGGCTGGTAAAGGGCTATCAGTGCGTGTTTGCTGGCACAGGAATGACTCGCCGGATGATATCGAGTGCATTCTGAATGCGGGCTCCCGGTATCCTGATATTTACCTTCAAAAGGATCTGGGTCTGGAGGAAAACAGCATGCAAATAGAATTAAGCCTGGCTCCTTTTTCCGCCTCGAACAGTGCATCGGTGCCAACGATTTCCGCTCAAGAGCAAAATGAAGCGGCGAGCGCCGCATGGGAGCAGGGAATTAGAATTCGCCTGAGTAATTGGGAGGCGTTAAAACACTACGCATCAAGACTGTTGGTTGAAGACAGTGAGCGCTCAATGCGAGGAGCAGGAGAATAAAATTGCCCCGATGTTTTGCATCGGGGCAATTTTAGTTAGCGAAGGATCCAGGCATCTTGCCAGTTGGTACCGACACCCGGCTCATAGGCGCTTGGGGTTGCGCCACACCAAAGGTTATAAGGCCATGACTTACATTCGTACGTGGATCCGCCATTGGTGACGATATCGCCAGCGGAGTATGAAGTGCCTGCCACATAACTGTCTGAACCCGTCGGTGGTTCTGGCGTCACTGGTGGTTCTGGTTCAACAGGCGGTTGTACTGGTGGCTCGACAGGGTTGACGGGACTACAGTCAGCAATGCCAACTTCTTCCCATACGCCCCATTGGCCGCTGGTGGATGGGTGTTCACCTTGTGTCCACCATTTTGCACGCCAAAGCTTACCGCCCCAAGTGACAGTGTCACCAGGCAAGTAGACCGCAGTTTCTTGCCAATCGGTAGAGCAATACCCGATCGCTGGTTTGGCAGTGGCTGACACATTGGCTTTATATACCGTTGTTGTTTGGTCGATCTCAAACGTCAGGGTTGCTTTTGCAATACCGACTTCTTTGGCACCAAACTCTATACCGACCTGACAGGATTCGTTCCCCTGCAGCGTAGTTTGCAGACATCGATCATTGGTGATCACAGGAGAGGTTGCGACGCCGGAACCAGAGACGCTTAAACGGTCAATCGTGAAAGGTGCAAACCCAGTGTTGCGGATAGTGAATGTGTGTAGTTTGGGCTCTCCAGCAATGAAATCAGCAAGAACTTGATTCTCTGCGTAGCTGAGGCTGACCTTATCTGTGCCTCCGTAAACAACACCATCAACAAACTCACGAAGAGCAGCAATGTCACTGTATACGCCGTATTTGTCTGGGCGGGCGCAGCCGACACCCCAGCTGACAATACCCAACTGGGTTGTTACACCACCACGGTTAACAACAATTGGGCCGCCACTGTCACCCTGGCAGGAGTCAATGCCACCCTGCGGTACACCCGCACAGAAAGAAACATCGCCCACTGACGTATAACTGCCACCTGCTTGACGACAGGCCGCATCAGAAACCAAAGGCACGTCCACTTCCTGAAGAACGGTTGGTGAGCTGCCACCCTCTGAAGTTCGGCCTAATCCCGCAACGGTCAGTAAATCACCGTCAGACACATACTGGTATAGCGACCCTTCAGCTATTTCAACTGGTGTTAATCCCGCAGGCACGCTGGCGAGTTTAAGCAAGGCAATGTCATTGGCAAGATTGCGGGTGTTGAAATTGGGGTGGATATAGATCTCTGAAACATTAACCCGCAAACCATCGGCGCCATTGTAGCGGTAGCCGCCAATCTTCACTGCTATATGGTTTGGTGCGTCGGTGTCCACACAGTGTGCGGCAGTCAAGACAAATCCCTTGCCGATATAACTGGCACCACAGAACGAACGGTTGCTGTTCGAATTCACAATCTGGGTATAGAACTTCCATTCCGCTGGGTTGGCATCCACACCACCGACGATACGTGGTGACACTTCAGCAGAATTAAGGGTGATCGTCTCAGCAGCGAATAGACAAGGTGACATCAATGTCATGGCAAGCGCCATTGTTATTTTGTTTTTCAATGTTTGCTCCTTGATTTACAAAGCGAGCGTTATGCTCACTTAAAAAGAAGCAATGCAGCGTGCTTATAAACAAGTTGCAATGTGAGAGTCTTCGTTGTTTGCGAGTGACTCTCAATTTTCTCATTTTCAAAAAGTTGCATGTTTCGTGGTTTGGAGAGAAAACCACAAATCTTGTTCAAAACTTTTTTGGCTGGGAAGATGTGGTTTGCAATAAGAGTGAGATAAAAAAAGCCCCGGCACGTTGCCAGGGCTTATTTGCTAGAGACCGTGTCGAAGCTTATTTCGACTCGACGCGGTTCATGAACTTGTGTTCAGCGGTGTTAACGCGGATTTTGTCGCCAGGCGCCACGTACTCAGGAACCTGAACAACCAGACCAGTGGTCAGCGTTGCTGGCTTGGTACGCGCACTTGCAGAAGCCCCCTTGATAGACGGAGAAGTCTCGGTGATCACCAGATCAACAGCCGAAGGCAGTTCCAGAGCCACAGGTTTGCCGCTCACAGCCAGTACCTGAATGCCTTTGGTTTCTTCAGTGATGAACAGCAATTCTTCTTCGATGTCATCTTTGTTGAAGTGGTAAGGGGTGTAGTCTTCAGAGTCCATGAACACGTACTCGTTGCCATCAACGTAAGAGAAGTCAGCAGGGTGGCGACTGAAATCCGCCAGAGTAATCATGTCGTCTGCCTTGAAGCTTTCGTCAACTTTCGCGCCGGTTGCTACATCGTAAAGACGCATACGGAAAAGGCTGTTGCCCGCGCGGCCGCTTGGCGTCAGCTTAGCAATGTCTTTAACTGCCAGTACTTTACCGTTGTGTTCGATAACGGCGTTCTTTTTAATTTCACTTGCCTTTGGCATGGTCACTGTTCCAGTTGAATAACTGATGCGAAAAATATCACGAATCCTAATTTTGGCAAGCGACAGCATGTATCATTGGTGCAGAAATAGACGCACTCTAAGCTTAGTGATCTACCACTGATACCCATTTAGGAACGGAATAGCAGAATAATGATTAAACAGCTCGATACTAAAGTGGTCTACCAAAACAAATGGATGACCGTTCGTGAAGACAAGATCCTTCGCCCAAGTGGCGCAGAAGGTATTTATGGTGTGGTAGATAAACCTGATTGCGCCGTGATCATGGCGATTGATAACGGACAGATCCATTTAGTCCAGCAGTTTCGCTATACCGTCCAACAGCGTTGCTGGGAGTTGCCGCAAGGCGCGTGGGAATCACGTCCCGATGCTGATCATCTTGAACTGGCAAAAGGCGAGCTCCGTGAAGAGACAGGTTTAGATGCGAAAGAGATGGTCTATGTGGGCGCGCATTTCATCGCTTATGGTTTCCTCAACCAAACCTGTCATATCTATTTAGCGACGCAATTGACTGATGTGGGTAAGTCTCTTGATGTTGAAGAGGAGGATCTGATCTCACGTCCTTTCCCCATCGAGGAATTTGAGCGAATGATGGTGGAAGGAGAGATTAAAGATAATGTCACTGTCGCCGCTTATGGGCTGGCGAAATTGAAAAATCTGGTATAAATGCAGTCTTCCGCTTTCATAAATGAGAAATTGCTAACTCATTGAAATGTATTATCTGATTTGGGCTTTTTCGTCATATAAATGACGCAATTATTGATATTGGCGTCATTTATATGACTTACAATGAGATATGCCTCTTAGCGTGCTAAAAACCCTACTTTCTCCTTCCTAAATCGCTATTCTGCCCGTGCTGTCGCACGTATAATCTCGCTCAAAGTACACTGTAGTTCAAAAGGTGATCTACCTCATTTTGAACTCAGCAACACACGGATGACATGTCACCTTACGGATACAGATTTACGGCAACGTGCCAATAACGATTTTCTGGAATACGCGAAATGCTTAAAGCCCGCCGAGCCGCGATGGCTGTTTGTTTAAGCCTACCTTTTTCATTGCCTTCTCTGGCTGATGTGGATCTTGATGCGCTGCTTGATATGCCGCTTGAGTCTCTTTCTGACACCAAAGTGGTATCAGCGACCCGAACTTCACTTAGTCTTGCTGATATTCCTGCCGCCGTACATGTCATCACGTCAAAAGAGATTAAACGATCAGGTGCGAGATCTGTCGCTGACGTACTGGTGTTGGCACCGGGTTTACATGTCGCCAAATTCTCTAACTACGATTGGGGTATCGCGGCTCGCACTACCAATGAAGCTTTGAGTAACACCATGTTGGTGATGGTTGACGGCCGAAGTGTGTTTAATGGCATGTTTTCGGGCGTGGACTGGGACTTAATTCCCGTCAGCCTCGACAACATCGATCGCATTGAAGTCGTGCTCGGACCGGTGGGAACGATTTGGGGCGGAAATGCCGCAAATGCTGTCATCAATATTATTACCTTGGATGCTGAAGATGCCCCAAGAAAACGGGTATCTGCTTCTGTCGGTAACTATCACTATCAGGAATATCAGGTTCGACACGGAGGTGAAGTCGCGGACAACTTCTTCCTGAGCGGGTACGCCGAGTTTGTTCAGCATATGCCTTGGACAAGCAAAGAAGAGAAAGTTGAGGATCTACAGGATTTCCGCGTATATACCGAAAGATTCGGTATGCGCGGCGATTACCAAAACCTAGATCGTACCATTTCGTTTCAGGTTGGCGGCATCCGTTCCCGTGAAGATTACCAATGGCTAACCTACCAACCCCACTTCCTTTATCCGGGTCAGGATATGGAAGATTACGTGGCGTTTGATAGCGAAATGGTGGCTGAGGAATACTTCGCGGGAATTAAATACCTTCAGGAGTTGAGCCAAGATACCCACTGGGAACAGCAATTCTGGCTGACATACAGCAACAGTAATGGTAGTGATCGCAACGCCTATTTTACCCGCTTCGATTCGGAAACAACCTATACCGACAGCAACGTGCTTGGCGGCCACTTTATGGTGGGTCTGAACTATCGTTTGGTCGATGAATACTTCCGTCCGTACAGTGATCACGAAAGATACACATCGCCGTATCTGCGTGTGACTGATGAACCTGGTTTCACCAATCAAAGTGTTGCGCTGTATCTCAACTATACCTACCCGCTGACGGATAGCACCGAATTGATGGTTGGTAACCGTTGGCAGTATTTCAATTTGGTCGAAGACACTTTCGCTCAACCACAAATTCGTTTAATGCAAGATCTCAGCGAAAACCAACGAATTTGGGCTGGTTGGGGACGAGCGGTCATTACGCCAGCACGCCAAGGCAGAACAACGGATTTCCATCAAAATATCTATGCCAGTGACGTAGCGTTCTGTGAGGCTGGAAACCCAAACAACTGTTTGCCATACACCTTTGATTATATGCAGGTTATTGTGAATCAAGGTGATGAAAATATGCCCGTTCCAAAGGTGGAGACGTTTGAGCTGGGCTATCGCTTCTGGGTAGATAAAACGGTTCAATTTGATGCCAATCTCTTTTTAAGTGAAGAGTCGGATATTCCAGCGTGGCTGTTGGAAAGCGCTGAGCGTAATTACATCTGGGAGGACTCTTCTCCTGGGACTGTCGGTACCATTATCGATGTTTATAAATATCGCCAGATAGCGCCATTAAGTGCTCGAACCCACGGCGGCGAATTAAGTGTTAAATGGCAACCGTCGAGCGATTTTCAGGTTAACGCCAGCTACTCCTACCGCAAAATTAAAGCAGAGTGTCACGGCGAAGTGTGTGGCAGTAGTGAAGGGCCGCTTCGCAGCTACGAAAACGAACCTGTGCATCTCGCTAATGCTCAAATCATGTGGGATATCACGCCGGATATTTGGGTCAGCAATGTCTTGAACTACGTGGCGGCTTCCAAGCCGGACGAGTTGTTAGGCAGTCAGGAAGATTATGGCTGGCCAGAAGTGCTGACCTGGGATTTCATTGCAGGCTGGAAACCTGCCAAAGATTTCCCGGAATTTATTTTCTCGGTAGAGAACCTGTTTAACGATCAAGTGAATGAGTACCCTGAAAGCTATAGCGGCTTTGACAACGGTACCCAATACTGGTTGGAAATAGATTGGCAGCTTCCGTAATGCCCCCGTCTTGGCAGCATCTTTATCAACACTACAAAGCCAGAGCGTTTGCGCTCTGGCTTTCGGCGTTGCTTGTCTTCTCAATCAGTACCTGTGCGTTGGCTAATGATATTCAGGATGACGATTTAAAAGCGGTCTATTTATTCCGCTTTGCTTTATTAGTGGACTGGAAGTCGTCGCATCAATCGTCATCTCAATATCACTTCTGCGTGGATGCCGATAACGGTGTCAGCCAAAAATTGAAGGCAATTATTCAACAGAAACCTCTGGCAGTGTTTCATCAAATCCAAAACACTCAAGCCCAGCCACCTGGGTGCCATATTGTTTATTCCACTACCGATCAGGCTGACCAAGTGTCGGCACTGAAAGCGCGCTTTCCTGATGCGTTGCTAGTGGGAGAAGGGCGCCGCTTCGTCAGGGCGGGTGGCATGATGGCATTTGTTCGTATGAATAACCGGATTAAGCCGTTGATCAACAGAAGTCATTTAGTGGGTGTTCCGTTCTCGCTTCGTTCTCAACTGCTTTCAATAGCGGTAATCGATGAGGAGGACAAAGCATGATTGTTCGTTGGCTGAATAACCTCCCGCTCAGAATCAAACTGGTGTTACCGACCTGGTTTTTGATGACTGCAGGTGTTGTGCTGCTGGGCTTTGCGATTGAAAACGTCGCCGAAGACAAAATGGAACAAAGCCTGATTGGACGAACCAAAATCCTGACTAATGCTGCGGCAGTTAACCTGACGGCAGCACTGGCATTTGATGACAAACAGACAGCATTGGAACAGCTTGAAGCGCTGCGTGTTGACCCAGACCTGATTGGCGCAAAAGTGCGCACGTCCAATGACGCCAATTTTGCGTCTGTCATGGACTTACCAGAAGACTGCCAGTTGGTGGGCGCTGCCATTAGCTGCACTGACACACAGTTTGAGCGCGTGAAAAACCGATAGTGCTTGGCGAAGAAATCCTTGGTTTTATCGAGGTGTATGTCTCCCGCGCTGCGATTGAAGAGGAGCGCCATTTCTTGGTGGGCTATCTCACTGCAGGCACCAGTTTGCTTTCTCTGTTGGCATTGGTTTTTGCGCAATTATTGCACCGTCTGGTTTCTCATCCACTGGCTTCACTGCATCAGTCGATGTCTTCTATGCTGCGATTGGGTGTATTCGGGCGTGCGATTCCCATCAAACACAACGACGAGCTAGGGCAGTTGACAGCGTGCTTTAACGATCTGGTTTCCAATTTGTCTGAGCGCGATTATCAGTTAAAGCAAACCCTTAACCAGTTGGAAAATAAGAGTCAGTACATTGGAGAGGTGCTGGATACTATGGAGCATGGGGTCATGGTTATCGCACCGGGCGATGTCGTGACTTATTTCAACCCTGCGGCGGAGTATTTGCTGCGTCAGGTAAACTGCTCACCGAGAGATCTGCCACAGCTATTACAAACCTTCTCGCCTGCCTCCCGGGTTCATGCGATCTCTCATGCTATTGACAATCACCAGCCGATGAAGGGCATTGAGCTGACACATACGTTGACTGGAAAGATCTTTCAGATCAGCACTCAACCCATGTTGGCGGCGCAACATTCTCTGGTGCAGTTTGAAGATGTCACGGAGCAGCGAGAGGCTGAGCAGCGCCGTAAACTGGCTGAGCTGATCTTCGATAAGAGTCAGGATGCGACCTTGGTGATGTCTCGTGATCTCACTATCAAAACACAAAACGCTGCCTGCATTGATACCTTCGGTGTCCACTACTCGTGGCGTACCCTGTCGACAGACAGTGAAAGCCATCTGAGCTTTGCGGAGCTGAAGACGTTGCTGACCGAGGGCACCATGGAGTGGCACCGCACACTGGTTGGACACGGTGGCATTGAAATGCCTTGTCAGGTCGTTGCGCGAACCCTCACTAATCATCGAGGTAGTGTGGAAGGTTTCGTGATTACCATTGTTGATTTGTCGACAGAAATGGAGATTCAGCGCCTTAACTACATCGCAAACCACGATGCGCTGACAGGCTTGGCGAATCGCGCTCATGCGCTGGAAAAGTTAACCCAAGACCATGATAAAGAGCGCGACATGCACATTCTGTTTATCGATTTGGATGGCTTTAAATCGGTGAACGACCAGTTTGGTCATCAGGTGGGTGACGAGCTGTTGAAAGTGGTGGCTGAACGTATGAAAGCGTCTGTGTCTCGTCGTGATTTCGTTTCCCGTTTATCTGGTGATGAGTTCCTGATTGCGTTGTATGGCAATGCTCCGGTCGATACCGTTGCCAATCGACTTCTCGAAAAGCTCAGCGATGAAATTGTGATTAACAACTGCAAACCAAGGGTGAGTGCGAGTATTGGTGTACGTTATTGGTCAGCGAATGATCCGTCATCGCTGGCACAAGTTATCGAGCAGGCTGATAAGGCCATGTATGACGCGAAAGCCAATGGCAAAAACCGTTTTTCAAAGTCAGAAAAGAGTGCATTAAACCTTAGCTCAGTGTGAGCGTAAAAACTCAGTCAAAACTCAACTCGAGGCAACCGGTACATTTTGCTAGTGTCGATCAAAAGAGCAACAATACGGGACGTTAAAATGACACTGGAAGGCGCGATTACATTCACCATCGCCATCTTCATTTTTGTTATCACACCGGGACCGGGCATTTTTGCGATTCTGGCGCGGGCGATGATATCAGGCTGGCGTGATTGTGTGGCAATTTCGGCAGGGATGGTGACAAGTGACCTTATTTACCTGACGTTGGCATGTTTTGGTTTGGCAACGATCGCTGAAAACTACGCGACGTTGTTTACCATTATTCGCTATGTCGGCGCGGCGTACCTGATTTACCTTGGTTACAAGATGTTTAAGGCGTTGCCACAAGCGGCCGAGCTTACTGAGAAGCCAGCCAAGAAATCTTCAGGTGTGATGGCTGACTATATGCAAGGTGTTCTGATCTCAGCGTCTAACCCGAAAGTGATCCTGTTCTATATCGCGTTTCTGCCGACCTTTATGGACCTGACGATTCTGAGTATGGGTGATGTGGTGTTGGCGAATGTGCTGGCAGGTTTTGCTTTGATGAGTGGCGCGATGCTGATTGCTGTTTGTGCAGACAGAGCCGCCAAGCTACTGAAAACTGAGAAAGCCATTAAGCGCATGAATCGAAGTGCCGGCTCTATCATGATTGGTGCGGGTGCCTATTTGGCCGTCAGCCGGTAAGTTTAAGAATTCGACAGTAAAAAGCAGCCTAAGGGCTGCTTTTTTTGTTCCCTTGATTCCCATTAAGCAATTTTGGTCTGAGAAGCCGTGAACTGATGTGAAATGGAGGAAATCACAGATGGCGTAATCATTGGATGTGAGTGGGTCGCTGAAACAATCACAATATCAATGGCAGGGAGTGGCGGTAAATTAGCGCCTGAAAGCACCTTTAGATCTGGTGGTACGCTTCCCGTCGCCATCGCGGAAAGTGCTTGTTGGCTTCGTACCAAGCCCACCAAGGTTGAAGCACTGGTGGTGAAGGCGACCAAATCGACATCAATACCAAACTTGCCGAGTCCATCGAGTGCGGTAGTGTGGAACTTACAGCTCTTATCAAACAGTGCCATTGGCAGGGGGCGGCGCTCCACCAGTGTTGTGTCCTTCCCACATACCCAGACGCCTTTATCATGCTTTAACAGCCAACCTTCGTCTGAATCGGGGGCTCGGGTGACGATGGCTAAGTCCAAATCACCACTGTCGAGTCGTTGACGCAAACGTACACTGGACGCGCAAAGCACATCAAAGGTCACCTTGCCGAGCTGCTGTCTGAAAGCCTCAAGTAGCTCAGGCAGCAATGATTGGGCGTAGTCGTCAGGGCATCCGATACGGATAGGGCGGGTATTGTCTTCACGTTTGAATGCATCTAATGCTTCGTCATGTGAGGCAACCAGCCTCCGGGCGTGGCTGACCAAACGCTGACCGGCCAGGCTCACGGTAAGTGGCCGTTTATCTCTATCAAACAGCGGACTGCCAAGTTCTTCTTCCAGCTTTTTAATTTGCATACTGATGGCAGATTGCGTGCGGTGAATCTGTGCCGCGGCGCGGGTAAAACTGCCTGTGTCCACGATGGCTAAAAAGCTTCGCAGTGAATCGATATCCATTCCCGATCTGTCCTTGCATCATGAAATCGAATACTAGGTATCAAAACTATGCGTTAGAAACCTGTCCTGCTTCTGAGCATACTCGTTCACATCAACAAAAAGCAAAAGGAAAGGAGAGCCTGATGAAACTGATAATCGCCAACAGGAATTACTCAACATGGTCACTACGTGGCTGGCTGGTTCTCCGAGGCTTTGATATTGATTTTGAAGAAGTTGATCTCGATTTGTTCACGGATGCTTTCTACTCCGAAGTGGGAAAATACTCAGGTGCTGGAAAGGTCCCTGTGCTGGTGGATGGTGAGGTTGCCGTTTGGGACTCTCTGGCTATCTCTGAGTATGTCAACGAACAATATCTCAACGGAAAAGGCTGGCCTGAAGATGTCGCACATCGTGCCAAGGCGCGTGCACTCTCTGCCGAAATGCACTCTGGATTCACCGCACTTCGCGAAGAGATGCCGATGAATATCCGTGCGCGCCGCAACGTTTCACCTTCAGATGCGTGCTTAAAGGATATCGCGCGCATAGATGCCATCTGGACTGAGCAAATGGCACAATTTGGTGATAAAGGTGGCTGGCTGTTTGGTGACTTCTCGATTGCTGATGTGATGTATGCACCTGTCGCGTTGCGCTTTTTGACCTATGGGGTTTCTGTGTCCGCTGAAGCGCAGCGCTACATGGACAAAGTGTTGGGTGATTCGGCTATGAAGCAATGGATTCAAGAATCCAAGCTGAACACGGTTGTGGTTCCGCAGGGAGAAACGGGCGAAGAGATCACAGTTTAGGAGGAAAGGATGCTTGTATACGGAGACATGAAGTCCGGAAATTGCCTGAAAGTGAAACTGATTCTTTCATTTCTGGATATTGAACACGATTGGCAGCATGTCGATATCTTGAAAGGCGAGACGAAAACGGCTGAATTTCTGGCGGTGAACCCAAATGGGAAGATACCCGCAGTGGTTTTGGATGATGGCCGTGTATTGTCAGAATCAAACGCCATATTGGGCTATTTTGCAGAAGGTACTTCTTATCTGCCGACTGACAACTTCTTGAAAGCCAAAGTCTACGAATGGCTTTTCTTTGAACAATACTCGCATGAACCTTTTATTGCGGTAGCCCGTTTCATTCAAAAATATCAGGGAATGCCTGCAGAGCGGCTTGATGAATACCACTCGCTTCAGGCTGGTGGACACAAAGCACTGAAATTGATGGATCAGCAGCTTGGAAAATCGGCTTTCCTTGTTGGTGATACCATGACGATCGCAGACATCTCGCTATACGCCTACACACACGTGGCGCACGAGGGCGGGTTCAGCTTGGAAAACTATCTAAACATTCTGCGTTGGATAAATGCTATCACCGACAGTGAGCGCTACGTCGGCATGCCCGATTGAAGCTCTGACAAATCCAACATTAAAACCGCCGCATATGCGGCGGTTTCTCATTCAATTCACAATATCCATTACTGCGCAGCTTGAATGCTGATCTCTACTTCACCAAAGCCAAGCGCACGCATTTCATCAGTGTCCAAATTGGTTTCCAGCTCAATATCACCCTGACGAAGTGTTTCCGTCACACTGCGTTTAGAGCGACGCGACTCAGAGATAGATTGTGCCTGCCCAATATCGATGGTGCCTGCATACTGGGATTCTGCATAGAAATCACCGGAAACAACAGCTTCGAACGGACGAAGGCTTTGGCTGGTGACGCTCTGCATGTTCTGTAAACCATTTTCCTGAATGGCCCAGCTCCAATCCCACCATTGTGATGCGCCCGGTATATGACGAATATTCCACTGGTGCCGAATATCGGCAGAAGGCTCACTGGCTCGTCCCATGGTGAAAGTATGTTTGTGGGTAGGGCGGTTGGTTGGGTGGGTATGCCATGCGTTACCACTCCAGCGAAGGAAGCCGTCGAATTCGACATCATAACTAACGTCTGCGCTGAACCGGTAAGGGTAGGAGATACTTGAACGGTATAGCTCCACGCGAATGGGGATCTCAGAATTGGCAGGTACCATAGGGCGAGCCTGAAGCGTGACTGCTTCTGAGGTCGCACCACCATTGGTGTTCGCCCAGCTTTGGTTAGCTTCCAGTTTGATCGTCAATTCTGTTTCGCCGACCAAAGGCCACTGGAACGTGTTTTTGGTTTGCACGGATTGTGAGAAACCATAAGTGTTGGTTTTCGACCAGTTGGTGGATTCATCCACTTTAAGGTCAATGACCACCTGCTGTGCAATGTCGCTGCGGTTTCTAGCCGTTACATACACGGTTTTTACCAACTGCTTGCTGGACTCAGTCACATCACCGTGCCAGAAATCATCACTGTTCAGTGTGTAGTTGAAGTTGCTGACTTTGATAGCCGTTTTCTCGTCGCACCGGTACCCGTCACAGGAACCACGGTTGTTGCCTTGAATTACCCATTTGTCACCTTCCTGACGGACCGACATGTCTCTGCCAACATAAGGGCTACTGTTTCCGCCGACCCAAGCGTACCCTAAGTTGTGAGCTAGATTGCTTAGCGGGCGGATAAACTTGCTTTCATCCGAAACCAGATTGTATTGAATATCGATTTCTTCTCCTTCAGGCAAAGTATGTTTCGCGACGTCAGGAATCCCTGTATTTCCCGTGTTGGTTGGATGGCACCACGTACTGTAGTTGGGTAAATCCTGTTTTATTCGCCCTTCATGTCCAGTCCCCATGATGACCCAGTTATCTTTCAAACCGGTAATTTGCCACTGACCCATTCTCGATAGCAGATAGTCGCGATGTAAAGTGGCTTCACTGCGTGTGATAGGACGATAACCAGAGCGACATACATCTTCTCCCTGGTAGTCGACAACAAGCTGATCAGGAAAAATCTTCGCAAAGCTGGGTGTAGAAAACGCTGAAAACAGAGACAGGGTGATCAGCGATAGGGTGACTCTAGGCATGGCTTTTTCTCCATTGTTTTTAGATGTTGTGTTCCTGCGTTATTGGTAACGCAGAGTCAGCATGGCACCGCTCTTGGGTGGTGCTAACTGAAAAACAATGAAAAGTAATCACCAATAAAATCATCGTATTACGATTATATTTTCAAACTTACTCTTGCTTCATAAGCGGGTAATTAACTGGGTATGCTCGGAGACTTCATCCTTGATGAGTAAGAATTCTGGATCTTCATAGATGACATCCAGTTTTGCCAGACAGCTTCCCTCTTCGAAAAACAAGTAAGGCGTCGCATACAAAAAATTGGTGGTCTTGTTTAGGTTATCGACATAGACCAATTCGACATCACATTGAAAAAGGAAACTGGAATCGAGTGTTGATGCTAGGTGTCCCGTCAGCTTCACCAAACTGGTTTGTTCAGTACTACCATCTTCTATGCTTGAAACATGAATGATGGAACGACCATCAACAGCAGTCTGGCCTTTGGCAATGGTAGTACTGCGATCGGGATGAACTTGCACGAGGAAGTGCTGGTAATGACCCGACATTAATTGTTGTTGCCAGGGTAAGGCCAGTACACCGATAAACACGCTAGTGCTAAGAACGAGAAAAGCAATGGTGACTTTCATTTTCTTTGCTCCACAAATTGAGTGATTTGAGCTGCGACGACGGGAAACTGCCCCGAGCGATAAGTGAGGTTAATGGCGTCTTGTGCTTGGCGATGGAACCATGAAAGCTCATTTTCACCACCTCCGAGCCCGACAAAAACGACACAATCACACTGGTTTGAAGCGAGTAATCGCCTGAGAGGTAGTGAGAGCTTTACGGACGGGGATTTAATCAGCACCAATTCACCAACATGCTGTTTGGTTAATGTTAAGTGGGAGGCTGGCCAGGGCACGAGATCCAGTTTGACGGAGAGAGTGGCAAGTGTGGTAAATGCCAAGGCGATAGAGAGTGCGTTGAGTGCTGCTTTAATATAGCTACGGCGGATGGGGAGCTGATTATTTTGATGATTGCTCTCCAAAGCGACTTGTTGTTGCTCGGGCAAGGAATCGAGATCCATCTTTGGATTGGGTAATGCTTCTGAGTGGCTCTGCTCGACGGTACTTTCCAAAGGAATCTCAATGCATTGTACTCTGCCCGGTAGTGCGCGATATCCCACTCTTGGAGCCGTAACGATTGGGCTCTCTTTGACACCAAGTTTTAAAAAAGCGTGCCTTAAAGTGCTGATGGATTTGGCCAGTGAGGTATCACCCACACAGACGTTTCCCCAAGCGTGGGTAATAATTGTTTGCTTCTCGAGCACATCTGGAGCGCGCTCTAGCAGTAACTCGAGAATCAGTCCTTCCCGGTGACCAATACCCACACTTCGTGTATCAGTAAATATCCGGTTTTCTACTGGATCAAATTTTATCATTTGCATTCCTGCTTGTATTGTAAATTTAACAAATGCATAAGAGATAGAATCTCCCTAAAGGATATCTATATGGGATTTTAGTTGATTGTTAAAGCGAAATTTACAACGTTAAAAATATATTCTTTGTTTGGTGTTTATATTTAAATTTCATTGTTAACTAATATATTAATAAAGTGGTTATGACATGATCTCTCTAAGTGTTTGAAAAATCTCTAGGTGAATCATAAGTCTATTATCTTATATTTATCAGTGTGTTGGGTGTAATTTGTTGCATGGTTCGAATGTGGTTTTAACTGAATGCCATTACTTGCATAAATTCGAGAAAAGGTGTGTAAATAAACTTCTGACACTGTTTTTCTAGATTCTATTTCTACTGCATTGTCATGGTTTTGTTATTTTTATGTCATTCCTAAAATTTACTTTTCCACCATAAAAAGGGTTCTTTTATCTGCATGTCATTCTAGTCATTAATATTTCTGTTTTTAAGAGGGATATTTCGATGACCTTGATGGACAAAACCGATGTGTAAGGAGCAAGTTGAGGCTTTTGGTAACGACGGACCTGATAACTGGAAGATTTCGGCGGATAGACAACCAAATCGACCTTTTCTTTGATGTAGCCCATCAAAATGTTCTGCGGGATAGGTTTAAGGTGTTGCCTCATCCCGCAGAGAAGAAGTCGCACACCGATGACAAAGATTAATCAAGAAAGACTGGTTGAGCATTTTATTGAGCTGGTGAAAATTGACAGTGAATCTGGCAATGAAAAAGCCATGGCAGAAACACTGGCAGAGCAACTGGGTCAAATGGGCTTTGAAGTCACAAAACTTCCTGTGCCTGAGCACATCACTAACGGTTTCAACATCTATGGCAAGCTGGCAGGCTCGCAGGAAGGCAGCATTGTGTTCAGTAGCCACATGGATACTGTTACCCCTGGCAACGGCATCGAGCCAGTGATTGAAGACGGTATTATCCGCTCGAAAGGTGACACCATTTTGGGTGGCGATGACAAATCTGGTATTGCTGCTGTTATGGAAGCGGTTCGCACTATTCAGGAAAATGGGGAAGCGCACAAGACCATCGAAGTTGCGTTTACCGTATATGAAGAGCTGGGCTTGGAAGGTGCTAAACACTTCGACATGAGCAAAATTGAATCCCAGCAAGCGATCGTGCTGGATTCAGGCGGCCCAATCGGCACCATTATTACAACTGCTCCTGGTCAGCAAAGCCTGAAAATCACCATCAAAGGTAAACCGGCGCACGCTGGCCTTGCGCCTGAAACGGGCATCAATGCCCTGACTGTAGCATCTGATGCGATTAGCCAAATGAATCTGAGCCGTATCGACGAAGAAACCACGGCTAACATTGGTGTAGTTCGTGGCGGTCAGGCGACAAACATTGTGATGCCTGAACTGTATATAGAAGCAGAAGCGCGCTCGCTGAATGATGACAAGCTGGCGAAGCAGGTTGAGCATATGGTTTCAACCTTCGAAGCTGCGGCGGAAAAACATGGTGCCGGTATTGAGATCGAGTCTACCCGCTCTTACAACGCTTACCAGATTGCAGACAGCGATCTACACGTTGTTGCCATCAAAGCAGCCTTCGAAGCCAACGGTGTTGAGCCTGTGACTAAACCAACAGGCGGCGGCTCAGATGCGAATATCTTCAACGAGAAAGGCCTGAAAACCGTGAACCTTTCTACGGGAATGGCGAAAGTGCACACGACAGAAGAGTTCATCGCCATTGCAGATCTGATTGCGATCAGTGAATTTGTGCGTACCTACCTGACGCGTTAATCGGCTGATAAATAAAAACCGCCTTCGGGCGATTTTTTAATCCTTCCTTTATTGTCCAAACCAAGGAAGATAAGTTTGCTGATGGGCGATGTCTAATGCAACGTAGACCAACAGCATCGACATGCTGATATTGAACACCCAGAAATAAATGGGGTTCGCGATGCGTTTGCCAAGCAAGCTGCCGATGAGCGAATAGGAGGCGGGAGCGCCAAAAGCCAGTATGGTCAAGATCCCAATCCAGAACAGGCCCTCTATCCCGTGGATGCCAGCAGCAGGAAACTGTATCGTCACAATAGGAAGCGTCGCAATGATGCCCTTTGGGTTAAGCAATTGCAGCACTAATCCATCGCGGAACGTCATCATATTTTGATTACGTGAACTCTCATCGATGTCCACTTTCGCCTTTGCCAACTTCCACGCGATGTAAAGAATATAGCTGCAACCAATAATGCTGATGTAAGGAAGGGACGTGGTGGAAACCAGCGTACCACCAACCAGTGACATTGAAACGAAGAGGATCAGCATTGCGGTAGCGACGCCTGCGAAAAATCCGAGATCCTCTCGTGTGCGATTTTGAAGTCCGCCATTCAGGCCTAGAAGATTCACAGGGCCTGGAGAATACATAATGCCAAAGGCATATGCCCAAAGTTCGAACATAGGAAGTCCTTTATAGAATTCAGAGAGGGAAGTTAGTCAGAGATTTGAAGCTGGTATTGCTTAGGCGTCATACCATAGACGCGCTTGAACCTTCGATTGAAGTGGCTACTGTCGGCAAAACCGAATTCCTGAGCAACATCGCTTGCGGGCTGTCCGCTTTCCAGCGCTTTGCGAGAACCATTGATACGACAATTGATGACGTATTGGTGAGGTGTAATACCAAACTGTGCCCGAAACTGACGGATAAAGTGATACTTTGACATGTTGGCAGCATCAGCAAGATCATCAATGGCGATATCTCTAGCTAGGTTGTCCTGCACAAAATCTTTGGCGCGTGTTAGCAAGGTATCTCTGCGGTTTGTTGGCTTAGCTTCATCTAACATGCCAGCTAATGACACTAGAGTATGTGAGAGGTTAAAGAGTGCAGATTGCTGCTCAATACGATGGCAGGAGGGATCTTTAATCAGGCTGGAAAGGATCAACGCCTGATTGCGGAGTTTAACATCGTTGAGTAAGCAGCCTTTGATTCGTAGCGACGATGGTGCCTTCACGCCAAGCGCTTTGATTTGAGCAGTAATACTGTCTGGGTGGACATAGAGCATCAAATACTCGAGGTTTTGGTCTCCTCCCGAACTCCCATCATGAACATCTTCCGGATTGAATAGGATAACGCCGCCTTCAGGACTTTTATGGAAAGCGCTCTGACAGAAAAAATCCTGCCTGCCTTTAAGCGTCACACCAATAGAAAACTCTTCGTGGGCGTGTTTGTCGTAAGTGAAGTCGCTCATATTTGCGTCAAGCACAGCTACACCTTCAAGGTGCTCACTGTTTACAAACTGGAAGCGATTGTCTGTGTCCACGTCCGTTCCCTCATCCATCTCTTTAACATCTTTGCAGAATATAGAAGGGAGAGGAAACGAAAACTTGAACAAAATTGCGCGATTTTTCTATTTATCGCGCTATTCGGTGGGTATTACCATTTGGCGAATATGCTGTCGAAGCTCCTTCGCGTTCGACTCTGTCAGTAAGAGATTGGCGAGAGAGACCATCGCGATGGAAAAATAGGCGCCTGACGATAAAAATGATCCCCAGCTAAAGGAAGCAAAGGTCATAAACGAAAAAAGGCCGATAAGAAAAAGTTGGGCGAGCTGATTATAACTAACACTCAGGATCCCACTGACAGGGTCATTTCCTATGGTGACTGGCAAGGTACTCCATCCCCATTTCACGCGCACCTTGCCGTCTTTCAATACTGCGTTAAAGCCGTTTTCCCTTAGATGCTGGCTGAGTTTGTCTAAATCCACTAAATGCCACCGATACTGTCTGTGTGTCCAAATGTAGAACCACAACAATCGCATTGCTGATAAGAACTGCCAAGTACCATATCCATAGAGTTCGAAAGCACTATCGTTGCGCGCCGAAACAAAGTTGCATCCGGCTCTGCCTTTCTTGGCTCAAGTTGCACCAGCGTGTGGGCAGTCATTTTCCCGCAATCACTGCAGTAAAGTTTGTTCTCTTGTTCTGCCATATTTACCTTCCTTGGTTGATAGGCGTACATCCTTTCTGGTTAAAACCCATGAAAACGCCGTTCAAACAGAATTTCAGACTACTTGAGCCATCTTGGTGAAATGAAGCCAAGGCGATAAAAGTGTGAAGTGATTCGAAGTTTGGATGCACTATTGTCTAATACTTGTCCGTTTAGTCTCTGGGTACAGACATTCTGACGCATTCAAATGCTCTTGGTATGGATCTAATGATCGGGCGTAAAAAAGATCCAAATGTTAAGGAATATCGACATGAAAAACTGATGACAAGGCTCTCAATGATCGAAGAAAATAAGATGGATTGTTCTCAATAACTATTGGCAATAATGAGAAAAGAGAAAAACTTTAGTGATATTTGCCTAATAAATGTTGATAGAGGTCTCATTAATAAAATAAAAACGGATCAGATCGCATTTTCTGTTGCGTGATCATCAAAATGATAAAAAATAACAAAGTGTGGTGAGGAAATAATTAAAAACGCATCCAGCCACATCAATATCATTACCATCCAAAAAGGAAAAAGGATCGTTTCCCGGTGATGATATGGATCCTTTCTTAGTTTTGTACTTAGAAAGGATCGTAAATAAGTTAGTGTGTATTGTTCGGTGATAAATAATTTGATCGTTTACAGCGATCAATATTCTGAACATACAAACCTTGAAAACGCAGCGGTGCACTGGAAGCGAATTTGTTGGAGATGTGGCATGTTTGGGCAAGGCGATCTACGAAATAAGCTCGTTGATTACGGTCGTAAACTCTTTTTGCAAGGACACGATACAGGAGAATCCGGAAACCTGTCGGCTCAATTAGAAGATGGAACTGTCGTGGTAACGACGAATGGGCTGAGAATGGGTCGTTTGAAGCAAGAGCATTTCTCGGTGGTCTCTCTTGATGGGAAACTTATCTCCGGCGACTCTCCTAGTTGGGAAGTCGATCATCACTTAGATATTTATAATGCCAACCCGAAACATAAAGCCATATTTACTATTACACCAAAGCATATTTCCAAGTTAGTTCAGAAAGACGAACTGGATGTCGAAAACGTACTGCCGACTCTCTCTCCTATCGTGGCAATGAGAACGATGACGCTTCCTAAAATTCCGCTATTTAGATCTTCTGGATCTTTTTATCTGGCAGAGAAAGCCAAGCATCACCATGCCATTTTAATCGCCAATTTGGGGTTAGTAGTTATGGGAAAAGATCTTGAAGATGCACTTTGTAATGTTGAAGAGTTGGAAGAGACTGCAGCACTGAGAATGCAGGCTGCGAACGACAACTTCCAATATCTGAGCAACGAAGAAATTGCTGAAATAAACTCGGTATTCGCGCATTAAAAAACTGACAATATAGAAAGGATCCTAAATAGAAGCTGGCTATCATGCCAGCTTCTTTGTTTGGGTATCTTAATAATGGATCGCGCGAGGAAGATCTTTCGCTTGTGCTATCCAATCTTCTACTTTGCTTTCGCCTGGCAATTGGCGAACGAGATTTTTCTCTTCATTTACCTCTGCCATTTTCGCGGTTAGATTTGCTGCGTTGCGCTGTGCTAATTCTGGCACAGTATCAACCCCTGCAAATTCCAGAAGATCAGCATATTGAGTACTGATCCCTTTAACACGTGCCAAGTCAGCGCGGTTTAGCCACTTCAGCACGAGTTTGCTGCTGATGCCACTGTCTTCAGCAATGGACTTACGACCTGAAGGTTGAGCGCCTTTTTCCAGAAGTTGCTCAATGGTTGAAATACCAATTGCTTCAAGTTTTTCCGCGTAGGTTTCACCAATACCTTCGATATCAACAAGCTTAGTCATTTGCTCTTTCTCCTTAACTAGTGAGCGAGAGGCCAGCATTTCCTGAGTGAAAAGAGACGAATTGCGGTGGTGGAAATACAGGCTCATTTAATCTACTCAAGCAACTCCTCATAAAAGTGTCTTGAACTTGGTACTGGGATAGAAAGAGCTGGTGGGCAATACAATTGAGCTCAAATAACCTGAAAATGCTGGGTAGGGGAGCTCTGAATAAGGAGGTTTGATTTACGCGTGATCACAACGATGTCAAAGTCACAGTACCCTGCATTATCAGGTTTGTTTTAGCGTTAAAGGTAGCAAGGAAAAGAAGCCAACATCACAGTAGATGATGTTAGAAAATGAAGGCGGTTTACATTAAAAAATAGTCACTTAAGATGAATTGTATTCGTTATCGCAAAGGATCCATTTATGTCATTTGACTATCAGATTGAGGACGACCCGAGCCCAACGCCGCGCGGCGCACTTGAACAATTCAGTTTCGACGCTCCCTCATTAAAAGACAACGTTGCGGGCGAAAATGCTAACAGAGAGATCATTGTTTATCTTCCTCATGGTTACTATGCCGATACCAACCGAACTTTCCCTGTCATCTATGTCCTTCATGGTTACGAAGGTGAACCGAGCGCCTGGTTTGATGAAGGATTGAATGACGAAGCTGGCCTTGACGATATTTTGGATGAACTTATTGATGAAGGGGATCTTGAGGCTTCCATTGTTGTGGCTGTTGACGGCCGAAGTTCATTGAATGGCTCTTGGTATATCAATTCACCAATATCTGGGAATTTCCTTGATTACCTGACGACGGATATCGTTAAGGAAATTGATATCCGTTATCGGACCCAGCCAGGAAAGATAGCGATCATGGGACATTCGATGGGAGGTTTTGGCGCGATGATGGCCGCCTTTGAATTCCCAGAGCGATATCGCACCTGCGTTGGCTTAAGCCCGGCAGGCATGATGATGAAAAGGCATGACTATCAGCAGCATTCAGACTTTTTCGAGCAGGAGCTCGCCAAGCTCACAAGGGGAAGTGAACCGGAATGGTTTATTTATGCATATCTCACGATTCTCCGTGCCATTGCACCTGATCCAGAAAATCCGCTGCTTTATATATCAAAGGACATCAATCAAATTGTCGCTGCATTGGAAAGCTTCCAGCTTTCAGAAATGGCAATAAACCGGGCAGAGAAAATAGCCGACTTACCGATTTACACTGAGATAGGCGATAACGAAGGGGAGTCCGTCGGTGAGCCTATATTAGATAACTTTAGCGCCATGATTGAGACGTTTGAGACACTGCAACTTAATGTTACTTCCCACGTATTTGCTGGTGGACACACAGATAAAGTGATTGAACAAATCTATCGAGGTCTTAGATTTATTGGTGGTGTATTTCGGGATAAATCCTCAGTGTAAATTCTATTTAGATATTGAAAAGACGAGCTTTTTTTACAGCTCGTCGTTTTTATTTGCCCATTGATTTATACAGGGGAATTCAATAAATAATTCTGTAAATTCGCAAACTTAAAAAGTCTGACCACTTAAGCCTCATACATAATCAGCCATATATTCAGGCAGCAAAAACTCGTTTTCGACGGCTTGCTGAAGTGCTTTGGGTATAACCAAAACATCAAACGCCACTCTGGCGTTTTTCTTTAACAAGAAGAGGCTTGGCTATGGAAAATCATTCAACTATTACAAAAAAACTCCCTTCTTTTATCGATGCGCGTCTTAACTCTTTTTTGCGGGATATGACGGAACCTTATAAGAATGCCAGACCGCTACCAGTGAGTAGCCGGCCGGGAGAAGGCGCTGTTGTGATGCAAAGTAACGATTATTTATCGCTGAGTCTTGATGACAATATCCAATCAGCTCATCTCAATGCCATTGCCAGTTCCAGTGAGAACGTGGTGATGTCAGCGGTATTTTTACAGGACGAGGATCATAAACCTGATTTTGAAAATAGATTGGCAGAATTTGTCGGTATGGATGGCTGCGTGCTGTCTCAGTCGGGGTGGGCTGCGAACGTTGGTTTGCTTCAAACCATTTGTGAGCCTGGAACCCGCGTATATATCGACTTTTTTGCTCATATGTCGCTTTGGGAAGGGGCGAGAATTGCCGGCGCACAAATTATTCCATTCATGCATAACAGCGTGAGTAATCTAAAACGTCAGATTAAAAAGCACGGTGAAGGCATTATTTTAGTGGATTCGGTTTATAGCACCATTGGCACGGTGGCACCGCTCCCTGAAATCTGTGATGTTGCTGAGGCACTCGGTTGTGCTCTGGTTGTGGATGAATCTCATTCACTAGGAACACATGGACCAGAAGGTTCTGGCCTTATCAATGAAATGGGCGTGCGTGACCGGGTGGACTTTGTGACGACCAGTCTTGCCAAAGCTTTTGCCTATCGCGCAGGCGCTGTGTTGGGGCCGCATAAGTTGATTACATCTTTGCCTTTTGTGTCGTTCCCCGCGATCTTCAGCTCTACTGTACTACCACAGGAAATCGCACGCTTGGATGCCACGCTTGACGTCATTATGAAGGCTGACCCTAAGCGAAGGCGACTGTTTGAAATTTCCGACTTACTGCGTGCTGGGCTGCAAAACATTGGGTTCAAGATACGAAGCGACTCCCAAATCATTTCTTTAGAGTGTGGTGATGAGCAAAACACAGAATTGGTGCGGGATTTTCTGGAAGCCAATGGCGTCTATGGCGCGGTGTTTTGCGCGCCAGCCACGCCAAAAAACAAAGCGATCATCCGGTTCTCTCTGAGTGCCGACATGAGCAACAGGGATATCGATCAAGTGCTTACTGTGTGCCAGGCAGCGTATGATCATCCTGACCTTTGTTTCTACTAACTTTGTTGAGCCTCTAGGGTCAACAGACCCTAGAGGCTTTTACTGCAGCCAGATAGTGATTTTGTCGCGTAGCTTACAAAGATCTGATGGCTTCAAAATGAAGTCAGACATGCCTGAGCTAATGATCTTATCGAGTGTGGGCTTAGAATCATCACCAGTGTGGGCAATGATGGGGACGTTAGCGTGGCGATGTTTCGCATCACGGATCCTTCTGGAGGTTTCAAGTCCATCCATAACAGGCATTTCAACGTCCATCAATATCAAATCAATGGATTGGTCATCATCCATTAAGGTTTCTAACGCACTATTGCCGTTGGGGCACTGGATGACTTTAAATCCCTGCTTCTCTAGCAGTATTGATGTGAATTGCCGCAGTGTTTCACTGTCATCAACGACCATAATGGTCTGGTTGAGTGAATGTCCTGGCGTGACCACTGGACCGGTTGGCGCCACTTCTGCGGTATCAAAAAACAGCTGCTCGATAACAGCAGGGGTGTTGATACGCCAGACCAGCGTTTCAATCCAGATAGGCTGATAAACCGAGTGCGATGAGTGGAGTGCAACCGAGCCATTGTGTAGATACACAATTTGCGCTTCAGTGAACGACAGCAAAGGTTCGATGTGGCTAAGCACATCGCCGTTAGATTTAACGCTCTCAAGGTCAACCACAATCACATCGTATTCGAATTCGTAGTCCCGCCTCTGCAATGCTTCCAGTACGTTGAATACCTGCAGTTTAAACCCGGCTTCCTTGCTGATTTTGTTGGCACGCGCAATCAAGTCTGTTTCGTCACTGACGACCAACATCGACTTCAGTTTGATGAGGTTAGATTTAATGTCATCAACTGTCGGGGAGTCGATATTTGGGAAAGTCAGGGTAAACGCTGACCACTCGCCAAGTTTTGAATCGCAGGAAATTTCGCCCCCAAATGAGCGCATCACTTTCCGGCAGAAGGGGAGGCCCAGACCGTAATTTCCTGTCCTGCCTGTGGTGTAGAAATCTTCAAAGATAGTTTCAAGCAGTTCTCGTGGAATGCCCTGACCACTGTCTCTGACAATGATGCGGTTATCGTACTGATCGCTTTCCAAAATGATATCAATCGTGAAGTTTTCATTGCTGCGATGGTGAAAGGCATTTTTGAAAAGATTGTAAATGACGTACTTGAGCAGGGTATCACTACCTAAAAACTCAAAGTCTTCCTCAGTGCGTAATACGATAGCGGATTTATCGGTTGTGCTCTTGTAACCGAAACTGTCTATTGCCCCTTTCAATACATGATTGGCCGAGTGGCGTCTGAAGGTGGATCGAGAGACACGGCTTTCGTCAATAGAAGTGAGCAGCAGGTCGATGGTTTCGTTTCCAGCGCGGATGATGTTCATTGCATCGCTACTGACTTCTCGCATCAGCCTGATGTCTTCTTCGCTGAGTTGATAGACCTGTTTGTTGCTGTTGGATGGGTCGGGCAGGGTAGAGCGAATTAAATCCAGCGTGGAGCAAAGTCCACCAAGTGGATTTCGCATCTCATGGGCAATGCCAGCGCCAAAGACCTTGGCAATCGAGACTTTGGTTTCATGTTCCTGCTGGTTTCTGAAAAAGAAAATATTGCCGAAAAGATAGATGAAAAGAAAAACCGGCACATAAGTCCAGTCCATCGAAAACTCAAGGTGATACCCGCTAGCTACCCATGCGAAAAGCATTGCGGAACTGAGGCCAATCAGGGTCTGAGCAAACATGACCCAAGTGATGTGTACCATCAGAATATGCAGGAAAACCGCGGCCATAAATGACAATAACCAGACGGTTGACCAGTTGTTCATCAGCAACATGTAGAAGAAGAAAAACGGTAAAACGATGGTGATAGCAATTTGATAAAACCAATGCATTTGGTCTTTGAGAGGCGGCTTGATTTTGTTTCGCATCAATACGATGACAAAAAACACACAGCAAAAAAGTCGTAATGGAAGATTCTCATAGGTTTGCGGCAGGAAATCAGTCCAGACAAAGTAATAGAGGGGAAAGCCAATAAGCCCCATCCACCCGACCAGTGTCAGGTTGGGTTCGGCGTATTGGTAGACTTTGCGGAAGGCCGCTTCCATGCTTTTGATAAATGCTGTCCTAATCCAAACGTTTCGCCACAAGCGTTTTTGTCTTTGATATCGAGAAGTTGCCATTTTTATTTCGGTTACAACATTGAATAGAAAATTGGCTAACTCGCTTATTGGCCTCGTTTATTTTTCTTCTGCAATGAAAAATAAGAGAAATTCAATAAATCAGTATGTTAGTCCGAGTTGCTTATATGATGTCATGTTCATATTTTGGTCTGCGCTTTTTAAAATAATTAGACGCAATAGCAACTGTTGAAAGAAACTTTATACAATGGTTAATCAGTGGGTTGTCTTATTAATCGTACAAGATTTGTTTTTCATGAAAGGCAACTATTTGACTTCAAATTTCTATGATAAATGCGCGGATAGGACAGATTTTAAGGCCATTTTTAGACAAAAAAGCCACTTTCGAAAAAGTGGCTTTTGACAAAGATATTTGAGTATCCCCAAACCCGCTGAATTCTATATCTTCAGGCTGTTTTGGGTATGAGGGTCAAATTGAAAATTGGCTGGTGTGATGTTCCAACGTTTTCGCCAATTTCGTCAGTTCTGTACTGGCTTCGGTGATCTGGTGCATGGCTGTTGCTGTACTTTGGGACATTGAATTGATGTCGACCAGATTTTTATTGATGTCGATTGCGACTGTAGATTGTTGTTCTGACGCGCTCGCCATCTGAATCGTCATATCCGCAATACGCTCGACAGAAGCGACAGCTGATTCCAAACGCTCAGTGCTTTCCATGGCTTGATTCGCCACCTGCTCGGCATTTTGCGCGCCGGTCTCCATTGCTTTGCGGGTTTCATCAGATACTTTTTGTAACGAGTTGATCAAGCTAGCGATTTCTTCGGTAGCATTTTGCGAACTTTGCGCCAAGCTCCGGACTTCATCTGCCACGACGGCAAAGCCTCGTCCCTGATCCCCTGCTCGAGCCGCTTCGATGGCCGCGTTCAGTGCAAGTAGATTGGTCTGCTCGGCAATTTGCCCAATGGTCACCAAAATGCCGGAAATATCATCGGCACTTTTTACCAACAAATTGGTTTTTTCTTTGGCGACATTGAGATCAGAAACCAGGTTCATCATTTTGTTGGAAGCGGAATGAACGACCTGATTACTCTCTTTGATGAGCTCCTGCGCGTCAGCCGCTGCACGGGCGGTTTCAGAGGTATTGTTGGAGATTTCATTGGCAGTCATGGTCATTTCTTCCATGGCAGTGGCAACTTGGAGCGTACTGCTGTTTTGCTTCTCAATGTTCTGCAAGGTATCACGCGTGCTTTGCGACAGCTGATAAGACGCCGAAGATTGCTGCTCGGTCGCTTTCACCACACTAC
Source organism: Grimontia sedimenti (assembly GCF_011045095.1). Classification (GTDB taxonomy): domain Bacteria; phylum Pseudomonadota; class Gammaproteobacteria; order Enterobacterales; family Vibrionaceae; genus Enterovibrio; species Enterovibrio sedimenti. The sequence goes on from NZ_JAALDL010000001.1 coordinate 135,711, forward strand.
CTGTCAGCGTCTTAAGATTGTTCGTCATGTCGTACATTGAGCGATAAACACCACTGCTGGCGTCATCAATCGCGAAGCTGAGTGTCAGATCCCCCTTAGAGATAGTATCTGCAATTTTCTGCATTTCTTTTGGTTCGCCACCGAGTGGACGGGTGATGGCTTTGGCAAAATAAATCGCCACAGCCGCGATAATGCCCAACGCGATGGTAATGGTGACCAATACCGAGTTACGAAGCGTTGTCACAGATGCAAAGGCTTCAGCCACATCAATTTCAGCCAGAATCGCCCAATCTGCTCCCAGAATGGAAAGGGGGGCATAGGCTGACAACACGGGATTTCCGTTGTAATCCATAATGGTTTCCACGGAGGAAATACCATTCAACGCTTGTATCGCAGCCTGTGTTTTCACCGCGCCTTTAACTGGGTTGCTGAATGATGCAATCACAGAGTGGTTGACGGGATCGAGATAAGAATCAGAACGCATCAGATTGTCAGCCCCGACCAGATAGGTTTCACCGGTTTCGCCCAGCCCAGCGCGTTCTCCCATGATGGCGTTGAGGCGATCAATTGGAAATTGGTAAGCAAGGATGGCAACGGCCTCACCTTTGTCATAAATCGGCGTAGCGATGAAGCCTGCGGGGTCATTGAACGATGGCAGATACTTCGCGAAGTCGACAAAAGCGACTTGTCCTTTCTTCAAGCTTGTTGCTTGTTGATATGCATCCGCCAGACCGCTATCTGAGAATGGCCCTTTTTTAAGCGAGGTGGCGAAGTCAGTTTCCTTACTGACGGAATAGACAACGTTACCGCTTTCGACGTCGATCAGGAAAATATCGTAATAGCCAAATTTCTCTTTGGTCGAAGCGAGGTACTCATGAATGGCCTTGTGGTGGAAATCATAGCGTAGACCAAAATTACTAGCCGACATAAAGGCCTTGTTGCTGTTGTCGTTATCGACAAGGTAAGCGTACTGCAGATATTTCGCAGAAGTGCTGAGTTCATCGACGAGAGACGAAGCATTTGTGTCGAGCCTGGTTCCGCGTTTTTGCTCAGTCGGTGATATCAGTGTTTTTTGGTAGTAGGAGACAAGTTTTTGTTCTGAAATTTGGTCAGCATTGATTTCAGTTGGCGCGGTTCGATAGGCATCAATCATTCCAATTGCACTTTCTGCCAATGCAGATGAATTTGCAGTAGTGGTCAACTGAGCAGCTGCACTGTCAAAGTAACGCACTACGGCATCTTTTTTCACTTCACGAAGTGCTTCAAGTTGACTGAACGTTTGCTGCTCCAGCGAGGCGCTGGCCATTTGTAACGAAAACACAGAAATAATGGCAGCGGGGATTAACCCGATACCAAGAAGGATCAACAACATTTTCTGCTTAAGCTTCATTCTTAGTCCTCTAGCCAATGTTATTTATTTGTTAATTATCTGTGTATCAATAGCGAGAAATTGTGCTCAATGAAATGAAAATAGTGTTAGTAACTATTAACTGCCAATAAATGAAAGTGATTCTCATCACGAATCTGTCTTGTAATGCATATGTTTGTGTCGACAAATATGAACATTTGTTGAGCGAAAAATGGGTGGTGTTTATGGGGGATTTGTACTAACTGCCTATTTGCAAATAGATGAATTAGAGAGAGGTTTTAATGAAATGCATTGTACGGGATGTTAGTTCCAAAAATACAAAAGCGAGCCGATGGGCTCGCTTTTGGTGGTGATACCGTGTCACCTGCTAGTCTTCAATGTAACTCTCAATGCTCGGGCAAGAGCAAATCAGGTTACGGTCACCGTAGACGTTATCGACACGGTTCGCGGTTGGCCAGTACTTCGCATCTTTCGATTGTGCGCTTGGGAAGCAAGCCAACTCACGGCTGTAAGGGCGCTCCCACTCTGCAGCCATCAGGTCATTTTGCGTGTGTGGTGCGTTAACCAATGGGTTGTTTTCCAGTGGCCATTCACCATCCTGAACTTTAGCGATCTCTTCGCGAATCGCGATCATCGCGTCACAGAAGCGGTCCAGCTCAGCTTTGTCTTCACTTTCTGTTGGCTCAATCATCAGTGTGCCAGCAACTGGGAAAGACATGGTTGGTGCGTGGAAACCGTAGTCCATGAGACGTTTTGCGATGTCTTCCTCAGAGATGCCAGATGCATCTTTGAGAGGACGAATGTCGATAATACATTCGTGCGCAATGCGACCGTGAGTACCGCGGTACAGAACCGGGTAGTAAGGACGCAGACGCTCCATCACGTAGTTTGCACTCAGGATGGCAACCTTAGTTGCTTCCGTCAGACCTTGCTCGCCCATCATGGCAACGTATGCCCATGAAATTGGCAAGATGGATGCGCTACCAATCTGTGCAGCAGAAACTGCGTAGTTGGTGCCTTCAATCACGTGTCCTGGCAGGAATGGTGCAAGGTGCGATTTCACACCGATTGGACCCATACCTGGACCACCACCGCCGTGCGGGATACAGAAGGTTTTGTGCAGGTTCAGGTGAGAAACGTCTGAACCGATAAAGCCTGGGCTGGTGAGGCCAACCTGTGCGTTCATGTTCGCACCGTCCAGATAAACCTGACCGCCAGCTTCATGAACCAGTTCGCACACTTCCTGTACCGCTTCTTCATACACACCGTGCGTAGAAGGGTAAGTGATCATGATGCACGATAGGTCTGTGCGGTGTTTCTCGATTTTTGCTTTCAGGTCTTCAATGTCAATGTTGCCGTCTTCATCACAGCCAACGACAACAACTTTCATGGACACCATGGCAGCAGATGCCGGGTTAGTACCGTGTGCAGAGCTTGGGATCAGACACACGTTGCGATGAGCTTCGCCACGGCTTTCGTGGTAGCGCTGAATCGCAATCAAACCTGCGTATTCGCCCTGTGCGCCTGAGTTAGGCTGCAGAGACATTGCATCGTAGCCTGTGATTTCACACAGCATCTTGCTGAGAGAATCCGCTAGTTCGCCGTAACCTTGTGCTTGATCAGCAGGAACAAATGGATGCAGTTCTCCGAATTCTGGCCACGTCACCGGAATCATCTCTGCTGCGGCATTCAGCTTCATGGTACAGCTGCCGAGCGGGATCATGCCGTGGGTCAAGGAGAAGTCTTTGTTTTCCAGCTTCTTCATGTAACGCATCAGCTGGGTTTCACTCTGGTGAGTGTTAAACACAGGGTGCGTCAGGTAGTCGCTGGTGCGGCGGCATGATTCCGGAATCGCCGCGTATTCGTCTGCTTCGACAGAAGAGGCGTATTGCGCTACGTCCGTTTCGTCAGTCAGCGCGGCAACCAGTGCGTTCACTTCAGCCAATGTGGTGGTTTCGTCGAAGCTCACGCCCAATTGGCCATCCAGCTTGCGAAGGTTGAAACCTGCGTCCTGCGCTTTTTGGAACAGTGCGTCAGTCTGATCGCCCGTGTTTAGCGTAATCGTGTCGAAGAAATCATGGAATGCCAGCGCGATACCAGCATGGTTAAATGCTGCTGCAGCCAATGCTGTCAGGTGATGTACGCGACGACCGATTTTCTTGAGGCCTTCTGGGCCGTGATATACCGCATAGAAGGCAGCCATATTTGCCAGCAGTGCCTGTGCAGTGCAGATGTTTGAGGTCGCTTTCTCGCGGCGAATATGCTGCTCACGGGTCTGCATTGCCATGCGCAGCGCCTGGTTGCCTTTTGAGTCGATAGACACACCAATCACTCGGCCAGGCATAGTGCGCTTCAATTTGTCACGTGTTGCCATGAATGCAGCGTGTGGGCCACCGAAGCCCATAGGTACGCCGAAGCGTTGTGCAGAACCAATCACGACGTCTGCGCCCATTTCACCCGGCGCTTTCAACAGGGTGAGTGAGAGCAGGTCAGCAGCAACCGTCACCAGCGTTTTGTTCGCTTGTGCCGCAGCAATAAGAGCGGTCAGATCACGCACTTGGCCCGTTGTGCCAGGGTATTGCAGCAGGGCGCCAAACACATCGTGCTGAGGCAGGTTATCAGCAGCATCAACGACGACATCAAAGCCCATGAAGCCAGCACGGGTGTTGATCACGTCAAGCGTTTGCGGGTGAACGTCATCTGCCACAAAGAAAGTGTTGCTCTTACTCTTACCACCACGCTTACACAGCGTCATGGCTTCTGCAGCAGCCGTTGCTTCGTCAAGCAGGGAAGCGTTAGCCAGTTCCATGCCGGTCAGGTCCATCACCATTTGCTGGAAGTTCAGCAGTGATTCAAGGCGACCCTGAGAAATTTCTGGCTGGTAAGGGGTGTACGCCGTGTACCAACCTGGGTTTTCCAACACGTTACGGAGAATAGGGTTTGGCGTGTGGGTGCCGTAGTAACCCTGACCGATAAAGCTGCGCTTGATGACGTTTTTGCTGGCAATAGCTTTCAGCTTGCTCAACATCGCCACTTCACTCAGTGGCGCGTCCAGAGTCATAGGTTGCGGCAGGCGAATACCCGCTGGCACAGTTTCTTCGATGAGATGCTCAAGGCTGGTGGCATTTACTGTGTTCAGCATCGCTTGCTGGTCTGATAAGCGCGGCCCGTTATGACGGGAGACAAACTCGTTGTCAGCCTGCAGTTGATCAAGTAAGCGTGATTCTGTCATGACCTTCGTCCTGAATTAGTCTTCGATAGTTTCCTGATAAGCGTCAGCGCTCATCAGATGATCAAGGTTGCTGTCGTCAGCCAACTTGATTTTTGCAATCCAACCGCCTTCAAAAGGTGCTTCGTTAACCAGCTCTGGGCTATCTTCCAGATCTTCGTTAACTTCTACCACTTCACCGTTTACCGGGCCGTAAATATCTGACGCTGCTTTTACAGATTCTACGAGTGAGAAACCTTCGCCGATTTCTACTTCAGAACCTACTTCTGGCAAATCAACGAATACCACGTCACCAAGCAGACCTTGTGCGTGATCAGAGATACCGACAGTCACAGTGCCGTCGCTGTTGTCTTTTACCCACTCGTGGCTCTCAGTAAACTTCAAGGTTGCATCCATTTTTACTTCTCCGTGTGAAACGTGTTATTCGCCGCGTTCAATCGCGACATAAAGTGGTTGCGGGTTGAGGGCTTCACCAACCCGCAAAAATCTGTGTTAACTAACAGGCGACAACATTGATGCGATCGCATTGGTAGCAAGGCCTCCTTGGGACGTTTCCTTGTACTTGCTCATCATGTCGAGCCCTGTTTCGTGCATGGTTTTAATCACGCTGTCTAGCGAAACGTGGTGCTCGCCGTCGCCATTGAGTGCCAGTCTTGTTGCGTTTATCGCTTTCACCGCACCCATGGTATTTCTTTCAATACATGGCACCTGAACCAGACCGTTGATTGGATCGCAGGTCAGTCCCAAGTTATGTTCCATGCCGATTTCTGCAGCATTTTCTATTTGTGCTGAGGTCGCGCCCATGGCGGCGGCTAATCCACCTGCTGCCATTGAACAGGCAACACCAATCTCACCCTGACAACCCACCTCTGCAGCGGAAATAGAGGCATTGGTTTTATAAAGAGAACCAATCGCTGCTGCGGCTGCCAAGAAGGTTCTTATCCCTTCCATATTGTTCGGTGACACAAACTTGTTGTAGTACGCCAACACCGCTGGAATCACGCCAGCTGCACCATTGGTTGGCGCGGTAACAACGCGACCACCTGCTGCATTTTCTTCGTTGACCGCCATGGCAAACATATTGACCCAGTCATTGGTGTCGAGCGGCAGGCCGTCCAAGTCTTTCTTGATAATGCAGTCGTGCAATTTCTTTGCCCGGCGTTTTAACTGTAAGCCGCCTGGCAACACACCATCTTGCACTATGCCTCGCTCAATACAGGCGTTCATCACATGCCAGATAGCATCAATGTGTTCGTTGACCGTTTTCATGGTTGCCTTTTTGTCGTGCGCTTTGGCACGAGCCAGTTCATTGGCAAACATGATCTCGGCGATACTCTTTTTCTGTTGCTCGCAATGGGCGAGCAATTCCACCGCGCTATTAAACGGAAACGGCGGGGTAAAATCTGATGCAAGGGCATCAGTTTCACCTTTTTCTACGACAAAACCGCCACCGACTGAGAAGTAAGTCCGACAAAGCAGCACTTCACTGTTGTCGCCCTTCACGGTCAATGTCATCCCGTTTGGATGTTCTGGCAGCACTTTGTCGAAATGGAAAACCAAGTCAGTGTCCCAATCAAAAGGAACAAAGCGGTGTCCATCTAGTGGTAGCTCTTTGCTGCCTTTCACCATGTTAGTCATGGTAGGGATGTCGTCTGGGTTAACGCTGTCAGGCCATTCGCCCATCAGTCCCATCACACACGCGACATCCGTAGCGTGACCTTTCCCTGTCAGTGCCAACGAACCGTAAAGTTCGACTGTCACGGTTTCCACATTGTGGAGGATTTCTTTATCGCGCAATTCTTCTGCAAATCTTGCGCTGGCAACCATTGGCCCCACAGTGTGGGAGCTAGACGGACCAACGCCGATTTTAAACAGGTCAAACATGCTATGACTCATTGCACGTCTCCTTGCTTTTTGTAGGTTACGCACCACCGTTCTTGGCTTGGGTGCCGGTTGATGACTATCCCGTCATCGCTTGCCCATTTGTCACCAAGTGATGGCGATTACTTTGGGTATAGCAAGCGTGGCGTTTTATTGTTATTTGGACTTCAACATTTGCGTAACATACAAAAGGTGTTTGCGCCCTGCAAAACAAAATTTCCTATAGGAAACTCTTGATGTGATCTCCTAAGCACTTCTGACAATTTGCTCATTATCAGACTTTCTTGAATTGACCACTTTGCGCAAACGTTTGCTTTTTTACTCTTTTACACGCAAGATTGCAAATGCTAAATCCTTTCAGGATAAGTGTGGACAATGAATTCAATGCTTTATGTGATTGCAGCCACAGTCGATTTATATCGGCAAGAATGGGGTGTTTATCGGTGTAAATTCATGTGCTGATAAGTTGACCTCAATTCGATGATGAAGATTTAGCCAAGTTTCCAATAGGAAACTTTTTGTTAAAAGTGTTAACTTGTTCGTGTTGGTCTTCGTGATGACTGTGTCAGAATGGCCGCCACCAGCAACATCAAGTCGAGAGTCGAGCTATGTCAGAGCCAGATGCACAGGACGTGTATCCGTCAGTTACCGTTGAAAGAGCCAGCGTGCAGGCCGATGCGCCAATTGCTCCGCTGCGTTTGGGTGAACGGCTGAAAGAGATCAGAACCAATAGTGGTTTGACGTTAGAAGAAGCTAGCAAGCTGACCGGTCTGGCTCGCTCCACGCTGTCGAAAATCGAAAATGAACAGATCTCTCCAACATTTCAGGCCATGCAAAAACTGGCGGTTGGATTGAAGATTGATATTCCGCAGCTGTTTGCGCCACCAAAGTCTCGCCAGGCAACCGGACGTCGCGATATTACCCGCGTAGGCGAAGGTAAGTGCCGCCCGACAGGGACATACGAACATGAATTGTTAGCGACGCAGCTCACTAATAAGAAGATGTTTCCGTTCAAATCCCGTGTGAGGGCACGCTCGTTTGAAGAGTATGACGAATGGATTCGCCACGATGGTGAAGAATTTCTTTTAGTGCTGGAAGGCAGCATTGCTTTCTACTCTGAATTTTATGAAGCGATTGAACTGAACGAGGGCGACAGCGTTTATTACGATGCTGCGATGGGGCATATGCTTGCCTCGCTCAGTGAAGAAGATGCTCTGATCCTTTGGGTCACTGCATCTTAAGATTGGATTTTATCCCCCGCAGATTAAGCGGATGATTATTTAGCAAGTCGGCAAGCGCCGTGATCATGGAGTGAAACATGTCTCAGGATCTACTTAAAACCCCACTGCACGCCCTTCACATCGAAATGGGCGCGAAAATGGTTCCATTCGCTGGCTATGACATGCCAGTGCAATACGCACTTGGTGTGCGTAAAGAACATATTCATTGCCGTGAACACGCGGGCCTGTTTGACGTTTCTCACATGGGTCAGCTGCGACTTCACGGTGAGAATGCAGCGAAGGCGCTGGAAGCGCTGGTGCCGGTAGACATCATTGATTTGCCAGAAGGTAAGCAACGTTACGCGCTGTTTACTAACGAACAAGGCGGCTTGATGGACGACCTGATGGTGACCAATTTTGGCGATCACCTGTTTGTGGTGGTTAATGCTGCCTGTAAAGAGCAAGACATCGCACACTTGCGCGCGAACATCCCAGCAGATGTCGAACTGGAAGTGATTGAAGATCGCGCTCTGCTTGCACTGCAAGGCCCTGAAGCCGCTACTGTGCTGGCGACGCTGAACCCAGCGGTTGCTGACATGGTGTTCATGGATGCAGCGAAAATGGATTTGGCAGGCATTGAATGTCTGGTCAGCCGTTCTGGCTATACCGGTGAAGACGGTTACGAAATCTCTGTCCCATCAGACAAAGCAGAAGAGTTTGCACGCCGACTGCTGTTGAAAGAGGAAGTAGAGTGGATTGGTCTGGGGGCTCGCGACTCACTGCGTCTAGAGTGTGGCCTTTGCCTGTACGGGCACGACATTGATACCACGACGACGCCGGTAGAGGGCAGCCTGCTTTGGGCAATCAGTAAGCCACGCCGTGCCGATGGCGAGCGTGCAGGCGGTTTCCCTGGTGCAGACATCATTCTTGACCAAATCGCGACTAAAGATGTTTCCCGCAAGCGCGTTGGCCTATTGGGCTCAAGCAAAGCGCCAGTGCGTGAAGGCGCTGTGTTGTTTGATGCTGACGACAACGAAATTGGTGTAGTGACCAGTGGTACATTTGGCCCAACCAAAGGCCAGCCAGTTGCCATGGGTTATGTGGCAACAGCCAGTGCTGCTATTGGTACTGAAGTCTTTGCAGAAGTACGCGGTAAGAAATTGCCGATGACCGTCGAAAAAATGCCGTTTGTTCCTCAGCGTTACTATCGCGGTTAACGCTAGAGAATAACCCCAGAGAAAAGGCTGATGCTATGCATCGGCCTTTTTCTTTTGTCTCTCAATCAGCTGCGAGATATGCGCACTTTTACTGTCGAAAAAATTTACACCAAGTTGCAAAACTGGCACCGGATATGCTGGCCCGATTAAGTGAGCTTTCTATCAATAGGAATGCAATTTCTTTGGCACAGGAAGCAAGAGACTGTGAAATCGGACAGAACCGCTTAATTAAGCAGGCGATTCACGGAATTATGGATTAATGTCTTATATGTACGACATGAGGTCGATAGGAGAAAGAGTTGTATGCTTGCGGAACAACGGGATGATATTGATAACCCTCTGATCTGGCCGATTTTGAGTGTACTTGAAGCGTCAAACCAAAGCTGGAAAGTGCATTACCTGATGGCAGAACTGCAGAAAAATACCATCATGGACCATCTAGATGACGACCCTCAGCTGGACTTGTTCAAGCGTAATTTTCTTATCATGAACGCGCTTTACCAATTGCAGGAAATGTTGCTGCCACAGCAATGGTTGCAGGTAGAGTCGATGGATATCCGCCTCATGTGGCGTGGTGCAGGATCGGGTTTTGTACAACATGAAGTGAATCGCGATGACCCACTTCGCGGCTACTACATGGATTGGAATAACTACGACGCGCAAACGGAAGACGTTCGCGAACTGTTGAGTTCATTCTGGAAACGCTATCAGCAACATGTGGGCCATTGCAGTGAAACGACTGTTGAGCGCCGAAATGCACTGGCAGCTTTAGGGTTGGCTGAAAATGCATCTGATTCAGAAATCCGACGCCAGTGGCGTAAGATGGCGCTGAAATGGCATCCAGACAGACCGGAAGGGGATGCTGCCACCTTCCGCACTATGTGTGAAGCCTGGCAGAGCCTGCGGTTATGATGGCAAATGGGTATCAAACCCAGCTTATACCTAGCTGGGTTTTTTGTTTAATGTGCGATGTTTTTTGGCAGCAGACAGCGTAAACACCACCAAAGTCAACAACACAATCCCACCACCAATCAGCACATTGTTACTTGGTACTTCTCCCAAAGCGGCCCAAACAAACAGCGGTCCAAGAATCGCTTCAAGGAGCATGAACAAGTTTGCGTGCGCAGCGGGTAGGTATTTGGGGCCAATTGAAATCAACACAAACGAAATTGGTACGACAACACCGCATAGCAGCAAGGTGTATTTCCATTCCTGGGGAGTCAGTGAAAAAGGCTCTGCACCCGCAAACAGTGAGATCGTTGAAGTACAAAGCCCGCCTAGAACCAGATAAAGCGGAGCATTGGCACTTTTACTTTTCCTCAAAATCACAAAGTAAGTTGCCAGCATAAATGCAGTTATCAGCGCCATCAAATTGCCAAAGGAGGCCGAAGGCATCGCCTTTCCGTAGAAAACGAAACCAACGCCGACCATTGCCGCCACGATGGCGATGAGGGTTCGGCTATCAACCCGCTCTTTCAGAAACAGGAATGCAAGAAGGGCAGAGATCAGCGGACTGATGTTGATAATAATAAGGGTGCTGGCGACCTGGGTATGGTCGATGGAAAGGACAAAGCAAACTGTCGAAATAGAGAATGCAAATGAGCCTACCAGCAACGCTTTAGTGGGCTTTTTAAGTGCCGAAATTGTCTGGGCAGGGCGGGTCGCCATCATAAAGCTAGCGATGATGAGGGCAGAAAGCAGCCCTCGCCAGAACAGCAATGTCCAACCGGACGCTTCAATCAACCGAATGAGCAGCGCATCAACACTGAGGATCGTGATCCCCACCAACATGGCTGTGGTGCCTTTGAAAATCGGTGTCACGCCTGTTTCTCCTTGTTTTTATGCCCAATTCCTTGCGGGCAAACTACCAAACTGATGCAAAAATCTTCACCAAAGGTCAACAGCCCCTAGGGACAGTTAGGTAGTAAAAACGCTATGTTTAATTTTTATTCGATGACAGTAGCCCATTTATTCTGAGTTAAGTCAATAAGTGCAAACAAGTTTTGTCCTTTCTCACTTTATCAAGCAGCAAGTGGGGTCTACTCTTATTTGATAAGAGTGTCACCATATAGAGAATTTGGAGACAAAATGAGATCTATACGCCACATCTTTTTCGCGTTGATGGGATTAATCCTTTTTCTCGGCGTAGCAATCATCATCGCCCATTTACGTTCTGATTCGTTGACTCAGCAAATCAACGCCATCTATGAGCAGCGTTATCAGCAATACAAATTGGCTATTGAGCTGAAACACAGCTCTGAACTTCTGACAAAATTCGCGCGTAGTTACGCGGTGACATCTAACAATCGTTGGCGCTATCTGTTTGAACAGGTTCAGGCGGCGCGTAACGGGCAACTTCCTACACCTAACAACTACAATTTTGACTACTGGTCACAGCAGTCTGATCCCAATAAAGAAATTATTCAGCCTGATATCCCAAACCGTCCCGCTCACCCCTCACTGCTAGCGAGGATGCGTGAGGCAGGGATCAGTGAAGCGCACATGTCTTTCTTGACCCAAGCGCTCTCACGCTCACAGGATCTCATCAGTATTGAGCAAACGGCGATGGATTTGATCCAAGGCCGAAAACGTACAGCCCGTGGCATTGAACGTGTGATCCCAGACCCGGAACTTGCCCAGCAAATGCTATTTGGACCGGACTATATTCACGCTACCAATAAAATCATGGGCCCAATCGGCGCTTTCTATGATGCAGTTGAAAAGAAGACTTCCGACGACTTGAAAGTCTTGAAACAAGAGCGTGCCAATATGGATGGCATCGCCATTACCATGGCTGGCATGTTATTGATTGCCGTGCTTGCTACAACCACCTTACTTTGGTTTCGCTTCCTCAAACCACTCGATAACATCCGAAGTACGATTGTCAGCAAGGTACGCGACAAAGAATTTGAATTTAAGTTGGATGTAGATAGACAGGGCGAGTTGAAAGACCTTGCCCAGGCGCAGAATGAAGTGTTGCGTGAAATTGCGGAACGCTTTGAATTCAGCCGCCAGGTTAAGGCATTTTCAGACTTGATTCGCGGTTGTTCTGGCATGGAAGAACTTGGCTTCCAGGTCGCGAATTTCTTTTCTCAACGCCTAGAGTTACCGTATTCGGCGCTTTATGTCGTAAGAAATGACAGCATGAATCTGGTCGGTGGCGTCGGTGTTGATGAGCAATCTGAAGCGATGCAGAAAGAAACAGTTTCTTTCCACCGCACCATTCTGGTCACAAAAGAAACGTTAAGGATTCGCAACGACAAAGACCACTTCGCTTTGACCTTGCCGGTGGGCAAACTTTCTTTGAGTGAAATGTATTTCATTCCTCTGATTGTGAATAACGAAATGGTCGGCGTGCTTGAGTTAGGTTCAGTACGTTTACTTTCTGACAAAGAAATAGACTGGCTCAACGAAGTGCAGGAAGATTTGGCTGTCGGCATTCAGTTGACCCTCAATGCTGAACTTCAAATGGAAGCCGAACAACGCGTTTCCGAACAGCTCAAACTTAATCAACAAATCATCAACGCCATTCCCAATCCAACCTACTTCCGCGATACCGAAGGCACTTACATCGGTGTTAATGATGCGTTCACCGATTTCCTTGGTCTTTTCTTTGTCGATGTCGTGGATAAAACACCTGCAGAGCTTTTCGACAATGATGTCGCCACCATGTTTGTTGAAAAAGAAAAAGAGCTTCTTGAAAACTCGGGATCTGCGGCTTATGACATTGAACTGGCCAATGCGAGTGGCGATGTTCGGATACTGACCGTTTACGAAGCGACGTATTTCGGCGGTGACGGGGAACCGATGGGTATTGTCGGCCTGTTCGTAGATGTGACGACTCAGAAACGCCTCGAATCTGACTTGATTGCGGCGAAAGACCAGGCGACTGAGGCAAGTAAAGCGAAAGGGGAATTCCTGGCGAACATGAGCCATGAGATCCGCACGCCAATGAATGCGATTCTCGGGATGTCTCACCTTGCGTTGCTGACAGATTTGAACGACAAACAGCGCAACTATGTCGGTAACATCGAGAAAGCCGGTAAATCCCTGCTGGGCATCATCAACGACATTCTCGACTTCTCGAAAATTGAAGCGGGCAAACTCACTGTTGAACATATCGAGTTCCGATTCAGTGAGGTGTTGGACAACATCAGCAACATCATTTCAGTGAAAGCGAAAGAAAAAGATCTGGAGCTTATCTTTGATATCGACCCAGATCTCCCAGACGACTTGGTGGGTGACCCGCTTCGTTTGGGACAAATCATCATTAACCTGACCGGTAACTCCGTGAAGTTCACTGAAACGGGCGAAATCATCATTCGTGCCCGCAAAGTCAGTGATGCAAACGAGATCATCGAAGTTCAGTTCGACATTCAGGACTCCGGTATTGGTATGAGCGAGGAGCAATTAGGGCGCTTGTTCCAGTCGTTCTCGCAAGCTGACGGTTCTATTACCCGCAAATACGGTGGTACGGGTCTCGGCTTGACCATTTCGAAGAGCTTTGTCGAACTCATGGGCGGTCGAATCTGGGTGGAAAGTGAGCCGGGTAAAGGATCGACTTTCTCGTTCACTATTCGCTGCGGCCGCAGTGAATCCAGCATCAAAGAGCAGGTTGCACGTACCACGATTCTTCATGATAAACGTGTGCTGGTGGTGGATGATAACCAAGCGTCCCGCGACATCATGTATGCGCTGCTGGATAACCTCGATCTGCGCGTGGCAGCCGTTTCGAATGGTGAAGAAGCGGTTTATGAAGTGGAGTCCGCAGATAAGAGCCATGACGGCTTTGATGTGGTTGTCATGGACTGGAAAATGCCAGGTATTAACGGTGATGAAGCGACACTGCAGATCCGGGACAAACCTCTGAACAAGATGCCGAAGGTTATTCTCGCCAGTGCCTATGGTGAGGACTCAGGGTTGATCAATGAAGAAGTGCAGAAAGTCTTTGACGCTTCATTGGTGAAACCCATCAACCCATCATCTTTGTTTGATGCGCTGATGGAAGCCTTTGGCAGGGAAGAAATGAAACTTGCCAACTGTCGTGAAGCAGAAAAAGACGAAACGGAGGAAATCGACTTTACTGGGCTGGCTATCTTACTGGTTGAAGACAACATGATTAACCAGGAGGTGGCGAAAGGGATTCTTGAACAATTCAACCCGACCATTGAGGTGGCAGATAATGGTCAGGTGGCGCTGGATATGGTGCAAGAGCAGCAATTCGACATCGTGTTGATGGACATGCAAATGCCAGTGATGGATGGCCTGACAGCAACCCGGAAAATACGAGAAATCGAAGCCCTTGCCAGCTTGCCAATTGTTGCGATGACAGCGAATGCCATGGAGCGGGATGTGAAGCAATGTAAGGAAGCGGGGATGAATGATCACGTTTCCAAACCTATTGATGTGAATGAGCTGCTCAAAGCTATTCAGCGTTGGACGTCTGCATCCAAAGAAGCGGTGAAATCTTCCGTAGTGCTCAATGGCAAAAAAGAAGAAATGCCAACGCCAGATATGGACAACATCGACCCGCTCGTACTGGACGCAAGTGAGGGGATCACACGGATTGGCGGCAATGTGGATGCCTACTGGAAAGTGATCACGGCGTTTACGGAAACCAAGCTGGCGGTGATAGACAAAATCCGTGAGCAGCTCGCGAACGATGAGCGGGAAGACGTGGAACTGTTTGCGCATTCCCTCAAGGGTGCTGCGGCAAATGTCTCTGCTAAAGGTCTAGCTGTGTTGGCGGGTAATTTGGAAGATCAGGCGGGTTCTGATCTCAAGATGGAAGCCTCGCTGGTGGATAAAATCGAACAATGCCTGCAGGAGATACATACTTACATTCCAGGCGCAGAGCCTGAAAAAGAGAAAGCAGACGAGGTACAGGCGTTTGCAGGGTACACACCGAGAGAGTTCCGTATTGAGCTTGAACAGCTAAAAATCCTGCTGAATAATTTTGATACGCAGGCTGTCGATTTCATCACAGGTATCAAAGAGAACTCAAAGAGCATGGATGTGGATCTTTCGGGTGTGGAAGATGCGATTCGTAAATTTGAATACGAGGCCGCGGCAAGCAAACTAGAAGCGGTGATTGAATCGCTGGGTGTCGATGAGGTAGATGAAACACCTGAGTTGTTCTGATTTGCTGAGCGAATTGCAGGAAAGAAAAAGCCGCGTGTGGACGCGGCTTTTTTGAACGCGATTTACAGTGAGCGACTGCGCAGTTCGAAAATCAGCTTTTCAGCACTGCATTCGAACTTCAGTTTTACTGTGAGTGGACTCAATGAAAGCTCGGCATTTTCGTTAAGGTCATGGATAACCTTTTCGTTTACTTGCTTTGCCAGATCCAGATAACGTTGAAATTCAGCAACAGCAGTCGCTTTATCTTCTGCGAAGATCTCTACTTCTGCAACTTCATCACCTTCACCGATAACAAAGCCCATTTCCGCTGTTACACCGCATGCATCGCATACTTGGTATTCTTCTTGGCTCATCGCTTTCTCTCTCAATAGCAGCCGCTGGTTGGGTATTTTACCTAGCGTCTGTATGTTGGAATTTATGTAATATTACTACATTAGAGCTTGGGAAATGTAGGGCTTTTCGAAAAGAATTTTGAAAGAAGGTGATGAACCGTTTTGCTATACCCAAACTAAAAAAGCGCGGGGTAGAACCCGCGCTTTCCATGCTTATTTATCGAGGCTTACTCTTCCCACTGAACCAATGTGCCAGATGGCCAGTTCGCACCTGTGTCGTGGTATTTCTTCTCTAGCAGGTGACGGCGGATTTTGAGTGTTGGCGTCAGAAGGCCATTTTCGATGCTCCATGGTTCTTTGATCATCAACACGCCTTTGATTTTCGCGTGTGATTCCAATTCGCCATTAATAGTATCAATCACTTTCTTCACGCGGCGCTCATAGCGTTCTTTGTCAAAATCAGGGAAATGGTGTGGCAACGCCAGCAGGATAGGCCCTGGCATACCAGACCCCACCAGACACATCATTTCTATATTGCTGAGCTCGAACAAACGCTTCTCGATAGGCACTGGCGCAACAAACTTACCTTTCGCTGTCTTGAAGGTATCGTTCTTGCGACCTTGGATGGTGAGAAAGCCTTCGTTATCTAAGAAGCCGATATCGCCAGTGTGCAACCAGCCATCAACAATGGTTTCAGCGGACGCTTCAGGGTTTTTGTAGTAACCGGTGAACAAACCTTGGCTGCGAACCAGGATTTCTTCGTCTTCCGCAATTTTGATTTCGACACCCGGCCCAGCGTTACCCACTGAGCCGATTTTATCGCTGCGGAACGGATAGTTCAGGGTGCTGTACGCGTAGGATTCGGTCATACCCCAGGCTTCAGTAATGTTAAGCCCCAGTTTTTCATACCAGCGCAGCAACGCTGCTGAAACAGGTGCAGAACCACACCCTAGAACACGAGCCTGATCTAAACCGAGATTCGTCGCCACTTTCTTCTTAATCAAGCCAGAAATGATCGGCAGTTTAAGCAAGAAGTTGAGTTTGCTATCCGGCAGTTTTTCTTGAATACGTTGCTGGAACAGCGTCCACAAGCGAGGCACCGAAATAAACAGGGTAGGGCGATGCATCTTCACGTCTTCAATGAAGGTATCGAGAGACTCTGGGAAGGCTGTGCAGATACCTGCATTCATTGCTGTCGCCATGATATAGACGCGCTCTGTGATATGCGCCAGAGGAAGGTAAGAGAACAGTCGCTCCCCTTCACGCATACCGATGTGATTAATCAATTGCTGCGCAGACCAAGCATGTGCACCGTACGTCAGCATTGCACCTTTCGGTAAGCCTGAAGTGCCCGAGGTATAAACGATAGACATCAGGTCATCATCTTGATGCTCTGGTTTTACATCCGCGCGATCATTTTGGGCAATCAAGTCTTTCCAATCGTAACCGCAATTAATGGTTGGGTAAGGGAAAGCAATGGTAGGAATATCTGCACGTTCAACCAAAGAATCTTTCAGTGCTTGTGTGTCATCCAGTTTACCCACGAACAGGGCTTTCGATTCACTATGATCTAGCACATGGGAGATGGTTTCCGTGCCGGCTGTTGGGAAGATGGGCACACTGATGTAGCTGCCGAGCATCATAGCGAGGTCAGCGGTGAACCATTCCGCACAGTTTTTTGAGATCAGTGCGACGCGGTCTCCTGGCTCTAGACCCATACCACGCA
The DNA here is from genome assembly GCF_011045095.1 of Grimontia sedimenti. Classification (GTDB taxonomy): domain Bacteria; phylum Pseudomonadota; class Gammaproteobacteria; order Enterobacterales; family Vibrionaceae; genus Enterovibrio; species Enterovibrio sedimenti. Next base: position 152,826 of record NZ_JAALDL010000001.1, read on the forward strand.
GGGCAGTGACGATACGTAACGCTTGGTCAACGACATCGGAGTAGGTGAAGTCGTTGAACTTGCGGTTAATTATCTGTCGAAGAAAAATTTCATTGGGGCGTTCTTCAGCCCAGCGCAGCATTTGTAGATATGGTTTTTGTTGAGCCATAAAAGGACCCCGTATAACTGTAGGGAAAAAGAGTTTGTTTTTAATTCTATGTTACTAGCTTGTTAAATTAGGCGTCTTATAGGACAAGGGTCAAGCTATTCATTCAAACGCTTGTTCAAATTATGATGCATGTAACGCTGTTACAATCGGCGTTAGAGATTTACTGACAAGAATAGCATTTGTCTTTCAGCGTGTTACACCTTGATAACACTTGTTGGTCCACCTTATGCAATGCCCTTCACGCTTCTCATTTTTTGCATCTATATGGCTCAAAATGTAAACGTATGTACTATCTTTAAGACTGTTAAGTTAAGGGTCGGTAGTCGGTAAACCCTCTTTGTACCAACATAATCAAGCTCTACATACGTGAAATCCATTCTAACAACAGCGTTAACAGCGGTAGTAGTGATGTCTTGATTGTTAAAGCTTACGGAAGCCAAAAAACAGGGATAAAGCTATGCCAAAGAGAAGCAAAGAAGATACAGAAGTAACCATCAGGTTAATTCTGGATGCAGTGGTCGATCAGTTGGTGACCTTGGGGTATGACAAGATGTCGTATACCACGCTGAGCCAACAAACGGGGATTTCCAGAACGGGAATCAGCCATCACTTTCCAAAGAAAACGGATTTCATCACGCGCTTGGATGACAGGCTGCTAGGGATCCTGATTGACAGATTGGACTTGGAAGGCGATAAGCGTTCTTTTATAGAAAGCTGGCTGACAGCCCTTCGCTCAGACAACCGTTTTATTGCCGTTCTCCGTCTCTTTTTTCTACACACTGTTTCGTCGGAAAACGCCGTGGAATTCACCAGTCATGCCAGCAGAAAACTGCATGATGTCTGCTGCAACCGCTATGGTGAAGAGTTTGAAAAAGACCTCGAGTGGCTGCTGGGTAAATCCTTGCTTACCATGGCTTGATAAAGCCAGCTCGACAGATTTCTGAGGCTCCTCCTGAAGGAGCCTTTTTTGTGTCCTTCACTTTCTTCTAAAGTGTCCGTTTTCTGTGCGTGAGGAGCCTATTTTTGATCTGAAACAGTAAAAGGCCAAAAAAGGGCTTCTCATTCAAATTTAGGTTGAATTGTTCAAAATTAATTTAATAATGGGCTCTCGAGTTCGAATCCTACACCCATTTGCCAACGAGATTTTTCATGAGCAATTCACTAGTACTGGTCCTTAACGCGGGCAGTTCCTCTCTTAAATTCGCATTGATGAACGCACAAACCGGAGAAGCGATTCTTTCTGGTCTGGGCGAGTGCTTCGGCCTAGAAGATGCGCGCATTAGCTGGAAACGCGAAGGCCAAGACAAGCAAGAAGCCATGCTGGAACAAGGTGGTAACCATCACGAGAAAGCAGTTAGCCTGATTGTTGAGCTGGTGGAGAGCATGGATGTTGGCAGCCAACTGGTTGCAATTGGCCACCGTGTTGTTCACGGCGGCGAGAAATTTGCTGATGCGACGCTTCTAAACGAAGAGGTATTGGCAGAAGTTGAAGCTCTGAGCGATCTTGCGCCGCTGCACAACCCAGCTAACGTGATGGGTATCCGAGCGGCAATGAAAGCTTTCCCTGCGCTGCCTCAGGTGGCAGTGTTCGACACCGCTTTCCACCAAACCATGCCGCAGAAGGCATTCACTGGTGCAATCTCTAACGAGTTGTACACGGACTACGGCATTCGTCGCTACGGTTTCCACGGTACCAGCCACTACTTCGTGACCCGCGAAGCAGCAAAACAGCTGGGCAAACAAGTTGAAGAAGCTAACTTCATCTCTGTTCATCTGGGCAACGGCGCTTCTGTGTGTGCAGTTCGCAATGGTCAGTCTGTTGATACCTCAATGGGCTTCACACCACTCTCAGGTCTAATGATGGGTACTCGCTGTGGTGACCTTGACCCAGGTATTATTGAATTCCTGCTGAAGAAAGGTTGGAGCCAAGAGCAAGTGTTCGAAGCTCTGAACAAGAAATCAGGTTTCTTGGGTGTATCAGGCCTGACGTCAGATGCGCGTGGCATTCTGGAAGCGATGGAAAGTGGTCATGAAGGTGCGAAACTGGCGTTCGAAGTCTTCACTTACCGTGTAGCCAAGTACATCGGTTCTTACATGATTCCTTTGGATAGCATCGACGCGATCATCTTTACCGGTGGCATTGGTGAAAACTCGCTGCCTATCCGCCGTGAAATCCTCAAGAACCTGAAGCTCCTTGGCTTTGTAGAAGATGAAGCTGGCAACGAAGCTGCACGTTTCGGCAACGGCGGTGTTATCGCTAAATCTGACATGCTTGGCGCGGTTGCGATTGTTATCCCAACCAACGAAGAATTTGTTATAGCTTCACAAGCTGCTGGGTTTGCTAAATAAGCGAACAACACCTAACTGAATTTAAAAAGCCGCTGATGAAAATCAGCGGCTTTTTTGTTAATTTTTAGTTCTATTGAAATAAAACTCTCTTTGAAGATTTATTTGTCATTTCATCAAACAGGATTGTCTTACGGCTATTTATTAAATGAAATATATTTTTCAGTCTGCATAAATATAATAACGATTTAAAAAGTTATGATTTTTTTATCGTTTTATTTTCTTGCTTGGCTGTAATTATTGTATTAATGGTAATTAAAAGGTTGTAAATTGATTTTTATATTGAATTTCCCATCTTTCTTGATGTGTATAGGGATCTAATTTTACTAGCAATGAAAGATTATCCTACTAAAAGATACTAGAGTGGCTTTTGATGGTGATTGAATTGGGTTTTAATTTAAAGTGAACAAGACAGTGCCATAATCCTATAATAGTCTGAGTACATAATTATTAGCCCCGTTTTTTTTGGATGGCAAGTTGTTAAGCTAATTGCTGTTATCTAAATTGAGGGTTCATTATGTTAAATATAAAACTAAGTAGTTCAGTGGGTAAAGGTGGTGTAAATCTTTACGAAGATGTGGTTGAAATTCAGCACTCACTAAATAAAGTGGCAAAGAAAATTGGCCTTGACAGCTTGTTGATTGAAGACGGAAAGGTAATAAATGAGCATGAAAGCTCTCCCACATGTTTGGCAATTGGTACTTTTCAGAAAAAAGTCCTTGGGTATAGATACCCAGACAATAAGATCGATGTTAATGGAAAAACTCACCGCGAGCTTAATAAAGTTATAAATGAAAAAAGTGACAAGAGAAGCAGTCTTTTCTTGCCGCTAATTGAACCTGATGTTGGTATTAAAGAAGTAGACTTTGAGCACGCTGCAAGTTCTCTCGACTGTGAACTTGCTGCAATACAAGCTGTGTCGGCGGTGGAATCTGCAGGCTCTGGCTTCTTTCCTTCAGGGCTTCCGGCAATTCTGTTCGAAGCACATATTTTTTCCAAATTTAGTAACCATAAATACGATGAATCACACCCAGACATTTCATCAAAGCGGTGGGATCGTAATCTGTATTCAGGGGGAGAAAAAGAGTACGAGCGTCTACAAAGAGCTATCGACTTAGATCGCAAAGCAGCGTTGATGTCGGCTTCGTATGGTCGGTATCAAATCATGGGATTCAACCACAAAGCATCAGGCTATGACGATGTAGAGACGTTTGTGCGAGATATGTTCTTCGCCGAATCCAATCATCTTAAAGCTTTTGTGGGATTCATAAAAGCAAATCCTAAATTGCATGAAGCGATCAAAGCGTTAGATTGGGCGACGTTTGCTCGCTATTACAACGGACCTGCTTACGCTGAAAATCGCTATGACGAAAAGCTCAAAGCAGCATTTGAAAAATTCAGCGCATGAGCAGGAGGTTAACTATGAGACTTGAAGAAATAAAGCAGAAGCTAAAACTACACGCAAAATCTGTAGCCGTTGCTTTATTAGGTGCTTTGTCCGCGATAGCCATCCCAGTTTGGCAAGTCTATTTTGTCGAAACATCAGACATTAATGTTGAAATTGGAGAAATCCGTCGGGTTAATGCTGAAACCTATCGCGTTGCACTGGCGACTGAGGAACTCCAGTTACTCAAGCCATATATTGATGAAGCCTTGTTCTATGAAGTTGAACCAAATGGGGATAGAGGAGATAAGATTCGTTACCCTAACTTTGACGTAGACACGCTGATAAAAGCCTATGACAGTGCAAAAGTTGATCTGAAAAATATTGCGGAAACAAAAAGGCAATTGTCGCAGTACATCACGACTATTGATGCTTACCTAGATCCAGAAAATAACGAATTTTTGTTGACTGAATTCCGTGTTGGAGAAATGAAAAGCTGGGGTTTAAGTAATTATATTGATGACGATGAAGCGGTTTATTATGAGCGACAAGTTCTGTCAATAACAAGAAACTACTCGGGAATGAAATTTAAAACGGATAGTGGTCCGGCCTTAAACGTACCAGCGCTAAAGTTTTTATTGTCTGATGTGAAGGAAGATCTACAAGAGGTCATTGAGGAAAATGATGCAACGCTGGAAAAGCTACGTGACAACATGCGAGGGATTGATGCGCAGTTGGCAAAAATACAAGGAGAGCAGCAGGGACTTTATAGTTTTTTTGAAGTCGATATCGTAGCAACAAATAATGGACGAGCAAGTGCGTCGTTTCGTCCCGTAGGGATGGTGAGGGTCAACATTAGCGACAATAACTATGTTGATATCAAATTGGAAATGGTCGATTTCCAAAACGCATCAGAGCTACCTCCATCTTCAACTCGTCTATTGAGCTATCGCTCCAAAGAGCTGCATCAGATGCCAGTGGAGGACAGAGACTTGGTCAATGCATTTTGGGGCAGTACAGGACAAGCCAGGTTGCTAAATTTAGACACAAAACATCAGGTCTATTCCTCAAAACCGACGGCTTTTGCGGACAACAGCAATCAAAAAATACTGTTTGATCATCTAAAGAAAGCGGCGGCTTCGCTTTAGATTTTATTTAAGTCACTTTCCGGTTGAGCAGCTAATCGCAGTACCAGAAATTTGAATATAAAACCCCATATCAAGGAGAGAAATGTGTCTGTAGTAATCACTAAAGTTAAAAAGCCACTACTTGAATTAGTTGAACAATTAACATCGATACCACCGAAGGATAAACATCAAATTGATGACCTTTGGATGAAACTGAACCATCTTCAAGCAAAAAGTCAGGTGGAGATCGTACATGTCCACTTCCACCCAGAAGGCAAACAGCTTGATGAGTATGTAGAAATCAAAAACCGTGGGGAACTAACCATTGATATCAGCGGTTGGAAGGTAGAGGCAGGATCGCCAGATCAGGTTTTTGTTTGGCCTCAGGGCAGTTATCTGTCTCCTTTCGAAACCATCTCTGTATATACCAAAAGTGGGTCTGAATATTCCTTTAATTCGAAGAGGCCTATTTGGAATAACCGAGGAGATGTTGCGACATTGACAGACGCGAGCGGTGAAGAGATTTGCGGCTTTGCCTATGGAGATAAAGCGCACCATTCAGTGCTAATTAGCCATATTGAAGTTGATGGGAAGGAAAAACGCACAGAGGGTGATGAATTCGTAGAGCTCACTAATGTATCGGAGAGCATAGTGGATATAGACGGATGGAGACTAAAAGCGACGCGTAACGATGCGGTGTTTGTGTTCCCCAAGGGGGTAAAGTTGGAGCCATCTAGCAGTATCAGAGTTTTTACCAACAAAGCACCTTTGGACTTAAATGAGTTCAGCTTCAATAGTCCGAGCGCTATCTGGAACAATCAACGCGGCGGCTGCAAGTTACTCGATTACAAAGATCGGGAAGTGTCGAGTTATCACTATTAACCTTTAGCGACGACTTAGAAGTGATGGGCGACGGAATGGAGAGAATAAAGATGACCTCAAATATTGATGCCCAAGATGCATTGAAGGTGCTTATTTGTGAAGGTATCCAGATGCTTGAGTACGTCGCCCGTCATGGTGAGCTTTCGATTGATCCCAAGATTGCAGCAGGTGTTTATCGGGCTAAAGAGCGGATTGAAAGCAAGCAGTGGAAAGTGGAAGATGAAATTCTGCTTTTACAGTGTTACGACCAATTAGCAAAGCAAATATACCCTGTCACTTTAGAAAGCCTGAAAGCTGTGAAACCACCTATCAAGCGTGGTAAGTGGATCTCACCTAGTGCCGCTAAAGTGATCAATTGGTATCGGCGTTATACGGTGATCACCTTGCTTATTCTGTTAGTGGTGCAGATGTATTCTCTGTTTGGACACACCTTAACGGAAGCTCTGTACAAAGAGAGTGAGCTAACGTCCAAACCTATGATTGAGTGGTCTCCTGAAACGAAAGCCAATTACCGCTTATTGGCTCATTGGAATAGTGTTTGGTTGTTTGGTGGGCAATTTGCGTCAGATGACGAAAGTGCAGATAGCCAAATGGTTAACCTTTCGGCACAACTGATCGCCGCTGAATCGGTGCTTCAGATGCTGCAAAACTACGTCCTTCCTCTGTTTTATGGCCTTTTAGGCGCGTTCATTTTTGTGCTACGAAGTTTGCTAAACCAGGTTCGTACATTGACCTACACCTCGAGTAGGGAAGTCGGTTATCGCTTAAGGCTCACACTAGGTTGCCTTGCTGGAATGATTACAGGGTGGTTGATGAAGCCGGATATGGGTGAAATGGCTCTCTCACCAATGGCGGTAGCATTCTTGTCCGGATACAGTATTGAAGTCCTTTTCACACTTCTCGATCGTCTGATTGATCAGGTTCGACAGAATCAGCCTTCTCCCGTGGCAAAGTCGCGCATGCCTGACTAGCTTTTGCAGCCGCTTCTTTAACAAAGGTTTTCGCCAATTCTACGAGTAACTTGGTGGTCTCTTCTGCTAAAGCATCCAATGGTTCAGTTCCATTAAGTACTTTCTTAACGCGTATTTCCACTTTTGCTTTCTGTTGGAATTGCTCGGGGGTGAGTTTGGGCTTCTGCGGTTTTGTTTTATAGGCTTTTTTAACCATTTCCAGCGCTTTTATTAGATCAGTCATAAGCGATCCTTCTCTAGTTTAAGCGCAATGTAATCAAACCAAACGGCATGTTCTCGGCTAGATAGCCAAAGTATTCAGTCAATCCCCCTGAGATTCGCAAGTAGGGAATAGATAGCCTGAATACCAATATAAAAAACGAAGGAATATCAAATGATACAAAAATCAAAGTATGTCGTATGGCTGTTCGTCTTTCTTGTTACGGGCTGTTCACTGCAATTGGTTGCTTCGTACGATCCACAAACAGAAAGACAAATGATCCTTATTGAAAAGAAAGTGGACTATTTGTATCGCACTGCTGAATTAACACCACCAGAGCAAAGGCAGTATGCGAGGTTTGAAAAAGAGTATTTCGACATTGAATTGGAAATTCGCTCACTGATACGCAGACAGCTACGACGAGAAAATAATGAAGAGACGATCAAACAAGTCGAAATGTTGGCAAATCTCTGGATCCAAGACCGCCAGGCCCACCAGAAAAATGATGCGCTGGCAGACTTCACAATCAAACGACGTACTTCTCAATATCAACGGATGTTCACTGCACTAATTGAAGGTGAAACCGCCAAAAAAACGGACTAGGGGCAAGCCATGAACCAAAACGTAGAAAATGCTATTCAGCAAGTTTTAGATCAAATCGACGATTCACCGGTAATGAGCGTGCTGGCTGGGGTGCTGAAAAGCCAGATAGACAGACAAAAAGTTGAACTTGAAGAGTTACTTGCTGCAAGAGAGCAAGGTCTTCTGACTGGAGATGAGTTTGAAGTAGAACTTGAAAGAGAAAAACTTATCGCGGAAGCGGAAGTACTAACTGCGCAAATTGCTACAAAGGCGGAAGTGCAAAAGGCAGTGAATAAAGCGTTCAATGTGCTTTTGAAAAGCGTCGCGGTGTAAAGGTGATAAAAGGCAAGCATCGCTTGCCTTTCTTCAACGTAGCTTTAAGGCGAATTAACAATGAAAAAAACGAAGCGAATAATCTGGGTACCTTATGGCTATCGCCGACGTTCTGTCATTCGAAAAGCATCTCGTACTAGCCATTCTGAAAGTGATTTACCAACAAGGTCTTCTGAAGAAACTTTTGAAAGAGGGCAGGAGAGGACTAGCTCTAATAGCTGTGAAATCCAAGTTAAAGCTAAAGGCACAGAGATAACTAATACTGAGCCAGCGTCTAGTTCAAAAAAAGAAAACACCTCAAAGGTGGCGAGTTTTTCTCCGGATTTTAATCCCTACAAGGCTTATCTCAATGACATGATGCATTGCCTCTCGGGTATTCCAGCAGAAACATTCATATATGAACCTAGGATCACGAAAGAGTCTGAGCAAGTGGTCCCAACAGATGAACCTCAAAATAGCACCAACCCAAACGATGTGGATGACGCTGAAACTGCAAAATTGAACAATGCATCAACGGTTAATGACACAGGTAGCGATGAATCGATATCCAGGAAAAATGAAGCAAGGGGATCAGACAAGCAGACCGCTCCTAATGCAGATACGCAGAGCGAACAGAAGTTTACTCAGGTGTTAAAAAAAAAGAATCATGAAGCTCCTGAACTTGCCAACATTTCTAACCAGTGCGACACCAAATTAACAACGCGCTATTTGCAGAGTGATAAACCTGATGTTTGTAGAGGGAGTGAATCCCAACAGGGTAAGCTTGTGCTTAAACCACATCTCCGTTGGCTGACGGGTATACGCCCTTGTTTGCTTGCTAAATAAACCCATTGATAACCCCTAAACGCCCAAGCGTTTCGCCAAGTTTTCTCCTGTTTATCCGCCTAATCTGGCTGTGTCATCACCCAATAGGAGATAAACATGAACCAATTGCTATTTCGACTGTGCGAAGCTTCTGACGGACGCATTTACGCGTTTCTGACCGACCAACCAGACACTGAAGATTTTTTTGATAGTGGCTACAAAGTAGCTTACAAACACCGTGACACTGAAACCGGCAGAGAGCTTCTTGCGCGCTGGCGCTCATCGTTTACGGTGAAGTCGCAAGAATTCGAGATGCTACCGGAACAGGATGAATTGCCCGATGGACTGCAAAGCGCGTTCGATACCATGGTCAAAGATCTGCTGCCAGGCGTAGACGTGATGTTCTGCGACTATAACCTCGCCATTAAGGCCGATCTTCCCATTGGCACGAACATGATGGACACCTACCGCTCTACCGATTTTGTGCTTTTCTCCTGTGAAGAGCTAATAGGCAATGACCCGAATACACAGCCTTACATGGTGTCTTACGCGGCCCCCCGGTATCCAGCGACGGGCAACATCGGCAGTCAGCATCGTATTTACAGTAAGACAGACAGTTTTGCTTTTGCGCGCGCTATCAGTGCCATTGTGAACCAGCGAGAACGAGATGCATTGAACGGTGGGCATATTCGGACTGAAGTCGATGGGTACATCAACCAACCGAATGTTTCAGCGGCGTTTGCCGAGCAAGTCATCAACCGCTTTGTGGAATCCCTGCCGCAGTACAACAGCAGCACCAAAGCCTTAGGTGCGCCTGCTGATTGACAGGAGAGTGGCCTATGAACGCTGAACATATGTACTATGCGGCATTCAGTGCCGCATTAATGGCAGGTGCAGAGCCTGCCTTCGCACAAAGGATAGGCTATCAAATGGCCTACCTTTCTCACCATGCTGAACATCGGGATTTAAAGTCTGAGTTTGATAAAGTTAGTCAAAGCGGCGTTGATGAATTACATGTCAGTGATGCTGATTGTATTGGAGAGCCGCACGTCTCTGAGTTTATACCCACACACAATAAACCAAGGCCGATTAACCCTTTGAGTCACGTAGATTGGCTAAAAGGCGGCGTGCTGAATCAACGTGGTTTGAACCTAACGGCATTTGGTAGGGGGCACCAGCATACTCCTAAACGCCAGAGCAAAATCATCAATGTGACAAAACCAAAGATTGCTGAATGCGAAAGGCTCGAAGAAAAGCTTAACAAGGCAATTCAACATGGCGCATCAGAAACTGATCCAATGGACCTCAACAAATTTTGTATCGCTCTAAGCGAGTTTCACCAAAAATGGTGTGCAGCTGAAAATGAGGCTGGGTATTGGCTAATGATGCACGCTGTACACTGCTTTCTTTGGGGAGCCGCGTTTGAATGGCAGCGTTGTGACGAAGCACTAACGGCGTTAAATCGTTCTAATAAGCCGATGTTTCCAGTGGTTGAAAAGCTTCGCCAGCTCATTATTGAAGGCGAATCTGAACCTTTGCTATGGCAATGCTTAGCGGAACAGATTTGTAATTTGCCCATCGCACAGCAAAATCAATGCTCGATACTGGGGGTAGCGTATCGACCGGGTCTTGTTGATGATTATGACTTGGCATATGAACCGCACCGGCAACTCATGTTGTTACATAGCATGGATGATGCCAAACACTGGTTTGAAACCGCTTAACACAAAAGCCAGTCAATATACTGGCTTCCCACGATATTCAAGATAAAGGAGTAGGATACGCTGAAGGCATTCTTGGCTATACAAAGGAGAATGCCATGCAGCAACAACGTATTCTGATAGACCTCGCAACCCGTTATCACTTTCTTCCCGCCAACATACACCTTTCAAACCCTCACACGCGCCCATTTGCCAGAAGCTGGCTGGCTGTCGATCTATCTGCAGCACTCTCGGAAAGCCTTAATGCGGAAATCGAAGGCTTCGCGGTGCCATACACAGAGGACGAAGCGTTTTATAAGTACGACCAGGCCGAAGGAAAAGCGACGGTCTGTGATAAGCGATTGGCATCTAAAGCTGACTTAGCAATGAAAGCAGGGAAGGCGAAATACTACATTGAGTTCCACTACGTGCACCAACGCCATCTCGCGGACAAAAAAGCGATGCTTAAGCTAAAACAAGATGTCGACCGCGTGAGGGCTTTGAGGGCAGCAACCAAGCAGAATGTGTATTTAGCGATTGGGCTTTGGGGAATGTTTTCGGGTAAAGATGCGGAGCTATTTCATTACTTGGATAACAACAAACACGCGGCCTATGCGTTGGACACCAATTTGACAGGCAGTTCGCAGGTATCGAGGCTGGTGCAAGTTCAAAAAGCTTCAACTGCCAGGTTGGTACTGGCGCTGATATAAGTGCGATTTTTGAGTAAAAAAAAGCCCGAATAGATATGCGGGCAAGAATGGAATCGATTAGTCTATTCATTAATGACTAATCGATACTGATGATACCAAGTTTGCCTTTCTAATAATCGTTGATACAAACGATGTATTCAGTGCTTTTGACGGCGTACATTAATTTTTTGGGTTGAATAGGATCCATACGCGAACCACTTCCCAATGGTTCGCCAGAGTATGAACAGTTAAATCGGATTGGTCATAAATAGCATATTGACCATCATTTTAAATGCTGGGTTTAGCAAGTAAAAAGAAATGGTAATAAGCCAGGCAATGATAGTTAAATCCAATATTCGCATATCTTTTTCCTTTTGGTGTTTTGATTGTTTTAATCCTTTTTTATTTAAATTTAATCGGTTGGGATTGTGACCGCGTGCCATTTCTTATTATATTTTCGTTGAAATGTCACATCTTTATAAATAAATTAAATCTTAATTAAAAGTGATTTATCCCTTGAGGTTTAATTTCAGGAATAAAATTGGTGATCAATGTTTCATTTGGATTTATATAAGTCACAGGGCTCTTTTCTAGAGATCCAAATTTTATTTTCACATTGATATTCGATTCGTAATTTTTAAGCTGTTTTGCTATTTCGCTTTTCAAACTTTCCTTGTTGATTTCTTGGTTTAATTTCGAGCGTAGTTTGTTCGAGATTTCTGATAATATTTCAATTAATCTTTCATGTCTTTCCTCTTTAACAGTATCATTCTTCGATATTATTGAATTTGCCCAATCACCAAGGTTGTTATAGGTTTGCTGGGTGTAATGGTACTTTGCTACTATAGGCGCTTTAATATATGATTTATTTGAATCGTTAGGGGGGGTATGTTTAGCTCTTGTAAGATAGGTAAAGTTGGTAGTTTCATTTCTTTTAACAATATTTTCTTTGACAAGAAAATCAATAAAGCTAGAGGGGGGATTTTTTTCATTTAAAGCCTGCGCTACACATAAATCGAGAAGATCAGTGTTGTCATGTATATCCATTATTAGGTTTTTTAGGTCTAAAAGACTGTCGGACAAACATTCATCAATATTATCATTTACCAAAGCGATGATGTACGACTCAATTGAGTCAACCACATTCTCTGTTAGAATATTCCCACATGAACAACTTTTAATAAGCATTCTAAGTAAGTGACCCTCATTATCATAGAAATCATTAAGATAAATTTTAATCTTATCTGCTAAACCTTGAAAGTCGTCTTGACTGGATTTTGAAATTTTCTTTTTATTTTTATTTTTATTTTCTTTTTTTCTATGCTTGAATAATTCGGAAATGGTTTTATCGAAGTTGATTACTAAATCTGTAACTCCTTCATCACGATAACACTTTATTTTTCCGCAAGTCCATCTTTTTCATTGTCATACAATGCATTTATATAACCTTCCTTTTTTTTAACATGTCCGTCTTGGATGTATATGTCATCGTATAGCCCAGCTCCTTTGGTATCGAGAGCCTCTCTTACTACGCTGCCAAGAGTTTTTAATAGTGGGCCCATTATAAATGATTGTGCAACAGCATTTAAAGTTAACATAAAAACTCTTTGAGGGCTGACACCAGGATGTAATTCAGTCTTAGCCCAAATATTTTTAATTTTCTTTTCTATTTTGTTATATTCTGATTCATGTTTAAGTTCAGCGACATCTAACCTAAGTGATATTTTTTCTAGTTCGTCAATTGAATTTGGGTATTCCCATTGTTTTCTTACTCGCATTGATGAGAGTATTTCTATATCCTTCAAGAAAGTTTCAATTAGAGAAATTTTCTTATCTATAATTTTTAATAAATCTTTTTGGTTGTATTTTTTTATATCTATATTTAACTCATGGTTATTTGAGAATGTAATGGATGCTGAGCCAATAGTCTTGCTATATGTTATTTCATTTTTAAGAGCTTCTTGATCTAGAAACTTCATTAGCCTTGCTGAAGGGCAGCTTAACAAAAATCCACATCTAAAACTATAAACATTTAGTATTAGATCATCTAGGAAGTTTAATGTTTTTTGTTCGTCACTACTTATTTTTCCATCTTGTGGGTTAATCGTCAATGCTCTTTCATTCTCAGTTTCAATGCCAATGGTTAATATATGTTCTGGTGTTCCTCCCGGAATTGGTACTGGTTCTGCTTTTATTGTTACACCTATTTTTGATGCGTATTTTATACAGTCTAGAAGTTTCTCGCTCATTGTCTCTCCTTATCTTTCGCTTTTTATTGGGTTTTTATCACTTCTTAATGTGATAATTAATTTCTTTACTTGGTGATTGTATTGTTTGTGAGGGTTTTATCTTGGTGTTTTTCATTGTAAATCTGGGCTAAGTGTTTTTCCACTTAACTTTTGTTCTATATGATGAAATCATTTTTTAATTTTCAGTGTGTGTAGGGCTATTATTATTTTAAGTGGTGGCTTTTAAATTTTTAGGTCTGATGTGAGTATTGAACTTTGCATGAGTTGGATATTGGTTTTTGATGAGCATATTTAGTGATTGCCGCACAGTTCTTGATGGTTGGCCTAGATTTTTTATTTGTCACGGATTGTTTTTTATAGATATTCATGAAATTTACTGAGGTTTTATGTTTGGTTGATACCTAGATATATCAGTTAGTATTTGACTCTAGGTACTACTCAAACCTCTTCGCCACCTCCGCCGCTTTATTCCCCAACTCCGCAAAATTTGCGGTCCCTTTTTCCATAATTTGCTGTGCCTGTTCGATCACCTGGATGTATTTAGGGTCACCGGTGGCGAGCAATTCTGATAACGCAACACCAATGGCAGTGGTACTAATGGTATTCAGGTTGCGCAGGTTATCGGCAGCATCCTGAACTGCAATGGCGGTTGATTGCGCCACGGACTGCTTTGCTTTCGAGGTGGTGCTCTCGCTGGCCATAACTGAAGGCTAATCAGCCGCCTCTATTCAGAATTAACGCACAAGCCGTTGAGGTTGCAGCGTTACTGATGGTTTGCATGCCTTGTTGGTTGGTCACTGCGTTTTGCATGTGAAGCCCCATACTGTCTGACATAGAAGCCTCAGTGAGCTGTGTGATCATCTCGGTCACTGGCGCTAGTTCTTCAGCGGTGATGTTGTCACTCATGGCGTGTCCTCGAATGGGCCAAGGCATCCCTTGGCCTGCTGGTTAAGTTGCTGTTTAACCTTTTTCTACGACTTCTTCGGTAGCGCGACCCAATACCGCAGTGCCCATGGCGGTTAAAGAGTTTACGCCCTGCACCGTGGCGGCTTGCATTCCGATTTGTGCTTGTTGTTGTGAGTTCGTCGCGTTGTTATTCATGTTCGACATTGCTAGTCCCATTGACGTGAACAGATTGCCCATCGCATTGGCGGGCGCGCTGCCAATGACCTGGGTATTAGTTTGCGTAATGGAATCTGTGATTTGCTCGTTAACTTTTTTAGCCATGCTTGCCTCGTATTATTGCGTTTGGGGGGGGAGCAGGTTCTGTAACTGCTCGTTGATTTTTCCTATTTCTTGCTCGAGTTGATTTTCAATATCACTCATCATTCCAGACACTTGTGCTTGGATTTCATCCGTCGACACATCGACGCCTTCAGAAAACAGTGAATGGCTGTCATCAATGAGTTTTGTCACGTCTTGCTGCTGTTTCTCTGTAAAGGCTTCGATCTGCTTTAATTGTTCGTCCACGTTAAATTTCAGGTAAGGGTCATCACGCATCGTCTCCTCCTTTGTTCCGCTTCAAAAATCCCATAAGACTGAATTTCTTTTTCGTTTGCGGTTCTTCTTCTGTCAGAGTTTCTGAAGCTGGGCTTCGTCCCAGCCTGTCTTCAGCGGTAACAACAATGGCAGGTTCTGCTTCTTCAATGGGACCGAAATTGGAAGGTTTAGCTTGTGTTTGCAGTAAACGCGCGCATGCATTGGTCACGGAAGCAGCGGTGGTCATTTGCGACTGTTGCTGATTGCTGACAGCGTTATGCATAGATAAGCCAAGCGTATCCGCAAGCGTTGTTTCTAATAGCCCCGTAGATTGGTTTGAAAATGCTTGTAACGTGTTGAAATGGTCAATGGCGTTGTTGGATACGGGGTGCTCAAATTCGTTTTCGAACTGAAAGTCTTTGTTGTCCATGCTAACTCCTGTTGTGACGGTAGTGCCCATCCGGCAGCAAGCGAGTTGATGGGGCAGTGTCAGTAACGTGGTGATTGAAAAATGTATTCGTTAATTTGATTCATTGAGTACAGAGGCAACTTTGTCGCCGACAATGCCAAAGTTATCCGCGCCTTTGGTAATCACTTTCTGAGCCTCATCGATAATGGTGAGATATTTAGGATCTCCCGTTTCGAGTAGTTGACTCAAGGCTGTGCCAATGGCTGTAGTGCTCAGTGTGTTCAGGTTTCGAAGATTGTCTGTTGCGTCGGCGAGTGCCATCGCGGTGGATTGAGCAACAGATTGATTCGCCGCTTGATAGGCGGATTCCGCTGAGCTAGGCGGTTGGTTTACGGTTTTCATGGGTTATCTCCTAAAACTGAAACCTCCTTTGCCAGTTGCCCAGCAAAGGAGGAACGGCATTAAGCGTCTTTCTCAATAATGCCTTCAGCACTGCGACCGACCACAGAAGCGCCGATTGACATAAGTGCGTTCACACCTTGAACGGTAGCTGCCTGCATAGTGATCTGAGCTTGTTGTTGCGCGCTGGTAGCGTTGTGAGCAGCAGTGCCCAGAGCTTGACCGGTAGACATGAGCAGGTTGCCCATGGCCATGGCAGGCGTTTCGCCTACGACTTTGGTGTTTACCTGAGTAACTGAGTCTGTGACTTGTTCATTTACTGGCATGTTAGTTTCCTTTTATTGATTAAGTTTCAGAGTAAAGAGGCTGCAATTAGCCTTTTTCGATGATGGACTCAGCACCGCGTCCAATGACAGACGAGCCGATAGCCATCAGTGAGTTAACACCTTGCACAGTTGCTGCTTGCATGGTGATTTGTGCCTGTTGCTGAGCCGCTGTTGCGTTGTGCGCTGCGTTGCTCAATGCGTGGCTGGTGGACATAAGCAAGTTGCCCATTGCCATTGCTGGCGTTTCACCGACCACTTTGGTGTTTACCTGGGTTACTGAATCTGTGATTTGCTCATTAACTGTTGCCATGGTTTGCTCCTATTGATGGTTGTTTAGCTTGCACTTTTCTCAAAAATGACCTGAATGCTTCGGCCGAGTACTGCACCGCCCGTTGCAAAGAGGCTATTAATGCCTTGCACCGTTGAGGTTTGATGGACAATTGTTGCTTGTTGATTAGCGCCCGTACTGTTTAACGCTGATGTACCCAGCGCCTGACTGGTGGAAATCATCAGATTTCCCCCGGCCAATGCGGGCGTTTCTCCAACGACATTGGTATTGACCTGTGTTACTGAGTCAGTAACGGCATCATTTACTGGCATTTTCATGCTCCTTCGTGGTTATGAGGCTTCACTATGACGCCCCAGATACCTGCTATTTGCCTTTAGCGGCGATGGCGTAAATAAGCCCAGAACCTAAGGCTGTATTTGTCACCATAATGGTCTGAATTTGCTGTTGAACCTGTGTAGCGTTCTGCGCTGATTTGCCTAGCGAGTCGGCGACCATATTCATCACCATGTTTCTTGATGCTGTAGGGCAAAATTGATTCATGATTTTTTGAATATCCAAACTCATTATCTAGACTCTTCTTTGTTCCGATGAGAGAAGTTTATTCATTTGCTCTGCTGTAAACTTGGTTAGTTCAATTAACTTTTTGGGTGTTTCAATGTTATTGGGTTATTGATGCTATATTTTTCTCTCGGTAAATGTTTCTGTATACACGGGGTGAACTCCCAGTATGTCTCTTGAACATTTTTTCAAAATGACTCAGGTCGCCAAATCCCGATTGCATACAGACTTCGGTGATTTTTAACGAGGGTCGATTATGAATTAATGTTTTGGCATGAAGAATCCTGAGTTCGACAAGAATGTTTTTAAATGATGCGTGTAAGTTACTTCTAAAAAGATATGAAAGGTGGGATGGGCTAGAAAACGCATTATTAGCGATTTTTTCCAACGTTATCTCTTCGAGAAAGTTCTCGCTAATAAAGACTAAAGACTTGTAGAGAGAAGGATGAAGTTTCTGAAATTGGGAAATATCTTTATTGTATAGAGATTCGATTAGTGTGGTTTTTTTCTTTTCATGTAATTTAAGATTCTCTACATCATCTCTACAGATATATGATTTTTTTAAAGAGATTAGCTGAACGACTACATTCCTGAGTTCATTTACATTGCCGGGCCAAGAGTAGGCATAGAGAAGGGCTTTTGCATCATCGCTTAGCGTTAGGTTGTTGGAGCCTTTATAAAAGTCAATGAAGTTGTCTATGTAGTAGAAAATGTCTTCTGGGCGCTCGCTTAGAGGGGGAATGCTTAACTCCAAATGGGCCATGCAGCCTCCGAGCGCTTCTCGCAAAATATCCGATCGATTGGAGGATTTCTCTGATGTTGAAACGACCAATTGTATGTTGCTGTCTTCTAGTCTTCTATAGATATCGTTGTTGGCAAGCACATAGGTCAGAAAGTCTTTGTGTTCTTCAGTTAGCGAGTCGACGTCTGATAGAACAAGCGTACCATTTCTAGCGGCTTGGATTCCTTCATCCAAAACAGACTTAAAGCCGTTACTTGTTCTTGCATAGGATGGAAGGAATATTATTTTACCTTTTGAGTTTTGGTTAATTTCATGAACTAACTTCGCTATGGTCCTTTTCTCTGTTCCTGGTTCGCCTGATATGAGGATAGGTATATTTATTGTTGATGCGTATGTGATTTTTTCTTTGATTTCATTTAGCGGTTTGCTATTTGCAAGTGGAATAGGTGCGCAATGTATAGATTGATATCTTTCATTACTGGTGTTCTTGATATTATTGAAGTCCATTTTATCTTCCATAGAATTATCCTTATAAATACTAGCCATGTCGAAGAATATCTATGCTATTCGTGGTACGAGTTTGATGGATTGGTTTAAATGGCTTTTTTTACGGTGATATATATGAAAATGATAGTCTCTGGTTTGTTTTATAATTATTTGAGATGTGAGCCGCAAATGTTTTTATGCTGAGGGGTTGTATTTGTTAATTTGACCAGAAAGTGAGTTTGGTCATTATTGTTTATTTTTGTTGGATTTCATTTTCTATGGGGGGTGCTTTTTGGGTTGTTAATCAATAACAGTGAATAGTCTTGACTTTTCACTGTTATAAATATAATGGAAGGGATGCGAGTGGGTTAAGATATAATGCAGTCTTTCACCGGACTGGTGGTTTTATGCAATCAATTTTTCTAAAAAGATCAATTCGGGGCATTTTTCGCTAAATTGCTTTTAGGACTCACTAAATACAGTGTTTATTGAAGCAATACGAATAGAAACCCTACCAACGAAGAATTTGTTATAGCTTTACAAGCTGCTGGGTTTGCAAATTAATCCACGATAGCTGAATTGGATACTCAAAGCCGCTGATGGGAGTCAGCGGCTTTTTGGTATTGGTGGTTTGCTTCTGGGGTGTGTATGCACCAATGCGGGTTCAATCTAAACGGTCGACACCGAACTGGTGTTTGCCCTCAGTCCCACCTAACATGCTGTAAAACAGCAAATGCGCTATGAAGCTCGAAAGGTGAGGAATGTGAGAAAGACAGACAAGAAAATCGATAATTCACTCAGAAAAGCTCTAACCCAAGTGTGTGACATTGCCCAGTCAGAAAATGATGGCTTCGAGTGGCTGACCCACTTTGTAAATTACGACAGGTTCCCGAACTCGCTAAACATCGTTTGTGTCTTTGACACACAGGAAAATTTGGCGTTAGCCAACCAAGAACGCTTCCATCAGCTTATCAAAGATGCATTGGATTCTATCGATATCAAAGTGAAAGATATGAGCAAGCACGTGCAATTTGATACGGAAGAAAACTGCGAGAAAGAAAACAAGGGTAAATGGAATGTGCGTTTCCAAAAACAAGGCTTTCAGGTGTGAGGGTTTCAAGAAAGCCTCGATGGAGGCTAAAGTGTGTTCGAACGTTTCTTCTGGGCTCTTAAGATTCACCATTAAGGTAAGCCTTTCCTCAATTGTGGCGAATGAATCATTACTGATTCACACCCTAAAAGGGTGACCTGACAAGGTTTAGCTCTGTCTATACTCCCGAATTAATCAATTGAGCGCATGAAGTGCGATATACACTAGGGAGTATTGATGAGAGCGATATCTTTGGCACCGGGTTTTGTTTCCATCAGCAGCCTGTTGTTTTTCCCTTCAAGTGCTGTAGCAGCTATCGAAGGACTATCTGCCCACAAAGACAATTACTTCCTTCCTTTCTATAAAGAGCGTCGTGTTAACCAACAACAGTTCGAACCGCTAAACCCGAATGGAACAGAAGCTAATGACACGTTTATACAGTTTCAGTTCAGTGCCAAATATCAATTGATAGAAATTGGTGGCGATGGACTCTATTTGGCTTATACCCAACGCTCAAACTGGGAAGCATATGACAGCTCTGCCTACTTTAGAGACAGCAACTACAACCCTGAACTCTTCTACAGGCTCCATATTGAAAATTGGCAAATCGACCTGGGTGCTGAACATGAGTCCAACGGGGCGGGCGGTGATAACGAAGTTAGTTGGAATCGGATCTATGTGGATGCGCGACATGATTGGGAGTGGGGCTACATCAGCTTCAAGCCCTGGATCAGAGTAGGTAATGTAACGTACAACCCTGAAATCGCAGATTTTCTGGGATATTCGAGACTGGAGCTAGGTTGGCAGCCCACAGAGTTACAAGAAATCAAACTGCAGGTCAGTAATCTGTTTGCGGATGAGTTTGACCATCTGTATTACGGCGTCAGTTGGAACTTCCCTATCTATCAGGGCCTGAGAGGCTATGTGAAGGCAGAAACTGGGTATGGCCTGACTATTTCAAACTACAACTTTGATGAAAGTGCCTATGGAGCCGGGGTCGCATTCAGTTTTTAGGTGTCAAAGACCAACAGACCCTAAAGCTCATAATGGTATGAGATTTTGGATGAAAGCTAATTTTTCGTCATTAAAAATGTACATGCAATTTACTAGTTCTTTTCTCATGCTTTGGAGTTAGCTCGACTCATCAAACGTTGTCAGATTTAGACAATGATATCAGGGCAAAAAATGACCAGTTGGGCAACTAGTTACCTGAAAGGTGGGCAATTTCTTGCTCAAACTGGTAAGAGCAGACGTCTAACTCTTTGAATGTTTGGCGAGTAATTTATGGTCTGCTAATTGCTTTGTATCACACAGGAATCAGATTTATCAGGGTAGGAGCGTGAAATGGGAAATGCGGTAGTACTTGGCAATATTGGGACAGATCATGATGGTTTTCATCCTTCTCCCGTTGTCGCCGCTTCTCCAGATGTGAAAGTGGATGGCATTCCGCTTGCGCGTCAAGGAGACGCATTGGCTCCGCACGACAAACCCAAATCTCCGCCTCATGGTAGAAGCATCGCCGCGGGTTCTCCGACGGTTTTTGCAAACGGTAAACCCGTTGCCAGAACTGGTGATCCGGTCAGTTGTGGTGGTGTGGTTGTTGGCGGTGGAACAGTGAATATTGGATAAATTCAATATTCAATTTATTACCCAGCTCTTCTTATATAAGTGACAAATAAAACACAACAAGTGTATTGTTAATTGTTGCATATAACAATGCAGCCAAATGGGCGTATTGTTTTTTATTAATAAAGTATTAGTTCGAAAGTTAATACTAAAGTGGTCAGCTTTCTTGACTCTAGTGTCTTGAATTTAATAAATAGAGACTCAGGTCTTGTTTCTTTATTTTGTCTCTCCAAATTGTCTCATCCCCCTTGTCTGTAAAGTCCAATTTGAATAATGATATGGGCATAAATTAAATCCGTTCGATAGAGATTAGATTTTTTGCAAACGAACTGTTTGACAGAGTCAGCTCCTTTTAATTTTGAATGGTCGGGATGTGTTTAAATGTCATGTCCAGATAAAATATAATAAATACAAAACGTTGGTTGGCAAGGTTCTAAGGTGGTACAAGCTTAACAAGTGATCATGTTTGAGTGTTATGCATATTGTCGCAAGCATTGACGACGTAGTTATTTCTGCATTTCACCAGACTTTCCTTGTTCTCTTCTTTTTCCCTCCAAAGTTCTTTTTGCTGTACATATAGATTAATTAGCAATGTCTAACTTAGCCGTTTCTTAATGCAAGAAATCCGGTTGGGATCCGTTTTCTTTAATTTCTCCTGCTTCTAAGTTTTTCAGGGGTTATTGGCTGCTTAATAGCATTTACATCTATCTGGGTGTTGCTTTTTCTGCGGTGAAAAGTCGAAACGTAAACATGTTTAATCCATAAAGTCTCTATAGCGAAAGGAGAGCGTAAAATGGCGAAAGAGGGAAGTGTTGCTCCAAAAGAACGTATTAACATTAAATACGTTCCAGCAACCGGCGATGCTCAGGCGGAGATTGAACTCCCGCTGAAAATGGTCGTTTTGGGCGACTTCAAAGGTCACCCAGAAGACACCTCAATCGAAGAACGCGAAGCCGTTTCTGTCGATAAAAACAACTTCACCTCGGTCATGCGAGAGAGCAACCTTTCGGTGACTACTTCAGTGCCAAACGTGATGACAGAAGAGGAAGGTCAAGATCTTCCTGTCGAATTGTCGTTCAAGTCTTTGGCGGATTTCTCCCCAGATTCAGTAGCAAACCAGGTGCCTGAGCTGAAGAAGCTTGTTGAGCTTCGCGAAGCACTGGTTGCTCTCAAAGGCCCGCTAGGCAATATCCCTGCTTTCCGCGCCCGTCTCCAAGAGCTACTGGCATCTGAAGATTCCCGCGAGAAGTTACTCGCTGAACTGGAGCTGGTGGGTGCTGAAGAGCAACCGGCTGACGAACAGTAATCAACGCAGAAGAGAAAAGGATTTTGTTAATGTCCGTACAAGAGAAAACGCTTGAGAGTTCTGCCTATGAATCTGGCAGTCTGCTCGACGACATCATGGCTCAAACCCGCATGGCACCTAGCGAAGAAGGCTATGATGTCGCCAAAAAGGTGTAGCTGCATTCATTGAAAACCTGATTGGTTCAGACCAGCAGGAAGAACCAGTCAATAAAGCGCTGGTAGACCAGATGCTGGTTGAACTGGACAAGAAAATCAGTGCCCAGATGGATGAAATCCTCCACAGCGAGCCTGTCCAGCAAATGGAATCTTCATGGCGTGGCCTGAAGTTGTTGGTTGACCGCACTGACTTCCGCGAAAACATCAAAATTGAAGTGCTCCATGCTACGAAACAAGAACTGCTGGATGACTTTGAATTTGCTCCTGAGACTACGCAATCTGGTCTGTACAAGCATGTATACTCAGCAGGTTATGGCCAGTTTGGTGGTGAACCAGTAGGTGCTATTGTTGGTAACTATGCGTTCACGCCAAGCACACCAGACATGAAGCTGCTGCAATATGTAGGTTCAGTAGGTGCAATGGCTCATGCGCCATTCCTGTCTTCAGTGGCGCCGGAGTTCTTCGGTATCGACTCTTTCGAAGAGTTGCCAAACCTGAAAGATCTGTCTGCTACTTTCGAAAGCCCGCGTTACACCAAATGGCGTTCACTGCGCGAGTCTGAAGATGCGCGCTACCTGGGTCTGACTGCACCACGCTTCCTGCTGCGTGTTCCTTACGATCCAGTTGAAAATCCAATCACGTCTTTCAACTACCGTGAAAACGTATCCGATTCACACGAAAGCTACCTGTGGGGTAACACTGCGTTCGCACTGGCTTCACGTTTGACTGACAGCTTCGCGAAATACCGCTGGTGTCCGAACATCATTGGTCCACAAAGTGGCGGTGCAGTGGAAGATCTGCCTGTTCACCTGTTTGAATCACTGGGTGCGCTTCAAGCAAAAATCCCTACCGAAGTGCTTATCACTGACCGCAAAGAATTTGAGCTGGCCGAAGAAGGCTTTATCTCTCTGACAATGCGTAAAGGCAGCGATAACGCCGCTTTCTTCTCTGCAAACTCTATCCAGAAGCCAAAAGTGTTCCCGAACACCAAAGAAGGCAAAGAAGCAGAGACCAACTACAAGCTGGGTACCCAGCTGCCATACATGATGATCATCAACCGTTTGGCGCACTACATCAAAGTGCTGCAACGCGAACAGATCGGTTCTTGGAAAGAGCGCCAGGATCTTGAGCGCGAGCTGAACACTTGGGTTCGTCAGTATGTGGCAGATCAGGAAAACCCACCGGCAGAAGTCCGCAGCCGTCGTCCACTTCGCGCAGCGAAAGTGGAAGTGATGGACGTGGAAGGCGATCCGGGTTGGTACCAGGTTTCTGTGGCTGTTCGTCCTCACTTCAAGTACATGGGCGCGAACTTCGAACTGTCTTTGGTAGGCCGTCTGGATCAGTAATCCATGGCTGTACCTGACGCAGAGGACTCCGCGTACGGCGTCAGCTTCTTCCAACGGTTAGAAGCTGACGCACCAAAGCGGTCTGTCACTCAGGGACCAGATACCGATGAGGTTCTGCAGTCGTTGAAGAGAAATGTCACCAATCTTCTGAATGCGCGAATGGGTGAGTCCTTGAGTGCGCCGGATCTTGGGTTGGTTGATTTCAACGATGCGTCCCTGAGTTCACATGACCTCGCTTTGCAGATACGCCGAGCCATTCGACGATGCATTGAAACCTATGAGCCGCGGATAAAGAGCATGGAAATTCATGTACTGCCGGATAACGGATCCCCGCTGAATCTCAGGTTTCAAGTTACCGCATCAATCAATGCAGGAGCCTTGCACAGGAATGTGCAGATGGAACTTCTGTTGGATAGCAATCGAAAGTACAGAGTAGTTTAAGTGTCACGGAATCGATTTTTCAGGGATGAGCTGGCGTTCTTGCGTGAACAAGGCGTTGAATTTACAGAAGTCTACCCTCAGCTTGCCCGCTTTCTTAACAGCAGAAATACCGACCCGGATGTCGAGCGTTTGCTTGAGGGTTTTGCGTTTCTGACGGGAAGATTGCGTGAAAAAGTCGAAGACGAATTTCCTGAACTCACTCACTCGATTATCAATATGCTGTGGCCGAACTATCTTCGTCCGGTCCCCAGCATCAGCATTGCACAATTCTCCCCAGACGAAAAAGCGCTGACTTACGCTCAACAAATCGAGAAAGGCACACAACTTGATGCCAATCCTGTGTTTGGCACTGTTTGTCATTTCAGGACTTGTCGTAGTGTCGATATTTATCCATTGCGTCGTGACAAAGTCTCTACCGTTCATACCCGAGATGCATCGCTGGTTGATGTTGAGCTGACGATTCTCGGTGATCAAATGGCGGGTCAACTGGGCTTGAACTCACTGCGTTTCTTCCTCGGAGGTGAAACCTACAGTGCTGAAATGCTTTATCTCTGGTTGAGTCATTACCTCGATAAAGTGGAAGTGGTGACTGGCGACAAAGTTGTCACTTTACCCAAAAACAGCTTCAGAGCCGTAGGCTTTGACAGTGATGATGCCATCTTGCCGTATCCGAAAAACGTCTATGAAGGTTACCGCATTTTGCAGGAATATCTCTCGTTTCCTGAAGCCTATCTGTTTTTCGATGTGCCAAATCTTGGCAAGTTTGTCCCCGAGGAAGCGCAAGGCAAAATCACACTGAGATTCAGCTTCTCAAAAACGCTTCCGCCAGATGTTCGCGTGAAAGATGAAAGCTTCGAGCTCTACTGCACGCCAGTCATCAACCTCTTTTCTCACGATGCAGATCCGATTGATCTCAACGGGAAAAGCACTGAATACAAGATTACACCTTCCAGTCGTTATGCATCTCACTACGAAATATTCAGTGTGGATTTGGTTCAGGGCTGGCAGGAAAACAATGTCGGACGCATTCGCGGTCAGGTTCGCACCTATACGCCATTTGAAAGCTTTCAGCATGAAATCGAACGTGCACGCGATAGAAAAGCGCTCTACTACCGCGTTCGTGTGAAAGACAGTGTTCATACCGATGGCTTTGATCACCACATCTCTTTCGTCCGAAGCGATGAGACCGAGTGTGTGGATTTCAGCGAGGCGATCTCACTGAGCTTGACCTGCACAAACCGTCAATTGCCTTTGGAGCTAGGAAAAGGCGATATCAGTATCCCGACGGATTCTTCTCCCGCGTATGCAAAGTTCAGCAACCTGACCGAACCGACTGCGCCTATGCGGCCAATGCTTGATGGCACATTACTTTGGACGCTGATTTCCAATTTGTCGCTTAACTATCTGTCGTTACTTTCCAAGGATGCGCTCTCTTCAGTTTTGCGAGCTTATGACTTCCGCGCCTTGGTTGACCGTCAGGCAGAGCGTGTATCACGCCAGCGTTTGGATGGCATTGTCGATATCCAATCCAAACCCATTGAAAAACTCATTCGTGGACTTCCGGTTCGCGGATTGCGTTCAGAAATCACCTTAACCCAGAGTGCGTTTGGCTCTGAGGGCGAGCTTTACATTTTCGGCACCGTACTCAGCCGATTCTTCTCACTTTACGCCAGCATCAACTCCTTCCACGAGTTGGTGATCATCAATGCTGATAATCAGGAAAGGTATACATGGGGCATTCAGAACGGACAGCAACCTCTGATATAGAGGAAACTGTTGCCCCTGACTTTCATGAAAAGGACGGGGGCGATAGCAAGGGATCAGGCCTGCCTAAGAACGTCAGAGCCTATAACTTCTATCAGTTGGTGGAGCTTATGCACCACCTCAACGATTTGGATCCGGAAAGTGAAAAGTCGACCTCCAGCAAGCTGCTGTTTGGTAACCATCCTGGTCTAGGTTTTGCTGCCAGCGATGTTACCGCGCTGGAAGAAGTGAACGGTGACCGCTATCGCCTTGAAACCACATTCCTTGGAATGAGTGGTGCACAATCGCCACTCCCTGGCTTCTTCCTCGAAGAAATACTGACTGAGAGCGAGGAAACGGGCCTTAGAAAACCGTTTCTGGATTTCTTCAACCACCGAATTATCACGCTGGTTTACCAAATCTGGCGCAAGTATCGCTACTACATCCGCTTCCGTGAAGATGCTTCAGATGCCTTTTCTGCGCAGCTTTTTGCACTGGTTGGATTGGCTGACAGTGACCTTCGCGGCGAGACCCCGATTAACTGGTGCAAGATGTTGTCTTACGCCGGCATGTTGGCAGGACGTAGTCGCTCACCTCAAGTGGTCTCCGGCATCATCGCGCATTGCTTTGATTTGGAAGATGTCACTATCCGTCAATGGGAACTGCGTCATGTCGATATTCCCCAAGAACAAAAAATGAGTCTGGGAATGGCGAATGTGGCGTTGGGCATGGACACCGTGATTGGCGACAAAGTCGCTGACCGAAGCGGAAAATTCGTCATCTGCATTAATGGACTCACGCAAGCGCGCTTTCGCGACTTTCTCCCCTCTGGCAAGGAATACATGCCTCTGCTGACGTTGGTGGAGTTCGTGCTGCGTGAGCAAATGGCTTTTGATTTGGAACTTGGTTTGAAGCCTGACCAGGCACCGCCGATGCGTCTTTCTACGCAAAACCCGGCATCGCTTGGTTGGTCATCCTTCACGGGTGAGGTGGACCGACCGCGCATGGTGCGCATTCAGGCCAGGCAGTAGAGGGAAATATGTCTCAACACTATCCCAAGATAGAACAGGAATCGCAGTTGCTGCAGGCAACACTCACGGTAACCAACACCCAGCACTTAGAAGCAGGTTTGTCCGCCACGCATGTGTTTACCCATGAAGGTGGCTCAATTGGTTCCAGCGGTGCCGACGAGTGGAACCTGGTCGACAGAGAAGGCCGCGTGTTCCCGCATCACGCAGAGATCGTTGAAATCGATGGCGAGCTTTGTCTGCTTGATGTTCGCGGCGCCAGCTACATGAATGGCGCCACGATTCCCGTCGGCGCAGGCAAATCAGCGCGTTTGAAAGACAACGACATGGTTCTGATTGGTCCTTATCAAATCCGCATTCATTTAAGTGCCGCGGGCTCAGACGGTTCGGCGAATCAGCATGGATTAGAAAATGTCTTTCTGACAGAAAAAGACGCGACGCAGATTGGCGCCGAGCGTGACGATAGCGATGTTGAAAATCCTGATGATGCAGTAATCGATGACCCTTTGGCCGCCCTTGAGGCTGCCACTCCCCAAATTTCTTCTGGTGATGATCCACTGAGTGAACACCAGGAAATGTCTGCCGAGCAGTTGAAAGAAAGCTACCTGCTGGCAAAAGACACCGAATGGCACGGCGCAGAGAAAACTGTGCATGCAGACAGCGAATACGAAATGAGTTCGGCGATTACGCTGAAACGGACTTTACCCTATGAGGATGCCCTGATGGATGACAAAACCCTTGAACGCCTGGAACAAGAAGTAGGGCGTGATTACGCAAATGCTGACAAGCCAGAAAATGCATACGGCGAAAACGGATTCAGTGGTTATGCATCGGGCGAATATGGGAGTGAGGCCTCTGCACAAGACGGCAATCACTTGGTAACAGGTCCTATCTTCCGTGGTCTTGGTGTTCAGGCGGGTAACAGCAGCAACATGGCTGAAATGCAGGCACTGTCAGAAGAAATGGGCGCTTCACTGCAGTCTGCTATCCGTGGCCTTTTGGCGCTGCATCAGCAGGTAGAGGAAAGCCGCTTTGGCATGATGAACAAGAACCTTCAACCGATCGAAGACAACCCGCTTCGCCTTGGTCTGCCTTATGAAGAAACGGTTGAAACCATGTTCGATCGTGACCGCAGTATGGTTCACCTGTCTGCCCCTTCCGCGATCAGCGAAAGCCTGACCAACATCCAACACCATAACGAAGCTGTGCAAAGCGCTACCGTGGAAGCGCTTGGCCAGATTCTCCGTGCATTTTCGCCGGAAGTGCTGATGCGTCGATTCAGCGCTTATCGCCGTCCTGGTGAAGTGTCACCAGAATCCGCAGATGCCTGGGCATGGAACATGTACAAAAACTATTACAAAGAGCTGACTTCCGACCGCCAACGCGGTTTCGAAAAGCTGTTCTGGGAAATTTTTGATCAGGCTTACGACCGAAAGATTCGTGAGAAACAACTGGAGGTATAAGGCGATGAAACGTCTGCTAGGTTGCTTTCTGCTATTCACGCTTTTCGGTTGTTCGAGCAGTGATGACGCACTGCCAAAAGATCAACCGACAACGGTGACGTTCAGTTTGGTGGCGACGCAGAAGGTGAATCCCAACATCAGTGGCGATGCGACACCAATTGAAGTGCAGGTCTTTGAACTGGAAGACGACTCCATGTTTCTGGCGTCCGGCTTTGACCAACTGGCAGGCGATGCTGAAGCCGCGCTGAAAAGTAATTACGTCGACCACCGGGATTTTTCTTTGATTCCGGGTCAATTCAAATTTATCGACCATTTCCAGATTGATGAAAGTACGCGCTATATCTCCGTGATGGCGCGTTTCTCTGACCCAGATGTCAGTGATTGGAAGAAAGTCGTTAAGGTCCTGCCGGTTGGTCGGGTTTACCACCTGCTTATGTACTTCGATGGCACCGAAGTCGTTCTGGATAAAGTGGAGTAAAAATGTCAGCGAGAAACCGGGTTGTCTGGAACGAAGGGCTTTTTGTTAAGCCGCAGCATTTTCAACAGCAGCAGCGTAATTTGGAATATCAGCTGGATGAGCGCGTAGGCTCTGTCAGCCGCTATCTCTATGGCCTGACTGAAATGACGCTGAACGCGGAGTATCTGAGCTTCGGCCGTATTGCGCTCGATAGCGCATCCGGCGTGATGCCTGACGGGACTGTCTTCCGCATTCCTCAGGAAGACATGCAACCAGAAGCGCTGGAAGTGGTTGATAGTTCGCTAGCGAATCAGATTGTCTATCTTGCTATTCCGCTTCGCAGTGATTCGATCACCGAAGTGACCTGGCCGGAAGGCGCAGGTTCAGGTCGATACACTTCTGTCAGTCAGGAAGTACGTGATATTCACACCTTCCAAGGCGACATGGCACCGATTGATGTGAGTCCGGTTTGCCTGCGTTTGATGCTGGAAAAAGAAGACCGCAGTGCATACGCCTCCATCGCGATTGCCCGCATTCTGGAAAAGCGTCCTGACGGCAGCGTGTTGCTCGATGACAGCTTCGTACCTTGTCACTTGAACGTTGGTGCAGTGTCCGTGCTTCAACGTTTTATTGGCGAAATGGCGGGACTGATGCGTGAACGTGCAAAGAACATTTCCCAACGTATCGGCGCGCCAAGCCAAGGTGGTGTGGCAGATGTTTCCGACTTTATGTTGCTTCAATCGTTGAATCGCATGCAGCCGCAACTCCAACATCTGTCGCGACTGCGTAGCCTTCACCCTGAAAGACTGTATGAAGCTTTGTCTTCCATGTGTGGTGAGCTGGCAACCTTCACCGATGAAAGCCGCATGGCACCCGAGTTTGGTAGTTATCAGCACGACATGCCGGTTTCTTCATTCAAGCCGGTGATGACCAGACTTCGTCAGTCTCTCAGCATTGTGCTGGAGCCGCGTGCAGTCTCTATTCAACTTCATCAACGCAAGTACGGCCTTATGGTGGCACCGCTTCAGGACCCTTCGCTGGTCCGCGATGCCGACTTCATTCTGGCAGTACGCGCTCGCATGCCAATGGAAGAGCTTCGCAAGCTGTTTGTACAGCAAACCAAAGTGGCTTCCGTGGAAAAAATCCGCGAACTCATCTCACTGCAATTGCCGGGTATTCCGGTTTCTCCGTTGCCGGTTGCGCCACGCCAGTTGCCTTACCACGCGGGATACACCTATTACCAGCTGGATAAAACCAGCGCTGCCTGGGCGATGTTGGCCAATGCCAGCGGTTTCGCCTTCCACGTCGCCGGTAACTTCCCGGATCTCGACCTGCAATTCTGGGCAATAAGGAGCTAAGCCATGGCAGAAATGTATATCGATGCGCCGGATAAAGAGCGCCATTACGACCACCTCCTGTTTGATGAAGCGACCAATATCGACGCGGATCAGGATTATTGGTTCAAGCTTCGAGGCGACAACATCAATCCACTGATTGATGCAGCGACCCCACTGCTGGGGATGGCCCTTCGAGTGAGAAAACTCTCCGAATGCCACAACGTGGAAACCATCTACAAGCAGGCTGTAGAAGAAGTGAAAGCCATTGAAGTGGAACTGACCGAAAAAGGATATGACCACGCAGTGATCTTGGCTTACCGCTATGTGCTTTGCTCCTTTGTCGATGAAGCCATCATGAGCACGCCTTGGGGGGCAGACAGTGTGTGGGCTGAACATTCGCTGTTGACTCGCTTTCACAACGAAACCTGGGGCGGCGAAAAAGTCTTTACGATTCTGTCCCGTCTGGAGAGTGAGCCAGAGCGCTACAAGTCGCTGCTGGAATTCATCTTTCTTTGCCTGACGCTTGGGTTTGAAGGGCGTTACAAGGTGATGGAAAAAGGACGCGAAGAATATGAAAAGGTGATCACCAAGCTTCACCAACTGCTGCGTCAACTGGATGACAACGAACAAGTCTCGCTGACAAGTGCTGCGAATAACGTGGTTTCTACCAAATACCGCCTGAGTAAACAGGTACCGGTGTGGACGATCTTCGCAGGCTTTATCACTTTGCTTGCGGTGGTGTTTACGGGGTACTCCATCGCACTCAGCAATAAAACATCCAGCGTGCTTGAACAGCTTAATCAACTTCTTCAGTAACAGGTGAACCCGTGATCCGAATAGAACTACATACGTTAATTGGCAAACTTAACCAGCAGACCAAACTGGCGCTGGAGCAAGCGGGCGCGCTGAGTATTGAGCGACAAAATCCGGAAGTGACAGTAGAGCATTTGCTTTTCACTTTGTTGGATAACCCGTTATGCGACGTACGCGTATTGCTGAAAAGCGCGGAAGTGGACCATATACACATTCGTCAACTGACGGGCGATGCACTGAGCCGCGAAAATGTGCCGGAAAATACGCCGTCGTTTTCTCCGCTGCTGGTTGAACTTCTTCAGGATGCATGGCTTCTGGGATCAACTGATCTGGGTCATTCAGAAATACGCTCGGGTGTTATTTTCCTCGCGGCACTTATCCGCCCGGATCGTTACTTGCCGCTGAACCTTATCCGTCAGCTTGAAAGCGTCAATCGCGAAACGATGAAGAAGCATTTCGCGCGACTGACAGAAGACTCCGCGGAAACAGCGGTCAAAGCGGATTCAGCCAAAGGAAAACAAGCGGTACCTGCTGAAGCTGAAACCGCACTGGCGAGATTCTGTACCAACTTCTCGGCAATGGCCAAGCAAGGTGAACTCGACCCTGTGCTTTGCCGTGATGATGAAATTAATCTGATGATCGACATTCTATGTCGTCGCAGAAAAAACAACCCGATTGTCGTTGGTGATGCTGGTGTTGGTAAAAGTGCCGTTGTAGAAGGTCTTGCACAGCGCATCGTTGATGGCAACGTGCCGGACTCGCTGAAAGGCATCGATCTGATGTCCCTGGACTTGGGTTTGCTGCAGGCGGGCGCTTCTGTAAAAGGTGAGTTTGAAAAACGCCTGAAAGCCATCATTGATGAGGTAAAAACCTCTCCGGTTCCTATCATTCTTTTCATCGACGAAGCCCACACCATGATTGGTGCAGGTGCACAGGAAGGTGGCGGTGACGCGGCGAACCTGTTGAAGCCAGCTCTGGCACGTGGTGAGCTGCGAACCGTCGCGGCAACCACATGGAAAGAATACAAAAAGTACTTTGAAAAAGACCCAGCATTGAGCCGTCGCTTCCAACTGGTGAAGCTGGACGAGCCGAATGTCGAGCAAGCAGTGGATATCATGCGCGGTCTGCATGGCGTTTACGAAAAATCCCACCAAGTGCTGATCAGTGATGACGCGCTGGTGGCAGCGGCGGAGCTTTCCGAGCGTTACGTCTCTGGCCGTCAATTGCCGGACAAAGCCATCGACGTGCTTGACACCGCCTGTGCACGAATCGCGATTAACCTTAGTTCACCACCGCGTCGTCTGGCAGAACTGGAAACTCGCACTATTCAGCGTCAACGCCAAATCGATATGTTGAACCGTCAGGCAGAGCTTGGCTATGACGTAGACGAAGCGTTGCTTGCATCACTCGAAGCTGACGAAGCAAAAGATCTCGAAGAGCAGGGAGCTTTGCGTGAAGCATGGCGTGTTCAGAAAGATCTGGTTGCTGATGTGATTGAAAAGCGTCAGCAGATTCTTGCGGTGCCATCAGAAGATGAAGAGCCACTGAGCGACGAGGATCGCGAAGCCATTCGCAATGAGCTGCGCGGTTTGTATGCCGAACTTGAATCCATTCCGCACACAGAGCGCTTGGTACATCCCCACGTGGATGCACAGCAGATCGCCGAAGTGATTGGTGATTGGACGGGCGTTCCTGTTGATCAGATGAACACTGATGAGTTGAGCCGTATTACCCACCTTCCAGAACTGCTGGGTAATGAAATCAAAGGGCAAGATGTTGCGCTGGAAGTGATTCACCGTCACTTACTGACTGCACGAGCAGACCTGCGCCGTCCAGGTCGTCCGAAAGGGGCTTTCTTGCTGGCCGGGCCAAGTGGTGTCGGCAAAACCGAAACTGTGGTGCAACTTGCCGAACTTCTCTATGGCGGCAAGCAATTCCTGACCACCATTAATATGTCTGAATATCAGGAGAAGCATACCGTTTCACGTCTGATTGGTTCGCCTCCGGGGTATGTAGGCTATGGAGAAGGCGGCATCCTGACGGAAGCTATCCGAAAAATGCCTTACTCCATCGTGCTGCTTGATGAAGTAGAAAAGGCGCACCCGGAAGTGTTGAACCTCTTTTATCAAGCGTTTGATAAAGGTGAACTGGCGGACGGCGAAGGCCGCGTGATTGATTGCCAAAATGTGGTGTTTTTCCTCACTTCGAATCTGGGCTATCAGACCATCGTCGATTACGCAGAGCAACCGCAACTGCTGGAAGAAATGCTGTACCCAGAACTGGCCGCCTTCTTCAAACCAGCACTGCTGGCGCGGATGGAAATTGTGCCTTATCTGCCACTTAGCGGCGATACGCTCAATGCCATTATCAAAGGCAAGCTAAGCCGTTTAGTGAAAGTGTTTGCCCAGCGTTATGACGCGGAAACCGAAATTGACGATGCGCTGGTGGGCGAAATTCAACGCCGTGCTACGCGCTCGGAAAATGGCGCCCGCATGCTTGAAGCAATCATCGAAGGTCAATTGCTGCCGCCAGTATCGTTGGCTTTGCTCAATAAGCTTGCCGCTAGAGAGCCTGTGCAGCGCGTTTATCTCACCGCAGAAGACGGCGAGTTTGTCAGCGAGGTGGAATAAGCAATGGCAGATTGGCTTTCACTGGCAGCAACACTTTCTGGTATCCGTGATCAGCAAACGCTCGCGGACACCTTTGTTGATGCGCTGAAATCAAACCTGCAGATCAGCAACGTGTGGGTCATGCTACCTTGCCAGCAGGGTAGAAAGCTGTGCGCCAAGGGTAATGGCCAACATTTTGACTGGGAAGTGGACGATTTCAGCCATCCGTTTGCGCATGTTTTC
This sequence comes from Grimontia sedimenti, assembly GCF_011045095.1. GTDB lineage: Bacteria > Pseudomonadota > Gammaproteobacteria > Enterobacterales > Vibrionaceae > Enterovibrio > Enterovibrio sedimenti. The sequence continues at coordinate 186,585 of NZ_JAALDL010000001.1, forward strand.
CAATCCTCATCAGCCATGCTGCTGGATCCAACCAAGTTAAATTACTGGCAGGAAAATGCGGTTTTCGTTGAGCTCATGAATCATCGCAAACGCGGTGAAAGTGTCTTGGTGATGCCGCTTCCGCCGGGCGCGAGAAAAACCAAAGCGATTCTGACTATCACAGGTTCATCCCATCAACTGAGCAGTTTGCTGGCTGATCCTCAGTGGCAAAGCATTTGCGAGATCTTTATTAACCAAAGCCAGACTATTCAGGATTTGGGTGAAGAGCATCGCCAGATTTCAGCGCTGAGTTCATCCATCAAGCGTATTCGCAACGATGAGCAGAAGCGCGAACAAGCTTATGAGCTGAAAAACGTATTGATTGGCGAAAGCCGACTGATGCAGGAAATGCGAGAGAAAGTCGTTACTGTCGCGCAATCTTCGTTGAACGTGCTGATTTGTGGCGACACAGGAACAGGTAAAGAACTGGTTGCCCGCGCGGTACATGAACTTTCAGACCGCAAAGGAAAGCCGTTTATCGCCATCAATTGCGCGGCGATTCCTGAAAATCTTCTGGAAAGTGAGCTGTTTGGTCATGCGAAAGGTGCATTCTCTGGTGCTGATCGCGCCAAGCAAGGACTGATTGCTGATGCGCAGGGCGGCACATTGTTCCTTGATGAAATCGGTGACATGCCGTTGGCACTGCAAGCCAAGCTGCTGCGTGTGCTGGAAACCCGTACCTATCGCCCTGTGGGCGCTTCCAGCGAAGTGAACGCAGATTTCCGCTTGGTAGCGGCGACACATGTGGCGATGGAAGAAAAAGCCGAAGAGGGCAGTTTCCGTCGAGATCTTTACTACCGTCTGAATCAGTTCCCGGTCTTCATGCCGGAGTTGAATATCCGCAAAGAAGACGTCCCTGAGCTTTGTAAACACTTCATTGCTGAATACAACAAGCAGGCAGGTGTACACATTGCTGGTATTCGCTATGCCGCGCTGGATTTGCTGAATCGACATAGCTTTCCTGGGAACGTACGTGAATTGAGAAACCTCATTGAATACGCCTGTGCGCTAACGGCGAATGGTGAAGAAATTACCCCTTCAAGCTTTAGCGGGCGTGTGTTGCAGCAAACCAGCCCAGTCGCCGCGAATTCGGATGATGTGAATTCTGAAAGTTATATCGGCGTGGATATTGATGACATCAACAACCTCAAGGCTGCTGTTCAGAACTTCGAAAGCAGCGTGATTCGCTATCGTCTGTCCAGTTACGGCGGCGATCGCTCAAAAGCAGCGGAAAGCCTTGGCTTACCCAAACGTACTCTCGCGCATAAGTGCCTGAAAATGGAGATTGACTGACATGACGTACCGACCAATCTCTTTGTGTGTAGTGGCGGGACTGGCGCTTTCAAGCGCAAACACGCTGGCAAACGAGACTGACAACAATGCACTGATTCAAAGCGCCTCAGAGTGTGTGAACATTTCCGCTAGGCTCGACCGATTGGCGTGTTTTGATGAGGTGTTCAAAACCCCTGTTTCTGGTCAGCCAGAAGCTCCTGTCATTGTGCAAAAACCGGAAGCATGGGAACGCGCAAAACAGAGCGAATCTGAGCGAAATGAAGATGAAACCGGTTTTGCGCTTCGCTATGCCAATCGGGCTGAACCTAAATCTGGTATTTGGATGACAGCGACTGCATTGCCTGACAGAAACCAGAAAAAGAATGAAATGCCCATTCTGATGTTCAGCTGTATCGATAATATCAGCCGGGTTGAGTTGATACTGCCAACCGCAACATCTGAGGGTAAAGCGGAAGTAATGGCGTCTGCAGGTTACAGTGTCACTCAGCGTTGGTTAAGCGATGATACTGGCAACATCATGCGTGCGGGTCGTGGCATTCCAGCTATTGATGTGATGAAGGCATTAATGTCCGGCCAACGCGCGGTACTTCGCTCTGATTTGGAGGCGATCGGTAACCTGACGTTTGATACTGCCGACTTGCGCGAGAGCATCAAACCCATGCGCCAGACATGTCGTTGGTAGAGGAGCAAATCATGGATATGCAAACCTACCGAGAAAGAGTCGCTAAGCCGATTGCCGGAGAAAATCCGGTCGGTGAACGTCTGCTTGACGATGCACTGTTGGACTTTGTTGAAACCCAAATGATGAAAGTCGGCTCACTTTCTCACGCAGAAGTGCAGTGGGGGGAAGCTGAGCAAAGCGCGATGAAGCTGATTGAGACGCAAACCAAAGACCTCAAACTGCTGACTCATCTTCTGCAGTGTTTGCAGTATCAGTCTTCACCGGAGCGTTTCACTCTATCGGTGTTTATCCTGGCGGATTTCATCGCAGCTTATTGGGAGACTTGTTATCCCGCTCCCGGCCCGCGTGGTGTATTGCCGCGTCGTAAGTTCTTTTCCCAGATTGTCCAGCGCACTGAGAAAGCGGCTGAGAAGCTCGACTTCTCCATGTTCGATATCGATCAGAAAGAAGACGTGGAGAAAGCGCTGAAAGAACTTGAAGCGGCGGCAGAAGAAAAAGATCTGCCGACAGAAGGTGTGTTAGATATCGCTTCCTTGCTGAAACGAAAACTGGCAAATCCAGAGCCGCAAGTTCAACAGGCACCTTCATCTGCGCCCTCTGAAACGGCGTCCTCGCCAACCAGTGCACCTTCTCCGAAACTGGAGATAGATGGTAGCTCTGACCGTGCAGTCAAACAAACGCTACTGAAAGTGGCTGAATTTGTCTCCGAGTTGGACGGCGGCATTGCATTGGCACTGCGTCTTCGTCGCTTTGCCGTATGGTTCTCTATTACCTCTGCGCCGGATGCCGAGGCGAACGGTGAAACACAGCTTATGCCAGTCTCGGCAGATCGCATTTCAGAATATGAAGATCAGCTCAGCCGAGGTGCGGATCACGCGCTTTGGCGCAAGGTAGAGCAAAGCCTCACTGTTGCTCCTTACTGGATTGACGGTCATTTTCTCAGTTATCGCATCGCGCTCAAACTCGGCAACACAGAGTGGGCAGATACCATCGCATCGGAAGTGCGTAGTTTTGTTAAGCGTGTGCCTGCAGTGGCTGAACTTAGCTTCAAAGGCGGCATGCCTTATGTCGGCGAAGAAACACGTCGTTGGCTGGATGAAGGTGAGACCACAAGTACGGGCTCAGCAACCACCTCAGATTGGGATGGAAAGCGCAAAGAAGCGTTCACCCTCGCAGATGAAGGCGGCCTGTCGGTGGCGTTAGCCATGCTCAATGATGGCCTATCAACGTCTAAAGAACCCAGAGACCAGTTTTATTGGCGCATGCTCTCAGCAGATGTCATGAAGCGTCACAACCTTTCTGCCATGGCAGATCAGCACTACCACCAACTTTTAGAGCAGGCCAACCATACCTCGCTCACCGATTGGGAACCCGCATTGATTCAACGTTTAGAAAACATTGCGAAGTCATAATTTAAGCAGGGATCGAAAGAAATGTTCAGCAAGTTAAAATCGCTTCTTCTGAAAATGCTACCCGCCATGAAATCGGCGTTACCTATATTGCTGGTGGCCATTTTCGTCTTGATCAATGTCGCGATATGGTGGGCGGGTCCGTGGCTTAAAATTGACGAGAGCCACCCACTGGAGCCTGTTACAGCGCGCCTTATTACCAGTGTAATTTTCTCTCTTTTCTGGCTGGCGGTTTGGGGCTTTTTGCAATGGCGAAAACTCAAAGGCTACCATGCAGATCAGGCGCGTGAACGTCAGCTTCAGGAAGATCCGATTCAACGCTATGAAGAGCGTCAGGAAGCTGAACTCAATCAGGTGATGACTGCACTGCAAAAGAGTCTGAACAAGCGAAACTACCTGTATGCTTTACCTTGGTATTTGGTTTTGGGGCCAGAGAATGCAGGTAAAACAAGCCTGATTAACCGTTCAGGTCAGAACTTTGTTTTCTCATCGGTCATGCGTGCATCGGGCAAGAAAAGTGAAAATCCGTTTTCCTTCGACTGGTGGATTGGTGATGACTCGGTACTTATCGACCCTGATGGTGAGCTACTAACCCAACGTGCAACCAGCAGCGATGGTGAAGGGGAGATGGAGCGCCGCCTCTGGATCCACTTTGTCAGATGGCTTGAAAAAACGCGAAGCCGCCGCCCGTTAAACGGTGTGGTGATTGCGCTGGATGTGGCAAAGCTTGCCACTGCAACGACGACTGAGCGCCGCGCACATGCAAATCTGATCCGTGCTCGCCTGCGTGAGCTAATGGAAACCCTTTCTACCCGTCTGCCTGTTTATGTATCGCTGACTAAGCTCGACCTGCTTCACGGCTTTGAACCCTTCTTCCGTAACTACTCCAAAGCGGAGCGTGAAGAAGTCATGGGCTTCACTTTCACGTTGGATTCAGTGGACGATCTCGATAGCTGGCTGAATGAATTTGATAAAGACTTCGGGCAGTTTGTCGAACGCGTTAACAAGATGCTGCCGACAGCCCTGATGCAGTGTTTCGATGGTGAAGATCGCACTGCAATGTACAGCTTTAGCCGTCAAATGGCAGGTCTGCATGATGTGTTAAAGCAGTTCCTGCAAGATGCATTTGGTAGTGACCAGTTCTCTACTTCCGCACTGGTGCGTGGGGTGTATTTTACCTCTGTGTATCAGCAAGGTGTGCCGACCAATGCGTTTATCGATTCTGCCTCACGTCGCTACGGTATTTCTCATGCGGTGAATACGGCACAAAACGCAGCAAACTCCACGACTTACTTTACTCAGAATCTATTCAATAACGTGATTTACCCGGAAGCAGGCTTGGCGTCGGATAACTTCCGTGTCGCTAAAACCAAGCGCCGCGTGATTATGTTGTCGGCCGTTGCCTGTGGTATCGCGTCACTTCTACTGATCGGTTCCTGGCACAAGTACTACCTGAAAAACGTTAAACAGGCGGATGCAGTATTAGCTAAGGTTAACGAATACGAGAACAACTATGCGTCTGAGGCGATTATCGATAATGGCGTCGATATCCTCGCGCCGTTGGATACGATTCGTCAGGCCACTCTGGAGTTTGGTTTTTTCCGTGAAAAACCGAAATTCATTTCTGACTTAGGTTTATATCAAGGCCACGTCATTGGGCCACAAGTCGAAAGCACGTATCTCAGCCTGCTTGAAAATCGTTACTTGCCAGCTTTGATGAAAGTGGCAGCTGCCGATGTTGTTGGTGCAGACGATGACGAGAACAAACTGGGTTCGTTGCGTGTTTTCCGCATGATGACGGACGATGATGGTCGTTATCAGAACATGGTGCAGAACTACTTTGCCAGCAAGTGGCAAGAACAGTACGAAGGCGACCGTGAAACACAAGAACGCTTGATGCAGCACTTGGATTACGCGATGGAACACACCGATCTGGTGGGTGATCGTATTGATGGACAGGAAGACGCAGAGCGGGTACTGGCGCCGTACGATGGACTTATATACAACGCTCAGCGCGAACTGAGCCGTATGCCAATCGAACAACGTGTTTACCGTAATCTCAAGCAAGCATCGACGGCGATTTTAGGCTCTCCAATCAATTTGGCGACCTCTATCGGTCCTGTGTTTGATGTGGTCTTTACTGAGCGTGTTTCGGAAGCGAACAACCTTGATATTCCGCGTATCCTGACCAAGAAAGGTTTTGAAACCTACTTCATTCCTGAATCAGATTCTGTTTCAGAGCTGGCGCTGGTAGATAGTTGGGTACTGGGGCAGGTTGAATCGATAGATTTCTCTGATGAAGATAAGCGCGTATTGAGAGATAAAATCCGCAGCCTGTATGTGGCGGATTACTCGGATACCTGGCGTCGTGCGACCAACGATATCGACGTGAAATCTTTCCCGGATATCTATAACGCTGTGCTTGTGCTGGAAAGCATTACAGGTAACAACCAGCCTCTGCATCGCTTGCTTGAAGAAGTCACGGATAACACAGACTTATTCCCGGCCTTGCCTGAAGGCGACGCAGCAAAAGAAGAGTTGATTAAGTCTCCACGCTATCGCGTCGCAGCGATGGTTGATAACCAATTTTCTTCACTGAATGGGCTTTCGGAAACCGAACCGGGCAAACCGATTTACCTTGATGAAGTGATGGATGCGGTCACCCAATTGACTGCATACATGAAGTCAATCAACGATGCTCCGGATGTTGGTAAAGCGGCATTGGACGCGACTAAAGCGCGTCTCTCACTGAATAATTCTGACCCTATTTATGTGCTTCAACGCATCGCATCCGGCATGCCACAGCCTTACGACATCATGCTGAAAAAACTGGCAGATGAGAGCTGGTATGTGATTCGTCAGGAAGCGATTCGTTATCTGGAAGTTCGTTGGGCGGCAGATGTATTCAATCCATTCCAAAGCAAACTCGCTTCGCGTTACCCGTTTAACGTGCGTTCGTCTAAAGATGTGGCGTTGGAAGACTTCGAAGCTTTCTTTGCCCCTAATGGCATCCTGAATAACTTCTACGAAAGCAACCTGCGAATGTTCCTTGAGGACACAGGCGAGTTTACTTCAGAAGAAGGGGACAAAACCCTTATCCGCCAGGATGTGTTGAACCAAATTGACCGTGCAAGGGCGATTCAAGGTGCATTCTTCAATCGCAAGGGCGTGCTGGATGTCGAGTTCACGCTTGAGCCGATTGAGCTGAGCGCGAATAAAAGACGTTCTGTCATCAACATTGATGGTCAGTATGTTGAATACAGTCACGGACCACGCAAAAACGTAGGGTTGGTCTGGCCAAATACACTTCGTGAAGCTGCGGTCAGCAAAATCACTCTGGTTCCTGTGGCAGCGAATGCTTCGCCAAGAGGGATCAGTATTCGAGGACCTTGGGCGTTTTTCCGCTTGCTGGAACAGGCCGAGGTTGTGGGTTCAAGCTCAACCAGCGTTGATTATCGCTTTAACATTGACGGTGGAAACGTGATGTACCGTCTGCATTCTGAAGCAGACAGCAATCCGTTTACTGCGTCGATATTCAGAGGATTCAACCTGTCGCGGACCCTATATTAACGACAATAAAATCAAGCCACCAAAGGTCAACTGACTTTCGGTGGCTTGAATATAAAAACAAGGACAAACACAGTGTCGCAGTGGATGTTGACGGACATCGATGGCGTAAAACTGGCAGAAAATAGCGCAAAACTGCGGGACTCTTCTGACTACCAGAAAATACGCAGCGAGATAAACCGACGCTTTAACCCGCTTGCTGGCTCGACGGACTGGACCAAGGTTCGTGAGCTTTGTGAAAAAGTAGCGACAGAAGAAGGGGCAGATCTTCTCGTTGCTATCTACTTCACCGTTGCCTCGATGAAAACGCAGGGCCTATCTGGATTTGCCAACGGCTTGGAACTTCAGGTGGCGGTGTTGCGTGCACCTGACGATGAGAACATGCCTCATGCTAAACGTGCTGAGCTCTATCGCTGGATGCTCGGACGCATCGGCGAGGAGGTTCGCGCGATTCAGCCAAGTATCGGTCAGCTTCGTGATTTATACCGTTGTGAGCGTGCCCTTGAAGCGATAGACAGAAACCTTTCCAAAAATGGCGGAGGTAAAGTCGATGATTTGGATGTGCTTGGCTTTACTGTCTTCGAGCATATCGATCGCTTAGAGCGTCAGAGTAAAGGTGTTGCAATCGCGCCACCTCCCGTTGAGGTAGAAGTGAAAAAGCAAAACGCCAGTGCACTCATTTTTATGGGTGGTCTGGCCGTTGGTGCGGCACTGCTATATGGATTGTTGGAAGTGCAGGGCAGCGCAGAAACGCCTCTTTCAACCCTGACCATTGCCGGCGCTGAACCCAAGGTAATTTCCTTGGAAGAAGCACAGTCAATCCGTGCGGAATATGGCTCTCAGGCTTTGAAGGAATATCAGTCACAGTTGCTTCCAAGTTACGCAGATAAAGTCTCGATACTCACAGCATCGAATATTGGCGATAACTATGCAGCGGGTATGGAGTACGCCGACAGTCTTCAATTCCTTTTCCCTGATACGCCGGAAGCGGAACAGGTTGCCAAGTCACTTCAACACTGGCAGTCAGGACTGGTGGCAGAATTTGATGCAATGAATGAGAAGTTCGAAACCGCCCGAACCCGGGCTGCAAATATCAGCTTGTATGCCAAAAGTGGTCGAGCAGACCAGGTTCAAGCCCTCGCCAGAGGATTGGAAAACTACGCGATTAGTTTGTCTCCGCTCGTTGCCCGCATTTCTTTTGCTGAAAAACTGATCAGTGATGGAGAAATTAAAAAGGCAAAAGAGGAGTTGGATATTGTTGATAAGCAATTGAAAGCTCTGGTGATGAAGAAAATGTTGGTGAGAGAGACGTTGCCTGAGCTTGCGCAAACAGGAGCTGAAAAAGAATAGGGAGCCATTTGGCTCCCTCTGTTTTCAATGGATTGTGTTATTGAACTGGCGGTGTCACCTGAGTGACGGTATTGATTGCCAGCGGATCACGGGTCGGTTTTGGTAGGTTGAGTGCTTTAACCGCTGCAATACCTGCATCAGTAATACCGCCAGAGTATTGCGGTTCGGCGATACCCGGCAGAATGTTCGCAACAACACCCGGGTTCCAAGCCTGGAAGAATTCAGTCAGATCAGTTTGAGCAGCATAAGAGGCACAAAGCATCAGGTTGTCGCTCTTACCCAGCTTTGAGTCAAAACAGGCGTTGGTGCCGCTGACTATCAAGTTTTCTTCTGACGAATTGCGGCTTAAGCGGTGCATCAATGTGTAGAAATTGAAACCGTTCATGTCTTCGCGATCGGAATAGAAGGCTGGAATTTCACCTTCCTGATACCAGCTCGACAAAGTGAACTCGGTGTCTGCCCATTCTTTTAGCTGTGCAAACATCAGCAGGCGTTCACCCGCACCGCCAGCTCCCCAGGCATGTCCATATTCAGCTTTTACGAAATCCGGTGCGATACGGATATCAGCAGCCACACGTGGCATATATCCAAGGTGCTTCTGTTGCATATATAGGCCGAGCACGTTGTTGGCCACTTCAGTAGCACCCTCAACAGTGAGCGGTTGTTCTGCGGCATTGTGCCCGACTTCATGCCAAATCAGCCAGTTGTTCAATGGATCTGTTGGGATGTTTTGACTGTTCGCGTTGAAGCTGCTGTTCATGACCGGATAGCCGGAGTGGGCGGCACCTATGCTGATGGCAACGTCATTCACAAAGGCGTGTCTGTTGTTGTCGCGTTCGGCATGGGTGACGGCTTTGTTACTGGTTCCAGCCAAGCCTTCATCACGGGCATAGAAGTCATTCAGGTCTTGAGCAAAAGTGTCTAAGTCAGCAGCGAATTGTTCAATGCCGCCTTCAATATTGGCTGCATTCAGATTCGCTTTCGGTGCTGTGTAGACAAAGCTGTCTGATACCACATCACCAATTGGTGCTGGGGAATCTTGGTCATGCACCCAGCCACCTTTAGCTGCGTCATACAAAGGCGCTGCGACGGTGCCTTCGAACTTGATATCAACGCTTTCGCTATTGCCGCCTGAGACATAGATCAGGCCGCCATAAGGAACAGTAAAGGTACCGACCGAATCTACGGTAAAGCTCTTTTGCATGCGCGGTGGGCGTTTCAGTGCCAACTCGTGTTTTTCGCGACCTGTCAGATCATCGTGGAGACCGACGATGACCGTTACGGGAGTTGTGTTACCAGATACGGTGACGGTGAACGGCTCATGAGCGACTGCCCAATGACCTGTTGCTTGACGGTTACCCGCATAGTAGGCGACAACCTTATTGCTCATATCTAGCGTTAAAGCTCTTCCGGCTGTCCATCCATCAGGTTCCCCGGGGAACTGGCGGATATCCACTTTTACGGCATAGTCCCAGAATGAGCGACCCAGCATCAGACGTGTCAGCGGTTTTTCCATGTAGTTCAGCGGGTAACTTGGATTCATCATGCCGCTGTATTGGTTAGCATCAGAACCGTAAACCATTCCCATGTCGATTAACTGCTTACCCAGATCTTCCGGACATTGCGTGCCTGTTGCACCTTGGTTTTCGGTGTAACAGTTCAAGAACTGGGTGAACCGTTCGAAGCCTAACTCGTCATCAATACCTGATTGATAGCGATAGTCGAGGTCATTCCAAAGCCACACTGACATATTGCTGTATATGCGGTTTAGATCGACGCTGCTTAAGCGTTCGCCTTGGTTGCCGCTAGTGCGGAAGTAGCGTTCATGCTGATATAGGCGTTCAATGTTGGTGCCTAGATCAGCTGCTTTGATCATGGCTTTCGCTTCTTCCGTGCCCAAATCCAGCTTGGAGTAGATAGGGCGTGCCATACCTCCTGTCAGTGGAATGCCATTACCCGGGCGATACTCGAGGCAGTTGATCTCATAGTGGTAGTTTGGCAGCGAGCATTCTTCGTAAGTACGTTTACCGTTGATGGCGAACTTATCCAGTAAATCATCAATAGCTTTACGAAGCGATTTTGTATCGACAACTGGCTCACCGTTGGATACATCAATTTTTCCGTTGTCATCGCGAACAAAATGGTCTTCTTCCCGGATAAACGCTTTAACGGTTACATCGTTACCTTCGGCATCTTTATCCATGTAGTAAGCGGTTTCGAGACTTGGTGTGCCATCCGGTTTGTTTTCCAGAATATGGTCCCAGGTGACATTGCCCTCTTCGTCGATATTGTAAGGCAGTTTTGGTTGTTCACCTTCTCCACCAGTAACAGCGGCATAACGCTCAATGATGTAAAGGCCATACTCGCGATTTGAGCGCACGCGGTCAGCATATCCATCGTTTGGTCCATTGCCGTTTGGTACAACAGATTCGCCCATACCAAACGCAATACCGGCTGCATCCAAAAGTCGACCCAGTTCACCTGCATTATTGGTCGCTCTGACGGTTTCCATTACCAGAATGCTGCCGCCTTTGGTTACGTACTCAATCAATGCGTTTACGTCTTCTTGTGACAGTTTCGGACTGGCCGTATTGGCGGTATGTGGTGGAAGGTAAACATCTCCCGTTCTACCGTTGTAATCAAAGCCGTTCAGTATCAGCAGCGGCATGTCGGCAGGGTTTAGGTTTTCAAAGCTACTGAGTTGAACCGTTTCCGCGTTAAATTCTTCAGCTATTTGATACTCAACTTGGTGGCCCAGCGTGATGCCGGCCCGCGTGAAATATACATGAGGAATATTGGTACCTACCTGAATGCGTTCGCCAGCCTGACGATTAGTGAGGTAGCGAATGACGTTGTTGAAGAAATGCTTCATGTCATCGCCATCTTTCTCGCTGGTGCATTCTGTGCCGCCATTCCATGAATAGTTGGTTGGGCAAACCAGAATCGAGTTGTAGCGGGCATTACCCATCACCATGATTTTACCTTCACCCAACTCGCCAATACTGACGAACGGTAGGCCATAGGTAGCGGTGTTTTTGCCCGCTAAATCAGGTGTCACTTGAGAAGGCTTTTCGGTGATGTACGCGAGGCCTCGTTCGTCATAGGCTTTCTTGTCACCAAAGGAGATCCAGTAGTTGTTGTCGTTACGCGCCATCATCACCGGGAAGGCCGTATTACTGATGTTAACGGCAGCCTGACCTCGAGCAGTCCCAACACTGCCATAGAACCATGTGGCATCAGCGAATACGTGGAACTTTTCCACCTTGTCCCAACCTGCTTCTATACCCCACAGTTTGTTGATGTCAGCTTCGATGTTGGCTAAATCGTCAGTGACAACACGCACTGTTTGCGTTGATTTAAAGCGGTATGTGTGAGTGTTACAGGAGGCACCACAGATCGCCTGATCGATTTGAGCGGCAATACCAGTTTCAAACTGTTCTTCGAACTCTGCAGGGACAACTTTTGATGTCCCGTCACCGATGAAAAGCTCAGTATCAATGTCACTCAATGAGAGTGAAATCGCCTCGTTAATGACGTTTGGATATTGGGCAAAAATGCCAGTGACGCTATCGGTCAACACTAATGTCTCAGACTGCTTTTGTGCGTAGCGCTGAACCAGTGATTCGGCATTTCGCCCGCGTTGTTCAACACCAAGGTCGGTCAGTAAAAACTCGGTTTTGTTGCCACGGAACCCGCCCAACTCAAAGGTGTCGATACCAAAGGAGATAGCATCTCCCCATACGAATTCAAATTCGCCAAGCTCATTGGTTTTTCCGCGTGAAGATCGGCTGAAATAAGAAAGCCCCTGAACAGGCAAACCAGCTGAATCTCTAATGACAGCTTTAGAAAGGATGACTTCAGCAGGCTTGTACTGATAAGCCTCTTCCGCATTGGCAGAAACAAAACTTGCGTTCAGGTTGGTTGATGTACCTGGAGACACTTCCGGTTCCACGTCTGGAATATGGGTTGATGGAAGTTTGTCGACAAGGTTTTCTTCAGCAGGTTTCTCAGCGATAAGTTGGTCAAACTCTTCAGCAGCCAAAGTCAGATCATTTTCATAGATGGCAGAGAATGCCAGCTTATCCTGAGTGGTGGTCAGTGAAATATCGATTTGGTTGCCGTGCGAGGGAGAAACGGTATTCAGAAGGGCAATGGCATTGCGTGCCTTTTCCGGTTGGTTTTCAAATTCAATGGCATCAGCAAGGTTTAGCCGATGACGCGAGGGCGAGATAGTGGATGAACGTGTTGGGATATCGTCAAATACGTTGTCGAATGTCGCCAGCACTGTGCCTTCATAATCACAGGTGATCACGTCATTTTGTGAGAATTCAAACTGATCTGCGGGCGCGCCGTTACAGGTGATTGAATCACCAAATACGCGGTTTCCGTCTAATGAAAACTCACCTGCAATCATTGGGTCTGGAACGCCGATTTCCGGCAAACCATCAGGCCCCTCACCAGGCAGTGCGGGAGATGGGATTTCGGTTTCTATATCAGGCTGAACAAACTGGGTGTCATCGTTACAGCCAGCAAGCGCTGCAAAAATCAATACTGAGAGTAGCTTCTTTTTATGCATTCTTGTTCTCTTAAACCGCTGTGCGGCAGTCGTTAAACTTTTAGGTCTACGTAATAAAAACGGCACGTTTTACTTCAAAATTAAACATCAGACGAGAACTAATTACGGGAATCTGAATGAATGCACTCTTTATGTCCATATTGAAGAGTTAAGCTTCGCAATTAAATGTAAATGTTGCAGATTAAGAATTTATTTTCGATGGCTTTTTACTCTTCATTGATGATGATTTCATGATCTTTGGTGCTGAAAAGGTGAATGAGTGATATTGGCTAAACAGTTTTTCGTGATGTAGGCAGCAATCTGGGAATATATTCGTTGAGCAATATGGTATATGCGATTTTTTGCGCTAGTGGTTTCTATAACTATCTGTAATATCTAAACAATTGATATTTTACTTAATTAAAAGTTATAAAAATCGAGGGGATCGATGTCTGTTCTAGAAGCTGAGCAACAAATAAGTGACGAGTCGAATGAGAGTGCAGAACAAACGAGATTGAGAGATAAAGTCCGTCAAAAATGGGCTCGAATGATTGCTGTTGTCTCCATCGTCGCTATTGCCTTAGGTGGCTTAAACGACACTTTTGATGCGATTGAGAAAATCTACAACCTAACACTTTCTCAATTTACCGATATTCCGTCGCACAATAAGCTGAATCGAATTTACATTCGAGCTTCTGAAGGCGTGCTCGAAGAGACGTTTGGTGCGCCGGTTTATATCAAAGAGAATAAGAGCGGAGAGCAGATAAAGTATTATCACGATAGTCGGTTCATCTTATCTGTGATTACGAAAAATGGCGCCATTGCCGCGTTTCTTGTGTTCCCCGAAGATGGGTTTATTCCTGATACACGTGAGCACTCAGGTGGTGAGTTACTGATGGAGCGTGTGCTTTCAAACAATGAAGAAGTGATTGATATTCGGGTGAGCTATTCACGTTCGGTCAGTTATTATTTGGAAGAAAACCCAACGGGTGAATACAGCAATTTATATAGTTCTGTTGCTGGCTTTAGTGAATATCACGAGCCTCTGGATATTGAGAAGAGGAGGCTGTTATTTGAGCTTTCTGACGCCATTATTCTTGAAGAGTACATCAAAGAGAAAGCCGTCGCTTTAAGGGAAAATGTCACGCCAAATTTTTACGGATATAGCACGCAAGGTCTAGAATCGTTAGAGCAAGCGATTTTAACATTGACGGAATATCGCTTGATTAGCAAACAATAAAGAAAGGAGCCCGCGTTACGCGGGCTCTTTTCTTTATATCTATTAAAAACTCAACGACGCACCGAATACAAATGCATTGTTGGTGTTATCACCTTGGTTGCGATACTCAAAGTATGGCTGAACACCGTTACGGGTCCAGGTTGCGCGAAGCTCGTGGTCCATGCTGTGGTCTTTTGCATCGCCTTTAGCATCGTAGTCACCAGCATACATGTACACATTGTTGTAGCTTAGTGCGACATCGCTGTTTACCGCGTATGCGATACGGGTGTCGAAGCGCCAGTCGGTGTCATTACCACTTTCTTCATGGATGTGAGCACGGGTACGGTTGCTGATCTGCACGCCGTTATCGAAGTTGTATCCGATTTTCACCAATGGACGGTACTGGATTGTATCGCCTTCATGCAGAAGGTGCTGGTAACCTGCAGCGACCCAAAGGTTTTCGTTGATGTTGAAGGACTGTTCACCGCCAAGCGTTACGTATGCAGAATCAGCGTCGTATACTTCGCCAATCTGAATGCCGTCAAACTCTGTATAGAGGGTAAAACCACCCATATCGTTGTTAAAGGTATGGCCTGCTTCTAATGTTGAAGTGGCATCTGAACCATGCATTTTGTCGCCATGACTGTGGAACTGCAGGTTACCGGTGACGTAAGAAGAAGCCATAGCGCCTTGAGCCATAAAAAGTGCGGCAGAAGCAATAACAACACGTTTCATAAAATATCTCCTGAATGGGATTAAACAATCCCAAAAGTTAAACGGGGCTCTTCGCGCTATTTCTGAGGGATGGTCGGTGCGTAAAATGAGTGACCACCACGCTTATATTTATCAGCCGTCAATAATTGTTTAGAGCTGTAAATCCCTGCGTTTTTCTTTCCCTTGTAAATAGCGAGACAATCAGAGCACCCAAGCGTTAAAAACGAAAGTTGGGTCTAACAACTTGTTTCGTATGCAAAGTAATGGATGAAACTTAACGCTTCCTGAATAACTTTTCGGTATTGGAGATACTATAAATCTGTGAATTACCTCACCTTAAAAGCGAAGCGAAAATTGATGAGTGTCATTGGTGTTGGAAGGCGATGTGTGGTTTGAGAACGCGGGAATACCCCAAATATGAAGTACAAAAAAGGCCAGACGTCTGTCTGGCCTTTTTCCCAAAATTTGCTGAATCCTGCATCTTAGGGATGTTTTGGGATAGGGTTATTCGCGAATCAGTAATTGCCCCAACTGACTTTTACGCTGTCGCCAGAAGATTTTCGGCGCGATTGGTTGGGTTTGCGACTATTCGGTTTGTTTGCATTCCCTTTGTTGCCATTGCTGTTCGCATTGCCAGCGCGGCGTGGCTTACCTTCACCATTGTTCGTGCGATTGCCAGTATTGTTACCCGCTGGCTTTTGGCCTTGCTGTCCGCCATTACGAGGCTTACCTTTATACGGCTTTTTCTTCTGTGGCGCTTTATCAGTTTTTGGCTGACCGTCTTTGGCTTTTGCTGTGCCGGATTTTGGCGCCGCCTTTGCTTCACCATTTTGTGCTTTTGGCTTCTTAGGCTTTTTCGGTTTCTTTGGTTTGATAGGGCGAGTATCCAGCGCTTTTTCTGACAGCGCATTGGTTGGCTTGAAGCCTTCCAGTTCCTCACGGCGTAGAAGCTGCTGAATCAGACGCTCGATGCCAAACAGATCGTCCGCTTCATCCACACACACCAATGAAACCGCTTTGCCAGGCTCACCCGCACGACCGGTACGGCCAATTCGGTGAACGTAATCTTCAGCAACATGCGGAATTTCAAAGTTCACCACTTGTGGCAGCTGTGGAATATCGATACCACGGGCAGCAATGTCGGTTGCAACCAGCACGCGAACATCTCCCGATTTAAAATCTGCCAGCGCTTTGGTACGGGCGCTTTGGCTTTTATTTCCGTGAATCGGTGCGGCGGTAATGCCTTCATCGTTCAGGAAGTGGGAAAGCTTGTTGGCGCCGTGCTTGGTGCGGGTGAATACCAGTACCTGTTTCCAGTCGCCATCTTTAATCAGCTTTGCCAGCATCGCCGGTTTCTTTTTCTTGTCCGCAGGGTAAATCCACTGCTCTACAGTGCGTGCTGTTGAGTTCGCAGGTGTTACTGAAATCTCGACAGGGTTGTTCAGCAGACCTTTGGCCAGATCGCGGATTTCATCTGAGAAAGTCGCAGAAAACAGCAGGTTCTGGCGGTTCTTCGGCAGCAGGTCGAGGATCTTTTTAATGTCGCGGAAGAAACCCATGTCCAGCATGCGGTCTGCTTCGTCCAGCACCAGTACTTCAAGTTGCGAAAATTTCACTGCGTTTTGCTGGTACAAATCAAGCAGACGACCTGGTGTTGCCACCAGAATATCTGTGCCTTTACGCAGGTTCATCATTTGCGGGTTAATCTTCACACCACCGAAAACCACGCTGGAGCGCAGACGAAGGTGACGGCTGTATACTACTGCGTTTTCGTGGATTTGTGCAGCCAGTTCGCGTGTTGGCGTTAGGATCAGCGCACGAATATGGTTTGGACGAGTACGCGAACCTTCGCTCAATCGCTCAAGGATCGGCAGCACGAAGCCCGCAGTTTTACCTGTACCAGTCTGCGCAGCGGCCATGACATCCTTTCCTTCCAGAACAGCAGGGATTGCCTGAGCCTGAATTGGAGATGGCGTGTCGTAACCTTTTTCCTGAATAGCACGGAGGATTGGCGCAGAAAGACCTAGATCGGTAAAACCCATAAATTAACTTCTCGGTAAGTGAGTGCCCAAAAGCAGGCTTGGTCGGCAAGTGTGCCGAAGACTGGGACAAAGGGGCGCTATTCTGCGCTTTTACCTTGGATAGGGCAATGAATATATGAAAATGGCTGGATTAGGTATATGTATGTGACGATTTACGCCAAACATCAATCGTAAATACTGGCACTGCATCAAGGATAAGACGTTGACGATCAGTGCGCTAGATATACTCAGTTGAATATCCATCCGGACCTATCCTATGCAGAAACCTTCCCATTTACTTATCGCATGCAATGAATGTGGATTAGTTTCTGCCATTCCTAATATGGAAGGAAGCAGTAAAGCGAGTTGTCCTCGATGCGGGCATACGCTGGTTCGTCAGGTGGAAGGCAGTCCGGCGAAAGTGCAGGCTTACGGTATTTCCTGTCTGGTTATGCTCACGCTCAGTTGCGTATTTCCTTTTATGTCTTTCAGTGCCAGTGGTATCAGCAACAACATTTCGTTGATGGATGTGCTGGAGGTTTTTCATACCTTTGACAACAATGCTCTCGCTGCCATGTTGCTCATCACAATCATTGTTTTGCCAGCCATATACATCAGTCTGGTGATGTTCCTTTTTCACGTTGCCAGCAAATCTTCAAAGGGAAGGGGTGTCAACACACGGCCTTCACTGTTGAAACAACTTAGCCGCTTGGTATTTCGCGTAGAGATTTGGCTGCTGGTAGACATCTTTCTGGTGGGGGTAATTGTCAGTCTGGTGAAGATTGCCGCACTGGCAGACGTTGAGCTGGGCGCTGCTTTCTGGGCTTACTGTGCTTACTGTGCGCTGGTGGTGTTTTTCTCCCGGGCGATTGATAAAGAATGGCTTTGGGAAAACCTGTTTCCCTCGTATCCCACCGGCAAAGTGAAACCGGGAGACACTCATCTTTCTGGCAACCATGTTGCCTGTCGGGTGTGTCAGCAAATCAACGACCCACACCACAAGCATTGCCAGCGTTGCGACAGTCGATTACACCCATACAACCCCGACATGAATATTGGCTGGGCATGGTCATTTCTTATCAGTGCGATCATCTTCTACGTGCCTGCCAACCTTTACCCCATGATGTATACCGTGAGCCTCGGCAGCACCGAACGCTCAACCATCATGGATGGAGTCATTCTGCTTTGGAACCTCGGTTCTTACCCCATAGCGGCCATTATTTTTATTGCGAGTGTTTTCGTGCCGATGACCAAAATGCTCATCATGATTTGGCTATTAAGGGCGGAAAAGCAAGGGAAGGAAGATGACACTAATGCGTTGAAGAAACTGAAGTATTACCGATTTACCGAATTGATTGGCCGCTGGTCGATGATTGATGTGTTCGTTGTCGCCATCCTTTCTGCGTTGGTCAACTTAAAGGGTTTGATGAGTATCAGCCCTGGCCCCGCCGCATTTTATTTTGCCTTGGTGGTTTTCTTTACCATGTGTGCCGCTTTGATTTTTGACCCTCGTGTGTTCTGGGGCCCACTTAGACACCGTGACCATGCGGCAAGCCCACCAGTCTTACCAAGCGCTGCACAACCACAAGAATAAGAGATAAAAACGTATGAGTGAGGAAGAACAAGTCACCGCTACAGTGAAAAAAGGACGCTCATTTTCCGCAGTGTGGATTCTGCCATTGGTGTCTCTCGCGGTCGGTATTTGGATGTTTTATCAATACGAAAGTAATCAAGGCACCTTGATCACCTTACATGTTCAAACCGCTGACGGACTGGAAGCAGGGAAAACCGAAATTCGCGCCCGTGATGTCAAAGTTGGCGTGGTGACAGACGTTCAGCTTAATGAAGATTATTCAGCCATCGTTGTTAAAGCGAGGATGGACAAAAGTGCGGATCGCATGTTGCGTGAAGATGCCACATTCTGGGTGGTGAAACCACGCATCGGCAAAGAAGGGGTATCGGGCCTTAGTACCTTACTTTCTGGGGCATACATCGCCCTACGTCCTGGCGTGTCGGAAGAGTCTCAGGATACCTTTACCGTGCTCGATATTCCGCCGATTGCCCCACCAGATGCCAAGGGGTTACGGGTTGTCTTAACGTCGCCAAGAGCAGGGAAGTTGTCAGTGGGCGACCCCGTGCTTTTTGAAGGTTACACCGTTGGTCGGGTAGAGAGGGTTGGGTTTGATTTGGAAAAAGAAAAGGCGACCTATCAGCTTTTCATCTTCCAGCCATACGATGCGCTTATCCAGAGTGAAACCCGTTTTTGGTTAACGTCAGGTCTGGATATTCGGCTCAATGCCCAAGGCTTTGCGGTGCAAATCGCCTCTCTGGAGTCACTGGTCAGCGGCGGCGTGAGTTTTGGTGTGCCTGATGGGCAATCAAAGGGATATCCCATTACAGAGCAGATGACCTTGTTCAAGCTCTATGACGACCTGAAGCAAGTTCAGGAGCAAATGTTTGATAACTACATAGAGTACGCCTTGCTTTTCAGTGAATCAGTCCGCGGGTTAAACCCCGGCGCACCCGTGGAATACCGGGGTATTCGGATTGGTACGGTGGAGAAAGTGCCGCTGCATCTGACAGATAAAAAACGGGGCTTTGCGTCCAAACAAATTCCTGTACTTATTCATATTGAAGTCGAGCGGATCCTTGAGCCGGACGTTGAAATCACGCCGTCAGAGTTGAAAGAGGCCTTTGCAGCCGAGTTCAAACATGGCCTGCGTGCCACGCTAAAAACCGGCAACCTACTGACTGGAGCGCTGTATATCGATACGGATTTCTATCCCGATGAAGCCAACAAAACGTTTCAGACGACTTACCGGGGCTATAACTTCTTTCCGTCTGTTTCGGGAGATTTTGTTCAGTTCCAACGGCAGATTGGTGGCATTCTTAACAAGATCAACAAGCTCCCTGTCGAAGGTGTGCTGAGTTCCCTTGAAGAAACACTGGATGCTTCCCAAGAAACCATGGCGACACTGAATTCTGCGGGTAAAGAACTGGATAGTCTGATTCAGCGTCTCGATGGCTTGCTTGCACAGGATGGTGCCCAAAAGCTTCCTCAAGAGCTGAGGGATACACTGGAAGAGCTTCAGCGAACCTTGCGTGGCTTCAATCCTGACTCGGAGTCCTACCAAAAACTGCAAGAGGCGCTGACAGGTTTCAACGATGCTATGGATGGATTCAGTCCGTTAATGAAGAAGCTTAACCAGAAACCAGACTCTCTGATTTTCGGTGAAAGCCAGTTGTCAGATCCAATTCCAGTGAAGGGAGAGCGCGAATGAGAAAATCATTGCTTAGTTGGCTATTCGTCGTGGTGATAGCGGGGTGTAGCAGCGCGCCTGACACCGCAACCACAACGTATCTCTTGCCTCAAGCGGAATTGAAAGAGGCAGTGTTGCGAAAAGAACAGCCCATCTTGCTAATCCAGCCTGTGAAAGTTGCGGGCTATTTAGCAGGAGAGGGAATTGCCTACCAAACGTCACCCTCCGAGATTGTTGTTGCGCAAAATAACCTCTGGGCTGAAAGCCTTTCCCAACAGGTGACAGAACGTTTGGTTAATCAACTGCGTACGCCAAAAGCAAACTATTGGCCAATGTATCCGAATGCTTCTTTGAACAGTGCAAAAATGCCTAGACTCCAACTCAACATCAGCCGGTTTGATGGTGATTACCAAGGTAACGCAACCGTGGCAGGAGACTGGGTGTTGGTGGATGGCAACGGCGACATCGTTCAATCCCAAACCTTCTTCGCGCAGTCGCCATTAGAACAAGAAGGGTACCAGGCGCTTGTTAATGCACTCTCCAAAACGCTGGATAAGGTCATAGGTACATTAGGCTTTGACTTATCTAAGGCAAAAATCGGGCAGTAGGCGCGCTGTCATCCAAATGTCATAATTCATCCCCAAGATCCTGCACCGAAAAATAGAATTAGGGAGATTCGGATGACACATCCAACTTGGGAATTGCCAGTGGAATCTGGCGCTTTGATTTTGACCCCTTGCCCGGGAACCAAAGACTTGTCACTGTTGGAAAGCCTTCAACAGCTTAAAGCGCAAGGTGCGGTTGCTGTTGTGACTGCTATCAACGAAGAAGAAATGGCGTCAAAAGGCGTCGAGCAACTGGGCGAACTGGTTCAAGAACTTGGCATGAAATGGTTCCACATTGTTATCGAAGACGATGAAGCACCAGACGCTACTTTCATGGAAAAGTGGCAAGCCAGCCAATCAGAATTGCACCAAGCCATTGCAAATGGCGATAAGGTTGTCATGCACTGCATGGGCGGTTCAGGCCGCACCGGTTTATTGTCTGCTCACCTTCTGCTTGAGCGCGGTTGGGAGTTACAAGACATCATCCGTGATATTCAGGCATTGCGCCCGGGTGCCTTCACCAAACAGCCTCAAATTGACTATATCCACGCCTTTGTGAATCAATAATCTTGCAAAAAATGACTCCGAACAGCCGAACACAAGGGCTGTTCGGAGATATACCCAAACAACTCAATCGTACGAATACTTTCCTTCTCTGTCTGAAAAAACATACCGCGCAAGTCAAGCGACACTATTTTTGTTTAAAAAAAGCGCATCAGATATAAGAACGATTACATTTTTGCTAATACTCTGAAAACTGGTGTTTAAAACGCTCGTGCTTTTTTGACGCTTTCGCCCACATGACCAACCCTCTCTTGCTTTTGCGACACACTGTCACGCAATAGTTAGCCATCATCCTTTGTGTATTGCAGCACTGATACTGTGTCTGTGGTGGCATATTCTGAGCACGGCGATTTAGTCAAAATGCTGAAAGAGTATTGTCAGACCGCTGTGCCGCTCCCAACGCCAATTCATACGAGTTCTGCCATGGTTGAGGAGGTCACTCATGCCCGTTGCACTGACATATCCCGGCGTTTACATCCAGGAAATTCCCAGCGGCAGCCGCTCCATCAGTGGTGCTGCCACATCTATCGCTGCGTTTGTTGGTGGCTTTTCACGAGGGCCGATAAACACGCCCGTGCGCATG
Organism: Grimontia sedimenti; assembly: GCF_011045095.1. Classification (GTDB taxonomy): domain Bacteria; phylum Pseudomonadota; class Gammaproteobacteria; order Enterobacterales; family Vibrionaceae; genus Enterovibrio; species Enterovibrio sedimenti. Next base: position 208,446 of record NZ_JAALDL010000001.1, read on the forward strand.
TTCCATGTCGGAGATTTTGACACCCATATGGGCGGCGTTCATACCACCAGTGAAACCAGCTATGCAGTGTCGCAATTTTTTACAAATGGGGGCGGTGAATCCTATGCTGTCCGTGTTGGAGGAGGAACCAATGGCAGCGTGTCGGTCGATAGTTGGAACGGCAACACGACACTGGTTTTTAACGCCGGGCGTCAATTTCAGGGAGAGCCTGTTGAAGACCCCGGCGCGTGGAATAATCACATTCGTATTGATGCCGATTACCTGACCACAGATCCCACATCACTGTTCAATCTTTCAGTGACCGAAATCAGGCACGTAGATGGTCTCGAAGTGCCCGTGCGAAACGAGACTTACCGCAATGTGTCTATGGTCGCGACCCATCCTAGGTTTGTGCAAAGTGTTGTCAATGACAACTCGATGATGGTTCAAATTGCGGACTTTGCCGGCACAGACATGCCTGCGCCAACGGGTTACTACTCTGGTACACAGACAGTCGCAAATTACGCCGCAATGGCTGACAACAACACCATGGATATCGATCTGGGTGATGGCGTTACGCGTTCAGTTGTTGTTGACGCGACGACGAAACCGACAACCATCGCTGGTGCTGCGCTCATGCTGCAGAACGCGATTAGAGATACCCATCCTGCGGATCCGCTGTGGGCGCAATGTCAGGTCGTTGCTAGGGGTGACCGAATTGCCGTTTACACTGGACGCAACAGCACCGCTTATCGAGCTGGTCACATGGTGTCAATTACCGATACGGCAGGGGACTTTGCAGTGACTACCGCTTTGGAGGGCAGTGCAGAGGCCAACGTACAGCAATACGCCATGAATACGGCTGCAGCAGCAGGATTTCAGACCGCACAAACCGCGGGCGCTGATGGTGGCGCACCGACGGCAGCCCAATTGCGGGGTAACCGCAATGCCCGAACAGGTATATACGCGCTGGAAGATGTCGATATTTTCAACCTTCTGCTGATACCGGAAGCGTCAGATCTGAACAACGGTAATGTCGCGGACATGTCGACCGTGATTAGTCCTGCGATCGCTTACTGCGAAGAACAGCGGGCATTCTTGCTGATTGACCCGCCAGAGAACGTGAACAGTGCGGAAGGAGCGATTGAATGGTTGGATGAAGTCGCTGGGGCAGGGCTTCGTCACCGTAACACAGCTGCATACTATCCCCGCGTTCAAGTACCGGATCCTAATAACGACAACCGCTTACGGACTATCGCGCCAAGCGGAACTGTCGCTGGCGTCTATGCCCGCCGCGATTCGGAAGCGGGGATTTGGACCGCAGCAGCAGGTATCACTGCCAGCCTTCGCAATGTGATTAGCTTCAATCACAACCTCACCAACAACGAGATTGGTCTGCTTAACCCCATTGGTTTGAATTGTCTTAGAAACGGCGGCATCAGCGGCAACATCGTCTGGGGGGCAAGAACGTTGCGTGGCGCAAATGAGCTCGCCTCCGAATGGACATACGTACCCGTTCGGCGCACGGCGCTTTTCATCGAAGAATCCCTGTTCCGCGGTTTGCAATGGACCCTGTTTATGCCCAATGACGAACCGCTGTGGTCAGAAATTCGCATCGCGGTAACCAGCTTCATGCAGGGACTTTTCCGCCAGGGTGCATTTCAAGGGAGCTCACCGGATCAAGCCTTCTTCGTCAAATGCGATGCGGAGACGACTACTCAGGCAGATATTGATGCCGGCATCGTCAACGTACTGGTGGGCATGGCGCCCCTTAAACCTGCGGAATTTGTTGTTGTCAGTTTCCAACTGATGAACAACAGCGGCAGTTAATCTCTCCGCCGATGGCGGTGGCTGTCGGCAACTTCAATGTATGACTCGATAGGTAGCGAGGGGGCGTTATGTCTCAGCTCAATGTGAATGGCCAGCGGGTAGTCCCGTATCCTGGGTACAAATTCATCATCAAAGAAGCCGGTGGTGATGTGCTGGCGGCGGTGCAGAAAGTGTCAGGTCTCAGCCGCACGGTGGAAGTGAATGAATACCGCGCAGGAGGGGATCCATCCCACACCCGTAAATCTCCGGGTCAGGTGAAATTCGAAGCCATCACGCTTGAACGTGGTGTGACGGAAAATCTCCAGTTCGAACAGTGGGCAAATAAGGTTTGGCGAATCGGGACCGAGCCCGGCGGTGAAGTGTCGCTGGCAGACCTCCACAAAAACCTGATTCTGGAAGTGCTGAATGAGGCGGGTCAGAAAGTGCTGAGCTACAGCATTTACCGCTGCTGGGTATCGGAATACAAAGCGCTGCCGGGGTTAGATGCATCCAGTTCTGCGTTCATGATTCAGTCCATCAAACTCGAAAACGAAGGCTGGGAGCGCATGGCGGTGACCACGCCGAAAGAACCCAGTTTTGTTCATCCTGAGCAGTGAGTAGACGCTGATGGCGATGGTGTTGCAAGCATTGAACGATAACCGTCAGGTGGAAGTGTGGGAAGCCGCTTCAGCCCGTCGCGCGCAGGAGCGAGCGGCAATACTGGCGGGCGCTTTTGTGCCGGATTCGTTGAAACCGACATTGCCTGATTGGACAGTGGCAGGTCGCGATCATTTATTGATGCTTGCTTACCAGCGCCAGTTTGGGGATGCCATCGAGGTTGAAGCCAAATGCGGTGAATGCGGAGAAAAAACGCAGCTTTCGTTTACCGTTTCACAAGTGTTAGGCACCGCGTCCCCTGAACTCTCCAAAGCCTGGGACGAGGTGCACGCTTTGCTGGATACGGATGCGTATCTCCCCGTTTATCACGATGTGATTTTTGAAGGGATCCCCTGTCGGTTTCGTTTACCCCGCATTGCGGATCTGAACATGCTGGAAAACAGCGAAGCCATGCTGTTTCAGTTTGCACAAAGGGTTATTGAACCCGAGGATTTCCCGCGAATCCGTTCAGCGCTGGCAGAAAAAGAGAATGCGCAAGAAGCCTGGAAAATGCTGTTCGATCAGATCGAACAACAGATGTTGGATTCTGAACCTCTCTCCATTGTGTCGCTGAATTCAGCCTGCCCGGATTGCGGCGCCGAAACCTTGCATCAGTTTGATATTGCCAACCAGTTTTGGGCGCAACTCTCCGCCAGTGTTGAGAAGCAGCTGTGGGATGTGCATTTACTGGCAACGGCTTATGGCTGGTCGAGTCAGGATATTCTCGCTATGAGTCCTGCCCGCCGTCGTCGTCATATTGCGATGATTATTGAGTGAGGAGGGGGAAGAAGATGAGTCGAGGCCTCAGCCAATTTCTTCGCCGAAATGTTTCGGGTGAACAGTCGCTTAAACCTGTGGTGCGTTCTTATTATTCCCACGTGAGTGATGATTCTTCGCCCACATCACCTCAATCATCAAGTGACACTGTCACTGAGTGGTTGGTACCAGAACCGACGAAAACAAATCTCGAACCGACTCTAAGTGAGCAGAGTGAAGTTTCATCATCAGTGCGACCAGAAAATGCATCCCGCACTGGCCGGAATCTTGAATATGGTTTTGACAGGGAAGTTGATCCCTCATCCTCCTCAGTTTCTCTGGAGAACCTTGAGAATCGCTCAACCCCAAAGGACGATTCGTCAGATATAGAGGCCGAATTTCCTGACCATAATGCAGAGTCTTCAAGCAAAGAATGGCATAGACAAGAATGGCAGAGAGAAGCGGAAAACAAATCAACGCTTTCCGCTAGATCAGATGCATCATCAAACGATGTAACCCAGCATTCTGCAAGTGCTATGACCCTCGCCGAGTTGAGAGACTTAGAGCTGGAATCTTCCTCTGTCGCACCTGAAAACCGTCAGCAACCTGCGAAACGCCGCGACTTCACTAAGCAGGTTGCCGCATCAATATTGGGAGACGAAAAAGTGTCGCCTAATACGGAGCGCTTGGCCTCTGTGACTCCCGTTGAATCAGCGCTCTCTCCAGAAAAAGAAGGGAGTCCACAAGACCACCTCGAAGTGTCCGTGACCATTGGCCATGTTTCGATCGTGCCGGCTCCCAAAGCACCAGAGAAAAAAGTACCAAGCTGGAAGCCACCAGTGAGCCTGTCCGACTACCTTCGTGATCGTCAGGAGGGCAAACGATGAGTAGCGCGCTGGCGATAGCAGGTATCACGCAACTTCTCCGGGATTTGCTGAATGATGGCTTGGTGGATCACGACGTGGCAACCATGGTCAACACCAATGTACCTGTTCACGCGCTTCCACCCGACCAAATGCTGGCGCAGGAAGAAGATAGTGCACCTGCGCTGAATGTGTTTCTCTACCACACCGAAGTCAACGCTGCCTGGGCAAACCAATGTTTGCCAACCCGAAACAGCGACGGCGATAGAATCAATAACACACCGCTGCCGCTGGATTTGTATTACATCGTGAGTGCGTATAGCACCGCGGATTTGCACAACGATGTATTGCTTGGCTACGCCATGCAAATTCTTCACGAGCATCCGGGGTTTACCCGCGCAGAAATTCAAACTGCACTAAACCCTTCACCCGCCATTGCTGCGGGCCTTCCTCTGCTTCTCCAAGCGCTGGCAGACACAGGTTTGGCTGATCAGGCTGAGGCGATTCGTATCGCGCCCCATCCAATGCCCGTGTCGGAAAAATCCGCGTTATGGAGCGCATTGCAAAGTCAGTACCGTCCCTCCGCGACTTACCGCGTATCAACCGTGTTGATGCAAGTTGAACAGGGCACGCGGGAAGCGCTTCCGATATTGACCATTGGCCCCGGAAATACAGGGCCCGATGTCCAGCCAAGTCTGGTTCCGTCAGTCCCCCAACTGGCGCGCATTATCCCTCCCGCCTTGCAGTCCAGTGCAAGGTTGGGAGATACCCTGGACACCGAAGGGTTTGCGCTGGATGGCGCGAATCCTCGATTTACGCTCTCTCATATCTCACAGGAGGTGGAACATACAATCAATGCAGAGGCGGGCGGAACAGCACGCGCGCAGTCAGTGACACTGCCGAATGCTGCAGCCAATTGGGCAGCAGGTATCTATTCACTTTTCTTTACTGCTGACGTTGGTGGTCAACCATTACAATCTAATCAACTTTCCGCCCAAATCGCCCCAGTCATGACCTTGCCACCCAACAGTGTGGTGCGAAATGGTCAAACTGTGGTTGTCACGTTAAGCGTTACCCCGCACGTTCATCCCGGACAACAAGCCATGATGTGGCTCGGTTCAGAAGGGGCGACGGCGGAATCTGTCGCTGTGGCGACAAACACCCTCGTTTTTATCTTCGGGCCTCTGATTGCAGGCAGTTACCCAGCCAGATTGCGTGTTGATGGTGTTGATAGCTGGTTTATCCTTCGAGACAGACCACCAGTTGCTCCAGACTTCATCCCAAGAGCACCGATTTTCGACCCGACTCAGGTAGTGGTGGTGCCATGATGTCTGAGTCCATCCAATTTTCTGTTTCTGAGCAGCAACAAGCCAAAGAGCAGCAATCTCTTGAGCGCTGGCAGGCGTTGAACAACGCTCATTTAGCCGCCTTGGTAGATTGGGCGCTCAAATTGCTGTCAGACGAAGACAACACCACATCGTTGGAGTCGGTTTCATCCATAAATGCTCGATTCCGCTCCGAAACTAAAGCGGGTAACCCGAGTTCAATCAATGTCTTGAACGATCAGTTTGGACTGAATGAAAGCGACCAGAGCGTATTGGCCTTGGTGATTGCTGCCGCCCTTGAACCATTGGTGGGAGAGCGTTGCGCGACACTTTCCGGCAACCACTCAAATCCATTTCCGAATGCGATGCTTTGTGTATCACGGATTCCGGAATGTGACTGGAGCAGCTTTTCACCGCATTCCCCACTTCGTTATTGGTTGCTGGTGGAATGGCAGCCGTTAGGTTCTGGCGATGGAGTATTGAGTGCCGATGAGCGGGTGGTGAATTTTGCCCGCGGTCTGAGCTACATCGATGAACGTCTTTCCGTATTGCTTGAACCTGCCAATGTGGAATCAGTCGTTTCTCTCATGCCATCCCAGCGCCAACAGTTGAATGCTGCATTAAATTACCTTTCTCAAAGCCAGCACTTCGAAGTGAATAATACGTCGACCGTGTTTGAGCTTTTTGGAGACGATGCCTTCGCTAAGCGCACAATGGCGGTCTCTATTTCGACCGAATTAAATATCGGTTTGCAACGTATTAATGCCGCTAACCTACCTTCCCGCGCGAACGATTTAGATGCGCTTGCAAGGCTCTGGCTGCGGGAAGCGAGCCTTTTACCCATGCTGCTATTGGTCGAAGAAGCGGACGATGCGCCAAAACAAAAGCTGGCAGCGCAGTTTGTCGCGAGATTGCGTGGATTGGTGTTGATTGATACAGGTCACGCTTCTGCAGCCCTTTCAAGTAGAAGCTTTCCGCTTGAAGTGAAACGCCCAACGGTGCAAGAGCAGGAGTCGATTTGGTCAGAGTTACTTCCGGTTGAAGACAAACAGCTCCCTGCAAGATTGGCCGAACAGTTTTCGATGAGCGAGCCAGACATTTTCCGATCCGCTTCAGTGGCCGCTGCCCAAAGTGGCTCAGATAGCGACTCAGAGTTTGAAAAAGCACTTTGGAAAATCTGCCAACGTGGCGCGTCTACTGAGCTTTCGAAACTCGCCCAACGCATCGAGTGCAAAGCCAGTTGGGAGAATCTGGTGTTACCGGAATCCCAAACGAAGATGTTGGAGCAGCTTGCTTCTCAGGTTGCTCTTCGCAGCCGTGTTTATCAGTCCTGGGGATTTCGTGAACGCATGAGCCGGGGCATGGGCATCAGCGCCATGTTCAGCGGTGAAAGCGGGACAGGGAAAACCATGGCAGCAGAGGTAATTGCCAATACCCTGAACCTCGATCTTTACCGTATCGATCTTGCCAGTGTGATCAGCAAATACATTGGCGAAAGCGAAAAGCAAATGCGCGCCTTATTTCAGGCGGCTGAGCGCTGTGGAGCCATCCTCTTCTTTGATGAAGCTGATGCACTGTTTGGCAAGCGAAGTGAGGTGAAAAACAGCAATGATAGATTCGCCAATATTGGCATCGATGACTTGCTGCAACGGATTGAAATGTTCAACGGATTGGCGATTCTCGCCACCAATCTAAAATCCCAAATCGACAAAGCCTTTATGCGTCGTCTGCGCTTTGTGGTGGATTTCCCATTTCCTGCGCCAGCGGAAAGAGAGCGGATCTGGCGCTCTGTATTCCCGATCCAAACACCATTGGCTTCCGACGTTAACCCAACTCGGCTTGCTCGACTTAACCTCACAGGCGGCAGTATCCACAATGTTGCGTTGAATGGTGCGTTTCTCGCAGCGCAACACAATGAATCGGTGTCTATGCGCTGGCTGATGGAAGCAGCCGCGGCGGAGCTTCAAAAACTCGAACGTCCCATCAAAGCGGGGGATTTGAATTATGGCTGAATTCACTCCACTGACACCGCAGAAATCCAATGCCGAGAAAGCGGTCAATACTCCGCAAAACGGCTTTGTGATTCAGAAAAAATGCGGCTGTGGGAATGCTGCACCGACAGGAGGCACTTGTTCTACTTGCGCCGCTAAAGCAGCTGCGAACAGCCCAGTTTTGAAAAAACCTGCAGCCAGCTCGAGCACAACCCAGCCAGACGGTGCGATTCCGCAATCGTTAAGAGAGCGTGCGGAACAAACCTTCGGTACAACGTTGCCGGATGTGAATTTTTATACCGGCGGCATGGCACAAAACTACGCCCGACAACTTCAGGCCAAGGCCTTTACTGCGGGTAACGACGTGTTTTTCGGCAACGGATTCTATCGTCCTGACACGCCAGAAGGCTTGCGTTTGATTGGGCATGAGTTGACGCATGTAGTGCAGCAGCGCCGTGGGCTCGCGTTCTCGAAACTTCAGGGCGCGGGTGACACTTATGAGCAAGAGGCTGATCGGGGAGGTGATGCATTTGCTGTGGGTCAGCGCTTCAGTGTGTCGTCACCACAAGGCTCGATCGGACGTTTCCCACAAAGGATGGGCGCGGCAGAGTCTGCGGAAGTCGTGGGCACTGAGAGCCCCAGCCATGGTTTGGATTTCATTGGTGAGATGTGGGATCAGGATGAATTGATCAACACATTAGACAGCTTTCGTGACATGGAAAATGATGAGCGAAAACTTCTGTTAATTCCAGAGTCAGCTGTCGAGCGTTTCGGCAGCGCACCAACAGAAAATGCCCCGCCGGCCCAAGCAAAGCTTCTAGATTCTACCAGGGGAGGTTTTCCACAAAAAGCGCCAGTGATTCAAAGGGCAGTTGTCGCTGGATGCAATGTTCCCGCCATGACAGCCAGTCAAATAGGCGTGGCTGCCCATGTCCAAATTGGCGGTGCATGTGGGTTGTTGCATGCAGCAAACCCCGCATCGAATTGTTTGGGTGGAGGGCACCCGGGCTTTCAAATCCCCGGCTCGACCAGACCAGACATGGTAATTCAATATCCCTTTGGGCCCTTTATTGATGAAGTCGGAGAAATCAAACCTGCTTCATGGCTTAACCCTAACAACAACCGACAGGCTGTTGCCGAGCAGCAACTCAATACCGATATCGCCAACTATCAACGAATTATTGGTCCGGCGACATCCATGTGGTCTTTCGCTTTTCCACGAGTGACCTTTGTAGCAAATCCAACCCAGTGGATTCGAGTGTGGCCAGCGACGGGAGCCTCTGCCTCTAATGGTGTTCATTACTACAGCTGCTCTAACAAACCGCGAAGAAGACCAAGACCAGTGCCAATTACGGTTCCTCAACCAGTTCCTGTTGTTAACCCTAGACCCGTAACACCAAGAGTGCGTACGCCAGTGGTAACGCCAGAAGTTGTTGTGGGTGGCGCTGCTGCCGTTGGCATCGGTTATCTCATTTACCGTGGCGTCAGGATGATCCCTTCACTGGCACCACCGTTGTGGCCAACCATTCCCGCCAACCTGGCCATTCCATAGGAGGATGAATGAAAATCACGATTAGATTCGATCACATCGACATCGCTGAAAACGCCTCCTATCGCGAAATTTATCGCGTGATGTCTGATGCCGTCCGGGAAAACTGGCCGGGTATGACATCCGTCTCATCAGAGCACCAAAGGCTGGCACAACAGCAAGCAGCGGCTTCAGCAGCAAGGCAATTATCCCGGACTATTGCAGCTAGGAGGGTGCGCTAAATGCTGTCTTCCCAACCTAACTACCTAAAAGCGGGAATTGTGCTGTTGGATCCACAAAGCACGGAGCCAATGAGTGCTATTCCTTTGCTGATTAATCCTGACTCACTCAATACCCAGTTTGAGGTGAAATCGCCATCGACCTCTGAAGCCCGCAGTGAGCAACTTCGTCTGAATGGCCCGCCAAAAGAAACCATTACGTTTGACGCCATTCTCGATGCGACAGATGCCATGTCACGGGGAGACGAGGATGCAGTGAAATACGGAATAGGGCATTACATCGCTGCGCTTCGCAGCCTGATTTCACCAACCAAACGCCAGCTTTTAGACAATGACACGCTGGCGCGACAAGGCAAGCTCACCATTATTCCGATGACCCAACCTTTGCCTGTTTTCAGTTGGGGATTGCGCCGAAGAATGCCTGTGAAAGTCGGTAGTCTTTCTGTGGCAGAAGAGTTTTTCAGCGCGCAGTTAAATCCTATCCGCGCCAAAGCCAGCCTGTCACTGCAAGTGTTGTCGGTCGATGATTTAGGCTTTGACCATCCTGCTTCGTCGCTCTTCCTGCATTACCTTGATGGCATCGAGAAGCAAGCAGCGAAAGTCATCAAACCAGCAGTAGATGGATGATTAGGGGCGAATAGCATGACTGATCTTACCCAGTACCTTCTCAGTAACACCGACGAAACCGCAGACTTTGCGCCAAGCAGTCGTTATGCGGGTGCGCCTTTAAAAGTGATGATGGACAGCAATGGCACTGAGAGAGTCTTTGTAAGCCGTCGTTTCGTTCCTCAACCCGCGGCGGAAGGCACCGCTCCCATGCTTTTGGTTAGAGAAGGAGACAGGTTGGATTTGCTGGGGGCAGCGTACTACGCGGAGCCATCGCGTTGGTGGCACATTGCGGATGCCAATCTTGAAGTTTATCCCGGTGATTTGGTGGCGACTCCGGGTCGGAAAATTGCCCTTTCTTCGGGCGATGGGGAAGGCTGATGTCTGATGTTGTCATGAGCCTTTACATTGGCCCTGTTGCGCCGGTTCCGGTTTCAAAAGCGGTTATTAACGCCTTTGTTTCCTGTGAAGTGCAATCCAAAACCGAGGGGCCTTCCGGTTTTCAGTTGGTGTTTGAAATCGACAATAATTCGCCGCTGCACACTATCTTTATGCTTGCCAGCAACAATCCCATCCCGTTGGTGCGCACCGTGATTACGGTGGAAATGCACGGCAAGCAAAGTGTGTTGATGGACGGTGTTATCACTCAACACAATGTCAGCCCGGCCAGCGCTCCGGGTGTATCTCGGATGACCATTACAGGGAAAGACCTGACTCATGTGCTCAGCTATCTCGATTTCAGCTTTATGCGCTTTCCCGCCATGCCCGATTTTGCCCGAATCAATTTGGTATTGGCGAAGTATGCGTTCCTTGGGTTGGTCCCAAAAGTTATCCCGTCTGTGTTGATTGATGTACCAGTGCCGACAGACCGCATACCCACTCAGCAGGGAACCGATCTCGCCTATATCCAATCGTTGGCCGACCGCGTGGGGTATGTGTTTTACACAGAAACCACGGATACCGTGGGTGTGTCTGTCGCGTATTGGGGGCCGGATGTTCGCATCGGGAAAGTACAGAAACCACTCAATGACGACTTGGATGCCAACCGTAATGTGACCTCGCTGTCTGGCTCCTATGACGCGCAGGAAGCCTACATTCCACTGATCACCATTCAGAATCCACAGACCAAAATGCCACTGACGATTCCAGTGCCAGATTTCAATCCACTCAATCCGCCACTGGGCTTGATTCGCCCCATCACTTTAAAGACCAAAAACATCTATGAAACCGCTAAATATTCGCCGGTTCAGGCGGCCATGATCGGCATGGCGAAAGCGGCACAGTCTGCGGTTCGCGTGTTGAAAATGACAGGCTCGTTGGACGTGCTGGCTTACGGTTCTTTGCTGATGGCTAGGCGCTTGGTGTATGTGCGAGGCTCTAGTCCAGCGTTCAATGGCATTCACTATGTGGAATCTGTTACCACCACCTTTAAGGAAGGCGAATTGAAGCAGGATTTTCAATTGAGTAGGGACGGTTTGCTGTCGACCGTTAACAGGGTCTCCGCATGACAACACCTCTTTACGGTAAATTCCGCGGCACCGTGGTCAACAATGTCGACCCAATGCAGCAAGGGCGGATCCTCGCCACGGTTCCCAGCGTGTCAGGCATGGTTCCCGGAAGCTGGTGTATGCCTTGCCTGCCTGTGTTGGGCTTGAGCTCAGGAATTTTCTCGGTCCCACCTATTGGTGCAGGCGTGTGGATAGAGTTTGAACAAGGGGACGTGGATTATCCCATCTGGACGGGATGTTTTGCAGGTTCGCCTTCGGATGTACCGACGCTGGCGAGAACCGCAGTGCCGCCCATTTCTGCCATCACGCTGCAAACTATGGCGAAGAACGGCATCGTGATTTGCGATATCGGCGGGCCAATGGGCATGGGTGGTATCACGCTGCAAACAGCAACAGGGGCAACGCTGTCAGTGACTGACGCGGGCATTTTCATCAACAACGGCAAAGGGGCGCAGATATCAATGGTGGGACCAACCGTGGATATCAATAACGGCGCGTTAACCATCACCTAAGAGGAATGCAGCAATGCCAGGAGCGATTCTTCATGTTGGTGCCACAGTCACCTGCGCCCATGGTGGGCAGGCGACACCCACTGTGCCTAATCCAAGGGTGATGGTGTCTGGCCAACCTACTGTGCTGCAAACCTCACCTTATGCCGTCGCTGGTTGTGCTATGCCGCCGCCGAACGCTGGTAATGGCCCTTGTGTGACGGGGCAGTGGTTGTCGGGTTCGGTGCGCGTTTTGTCATTGGGGCAGCCTTTCGCGTTGCAAACGGGGCAATCTGTTTGCGCACCCACTGGCACGCCTTTGCTCCCATCTGTGGTTCAACCGCGTGTACTGGCGACCTGAGGGAGTGAATCCTTATGGCTTATCCCGATTTTCCTTATCGCATTGATACCCAGGGCCGGACAGCGACCACGACGCGGCTGGATGTCATTCGCGATCGTATCGAGCAGGTGCTTTTCACTGAGCCAGGCGAGCGGGTGATGATGCCAACATTCGGCTGCGGGCTGAACCGCCTTCTTTTCGCGGGTGTCAGCGAAGCGGTTATTGAGAATACACGGAGTCTGGTGGCGACCTCGCTGCAAACCTGGATGCAGGACGATATTGATCTTTCTGAGGTAGACGTCTATTTCGACAATGGCGCGCTTTTTATCAATGTTGCCTACATCGTTCTCCCTACCGGAGAGTCACAACAGGCCACGTTTGAGCGGGAGGTGTCAGCATGATCTATTTTTGCTGCGACCAACGCCGACGTGAGGCAGTGCGCCAGTCCGATTTGAATGGCATCGATTTCGTTGAAGTCATCGATCGTGAAGCGGCGCTGGAAACTGATCGTCAACGGTTTCTTCATCTGTATTTGGTCAATGATCCCGCCGCGTTTGTTTACACCATCGATAACATTCGCATTGAAGGGCCGAATGCCAGTGAAATAGTCAATGTCACGATGGGACTGGACGGACAAACCAATGTATTGGTAATTGAAGTCGCCGAGCCCGGTGATTTCTCGCCTTACACCATCAACATTGTCACCAGCGCATTAAATCCATTGCCACCACCAGAGATAGATCCTGCGCTGGCATCTGTTGGCTTCTCTTTCAAAGTAGAATGCCCCTCGCCATTCGACTGTCAAAGCAGTTGCGATTGCCCTGAACCTGAAACCCTTGATACAGAGATAGATTACACGGCGAGAGATTTCTATTCCTTCCGCCGCATGATGCTCGACAGGCTTTCCGTAACTGCACCAAGCGCAGCGACCGGACACCCCGCAGACCTTTCTACTGCACTGGTGGAAGTGCTGGCCTATACCGCGGACCAACTGGCTTACCAACAGGATGCCGCCACGACGGAAGCCTATCTCAATAAAGCGCGCTCACGAATTTCGCTCAAACGCATGACAAGGCTGGTGGATTACAGCGTGGATGAAGGCTGTAATGCCCGTTGTTTTTGCCACTTTGCTGTGTCGGCAGATGTACATCCTATTGCCCCAGCCACCTTGGTCATTCCCCAAGGCAGCGCGGTGTGTACCCAACTGAGTGAGCAACCCAGAACCTTCGCGAGAGACGACGCTTTGCTCGCGCAAAGTGGTGCTGTGTATGAAACCTGCCATGACGTATCAGCGCTTTTTTCCCTTCATAACGAAATCACTTTTTATACCTGGAGTGACGCTCGTTGCTACCTGCCAAAAGGCGCTATAAGTGCCACTTTAGATGGCCATTTTCCTGACTTGGAAGCGGGCATGTATCTGGCGTTTGAAGAAATCATGGGGGCGCGAAGTGGCAGTCAGGCTGACCGACAGCTGTCGCAACGTCAGGTGGTTCTCCTCACACAAGTGCAGGCATTTGATGCAGATGGTGAACCGCTCCTCGATCCGGTAACGGAATTGCCAATCACAGAGGTCAACTGGCATGGCGCAGATGCCTTGCGCTTCCCTATGTGCATTTCATCAGAAACTTCCATTGAGGAAGGGCGCCGATACCTTGAACCTGTCACCGTTGCCCGGGGCAATATGGTGCTGGTGGATCACGGTCAAACGATCTCGGGCGAGCGTTTACCGGAAGTACCACTGCCAACGCTGAGTTGGGCGCCGGGGCAGGGTATGCAAGTGGATAGTGCGAAAGGAGCAAGCTGCGCAGAAGCTAATTGTGAGCAGGAACAGGCTGAAACCATCACCCCAAGATACCAGCCAACTCTCGTCAACCGTCCACTGACGTTTTCCCCTGACTATACGCTAGGTGCGCCTGCGACGGAGCTTTTGAAAACACCTTCACCGAGCGAAACATTCGCCAGTGTTTCTCTTGATGCAGATGATGGCGTTGAAGTGCGTCCTTATCACGTTGTCAGGGATATGCTCGCGGCAGACGATTCGTCCTTGGTATTTACCACGGAAATCGAGCGGGATGGTACGGTGTCACTGCGCTTTGGTGACAACGTTTATGGCCGTCGTCCGTTGCCCGAAACCCAGTTTACAGCCACCTATCGTGTAGGCGTTGGGTCAGCAGGTCATATCGGTGCGGACAAGCTCTATCATCTCGCATTACCTATTCCTGAGGTAACGGAGGTGCGCAATATCACCCCCGGTGAAGGAGGGCGAAACCCGGAAACCAATGCGCAAATCAGAAAACGTGCGCCTTTCCTGTTCAAAACACAAGAGCGGGCAGTCACGCGGGATGATTATCAAACGCTGGGTCGACGGGTGGCCGGTATTCAGGACGTCAGTTGTGCCTACATCCATACGGGCAGTTGGATGACGACCTTTGCCTTGCCCGATCCAGACGATAGGGTAGAAGTGTCTGACACATTGCGAACCACGCTTCGTGACCATTACGAAAAATTCCGCCTCGCCGCCCATGATGTGGAAGTGTCGTCACCGGTTTATGTTCCCCTTGAAGTGACGCTTCATGTTTGTGTTGCGCCGAATACGTCGAAATCCCATGTTCGCCAGCGCTTGTTGAATCTTTTCTCACCAAACCGTTTGCCTGATGGCGCTTTGGGTTTGCTACACCCTAATCGGTTCCGTGCAGGAGAAACGCTCCATCTCTCACCTTGGTTGGCTGCCGCTCAAAATGTGGAAGGGGTGATAGCAGCCAAAGTGACACGATTCCGCCGTTTTGGGGATCCAAGAACCAGTGGGTTGGTAGACAGAAAGCTCGAATTCGGCCGCACTGAAATCGCACGGATCGACAACGACATCAGCCATCCGGGTAATGGCGTGTTCATTCTCGATATGGATGGAGGGCGTTGATATGGCAAACCATGAACCCCATTGTGGCGCTTGCAGCGGCATTGAAGTGCTGACACCGAAAGCGCCACAAAATACCCAAGGTTTATCCCGAATCGGTTATCGAAGCGGAGAATACCAAGATTTTTACGCCAGCATGACCGCGAGACTCTCTTCTGCCAAATATGGTGCTTTGGGTGTACTGACTTCCCGCGATTCTGGCGATTTTTCTTTGGCCCTCATTGATGCCTGGGCTGCCAGCTGTGATGTGCTGACTTTCTACAACGAAATGTGGTTAAACGAAGCCTACGTTAATACCGCGATGGAAACCGGATCGTTGCATGAAATGGCGATGCTGATTGACTATGCGCCTCATCCTGGCGCAGCAGCGACAGCAGACCTGGCTTTCACCATCGCTGCTGGTGAAGGAATACCGGAAGAAATCACAGTGCCAGCAGGCACCAAAGTGCAGAGTACGCCGGGGCAGGACGAGAAGCCTGTTATCTACGAAACGCTGGAAGACCTGAAAGCGCGGGCAGCTTGGAATGCGATGCGCCCTAAGCTCACTGCGCCTCATCCATTAACCGCATCCACGACCCGTATTCCATTGCCGGGGACCAATCTCAATTTGAAACCGGGCGACGCCGTGTTTTTTGTCTCCGACGATGAGCAGCAGGTCTTTGCAACCATTAACACAGTGAAGCCTGTGTTGGCCGACATCGCCATAGACCCAGATGCGAAAGATCTTACCTGGCTAGACATATCGCCAGTCGGCGAGGGGCCATTGGTTAAGACCCATTCCGGTGCGACGGGCTCCATCACCACAGTATTTGCTGCCGAAGCGGGAGGGTATGTCGATAAAGCCATCAAGGGGAAAGAACTTCGCACCGTACTGATGGAAGAAAAAACCAGTGAGAAAGCCTTCTTTTCCGCGTTGGCGGCACAATCCAAAACCGTCAGACAGGTTCAGGTATTCCGCACCAAAGCGGCGATTTTCGGCCACGCTGCGCCACCACTCGATACGCTCCACTATTCGTTGACGGGGACATCGCCTGTTTTCAAGAAAAGTGGCAGTGATGTGATTGTAGAGGACGTCGTTTCTGGCCCTTACGCCGGGTTGGAAGATGCTCAGTGGGCAGATGGCAAACTGGAGGTGATGGATGAAAGCGCCAACCGCGTTTATCTGGAACGTGCGGTGTCTGAAATCAGCAAAGGCAGCACGGTTGTTCTGAAAGACGGTAGGAAATGGGCGCGTTATAACGTGGCAGACACTGCCGAAACCTCTGCTTCATTCTTCTCTGTCACGGGTAAAAGCTCGCGTTTAACCCTAAACGATGATGATCACTTTGATGATCTGTCCATCCGTGGCACCACGTGTTTTGGTGCCAGCGAATGGATTGATATCGCAGATCCGCCTATCACTGAGCCAATGGATGAAAATAGTATTTCGTTGGAGCTGAACAGTCTGTTTACTGCAGAAGAAGGGCGAAAAGTTATTCTGAAGGGTCAAGCGGATGGGTTCGGGGAAGAGCCTGTGGTGACAACACAGATAATCCAATCTATCACGCATGAAAACAGCACATCTACACTAACGTTCTCCGCGCCGATTGGCGTTGCCTATTTGCCACAAAGCTTGCGCATCCACGCCAACATCGCCGATGCAACACAAGGTGAGTCGGTGGCAGAAGTGCTGGGCGATGGCAGTGCGACGCCCCATCTTGCCTTCACTGCCAAACAAATGCCCCAAACCTTTGTGCCAGCAGCAACGGCGACAGGCGTGAAACCAACGATGGAAATCCGCGTTAACAAGATCCTTTGGAAGCAAGTGCCGCACTTCCTCGATGCTTCACCAACAGATCGGATTTACACGTTACGCATCGATGAAAACGGCTACAGCCATGTGGCGTTTGGTGATGGTGTCTTGGGGGCAATGCCGGGCAAAGGGCAACAAAATATCCGAGCCAGCTACCGTAAAACCTTGGGTTTGGAAGGACGGGTGAAAGCGGGGCAACTTAATCTACTCATGTCCCAACCTTTGGGTTTGCAGGGCGTAAACAATTTACTTGATGCGGAAGGTGGGGCAGACCCTGAAAGTTTCGATGAAATCCGCGTCAGTGCGCCGCTTTCCTGCCGAACCTTGGGACGCGTGGTTTCCCTGACAGACTACGCCGATTTTTCCCGCGCCTATGGCGGCATTGCCAAGGCGACATCGCAATGGCTGCATCTCAGCAATGGGCCTCAAGTTGTGGTCACCGTGGCAGCAGAAGAAGGCGCTCAAGTACCTGAAGGTGGCGATTTACATGATGCCTTGACGGAAGCCTTGGTGGCGGCTGGTGATCCATTTGCACGTTTTGTCTTGCGCAGTTTCAGGCAAACGTTTTTCCGCCTAGGCATCAAAATCAAAGTCAACGAAAACTATCTTGTTGATGATGTAATTTCCCGTGCGGAAAGCCAGCTTCGGGATGCGCTTTCCTTTGAGGCCCGCGATTTCGGCCAGCCGGTTTTTGCCAGTGAAGTGATTGCTTTGCTCCACAAAGTCGATGGCATAGATGCAGTGGTGGTTGACAGACTCTACACCGGAAACACGCCGACACGTCATGACGGCATTGCCGCTCCCGTTGCCGAAATCGTCTCGGGGGAAGTCGTAGGTGCCACCATATTAAGCCTGCACCCTGAAGCGCTTGATTTTATGGAGGCCAGCTTATGAGTAGCTTGTCACCGGAATCCTTATACAACCTCTTGCCCGAGGTTTACCGTCGGCGTGACGAAGAGCAGGGCTATCCGCTCAAAGCGCTGATGGAAATATTGGCTGAGCAGGCAGCGATCGTGAAGCATGATATCGACCGGCTTTACGACAACCAGTTCATAGAAACCTGTGACGAATGGGCAGCACCATATCTGGGCGAGTTGGTGGGTTATCGGTATGGTCCGGAGATCCCCGGTGTCAGCCAACGCGCATCTGCTGCCAATCAGATCCGCATCACCCGTCGTCGCGGCGTTGCCTTAGCGTTAGAGCAACTGGCGACGGACACCACACGCTATCCCGCCAGAGTGGTGGAATTCTTCCGTCTGTTGTCGAGGCCTGAGCATTTGGCAGCACTTCGTCCAAACAATCACTACACATTGGATGTGAGAAACAGCGCCAAGTGCGAATCCATCGGCACAGCCTTTGATTCTGCCAGCTATAGCACCGCAGTGGGTCGGATCAGTCAGGGTGAAGGGCAACATCATTTCCGGAATGTCGGTGTATTCATGTGGCGCCTCACTCATCATCGTCAATCCATTGTGCCTGCCTATCAGGTGGATGCACGACGCTACCTGTTCAATCCGCTGGGGTGTAATACCCAATTGTTCAATCAGCCTATCCCAGAGCCAAATATCAACCATCTCGCCGAAGAAGAAAACCTGCCTGTGGCGCTGAAACGAAGAAGCATTTCAGGTTCGCGTTTGGCGACTTTTTATCCTCATGCTTTTGCGGTGGTGATTGACGGAATTTTGCAGACGGCTGATCAACTCCAAATCTGCAATTTGAGTGATGACGGCGCAGGCTGGGCGCATTCGCCAGTCGACCGTATTTCCGTTGATCCTGAGTTAGGCAGGCTTTCACTTCCGACCTCAATACCCGTGCCCGACACCATCGAAGTGAACTATCACTATGGTGCTGCCGCAGATATTGGTGGAGGGTCTTACCCTAGAAGCGAAGGCTTTATCGTCTTCAATACGCCATCCCAAGAGATTGGTGAAGGCGAAGCCATTCAGCCTGCGCTGGATCTGATTCAAAACGGTGGTGTTGCCGAGATTGGTGTTTCCCATGTGTTCAGCGAAGCCCTGAATGTTTCGGTGAATGCCGACCAAACATTGTCGTTGCGTGCTGCTGATGGGCATCGCGCCTTTGTTGATCTTGATGGCGATGACATGACGCTCATTGGCGGTGAAGAAGCAGAGATTGTCCTTGATGGATTAGTGGTAACAGGTGGACGTTTGCTGATCCCCGATACCGGCGACAACGCACTTCGCCGCTTGGTGCTGCGCAATATCACGCTTGTGCCGGGGCTTTCGTTGGACATTAACGGAGAGCCGACTTCGCCAGAGCAGCCTTCGCTGGTGGTTGAAATTCCCAATGTGACTATTGAAATTGAACGTTCTATTCTCGGCGGAATTCGCACTGTCGAAGGCGCATCAGTCACGATAAAAGACAGCATTCTGGATGCCACATCCAATTTCCGAACAGCTTTCGCTTCTCTTGATGGTACGAGCCATGGCGGTGTGCTGACACTTTGTGAAACCACCGTGATTGGCAAAATAGGTGCCCGCTCATTCCCCCTGATTTCCAACAGTATTCTGGATGCGGCGTTAGCGGAAGGCGACGATTGGACTGCGCCCGTTTGGGCACTTCAAAGACAGACGGGCTGTGCGAGATTTTCCTTTATTCCGCCAGATTCGAGAGTGCCACGTCAGCATCGTTGTCAGCCACAGTTTGCGGCATCAAAAGCAGTGGAAGCAGCAGAAGCAAGAAACCCTGCGCTTTCTGACTCGGCGCGCACCCATATTATTCGGGGTGTTCGCGCACGCGTTGTGCCTGGGTTTACGTCAACCCGATACAACGACCCTGCCTATGGTCAATTGTTGCTTTCTGCTCCTGAGGAAATTCGACGCGGCGCGGACAGTGGCAGTGAAATGGGCGTTTATCACCACCTCTATCACCCGCAGCGGCACGATGCTTTGCTGTTTCGTCTCAATGAATTTCTACCCATCGGCCTTGATGCGGGCTTGATCTATGTGACCTGAGGAGGAACTCATGGCTATAGATATTTCAGGAAAAACGTTTGACCCACGCCATAACTACTCCGAACTGGTGTCAATGCAGGGAAGGGTGGTGTCGGATACGCCACTCAATGAAGGTGCGGCGATTGTGGATCGACGCTTTCGTGCAGAAAGCATTGATTTAGCCGGATTCAGCGGATATCCGGCTCATCTGCCGGACAGTTTCCGGATTGAAATCGCTGGTGGAGAATTGCTGATCCACCCCGGCCGCTATTATGTCGATGGCTTAATGGCAGAAAACTTCGGTCACGGGGAACACGACTTCTATCTGCCATTGGAAGAGTTGCGGAGCTCAGAACCTGTCCATTTTGATGCCCAGCCGTATCTTCCAATCATGGAACCGCTTGAACTGGAAGATGGTCGCTATTTGGTTTTTCTGGATGTTTGGAAACGTCCGGTCACGTTTCTTGAAGATCCAGAACTCATCGACCCGGCCATTGGCGTAGATACCAGCGCGCGGGTACAAACCGTTTGGCAGGTAAAACTCTTTGCTGTGGATGACGGTGTCACCTGCAATACCGATGATGAGGATATTGAAGGATGGGAAGCGTTTACTGAGCCTTCTTCTGCCCGTCTTTCTACCCGTGCAAACCCAGCATCAGCGGTCGATGATCCTTGCTTACTGCCACCAGAAGGCGGTTATCGAGGTTTGGAAAACCGCACCTACATGGTGGCCGTGCATGACACTAATGAAGATGAAGTGCCACTGCTGAAATGGTCCCGTGTTAATGGTGCGTTTGCCGGACGGATCCTCGCACAACCTGCGAACAATACCCTGACGTTAGAGCAGGTAGCGAAAGACGATTACCTCAGATTCAACGCGGGAGATTGGGCCGAAATAACGGATGATGTGCGAGTGCTGGAAGGTAACCCTGGCACCATGGTGCAAATCCTTTCTGTGAATGATGCGACCAACACCGTTGTGCTGACAAACTCTTTGGGCGTTGGCGAAATCATGCTGATGCCCGCATCGAATGCCGCTAATCAGTCTATTCATCCAATACTGCGCCGCTGGGATCAATCTGGCGTGGTTTTGGACACTGACGGTAATGAAATCGTCAATCTGGATGCGCCAGGAGGTGATGGTTTAATCCCAGCACCAGAAGGCACATTCATCGCTTTGGAAGATGGCGTGGAAGTGGCTATCTCGCTGGAAGGTGGCGCCGGAGAATATCACGTCAGCGACAACTGGAGTTTTATCACCCGCTATGCAGACAGCTCGGTAGAAACGCTGAGAGAAGCGCCTCCTCAGGCCTTTCATCACCACTACTGCCGACTGGCGGTTCTGGATGTAGTCGGAGGAGAGTTTGTTGAGCCGATTTTTCAGGATTGCCGTGACCCGATTGGCACCGCTGGCTGCTGTACCGTGGTGGTTCGTCCGGGCGAAGATATTCAAGCCGCGTTGGATAGCCTCTCCCCAGAATTTGGTGGTTGTGTGTGCCTGAAAGTGGGTGTTCATACCATTCGTCGAGCACTCCGAATTCGCTATCCAAACGTGACGCTGCATGGGGAAAGCCATGGCGCACAAATCAGAAACCTTTCCGGTGAATCTGCTATTGCTGTCCGTTCGGACGATGGCAGCGTGCTCGCTGGTATTCATCTTTCTACCGTTTCCATTTTGAATCGCGGCGTGACGGACAAGCCGGAAGGCATCATATCGATAAGAACAGCTCAGGACAGTCTAATCGAAGATTGCCGAGTACAAACGCTCGATGGGAGTGTTCAATCGATTGATAACCCTGCAGTCGGTTTGTTTGATTGTCAGAGGGTGAGAGTCAGCCATTGTCAGTTCGAAGGTTCACCGATCGGTGTCTGGATTGGTGACGGTGGCGAAGATGTCACCATCAACAACAACCTAGTCCGCTTTAGCGCGGAGCAACTACCCGGGTTGATTGGCGTCGCGGTAGCCAGAATTGCCGGTAGGGCAAGGATCATTGAGAATGATATTGACGGCTTTGCCCGTGGTGTTGTCATCAATAACCAGCCTGTGGGACCCGTGTTCTCAACGGCTTCATACAGCGAAGTCAAAGGAAACCGCATCACACTGAGCCGAATGGCCGGTGAGCTTGATGCGGTTGCAGTGGAATCCAACTGTGCATACGGCACGGTGTCTGAAAATCAAATCCTTCTGTTGGCGGAAGAGAGTACGGGCATCATGGTTAGTGGTGTTGGCACCTTGATTGAGCGCAACCGCATCCAAACCGAAGAACAGGTTGAAACCCAAGTCGCAATAATGATCGGCAGTGAGGACGATGAACTCTTTACAGGAGGTATCACCGCCGCGCAAAACTGGATCAGCGGATGTAGTGGCGGTGTGATTGCAGACCAGGTCGTTGGGCTTCGTATCGACAACAATGACATTTCAGGCGACAGAGGCACTGAACTCGCGGTATCTGCCACAGAATGTACTTTGGTCAGCATCGAAAACAACACCATGGTGACCGTCACCTTGGCGGTGTTTGTTAGTGAATGTGAAGACGTTCAAATCAATAGCAACCAAATCCGTGATGATGGTGCCGCGATTTTCTGTGAGCGCTGTGTGCGTGTTGATGTCACCAACAACCAAATCGCGAATTGTACCCATGGCGGTATTCTCGTGTTCCTTTGTATTGCCCGAGCGGGAATTATTGGAAACCGGCTGAATTATGTCGGCGTATCTGGTGCCAGTATTTTTGCTTCATCGATCATGAGCCTGTTCCACCTCGGAGAGTGTCATATTGAATCCAACGAAGTGCTGAACACGGGTGTGGGTCGAGACGAGGTGGTGAATCAGCAAAGAACCGTCGGCATCGGAGCACTGTATGTGCTTGAAGCCCGCGTGGAAAGCAATCTGGTTTCCTATTCTGATTTGCTGACAAGGGAACGTGTTTTGGAAGACCGCGCCTTGTTAATGCAAGGATTAATGGAAATTTCATTCCCTTTTGGCGACAGACGCGTGGTGTTTCTTGGCTATGCCTGTCAGGTAGCCAACAATAAATTCCTTGGCCGTGGTGCTGACACACTGGTGGAAATCCTCACCCGCAGCCTCAGCGACAATATCAGAATGCGTTTCGAACGTGTTCTTTTCAATAACAACTTCATCGAACACGTCGGTACCAACGACGACAACATAGCCAATGGCGCGACAGTCATCCTTAATGGCAGCCAAGCATCAGTGATGGGTAACCACGTCAAATCCGGTACTTTCTTCCTTCCCTCGTTCAACTTCAACGGCATGGAAGGGCCTTTTATTGGCAATGTCGTCCGCGGCTCAATCATCAATCACCCTGAATTCCCTGCGCCTGAGTCTGGCTTCAACACTCAGGCATAACCAAGGAGCGAAATCATGGCAAAGGCAAGCACAGTATTGAAAAAACACCTTTCGCTCATCAGCGAAATGGAAAAGGCGGGTCAACCGAATAACGTGAAGAATCCGGTAGTGAAAACCCGCAATGCCGCTGCGGCCAAAAAGGCAAAGGTTGAAAGTCGTATCAAAGAACTGGAAGAGCAACGTGCAGCGTTCAATAAAAAAATGGATGAAGCGATAACACAAGAGAAAAAACAGCTCGTTGACATAGAGCGGTTCGAAAAGATGGTCGCGGAGCCAGAACAACCCAAAACCGAAGAAAAGCCGAAACCAAAACCCAAGCCTCGCGCACCAAGAACACCCAAGGTGAATACCGATGCGGTGTTAAAAGCGACGACGAAAAGAAAGGTTTCACCGACTACGCCGAAAAGAAGGCCGACGAAAAAGTAGTTTGAGTTAAGACCTTGTCTTTCGCCCCTCAGAAAAAAGTGACGCCGAGTAGTACGCCCAAAAAAGATGCGAAAAGCGCAAATATTCTTTCACGTCGTGGAAGTGAGTTGTTGTCGTCAAACAAAAAGACAACAGCCGAGAACGCGCTTGCCGTTTCTGAATGTACTGGAAGTTCGTTAAGAGTATTGCCAGGGGGTAATGCAACAAAACCAATGAATATGGCTCGGGTGGTTAGGCAATTCAGCAATGCTAAAACACCTAAGCACACTGCTAAGGTTCCGACATCTGTTGCTTCCAGCGTGAGAGGGTTTGGTCAAGCGCTTCTTGAAGCCGCCCAAGAGACCAAAACTGAAGCTGCAATGGAACCGTCATTTCCCGCTGGCTTTAATACTGCGCCCTTATCTTCAGGTAACCCAATTCCTGAAGCAACCCGTGTGCATTTTGAAAGTGCGTATGGGTACGACTTATCTCCCGTTAGGTTGCATCAGGGAGTAAGAGAGCAAAGCGCGTTGCAGGCACTAAACACCGTCGCATTTACGTTGAACGACCATATTGTAATGGATAGCCGGATCAGTCTGGATAGCCATGCGGGAAGGCATGTTCTCGGGCATGAGCTGGCTCACGCCGTGCAAGGAAGGTTGGGAGGTCAATCAACTCATCATCAACCTCGATTGAGTCAGCCAAATTGGCACTCAGAAAGAGAGGCGGAAAGCGCAACGAAAGCCGCTTTAGCAGGTCGTCGATATGATATTCGTCAGGTTGTTGACGAAGACGTCCATCAGATTGCTCCGTGGTTAATTCTTGCTGGAATTGGCTTGGCAGCAGGGCTGGTGACGTGTGCTGTGTCAGACAGTCCAGAAGAAAACCGTCGGCGTCACGCAGCTGGGGAAGAAGATGATTCCCAAAGCCTTTGGGCCTTGGCGCCGATTTACGGATCTATTCAGCAAATTCGCGAAGCAGAGTCCTACTTTCAACGTGTGCTTGGGGTGGGATTTTTAATGCTTGATATGGCGACATTGGGATCAGCAAGTGTGGCTGCAAGAGCATTAATCCGTGCACCGGCTGCGTTAGTTCGCACAGCCTTGACCCGACAAGGGAGTCGGTTAGTGGTTCGGGAAGGCGGAGAAATTGCGACTGAGGCTATGGCACGGGAAGTCGCAGAAGGGTTTGTCCGTGAGGGAGGCGCTGTATTTGCCTCGCGATCTGCTGCATCGGCAGAAATGATGCAAGCTTTACAACGTGGGGCGATGCTATTGGTGACTGAGGGGGGCCTGAATCATGCTGTCATGTACGCGAAAAACGCCGCAGGCCAACTCATTCGTGTTCATGGTGGCCCATTGCGTGTTCTGTTCCATGAAGCACCGCGTGCTCTAGGGCAAGAAGCTGTTGAGAGTCTGGGTCGAAGAGTGAATGCCTATGTCGTGATTGAGGCGGGTGAAGCGGCCGTCGATATTGAACGTGCGACAGGCATAGTGCAAAACAGTGCGCCTGCGATTGTTCGTTGGTTGAGCGGGAATCCTACCAGTTGCGGCATTTTGCAAGGGGCATTGCTGGAAGCTTCAGAACTGTCAGCGACCGCTTTAAGCCGACTAATGCCAGCAGGTGCAACAAGCAGATTGGTGCCAGTCACTATCATGGATCATATGATTCAAAGTGGTGCCGGACTCCGTTTGGTAGAAGGGGGAATGGCGAATGTCATCCGAGGTACCGCAATTCAGGAGTCAATGTTGGTTGCTGGTGGTGCATTGCCCGCTGTTGTGTCGGGTATGGTGGGCTTTTTCGTACACATGGGAACGTACTCACCTGAGGAACAAGAAGCACTGGGAAGACCAGGGGACCCAAGTGGAATGGAACCTCCGGCACCAGCAGCCCAACCTGTTCCTCAGCAGCAAATCGATACGACTGTTGATGTGTATGTCGATGTACTTTCAAGCGCCGATCGCACCGGTCATCGTCGCGTTGTGTTTACGATTCGTCGCACGCAAAGCGAAATTAGCCCAGGATTTGAAAAACTCTCCGAGCAATCGCCGCTGAGTGAACAAGGCGAATCAATGCGGCCCATCATGGCTATTATGGTCGCCAATATTGCGAATGAACCTATCGGTGAGTACCGGATTATCGCAACACGTAACATGATTGGTTGGGGGCTGGAAAGAGGCGAGTAACAATCGATTTGGCGTATGTTTCAGTATCCAGTCTTCCCGCGACAAAAAAATTTCTCCCAAGAGGCAATAATTTCAGTCAGTGATTCGTTATTGGAGTGAAAACAGGACTTTTTACCTTCAACTAGAGAATCAAAATGAATTCAGAAAATACCTTCTTCAACAAGGCGGCATTGATATTACGCCTTGGTCTAGGCACCGTATTTGTCATCGGTGGGTTATCCAAGCTCAGTCTATTACTCTCAAGCACTCACCAAGCGGCAATGGTTGCCAATTACATGGGAACCACTGGCTATATCAACGAGCTGTTTCAGGACTATTTGTTCAGCAACGGTATTCTTACCCCCTGGTTTTTTCTCACTTCGCTCTCCGCGTTCGAGCTCTTTTCCGGTATTGCTTTGGTTGTGGGGCTGATGGTGAGGCCACTGGCGCTTTTCTATGGCCTGCTGCTGTGGACTTTCGTGTTCTCGTTACCTGTGGATACGGTACCGGGGGCTTCAGTGGGTGTGAAAACTTACACTTCACCCGCTATATTCGTCCAAATCCGTGACATTACTCTGTCAGGCTTAATGTTCGTGCTGTTTAACCTGGGTGCAGGCGCGCGCAGTTTAGATAATAAACGTGGCTATATCGTTGAGCAGTCAGATTGGAATTCGTTGGGGCTACTGCTTCGGTTCTCTCTTGGCTTAACCTTTATCGTCGGTGGTTTCTTTGGCGCTTATGCAAAATTCCGACCTTTGCGACCAGTCAGTTGTTGCTTGCATTGGTAGGAGTCGTACTTGTGTTTGGTCGTCCTAAATTTGTCAAAATCGCTGGCGGTGTTGTCTTGGCTATCATGATTTGGTTTATGTTCACCAAACTCAATGTCGATAAAGGTGTTATCGCAAACTTAAATGGTGTTAAGCGGGAATTTGCATTGGCTGCGGCAGGTCTAGTGTTGATGAAGTTAGGGGGTGGTGAACGCTTCACTTTGATTGACCTAATCAACCGTTCCAAACATGTATTTGGCGTATATAAGCCAGTTTCTTGAAAGAATGATTGAGGAGTGAGCCCACCTGTAGTCAACGGATGTTGAAGTAGGTGGGCCGTTTATCTATGTGGAATTTTTTCAGGAAAAGGGAAAGTGAGACGTTTGATGAGGAGCTTCTCAATCAGCTTTATCGGTACGCGTATTCACTTTGCCAAGATGAGAGTCTGGCGTTTGACTTAGTTCAATCCAGTTGTGAAAAAGCTTTGCGATTGAATAATCTCCGCAAGCGCAAAAAGGCCTATTTGATGACCACGATCCGCAATGCCTTCATCGATCAATATCGGAGAAGGCATCTGGAGTTAGTGGTTGAGGCTAACGAGTTAGATAGCGTAATTCAAAACGATTCGCTGACCATGCGTTCGTTGGAAGAGCTGCAAATTGAAAAAGAGAACGTGAAATTGGTGCTTGAAGAACTGTCGCCACAGGAAAGGGAATTACTGTTTCTGTGGGCGGTAGAAGGAAAGACGTTGCAAGAAATTGCCTCATTGACCGATACGCCAATTGGAACCTTGTTATCGCGAATTAGACGGATGAGAAAGCGGCTAGTCGCGCAGTTTGGTCACTTAAATGAGCAGGTGTTGTGATGAACAAAAACAAGGAAACGTTTAAAGATGCGCTTATAGAAGAGTTCGAACAAAAAAAGCTTTCTGAGGCGCAACTGTCTAAGCTCCAGTCATTGGGTAAACCCAACAAGTCACCAGTTCGCTTACTGTCTTCTTTAGCAGCGGTACTACTACTTTGCACCTCGTTGATCATCTTTACTGGGTGGAGTCAGGGTTATCAGCGGATCGCAGCTGAAATTGCCTATAACCATAACAGCCAGATGCAGATGGAAGTGAAAAGTGATGTCTTTGATGATATTCAACATTATTTGAACAGACTCGATTTTTCGCTGATAGCCTCAGAACAATTGCCGGCAAATGTATGGCGAATTATTGGTGGTAGATATTGCAGCATTGATGGGAAGATCGCGGCGCAACTGAAAGTCGAAAACAAAGAAAACGGTGATGTGTATACGCTATATCAAGCGAAACTACCCGACATGCTCGACTCAGAGAAAGAGTTGGACTCCATTGTGGTTGATGGTGTGGAAGTGAAGCTCTGGAGAGAAAACGGGCTACTCTTGGGACTGGCAAAATAAGGTGGTAAGAAGGCGGCAGTTTCCCCGCCTATTTAATGCTAGTCATCTCCGTCATTCCTTCAGAAATGTTATGAATCGCGTGAGATAACGAATCATCGGGCTCTCTATAAAACAGCCTGACTTCAAAGGGGATATTCCATTTCTCATCGCCTGCCAGTGCAAGCTCTCCACGCACCAATTCATCCTTCACAAATGAATAGGGGAGCCAAGCTAAGCCATAGCCGCCGAGCACCATGGATTTTAGCGTGTGGGCGAAGGGGTTTTCATAGCGTCTGTTCAGGTAACACGCTTCTTTGTCGAGCATTTGGTCGATTGATTTACCAAACAAAGACTGATGGGTGTAAGCCACCAAAGGAATCGGGTTATTGGCTTCACCGGGAAGATGAAACATGGCTTGCATGTTGGTTGCCAGGGAGACTGGAACCAAGGTTTCTTGGCCTATCACTGTGCTTTGAAAACGGTTGTCATCAATAGCGTTTCCAAGCTCGTTGTGGGTATAACAAAGCAGGTAATCAACAGACCCATTTCTAAACATTTCTATGCAATCAGCAAGACGATCAGAGGAAAGCTTTACATAAACAGGGCCGACTTCTTTTTCGATTTCATGCATCCATGACATAAAGACGGTTTGAACGATTGAGTTCTGCGCAGCCACAGAAATTTCATTGGTTCGGGTTTTCTTCAATGCCCGGGCAGACTCTCTGGCGAGATGCAGTCGATTGAGGATCTCTTCCGCTTCAATCACAAAAGCTTTGCCTTGTTCCGTGAGTTCCAGTTGCGGAGAGTCGCGGTTCACGAGATCTGTGCCTACCCATTGCTCTAGGGCTTTGATGCGTCGACTGAACGCGGGTTGGGTGACAAAGCGTTCTCTGGCGGCAGAGGTAAAGCTGCTTGAATGTGCCAGACAAACAAAATCTTCCAATAACTTAAAATCCAATATCCCCTCCAAGCCCTGACTGCATGCCTGATTGCGTGTGTGATCTTCGTTCCTTCGAAAGTACGCTTTTCTAAACCTATCAGAAAGTGACGGGTTGGACGGCTTAAAGATAAGAAAATGGCCTATTCACCACTAAATCTATGGATAAGTGTGAAAAGTTTTTCTTTTCTAGACTAAGCGAAGTCTCGTTGTTTAATGCTATGAATTTATGAGAGTTATTTGGGGGCATAACTTTTCGGTATGTAGGGCAACCGAATTGGCATGATGCAAAATTGGCTCTTCTGACCATGCTTAATTGAGTGTTTTTAGCCGCACGCTACCTCGGCGGCCGAAAACCAATATGGATGAATCGCAGCGAATGTCCAGCGCTGCAAATCATGGAAAATCAGACTAGGGAGAAGTCTCATGAAGTACCGCAACAACGTCAGTTCTTTTCTGAAAAGCGCATTAAGTGTCGCCATTGTCGGTGCCTTACCTTTCACCGCTCAAGCGGCAGAAACCATTCGCCTGTCCACTTATGTCAACGAGTCCGACATTCGCTATCAAGGCTTCCAGAAATTTGCAGAACTTGCGGCAGAGAAAAGTAATGGTGACTTGAAAGTTCAGGTTTTCCCATCCGGCACTTTGCATGGTTGGAGCGAAGGTGTCGATGCTGTTCAAGGTGGCGTATCGGATATCAGCTGGATTCCTGCCGATAAGCGTTTGCCATGTTATCGCGTCACTTCGCTGTATCCCGTAGCGATCAACCTTGAAAAACAAATTGAGCTTGATGCTGATTACGCTGCATTGATTGAAGCGGAAGCGGCGAAAGCTGACCTTATCCCTTTGATCAACTCTAACTATTCCTATGATCAAGAGTGGTGGTTTGAAGAGCCTGTATCAGATATCGGTAAGCTGAACGGGAAGTTGGTTCGCTCAATCGGTCCTCTGGTAAGCCTGATGATCGAAACCTGGGGCGGCAAGCCAGTGTTCGTTGCACCCAAAGAGGTGTTCCAGTCCGCAGAGCGTGGCGTGGTTGATGGCATCAACATGGGCGTCGCGACCTACAGTTCATGGAAACTGTGGTCGGTCATGCCCTATATGGTTAACGCCAACATGTTCTACGGCAACATCATCTACATGATGAACAAAGACAAGTTTGATGGCCTGAGTGCAGACAACCAGAAAGCGCTGAAGGAAGCGGCGAAGGAAGCCGAGGCTTGGTTGAAACCACGCTATGAAACTTGGGTTGATGAGCGTGTCGGCAATGCCGTGATGGCGAACGGCGGTTCTGCGGTTTCCATGTCTGAAGAACGTACCGGTGAGCTACTTGCAGGTATTCAGGAGAAATGGACACCGGAAGTAAATGGTGCCTGTGGCGTGCCACTGGCTGACAAAGTCCGGAGTTTGTTTGCTGCGCACAGCGAATAACTAAAGAGGTGCGCAGTATGAAATCAAACCTGTTAAAGGCTTTGAACTGGCTATCTCTAGCGTTGCTCTACTGCGGTGCCGTAATCGTGCTGATCCAGGCTGTCTGGATCAGCTACGGTGTTGGAGTTCGCTATATCCTCGACTCGCCAGATGGCATGGTGACAGAAGCTACCGCGCTCTTGTTGGTGCCCGTAGCATTTCTCGGTATCTCGTATGCGCTGCTGAATGATGCTTATCCCAAAGTAGGGATCGTGCGCGACAAGCTACCCGCGACCCTGCAATTTTGGGTCGACAAGCTGAACATGTTGGTGATGTTGCTGATTGGCGCTTTCTTCTTTACTGCATCAGCGAAAGCCATGTTCAAGTCGATTGATTCCGGTGCGGCATCCGAAATTCTTCTCTGGCCGCGATTCTATTTCTGGATTCCCGTCGTGTTATCCCTGTTGGTTTTCTGCCTGACAGCAACGTATTTGCTGCTCGCTGGCAGACCACCTCGTAAGCCGCAAGGAAGAGCGGCGACGGATGACGCTGAACTCAGCCAAAACAAACAATAACAAGGAAGTGTTATGGAATGGTACGTAGTTGGGCTAGGTATGCTGGGCTTGTTGATGGGGTTCATCATCATTGGCCTGCCGATCCCCTTTGCGCTTGCCGCTGCATCAATCCCGTTTTTGCTCGATATATTAAGCCTGAAATCCTCTTTGGTCACGGTAGAACTGAAACTGTGGGGCGTGTGGTTTGACTACATTCTTCTGGCGGTTCCGCTGTTCGTTTTCCTTGGTGAATTGATAGGCCGCTCCTCGATTGGTCCCAACCTTTACTGGTTTATGCACAGTAAGCTGCCGCTACGCGGTGCTGCGGCTTACGGAAGCATCGGTGCGTGTGCAGGTTTCGGTGCAGTGTGTGGTTCGAGCATGGTCGGCTCGCTCACTATCGGTGGTGTTGCCCTGCCGCAAATGCTGAAGCTGGGTTATGGGAAACGCCTGTCGAGCGGTGTGTTGGCTGCAGGGGGGACGCTAAGTGTTCTGTTGCCGCCGAGCTTGATCTTGCTTTTCTATGGCATCGTGACAGATCAGTCCATTGGCTCGCTGTTTATTGCGGGTGTGGTACCCGGATTGGTATTGGTGACCATGTTTTTCATCATTGTCGCGGTGTGGGGGAAGGTTGCACCTCAAGATATTCCGGGACAAGAAAGCATTCAGCCGATCCCTTGGCTGGTGGCGCTGTCCGCACTGACGCCCGTGATGATCATCGGCTTAGTCATCACCATCTCAATCTATGCCGCATCGCGACGCCAACAGAAGCGGCGGCGGTTTCTTCGGTTATCACCCTCCTCATGGCATTTTGCTTTGGTGGCCTTCGTTGGGATGGCCTGCTCGAATCCCTCAAGTCTACGATGCAGACCATGGGTTACTTGGGCTTGCTGCTGTCATCAGGAGTGTTATTTGGCTTCGTGATGACCTACCACCAAATCCCACAACAGTTTACCCAGCTGTTCGTTGAAATGGATTTATCACCTTACGCCGTGCTGGCAATGATTGTGGTCTTCTACATCATTCTCGGCATGTTCTTAGAACCTGTCTCCATGACTTTTATCACTCTGCCAACCCTGTTCCCATTGGTGCATGCGGCCGGCTTTGACCTGATTTGGTTTGGGGTGGTTTACACCATCACCATGGAGATAGCAGTACTGACACCGCCTGTCGGGCTCAACCTCTTTGTTATTCAGAGTCTCGCGAGAGATGACGTGACCATTGGGGATGTGATCGTTGGCTGTGTTCCATTTATTTTCGCGCTTGTGATTTTGCTGCTGTTGTTGGTCGGACTGCCTGACACAGCGCTTTGGCTCCCTGAGTTAATGGAATAATAACGATGAATTGTATACGTGTAGGAACCGGACCCACTTTGGTACTGGTTCATGGGTTTCTCAGCAGTTTGACCTATTGGGAAAAACAGATTGAATTGTTTTCAACGCGCTTCGACGTTGTCGCGTTCGATTTGCCAGGCTATGGGGGAAAGGCGAAAGAAACGGGTCTGGACAGCGTTGAAGGCTTTGCAGATTTCGTATTGGGAAAACTGGATGAGCTCGGTATTGACTGTTTTCATCTGATGGGACATTCAATGGGAGGAATGATTGCCCAGGAAGTGGCAATAAAAGCGAAAGACAGGGTGATGGGTTTAGTGCTCTACGCAACCGGTCCGAATGGCCGCTTGCCCGGGCGCTTTGAATCGCTTGAAGACAGCATGGCACGCGCTGAAAAAGAGGGCACAGAGCAAGTAGCTCGGGATACTGTCCGAACCTGGTTTTCTGAAGGGGAAGAAGATCCTGATTTTGTTGGGGGAATGGCTCTTGCTGAACGTGTGTCCACACAAACCTATATTAACGGGCTGCGTGCGATGGCGGGGTGGAAGTCTTTGGGACGCCTCGATCAGATTGAAGCGAAAACGCTGGTGTTGTGGCCAGACAGCGATCGCTCCTACATGTGGGAGCAAACCGAAACACTGTGGCGAGGCATAAAAGATACTAACCTCGCCGTGGTGCCGCTGGCGGCGCACAACACTCACCTTGAAAAAGCGCGGATTTTCAATCTATTGGTGATTGAATTTCTGCAAAGCGAAAAAGTGAAACAACGTCAGTTGGCAGTAACGAGCTAGTCGTGAACCTTCCGGAGTGCATCCAGATAGGCGATGTGCTCCGGAAAAATTGCACAGCATCCTCCCACAATATTTGAACCCGCATCTAACCAGGCACGAACGAATGCTGCGTATTCATCAGCCGATAAGTCACGAACTTTCGTCAGCGAGTCGTTCGCTTCGTGGTCTGAGTGAATAGCGGTGAAACCATTGGCGTAAGCACCGAGAGAAATGTCTTTTCCGGACTCTTCGATAATGTTCTTTGCTACAGCAATAGCATCGAGCATCACTTCGGGCTGTGAACAGTTAAACAACACGCCATCGACGCCTTTTTCACACGCAACGCGAATTGCATCCGCCACAGATTCACCAGAACGTAATCGAGGTTGATCGATTTCAGTGTCCATTAAGCTGAAAGCAAAGTAGGCAGGTTGATTGGTAGTTTTGAGTACGTCGAAAATCGTTTCGAATTCTTCAATCAAGCTAATGGTTTCAGCTATCCAAATATCTGAGTAACCCGCTTGTGCATCAACCAGTGTTTGAATAATGGTACGTGCTTTTTCTGCCGAGAAAAGGTCAGGGCGATAGGAACCCAAAACCGGAGGAATGCAGCCCGCAACGTTGACTTTCTTTTCGCTGTCATCAGCGGCACGACGGGCAATTTGCGCGGCAGACTCTGCCAATTCAAAGCCTTGTTCCTGATATCGCTGCTCGCCCAAGTGGAAAGGGACGCAGGCATAGCTGTTGACTGTGATGACATCGCATCCCGCATCAATAAAATTCTGGTGCGCCTGATAAACACAATCTGGCGCTTCAATCAGCGCTTGAGCGCTCCATAAAGGCTGGGAAAATGGGGCACCGATACGTTGAAGCTCTCGCCCCATGCCGCCATCTAATAAAACAAACATCCGTGATCGCTCTTTCTTGTTGTACCCCAAATAGATTTGGGTATTTCAAAACTTTTGCGAAAGGTCTCACAAAATATTTGCGATGTCTAGACGGGTTAGACGGCTGCTTTGGTGGTGTCTTTTTTCCCCTGAAACATCAAAAGACCAAATACGCCCAGTGCATATAGCATCGACCAGCCAAGACAGACGAAAACAATCACACAAAGTGCCAGCGCGATACCTGCCAGCCATCTCGCCGCACCTTCCAGAAGTTTCAATGCTGCGAGCATCGCCAACAGATAAACCAACACGAACACACTGTTTGCGAGCTTAAGGAAAAACTCCAAATCCAAGCCTGACCAATATCCGATGATGCAGGAAGCTGCCAGCACGCCACCGACACTTAAGGTCGCATTCTGGGGGACGCCACGGCTCGAAACCTGCGCCATTTTTCCTTCTGGCTTGTTCTCTCGAGCTTGCGCCCAAACCATGCGTGAAAAGCTTTGCGTATATAGATTGACACTGGCGAAACAGGCGGAGAAGCCAATCACACTGATCAGCATTTTAAAGTTCGGACCAAACAAGTTTTCACTCAGCCAGGGGATTGAAGCGCTATCAAACTGTGGGGTGCCGTAAGCGCCGAATTTCAGGATGACCACAGACATGGCCCAGTAGGTTGCGCCAGCAATAAAGCAGCCTGCGATAATCGCGATAGGAAAATCCCGTTCCGGGCTTTTAAACTCTTCACCCATGTGGGCGAAAGCCTCAACGCCAACAAAACACCAGAACATCACACCAAGCGCAGCACCAATGGGCCATAAGGATTCCTCACTGATGGAGGGCATGGTCAAATCGGTTATACCAACGCCGCCTTTCCACAGAAAGGCGCCAACCAAGAGAAAGATGCTGATGGCGATAAGCGTTTGCAGCTGCCCTGAAGATTTAGCACCCATCAAATTGACACCCACCAAGAGCGCGACTGTAACAAGTTGAGCCGTCAGAGAGCCATTGACTGGCTCAGGCAAAAGTTGTTGGAGAAAGCCAGCAGCAAGCGCAACGGCCGCTGGAACACCAACGGGAATCACGCTGACAAAGAGCCAAGCGACGCTCCGCTCTAACCTTTTATCGAAAGCTTTGCGGACGAAATAAGCGGTACCGCCTGCATTCGGGTAGCGCTTACCTAACTGGGCGAATGTCAGGGCTATCGGGCAAATAGCGACGAACAGGAAAAGCCATGCCCAGAGGGAAAACTCACCGGCGATACCTGCTGCAATAGCAGGGATCATGAATAGTCCGGTACCCAAAAGGGTGGTAGAAAGTTGGCCGATACCGGACAGTAATGTGATTTCTTTTTTGAGTTGATTCATGGGGCGTCCTAGCCAGTATCCGTGTGTTGATGACTGCTGCCAGATTAAAGCTGATTGATTGAAAAAGCATCGCGCAAAGTGTCTTTGTTCAGCGTCAGATTGACGGTTTTTATTGCTGAGGCTGACAAAGTGACAGTTTTCGCGCAATATTCTGCGAGAGAAGTGATTTACGAAAAGAGAATCGAAAGAAGAACATGGATAAGTTCGACCAACAAATATTGGATATTCTGCGTGTGGATGCACGTCGTTCCGTCAGCGAAATCGCGCGGGACGTCAATTTGTCGCGTTCCGCAGTGACAGCACGAATCAAAAAGCTTGAACAAGACAAAGTTATTCTTGGCTACCACGCCGATGTGGTGGAGAACAAAAGCGCCGAAATGGTCTGCGCGTACCTTGCATTGAAATATGACACTTCATCGAGCCAATACCACTGTGAGGCTTATGCAGAAACCATTCGCCGGATTGAAGGGGTGAAATGGTGTCATGCGATCAGCGGCGAAACTGACATGATGCTGTATGTGGAAGTACCCAGCATGAACCGTATCAATCAAATCCGCGAAGTGATTCAGGCGATTCCAGACATCAAACAGGTAGTGACCCATATCGTGCTGACTGAGTTTTTCAACACGACCAAATGAGCCATTAATCTCGCTTACTCCTGCCCATACAGCTCCATCAAATAATGCCAGAACTGCTCCGCCTCGGGTTTAGAGCCGTGGCGGTTTCGGTAAAGCAAAATCCGAAGATCCAAGGTTGGAAAGGGTGCGTTTAGTATCACCAACTGTTGGTTGGCAAGCTCCTCTTTAATCAGGCTAGATGGCAGCCAGGTGGCGCCAAAACCCTGCTTCGCCATCGCTTTCAAACCCTCTGCCATTTCATTTTCACAAACGATATCGAAACGGTATTGGCTCGGAATATTGGCAATGGCAGATTGCTTAATCAGGTTTCCCAGATAGGTTTCTTCAGGAAAGGCCAACAAACGGCAGGGCTTCCCTTCTTCAAAGCTGTGTATGGGGTAACCCTGGTCGTTGGGTGCAGAAACAGGCACTAAGGTATCCGTTCCCACTTGAATGCACTGGCTGTTACGTTTGATTTGCGGGCTATCTAAGGCCTGTGAACCAAAAGTCAGCATAAAATCGCCAGAGCCCGCGAGAAACGATTCATTCAACGCATGGATATTGCCCGGTACCAGCTTTACCAACATATCGCCAATCAAAGGGCTAAGTGTATGGATCCATGCTGGGAAGAAAGAAACTGCGGTGGAGTGCTGCGCCAGAAAGACCAATGAGCGACCGCTTTTTTGGGTTTGCAATCGGGTACGAATGTCTTCCATTTCATGGCACAAACGCTGCGCCTCCTCAACAAAGCTCCTTCCTTCATCCGTCAGTGTGGTGGGCAAACTGTCTCGATTTACCAAGGCAACACCAAGCCAATTTTCTAGTGACCGGATACGTCTGCTGAATGCTGGCTGAGTCACAAAACGAGCCTCTGCAGCCTTCGAGAAACTCCCATAATCGTTGAGCGCAATAAAGTCCTTTAACCACTTTAATTCCATAGATACAGCCTCTTAGCTTCCTGCTAAATCGGTTATGCCGAAAAGTAACCGGTCACGCTTCAATATAGGTATTGGCGCAAGTCAAAAACGTCTCACAGTCTGAAATGGCAACACATTTTTTATTTTTTCCGATTTATTAGGGACAACGACATGCACCTTTCACGCTTTCCACGTTTGCGCTTTGCGCATCTACCTACACCGCTTGAGCCAATGAAGCGCCTTTCTGAAGCTTTGGGTGGGCCAACAATCTGGATTAAACGCGACGATTGTACTGGTCTGGCTGGCGGTGGTAATAAAACCCGCAAACTTGAATTCCTGATGGCAGATGCGCTTGAACAAGGCGCTGACACCATCATCACCCAAGGCGCGACCCAAACTAACCATGGTCGTCAGACAGCAGCAATTGCAGCGAAATGCGGTTTGGAGTGCCACATCTTGTTGGAAGATCGCACCGCGTCTGAAAACCCGGATTACGTACTCAACGGCAACGTGATGCTTGACCAACTGTTTGGGGCGTCACTCAGCAAATATCCAGGCGGCACAGACATGAATGCTGCGATGGAAGATGTTGCTGCGACACTGCGTGCCGAAGGCAAAAAACCTTACATCATCCCTGGCGGTGGCTCGAATGCGATTGGCGCATTGGGTTACGCCAATTGTGCGTTGGAGCTGGTCAACCAAGCCAATGAGATGGGCCTAAGAATCGACCACCTTGTTCATGCGACGGGCTCTGCCGGCACTCAGGCAGGCTTAGTCACTGGTCTTATCGCCACCAACAGCCAAATCCCTTTGCTTGGTGTTGGCGTTCGTGTTCCTCAACCACAGCAAGAAGGGAATGTTTTCAAGCTGGCAGAAAAGACCTGCGATTTATTAGGTATCTCCGGTGCGGTTAAACGTGAAGACGTGCGCGCGAACTGTGATTACGTCGGAGATGGTTACGGCATTCCTGCTGAAAGCACCATGGAAGCGATAGAAATGTTTGCCCGTTACGAAGGCATTTTGCTGGACCCTGTTTATTCCGGCAAAGGCGCGGCGGGACTTATCGACCTTATTCGCAAAGGCGAATTCAAAGACTGCGACAACATTGTGTTCCTGCATACAGGCGGCGCTCAGGCACTGCCGGGCTATCGCGATGCCTTTGACTTTGAAAGCTATTGCTAAACCCGCCTAAGGAAGGGAGATAACGACATGGAATACCTCAAACGCGCCGAGCGGGAATCAGAAGTGCAAACGGAAGATGAACGTATTCAGCAAGTGGTGAAGGAAATCCTTGCCCACATACGCAGAGATGGCACTGCAGCCGTGGAGGAATATGCCAAGCAATTCGACAACTGGCAGGGTGATTTCATCCTGTCTGACAAAAAGAAAGCAGCGCTGATCGCGTCAGTTCCGCAACAGGTGAAAGATGATATTGATTTCGCTCATCGTCAGGTGCGTCGTTTTGCTGAAGCGCAACGTGCCAGTTTGACGGAATTCGAAATCGAAACCGAGTCAGGCGTGAAACTGAGCCAGCGCATTATTCCTGTCGATTGCGCAGGTTGTTACGTCCCCGGTGGACGTTATGCCCATGCCGCCTCCGCACTGATGAGTATTGCTACCGCGAAAGCGGCAGGTGTTCCAACCGTTATCGCTTGCTCTCCGCCGCGCGGGGACAGCATCAATCCGGCTGTGGTGTATGCCATGGATCTTGCTGGTGCAGACATCATCCTCGAAATGGGCGGTGTTCATGCTATCGCGACCATGGCATTTGGCCTATTCACCGGAAAACAGGCCGATATCCTCGTTGGTCCGGGAAATGCTTATGTCGCAGAGGCGAAGCGCTTGTTGTTCGGTGAAGTCGGGATTGATGTCTTTGCTGGCCCAACCGAATCGGCGGTGATTGCAGATGAATCGGCAGACCCAATGACGATTGCGGTGGATTTGGTTTCACAAGCTGAACATGGGCCTAATTCGCCAGTTTGGTTGTTTACCACCAGTAAAACGCTGGGCGAAAAGGTCATTGAACTCATGCCCAGTGTGATTGCAGATATGCCGAATGCCGATGTCTGTGAATCCGCTTGGCGTGATTACGGTGTGGTGATTACCTGTGACGATCGAGAAGAAGCCGCGCAAGTGAGTGATGAATGGGCATGTGAACACGTTCAGGTTCAGGCGGAGGATCTTGCCTGGTGGAAAGGGCGGCTTTGCAACTATGGTTCGCTGTTTCTTGGCGAAGGCAGCACAGTCACGCACGGCGACAAGTGCTCTGGCACCAACCATATCCTGCCAACCAAGAAAGCAGCGAGATACAGCGGCGGCCTGAATGTGCAGAAATTCCTCAAAATCCTGACAACACAGGAATTGGATCGCGATGCCAGTCTGACGTTCAGCACGGCAGGTTCGCGCATTTCCAGAACAGAAGGGATGGAAGGACACGCCCGCGCCTGTGACTGGCGGCTGACCAAGTATTTCCCTGATACGGACTGGGATTTCGAAGTCTACGACCAGAAGCGTTACGACTGATTGTCAGACACTCACACGGATTGTGAAGGAACGTACAATGAAGCGTTTTACCAAGCCCTTTACCCAGCAGTTACCCATTCCCGAATCTGCTATTTCAAGCGCAGTGGAAGTGATGCAAACAGGCCGTCTACATCGCTACAACACGCTGGATGGAGAGCGGAGTGAAGCAGATTTACTGGATATGCAGTTTGCCCAATACCTCGACATGAAGTATTGCCTGAGCTGCGCATCCGGTGGTTATGCCCTCTATGTTGCGCTGTTGTGTGCGGGAGTGAAATCCGGTGATGCGGTGCTTTGCAATGCCTTCACTTTGGCTCCTGTGCCTGGGGCAATTAATAACGCTGGCGGTAAACCAGTGTTGGTGGAAACGACTGATGACTTAACGATTGATATGGCAGACCTCGCTGATAAAGCTGCCATATCAGGCGCTCGTTTTCTCTTGCTATCACACATGCGGGGGCATTTGGTCGACATGGATGCCTTAATGGCATTGTGTGATGAAAAAGGCATTGTGGTTATCGAAGACTGCGCCCACACCATGGGGGCAAGTTGGAATGGCAAGAAGAGCGGAACATTTGGATTGGTTTCCTGCTTCAGCACTCAAACCTACAAACACATTAATTCCGGTGAGGGTGGCTTTCTGGTCACCAATGATGACGAGGTGATGGCAAAAGCGATTATCTATTCCGGCTCTTACATGCTCTTCGATCGTCATCCCACCTTACCGCCCATTGAAACCTTCAAAACGATTGCGACTGCTACACCCAATTACAGCGGAAGAATGGATAATCTCCGCGCTGCCATTCTTCGCCCACAACTTTCGTCTCTGGACAAACAGTGCGAACGATGGAATGCACTTTATGGCGCTTTCGAGTCCGCGCTGGCTGTGCTTCCCGGTATTCGCTTACCTGTTCGTCCTGAGGCGGAACACTTCGTCGGCAGCTCCATTCAGTTTGCGTTCCCGCAGCTGACAAATGCCGATTTCCCAACGCTGATTCAGGAATGTGAGAAACGCGGCGTGACCATGAAATGGCTCGGCGATACATCACCTTCCGGATACAGCAGCAAGTATGACCATTGGGCTTATCTCGATTCGCCTGGTCAACTTTCCCAAACCGAACGAGTGTTGGGTGCGCTTTTGGACATGCGCATTCCACTCACGTTTGAAGAGTCTGATAGCACCTTAATCGCTGCAGTTATTTCAGAGGTGCTGGAAGAGCTCGGCTATCCCCAAAAAAGCGCGTAGGCGCCAACTATTCACGGATGTAATCCAACAAAGAGGTAGAAGGATATGAAGTTCAACCAATTGGCAAAATATCTGGCGATTTCCTGTTTAGCACTGCCAGTGCTGGCGAGTGCAAAAACCATGAAAGTCGGGATTGGTGACCCGATTGAGTCTGACCAGGGGGCTTACGCGACACGTTTTAAAGAGCTGGTTGAGTACTACTCAAATGGCGATATTAAAGTCAAACTCTATCCGGGCGGTGCACTGGGCAGTGAAACCGAGATGGTGCAAAACGCGCGTCTCGGTTCGCTGGATATGGCGCTTGTCGGAATTGGTAACGTCACACCATTTTCGAAAAAGCTGGGTGCGTTAACTATGCCTTACCTCATCACCAACTCTTCCGATGCGGTGAAAATCACCACCGGAGAGCTGGGGGATTACTGGAACTCTTTGGCGAAAGATGAAGCGGGGATGAACATTCTGGGATGGACCTATTCCAACTTCCGCCACCTGACCAATTCCAAGCGCCCTGTGAAAAACATGGAGGACGTGAAAGGGCTGAAAATCCGTGTGCCGCAAAACTCCATCATGCTCAAGTCTTGGGAAACCTTTGGTGCAAACCCTATCGCGATGGCTTGGACAGAGACCTTCACCGCGCTGCAACAGAAAGTGGTGGATGGTCAGGACAACCCTTACATCGTGAACAACACCATGAAGTTTTACGAAGTTCAGCCTTATCTGACGGAAGTGCACCACCAATACTCCTTGCAGCCATTACTGATTGGTAACCGCACCATGGGCAAACTGAATGAGGAGCAACAGGAAATTCTGCGCCGAGCAGGGTTGGAAGCGCAGCAATACGCACTTGTGTTCCAAATGACGGAAGCGGAAAACGCCAAGCAGAACATGATTGCTAACGGCGTAGAAGTCTTCACGCTGGAAGATGAAGACCAATGGATCAAACTGGCGAAAGAGAAAGTCTGGCCAGAGTTCTATGAAGATATCGGTGGCAAAGCAAGCTTCGATAACGTACTGAGCAAAATGCAGTAACGCTGAGTGTTGACGCCTCGGTGCACAGCGCGCCGAGTCGTCAACCCTTCTCACGCGCCTTTGGCGTGTACCGCTCAACAGAAGGATCTCAGTATGCGAAGTTTCCTGTTAAAGCTCGATAAGTTCGAAAGCTATGCCTGTCAGGCGTTGCTTTGTCTGTTTGTCACCTTGCTGTTTATTCAGGTGATCCTGCGCGTGGTATTCAACTACGGCATTCCATGGAGCGAAGAGTTATCGCGTTTTGCGTTCGTTTGGTTTGTGTTTCTTGGCGCGTCTTACGCAGCCAGGCTTTCTGCGCACAACCGTGTGACCTTTCATCTCAAACTGCTGCCGGAAAAGGTAAGAAATGGCATTGAACTCATTGCCGATGTGCTCTGGATAGCGTTCAACACTTTGATGACGGTAAAAAGCATCGAAGTAATAGAAAGCTTAATGGAATTCCCTTTCCTTTCTCCTGCGCTGGATTGGTCGATGGCCTTTCTGTACCTCATCTTTCCTATCTCATTCACGCTTACCTCTATCCGAATTGTGCAGGTGAATTACCTCAAATTGGTAAAAGGCGTGAAGTTCAAAGATGTTGATGACATTGAGATGGAAGAAACCAAGATATAAGCGACACGGAGTGTTGCTTCAAACGAAAAGGAGCGTGCCATGGCGGCATCCCTCGTATTGTTCAGCTCGTTCTTTGGTCTTCTGCTGATTGGTGCGCCGATTGTTATCGCACTCGGCGGCTCAGCCATGCTGGTTTATCTGCTCTCCGGCGATGATTATGTTTCTCTGGTGCAGACTGCATGGAACGCAGTGGACTCCTTTCCAATTATGGCGCTGCCGGCATTCATTCTTTCTGGCGC
The DNA here is from genome assembly GCF_011045095.1 of Grimontia sedimenti. Taxonomy (GTDB): domain Bacteria; phylum Pseudomonadota; class Gammaproteobacteria; order Enterobacterales; family Vibrionaceae; genus Enterovibrio; species Enterovibrio sedimenti. The sequence continues at coordinate 250,739 of NZ_JAALDL010000001.1, forward strand.
GCTCATGCAGGCTTCCGGTATTTCACGCCGATTGGTTCACATCGCGGAGCTGTTGGCTGGGCCAATGGCGGGTGGTTTAGGGTTTTCAGCCATTCTTGCCAGTATGTTTTTTGGCGCGATCTCTGGCTCGGGTCCTGCAACGACGGCGGCTGTGGGTATGTTGATGATCCCGGCGCTTGCAGATAAAGGCTACAACAAAGGCTACGCAGCTGCGTTGACGGCTTCGTCCGGCGGATTAGGCGTGGTGATCCCTCCCAGTATTCCCATGGTGATTTATGGTGTGACAGCCAGTGAGTCGATAGGCGCACTGTTCATTGCAGGGGTGATCCCCGGCATGATGCTCGCAGGCGGTTTGATGATCGCCAACTACGTCATCAGTAAGAAAAACGGCTACGTAGGTGGCGACGACCATGAGCCAGGAGAGTTGCGGAAAGCCTGCATTGACGGCATCTGGTCAATCATGGCGCCACTGGTGATTCTGGGGGGGATTTACTCCGGCCTGTTTACGCCAACCGAAGCGGCAGTAGTTTCCGTGTTTTATACCTTATTCGTGGGTAAGTTCATCCACAAAGAGCTGACGCTGGATGGTCTGAAAGAATCACTGAGTTCGACCACCTGGCTGACAGGTCGCGTACTGATCATCATGTTTGCCGCTACCGCCTTTGGCCGCATTTTGGTGGAAAACGACACGCCAACCATGATTGCCAATGCACTGCTGTCAATGACTGACAGCCTCGCCTTAATTTGGCTAATCGTGATCCTGTTTCTCATTTTGATTGGCATGTTCATGGAAACGTTGGCGACCATAATGATCGTCACGCCAGTGCTGTTGCCCGTCATGGTGCAGCTCGGTGTTGACCCGATTCATTTCGGTGTAGTGTTGGTTTGTTGCTGCGAGATTGGATTCTCCACACCACCACTTGGTGAGAACATGTTTATCAGCTCAAGTATCGCCAAGGTGACGATAGAGGAAATATCCGTTAAAGCATTGCCCTTTGTGTTCATCGAAATTCTGGTGGTCTTTCTGATGAGTTACTTCCCTGAAACTGTGCTTTGGTTACCGCGTTTAATGGGGTATTAACGGATGAATCAAAACGAGTTAACAGTAGGTATTCTCGGTGGTATGGGACCTGAAGCCACAGTGGATTTGATGTACCGTGTGATAGCAGTAACGCCCGCCAATGATGATGCTGACCATATTAGAATGCTGGTGGATAACGACCCGAAAGTTCCTTCCCGCATTAAAGCACTTATAGAAGGAACAGGGGAAAGTCCGGGCCCGTATATGGCGAAAATGGCGCAAGGGTTGGAAAGGGGAGGAGCCGACTTTTTGGTGATCCCTTGTAACACGGCCCACAGGTTTTACTCGGATGTGGAAAGTGCGGTGTCAGTTCCCGTGTTGAATCTGCTGGAGCTCGCCGCAGCCAAAATTCACCAGAGTTATCCTGAGATCGAGAGAGTGGGGCTGTTGGCGTCTACTGCTGTTCAGTTGACGAACCTGTATGCTACAGCCATGGGCAAGCAGGGGATTAAGCCCATTTTTCCTGATGATGATTTCCAACAGAATGTGATGACACTGATTAAAGCGGTAAAAGCAAAAAATCAGACTGAACATATGATTGCTCAATTCAACGAAGCTGCTGAAAACCTCGAAGACCAAGGAGCAGGGTGTTTGCTGATCGCCTGCACCGAGCTCTCGGTTATTGCAGACTCCCTGAAATCCCACTTACCAATTTTTGATGCCGCCCAGATATTGGCCGACGAAATCGTTCTTCGGGTGAAAGGCTAAGAGCAGAAGTTAGAACCTGTAACAATCACCATTTCTTCACGCAGCACTTCGCTGCGTTTTTTATTCAAACTCTAAATTCGCAAATGTTGCAAAACATGATTAAATGTTATGTTATAACATTTCAAAATGACGCATCACTGAAACATCGCAGATTTGGAAAGAGGTAAATTCTGATGGCTAAACTCCCTGTGACTGTGCTCTCGGGCTTTCTAGGTGCCGGAAAAACAACGGTGCTTAGCCATATTCTCAATAACCGTGAAGGGAAGAAGGTTGCGGTGATTGTGAATGACATGAGTGAAATCAACATTGATGCTTCCATGGTGAAGAATGAAGTTTCACTAAGTCATCAGGAAGAGAAGTTGGTGGAAATGAGCAATGGCTGCATTTGCTGCACCCTCCGCGAAGACCTACTGCTGGAAGTGAACAAGCTGTCCCAGGATGGAAAGTTTGATTATCTGGTGATTGAATCGACAGGGATTTCAGAACCCTTGCCCGTCGCAGAAACCTTTACCTTTGCCGATGAAGACGGCGTGTCTCTTTCCGATGTTGCGACCTTAGATACCATGGTCACTGTCGTCGATGCAGTGAACTTCCTTAAAGATTATGACGAAGCAAAATACCTGATTGAAACTGGCGAGTCGCTCGGAGAAGAGGATGAGCGCAGCGTGGCTGATTTGCTGATTGATCAGGTGGAATTCTCTGATGTCATCTTGATAAGCAAAACGGACCTCGCTGAGCCCGCCGATATTGAAAGGCTGACGGCCATCCTCAAAACCCTTAATACCCGCGCCCGAATCATTCCTATCTCACATGGACAAGTGAATGTTGATGATGTGTTGAATACCGGACTGTTCGACTTTGAACATGCACAGCAAGCACCTGGTTGGCTTCAGGAAATGCGCGGTGAGCATGTACCTGAAACTGAGGAATACGGTATCGGCAGTTTTAGCTATGTTGCGCGCCGACCGTTCAACCCAGAGAAGTTTTTTGAGTTTCTACACAACACACGAGACTTTGGAAAACTTATCCGTTCGAAAGGATATTTCTGGTTGGCTTCCCGTCCTGAATTTGCTGGGCAGTGGAGTCAGGCTGGTGGCATTGCGCACTATGGTTTTGCCGGTTTGTTTTGGAAAGCTGTTCCTGAGGCTCATTGGCCGATTGAAGAAGAATATCTTGCGGCAATCCGCCAAAACTGGGTGGAGCCATTTGGCGATATGCGTCAAGAGCTGGTGTTTATTGGACAAGGACTCAATCAGGATGCGATGACACAGGCGCTGGATGACTGCCTGTTATCTGAAGAAGAAATGCTGAGAGGTAAAGATTATTGGAAGAGCTTGAATGACCCATTCCCACAATGGGAAGCAACAGGTTGATACCTGTGTGGGTTGAAGCCTTCTTGGACAGGGGATAAAACGCTATGAATACAAAAACAAAAATACTCACAGAAGAAGAGATTCTGAAACAACCGGAATCGAAGTACATGGACGACGCTCAGTTGGCTTTCTTTAAGCAAAGATTGATCGACCTGCATGACAGCACACTTGAAAGGATCAAATCGGCGAAAGAACAAATGGTCAGCCCGATGGATTTCAGCGACCCCAGTGACCGTGCTACTTGTGAGGAGCAGTCTGCATTGGCATTGCGAATTGTTGATAGAGAACAAAAGCTGCTTCCTAAAATCAAATTGTCGCTGGAACGTATTCGCTTGGAAACTTATGGATATTGTTTACAGACTGGAGAGCCGATTGGCATTCCTCGCTTACTTATTCGACCGACGGCGGAATACTGTGCAGATGTCAAAGCGATTCTTGAAATGAAAGAAACGCAATTTAAGGACTGATTATTACATAGAGGAAATAATCTGTTTCGGATTTGGTGGATTATCAAAGCTCAGCTTGAAATCTATACTCACTTCATCACTGAAAGAGGAGGTGAGTTATGGATGAGCAACGTGCCATCAATCTTTATTATTTCCTCAGATCCCAGAATGCACCGCAGTCTCAGATCAATGAGGTCGTGGAACGAATCAACCAGTCTTACGGTATCAACCTAAGAAGCTTAGACACCCAGTACCGTAAGCAAAGAGGTTATTCACCCAATCGATATGATATCAACACCTATGGAACGGCAGGTTCGAGAACCATGAATCAAACCCGCCAAATGCAAAAGCCAGCACATTAATGCTGGCTTTATTATTTATTCAGCTACTTTATATAAAGTGCTGCTATCAGTGTGCGAAAAGTCGCTACCGTAAATATTTAGTGCGGTATTCTGAGAATATGTCAACTTATCGTCTTCGATATTAATCGTCATCGTAAAGTCAGTCGTGGTAGCGTTTTGCGTCATATAGTTTGATTCTGCGATACCGCGGTTTGATGCTTTCAATGTCATTGTTTTACCCGCTACGCCTTCTGCAGTTACGCAAGTCGTGCGTGGAACACAAAAAGAGTTATAAACGATTTGGTTTTCCTGATCGTAAATAAAGTAGCCACGTTGGTCGTGGAACTTAGAGTCATCTGATTTACGGAAAACTTCCTGCTTATAGTAAAGAGCAACTAGACTTTGATCGCTCGCGTTAACGGCGTCGGCTGCCACCTCAAAAGTGATGGTTTCATAGAATGGCGTAACAGCAGGAGCGCCTTTACCTTGTTCGGTGCCTTCCTGAGCGGGTGCCACATCAACACCACCTGTTTCGACACTTTTCCAAGTACCGACAAGAGAGGCTAGAGGACCAAAGTCCATACCGTCGATAACATTGTGGTCGGCAAATGCTGGCATTGCGACAGCAGAGGCAAGGATAAGCGTGCTCAATTTTTTCATTCTTACTTCCTTTTCTAAGTTGGCTTTGGAAAAGGAATATAGGTATGTATCGCAAACTATTTTTGAGCTGGATCATTTTTAATCAGAAACTGAGAGCTTGAATGTATGAAAAGGTAAATTAGGTGAGAAATATTATTTTAGTGTAATGATATATTAATATTCCGGGAGTGATTGTCTTATCACTAATTTCTCTGGTGATATTACCATGTATAGTGATTGAAATTATATATATTTATCTTCGATAATCGCTATTTGTATATTTTAAGTGGTCAATAAAAAAGCGCTGCCTAGCAGCGCCTTTTTTTAAAACTGATAGCGAGTCTATTTCTGGTAGTGGCTAAGGAATATTGCAGCTGTGTTTTCCGCCAAAGCCTTGCCTTCTGTTTCACTCAATGGTTGGCATGCACCAATCAACTGCGGCCAGAATGCAGACCCTTTGATCAGATTGTGTAACTGAGTCCGTGCAAGCTCTACATTTTCCATTCTCAATGTGCCGATTTTGTATTGCTCAACCAGCCAAGCATGCAAGGCGGTATCTTCTTTCGACATACTCTTCATTTGCTCCTGCAGGGCTTCTGGCTGGAACAGGAAGTGACCAAAAGCCACTTTTGCCATGTCGAGGTATTCAGGTTGGGCAATGACAGCTATCTCTTGATAGAGCAGAGTAGAAAGCTGTTCAAACAGTGGCAGTTTAGAAAGTTCTTCAAGGCACTCTGGCGTGATGGAGCTTTTCCAAAGCACTGAGAGGAGCTCCATGACCAGTGCTTCTTTAGACGGGAAATGATTGTAGACGGTTCGCTTGGAGACATTGGCGAGCGCAGCAAGCTTATCCATGCTGGTATTTTGCACGCCAAACTCCTGAAATGCCTGACGCGCGGCTTCCAGAATGGCTTCACGTTTTATTTCGCTTCTGGTTTTTTTCTTCACTGTCATTGGGTTAGATGCCAACTCAAAAAGTAACGGTGACTATATTACACTAAGCGGTTTACTTTTCATTGTTCTTTTGTAAACTACACCGAGTAGTTTACATTAAATTTCATCAATCAACACGTGGTCGCTATGGACAGAACCCTTTTAAAACGCACCTTACTGACGACACTAGGAGTGATTGCGATGAGTTCAACAATGCTGTCTTGTTCCAGTACTGATGGGCCAGAAGCGGATTATCCAGACAAATTTGTAAATAGCGATCCGGCGTTCGAAAGGCAAAGCAACCCTTTTGAAATCCTTATGGCTTTCATTAAAGCAGAGGAGAGAACGCCCAAACCGACGTTTGATTTTCCAATACATAGCATTACGACCGAGCTGCTGATCGATGAGCGTGAAGATGTGGTTTATCGTCTCGGCCACTCGAGTATGTTGATGAAATTGAATGGTAGCCTCGTGATGACTGATCCGGTATTCAGTGACCGCGCTTCACCAGTGCAATTTATGGGCCCTAAGCGCTTCCATCCTGCGCCGATTTCAATAGAAGATTTGCCTGAAATCGATGTGGTTGTGATCAGTCATGATCATTATGACCACTTGGATAAAATGTCGGTGAAAGCGTTAGCCGACAAAACAGGCCTGTTTTTAGTGCCATTGAAGATTGGTGCAATCCTAAAGGATTGGGGTGTGCCGGCAGAGAAAGTCGTAGAGTTGAAATGGTGGGAGTCGCGGGTGGTCAATGGCATTGATTTTACCCTGACACCAACGCAACACTTCTCAGGCCGAGGCCTAACCGATCGCGATTCTACACTTTGGGGAAGTTGGGTAATGCTCTCCCCTGAAAAACGGGTGTATTTTAGCGGTGACTCAGGCTACTTCGATGGTTTTAAGGAAATAGGTGAGAAGTATGGCCCATTCGACCTCACCATGATTGAAACTGGTGCCTATAACTCTCTATGGGCGAACATTCATATGTTCCCGGAGCAAAGCGTGCAAGCACACATTGACCTCAAAGGTAGTGTGATGTTGCCCATTCACAACAGTACCTTCGATCTGGCGATGCATGACTGGAAAGAGCCTATGAAAAAGGCGCTGGAAATCAGCAATGAGCGTGGCGTGACCATGGTTAGCCCAGAGATTGGTCAGCGTTTGGCTATCGGTGAGGCGTTGCCAGTGGTTGAATGGTGGAATCAGGAATGATGAAGAAATTAGGACTTGCGGCGGCATTGGCTGCCGCTGCCTTAGTCAGTATCCCAGCTTCCGCATCGGTAAAAAACGATGTGGAATACCTCATCGCGCAGATGAAAAGCTCGGATTGTACCTTTATACGCAATGGTTCTGAATACGACAATCTGCAGGCGGCCGAACATCTTCAGAATAAGTGGGAATACGCCGAAGATAGGGTCACTTCGACCGAGATTTTTATTAACGAAGTGGCGTCCAAAAGCTGGTTTACTGGCCGTGCGTATCAGGTGAAATGTGGCGAAGAAACCCAAACCAGCCAACAGTGGCTAACCGAGCAGTTGGCTGAAAAAGAAAAGTCAGATTAGTGCCTGTTTCCACCGAAAAGCTCAGAAAGATAAGCAGAAATCACGCTGCTGAAAATCCCGATAATCACTGCGACAGCAATAACCACCAAAAAGGTAATGACGGCAATAAAAATAGAGCCGATAAAAAGGCCGACTAACGGAAGAATCACAAAGAAAACAAAAGCAATAACCAATGCGGCAACGATTAATGCGCCAGCCTGAAGCGCCAAGATGGCAACCGGGTTTGAGATTTCTTTCCCGTTAATAACCACTCTTCTGTTCATCTTTCCCCTCCTCAATGTAATGCCCACAGAATAGCATTTCGTTTCGCCCAGTTTTCCAGATGACTTAACAAACTTTGGTTGAATTTGGGCATATAGGAGAGATAAAGCCTGACGATGTTATATCGTCAGGCTTTTTTGATCAGAAGTGATAGGCGACTGTCGCACCAACCAGCCATTGGTGTTTGCTGTCAACGATAGGGGAGTCAGCAACGTCGCTGTCTAATTCTGTGTATTGGGTAGATTGGGTCAGGTTCCAGTTCTCGCTGATAGGATAAATCAGCTTATAACCTACTTCATAAGCGACAGAGCTTTTGCCCGTGTATTCAGGTCGGTTGGCACGGGCTTCTTTTGGCTGCACGCCGAAGTAGTAGTCCACAAAGTCTTTACTCTGGAACATCACCCCTGCGAAGGAAACCAAATCCGCATCGCCAATGGGAAAGATGTCGAAGTACCTCACGCCCGCCAGATAGCCTTTGTAAGTGCCAGATATATCATGTTGGAAGTAGGTGGAAATCACGCCTGTACCAACTTGGAAGTCAGCATTCAATCCGAGGTCGACACTGATGTCCCTGTCATCCATACCTTTCAGGAAATCCGAGGTATCGTCATCATAACCGATCCCCGCGCTGGTGAGATGAACACCAAGATTGACCAGATCGCCGTCGGTTCCATAAAAGCGGTAGTTTGCACCACTGAAGTCGATGTTGAAATCTTCACCGTGGTAGCCAAAGTTAAGGAGTGGAACGACTGAGTGATCTTGCTCTTTATATAGGTCGCTGGTGGCAGCTACGCCTGCTTCTGCTATCCAACTGCTTTGCTTGCTATAGATGTTGCCGTTAAGAATATAAGTTTGATTCGCCGCCTGTACCGCAGGTGCAGCGGCGAGAATGGAAAAGAGTAATGCAGATTTATTCATGATTCTGTCCTTGTTTGTGCGCTTGATGAACACCGTACAAAACTCGGCTAACTGACAATAGAATCAATTTGTCATGGGTTTGTCAGCGATTGTCAGGGTCTTTGGTTTGGAATGGTCAAAATGAGTTTGGCTCCTCCTTTTGCGCTTTCTTCGATCACGGCATGCCCGTCGTGCTTTTCCACGATAAGTTTAACGATGGCAAGACCCAATCCATGGCCCATATTGGCTTTGTTCCGGGAAGGATCGACACTGAAAAACGGCTCAAAAACGGATTCGCGATATTCTTCAGGGATCCCGGGGCCATCGTCTTCAACAATGATCTGAGATGATCTTCCGTTTTGTTGGCAAATGACATTGACGGTTGATTCCGCATACCGCACTGCATTCGTTAATATGTTTTCTATAGCGCGTTTCAACAAGGGTTTATCAGCCAGAAGTGAGATATCAGGCTCAATAATCACTTCTATTTCACGGTTTTGACGATTGGGCAGCCGTTCAACCAAATGTTGGATAAAGGGCTCGGCAGGGAAGGTTTCTTTCGTCAGTGATCTGTCCTGACGACCTATTTTGGCGAAGTAGAGCAGTTCATTCACGAGTTGCTCCATTTCTTCTGTGTCTTCAACAATGCTGGCGACTTTCTCCTTGAGGTGCGGAGACGTGACTTCTTCTTTGATGATCTCTGCTTGCCACTGAATGCGAAAAATAGGTGTGCGAAGGTCATGCGCAACAGCCTGAGTTAATGAGCGGTTGCTGGTGATCAACTGAGAAATCTTGTCTGCCATCTCATTGAAGCTTTCGTTTAGCTTGCCGACTTTACTACCGCTATTGGTTGGTGCTCTGGCGTTTAGGTCACCTTTGGCAAAGTCTGCGGTTACGCGCTGTAAAACCCTAACCCGTCTGCTGAGAAACCAAATTAACCAACTCGAATAAATCAGGAATCCGCCACCAATAAACACAAAAAAGAGTGAATCGCTAAACTCGATATTCTGTCTGACTACGTCATCAGTATTTGGCTCAAAGTGGTAGTAGTTCGTTGAATCCGGCAGTGTCACCCAAAGCCCCCGATCTTCATCGTGAAAGGAATAGGAATGGGGGATATCGCTTCCTGAAAAGTAACGCTTTACTTCTTCGGGTGCATCATTCATTGGCACTAGGTTCAGATTGTTCGCGGTGGATTGCGCGTAGTTAGCAAGCAATTGCCAGAGTGCTTCATCATCTTGATGTTCAGATAAGGTCGCCATCAAATCCTGTACTGCGGCCGCTTGCATGTCCTCAAGGACATAGTCGTAATCTGTATTGAGCTGATAAACGAACAAGTCAAACGCGAAAAGGCTGACAATAAAAAGAACAAACAGTCCGATAAAGGATTCGATATAGATACGCCACATAGTTAACCTGGTCTTGTTATTCCTTCCATGCGTCCGGCACAAAGAGATAGCCTTTCCCTCTCACTGTCAGTATCCGATGAGGTGATGAGGGGTTATCTCCCAGTTTTTTTCGAAGGCTGACGACCTTGTTATCGACAGTACGATCCAGACCATCATATTCAATGCCACGAACAGCGAGGGTCAGTGTTTCTCGTGACAAAACTTCGTCTGCAGAGGCTGCAAGCAGCCACAAAAGGTCGAACTCACTGTCTGAGAGAGCAATGTGTTCACCAGACCATTCACACCATTTTCTTGCGTTGTTGAGAGACAAATTCCCAAACGTTAATACGCTGACAGATTCAGGCTTTGACGTTTCCGGCATTTCACTACTTGAACCCTCCCTGCGCAGTAACGCACGCAATCTAGCGAGCAGTACGCGGGGTTTAATCGGTTTGGTGACAAAGTCATCGGCTCCAATTTCCAGTGCGGCGACATGGTCAAAGTCGTCATCACTTGCCGTGAGCATTAACACCTTACCGGAGAACTGCGGGCGAATCTGTCGGCAAATTGTCAGGCCATCGATATCCGGCAGCATCAGGTCGAGCATAACGATGTTGGGCTGTTCTGAAAGGATCGCACCAATCGCACTTTCTCCGTGATCAAACTCCTTTACGTCAAAATCCTGCTCACGGAAGTAGGAAGAAAGAAGTTGTCGAAGCTTGGTGTCATCTTCAACGATAAATAGAAGAGGTTTGGGTGACATTGAAAATCCTCATACCTTAATGTAATACCAATCACAGTAGGTAGCTGATCAGAAATAGCGCAGGAAAAATGCTCGAGAACAAGGCGGGAAATTTCGATAAGTAGTTATTCTACAGCCAAATTTTTCAACGCAGTTATCGAGCATTTTAACAAGCTAGGATGAGCAGATATTTACTACGATTGGTATAAGTTCTATCAACGGGATAGCACGCTAAAACTGGTTTGTCACCGCTTTAGCGTGAGAGTTGAGGGCTTTGTACGAGAGTGGTTCAAAAAGGATAAAGTGGGCCTGACGAAGCCAGTGGAAGGTAGGTGCTACGGAAGCCTTTATTCCACTCATGCAACATATAGCCGCCTGGGTCTTGTGTAAAACCGACGGGCGCGTCACTTCTATGATCCGTCAAAAAGGAACTCGCTGTTGCAGGAGAGGACAAGACCGTGGCTCCACCTATTGTGCTAACAATGCTGTTATGAAGATGGCCGCAGATAATCCGCACTTCACGGGGCGATTTCTCCAGAATCTCTGCCATTTCATCTGCGCCTTCCAGACCAATGGTATCCATAAACTGAATACCCGAAGCAAAGGGAGGATGATGCATGGCAATCAAAGCGGGTTTATCTGGGTGACGTGTCAATGCATGTTCGAGAAAAGCCAAAGCAGCGGGAGATAAACGACCACCGCCTTGACCCGGAATTACGGTATCCAGACCGATGATGTCGAGGTCAGGGAAGTGTTTCACCCAGTTGATTTCTTCACTGGTCGCGGGTGTCAGATTCTCAAAGCAGTGATGCATAGAAGAGCGAAGATCATGATTGCCGGGTATCACGAAATAGGGAATACCCAAACGCCTTATTACAGACTTGAAGGCTTCGTAGCTCTCGACGTCGCCGTGGTCGGTGATATCGCCAGTCACGATGATGGCATCGACGTGTCCAAGCTTCTCTAAATCCTGCTCAATCTTAGTGATGGCATCATCGCACGCGCTAGAGCTACACGTTGACGCTGCCCACCGGAAAGTTCGCCCGGTTTGCGCTCTTCATAGCCAAGGAGACCCGTAATACGCAGGGCGTTCTCAAGCTTCTTCAATCGTTCATCTTTGGGCACCTTGCGCACCTTCATGCCGAACATGACGTTCTCTGCGACAGACAGGTGCGGGAAGAGTGCATAAGACTGGAATACCATGGAGAGATTTCGCGCTGAAGGTGCCATTTCAGTCACGTCAGTGCCTTCGATTCGAATGGCTCCTTCATCGGGTATCTCCAAGCCTGCCAGCAATCGCAACATGGTAGATTTGCCGCAGCCAGAAGGCCCCAGCAGGGCAAAAAATGCGCTTTCTGGGATATCGATAGAAATGTTTTCAACACCAAGTTGTCCGTTCCATCTTTTTGCAATGTTGTCGAACGAAACAAAGGGTTCTGTGTTCATGAAGCGTCGCCTCCCACTAACTTCAAACGGTCTCCGACACGGTCACTCAGCGCTGAAAAGTCATCGCCGGGGTGTTGGTCCATGATGATCAAATCCACGTCGAAAATACTCCCGCCAATAGCAGGGGCTGTTCGCGTCAACTTAGTACTGTCCATGACTAGAATGGACGTTTTGCAATGGGTGCGAATGGCTTCGCGAACCCTCACTTCAGAGGCATGGAAATCCAACATGCCTCCGTCTTCCGATATGCCAGCTACGCCAAAAATGCCGTACTCAGCGCGATAACTGTTAAAAAACTCAAGCACGCCGTCACCGAGTACATCCCGGTCAGGCATGCGCACTTCTCCGCCCGGAATGATGATGCGGTTACTTGGCTCATTACTCAGAACCATGGCGGCATTGAGGTTATTAGTCATCACCGTCAGCCCAGATTTCGCAGTCAGCGCTTCGGCCACAATTGCCGGTGTCGAACCAATAGAAATAAACACCGTGGCACCGTCAGGAATGACATCAGCCACTGCTTTAGCAATAGCGCGTTTCTCAAGGTAATTCGTTTCCGCACGCTGCTGATAGGGCGCATTTAGCTGTTGTTCGAAGCTCTCAACACCACCATGTTTTCTACGAAGCAGGTTTTCACTGCACAGCTGATTAATATCTCTTCGTATGGTCTGGGCTGATACCCCAAGCAACTCGGCCAACATTTCGACAGATACATGTCCCTGTTCTGTTGTCTTGTCGAGGATCAGTTCTCTTCTGATCTCGGTTTTCGATTTTGCTCTAGCCTCATTGCTCATATCTTTCCTCCGCGTTCACTTCAATCTAGTCCCGCTGTTTACATTTGATCAACATTAAAGTGAGCGAATGAAAATACTATTGTGGTCAAAATGATTAAATGCTCATTTTTGATAATCAGATTTCATTTTTGTGTTTAATAATGAAGTCGGTTTCTACGAGAAAATGAGCAAGTGAACACTTTTTTAATTGAGTGTATTGTTAGCTAATGAATGTGAAATCTACGTTTCATCGAGATGAACAATTGATGCCAGTGTGACAATATGACGCGTTAAAGAGGGTTAACGCGGATGTTTTGGAAGAAAAAAGATGACAGTTTTCAAGAATACTTACTTCATCATGCGCCATGGACAGAGTGAAGCAAATGTGGCTGATATCGTGGTGAGCGATCCTGCTATTGGTTGTGCCAACTATGGGTTATCTCCGCTTGGTCAAACGCAGGCCAAAGCATCGGCGCAAGCTTTTCGTGACAAGGGGATAGAGATTATCGTCTGTTCCGATTTCAAACGTACCAAGGAAACGGCAGCCATTGTTGCTGAGGAACTCTCCCTGCAACCGGCAGTTGAAGATACCCGACTGCGAGAGCGTTTTTTTGGTGAATGGGAAGGGCAATCGTCTTCTGCGTATGAAAACGTGTGGGCTAAAGATTTGCAGGATTCAAACCAAAGTTTTAATAACGTTGAAAGCACCGTGAGTGTCCGCGATCGTTCTGTCAGCTTGATTCAAGATTTAGAAAACCAACATGAAGACAAAGTCATCCTGTTGGTTGCTCACGGCGATATCTTACAGATCATGAAATCGGCTTTTCACGACATTGAGCCGGGTCAACATCGCACTTTGCCTCACCATGAAACCGGTGAAATTAAACTACTGGTGTCTAAAGGCGATAACATTCACTTGCCGATCTAACGTTAATAATAACGAAAACTGTTGAAAACTCAGGGTGGTACGTTGTGTTTCTCTGGCGAGAAAGCGTACCACTTTCTGTAGTCATCTCTTCTTTCCTGCCTTCCTTTGATCGCTGACCTTATACTCAAATCATCGTTGTGTTAAAGAAATGTTATGCGTGAGCATGTTGAAACATCGAAGGAGTGATGTTTAAAACTCCTCATACAAATACGATCATTTCGAGGGTTTCCCCATGAAGGAAAATGGACAATCAAAATCAATTCAAATCATCGGCGTTCCTGTGGATCTCGGCGCTTCCCGGCGCGGAACAGATGGTGGCGTTTCAGCGGTTCGCATAGCAGGGCTTGGCGAGAAGCTGACAAAGATGGGTTATACAGTGACGGACGAAGTGGACGTTGCCGTTCCCTCTAAGGAGTCTAGACCCAAAGAGACCACAGGCAATATGCGTTTCCGCAGCGAAATTCTGCAGGTGTGTCAGGATCTCGCCGTCGTGACAAAAGAGGCACTGAACAAAGGGAATCTCCCTCTGGTCATCGGTGGAGACCATTCCCTCGCAATTGGTTCGATTTCCGGCATCGCGGACTATTTTCAGGAGAAGGGCGGCGAGCTAGGCCTTGTTTGGTTTGATGCTCATGCAGATATGAATATTCCGGGTATTTCACCATCGGGCAATATTCACGGAATGCCGCTGTCCCATCTGCTTGGCTACGGCGACAAGGAATTCACAGGTATTCTCAGCGCCAACCCAAAAATAAAGCCTGAAAATGTGGTGCTGGTGGGTGTAAGGGATATTGATGAGAAAGAAAAAGAGCTGATCAAGCAATCCGGCATCAAGGTTTACAGCATGCGAGATATCGATGAACTTGGTATGAACCGCGTAAGCGACGAGATCCTGGAAATTGTGACCAAAGGAACAGTGGGTTTCCATGTGAGCTTTGACGTGGACGGTTGCGACCCCGAAGTGATGCCGGGTTCAGGAACTTTGGTTCCGGGCGGGGTGACATATCGTGAAGCGCATTTGTTGTTAGAAAAATGCGCGGAAACCGGATTGATGACTTCCATGGATTTGGTGGAATTGAACCCATTTCTGGATAAAGGAAACATCTCCGCCGAACGTGCCGTGTCGCTGGTACTCAGCGCCTTTGGGCAAAGCGTCCTTTAATAACGCCAACCTTAAGCTGCCGTATCATCGCGGCAGCCAATCTAATCTTCTTCTCATTTCGGCACATCACACACTTCAACGTCTTTTGACGTGAGATACGTTTATCTTACTGATAAATTGGATTTTTAATAAGCCGTTCAGGAAATTCTTATGCTTCCAAAATCCGCTACGTTACGTATCGCCCGCCCGACAGATAACCTAAAAGCTATCGCCGACATGTACATTAAAGGGCTGGGGTTCGAGTTACTGGGTAGTTTTGAGGACCACAATGGTTTCGATGGCGCAATCATCGGCCACCGAGCACACAATTATCATTTCGAATTTACCCATCACCGTGGGATTAAAGTAGGAAAAGCGCCAACTCAGGATAATCTGATTGTGTTCTATTTCGAAGATGACGAAACGTGGGAAACTAATTGTAAGAGCATGCTGAAGGCGGGTTTTAAACAGGTGGCTTCTTACAACGATTACTGGGACGTTTCGGGCAGAACATTTGAAGATCTGGACGGGTATCGTGTGGTGCTACAAAATCGCGAATGGTCTGTATAACAACTGCCATTTTCGCCTGATACTCTCCTGAAAATACGCTATGTTGATGACTTGGAAGAAAAAGTAGGGGAGTAAGACATGGAATCCAGAAACATTCGGCATGTTGTGTTTGATGTAGGCAATGTGATTGTGCGTTGGTCGCCACTAGAAATCGTCAGGCTGACTTTCGGAGACAATGTAGAACAGGAAACCATCGCCAGAGATATATTTCAAAATGACATCTGGATGGACTTAAACAAAGGCTTGATGACGGAAGATGAGGCCAAAAAACGCTACCAAACCGAAATGGGTTTCTCACCAGATATCACAAATCAGCTCTTTTACTATGTGAAGCAATCTCTTATCCCCCTATTTGGTTCGTATGAGCTCATCCAACACGTGAAACAGGCTGGCTATGGCGTATACGCTTTAACCGATAATGTGCACGAAATCGTTGCTTTCCTCAAAGAAACCCAAGACTTCTGGCCATTGTTTGACGGGGAAATTGTGTCGGCAGAGGTGGGCTTACTCAAACCTCAACCTGAAATCTATCAGGCGCTTTTGACCCGCTATGATTTGAATGCAGCAGAGACAGTTTTCCTTGATGATATGCCTCATAACGTTAAAGGCGCTCAAGACGTTGGCATCGCAGCGATTCAATTTGAGAATGCAGAACAAGCAGAATCCGAGTTGAAGCAGCTAGGGTTGCTGTTTTAACGCATTCTATTCGGCGGACTTGTGTTGAAAAAGCCAGCGTCATCGCTGGCTCATGAAATGGCCCTAACCTTTCAGTTCCTTCGAAATACTTTTGATGCCATGCTCTGCACAGATATCGTCATATTCTATACCCTCATCATTTTCTCCTGGTGCGCCAGCGACACCAATAGCACCGATGACTTGCCCTTTGTAATAGATTGGAATGCCACCACTTAGCGTAATCAATCCTATTTCGTTAAAGACAGCTCCGAGCTGAGGCTCATGTTCATTTTCCGCTTCGATGATGGATGTTGCCTCGCGGCGGGATGCCGCTGTGAGTGCCTTTCGGTAGCTGGTTTCCACAGCATGAGGGAAAGCACCGTCGCTGTTTAGTTGAACTTTCATTTGACCACGTTGATCAACGACCGTGGTTGTCGGTTTAAAACCATCTTTCAAACAGCGGTCATTGGCGGCTTTAGCGGCTTTTAACGCCATGTCCAAAGAGATAGTTGGCTCATTGATGACGTTGGCAAATGAATTTCCCGAGACAAATGCCATGCAGGTAAGAAGGGAGAGCATGGACAGAGTTTGATAGCGTTTTTTCATTGGCAAAATCCCTATACTTGGTGGGATACGTTGAGAACTCCCACGATCACTGGATAACTGAAAGTTAAAACCCAGAACCTCACTACTGTTCAGGTTCCTAGTCATCATGTGCCGTATATGGTGAAAAAAATGTCAAGAGAAAATGGAATGTCGAACATGCCAGATACCTTTAATGTAAGACGCGCCTCGACAGAAGATCTCCCAACACTGGTGAAGTTCACTGCCGAAGAAGCAAGAGAAGCCGAAGGTTCATCCTTAACACCTGAAACTTTGAGAAAAGGCATAGAAGCTGCACTCAATGACACGTCGTTGGCGATGTATTGGGTGATGTTTGATGAAAAAGCCAAAGTTATTGGCAGCGTCTCTGCGATACGAGAATGGAGTGATTGGAATGCTGGCTTTTATTGGTGGATTCAGAGCATGTATTTGCTACCGGAAGCCAGAGGAAAGGGCCTGATGGGTAAGCTTATCGAAACTGTTAACGAAGAAATGAAGATACATGGAGGATTGGAGCTCAGGCTATATGTACATGCTGACAACATCGTTGCGAGTAAAGCATACGAAAAAGTTGGATTCGAATATTCTTCCTACCAAATCATGACTCTCCAACAATAATTTACTGAGTTAGCAACATTGAACAATTTTATCGTATTCACCGACGGTCCAGCTTCAAGCAAAACGACGGTTATTGAAGCCCTAACAAAGCAAGAGTAGAGATGAACTAGACAAAATCATCAAAGAAGACCCGTTTTATATTGAAGGTGCCGCTGATTACGAAGCCATTGAGTTTGTTCCGACTATGGCTGCCGAAGAGTTTAGTGCTTTGAAAAATTGCATATAGCAAGGCCTCCATAACGAAACACAACTGCCTGTTTGGTTGAGGCAGCCTGCACAATGGAAACAAAAAGGGCTGGTAAACCAGCCCTCGCTTTATCGCCTAGTCGTCTTCGCGTTCAATCTCGCGAGCGACGTAATCACCATTGATAATTACGCCTTCAACTTCTACATATTCGCCTTCCAGGAAATCGAAGTCTAAGCCGTCATCAAACTCTGTGTTTGCATCAGTAAATATCTTCTGCCCACGAACTTCGAATGACTGCTCCACGTCGTTGGTATTTTCAATGATCCCTTTGCGTTCGAATTCAAACTTGTCCCAGTCGAAATCAAAATCAAAGTCATCTTCAAATTCGATTTCTTTGGCGATGGTGCGTTTGGCTTGGTTGATGTATTCCACTTCAACTTCTGCACCAAGACGTAGATCTGCTTTTGAACCATCATCAAACTTGGTAGAAGGGTCGATATCGAAAATACCTCGATAGTTAAGTTCGAAGCGGCTTTGATCATTCGCTACCCAGGTAATTACACCTTCAGTTTCACCTCGGCCAAGTACACCGCTAAAGCTTTTGAGTTTTAGCGTTTCTGCAGTTAGCTCACCTTCGAATTCGTTGTATGTGCCGAACACTTCCACCCACGCTCCATTTCGAAGCTTACCGTTTTGTAAGAGCTGTGAGTCGAACAACACAGTCAGTGAGTTGCCAACCTTAAACGTATTATTGTTAACGTTGAGGTTTGAAATACGGCCCTCGGCTTCGACCATGCCATCAGCATCGTACTCGAACTGAATAACGCTCAGTACTTTGTAACCCGCGTTGGCGGTTGGCAGTGTGGAAACCATCACCCAATCGCCTTCTGAAATTTTATTCGACAGACGATCAAACTGAAGCTCTACACCATTTACTTTGAAGCTCTTGCCATTGATATCAGTAATTTTGCCAGTGAAGGTCGGATCGAGCTGAACATTCGCACTGGTTGCACGTGATGAGGTGTTCAACAACACCATCATATTGGCCTCAAGCGCTTCATTGCTGAAGCTATGACCAGCATATTCCAGTTGCGCTACATGATACGGACGATTGTTGACGGTAATGGTTGAGCCATTCACGTTCTGGATTTTGCCTTCTACAGCACTTGGTGTTGGGGTAGCGGACGTCTCGCTGCTTTCTCCACCGCTGCCGCCGCACGCTGTTATAGCCAAAGATAGAAGAGGAAAAAGCGCGTAACGTTTCATTAAGTGAGCCTTGAATAAGTGTGGGTATTTGACGGCGCGGAATGTATCACTGCGTATGTCCGAGGATTTCTGGGGGAATTGTCAGGGTTCTGTCAGCGAGAACTCGATTGATGATTGTTTGTTCATGTCGTTACTTTTTCAGTCAGTGGTTTATAAGAAAACGTTTCAACATGAATAGGTTGTAATGCACTGCTGTATAAAATTTGAGAATGCGATACGCGGCTGAGACAGAGAAATACTCTGACTGAAGGCAGGTTGAATTTTTGGCGGTCTCTTTATAAAAGAAATAATGAGATAGCGTATTTTCGCTGTGTATTAACACACTGCAGAGCTACCAATCATGAAAATTCAGCCATATGAAAATATCGAAGACGCAACCATTGTGGCAGAGACTAAATTGGTAAATGGCGTCTATGTCATGGATCGACGCGATCGTGGAGACCGACGTAAAAAGCGAGGCAAATACCATGGGTATGATCGCCGTGTGAGCGCTGACCGTCGTGGTTCAACAGGCGTTGATGAATTTATCTAGTCCAAAGTGTCTTCCTGTGTTTTAAAAGCGGCGACTTGTCCAGGTCGCCGTTCGCTTTTTTCCTATCTAAAAATCCAGCCTTGTTCTCCATTTATAATTTGTTACCGCTCGAAGTAATTCGGTAAAAAACCATAACAAAATCATGGCATTTGCGATGGAAAACATAAGATCTATCTCAAACTATTGGTCACGTGTATCAATAGTTGGGCGTGCAATTGAGCCAGATCAAAGTCTCGCACACTGGCGGGGTGTTACAAAATTCAGGTACGAAAGAGGTAGGACAAGCCTATCTTCGTGCACCCTACATATTCGAATAACAACCCCAGGAGAATCGCAATGACGAGCGCATTTTTTATCCCAACCGTTAACCTGATGGGCGCAGGTTGCCTTGTAGATGCTGCTGATGCCATTAAGTCTCACGGCTTCAGAAATGGTCTTATCGTGACCGACAAGGTGCTGAATGAAATCGGCGTTGTAGAAAAAGTTGCGGCTCTTCTGGCTGAGCGTGATGTGCAAACTGCCGTGTTTGATGGTACACAGCCAAACCCGACCATTGGTAACGTTGAAGCGGGTCTAGCAATTCTGAAAGAAAACGGCTGTGACTTTGTGATTTCTCTTGGTGGCGGCTCTCCGCATGACTGTGCAAAAGGTATTGCGCTGGTAGCAACCAACGGCGGCAACATTGGCGACTACGAAGGTGTCGACCAATCTGCGAAAGCCCAGTTGCCATTGATTGCGATTAACACCACGGCGGGGACGGCGTCTGAAATGACCCGTTTCTGCATCATTACTGACGAAGCGCGTCACATCAAAATGGCGATTGTGGATAAGAACACCACGCCGCTGATTTCAGTGAATGATCCTGAGCTGATGCTGGCAAAACCTGCATCACTGACAGCTGCGACTGGTATGGATGCGCTGACTCATGCAGTAGAAGCGTATGTTTCAACTGCAGCATCTCCAATTACTGATGCGGTTGCGATTAAAGCGATTGAACTTATTCAGGCAAACCTACGCACCGCTGTGAACGATGGTCAAAATCTAGCTGCACGCGAGCAAATGGCGTATGCACAATTTATGGCGGGCATGGCGTTTAACAACGCTTCTCTCGGTTATGTACATGCCATGGCACACCAGTTAGGTGGTTTCTACGACCTTCCACACGGGGTATGTAACGCCATTCTTCTACCACATGTGCAGCGCTACAATGCACAGGTTTGTCCAAGCCGTTTGCGTGATGTTGCCAAGGCGATGGGTGTGAACGTCGATGCTTTATCACCAGAAGAAGGTGCAGAAGCAGCACTTAACGCCATTCAAGAACTGTCAAAAGATGTGGGTATTCCAGCGGGTCTGGAAGTGTTAGGTGCGAAAGCAGATGACATCCCAGTATTGGCGGATAATGCCCTGAAAGATGCTTGTGGTTTCACTAACCCGAAACAAGCCACTCATGAAGAGATTTGCGAGATTTTCCGCAACGCAATGTAATCTCATCAGCATAACTAAAAAGCCGCTTTTCGAAGCGGCTTTTTTGAACCATAAAGCAAAGCCTCCCGTAACTTTTTGTTGATCACAGGAGGACGCCATGAAAACACCACTCACCAAGCTCGAAAAATACTTCGTTATCGACAAGTTGATCATCCATTCACTGGATCTGTGCTTGTATCAAGCGTCTGTCATTATTGAAGGGGAAGAGCACTTTGTGTGTTATGACGATGGAAACTTCCTCCGAACCCATTCGCTGATCGAAATTCAAAAGTGCTGTAAAAATCTGAAAGCGAAAGAAACGGTTCTCCGTCAGGAAAGCGCGTATGACGAAATGGTTGGGGCACCAGCCAAAGGCGAAACAAACGCACTGGAAGTGCCTTTGAAGGACTGCGGACTTTACTGACCCCTGTATCAAAACTGCCTCACCGGAAGTGAGATCTGACTGATACGCTCAAACATCAGCAGAGGGAGTTCGGTAGATGTTAGATCATGGTGTTCGCAAGTACGTTACTGACAAGTTGACACAAATGGGGTTCGACAGCGACCCCTACGGTGCAGAGCCAACCTTAGTATTCATCCTGGCTGCCGTCGGCATTGCGGGCATCAGCTATCTTCTCGTCCATCGCGTTATCGTTCGCTACGTGAATCTCGCCATCAGTAAAAACAAGCAATCTTGGGCTAACAGCTTAACCAAGCATGAAGTATTGGAAAAACTCGCTGCGCTTGTGCCAGTGATGATTCTTGATGTCTTGGTACCACCTATTCTGACCCATCATCCTTTGCTTGCGACCATGTCAGACCGATGCCTTGGCATCGCTGTTATCGTGATGTTTATCTGGATGCTGTTTGCGCTTCTTGATGCCCTCCATGATATTGCCTACCTAAAAGGCATCAGCCGCCGGATGCCAATCAAAAGCTTTGTTCAGCTCATCAAGCTATTCACTTTCTTTGTCGGCATCGTGATCTGTATTTCCATTCTGGCGAACGAATCACCCATCATTTTCCTCAGTGGATTAGGCGTGGCGACAGGCCTTGTCATGTTGGTGTTCAAAGACACCATCTTGGGTTTTGTGGCGGGCATTCAGCTTTCCGCCAACCGTATGGTTAGCCTGAATGACTGGATCCAAATGGATGAATACGGAGCAAGCGGCACAGTAGAGGAGATCTCTCTGACAACGGTGAAAGTGCGCAACTTTGATAACACCATCAGTATGCTACCCGCCTACGCGTTAGTACAGAGCGCATTTATCAACTGGCAGGGGATGTCCGATTCGGGTGGCCGTCGTATTAAACGTTCAGTGCATGTTGACCTGACTTCCATTCGCTTTCTGACTGAAGAAGAAATTGAATCGTTGAAAGAAATACGAATCCTGCGCGAATTTTTGTTTGAGCGGGTGAAAGAGATCAAAGAATTCAACGAGAGCTTTGAAGATGTCCATCACGCTGCGAACCTGCGTCAAATGACTAACGTTGGAGTATTTCGCGCGTATCTTGCTGTTTACCTTCGCGCACACAAGGATATTCATAATTACATGACGTGTATGGTGCGCCAATTGGAACCCACCGCGGAAGGTTTGCCGCTTCAGGTTTATGCTTTTGTGAACAACACGGACTGGGTGTTTTATGAAGGGGTGCAGGCAGACATCTTCGACCATATCTACGCCATCATGCCGATGTTTGGTTTACGACCCTTTCAGTCATTTGGTGGCCATGATGCAGTCAATATCGGGTTGGGTAGTCAGCAGAATAATGCCGCGCCGATTGGTGACCAGATAGGACGATAGCTTTCCAGCCACATGCTCTGCTATGCCGTGGTAAGGTGTTGGTAAATCTTGATTTGGGAAACCGAAATGGAAATTCGACACATCAGTTGGCAGGAAACCATCGACATTCGCCACAGAGTGCTTTGGCCAGACAACCCCCCTGAGTTTTGTAAAGCGGAAGGGGACGATGAAGCCCTTCATCTGGGGGCTTACGTCAATGAGGAGCTGATTTGTGTAGCCTCGTTGTTTTTCGACGGTGATGTGGTGCGCTTGCGAAAATTTGCAGCTTTACCGGTCTATCAAGGCCAAGGTATTGGATCTTCGGTACTGAGTGCAGCGTTTAAAGAAATGAAGGCACGTGATGTTTCAGTGTTTTGGTGTGATGCACGTGAAGCTGCCATGGGGATATACCGAAAATTTGGGATGAAACCATCAGGAGAACGCTTTTATAAAGGCGACATTCCTTACTTTAAAATGTCGATAAACTTCGCAGATTTTCCCTAACTATGTGCCATGTCCCACGGCTAGAG
Organism: Grimontia sedimenti; assembly: GCF_011045095.1. Taxonomy (GTDB): domain Bacteria; phylum Pseudomonadota; class Gammaproteobacteria; order Enterobacterales; family Vibrionaceae; genus Enterovibrio; species Enterovibrio sedimenti. The sequence continues at coordinate 273,630 of NZ_JAALDL010000001.1, forward strand.
AATGAGCGTTTGAATCTAATTCCGTACGGTATATTCTTTAATCTCAGCGTTTGAAACATACAAATCTTCAGTGGTTTAGTTGAAGGATAGCCAAATACGATGGGTACATTTTGGGGTAAAGTGAATGACTCTCTCGCCGACACACTCAATGACTTTTTTGAGTATCGCGGGCGAGTGTGGATTGTGAGCATTCGCGAGAATCAATTGTTGAATGACTCTTTGATTGTTTCCGAAGATTCTTTCCGTGAACCTATGGACTGGATGGTTGACCAAGGCTACCCCGATGATGTCCTCGAAGAGCTGGAATACCTCAAGCTCTCTCAATCGATCAGCGTTAAAGTCGGCGATATAGAACACTGCATCATGCGCGTGAAGTAACGCAGCCAAACAACGAAAACCCCTCCAAAATCAAAGTGCAAAGTCGGTGCATCTTCTGCACCGACGATGATCATATCTTTTCACCATACAAACCCATTTCAATACTAATCAATTATAAATCATACAGTTAAAAAGTTGGCAAGATGGTTGCTATTAAGAGTATGGCGTGCGCATGCAGAGCTTCTGCAGACGTTACGTTTACTCCTTGCTGTCGTTGTTGGTTTCTCTGTCCTATCGATCCTCCGTTGATTGGACAGGGAAACATTTTTTTATCGGCATCCTACAACTTCGTATTTTTACCCACCGCGAGTTTCATCCGAGTTAATTTAAATGTGGTTTGTTTATCCTGTGATTTCCGAAGGTCGACAGATCCTTGTGTGGATCAAAACAGTGCAATTCTGCACTCAATCTGTTCGGTTTCTTAAGGCAGAAAATTAAAAAAGAAAGTAAATATTATTAAATACAACGACATAAAAAATTGGCAAGCCCATTGCTTATAACATCATCAGTAACGCACCAAAGATGTATCGTTCGAAAGCGTTCCGACAATTTGAAAATAGACAACTAGGGTTCCGATGCTGACAAGGAAAAGCATGCCTGGTCCGAGAGTTGTCAACCTCACCTAAATCAGCGAGATGCTGACTAAGAGGTCACACGGAGGGATAAAAGCCCGGGAGATTCGTTTGATATCTCTTTGGTGCCGTCGATTCGTGAAAACTCAAGGTAGAGGTAGTTATGAAGTTGTATTCTTCCGTTCTTCGCAAAATTTCCACTCGTCTGGCGCTTGCCGCCACATTATGTCTCACTCTGATCTCAAGCCCTGTGCTTGCAGCAGACAAGCCGACTTTCCGTTTGGCTTGGTCAATCTATGTTGGCTGGGTGCCGTGGGATTACGGTAACAGTGAAGGCATTATCAACAAATGGGCTGACAAGTACGGAATAGAAATCGAAGTCGTTCAGGTCAATGACTACATCGAGTCGATCAACCAGTACACCGCAGGTGCGTTCGATGCAACTGTGATGACCAATATGGATGCTTTGACCATTCCTGCGGCGAGCGGTGTTGATTCGACTGCACTTATCGTTGGTGACTTCTCAAACGGTAACGACGGCATCGTGCTGAAAGATGCCGCTGAGCTGGCCGACATCAAAGGCCAACGCGTCAATCTGGTAGAGCTGAGTGTCTCGCACTATCTGTTGGCACGAGCCCTTGAAAGCGTCGGCATGTCTGAGCGCGACGTGACTGTGGTAAACACCGCTGATGCGGACTTGGTGTCGGCGTTTGCCACAAAAGACGTGACCTCCGTAACCACGTGGAACCCGCTGCTGGCAGAGATTGTATCTATGCCAAACGCATCAAAAGTCTTCGATTCTTCTCAAATCCCCGGTGAAATCATCGACCTTCTGGTCGTAAACAGCGACACCCTGGCGCAGAACCCAGAATTGGGTAAAGCCTTGACGGGAGCTTGGTATGAAATCATGAGCCAGATGCAGATGGACGACGAAGTTGGCACCAAAGCGCTGGAGTTTATGGCGGCATCTTCTGGTACTGATTTGGCCGGTTACAAAGCCCAGTTGGATTCAACCAAAATGTTCTACCAGCCAGCGGATGCAGTGAGCTTCACCGAATCGGCAACGCTGAAAGACACCATGGGTAAAGTGGCCGAGTTTTCATTCAAGCATGGATTGCTGGGTGAAGGTGCACCGGATGCAGGCTTCATCGGCATCGAAACCCCTGCGGGTGTTTTTGGTGACAGCAGCAATGTCCTGCTTCGATTCAACCCAACCTTCATGGCAATGGCTGCGAAAGGCGAGCTGTAAGGCGGGCTTATGACGCGAATTATTAACCTAAAGCCGTCGCCTTTTGGTCGCTCGGTTCTAGCTTGCCTGCCGTTTGTGCTTCTGATCGCCGCCTATTTGGTGGCATCAGATGCCCGTTTGGCGGAAAACCCTAACGATAAACTGCTCCCTTCATTTGCCAGCATTGCGGATGGTATGGAGCGTATGGCGTTTGAACCCAGCCGTCGAACCGGAGAGTTTCTCCTATGGGTCGACACCTGGGCGAGCTTGGAACGTTTATGCCTCGGTGTGGGTATCAGTGCACTGTTGGCGCTGGTGGTGGGTGTTGCGAACGGCATGATCCCTTATGTGCGCGCGCCGCTGTCTCCGATGGTCAGAGCAATGTCTCTGATCCCTCCGATGGCAATTCTTCCCATTCTGTTTATTGCGCTTGGTTTAGGGGAGCTTTCTAAAGTCGTGCTTATTGTCATTGGTATTACTCCAATGATGATCCGCGATTTGCAGCTCCGAACAGAAAGCCTTCCGAGTGAGCAAATCATCAAGGCGCAAACACTGGGGGCGAATTCATGGACCTTGCTGGTTCGGGTCGTGTTACCTCAGGTAATGCCTCGCCTTATCGAGGCAGTGCGGTTAACGCTTGGCAGTGCGTGGCTATTCCTGATTGCCGCAGAGGCGATTGCTTCCACCGAAGGTCTTGGCTATCGCATCTTCCTTATTCGCCGCTATCTGGCGATGGATGTGATTCTGCCTTACGTCGTCTGGATAACCATTCTTGCCTTCCTGATGGATTGGCTGCTGCAAAAACTCTCCGCTAAATGCTACCCGTGGTTCAACGCGACTCAGGGAGGGAAATGATTATGGACAACTCAAATACACCCATTATCGAAGCCAAAAATGTCTGGAAAGAATATGGCGACCATGTGGTGCTGGAACGTCTGAACCTGAAAGTGATGCAGGGGGATTTCATCAGCATCCTTGGTACTTCGGGTTGTGGTAAATCCACCTTCCTGAACATGTTGCTCGGCACACAGGCACCTTCACGCGGTGAGCTGCTTTTGGATGGCAAGCCTCTGAGTTCGGAACCAGGCCCTGAACGCGGGATTGTGTTCCAGAAATACTCAGTGTTTCCGCATATGACGGCTTTGCAAAACGTCATGGTGGCTGATGAATTCGAATTGTCGAAAGTACTCGGAAAAGTGTGGGGAAGCAGCAAGGGCGAGTTGAAAGATCGCGCCATGGCACAGTTAGAAAGGCTGGGTCTGACACAGGCTGCCAACAAGTATCCGGCAGAAATGTCAGGCGGCATGCAGCAGCGCTTGGCAATTGCGCAAGCGTTAATGAAAAAGCCGCGCATTCTGCTGTTGGATGAACCTTTCGGGGCGCTTGATCCGGGTATTCGGAAAGATATGCATGTGCTGATCAATGACATTTGGCAGGAGCAAAACCTGACCATCTTTATGATCACCCATGACCTTCATGAAGGCTTCAAGCTGGGTTCACGTCTTTGGGTATTCGATAAGCCAAGATTCGACCCGCAAGAGCCAGATCGTTATGGATCGCAGGTGACGTTTGATATTCCCCTGAATGCTTCAGGTCAGGAGGACATCATCGCCTCTCTGCAGGCGAAAGAACAAAAGGAAGTGGCATAAGCCACCGGAAACCAGCTTCGACAGCAAAGGAGAAAGTAATGACACTGAATAGCTTGTTCAAGCACAGTTACCAAGGCGGGCAACATGGCTCGCTGGAAGTACCCGCTGGTTACAGCTTACGGTTTACCGCGAAAGACAGCGGCGCAAACCTAAGTTTGCTGATGTACAACCCGCGTAATACGTCAGAGCGAATCAATCTGCCGGACACGCTGAAATGCCAGCACACGTTTAAGCTCACCGCTGGCAACTGTGTGTATTCCGACATGGGGCGTATTTTCTGCTCCATTGTCCGTGATGACACAGGATGGATCGATAGCATTGGCGGGCTCAGCAACAGCCAACATGTCACCACAAAATGGGGCGCACGCGATTATCAGCATCACCGTAATCTGTGGATGCAAAACGGCCACGATGCCATGTTGGTGGAAATGGCGAAGTTTGGATTGGGGTTACGTGATGTCGCCGCACCGATGAACCTCTTCAGCAAAGTCTCCACGACCGATGACGGTGTGCTGGCATTTGATAGCGAAAATACCCGTGCGGGTGATGTGATTGAGCTGCGTTTTGAAATGGACACGGTTGTGCTGTTGAGCACCTGTCCACATCCGATGAATCCGTCTTCTACTTATCCGAGAACGGGCGTTGACGTCGAAATGGTGCGTGCTGAACCCCTCGCCGAAGATGATGCTTGTTTGAATCACTGCGATGAAAACCGCCGTGGATTCGTCAACACCCGCCAATATCAACCTCAACTGATGGGATAAGGAGCCAGTCATGATTGTTGAGAGCCAACTTTGCACTCAGGAAGCCAAATTGAAAGAGGTTGTGGATGCTGGAGATTACTACTTCAAAGTCATGAAGCAGGGAGAGCGCATGCGCATTACCGATCTTGAAGGTAATCAGGCCGCGGACACCTTGTTTTATAACGCTAACAACACCGAAGAACGTTATTCGGCGATGGATACACTTCGCGAGCAAGGCAATGCTTACCTGACAGCGGGCTCAATGTTGTTATCAAACCTGAACAACCCGATGCTGGAAATTGTCGCGGATACCTGTGGTCGCCATGACACCTTGGGTGGCGCTTGTTCAACCGAGAGCAACACTGTGCGTTACGCGCATGAAAAGCGCTGCATGCACGCTTGTCGTGACTCCTGGTTGCTGGCAGTCACAGAAAACCCAGAGTATGGCCTGACCAAAAGAGATATCAGCCACAACGTCAACTTTTTTATGAATGTGCCAGTGACAGCGGAAGGCGGACTGACCTTCGCGGACGGCATTAGCGCGCCGGGTAAATATGTGGAGCTTGAAGCCAAAATGGACGTGATCGTGCTGATCTCTAACTGTCCACAGCTCAACAACCCGTGTAATGCCTACAACCCAACGCCGATTGAAGTGGCAGTGTGGGATGCCGCTTAACGCTGAGCATTGAGCACTAAGTAATAGTAATACTCGCGACAACAAGGTTACCAAGGAGAGGTAAGGGACGACCCTTCACGCAGGAAATGCACCTCAGGTCTTTGTCCGGGACGACCCGGATAGAAGAAGACAACGCTATGTTCAAAAAAATTCTTATCGCCAATCGTGGCGCCATCGCTTGCAGAATAATTCGAACGCTTGATGCCATGGGCATCGCAAGTGTGGCGGTTTACCACGAAGACGATGCAGGCAGCCTGCATACTCTTAACGCTTCAGAGGCCCACAGCTTAGGCGAAGGCAGTGCCGCCGAAACTTATCTCGATATCGACAAAATTCTTACCATCGCCAAACAAACGGGTGCCGAAGCGATTCATCCCGGCTATGGCTTTTTAAGTGAAAACCCAGAATTTGTGGCGGCCTGTGAACGTGAAAATATCGCCTTTCTTGGCCCAACCAGCGAGCAAATCAATCTCTTTGGTTTGAAACACACTGCCCGTGAACTGGCAGAGAAAGCCAATGTCCCTTTGCTGCCGGGTACGGGGTTGCTAGAAAGCGTGGAAGAAGCGCTTACCAAAGCAAAAGAAATGGGTTACCCGGTCATGCTCAAAAGCACGGCTGGTGGTGGCGGCATCGGCATGCGCCTTTGTGAAAATGCCGAACAGCTTCAGGATGCCTTTGAGGCAGTAAAACGTCTGGGTGAAGCCAACTTCAGCCATAGCGGTTTGTTCATGGAGAAGTTCATTACCTCAGCCCGCCACATCGAAGTTCAGGTGATTGGTGACGGCGAAGGGAGCGTGATTGCGTTGGGGGAGCGGGATTGTTCTGCACAACGTCGCAACCAGAAAGTGATGGAAGAGACGCCGGCTCCCAATCTGAATGAAGAGACCCGCCAAGAGTTACAACAAACAGCTATTCGTCTTGCCGCGTCGGTGAACTACCGAAATGCGGGTACAGTTGAATTTATCCTCAACCAATCTACCCAACGGTTTTACTTCCTGGAGGTGAATACGCGCCTTCAGGTTGAGCACGGTGTCACTGAGCTGATCTTTGGTGTGGATATTGTTCGTCTTATGGTAGAAATCGGCTGTGGCGAACACGCTGATCATTGGCAAGAGGCTCTTGAAGCCAAACCTACAGGACATGCCATTCAATTCCGTCTTTATGCAGAAGATCCAAACAAACAGTTTCTGCCATCAACCGGCTTAATCACTCAGTTAGATTTCCCAGAAGGTGTTCAGGGTAATGCGGTGAGTCAGGACGAAAATGGCAGTACGGTGCGCATTGATACCTGGGTGGAAGCGGGTGTGGAAGTCAGCCCATTTTTCGACCCGATGATTGCCAAAGTCATGATGCATGAACCTTCAAGAGAACAAGCACTGGATAGCATCGCCAGCTTGCTGGAAAACACTGCTCTTTACGGCATAGAAACCAACCTTGATTACCTTGCACAACTTTCCCGCGATCCTCTGGTGAAGCAGGGAGAAGTGCTGACATCGAGTCTGGCTTCATTTGATTATCAGCCTCATTCTATCGATGTATTAAACAGCGGTACCCAAACCACCATTCAGGATTACCCCGGCCGCAGTGGCTATTGGCATGTTGGTATCCCGCCATCTGGCCCCATGGATAACCTGAGCTTCCGTCTAGGCAACCAGTTGTTGAACAACGATGAAACCGCTTCTGGTTTGGAGGTCATTGCTAACGGACCCACTCTCAAGTTCAACGCTGACACCCAGCTGGTGGTGACGGGTGCCGAATTGCCCGTCACGATTAATGGCGTTGAAGCGCCGATGTTTACCGTGTTGGCAATATCGAAAGGCGATACCGTCGCGCTTGGCGCGGTTCAAAACAAAGGGGCGAGGGCGTATCTATCAATCAAAGGTGGATTTGATTGCCCCGAATACCTTGGCAGTCGCTCGACCTTTACTTTGGGCAAATTTGGCGGGCATGCAGGCCGTGCACTGATGGCAGGAGACGTACTGCACCTCAATAAAACTCAATTGGATAAAAAGCGCGTTGGTGAAACATTGCCAGCACCGGACCTTTCCATGACGCATACTTTGCGCGTGATCTATGGTCCGCACGGTGCGCCGGACTTCTTCACGAATGACGATATCCAATCGTTTTTTGATGCTGAATGGGAAGTTCACTTCAACTCAAGCCGCACGGGTGTGCGTTTAATTGGACCAAAACCCGAATGGGCGAGACCAGACGGGGGTGAAGCAGGGCTCCATCCTTCCAATATTCACGACAATGCTTACGCCGTTGGCACGGTGGACTTTACCGGTGACATGCCTGTGATTCTGGGGCCAGATGGCCCGAGTCTGGGCGGCTTTGTTTGTCCTGCCACAGTGATAAAAGCCGATCTTTGGAAGCTCGGACAATTGAAAGCGGGAGATAAAATCCGTTTTCAGGCGGTGTCTTTGGAACATGCCGAACGTGCGGAGCGTCATCAGTTAGCAGCCATTGGTATGTTGTCTTCGAAGGAGTTGGCATTGCCAAGTGCTTCAACCCGAATTTCTCCGGTATTGAAGGAAATCCCAGCGGATAAATATGGCGAGCAGGTGGTGTATCGCCCGAGTGGAGAAGATTTTCTGCTGGTGGAATATGGCCCACAAATGCTCGATGTGAAACTGCGTTTTCGTGTTCATGCGTTGATGTTGGCGTTGGAAAAAATGGCGATTCCCGCCATTAAAGAGCTGACCCCTGGTATTCGTTCGCTTCAGGTGCACTTCGATAATCTGCAAATGAGCAGTGAAGCAATGCTTTCGCTGCTTGAAAAAGCAGAGGCGACTCTCGGTGACATCAGCACATTGGAAGTGCCTTCCCGGGTGGTTCACTTGCCGCTTTCCTGGGATGATCCTTCCATCCAGTTAGCAATGAAAAAGTACGATGAAGTGGTGCGTAAAGACGCGCCTTGGAGCCCAGACAATATTGAGTTTATTCGTCGCATCAATGGATTGGAAAGCAGAGATGCGGTGCAGGATATCGTGTTTGATGCGAGTTATCTGGTGATGGGCTTGGGTGATGTTTATCTGGGCGCACCTGTCGCGACTCCGATGGACCCTCGCCACCGACTGGTGACAACGAAATACAACCCAGCGCGCACCTGGACGCCTGAAAATGCGGTGGGTATCGGTGGTGCTTACATGTGTGTATATGGCATGGAAGGGCCGGGCGGTTACCAGTTAATGGGGCGCACACTCCAGATGTGGAACCGATACAACCAGACTGAGGCATTTACTCAGCCTTGGTTATTACGCTTTTTCGACCAGATTCGCTTCTATCCTGTCTCGCCTGAAGAACTCACTCAAATCCGCCGTGATTTTCCTCGTGGCAAGTTTGATGTTCGCATTGAAGAAACCCGTTTCAGCCTCGCTGAATACGAGGCCATGTTGGCGAAAGAAAGTGAGTCCATCAGCGCGTTTAAAACTCAACAGCAAGCTGCGTTTGACGCTGAGCGTCAGCGTTGGGAAGAGACCGGAAAGGCGAACTTTGTTGCCGAAGTCGTGGACAGTGCAGAAACAAGCCTCGAAGTGCTCGAAAGCGGCCAGTTCCCCGTGACCGCTCAGTTAGCAGGGAATGTGTGGCAACTACTGGCTAAACCCGGCGATACCATCGAAGTGGGGCAGCCACTGCTTATCGTTGAATCAATGAAAATGGAAATTGAAGTGACAGCGTCACAATCAGGACGCGTGGTCCGAATGTCTAAAAGCGAAGGTGAGCAAATTCGCGCCGGACAAACACTGTTAATCATGGAGCAAATCTAAATGGAATTTACGTCAATTCAACAACTGTTGGCGGCTTATCAGTCAGGTGACACCACGCCGGCAGATTATCTCTATTCCCAGTGGAAAAAAGCGCAAAACGATCAGCATAATTGCTGGATTAGCATGATCAGCGAAGCGCAATTGGATGGCTACCTGAAAGCGTTGAGAAACCACAAACCGGAAAATAAGCCGCTTTATGGTGTACCGTTTGCCATTAAAGACAACATCGATCTGGCGGGATTGCAAACGACAGCAGCCTGCAAAGAATTTGCCTACACACCGGGTCAATCTGCGTTTGTGGTGCAGGCTTTAATCGAGGCGGGCGCGGTGCCTTTGGGTAAAACCAACCTCGACCAGTTCGCTACAGGGTTAAATGGCACACGCAGTCCATTCGGAGCCTGTAAGAACAGTATTGACCCAGCATACGTTTCTGGTGGTTCAAGCTCTGGCAGCGCAGTTTCCGTTGCTCTGGGTCAGGTCATGTTTTCTTTGGGCACGGACACGGCGGGCTCAGGTCGGATACCGGCAGCTTTTAACCGATTGGTGGGGATGAAAGCCAGCATTGGGCGGATCAGCTGCCGTGGCGTGGTGCCAGCGTGCAGAACGCTTGATTGCGTGACTTTGTTTGCACACAGCGTTGAAGACATTGAATACCTGCTGCCTATCGCTGGCCAGTATGATGCGGGTGACGCTTACGCCCGTGACTTTTCTGAGTCCGATGCCGACATCGTTTATCTTTCTGATGCAGTCAGGATTGGTGTACCGAAGACAGAGAACCTAGAGTTTTTTGGTAATGCTGACTTTGAGCGCCGGTTTGAGTTGAGTAAAGAAAAGCTCGCTGCAAATGGTGCCGAGCTGGTGGAGATGGACATTCAGGATTTCCTGGATGCCGCGATCTTGCTTTATCAGGGGCCTTGGGTGGCAGAGCGTTATGCCGCCATAGAAGGCTTTTTTGATGAGCATGAAACGCAGTGTGAACCGACGATTCAGGCGATCCTAGGTGGTGCAGCTAACTTCTCAGCGGTGGATGCGTTCAATGCTCAGTATCAATTGAAAACACTGAAAAAGCGCTGTGATGCCAAGCTGAAAACCGTTGATGCAGTTATCGTTCCGACGTCTGGGACGATTTACACCATCGAAGAAATGCTTGATGACCCCATCCAGAAAAATACCGACTTTGGTTATTACACCAACTTCATGAACCTTCTGGATTATGCCGCGATTGCGATTCCCGCGGATGACGAAACGGAGCAGATGCCGTTTGGTATTACGCTGTTTTCTGACCAAGGCAGTGAATCCAAGTTGCTGGACCTTGCCAAAGCTTATACTGCCAACGAAGCCGTTTCGGTGGGCGAGTCGATTGATGAAACCATGGTCATTGCCGTTTGCGGTGCTCACATGGAAGGTTTGCCACTCAATCACCAGTTGAAAGATCGCCATGCGAGCTTTATCGATAAACGCCGGAGTGCGCCGAGTTACCGTTTCTATGCGCTGGCAGGGGAAGGGCCCAAACGCCCCGGCATGGTGCGCGTGAACGAAGCTGGCGTCAGCATTGAAATGGAGCTTTGGGAAGTGCCGACATCCAGCGTGGGTGATTTTCTCGCTGGCATTCCCAGCCCGTTGGGCCTGGGCAAAGTGGAGTTGGATGATGGTACCTGGGTGACTGGGTTTATCTGTCAGGCATCTGCAATTGAAGGTGCGAAAGATATTTCATCCTATGGTAGTTGGCGTTTGTATCTGACTAACAATAGCTAGCGGTTTTGGTGTTGAAAAAGCGGGCAATTAAAGCCTGCTTTTTTTGTTTGCTTTTGGTTCGTTGGGCGATACACTCCGCGCCCTTGAACTTTGAGAGATTCATTCTGAATGAAAAAGGTAATGCTGAGTGTGGCGCTGGTTTCAGCGACACTGCTTTCAGGTTGTGTAACGTTCCCAACGCCACAATCTGAACAAGTTAAAGTCATCTGGGACGATGTAAATGCCATTCAGGGATGTGAACACAAAGGCACAGTGATCGGCTCTGAAGGCCATTTTTACGACTATTGGCTGCATGCTGACAAAGACATGGTTTGGGGAACCCTAAATCAAATGCGTATTAAAGCGGCAGACAAAGGCGCGAACGTCTTGTACTTGTATCAGCCATTTGGTTTCTCTTCTTCAGTAACCATGTTCGGTAATGCCTACGCATGTGAAAATGCCGCTGCTATCGAGGATACGATGGCTGATTTAGAAGCTGTTGAAGTCGAAGTAAACAGCGAAATCGAAGCGTCTGAAACGCCGTAATTCGGTCTTTCTTCAGAGGAGTTTTAAAAGGCTGCGGATACTCATCGCGGCCTTTTTTATCCTCGTTTTTGCGTACCTCTCTGAAAACACATGCACCATTCTTTTTGCAAATGATAATGATTAGTATTTGACTCAATGAATTTAAATGTTATGTTATAACGTAGCAATCATGAGTTGGAGGGCATTATCATGAAACCAGGTATCCATCCGGAATACAGAACTGTGGCGTTCCACGACACAGGCGCAAACGAATACATTCTTGTCGGTTCGACAGTGCAAACCAAACGCACGGTGGAATTGGATGGCAAAACCTATCCCTATGTGACGCTGGATGTTTCATCGCATTCGCATCCTTTCTATACCGGTAAGCAAAAATGGCGAAGCAAGATGGTCGCGTGGCGCGATTCAATCAACGCTTTGGTGGCAAGAATCTGAAAGCAGGGAAGTAAACGATGCAAGTATTGAGTTCACTGAAAAGTGCAAAGAACCGAAGCAAAGATTGTCAGGTGGTGAAACGCCGCGGACGTCTCTATGTGATTTGCAAATCCAATCCGCGTTTCAAAGCGGTTCAGGGAAAAGTGAAGAAGAAAAAGTAGTGCAATCAAATGTACGTTGGTTGGCTCAGAAAAGCCTGAATCCAGGGGCTGTTGACCTTTGGTGATGATTTTTGCAGCAGTTTGTGGGGATTTTATGCAAGGCAGAGGCTTCGATGTGTAGCTGGCCTACATGAGAAGCCGATAACGCAGCAGAAATTCCCCACAAACGCTGCCCGAAGGGTTCGACTGCGCGTCCCGTACTCTAAGCGTTTTATGCTTTGTTGAGGTGTATTTGCTTAGAATGACTAGGCTACACACACCTCGCCGCGCCTAAAACGCTTATAGCGAGAACAAAATTTAACCACCAAAGGTCAACAGCCCCTAGAAAGGGTTCAGGCTTTTCTATTTTTTGCAGCTAAGTTATGACGATCAAATTGCTTTGGCTAGCCCGCTTGCTAAGCGACTTACCGCTTCAGCTAATTCTGTTGGTGTCGCGTTAGTGAAGTTCAGGCGAAGCGCCGCTTTTGCAGCTTCAGGTTGCGGATAGAAAACTGGGCTTGGAACCACAGCAACGCCATCTTTCAGCAGCTCTTTCGCCAATTTGAAGGTGTCACAGCTTGGCAGGGTGACCCAAACAAACATACCACCATCGACTGGCTTAATTTCACAACCTTCCGGCAACTTATCTTGCAATTCTGAATACAATGTCTCGTAGCGCGATTTGTAAAGCGTACGAATAGTATCAATGTGGTAGTCAAAGTTGTCGTGCTTTAGTAGACCCAGCAAAAGCGCCTGCATTGGCACGCTTGAGTGCAGATCTGCACCTTGTTTGATTTTGATAAGGGGTTCCAGGTAGCTGCGTTTGCCGCTAACGATCCCCACGCGTAGACCAGGCGACGCAATTTTCGAGAAAGAGCGGAGCACGATAGAGTGCTGCGGACAGAAATCAGAAACCAGTGGAATCGCTTCGCCTGAAAAACGCAATTCGCGGTAAGGGGCATCTTCAATCAGTGCCACATTATATTGCTCACAGAGTGCAGCAACCTGTTTACGGGTTTCCAGCGACCAGCACACACCCGTTGGGTTGTGGAAATCTGGCACCGCGTAGAACATTTTTGGTGACTGCTCATAGAACACAGTGCGCAAGGCTTCGATATCAGGGCCGAACTCGGTTTGCGGAACCGTCACGATATCTGCCTGAACCAGTCCAAATACCTGCATTGCACCCAGATAGCTAGGGGCTTCCATCACCACTTTATCGCCAGGGTTCACGTAAGCACGGGCAATCAGGTCAAGCCCTTGTTGAGAACCAGTGCAAGCCATCGCAATATGAGTATCTGGCAGTTGGAAGTAATCAGTCAGGAAGTTCAATAGCGGCGTATAACCCGCGGTAGCACCGTATTGAAAGACTTCTGGCATCTCAGAAAGAGTTTCGAGTGTTGGCTTCATCAGATCAATGGGAAATGTCTTTTCATCAGGCAAACCACCTGCCAGTGAAATAACGTTCTTATCTGATGCCGCAGCAAGAATTTCACGAATGTACGAAGACGGGGTCTGTTGAAGAGACTTAGCGATTTCCATGTTTGCACCTGATTGAGTTTTTATTATTGGCCCCATTTAGGGGGATTGAATCATATTACTCCTCGTTGATTGTTTTCGTATGTCTGTTTATGCTCTTAAACATGTCCATTTATGCTATTTCCATTAATGAGCCAACAGCATATTTCACGCATCAATGATGTGCTCTATTACATTCACAAAGATATTAGCCGTGACTTACCTGCAAAAGAACTGGCTGATGTGGCCGCGTATTCAGAGCAGCACTTTCATCGTATTTTTAAGAGTGTGGTGGGTGAATCAATTCATCAGTACATCCGGAGAACCCGCATGGAGTATGCGGCAAATCAATTGATGTTTGATGCAGGATCGTCAGTGTTGGAGATTGCCAATAAGTGTGGATTCAACTCAGTGTCTTCTTTCAGTCGTGCGTTCAAAGCGACTTTTCATGTCGCACCGGGAGAGTGGAGAAGGCATGAGTTGGAAGGGGACGAAAAGCCTTACTTACGAGACCCGGAAGTGGCGGCGGGTTATCACAGAGTATCTACCCGACAACTTCCTGAACCTAAAATCGTCGAAGTGCCAGAACGTTTCGCGGCATATGTTCGCCATGTTGGTTATAACCGCTCCATCAAGAATGCTTGGCGGGTGATGAGAGCTTGGGCGAACGCAGAAGGGCGGGATGACACTATTCAGTTTGGTTTGCATCACTCCAATCCCGCTTGGGTTGAACTGGATAAATGCCGCTATGTCGCCTGCATTGCCATTGATAAACCCATCAAAGTGCGTGGGGTGGTGAATCAATTGGTGATTCCGGGAGGATTACATGCGGTATTCAGGCTAACGGGCGTTTATGGAGAGTTGCTGCCACAAATCAGTAAGGTGTTGGAACAATGGCTTCCAGCGTCTGGGTTCAAACTGAACTCGACACCTGCATATGTTCATTATCATAACAATCATTTTCTTAACGAAGATGAACGGTTCGAACTCGATTTCTATCTTCCTATCAGTTTTTATTAACCGCACAGAAAGAAGAAAGCCGCCAAGTTTGGCGGCTTTCTTCTTTCTATCAGCGACTGTTTATGCAGTTTGCGGTTTAGGCTGATAACGGCCTGGTTTATGGTTCATTGCCAATATCAGATTGGTAGAAATGGCGCCAACAACAGACAGAGCAATCAGCCAGAAATCAACGATAAACAAAGACATCACGACAATGCTGCAGTCCAGAGCCATCTGAACTTTTCCAGCGCGGATACCAAAACGTTCCTGTAAATACAGGGCGAGAATATTGAACCCTCCCAGGCTCATCTTGTGGCGGAAGATGACTAGCATCCCGATACCAATCAACCCACCGCCGAGAATGGAAGCATAAACAGGATCAATGCGGGCAATCTCAATCACATGGTGTAGATGATCTACGGCGACTGAAACAATAGTGACTGCAATGAAGGTATTGAGGGTGAATCGCCAGCCCATACGCATGACAGACAAAATGTAAAACGGCAGGTTCAGAGCGAAGAATATTTGGCCGAAGCTAAAGGTACTGACCTTAGTCAGGAAAATGGCAAGCCCTGCTGTACCACCAGTCAATAAGCCGACTTTGTTGAAAAAAATAACACCAAGAGAAACCAGCGCACTGCCGAGCAACAATGCCAACAGGTTTTCTCTCAGACTATGTTCCTTATCCATGATGTAGATTCCTTCCTTGGGTCGCTGCCAAAAAGAAAGCGCAGCGAAAAACAGGGCACAAGATGCGGAAATCAGGTGTGAAAGTCGAGATTAATTGGGACATTGGAGAGCGTTGCGGTGTGGAGCAGGATTTACACATTGGGTTCACAGGCATGAGTTTTGGCTGAGGGAAAAACCACAAAAACTTGTACAAGGCTTAAATTTTGTATCACTTTTGCGAGGTTGGGGTAGTCTCTTAAACTATTCATCGATGTCTATTTTTCTTTTTTCATATTGTCGTATAGCTTTATCACCCGGGCTCCTAAGAATGTTGCACTGCAAGCAATGTCGTTCAGCTAGCTTTAGAGTCAATGAGCAGATTGCCCGGAAAAAACCGAGCATCGTATTACTCTATGTGTTGGTGTATACGCGATGAAGAATAACAACTCAATGCAACATCTATTCACCAAGTTATTATCAAGAACTGTCGAAGGTTTATGGAGCCCATTGAGGGCAGTACGCGATGGGATGCTCTGGCTGGTCCCGTGTTTGATCCTCTCTAATACCTTGGTATTCACTTCCAGCCTTCTCGACTTCTTTGGTTTTTACGTTCCCACCCTACAGGAAAATCTCACACAACTTATCGACATGTTGGTGGGGCTTTACCCCTACTTTTTTGCTGCTTCAATAAGCTCAATGTTCGCCATTTATTGGCGTCTCCCCAGACCGCCTGTCGTCATCTTGAACATGGCATATGTGGCTGTAACCGCACAGGTGATGGGGAGTGAGGACAAAGCCGTTGATACCCTGCTGCTTTTCGTCGGCTTGACCTTACCCCTTTATGCCGTACCGTTACTTTCGAAGATTAAGCGCTTTCGTTGGACAAGGATTCTAAGCAGTGAAATTGCTGGGAAACCGGTCAAAGACTCCATGAATATGATGTTACCTGGCGTGATTGTCGCTGGAATTGTTGCAGTGGTAGCAATGGGGCTTTCCTGGGTTTATCACCTGTTCGATGTGGGAATCATGCTGCAGACGCTCCATAACACGGATTTTGAGAACGCACCGATTGAATCCGGGGCTATCTTCGCTTCTCTGAATTCCATGCTCTGGTTCTTGGGGATCCATGGCTACTATGCGTTAACCCCACTGGTTGAACCTTTAGTGCATGCGCTCGAAATTAACCGCACAACCGTGATGGCCGGCGGCGAAGCTCCGAATGTGATGAACCTTTCTACCATGGCGCTGTTTGTATTTGTGGGTGGTGCGGGTTCAACACTTGGACTTTCATTTGCGGTATTGATGTTTTCCAAGAGTACTAAGATGCGGTTGATAGCTTTAACAAGTATTCCTCTTGGACTGTTCAACATTAATGAGTTACTTCTCTTTGGCTTGCCTATCATCTTTAACTTGCGTTTATTCCTACCATTTTTGCTCACACCTTTAATCAATGTTTGGGTTGCTGTTCTGGTATTGAATAGTGGACTTGTCACTATTCCATATACGTTGGCACCGCTAACCAGCCCTGTCGTGATCAATGCTTATATCGCGACAGGGGGAGATATCGCTGCAGTGATCTTCCAGATAGCGATTGTTGTGATGAACATCTTTGTGTATCTGCCATTCCTGAAAATGGTGGATGAGCAAGCGAGTAAGCAAAACGTTTATCTTCCATCGCTTGATACCACATACACCCGTAAGGAAGAGGAGGCTTATGTACTGTCATACGACCCGGTACGCGAGTCTCTGTTGCGTCTGCGCGAGATTGAAGTGACCCAGCTTCACATGGAGTCATTTTCCCATCGCGAGTTCTTCCTGGAGTTCCAACCCCAGATCAGCTGTGAAACCCGCAGGGTTGTGGGTGTTGAAGCCTTGATTCGGGTGAAAGATCAGCAAGGCAATGTCGAGCTGCCTGGAGATTTTCTGCCTGTGTTTGAAAAAGCCCGGATGATGAGTGATATCGACATGTGGGTGGTCGATAAGTGTGTTGAGCAGTGTCAGCAGTGGATGGCTCAAGGATTGGAAATTCCTATCAGTGTGAATATCACTGCCGATACCCTGAGTGATCAACATCGTATGGATAGGATCGTGACCACCATAAGTAGCATACCGGGCTTGATTCACTTTGAGATCACCGAAGGCGCTTTGTTGGGGAACGAAAAAACGGTGGGTGATTCTATCCGCCGTTTGCATAAGGTGGGGGCGTCAGTCCACATCGATGATTTTGGTACGGGTTATAGCTCGTTGAGTTACCTGAACCGTTTTGACATTGATGCGCTTAAAATTGACCAGAGTTTTGTCCGCGCACTAGCAGACGAAAAGGGCAAAAAAGTGTTCAACGGACTGATAGCGATTGCTCATGAGCTGGGCATGAAGATCATTGTTGAAGGAGTGGAGACCCAAGAGCAGTACAATTATGTCGCTAAGAAGCATGATGTCAAAGTACAAGGCTGGTACTTCGCGCGCTCAATGGGAGCGAGTGACTTCTTTGATTACTCGGAACGATATGCCCGGGCGTAAAAAAAGCCCCGGGTTAGAGGGGCTGGATACAGAGATCAAAATTTTAATGCGTTAAATCCATAGAGATGCATTTTTTGCATAAGCCATCGCTCTGCAGAAATTATCATGATGGATTAATAGGCGCCTGTTTTACCACTTGCTGCACCTTACGAATACGCTGATGGGGGAAATGGTAGGTTTTTGAACCCGCTATCAGGAAGTTCTAGAGCAAAAGTGTTAGCTGGGGCTAAGTACAAAGTACGGTTTAGATTTCGATTGTTCTAAACTCTATGTGCTCTAAAATGAACTGCAAACAAAAACCCGGCTTCCGCCGGGTTTTTGTTTGGCTGCTGGCTCACCTCGAACAGGTTATTGTCCTATGGATGACCAACGCGATTTAAGTTTAAACGTGGCATGGCACGTCGAAAAGCAGTGAGTCGAGGGTGTCTACTTTGATCATCTCATCGGCACTAATATCAAGCTGTATCGCGATTATCCGGTTGTAGAGAGACCAGTGCTTCAGCAATAGCTTGTCATGGTCACCTTCACACTCTGGCCAGGTTTCCGCCATCATCGGTCGCAAACTGGTCGCGGCATGGACGGTTTGCAGCATTTGCCATTTCGTTTCCCACATATCGACAGGCTTTTCGGGATTGTCACGGTTGTATTCGTCAAACAGCGAAGAGAAAGCCGCAGAAAACTCATCTTTGGAGCGAAGGAAGTAACGCAATAAAGCATCATCATCCTGTCGGACAGCGTCAGCTATAAACTGGATAGGGCGAGGGTGAACCAGCGTAAATGCACTCATGTAAGACAGGAAATGATAGACGCGTTGAGCGCTAGTGTATGACTCAGGAAGGTACTCAAGGATTGCGGCAATGTAGCGTTGCATGAAGTCGTCCATGCCATCGCTGATCGCTTGCCAGATCTGCTCTTTGCTGCCGAAGTGGTGGCGGATCAGACTATGGGAAACACCCGCTTTATCGCTGATACTCCTCAGCGATACACGCTCAAAACCCTGCTCAGCAAACATGTCTGCCGCCGCATGGAGAATATCACATTTCGTCTGTTCTGCTGCTTCCGCACTGCGACGGCCTTGCTTTCTTTCCTGCATAACTGCCTGTCTTACCCTCAGTTAACCAAATGCATATTTATCAGATTCAGCGCCAGCACTCCAACTATTTTATTATACACGTGGAAAACATATTGATCTGTTCTCATTCGGTCTTATACTGCACAGGTGTGTAATATAAACCTATGGAGTGAGTGTTGTGCGATATCAAAGAATGAAACGCACCCTCGGAAATGTCCTCGCCCTGTTTGTCATGGTGGGCTTGTTGTCAGGATGTAATGAAGCCGTCTCTGAAACGTCGGAACCAATGCCAGTGAAGCCAGTAAAGCTTCTGGCAGTGGAAGATTATGTACTATCAAGCACGGACAATTTCTTGGCTGAAATTGATGCGACAAACCGTGCCCAGCTTTCTTTTCAGGTTGGTGGTGAAGTCCAGCAACTGAATGTGCGAATGGGGCAACGCGTTGCCAAAGGTGATGTGCTTGCGACGCTGGATGATAGTGATCTGACTTTATCTCTGGATTCAGCGAAAGCCAGCTATTCACTGGCGCGCACCCAATGGGAGCGATCGCAGCGTCTTTATGCGAAGAAGCTGGTGAGTACTGATGTTTATGAGCAGTCTGAAACCAACTACAAAGCTGAACGCGCCCGTTACGAGCAAGCCAGAACAGAGTTGGGGTACACCCAGCTGGTGGCTCCGTTTGATGGTGTCGTTTCCTACACCTTCGTCAAACCGAACCAAGTGGTCGCAGCAAAACAGCAAATCCTGAACATTATCGACAATGCAAAGCTGGATGTGTCTTTCACTATGCCAGTGAGCTTTGTGGAGAAAATGGGAATTGCCAATCTGCCAGCTCAAACCATGTGGCTCTCTTTGGATAGCGAACCCAACGCAAAAATTCCGGGCGTATTCAAAGAAATCTCGACCCAGCCAAACACCGATACCAACACCTATCAAGCGACCATGACTGTTGTTCGTCCAGAACACCGTAACTTGCTTAGCGGTATGACAGGGCAGGTGCACATCGCGCGTTCAGAGGCAGGTTTGCAACTTTCGTTGCCTGAAAGTGCATGGGTCAGCCGAAATGACAACGAAGGAATGGTTTGGGTGATGAATCCATCTACCCATCGCGTCGCAAAAGCGGCCGTTTCTCTGACACCACAAGGCAAGATTCTTTCTGGTCTGGATGAAAATGACCTGGTGGTTGTCGCTGGTGTAGAAACGCTTCATGAAGGTCAGGAAGTGAAAGCATGGGAACGTGAGGAAGGGATTTGATGAAAGTAAAAGCACTCACTGCCGCAGTGATTGGCGCGTTAATGCTGACTGGCTGTCAGACCGAAGAACAGAACGTGACGGCGTCACCTCTATATGTGTCGACCGTACAGGTTGATGCTCCCGTGAAGAACCAATTCCGCACCTTTAAAGGTGAAGTAGTGCCTGCGGAAAAACGCCTATCGCGTT
This sequence comes from Grimontia sedimenti, assembly GCF_011045095.1. GTDB lineage: Bacteria > Pseudomonadota > Gammaproteobacteria > Enterobacterales > Vibrionaceae > Enterovibrio > Enterovibrio sedimenti. The sequence goes on from NZ_JAALDL010000001.1 coordinate 293,720, forward strand.
TCGAAGCACAGGTGAACTTCGCGAAGTTTATGTTAAAGCCGGCGACCATGTAGAAGCGGGTCAGTTGATTGCACGTCTCGACGACAACGCCGTCCGTCAAACTTACAACGATGCGAAAGCGCGATATACCCTGGCTTCCCGACAGCTTGAGCGTGGACGTGGTTTACGTTCAAACGAAATGATTTCAGAAGCGGAACTGGATGAGCTTCAAGCCAATGCGCAATTAGCCCGAGCCCAGTTTGCTTTAGCGCAAAATCAGTTGAAATACACTGAACTCAAAGCGCCATTCACAGGCACGGTTTCTGATGTGCCTAAAGAGCGTTTTGAGCGAGTTCAGGCAGGTGAGCCAGTGGTGAACCTGTATCAGGACGACAAGGTTTATGTGCAGATTGAGCTTTCTGACAATCTGCTATCGATGATCAACCCAACGGGTGAACGCATTCCTTACACACCGCAGGTAACCTTCTCCGGCATCGATGGTGATTATCAAATGGGTTACCTCGAACACACCAGTGAACCGAACGAGCAAACGGGCAGTTACGAAATGTGGCTTTCCATGGCACAGGTTTCACCGGAGATTTTACCGGGTACCACAGCAACGGTTTCTGTCGATATGGTGCAGGCCGGTATCTTGGCCGTTGATGGCTACAAAGTGCCAATGACGGTACTTCAAGCCGGAGACGAAAAAGGCCGTTTCTATGTCTGGAAGCTCAAAGACGATCAAGTTAACCGCATTGAAGTGGCAGTTACAGAAGTAACAGGCGACGGCGCCATTGTCGCGTCTGGTATTTCTGAGGGAGACATTCTGGTGAACTCAAACCTGCGCAAACTGCGTGAGGGAAAAAAGGTTGAGGCGACGGAGAAAAGTAACGGATGAACATCGCTGAATATTCGATAAAAAACAAAGTCATCAGCTGGCTTTTCATCATCATCCTCGCAGTTGGAGGTGTGTTCTCTTTCCTTGATTTGGGACGACTCGAAGACCCTGCGTTTACGATTAAAGATGCCATGGTAGTGGCAACTTATCCGGGGGCGACACCAAAAGAAGTCGAAGAAGAACTGACTTATCCGCTTGAAAAAGAGATCCGTCGTTTGCCTTATATCGACAAAATTACGTCCACATCCTCAAGCGGTATGTCGCAGTTGATGGTGTCGATGAAGATGGATTACGGCCCGGATGAACTCCCGCAGATTTGGGATGAAATGCGCCGTAAGATTAACGATCTTCAACCCTCTCTTCCGAGCGGCGTGAATTCACTCTCTATCATCGATGACTTTGGTGATGTTTTCGGCGTGATGCTGATGCTCTCCGGCGATGGGTACGATTATGTTGAGCTAAAGCGCTATGCCGATTATCTGGCCCGAGACCTTGAACTGGTCGAGGGCGTGGGCAAGGTATCGATCGCGGGCGACCAGCAAGAGATGCTGTTTGTTGAGATTTCCCTCGACCGACTTGCTGCTCTGGATTTGGATATGACCACGGTTTCGTCTCTGCTCAATCGCCAGAACAATGTCGTCTCTTCCGGTGAAGTCATGGTGAATGGTGAAAGTCTGGTGATTCGACCAAGTGGTACTTTGACCTCAGTAGAAGCGCTGGAAAACCTGATTATTCACGGCCGTGACACGGGCAATTTGATTCGCCTGAAAGATGTAGCGACAGTGTCGCGTGGCATTCAGGAAAAGCCGGGCAATGTCATCAGCTTCAACGGTAAGCCAGCGATCAACATCGGTATTTCTTTTGCCTCTGGTGTGAACGTGGTGGAAGTAGGGCAAAGACTGGATGCAGAGCTTGAACGTCTGGAGTCGCTCAAACCTGTTGGTATCGAATTGAACCACTTCTATAACCAAGCGGCAGAAGTTGATGCCTCGGTTCAGGACTTTGTAGTGAGTCTGGGGCAGGCGGTGGCGATTGTTATCATCGTGCTGCTGTTCGCCATGGGGATGCGAAGCGGGATCATCATCGGCCTTGTGCTGCTGTTGACTGTGTTCGGTACCTTCATCCTGATGGATTATAACGAAATTGAGCTTCACCGCATCTCACTGGGCGCGTTGATCATTGCTCTCGGTATGCTGGTGGATAACGCCATCGTGGTGGTCGAAGGCATACTGGTTGGTCTGAAGAAAGGGCGTACCCGTGTGCAGGCGGCGGCCGACATTGTTAAGCAGACCCAATGGCCTTTGCTTGGCGCAACCGTGATTGCGATTACGGCTTTTGCACCGATTGGTCTTTCGGAAGACGCGACCGGTGAGTTCATGGGCTCGCTATTCTGGGTACTGTGTTATTCACTGTTCCTGAGCTGGGTAACGGCGCTGACTATCACGCCTTTCCTTGCGAATCTGTTGCTCAAAGAAGAAGACGCAGCAAGCGAAGATGTTGACCCGTATAAAGGTTGGCTGTTCACCCTGTTTGGTTGGTCGCTGAAGCTGGCGATGCGATTCCGCTGGCTGACAGTGGCAGGCATGATCGCCTTGTTGGTTGCTGCGGTGATGGCGTTTGGCATGGTAAAACAACAGTTCTTCCCGCCGTCAAATACGCCAATGTTCTACGTCGATCTTTGGATGCCGGAAGGCACAGATATCCGCAAGACAATTGAAGAAACCAAGAAGGTTGAGGATTACGTTCGCAAACAAGACCACATTGATTTTGTGTCGTCTTCAGTGGGTCAGGGTTTGCAGCGTTTTGCGCTGACTTATCAGCCAGAACAAAGCTATGAAGCCTATGCACAGATCCAGATCCGTGCGACGGACCGGGAAAACATGTTCGTGGTATTGCGCCAACTCAATGCAGAGCTTCCACGGGAATTTGATACACCAACATTCCAGTTCAAGTTAATTGAATTCGGACCGTCTCCGGCTTCCAAGATAGAAGCCCGTATCACGGGTGCAGATCCGCAGGTATTGCGTGAAATCGCAGTACAGGTGGAAGACATTCTTCATACCGATCCGGGTGCGAGAAACATTCGCCATGATTGGCGTGAGCGCACCAAAGAGCTGGTGCCCGTGTTTAACGAGTCCAAGGCACGCCGTCTAGGTATCTCGAAAGAAGATTTGTCGAATACCCTTCAAATGACATTTGGTGGTGCGGCGATTGGACAGCTTCGAGATGGTACAGACATTCTGCCGATTGTTGGCCGTCTGCCAGAGAATGAGCGTGTCGATTTCGAATCGATTCAGAACGCGACGATTTGGAGTCCGTCTCTGCAAGCTTATGTGCCCATCGATCAAATCATTGATGGTGTTGAGCTGACATGGGAAGAGCCACTGATCAAGCGTCGTGACCGCAAACGCACACTGACGGTATTGGCAGACCATGACATTCTGAGTGAGGACACGCCGGCAGCACTGTTGAGCCGTATCCAACCGCAAGTGATGGCTCTGGAATTGCCAGCAGGATATGAGATTAGCTGGGGTGGTGAGTACGAGTCATCTAAGGATGCGCAGGATTCGCTATTTGGCTCGTTGCCGATGGGTTACTTGCTGATGTTTGTCATCACCATGCTACTGTTCAATTCACTGAAAAAGCCGTTGGTTATCTGGTTTACGGTACCGCTGTCGATCATCGGTGTGGCGTTTGGTTTGTTACTTTGGAACATGCCGTTTAGCTTTACTGCGTTCCTTGGCCTGTTGAGCCTGAGCGGAATGATCCTGAAAAACGGTATCGTACTGCTTGACCAAATTAACCTTGAGCTGGATTCGGGCAAAGAGCCTTATCAGGCGATTGTAGACAGTGCGGTAAGCCGTGTTCGTCCAGTGAGCATGGCAGCGCTGACAACCATTCTGGGTTTGATTCCATTGATGTTTGATGCCTTCTTCGGCTCGATGGCGATCACCATTATGGCAGGCCTTGGCTTCGCAACCATTCTGACGTTGATTGTGGTTCCCGTGATGTTCTCTATCCTGTTCGGCATTAAGCCACCGAAGAAAGTGAAAGAGGCGGAACTCGCTCCTGCGGTTTAGTGGGTAGTATGTAATAAAGAAAAAGCCCCGAAAGGGGCTTTTTTCGTTTATGCGGCTTTCCAACTGCCATTATTCACCAAGTTGTCGGTGACTTTATCAATGGCTTTCTTGGCGCGGGCGACGATTTCATCAATGTCCCCACGGTCGACCACCAAAGGTGGCGCGAATCCCAGAATATCGCCATGTGGCATTGCCCGTGCAATCAGCCCTTGCTCCATGCAGGCCGCCGCGATTTGTGGCCCAACTTTGAGGTTAGGGTCAAAGTGCTCGCGCTTGTATTTGTTGCTGGAAAACTCTAGTGCATGCAGCAAGCCAATGCCGCGGCTGTCACCCACCAATGGATGGTTAGCAAACGTCGCCTGCATTTGCTGTTGGAAGTACGCACCCGTATCCCGTGCATTGGCGGTCAGGTTTTCACGTTCGATAATATCGAGATTGCACAGTGCGGACGCTGCGCCGAGTGGATGGCCGGAGTAGGTGTAACCATGGCCAATCGCGCCCCATTGGTCAGTGCCATCCTCCAGCACTTTCCACACACGTTCACCAACCATCACACCAGAAAGTGGTTGATAAGCGGATGTCAGGCCTTTAGCGACGGTGATTAAATCCGGTTTCATGTCGTACATGATCGAACCGAAATCTGCGCCCAGACGACCAAAGCCACATACCACTTCGTCCGAAATTAGCAGAATGTCGTACTTATCCAGCACTTTACGGATTTCCTGCCAGTAGCCTTCTGGTGGTGGAACAATACCACCCGTTCCTAACACAGGCTCACCAATCATGGCTGCCACAGTCTCTGGGCCTTCAGCGAGGATCATTTTTTCCAGCTCGTCAGCGCAATGCTTCGAGAATTCGCGCTCCGACATACCATCGTCTTCACGGCGATAATAATAGGGCGCGAGGGTATGTTTGATGCGCTCGAGCGGCAGATCAAAATGTGCATGGAACAGAGGAAGACCAGTCAACGAACCTGACGCGATACTCGAACCATGATAGCCACGGTCTCGAGAGATGATTTTCTTTTTCTCTGGCAACCCACGTGCATTGTTGTAGTACCAAACTAGTTTGAGCTGAGTTTCGTTCGCATCACTACCAGACATGCCGTAATACACTTTACTCATGCCTTGGCCTGCCATTTTGAGAATTCGCTCAGAAAGGGTAATCAACGCCTCGTTAGTGTGACCAACATAGGTGTGATAGTAGGCGAGCTTTTTAGCCTGCTCATAAATCGCCTCGGCCATTTCCTCGCGCCCATAACCAATGTTGACGCAATACAGGCCAGCAAACCCATCAATCAGTTCAACGCCTTCAGAATCCTGAATGCGAATGCCTTTGGCATTAGTGATAATGCGGCCAGCCATCTCGCCGTGCGCATATTGTTTGAGGTGTGTCGATGCATGAAAGACGTTCTGGCGGTCAATCTCAAGCAGCGCTTTAGTATCAATTTTATTGTTCATAGTGAAGTTCCTTCTAGCATCCGCTGGCAGTGTCGAGACCGCCCAGACAGTAGTATTTAATTTCGCTGTATTCATCGAAGCCGTGGCGGCTGCCTTCGCGCCCAAGACCGGATTGCTTCATCCCGCCGAAAGGAATAGGGTGTCCCGTCATCTTGACGCTATTGACGCTGACCATACCGAACTCAAGGCCTCGCATTAGCTTCCAGATGTCGCGAATGTCGTGGCCATAGATATAAGCCGCCAGACCGTATTCAGTGTCATTCGCGGACTCAATTAAGACATCCAAATCGTCATAGGCGAGCACACCCGCTACCGGGCAGAAGTTTTCCTCACGGAATACCGCCATCTCTGGTGTGACGTTGGTGAGTAGCACTGGATTAAAGAAATTTTCTCCAGGCACTTTCTTGTGGCTCGTGGCAATCAAGGTCGCACCTTTCGCGAGTGCGTCATCTACCAGCATTTGAGCTTTCTCGGCTGCCTGAGCATTGATGAGAGGACCAATGTCCGTGGTTTTCTGCATGCCGTTACCCACGCGCAGCTTTTGCATCTCGGTGGCGAAAGCATCGATAAATGCATCGTAATGTTGGCGAGGTACATAGATGCGATTCGCCGCCAGACAATCCTGCCCGGAGGTTTGGAACTTGGCATCAATCGCTGCTTTAGCTGCCTGCTTGATGTCCATATCTGGCAGCACTATGAAGGGAGCATTTCCGCCCAACTCCATCGAACACTTTTTCACTGTGTTTGCACTTTGTTGAAGCAGCAACTTCCCAACCCTTGTTGAGCCGGTAAAAGAGAGCGCTTTGACCTTATCTGACGCACAAAGCACTCCAGAGATCATTGGGGCATCGCCAGTGACGACATTGAATACGCCAGCTGGAATACCTGCGCGCTCGGCCAATTCAGCCAAAGCGAGGGCAGAAAAAGGGGTTTCGTTTGCGGGTTTCACCACCACGGTACAACCAATCGCGATTGCCGCCGCAGCCTTTCGTGTGATCATCGCATTGGGGAAATTCCATGGCGTGATAAGGGCAGCAACACCAATAGGTTCACGCAGGGTGGCCAGTTGCGCGTTAGGAATATGGCTAGGCATGGTTTCGCCATATGCCCGTTTGGCTTCCTCAGCAAACCAACTCACAAAGGACGCGCCGTAGTCAATTTCGCCGCGAGCTTCATCGAGGGTTTTGCCTTGCTCCAGCACCATCAAATGCGCGAGATCTTCACGGCTATCGAGCAACAAGTCGTGCCAAGCCATCAACTTAGTGGCACGTTGTTCTGCGGATAGCGCGCGCCATTTCTTGAACGCTTTGTCTGCGGCATTAATAGCACTATCTATCTGCGATTTTCGAAGTGCTGTGACATAACCAATCACGTCATCATCGGCTGGATTGGTGACTGCGATGTCTTTGTTACCTGCTACCCACTTACCGTTGATGTAGGCGAGTTGACGGAACAGGCGTGCGTCACGCAAGTGGTTGAGCACGGCATCCGTCGCTTTCCCATCATGGGGCAAATTCAATGCAGCCATACGTTGACCTCCCAAAGCAAAATGATGTTCTCAGTAGAACTTTAAGCCAGCATCTGGGAATGAGTTTTCTGTATGAGGAGGGTTAAGGTTGGTGATTTTTCGGATTTTCAGCCGAAAACTTAGTGCTTTTTCTGTTTCGGCTTTAATTGGCTGAAAAATAGGGAATATGTTCGCCATTATTCAGCGAGACTTTCGTCGATATCGAGTGATTGTGGTGTCTGTTTGATGGTTTTGGTAACGATGTAGGTGTAGTAGCGTTCTATGCCTAAATCTGACATTAGCCAGCTATCAATCAGACGTTGGTACTGGTCGATGTCTTTTGCCATGACACGGATGATGTAGTCTACGCCGCCGCCTGTGGCGAAACAATCCGCTACTTCTGGGCAATCCTGCATGGTTTGTTCGAAACGCTGGAAACTGGTTGCGTGGTGCTTGCCGAGTGTCACCTCGACCATCACAGGCGTTTTTTTGGCAAAGAGGTCAGCATTGATTTTGGCACCATAGCCTTCAATGATGCCCGCTTCTTCAAGGCGTTTAACACGTTCCCAGCAAGGGCTGACCGACAAGTTAATGGATTCTGCGAGATTGGATTTCGTGATCCTTCCATCTCTGGTTAAGATTTGCAGAATTTTGATGTCATATCGATCAAGCTTCATCCATTACTCCCAGAAAAATAAAGAAAACCACCGCTTATAAGCGTGGCATATGGACCGGGGTAGAAGCGAGTTTTATTCGACAGTTTTGGCGATAACCGCAAAAGTATCGCCGATACTGATGTTCGAAGCGTGCCTTCTGGCCGCCAGAATGCCTCCAGTGGTGGCGCGATAATAAGCGGGAGTTTGTCCTGTTCGCTCGGTGGTGTAAATACGTGCAATTAGGTCGCCATCTTTGATCTCGTCACCCAGGCTTACACACATTTCCAGAATGCCGTTGTGTTCACTTTGTAGGTATGCGTCTTTGTCTGGAATTTCCAGCGAGACGGGCTCACTTGGCGGATCGATATAGTTTTTCTGCAAGATGCCGCTATAAACGAGAAAATTGTGGATACCACGATCTGCTATCGCGATGGTGTCGGGTGTGGTGGTGCCACCGCCACGAAGCTCGGTGGTAACGAACACCTTGCCTTTGGATTCGACAGCGGTGTCGTAAAGCTTGGTGGGGTCCATTTCCTCCATGTAGAAGGTATAAGGCGCACCAAACAAACGTGCTCCCTCAATACAGCGAAATTCCTGCGCTTTGTTCTTTAAACGATGTGCTGCAGCAAAGGGGATGATGTCTAATGTTTTGCCACCGGAATGAATATCTAATGCCGTATCACACATGGGGATTAGATGACGAGTGAAATAATCCGCCATGCGTTCAGTCATTCCCCCATAGGGATGACCGGGAAAGGCGCGGTTCATATTGCCATTATCAATCGGTGAAACCCGCGCCGATGCTTGAACCGCTGGCGCGTTCATCATTGGGATGATGATGACTCGTCCCCGTATTTGATTGGGTTTGAGTTTGCTGGTGAGTTTTAACAACGAGGTGATTCCCTCGTATTCATCCCCATGATTACCGCCAGTCAGAAGCGCTGTTTGCCCATCTCCGTTTTTAATGACGGTGATGGGGGTCATTATCGCGCCCCAAGCCGAGTCGTTGTGGGAATAGGGAAGTTTCAGAAATCCATGCTGAACGCCGTCGGCATCAAAATCGACAGTGGCAGATACTGAACTGGGCGGAAGTTTCGGCATAACAGGTCATCCCGATTTTTTTGAATCAATGTTTAATGAATAGCTGTCGCGGGAAATCACAGAGTGTCTCAGCACCGTGTTTTGTGATCACTATGCTTTCTGTGGTCTCCATTCCCCAGTCGTCCATCCAAAGTCCCGGCATAAAATGGAACGTCATACCTTCTTTCAATACCGTGCTATCGGTTGGGCGCAGGCTCATGGTTCTTTCGCCCCAATCAGGTGGATAACTGAGTCCAATAGGGTAACCACATCGGGAACCTCCGCGGTCAAAGCCGTATTTTTCCATTGTGGCATTCAGCGCTGCCGCGATATCACCACAGGTATTACCGGGTCTCGCGACCGCCATGCCAGCTTCCAAACCTTCATTGAGTGCATCATTAGCACGCTTGAAATGGTCTTCTGGTTCTCCGAGGTAGATGGTACGCGATAGCGGGCAATGGTATCTGCGATGAACCCCCGCCATTTCGATAAAGGTGCCTTCACCGGATTTGAATGGCCTGTCATCCCAGGTCAAATGGGGCGCTGATGCGTCTACACCGGAAGGCAAAAGCGGCACAATCGCAGAGTAGTCACCAAAGTGGCCATCATGTCCCATCACCGCATGTTTATTGATTTCCGCGACAAGAATGTGTTTTGGTAACCCGGGTTCAATAAGGTCGTAAGCGACGCGATGCATGTTTTCGACAATTCTCGCTGCAGCGCGCATGTAATAGAGTTCTTGGTCCGACTTTTCAGCGCGGCACCAATTCACCAGCCCTGTTGCATCCGCAAAGGAGGCGTTGGGGAGATTTTCCTGAAGTGATTCGTAGGCCGTGGCACTGAAGTAATAGTTGTCTTTCTCCACCCCGATACGGCCTCTGTCCCAAAGCTTTTCGTACAGCACAGCGTTGGCAAGGTATTCCATTGGGTGAAGGGGAGGGTTCATCACATAATGGTCGGGATAACCGACAACATTATCACGGCTCATGTAAACAGTGCGGCGAGCGCCATTGGCATCTTGATTCCTACCAAACCACAGTGGTGCACCAGTATGGCCAATAACGACGCATTGAGGGACGTAAAAAGACCAACCGTCGTAACCCGTTAGCCACGCCATGTTTGAAGGGTCGTGAATGATAAGTAAATCCAATTCACGGTTTTCCATGACCGCACGAACTTTCGCCAGCCGGACGCTGAACTCATCAAGCGTAAAATTAAGCACAACGTCACTCATGCCCCATGCTCCTTTTGGTACCGCCCATACAGGACGAACGTTGACATACAGAGTCATCGCCAGTTATCGCTATGGGTCTTGTTGGGGCGACTTATCGCTCAGACCAGATAACTGTTTTGCCTCTCAGCTTTGCGCTACCCGTTTTCATTTTTGCTGTGCGGGCGCGCGGCTATTTGTCACCTTTGTTGTTTTCTATTTTGTATCTATGAGATGCAAGTCATTAACATCTCATTACTTACACTTACACCACTGTTTGAAAAACAGTCAATATTAATTTACTCAATATTTTGTATGAATGACTTCAAAAAGCGGCGCAAAGCGCCTGAAAATCTCACATTCTCAGTTTTAATACGATACTGTTGAAAGTTCTGATCTTTGCAGTCAATCGGTTTACTGATGGCTGATTTTTATCGAACTCGATACGGTTCAAAGATATAGCAAGTCTGATGCGTTAGTATTGATACCTCATCCTTTCCCTTAACTCATGGAGCGACGGCCAATGTTGAATTGCTAATCACCTTAAATTTATGCCTTTGTTTTTATGCTTAATTTTATCTGGTGATGACGCGATCCATCATGGTGAGCTTTGTTATTGTTATGTTTACACCCATGCTTACCCTTTGATACGTCGTTGATCGCCAAACATGGAGCCAAATATGGAAAAACTCTCTGGCGGTCGAGACGGCATTTATCGGACGAGAAATCACGTTATTCGTCCCGCTAACAAAACGAGCCGAACAATTCATAGCTTATTGACTCATCTTCATCGACAAGGCTTTCATCAGTGTCCTAAACCCATTGCGCTTGACCATGAACATGAAACGGTTAGTTTTGTTGAAGGTCAGGTTGATAACTCTCCACTTATAGGCAATATTGCATCAAAACAGGCGTTAACAAGTGCGGCAAAGTTACTGAGACAAATGCACGATGCGTCAGCTTCTTATATCGATAGTTTGGAAGGGAATGAAACCTGGATGTTTCCAGTACGCGAACCAACTGAAGTGATTTGCCACGGCGATTTCGCGCCATACAACCTCGTTCTTAATGGGGAAGAAGCAGTGGGCGTGATTGATTTTGATACCGCCCATCCTGCACCGAGAGTCTGGGATTTAGCCTATGCGGTCTATTGTTGGGCACCTTTTAAGACCCATGAATTCGATAAAATGGGGACATTGGATGATCAGATCTCCCGAGCGCTCATGTTCTGCAAAGCATATGGCGCGACCAAAGGTATGTTAAGTAATTTGCCTGATGCCATGATCGAAAGATTGCAGGCTTTGGTTTCGTTTATGCGAGAAGAAGCAGAGAAGGGGAACGCGGCATTTCAACAGAACTTAGAAGATGGACACCACTTAGCCTACGAGAAAGATATTCAATATATTTCTCAAAATAAGCAAACATTTTTAACTGAGTTGATGAAATAAATTAACCATTAGCCTGTGATATCATTGACGGCGATGTCTATTTAAATAGCATCGCTGTTAATTTTTCTGGTTGGTTGTGAGTAATTAATTTTATTAACAGTAAGTAAAATTCTTTTCGTTGAATTAATATTGAATTTTCATCTATTTTTAATTGAGAGCATTTAATCCCACATATATAATCCGACATCTTTTTTGGCCTTGAACCGAGAACCAATTCATCAATATGTGGAAACTGCCTTCTTTAAGGTCTTGTTACGATACCTATGTTCGTGACATCTCAATCGTCTTCCTGCTTCTGCTCCCTCTGACCATTTGTAACGCGATTTCGATATTTGTAGGCCATTTTTTAAACTTTGCGGCAATGCCTGATATTGCGCAAAAGTTTTTCTACTTTTCAAATTTGCTGATTGGAATATATCCAACAGCACTTTGCATTATCACTACTTATTATTTGTCGACGAAGCATAACGTCAACCCTATGGTTGTCGTGCCTTATTCGTTGGTAATGTTTATTGCGATTTCACTCTCGAATGGGTTAGTGGCTGATAATGGCTTGCCGAATAACCCGCTTGTTGCTTTGCTAACAGCGGTAGTTGCTGCTATTTGCTGTGTTTCTGCACGAATATATCCACTCGACCCATCGCGACTTGATTTTGTTAGTGCGCTTTATAAACAAGCGGCTCATTTTTTCGGCTTTCTGCTGCTGACCATCTTTTTTAGCCGCGTAACAGGCAGCATCATGCAAAGTTCGACGCTGTTTAAAGATCATCTCAGCTTAGACCCACTCACGTTTGCTGGTGGCTTGGCGTATCAGTTTGTGCTAGGCCTTTTGGGGTCAGTGGGGATCAATGGTCATAACTTTCTGTTTCGGGCCAAACAGCAACTGTTCGAAGACACTCAACAGAACATTGCGGCATGGCAGTTTGGTGAAGAACCGCTGAATATTCTTAGCCAAGGTTTTTATGATGCGTTTCTGGCCATCGGTGGTTCGGGTAACTCGCTAAGCCTGCTTTTGTGTATCTTGCTTTTTTCCAGAGAGAAAAGGCATATTGCGTTGGCGCTTTCAGCGCTACCGTTGGTGATGTTTAACATTAACGAGCTGCTGTTGTTTGGATTGCCAATTATCTTTAACCCGACGCTGATTTTGCCGTTTGTTCTGGTACCCATGGCCAGCTTCATTCTGGTTTACAGCGTTATGGCTTTGGGATTGGTTAATCCTGTTAGCACCATTGTTGACTGGATGACGCCGCCATTTTTGAGTGGATATTTAGCCACCCAAAACAGCCTTGCAGGTACAGGACTCCAGATCGTCGTGATTGCGTTAGGTGTGTTGATTTACCGTCCTTTTTATCTGAACTATGCGGGTAAAAGCTCCACAGACAGTAAAGGTATTCTCCGCAAGATGGAAATTGAACGCAGTACCCTGAAGTCATTCTTAGGGGATGTGAATCAGTCGATGGGGAGCTATATCAGCAAACATGAAGTCAGCCAGCGCATCAGCAAAATGATGAATCGCGGTGAATTCGTCATGTACTATCAGCCTCAAGTGAACGTGAAAGACAGCACTCACTTGGCATTTGAGTCACTGGTTCGATACCGTGATGAACATGGAAACATGATACCTCCGACTTTCATCAACGACTTCCAGATGTTGGGCGCGATTAAGCAGCTCGATGAGATGGTGATCGATCTCGTGTTAGCGGATATGAAGACTTTACCTTTACTCGAACGCTGTAAGGTGGGCGTGAACATTTCCGCTGAGTCGATTTCACACAGAGATATTGTCGATAGCATTGCGGAGAGGCTGCATTACTACAAAATTCCAGCAAGCTCCTTAGAAATCGAGATTACAGAAGAAGCGCTTCTTGAAGACCATGAACAGATCAGCCGCAACATTGATGCGCTGCAACGCCTTGGCGTGAAAGTCGCGATTGATGACTTTGGCTCTGGTTATGCGTCTTTCCCTCACTTGCTGAAATACAACTTCGACAAGGTGAAACTAGACCGTTCTTTGTTGCTGAACGTGAAAGAAGAAAGAGGGCAAAACCTCTATCAACTGTTAGCTAAAATCAGTGAAGTAACAGGTTGTGCATTGGTTGCTGAGGGTATAGAAACTGAAACAGAAAAAACGTTCGTAGAAAGCTGTGGCATTGATATCTGCCAGGGATTCTATTTCTCCCGCCCATTACCGCTTGATGAAGCCATTGCCTGGTCTAAGGAGCAGACAGAGGCGGCTGGGGGCAAAGCATTACAACCCGCTGAGTGATAAAAAGAAGGCCGCGAACGCGGCCTTCTGCTATCTCGGATACTGATTATTTGAAATCGAGAAGTTCTACTTCGAATATCAGAGTTGAACCTGGTTTTATCGAACCTGCTGACATATTGCCGTAAGCCAGCTCAGCAGGGATGAAGAAGCGCGTTTTACCGCCTTTCTTCATCAATTGGACGCCTTCGGTCCAGCCTTTGATGACCTGGTTTAAACCGAACTCGATGGGTTCGCCGCGTTGGACTGAACTGTCGAACACTGAACCATCAAGTAAGGTGCCGTGATAATGCACTTTTACGCGAGAAGTGGCAGTCGGTTGTTCATCTCCTTCACCTTCTTCCAGAATCAGATACTGCAATCCAGAATCAGTAGTGATCACGCCTTCTTTGTTAGCATTTTTGGCTAGAAACTCCGAACCGATTTTCTTGTTTTCTTCAGCTGCTTTCTTTGATTTTTGGCGGATAAGGATGATGAAAACAACCATCACGAGGATGACGAGGGGTAAAGCAAAATCCATTGTAACTCTCTCAGTTGGGGACCTGGCAGCGCCAGCGGATAGCAACCATTATCCAGAACTCAGTAACGAATTGGAATACATGGAATTACATCCTCTTCCTGTTTAACTATGGTGCATTGCTTTGGTGCAACACTTGCCCCAAATGTAGTCATTTTCGCGATTGTAACCATCTGAAAAGAAAAGATTTCCCTGAATTTTCGGCAAATTCATAATTGGTACGGTGTTTGCTTTATAGAATTTGTGCTCCACAGCACGGCTTACACTCACTATCTCCGAAAGGGGATGAATTAGTTAGCGCATTCTCCTTGTTGCTTGTCTCCGCTACGTTTTGCACTGGCGGAGATTTTTTTTCATCCGTACTTAATTCGCTTCCAATTCCTGATTGTGATCTTTGTTCAATCTCATTGAATTATAAAGAGTTTGCATACAGTCCAATGTGCGGAAACCTACCAGCCGAATCTTGTGAACCATGATGCCTTCATGCAAAAAATTTCCGCAAAAAATGTAATTAATTAAATTCATTCCGAAGCACGATACCAAACTTTGCGATTTTCATTCGCGTCAGAAATTAAGTGATGGAAGAGTAAATCCGAAGGAAAACACCAACACCCAAGACGTGGAGAAAAATAATATGAATAAAGGACTTAAGTTCACTGCGATTGCTGCTTGTGTAGCCGGAGCGCTTGGCGTTACCGCGACTGCTACCGCAGCACCATCGCATGATAAAGCGGTTATCGGCTACCTGACCCAATGGGAAGCATGGAAGGGAACCGATGCTGGTTTTAGCGTAAAAGGTGAAGCTACACACCTCAACGTAGATATGGATATCTACAACATCCTCAACTTTTCTTTCTTCGGCGTAGCGAAAGACGGCTCCCTGCACAGTGGCGACCTTCGCAACAAGAGCATTTATCAGCCGGGTGCGGTTCAAGAGCCGGGCCCACTGCTTCACCCTGATGTTTATTCAAGCTGGGACTTCCACATCCTGTGGGGTGAGTTGGAATATATCCATGAATATCCAGGAACTGAACCTTGGCAAGCGGAAGCACTGGCAAAAGTTCAGGCGCAAGGTTTTGTAAAAGATGGTCGTGGTTGGAAGCATGCACCAACTGGTATCACTGGCCAAATGCCAATCCCTTTGAAAAAAGCGGGCGGCGCACCGGGTTTGATCGACTTGGCAAATGAAAAAGGCGTACAGGTAATGGCGTCTATCGGTGGTTGGAGTATGTCAAAGCACTTCCCAGAAATGGCTGCTGATCCTGTTAAAAAAGAGCGCTTCCTGCAAGACATCGACAAACTGATTGCGCTCGGTTTCCACGGTATTGATATCGATTGGGAATACCCAGGTTCTGGCGGCATGAACTTCACCGGTACGGATGCGGATTATGCCAACTTCGAACAGCTGATGGATGATATCCGTGAACGTATTGGTCCAGACCGTCTTCTGACAGCGGCATTTAAAGCTGTACCAGCAGCATTGGAAGGCTACGATTGGGCGCGCCTGCAACGTTCAATGGACTACTTCAACATGATGACTTACGACCTGAATGGCGGTTGGTCTAATGTTACCGGTCATAACTCTCCACTCTACCCATATCCAGAAGAAGAGTTTGAAGGGTTAAACCTGGATACTCTGAAAAACTGGATGGTGAACGTTAAGGGTATCAACCCGAAACAAATTAACTTTGGTGCCGCGTTCTATGGCCGTGGTGTTCAAACAACAGAAGCGGAAGCTTACCTTGGTGCACGACTGACAAACGTAATGTGAACTTCTCAGTTGATGGTCCAAGTGTTTCTGCCGTTGACCTGACCAACTGGAAAGCGTTCGAAGGCCAACCAAACTACAACTATCTGATCAAACAGCCTGGTTGGGCACACAAGTGGGACGCAAACGCGGAAGTACCCTATGCAGTGAAAGGCAAATACTTCCTGAGTTATGACGATCCAGACTCCATCCGTAAGAAAGCAGAGTACATTGTAAATAACGATTTGGGCGGCATCATTGTATGGCAGGTGCATGGCGACATTCAGTGTGAAGGCACGTTCGTTAACTACGGCACCAAGCTGAAGCAATGTACCAATCTCCGCTCGCCGTTGGCTGAGCAAATTGATCAGGTGTTCAGCGCGAATATCATTCCAAATGAAGCGCCAGTTCTGGCCTTGCCAGGTGCTCAAAATGCAGAGAGCGGAGCAGTCATTAGCTTCGTTGTGTCAGCGACTGATGCGGATGGCGATGCGTTGTCGTTTTCAGCACAAGGTGCCAATGTAACCGACAACGGTGATGGTACCGCAACGGTGACGTATAAAGCGCCAAACACAGCAGTCGACCTGACTGAAGCGGTGACCGTGAAAGTCTCTGACGGACGTAAATCTGACAGCGGTTCAGTGACGGTGAGTGTGAAAGGTTCAGGTGATGTGATTAACACTGCACCAGTACTGACTGCACCAGCATCGGTTTCCGTTAAAGCTGGTGAAACCGCAGTGATTGACCTTTCAGCAACTGATGCCGAAGGTGATTCTCTGACATTTACAGCGTCTGCGGGAGAGCTGGTTCAAACAGGTAACAGCGCAACAGTATCTGTGGCGACAGTAGACTCAACTGAAAACAGCGTTGTTAACGTCGTTGTTACTGTGACTGATGGTGTAGAAACTGTTGAAGCAACAGTCGTTGTGAACGTTGAAGGTAATACGCCAGTAGACAGCAACTGGGATCGAAACAAGGTCTACAACACTGGCGATAAAGTGACCCACAACGGCGTTGAATATACTGCTAATGGTGGACCAAAGGCGAAGAGCCAGGAGCGTCAGCAGTATGGGAAGCGTTTGATGATGGTTCAGCGAAAGAGTGGAGTGCAGACAAAGTCTACAACGGTGGCGATATTGCTATCTATAACGGCAGCACCTACAAAGCGAAATGGTGGACGAAAGGCGAAGTACCAGGATCTGCTTGGGGTCCTTGGGAACTTCAATAGTCCTTAGCGTTAAATCCCGACAAGGCCTCGTTTATGCGAGGCCTTTTTGTTTATATTTTCCGAGCGGATAACAGAAACTGAGATTGTTCAGAGAGTTTGGCGATACTTGCCTTTACTGATACGCCTATCTTGTGCTTGATTGAAATGATCGCATTCTTTTTTAATCACTTAGTTTGGTGTATCTATGCTCGTTCGTTACGCAGTCGCCCTTATTGTTTTACTGATTTCCGGCTGTGCGTCTCTTTCTTCCTCTCCACAACTAACCACAGATCCAAACTGGGTCTCTGAAACCTTGCCAAATGGCATGCGCTACCACCTTTATCCCATTGAAGGCGAGCAAATTGAAGTTCGGTTGGTTGTGAATGTGGGAAGCCTGAATGAAGGAGAAGATGAGCGGGGCTACGCGCATTTTATCGAGCATATGGCTTTCAATGGCACCCAACGCTATCCGAATAACTCAGTTTTTGAAGAGTTTGCTCAGGTTGGGGTTGAGTTTGGCCCTGATATCAATGCGGTGACTGACTATGGGCGAACCGTCTACCAGCTTTCTTTGCCGGATGCCCAGCGTCTTCCTGACGCGCTGGATTGGTTCCGTGATATTTCCGATGGTCTGACGCTGGATAGCCAAGAAGTGGATGCGGAGGTGGGCGTCATTTTCGCAGAATGGCGACGTGACAACCGGGAAGATTCATCTTGGCCTCTAAAACTCTATGAGGCGTTGATAGATGGGACGCCATACATCGACCGGGATCCGATTGGCACTGAGTTCTCGCTAAACAGTGTCACACCAGAAAGTCTCAGGGCGTTCTACGAAAAATGGTATCAGGCAAATCGAATCCAATTGGTGGTGATTGGCGGATTTAATGTTGAAAACCTGCAGACTGAAATAGAAGAGGAGTTTTCCTCGCTCCGCACTGAAAGCTCAAACCCCGAGCCTCACCGCATTCTCCACGTCGACAGAGATACGCAATATCCGCTGACGCTTTATGCCTCTCAGGGCGAGTCGCCCGCTTTAGTGGTCAGTTTCAAAGATGGTGAGGATCAATATCCCGAGACGCTAGCAGAGCAGAGAGCGCTGTGGTTGCACTGGATGATGCTTGATGCGGTGCAACTGCGGCTTGAAGAACAGTTCGAGCGGGAAAACCTTGCGCACAATGGCTTGTATTTCAACTTTGGCTTTCTACCAGGCTGGGCAGTGTATGAACTGAGCGTGGAGTACAACGATGTTGACCGTCCCTATGTACTCGAATCGGTTGCCAAAAACCTTGCATCGCTCCGTGACTATGGCGTTACAGAAGATGAATTTGCGTCTTTGGTAGAGCAATATGATGCCAGCATTGTGTTCTATGAGAATCAGTTGCCTATCGAAGTGGCGGAGAATGTGTATAACGACCTTTATTACAACCGCTTACCTCAAAGCAGAGTCGAGCAAAACGACAACTTCAGCCAGTTTCTTCAAAACATCGAACTAAAGGATCTAAACAGAGAGCTGGCACGCTTATTGACAGCATCAAATCAATCTCTGACGTTGGTTTACGGAAAGGGGGAGTCGATTGCTAATGCCGAGCTGCAACGAAATCGATATATAGAAACGTTGGCAAAGCCTGGTGAAGTGGTGAAGGTCTCCTACGCGGACGTGGAAATTCCTCAACCAGATTCCTTTGTCACGGTTACCGAAGATGCGGTTGAAATGGCGGAGAATGTTTTCCGGTGGAAACTCCCTAATGATTTGCCGGTTCTCTACTACAAAATGGATGACAGTTACTACGAAACACAGGTTGTCCTTCAGGCCAAAGGTGGTGTGGCATCAATGACAACGAAAGAAAGAGCAGCGTTAGATTTGATGTTCGAAACTTATCGTAACGGCAGTGTTGGTAATGTTTCGGCCAACGATTTCTCGCACTACCTTGAATCCTTGGGCGTGAACATCGAGCCACAGGTTTATGGCAATAGCCATAACTTTTCGATGTATGTGCCAACAGAAGTACTGTTGGAAGGCCTGAATGCATTGCGTTATCTGGTCGAAAACGTGTCGCCAAGTGAATTGGCATTTGAGCGCGAAAAAGCACGGCTGATTGAACGCATGAATTTGGCACAAACGTCGCCGTATGATGTGTTTGGACGGGCGTCATTAGCGTTGATTTATCCTAGACCTTCCTATGAGTCGCCATTAGGTGCCGAAGACTATCAAGGGTTAACGTTTGAAGATGTCACATCGCTGTATGAAAAGTTATTTGGCGATATGGGGCATTTCAGTGTCTATGTCGTGTCCGATGAACCTTTGCTGGCTGTTCAAGGTGTGGTTACGGCGTTGCTTGGAAACCTGCAAACGAAAAGGGAAAGAACAAATACCAGCCCACTCCACTACAACAAGAATGGGGGCAAGGTAGTCAGACACCTCTCTCCGGAAAACCGCACTTATGTGGAGCAGGTGTATATTCGCGCTTCAACGCCACGAACGGTTGATTCGGTGTTTGCGGAGGACTTGCTTAACCGAATTCTACAAGCGCGCTATAACCAGCTGGTGAGAGAAAAGTATTCGCTGTCTTACGATCCGTTTTTCTCTTCTTGGACGTGGGATGGGGAATCAGTCGTTACAACAACCATGACAGCGTTGGTCTCACCAGATAAGGAACAGGCATTGGCAGCATTATGGCCAACAATAAAACAGACGCTGACACAGCCCGTCACTATGACTGAGAGTGAGAATGCGGCACGTCAATTGCTGAAAGACCTTTATGATTCCCAAACCGATCCGCAATTTATTGTCGGAACCCTTGCTCGCTACGATCTCTGGGGATATGCACTGGAAGGACTCATTTTCCCGGAACAGGTTATCGACAGAATCGATACACAACGACTTTCCCGTATGGCGTCTGTGCTGTTTGATGATGCCGCTTTTTTCGAAAGTATTTTGCGGCCCGCTAAATAAGAAAAACGCGCCCCAAGGGGCGCGTTTTAACCTTCTTTCGATAGGTAATTAATGGCTCTTTTGACCACCGAAGTATTTTTCAAGAATCTCTGGCGTTAGCTCGCCTTTTTCTTCCAGTGCTTTTAGCTCTGCTGCGATACGCTTCTGCTCTTCCATTGAAGGTAATGGAATGTCCGGTTCACGTTCTGGCGCATCTTTAATCAGGTTTTCTAAATCGATCATGTGGTTATTACCCAAATTACGTTTGTCGGTATTTTAATGAAAAAGTGACCTAGCTATCAAGGCTACAGGCTCTCTATCGCGGCTTCCCTTAATATCAATCAATTTCTTGTGTTTTACGGCATTTTGTAACACTGTAACAAAGATACCCAAGAAAATTGATTTCCCCATGGCCTTAATTTCTTCAACAGAGAGAATGGGATAACGAAACTTGGTGTAGGTGCTGAACATTTTGGCGTGTTCAGGCTGAATTGACTCGACATCATTCGATGGAAAGCCAACTGACAATAATAAGAACTAAGGAAAGGTAACTATGTCAGATATTCTTGAAGTCTATGTAACCAACGCATTTGTGGCAGAAAACCAAGGCGGTAACCCAGCAGGGGTTGTAGTGAATGCTGAAGGGCTAACTGTTGCACAGATGCAATCTATCGCGGCAGAGCTAGGTTATTCTGAAACAGCGTTTATCTCGCCTTCCAAAAAAGCGGACTACCGTGTTCGTTTCTTTACCCCCACTGAAGAAGTCGATTTCTGTGGGCACGCAACGGTAGGCACGTTTTCAACGCTCTTCAAAACCGGAAAAATAGAAGCTGGAGACTACAAGCAGGAAACCGGAGCTGGAATATTGGGTGTGACGGTGACCGAAGACGGACGCATTAACATGCAGCAAGTGTTACCTGAGTTCGGTGACACCTACAACGAGGCAGATATTGCCCCATTGCTTGGTCTTTCAACGGAAGACATCCTTGCCACCGGGCTACCTATCAAAGCCGTATCAACGGGCCTCTGGGACATCATTATTCCTGTCGATGATGAGGCTAAACTTCTGGCGATCGAAGCAGATCACAAAGCGATTGCGGCGTTTAACCGCAAAACAAATACAGGGGCAATTCATGCCTTCGCACTGACCCCGACAGAATCTGATATCTCAGCGAGATGCAGAAACTTCGCACCAGCACTGGGTATTGATGAAGAGTCGGCTACGGGCAGTGCAGCCGGTGCTTTGGCCTCTTACCTTCATATCTATCAGGGCGGTAAATACCGTTACTTGTTTGAGCAGGGTGAGGTGTTGAATAAGCGCTCTTTGCTTTGGGCGAGTGTCGAGTCTGAAAACGACAAGATTAGCGCGGTATTTGTTGGCGGCGTCAGTGATAAGCCAGTGCGGATTCCTTACAGATTAAAAGTTGGAGCGGTGTAATTTTCAGAAGGGAGCAGAAATGCTCCCTTTTTCATGTGGTTGCTCATCGGTTTGCGTGTTCAAGGATGTGACTTATTTAGCGGAAAAAGAAGGAAAAATTCGGCAATTGGTCTAATTTTTAAAGAGGAATCTTAACTATGGGACTTACTCTGCGTGGCCGAAGTATTTTTCTCATGTCAGCCGGTTTTCGATAAAGACCTTCAACACTGGGGGAGTGAGCTCTTGTTCCGAGAAGGACTGGAGAACAAATTCCCTTCCATCGACGAAGACACAGCGACCTCTCGTATTCTCAGTGCAAACTTTTTAGCGTGTGGTGGTAAGCCTGACAAAACGCGATATATCGTTAGCTTTGGCCAGTCATCCCTGATGGATGAAATTCCACTTTCGATGCCGCCCCAGCACCTGATTATCTCTGTCACTGACGACTGTGCACCCACGCAGGAAGTGGTCAGTAAACTCCGTACCTATCGTACAGAAGGCTACCGTATCTTAATGGACGGAAAAGCCATGACAAATGAGTGGCGTAATCATCTAGAGTTGGTGGATATTTTCAGTATCAGCATGGAGCGCTCCAAGCCTTCTGATTGGGAGAATGTCATTTCCCAATATTCGCAGCAGGTTTTCTGGCCAGAAAGGTAGAAAAACAAGATGAACTCGCCGCCGCACAAAGCTGCGGTTTCGCGCTATTTCAGGGCTACTTCTTCGAGAAACCACAGATCAAACGTTCAGAAGATATCGCACCTTCTGTTATGTCGCTGCTGGATGTCTGCATCATCATTAACCGTAATCCGGATGACATTGATACGCTCACCAAAATTATCTCTAAAGATGTATCACTCCTGTACAAAGTAGTGGCGAGCGCCAACATTCTCGCTAAAACCAAAGCCAATAAGATTTCCAACCCGCGTCAGGCAGTGGTTTATCTTGGTGTGCAGGCTCTTAGACGTTTGGTGTCATTGTTGATCATGACGAACCTGAACCACCAACATGCCCATCAATTACAGAGTGCGTCGCTGATACGTGCGACGTTTCTATCTTCCATGGAAAATAACATTCGTGGTTTTGACAAAGATGAGGCATTCATTGTTGGTGCATTTTCTATGCTTGATGTGATGCTAAGCAAGCCAATGGAAGACATCGTCGGTGAGTTGGATCTCTCTAATGACGTAAAACGTGCATTGATTGCCAAAGAAGGGGTTTACGGAGAGTTCCTGTCGCTATGCCATGACATTGAACGGGCAAATTGGAATGGTGTGCTACACACCTGTAACCAGCTTAAACTCAATGACAAGGCAGTGTTGAAAGAATTCGAACAGGCTCGCAGCAGTACCGCGGACATGACTTCCAGCATGCAGGTATGATCCTATGCTGATGATGCGAACAAAACTCGCGGTAATTTTGGTGGTTAGTGGCACACTGATCCTCAGTGTGTTTGGCGTATTTAACTACTACAAAACCCACGATCGCCTTTATGGCGAGATGGACTTCGAACTCGAGTCTATTATTGCCCGACTTTCCTACCGGCTTCCCGCCCAGATGTGGAACTATGATTTTGAGTCCGTCGTTAAAGACCTGGAAAGTGAAACCCTTTCCCGTTTTGTCTATCGCATTGAAGTTGTTTCTAAAGACGATAATTTCCGTCATATCACCAAGCCAAAAAGTGGAGGGTTCAGTAACGAGTTTCGTCTGCGTAGTATTCCCTTGATTTACGACGAGCTGAATGAACAAACCAAAGTCGGGGATTTGATTATCTACGAAGACCCGAGACCGATTGAGAGTACCCTCACGTCTGAAATTGTTTCCGGTATCGCGCAGGTTTTCCTGCTGGATCTGATGATCATGTTCCTGATTTGGAAGTA
This sequence comes from Grimontia sedimenti, assembly GCF_011045095.1. Taxonomy (GTDB): domain Bacteria; phylum Pseudomonadota; class Gammaproteobacteria; order Enterobacterales; family Vibrionaceae; genus Enterovibrio; species Enterovibrio sedimenti. The sequence goes on from NZ_JAALDL010000001.1 coordinate 317,001, forward strand.
CGCCCGGGCGATCAAGGAAATTGAATCAAGCAAAAACTACCTCAACACTATCATCCACAGCTATAAAGACGGACTTTTGGTGTTGGGGGAAGACCACGAAATCACAACGCTCAATGAAGCTGCGAGGCGGATGTTTGAGCTAGAAGATGTGCCGATTGAGAAGGTGACTTTATCGAAAGTTATCGCCAAAGTCGTTCCTGATTCCCGCGCGTATTTCTCTCAAGCACTTTATGGCTTCAACACTAAAAGTCTGAATTATGAGCTTATCAGAACCGATGACCGTCAGATCGTTCAGGTTCGCTCTAATAAAATTGAGGTGAATGAAAGGCCGCTTCAGGTAGCGATTATCCGTGATATTACGGAACAGCATCTGGACAAAATAAAAGTGTCAAAAGGTGCCGAGCTATTCTCTGCCGTGAAAACCTTGCAGGACAAATTCCTGATCAGTGATGACTACCACAATAGCTTTCGTGAAGTGTTGAAGATCTTGTTAAAGATTGGTGAGAGTAATCACGGCATCATTGTGGAGTTGGATTACGAAGCTCAGAATAATTACCGCATTCTGGCGCAAACACGGCTGATTGCGAATGGCTATGTGTCAGAAGAATTCGTTCGCAACGTTGTCACGCGTGTCATAGACACCCAGAAAGGGGACAGAAGCCTGCAATTGGCGGGGCAATCTTCAAACAACGGGAAATTGATTATCAACTCCCTTAGCATGCCTCTGTTCCTTTCGAATCAATTGGTGGGCGTGGTTTGTCTCTTTGATGAATCTACTAATTATGATGAAGACTTGGTGTCTTGGCTTGAGCCGGTATTGTCGAGTCTCAGTGCCATGGTTAACTTCGTTCGCCAGAAGAAATTGAATGATTTAATCACCGAGCAAATGGTGCATGCCAAAGAGGAAGCGGAGAAGGCCAACGAAGCCAAGACCAACTTCCTGGCGATGATGAGCCATGAAATCCGCACGCCGATGAATGGCATTGTGGGTATGTCTAATCTGCTCAAAGAAACTGACCTCAATCAACAACAATCGTATTTTGTCGATACGTTGGTTCACTCTTCAAATGCCTTACTGAATATCATCAATGACGTGCTCGATTTAACCAAAATCGAGGCGGGTAAAATGCGTCTATTGGATCAGGAATGTGAGCTGCCGGACCTCGTTCATGATGCGCTGGTGGTTTTCCATGCCAAAGCTGTCGAAAAAAGCTTGAGGCTGCATTGCCTTATCGAACCAGACTTACCGCGTTGGTTAATGCTGGATCCTGTTCGCTATACGCAAATTATTCTGAACCTGGTGGGGAATGCTCTCAAGTTCACCAAACATGGGTCTGTGATGGTCCATGTGAGCAAAACCATGCTGGACGATGTGGAGCATATCAGGCTTGAAGTGAAGGACACGGGAATTGGTATTCCCGAAGAAAAGTTAGGAACCATCTTCGAAAACTTTACTCAAGTCGATAATTCCTATTCTCGCTCATATCAAGGCACAGGGCTTGGTCTGCCAGTTTGTCTGAAACTCACGGAACTGATGGGCGGCGCAATTGAGGTTGTCAGCAAGGAAGACGTGGGAACGACCTTTACCGTAGATGTCCCTCTCACGTTGGTGCCAGACAACACAAACTGTTTGTTGGAGAACCTGACACTGAAGCCGGAGATTGAAGGCAAAGCGGCCATCATCGCTACTCAGGACTCCCAACTGTATGCCGTATTAAATGCATACCTTTCAAACGTTGGCTTAAACGTTGAGCAATGGTCTAAGAGCACGCCGCCAGAAGAGGAAATCTGTGAATCGGCGCTGCTATTTGTTGATGATAATATGATCAGTGAAATGCGTCCTGCAATGAACCCTGCTAATCACACCTTGTTGATCAGTCATAGTGGTGTGGTAGACGAGTTTGGTATGCCGTGTCTCATTAACCCTATCAACCCAGATGCGCTTATTAATGCGCTTTCTGCTGACTCGCCTATTGATGTAGAAGTGCCGGAAGTAAAAGCCGACGCGGTGCGTTTTGATGGACTGAATGTTCTGATCGCTGAAGACCACTTAGTGAATCAGGATCTGATGGTGTTGGTACTTAACAGTTTAGGTTGCCAGTCGACGTTGGCGGATAACGGGTTAGAAGCGTTGGATAAACACCGGGCCAATCCGTTTGATTTGATCCTGATGGATTGTCAGATGCCGGAAATGGATGGCTTTGAGGCAACGCGAAACATCCGTGATTTTGATGAAAATGTCCCGATTATCGCAGTGACAGCGAATGCGCTATCTGGTGATGCGCAGCGTTGTTTAGATTCGGGAATGAATGCTCACCTTGCTAAACCGTTTACTAAAGAACAATTAGTGAATTTGATGCTGTTGTATGTGCCAGGAGAAAAAGCATTTCCGGTTTCCAAGGGGTGGGAGCCTGAAGCGATGAAGCAAGAGGGAACTGAAGCGTCAGAGCAAGTTTCATCCAAAGTCACGCTGGAAGAATGCACCACGTTTGATGTCAATCAGCTCAAAGATCAAGTAGGAGATAGTGAAGAGCTGATGCTTCATATTCTGACCAAATATCTCACTACCCAGGAGGCTGATATGGAAGCGCTTCAAAGCGCAATGTCTTCTTCCGACCTGGCTGGCGTGAGAAAAATTGCGCACCGAATGAAAGGTGCGGCGTCAATGATCGGGGCAAAGGAACTGGCAGAGCTGTGCCTTTCCATTGAAAAAGATCACGACAAAGGCCTAGAGCTCATACAAAACCGTTTTGACGAGTTGAATGCCCGTACTGCGGAAATCAAGCAAGAGTTAGAAAGCCTTTCCAGTGTCTGATAAAAGCAAACTGGCAGAAATGCTGTCTATAGAGTTGCTTGGACACAAAAACAGACGTGCAAGATCAGTAATACTTCAGGTCACGCTACGAAAGTCGAGTTGTGACCTTGTTGCAGACTTCACTTCAGCTACCTATCTCAATCCTCAGAATTTAAACAAAATTTCATCTCATTCACTTCCACACATATCCAAGATAGTTTAGAAATTGCTACTATTTTTTAAATACATAAATTTCTAGTCATATCATCAATGTTGCCAATGATTCCTTTGGTGACACAAAGCAAGGAGCGCGACCATGAAGAAAACGCTATCAATGGCGTTGGTCTCCCTTTACTTAACTGGTTGTAGTGAAGAACCCCCAATCCCCGAACCTGAAGCTCGCCCCGCAAAACTTATGACTGTCGCCATTGGTGATAGTGATGTTGTTCGTGAGTTCCCGGGCACTGTAGAAGCCGATGATGAGGCGGTACTCGCGTTTCGCGTGGCAGGGGAGATTGTCGATATTCCTGTCGTAGCGGGACAGGATGTGGCGACCGGTGATGTTCTTGCAGAGTTGGACAAAGACGAATACAGCCTTCTGTTGCAGAAGGCCAAGGCGAGTTACCAACTCGCCAAAGTGCAATATGACCGTGCTGTCAAATTGAAGAAAACCAACGTCATCTCCGCGCAGGATTTTGATAAAGCAAAATCCAGTCTTAATGAAGCTCAGGCCGGATTAGATTTGGCGCAATCAAACTTTAATTACACCACCCTCAAGGCGCCTTACACCGGTACGATTTCTCTGCGAATGAAAGAGAGGAACGAGTTTGCCAATGCCATGGAGCCAGTCATGCATATCCAAACTAAGGATGTGATTAATGTGAGCTTCCAACTACCGGAAAGACTGATTAGCTTCTTTGACCAAGAAAATGATTCTACTCATTCCAAGCCCCGTATTCGTTTTGACGCTTACCCAAATCAAGAGTTTGAGGCTGACTTCAAGGAAGTCGATACCGAAGCAGATGCGACATCTGCCTCTTATCGCATCACAGTTTCTTTGCCTCGGCCAGAGAATGTGAATGTTTTGCCGGGTATGGCGGCACAAGTCTTTACTTCTATCCCCGCATCCAGTCACAACAAATTGCCAGAAACGGCTGTAGAAGCCAGTGATGCGGGTACTCATGTCTGGCGTGTTGCGGACAATGGTGCGGTTTCACGCGTTCTGGTTGAACTGGGTGAAGATAACAAACTCGAAGCTGGGTTAAACAATGGTGATGTCATTGTGGTGAACGGTCTCTCCAGTCTTGAAGAGGGCATGGTGGTGTTCCCGTGGGTTAAGGAGCGAGGACTGTAATATGAAAAATACAATCGGCCTTACCGTAGCAATGACAGCATTGGCGTTGTCCCTATCGGGATGTGACAAAGCGCCTCAGTCCAAAGAAAAAGCACTCCTGAATGTTGATGTGGTCGAAATTGGTGACGACTCACTGGGAAGTGAACTGCATTTCCCAGCCATTGCGGCTGCAGCAGACAGAGCTGAACTTTCGTTTCTTGTCGCTGGCGAGATCAATAAGATCAACGTAAAAGCCGGGGATATCGTTAAGAAGGATACCGTGCTCGCGACTTTGGATCCGACAGATTACAAACTGCAGGTCGACAATGCGAAAGCGAGATTCGATGTGGTGGATAGCCAATATCGACGCTCCAAACCGTTGGTAGACAAAGGCTTGCTGGCTAAATCCCAATTTGACGAAATAGGCGCACAGCGGGCGATTGCCAAAGCTGAACTTGAATTGGCAAGGCTAAAGCTTTCTTACACCGAGCTCAAAGCGCCGGTAGATGGCGTTATCAGCCGTGTTCCAGTTCAGCAGTTCGAAAACGTGGGTATTGGGCAGAGTATTTTGAATATTCATGATGCTACTCAGGTAGATATCCGCATTCAGGTGCCGGATGTGTTGTTCTCCAAACATGGTGGTAAAACCCGTGAGGAAAACAACGCGACCATTCGTCCCCATGTCAGAACAGAAGATGGCAAAGAGTACCGTGCTTCAGTGAAAGAATTTACGGCACAGCCGGATCCTGAAACGGGCTCTTTCATGGTGACACTGACCATGCCAATGCCGGAAGACAAATTCATTTTGGATGGTATGACAGTTGAAGTTGTGGTTGAAGAGCTTGGCCTATACAACGATAGAGCAAGCCAGGTTGAAATCCCGATGGAAACGGTCTTCAACGAAGATGGCGATGCGCTCGATCCTTCCAACAAATTTGTGTGGGTCGTTGGCGCCGATAACACAGTTGAGAAACGCAAAGTGAAAGTGGGTGAACTCACGCCGACAGGCGTCTTGGTCACCAATGGCTTAGAGCGGGGAGACAAAGTTGTCTCTGAAGGTGTGAACCGCCTTCGTGCCGGGCAGTCAGTCAATATCGTTGCGAATAAGGAAATCAACTGATGAAACAGACCGTAGCCAGCTATTTTATCAATAACAAGATCATCAGTTGGATGCTGACGCTGATATTTCTGATCGGCGGTACCACTTCATTCTTTGGTCTTGGACGATTGGAAGATCCCGCTTTCACACTGAAAGATGCACTGGTCATTACCAGCTACCCGGGAGCAACGCCTCAACAAGTAGAAGAGGAAGTGACTTACCCGCTTGAGAAAGCCGTTCAACAATTAGTGTATGTCGACGAAGTAAGGTCGATTTCGAGCCGTGGTTTATCACAGATCACAGTAACAATGAAGAATAACTACGGCCCAGACGACTTACCACAGATATGGGATGAATTGCGCCGTAAGGTCAATGACGTCAGAAGCAGCTTGCCACCTGGCGTTGGTGACCCTCAGGTCATTGACGATTTTGGTGATGTATTTGGCGTATTACTCGCCATTACGGGTGAGGGGTATTCCTACAAGGAACTCTCTGATTATGTCGACTTTCTCCGCAGGGATTTGGAACTGGTTGATGGCGTTGGCAAGGTTCAGGTAACAGGTACCCAGCAAGAGCAAGTGTTCATTGAGATGTCGATGAGACGGCTTTCTAATTTGGGTATTTCACCTGATACCCTTAATAGTTTGCTTGCGACCCAGAACATTGTCTCCAGTGCTGGCGCATTACGTCACGGGGACGAATACCTTCGCATTCACCCCACAGGTGAGTTTGAGAGCGTTGAAGAGCTCGGTAACCTTATCCTCAACGAAGCCGGTTCTCAGGAGCTTATCTACCTGAAAGATGTGGCGGATATTAAGCGTGGTTATCAGGAAGTACCCACCAATGTCTTAATGTACAACGGTCAACAGGCGCTGCACCTTGGCGTGTCGTTTGCTGACGGCGTTAACGTTGTGGAAGTGGGCGAACGTCTGGAACGACGATTGGCCGAATTAAAAGAGAACCAGCCAATTGGCATAGATATAGGGGTGGTTTACGCGCAGCCAGTGGAAGTCGATACCTCAGTGAAGGGCTTTGTGGTGTCGTTGGGCCAGGCTGTGGCGATTGTTATCATCGTCCTTCTCTTCTTCATGGGGTTGCGCTCAGGTCTGCTGATTGGTTTGATTCTGCTGCTTACTGTGCTCGGTACGTTCATTTTCATGAAGTACTTCGCTATCGACCTTCAGCGTATCTCTCTTGGTGCTTTGGTTATTGCTCTCGGTATGTTGGTAGATAACGCCATAGTGGTGGTGGAAGGGATACTCATAGGGTTAAAGAAAGGGCGAACGAGGACAGAAGCCGCATCCGATATCGTCACGCAAACAAAGTGGCCGCTACTTGGAGCAACAGTGATTGCTGTCACTGCATTCGCGCCAATTGGTTTATCAGATGACTCTACTGGCGAGTACTGTGGCACCTTATTCTCAGTGCTGTTGATTTCTTTGATGCTGAGCTGGTTTACCGCAATTACATTGACGCCATTTTTTGCCAGCTTGTTCTTTAAAGAAGAGAACGTGGAAGACGGTAAAGCCATGGAAGACCCCTACAACGGTATGTTGTTTGTGGTTTACAAAAAGTTCTTGGATATCTGCATGAAGCGCGCTTACCTAACCATGATCATTTTGGTGGGAGCACTGGTGGCAGCGCTATATGGTTTCACTCTGTTGAAGCAGTCTTTCTTTCCATCTTCTACCACGCCAATGTTTATGGTCGACGTTTGGATGCCGGAAGGAACCGATATCCGCGCCACAGAAGAAACGCTGATTGAATTAGAGTCCTGGATTCTTGAACAACCCAACGTCGAGTACGTAAACACCAGTTCAGGTAAGGGTGTTCAACGTTTTATGCTGACCTATGCACCGGAGAAAAGTTACTCGGCTTATGGTGAAGTGATTATTCGCGTGAAAGATTACGAATCAGTGGTACCAACCATGGCGTCGATTCGTGAGCATATTGATGCGGACTTCCCGAATATCCAATACAAGCTCAAGCGTATTGAATTGGGGCCATCTTCCGGGTCGAAAATTGAAGCGCGTATTTTAGGTGCGGATCCAACGATTCTTCGTACGATTGCCGGTCAGGTTATTGACATCCTGAATGCAGATCCGGATGCAGTAAATGTGCGTCATGACTGGCGTGAACGTACCAAGATTCTCGAGCCACAATTCAATGAAAGTCAGGCGCGTCGTTACGGCATTACCAAAAGAGACGTTGATGAACTGCTGATGATGACCTTCTCGGGTCTGAATGTTGGTGTTTATCGTGATGGCACGACATTGATGCCGATCGTGACACGCTTGCCAGAGCAAGAGCGCGTTGATGTGAAGACCATTGAAGGAATGAAGATCTGGAGCCCTGTGCTGAAGGATTACATTCCTTTGCAGCAAGTGATTTTGGGTTATGACCTGATTTGGGAAGACCCACTCATCATGCGTGAAAACCGTAAACGCACTCTGACGGTACTGGCGGACCCTGACCCACTTCAGGATGAAGTGACAGCGGCGACACTGCAAAAACGTATTCAGCCTTTGGTGGAAGAGATTGAACTGCCAAAAGGTTATTACATCGAGTGGGGAGGTGAGTATGAATCTTCTGGTGAAGCGCAGGAAAGCCTGTTTACTACCATGCCAATGGGCTACCTGTTCATGTTCCTCGTCACTGTTGTGCTGTTCAATTCAGTCAAAGATTCGCTGATTGTCTGGTTGACAGTGCCATTAGCGGTCATTGGTGTAACAACGGGTTTGTTATTACTGGATACACCATTCGGCTTTATGGCTTTGTTGGGCTTCTTGAGCCTCTCAGGCATGTTGATTAAAAACGGTATCGTCTTGATTGACCAAATCAATATTGAAATGGAGAGCGGGAAAGACCATTACAATGCGATTGTTGATGCTGCTGTGAGCCGTGTTCGTCCAGTGTGTATGGCGGCAATCACTACGGTACTTGGCATGCTGCCTCTATTGCCAGATGTTTTCTTTAAACCGATGGCTGTTACCATCATGTTCGGTTTGGGGTTTGCAACGGTGTTGACCTTGATTGTGGTGCCGGTGCTGTACCGGATCTTCTACAAGATAAAATATCATCCTGCTTAACCCTGAATTTCACCGAAAAAATGCCTGCGTAATGCAGGCATTTTTCATTTTAAAATCTTGCGAATTATCACACACCAAAAAAAGACAAAAATTAGCAGAGTTAGCTGCATCAAATTATCTTTAATAAAAACAGTGCTATACGAATATATTGAGGTTGTGGATAACGAAATTTTTATCCACAAAAACGGTTGATAACTCGGTAGACTACTTCGTCTGAACCCGATGCGATGCGGCCTCTGGAAAAGTCAATACCTTGTATGTTGAGGGGGCTGAATTGACGTTTTCTGCTTGCAGAATTTTTTACTTCAGCTAGAGAAGATTTCGGTGGTCAAGACAAAAAAGAAGCCCGTAGGAGGATCATCCTACGGGCGGTAACTGACTGAATTATCAGAGGCTATCTTTTACATCAAACCATCGGAATACGGATTGGCTATTCCGCCTCTGCTACCTGACGTGGAAAGCGTTCGAACGTATTTTTCAGAGCGAGATAACCAATCACCGACGCAAGGAAAGAACCGATGAAGATGGCAATACGTGATAAATCAACCATGGCGTGGTTGTCCGCTCCTGGGAAGGCCAAGGTCGTAATAAATATCGACATCGTAAATCCGATACCACAGAGAATTGATGCCGCCATGATGTGAGAGAAATGCAGGCCTTTCGGCAGACTTGCGATGCCCATTTTGATTGAGATGAAGCATGCCAGAGAAATGCCAATAGGTTTACCAAAAAGCAATCCAAGCGTGATACCCAAAGGTAATGGCTCTAACAATAAACCAAAGCTCAAATTATCGAGTGGTACGCCTGAGTTGGCGAAAGCGAAGGCAGGCAGAATAAGATAACTGCTCCAAGGGTGAATACCATGCTCAAGGTATCTCAGTGGGCTGCGGACGCGGTGGTGCTTAATACGAAGTGGGATGGCAAATCCCAAAATAACGCCAGCCACGGTGGCATGAACACCAGACTTCAGCACGGCAACCCACAAAATAGCGCCAACGAGCAAGTAACCGGTCAGCCTGGCGACACCTTTTGCGTTCATGTAAAAGAGTGTCGCACTGGCAAGCACGGCGATAGACAGGGCAATAACAGACAAGTCGCTACTAAAGAAAAGGGCGATAATAATAACCGCCCCCAAGTCATCGATGACTGCCAGTGCCAATAGAAAAACCTTCAAGCTGACTGGCGATTGCTTTCCGAATAAAGCCAACACGCCGAGCGTAAAGGCGATGTCCGTTGCGGCTGGAATTGCCCAGCCTTGCATGGCTTTCGAATCATCGTAGTTAAAGACGGCAAAGAACAGAATGGGAACAACCATACCGCCAATGGCTGCTGCCACGGGAAACATAGCGCGGGAGCGGGTTCTGAGGGCGCCTTGAATCAACTCCCGTTTCACTTCCAAACCGATTAAAAGGAAAAAGATGGCCATCAGGCCATCGTTAATCCAAAGCAGAAGATTCTTTTCGATATCCAACGATCCCACTTTGAAATGTATCGGTGTATCAAGAAGTGCGAGATAGAAAGGAGCGAGGGGTGAGTTTGCGATGATTAAAGCCAAAAATGCAGAGGCAATCAGGATGATACCGGGCGCTGTATCGAGCTGGAAAAAATCGACTAGCTTTTTGTTCAAAATGCCTCTCCCGATATCTTTTAATACTACTTAAGTCTAATGAGTAAAAAGAGAAAAGGGCAAAGTCTGCCCCATGGATATGAGAGAAATTTGTGATAGAAGCTAGACAGATCGACCTTTAGTGCAACTAATTGATCATCCCGCAGCTTTAACAGACAAGGTTAGGTCAAACACAGCCATTGGTTCGTCGCCATGTAAGGAAGGGCATGTGGCAGTGATTCGGACGGGTTGATTGACACGTTCGCCGGTTGCCATGGTGTGGTCCAGCATCTCGTCGATTAATCGACCATCGTTACAAGTGAATATGACATCTGCCTCTGGGCGTTTTAAGAACTCCCCCGTCACAGCCTTAAAAGCCAGCGAAATTTTCTTTCCACGGGATTCTGCTTTACTCATTGCCATAAAACCACCGGCAACGTCAGCACCAACTGCTAGGGTGCCAAAATACATGCTGTTGAGATGATTCTTGGTTTTGCGTTTGAGTGGAATACGGATTTGAACTTGTTCTTCGTTCAACACCAAGATCTTGGGGCGGCAGTACCAAATCAGAGGAACTTTGAAGAAGCCAAACAGCTTGAGCATGCGGTTGGCGTAGGCGAGAGACTGTTTCATGCTTCATCCTTGAAGAGGAAAGATGCAATCACCCTAATTTTCAACTGGTCGGATGTCAATGTTAAGCCACTGTTAATGAGCGCTCTATGTGATCAGCCCGAGCAATTGCGCCCGACAAAACGCGACAATCGTTTTGCTGTCCTGAATTTCATTTTCTGCGATGAGTCGTTTGACTTCATCGACGGTAAAATGCACCACTTCAATCACTTCATCGTCATCCATCTCTGCCGCGCAGGGGGATAGCTGTTTAGCAACAAACAGGTATTGGGTTTCATTGCAAAAGCCTGGTGCGGGAAGAGACTCACCAATGGCGTGCCATTCATCGGCCTGTAATTGAGCTTCTTCTGCCAACTCTCGCTGTGCGCAAACATTGGGTGATTCCGATGATTCTAGGGTTCCTGCCGGAAATTCATAAATCCATCTGCGAATAGAAGGGCGGTATTGGCGGATCATCACTAATTTCCCATCGTTTGCGATCGGAAGAATAAGAACCGCGCCGGGATGCTCAAGGGTGATGTGATGGGTGACAAGACCATTTGGCAGCGTGTGTTCGCTCTCTTCAAGAGAGAATCGTTTCCAGGCAAAGAGTTGTTTAGGTTGGTTCATAGATGATAATTCCATTGGAGTGCTGTCGACTACGCTAACTGCAATACCGTTAAAGGCAGAAGATTGGTTGATTAGGCACCGTAAAAATGTGATCCACCACAATAAAAACTGCGGCAATTTACAGAAGTATGGTAGAATCCGCGCCAATTTTGTGGGAGTTGAGAAAGCCAAGTGGGCTCAGTAACTCTCTGTATAGATGATAATTCTGGAGTATTACCTTGCAATTTGAAGACCTGGGTTTAGATAAGCGCCTTCTTAAAACGATGGAACTTTGGGGCTTTAGCACCCCGACTGATGTGCAGGCTTCTGCCATTCCTGTCGTTTGTGCAGGCAAAGATCTGCTGGCGTCGTCTAAAACCGGATCAGGTAAAACCCTGGCTTTTCTCCTGCCTGCACTGCAACGCGTTATGCGCAGCAAAGCATTTAGCCGTTCTGGCCCACGTGTTGTCGTTCTTGCACCAACCCGTGAATTGGCAAAACAGGTTTACGGCGAACTGCGTAAGCTTCTGGCAGGCACCCAATACAAAGGCATGCTGATCCTGGGTGGTGAAAACTTTAACGACCAAGCGAAAGAATTCCGCAAAGATCCTGCGTTCATCGTTGCTACACCGGGCCGCCTTGCAGACCACTTGGAGCACCGTCATTTAACGCTTGAAGGTCTGGAACTGCTCATTCTGGATGAAGCAGACCGTATGTTAGACCTGGGTTTTGCTCCGCAACTCGAAGCGATCAATAACGCGGCCAACCATCGTCGCCGTCAAACGCTGATGTTCTCTGCAACTCTGGATCACCAGCAAGTTAACGAGATTGCTGCTGACATGCTCAAAGAGCCAAAGCGCGTTGCAATTGGCTTTGTGAATGAAGAGCACAAAGACATCGAACAACGCCTTTTCCTTTGTGACCATCTTGACCACAAACAAGCTTTGCTTGACAGAGTCATGGAAGAAGAGCAATACCAGCAGATGATGATCTTCACCGCGACCCGAGCGGATACAGATCGTTTGGCTAAAGTGTTCGCTGACCGTGGTATTAAAGCCGTTGCTCTGAGCGGTGATCTGAGCCAAAGTGCGCGTAATCGTATCATGAATGAATTCGAGCGCGGTCTTCATAAAGTGATGGTGACCACTGATGTCGCTTCCCGTGGTTTGGATATTTCAAACGTATCTCACGTCGTGAACTTTGACATGCCAAAACATGCTGAAGAATATGTTCACCGTATCGGTCGTACCGGTCGAGCAGGTAACAAAGGCATTGCGATTTCTTTCGTAGGTCCTAAAGACTGGAACAGCTTCAAGAGCATTGAAGGTTTCCTTGATAAGCGCATGAACTTCGTGACTTTCGAAGGTCTGGAAGGCAAGTTCAAAGGCCTGGCACCGAAGAAAAAGAAAACCTTTAGCAAGAAGCCACAGCACAAGAAGAAAACCAATAAGCCTTCAGAGAAGAAAGCGGCGTCACCTAAGAAGCGCAACAAGAGCTTCTATCAAGGTGTGGCTGTTGGTGAACAAGTGTTTGCTGTTAAGAAGAAAAAACCTGCGGAAGAATAATCAGATTCTGCTTCAAAAAAGCGCCTTTCATTGGCGCTTTTTTTCTATATTCTCGGTCTATTAAATTTCGTCTATCCAGATGTCTTGGATTCTGTTTTAACGGGATGTTTGGATAGTTAAGTAACAGTATAAATACAGGGAAATTAAATGAATTCGATTCAGATAAACGGCAAAAATATGTCGTACTTGGATGTTGGTGAAGGTCCAGTTGTACTGTTTGGCCACAGTTATTTGTGGGACAGCGAAATGTGGCGCCCACAGATTGATGCGTTAAGCCAAAATTATCGTTGTATTGTTCCTGATCTTTGGGCTCATGGTCAGTCGGATGCAGCGCCGGAAAGTACCACTTCGCTGATTCACTATGCTGATGACATTTTGGCATTGATGGACAAGTTGGATATTGAGCAGTTTGCGATAGTGGGTCTATCTGTTGGCGGTATGTGGGGTGCTGAGTTAGCGCTAAAAGCACCAGCACGTGTAAGTGCATTGGTATTGATGGACACATTCATTGGTTATGAGCCTGAAGTAGCGAAAGCTAAATACTTCGGCATGTTCGATACCATTGAGCAAATGGGCGTCATTCCGCCACCAATGATTGACGCGATTACGCCTTTATTCTTCGCCAATGATGCGGAAACGGCCAATCCAAAGTTGGTCGCCGATTTCAGAGAAAAGCTAGCAAATCTGAAAGATGAAGAGGCGAGAAACGTTGTCAGGGTAGGCCGTATGGTCTTTGACCGCAGAGATACCTTTGACGATATCGAAAAACTGACTTTGCCGACACTTATCATGGTCGGTGCCGAAGACAAACCGCGTCCGCCGCTTGAATCTATGTTGATGCATGATGCGATTGATGGCAGCGAATACACCGTCATTCCAAAGGCTGGCCACATTAGCAATCTTGAGCAAGACGTATTTGTTACCGAAGCATTGCGCAAATTTCTTTCAAGCCAGCTTTAACCCTGATTAAAGCAATGATAAAGCCGCAGTTTGCGGCTTTTTTTATGATGCTTTTCTATCAAAACTCATCGGATCTGTTTAGGTAGTGAGACAGAGCGAACGATCGTTTGATTCAACGGCAAACCCTCATTGTTAAGGAAATGTGAATCCTTATACTGCACCAAAAGAAAGCGCTTTCTTTGCATTATTAGTGCGTACACCATAAGGAGTTTGGGTTTGAAGAAATACTGCCGTTTGCTGTTTGTGACGTTAGCAACTCTAGTTCTTGCTGCCTGTGGAGGCGGCGGTGGAGGAGATACCGACTCCGGCACGCAACTTTATACCCTGACTGTGAATGTCACAGACAACTCCCGTGCTCCGTTGAGCGATGCGACAGTGAGTGTCGATAGCAAAAGCGCTCAAACGAATGCTTCTGGTGTTGCAGAGTTCTCACTCGCCAGCGGCACTTACAGTGTGTCTGTTCAAAAAAGTGGCTTCGAAACCTCTCAGTTAACAGCGACGCTAGGGAGTGTTGCCCAAACGTTGGATGTCAGCATGGCATCAACCCAGACCGTGACAGAGGGCGGAGAAAGTAGCGGCGGTGATTCCGGCACTAATGGCGGCTCAGAAGAACAAGGCGGATCAGGCGATAGCGGCACGGGTTCCGAAGAAGGCTCAGGCGAAGGTGGCGATACAGATTCTGGCGGTACTGATGGTGGTTCCGGGGAAGATGGCTCAGAAGGCACTGAAGAAGGTGGAAGCGAGGAGACAAGCAACACCAGCGAATTGACCGTAAAAGTGGTCAATGCCGATACAAACGAAACGCTAAGCGTTGCCACCATTGAAATTGATGGAACAACACTTCAGACCGACACTGCTGGTGAAGCTGTATTTAGCCTGGCTTATGGTGCACATCAGATCTCAGTATCTCATACAGACTATGAATCGAAACAACAGATCACCTATCTCTCAACAAGTGAACAGTTAGTAACTGTTGCGCTTTCTGCTAAAGAAGTGGAACCGCCTGTAGAGCCACCAGTGGAACCACCGAGTTCCAATGAAATCGCCTATGTGTACCATTCATCGTTTGCGCCTTCTTTCGAATTTGAACATCAGGGTGACGCCTGGAACTCAGGTTCGACAGCTGTGTGGAATCCATCTGGTAGCCAATTTGCTCAAAGTATTCAGGTAACAAGTGGCAGCAGTTGGGGAGCCCCATTTGCGGTTGCTGCATGGGGTAATGAATCTGCAAACGCTGTTGATACGACAGGTTTTGATCTTCTTCGTTTCAAATACAAATCAGACTTCGCAACGCAAGTTGAAGTGTCTATCCAAGGTGTAAACAGCACAGAATCAAAAGTGGTTTACTCGCTTGGCACTGCTGTTGCTTTGGGTAACGACTGGTATGAAATGGAAGTGCCATTCCCTGGGTTTGACGATCTGACCTGGATTGGTTTGATGTTCGCGGGTGACGGTACTATCGAAATCACAGACATTTATCTGGAAAACGTACCGTCAGATGCTTTCGTGACGCAATATGGCGCCGGTAACGTGGCAAACACATTCAACCCTGAGGGTTATGGCTGTACGGTAGACCATGGTTTTTGGGTTTCGAATGCTGGTGTGGTTGAACCGGGTGTACCTTCTTGTGACAACATAGGCACGCCAAAACAGCTTTACCCACAAATAGTTCCTGAACTGGAAGACCAACCTATTGCTACCCACAAATGGTGGGGTTCTGTTTCATTCTACGGTGAAATGACGATCGGCGATCCGAACGATGCTGGCTACATTACACCTGATCCAGTCACCGCCCGCATTTCAGAGCGCGGTGCAAGAATCATGGGCATTCCTAATGCACTGCAAGGGCAGGGTAACTTGTTCCAATACGTGGTTCCTGACCCATTCAACGAAGTATTTGATGGTATTGCCGTTGCCAACAGCAAGCACTCCAATATGGAAGGCTATCTGAAAGACCATAGTGATGGTGCGATGACGGTCGAGTGGTGGGCTGATTCCTCGCCAGTGATGGAAGCCACTTTTGTGCATGGCTCTCCTTATGTTTACTTCAAGTCTTACGACGGTGATTTCCAGATTAAAACGACCAGCTCTGATGGAGGCCAGAAAGGCACTTTCTATCAAAACAGCCAATCTTTGGGCGTGTGGACGGATATTGCAGGCAATAGAAACAGCTTTCTAATCGTTGGTGAAGGCAATACCTCCTTTAGTAATGTTTCCGGCAATCTCATTACGGTCAGTAACCCTGCGAAAGAAATGACAGTAGCCCTTTTGCCATCAGCGGGCACGCCAAGCAGTGCTGAATCAGCATATTTCGAAAGTCTTGCTCGCCAAGTTGTTCGTGATGTAGAGATCGCTTATTCGGTTAATCATGCAAACAATGAAGTGACGGTGTCACATGCATATCTTGATGCCAGCGGTAATCCAATTGAAACCCTTGCAGGAATGCAGCCTCTTCATTGGAAAAACAGCAATGCAACGCCGACACAATACAGCGTGCGCAGTACTCGCGGCATCACCAAGTTCGTTCAAAGTAATGGCTTCAGTTATACGCTGCCATTTGTAGGGGTGTTGCCTTTCTTACCGAATGTTGCTGACCTTGATCTGAACACTTTACGTGCTCTGGTTACTGAATACATGAACGGTGGAGAGCACTCTTGGAACCCTTACACAGACACCTACTGGTCCGGTAAGAGCTATGGTAAAGCTGCCGAAATTATCGCTATTGCACGTGATATTGGTATGACATCAGAAGCCAATACCTTAACCGCTTGGTTGAAGGGTGAACTTGAAGATTGGTTTACCGCTGATACATCTGGAGATCTCGATACCGTTAAATACTTTGTTTATGACGAGTTATGGACGACCTTATTAGGTGTTGAAGAATCGTTTGGCGCACACCAACAACTCAATGACCATCACTTCCATTATGGCTACTTTGTCCGTGCTGCTGCTGAAGTATGTCGCACAGATAAATCATGGTGTGGTGAAGATCAGTATGGGCCAATGGTTGATTTGCTGATCCGCGATTACGCAGCGAGCAAGGGTGATGACATGTTCCCATACTTGCGTAATTTCGATCCGGCTAATGGTTTCTCTTGGGCGTCCGGCCACGCGAACTTTGCGTTGGGTAACAACAACGAATCAACCTCTGAAGCTGCAAACTCTTACGGTGCCATCATCCTTTATGGGTTAATTAAAGGTGACCAAGAGTTGGTAGACAAAGGTATCTATCTACACGCCTCGTCTGCCGCGACGTATTGGGAATATTGGAACAACCTTGATGGTTACCGAAATGCCTCGCCGTCTTACCCAGATTTGGGTGACAGCTATGACAACTTCCCAGATAACTATAACCAGATCACAACGTCGATTATCTGGGGACAGGGCGCTTCATTCTCGACCTGGTTCAGCCCTGCCTTTGCCCACATTCTTGGGATTCAGGGATTACCGCTGAACCCATTGGTATTCCATGTTGGTTTACATGCTGACTACATGAAAGATTATGTCGAGGTGGGTTTGACAGAATCTTCAAACCGTAAACCTTCAGGTTTACTGGATGGCCACTGGCGAGATATTTGGTGGAACCTTTGGGCGATGACAGATGCTGATGCGTCTATCGCAGATTATGAAACCGTAGGCTCCAACTACATTCCGGAAGAGGGGGAGTCAAAAGCCCATACCTACCATTGGATATACAACTGGCAGGCGTTGGGACAACTTGAAACCGGAACGGGCGAATTGACAGCAGATTACCCAGCGGCTGTTGCCTTTAAGAACGGTAATACAATGACATATCTTGTCTACAACTATGATGATGTAGCCAAGACCGTGCGATTCAGTGATGGAACAACATTGAACGTACAAGCAAACAGTTTTGGCACCTTGGTGAAGTAAAGACGCGATTAAGTAGTTAGCAGAATTATCATATCCAAGCATCTTCATGATGTTTGGATTATTACCAATGTGTCGTTGACCACTGCCACTGGTTATTAGCGATACGATTGATACGCGCTCAACGGGGGAGACCTCGTTGAGTTTTTTTATTTGTGGCAGGGCCTACAAAACAGAAAGCCGATTGTAATTTTTAAGCGAGTTTTCATATCTGTGTACGAACGGAAAACTTAGAACAGAAACAGAGAAAGGAAAACGACAATGAAAAAATACGTAGTGGCTGCGGTGGCTTCAATGATGGTGGCATTTTCAGTACATGCTGAGAACGGATTGATAAAAATACAAAGTGCGCATTCTGTTGCTCAAACGGCAGATAATATTGAAGGATTCTTGAAGGAAAAAGGACTCACCCAGTTTGCACGCATTAATCATGCTGCTAACGCCGAGAAAGTAGGTTTGGAACTACGTCCTACAGAAGTGATCATCTTTGGTAATCCGAAGGTTGGCACTCCTCTGATGCAATGTGCGCAAAGCGTGGCGATCGACTTGCCACAAAAAATGCTGATTAGCCAAGATGCGGAAAATAATGTTTGGTTAACCTACAACGACCCAATGTATCTGAAAGAGCGCCATAAAATGGAAGGTTGTGAAAAGGTGCTGGAGAGAGTGTCTAAAGTACTTGGTGCGATCAGCAAAACTGCGACAAAATAGTCTATTCAACATTTATGAAGCCCAGCATACGGCTGGGCTCCTCGTTATTGGTATATACCCAAACAACCTGAAGATGCTGAATGCGAGCATCTTCAGGTCGTTTGGGTATATATCCGATTTCTACCGCAATTTGACGTAGCATGCATCGACAACCCCTCTTACTTACTGTCCAGTAAAAACCTGTCTGGGATGTTGTTTAACAAAAAGAGAGTACGATGAAATTGGTGACCCCATCATCGGGATATGAAAAAGCATTTCACGCATTTTACGATGACTTTTCAAAGAATGATCCAGAAAATGCTAATTACTATCAGGCAGCTAAAGTAGACTTTTCTGGCTACATTCAAAGCCTGTTAGATGAGTCTAAAGGGATCAATCTTCGGGAAGGGTTTGTACCTTGTAGCCATTTTTGGCTAGTGGATAGCGAGCAAAATATCCTTGGTGCTATCCGCGTTCGACATCACATAGACAATGATTTCCTTGCGTTGGAATGTGGCCACATTGGCTATGATATCGCTCCGTCACATCGCCGGAAGGGCCATGGCACCACTATGTTAAAGCTTGCCTTGCCACGGGCAAAATCACTCAGCATATCCAAAGTCCTGATTACGGCGGATGAAGACAATCTCGCTTCTCAAAAGATCATAAAAGCCAATGGTGGCCAGTATGAGAATACAATTGTTGGGAAAGTGAACAACTGGCGAATTGCTCGCTATTGGGTGGAATGCAAATGACAGTTTCGCTTAAGCCTATTGATATCAGAGAGCGGCATGTTCTAGAGAGTCTGTTTTCTTACTATGTGTATGAGTTTTCGCAACCTTTAGGGCTAAGCCTTGATAGTGACGGTAAATACGCCTTCAAATCCGAAACGCTAAATCCGTATTGGCTTCGTGATGATCACCATCCGTATTTCATTTTGTCGGATGGTGAATTAGCCGGCTTTGTGCTGGTTCGTCGTTATCCACCCAATATTGCTGTGTGGGACATTGACCAGTTTTTTGTTTTACGCAAATTCAAAGGCAAAGGGATAGGTAGAAAGGCGCTATCAGCAGTTTTGGATAAACGACACGGTGATTGGCAAATCCGCATTTTAAAGGAAAATATTTCGGTACTTGGCTTCTGGCAGTCTGCGGTCGAAGCGCTGGTGGAAGGTGACTATTCTTTGGGCTTGGAAGTGGACACCGATTTAGAAATGTATTTTATTCATTTTCACTATCCAAGCACCTCAAAGATATCAGAGTGACAACGTGTCAAACACGCCAAGCCATCGGTAACACTCTTCAATCTCCCGTTACCAAATTCTCTTTATCTAATGAAACAGTTTGCACTAATATGCTAGAACCCAATGCAGACTATCCCAACGTAGGCAGATTATGATGAAAAAGATGATTGTTTCAGCGGCTATTGTTTTCGCGCTGGCAGGTTGTGAAGAGGCCAACGAGGCGATTGATAAAGCGCAAGAAGCGGCAAATAGCGCAGTAGATAGCATTCAAGATAAAGTCGATTCCGTTGATTTGAGCGAGCTGAATTTGGATTCCCTGGAGAACGCGACAGCGTATGCCAAAGAGTTTACTGAGTCGATGGAAGAAGCACTCACTGCTGATTTGACGAATGCAGATGTCGTTGCGGATGTTCAGGAAAAAGTGGCGAACTCTTACGCTTGCTTGGTTGATGCCACTTCTGAAAGTACGGCAGAAAAGCTGCTGAACAAGTTCATGTCAGCGATTGGCAGTGAAGATACCCAATCTTTGATTGAGAAAGGTGTAGAGAAAGCCAAAGCGGCAAAAGAGTGTGTGATGTAATCGCACTAGCGATTTACATGAGACAACTAAGGCTGACTTTGCGTCAGCCTTTTTTAATAAAATATGCGTATAAATGCATATTTAAAATCATCAATTTTGCACTTAATGACTGAAATGAACCTAGAGGAAGGCAGGTCTTAATCTAAAGAGTTGAACTTTAATCAGTAAGGAATGATAGAAGTGACTAAGCCAATAAAAGTAACACTTTATCGCTGGGGTGGCAGTTGGGGACCTTTCAGTGTGAAGATTCCATGCGGGGAATGCACACTTACTAAAGACATCCTGAAAGATACCTTTGAAAAAGAGCTCGGTGATGTGCCCATTGAACTGGAAGTGAAAGATTGGCTTTCCCATTGGTGGGAACCTCTGAAAGTGGGAGCCTGGCATGCGCCAATCCTGATGGTAGAGGGCAAGCTCGTTAGCCAGGGTGAAGCGCTTAATCGCGGTGTACTTGTTCAATCTGTTATCAAAGAGTGGGCGAAACGCGACACACTGCAAGGCAACATCGTTTATGGCAAAGCAACGTGTCCGTATTGCGTGAAAGCTAAAGAGATGTTGGCGGAAGCCGGGATTGAATATAACTATCACGATGTGGTGGTTGAAAGCGCCGCTTTATATCGCATGATCCCTGAAGTGAAAGCCATCATTGGTGAGAAAACGCCGGTTACGGTTCCTCAAATCTGGATGGACGGAAAATATATCGGCGGGGCAGATAACCTAGAGCAATGGCTGGCTTCGAAAGCTAACGCTTAAATAGGTAAAGTATTTGAAAGCATCCGCTTGAGTGACTCAGCGGATGCTTTTTTTGTTTTAGTCAGTGACTTTCAACAGTGTTTTAGTCTCGTTATCGAAGGTGAAAGCGCGCGATCGGAAGGCCATGGTAGACATGAAATACGGAATAATATCGACGGTTTCGCGGTACTCATAAACGTAAACCGTGGTATCAGCGGCTTCAATGATCTCATCAGGCTCACCATGATAAGAAACGACGCTGTCCATTGTGGTGACATTGGTTTGAGCGTTGAATGCATCGAACTTCGCACTTTCATCAAAAGGCGTGGAACAGCCAGTCAGAGCGACTGATAGTGCGATAGCGAATACGAGCTTTTTCATGTTATTTCCCTACTTGCAAAAAAAGGGCGGATCAATACCGCCCAGTAAAAATGGGTGCCAAATCCAGTGTGAACTCTTTTAACGATTCACAAAGAAGTGTTTGTTCAGGTATTCAACCATTGGAATGAAAGCGGGGTTTTCCCAGCTTCTAAGAACTTCATGCGGCAACAGCGTTGGATCATCAGTGCCAACAATTCCCTTGTTGATGAACTTGCTGCCGTCATTGATTTGAAGCTCTCCAAGCGGTGAGGTTTTTGAACCCTCAACCATATACTCGTAGACCGTGCCGGCTACTGCCCCAGGGTTCATGTCTACACCAGAGGCTTCGTGAATTGGGTCAGGGTCATTGGTACATGATGGGATTTGACCATTGGAGTAAGGGCAATAGTCATAAGATGAGATGTGTGGCAGCACTACAGATTGAGCATTTGCCTGTGCCGCAACAAAAGGGATAGCGATATTGAAGGCGACATAGGCAGTATCCAGCTCGTCACCTGCCAACGTTTGATCGTCAATGTAGTAATCAAAAAGCTGCATCATTTTCTGGTAAGTCGTTGGGCCGTTCGTCTCATTGATACCGCCATCTTGGGTGAACAGTAACTCAACGCCATTGACCACACTTTTACCGTTCAAGGCGAGGTTAACAACAAACTCTCCTGCTGGCGTTGGTGAAGAAGGGTCAACATCGTTCTGAGAGGGAATGACGCCCAATACCAGTGTTTTGGCATTAAAGGCATTTTGAACATCACGGCTCGCCCAGGTCATCATATTAGTGACCCGTGTTACAACGGCTTGATGCTCTGAGGCAGAAATATTGGAAGGGTCAAAGTTAAGAACGTAAACCCCTTTGTTGAAAGGACAGTTATTCACGTCCTGTGCTGATGTGAATTCACAGTTATCAATGGACTGATAGATATTCACTGTTGTTGCTGTGTTACCTGAATTTGACTTGTCCTCGCCACAACCTGTGATGGCTAACCCCAAAGCCAGTGCAAGGCTGATACTTCCTGCTCGCATCTCTTTAATCCTAAATATACGAAAACACCAAAACATCCTAGTAAGGCGCTTTGTTAATCCTTATAGAGCATCCAAGCTCAATGCATTTGTTTTGCGAATCATCGTCCGGACAATCAATTCGGCGGCATTATATGAACGGTGTTTTTAATTCTCAAGATGTAATCACATGTAAAACATATGGGTATATATTTGCTTTTACTGATGGATGGGGCGATGAGTGTTCAGGAGAGAAAATAGATGGATACATTCTGTTAACAAGGTAGGAGTTGGCCGCGTTGGGCAATCGTTTGCGAACCAGCGACAACATCTTGCCAACTGTCACGTTGTTTAAGATTGTATAGACAACTACATGAGTACTGCGCCTTAAAGATGTACTAAGTAGTTATCTTAACGCTGTGTAAATGAGATCTGAGTTGTAACATTGAGTTAAAGTTTGATTGCTCAAAAAATGAGCTAATTGGAATAAAAAACGCACTTGGTGGGCCGATCACCAAGTGCTTTTTAGGCAGTATTATCGAAAGCTACTCAACGATAAATGTTCCCGCCATGCCTTTACTGGCAAATCCAGCACATTCAAAGGCGTATTTTCCCGGCTTGATCGGGACAAAGAAAAGCTCCACTTCGCCTTCATCTTCAAATTCGATCTCATAGAATCCATTCGCTTTGATTTCGATACCGCCAGCTTCCACCTTCCGCATCCAGACATTATCAAAGAAGCTATGGGCCTCGAACGCGCATTCTTTTGAGCCAGTACTGGATATCGTCAGCGCATAGGCTTTGCCTGTCTCCATTTGGAACTCCTTTTGGGAAATGGCGAAACCTGCATCATCAGTTCCGAGCACGAGCTCAGGTAAGTCTGTTGCACGTTGGGAGAGATTGCCTTTTGCTGTCGCTTGAAACGACAGGACTGTTGAAAGTGCAAGTACCAGAGATAAACCCATCTTCATTGCATTCATCCTTAACCCTCTGAATTTAAGTTTTTTATGAGTAGTGAGTTTGATACTAGTTAAGTCCTTTGCTTCGATAAATCCTCCTTTGGGAGGTTTTACTTGGACTAATAGAGGAAAGTGTTTTTCGAGGCGTGTTCTAATAGTGCTTTGGAGAAGTACCGTTTAGATGGAATAAGAAAGCATGAAGCAATCGATCATCCACATTGCCTTGGTCGTGAAAGACTATGACGAAGCGATTGATTTTTACGTGAACAAGCTGAAGTTTGAATTGATTGAAGATACTTATCAGCCAGAGCAGGATAAACGTTGGGTTGTAGTGGCCCCACCAGGTTCAAATGGCGTGAGCTGGTTGTTGGCAAAGGCCTCGAAACCTGAACAACGCAATTTCATCGGCAACCAAGCAGGTGGCGGGGTATTCCTGTTTCTGAATACTGATGATTTTTGGCGTGATTACCATCAAATGGTATCGCTGGGAATCAAGTTCGTCCGTGAACCCAAAGAAGCGGATTACGGCACGGTCGCTGTGTTTGAAGATTTGTATGGCAATCTGTGGGATCTACTGCAAATGAACGATGACCATCCAATGGCCCTTCGTGCTGCTCTGTGTTTAAGATGAAGAAGATGGTGAGAAAGAAGGCCTCTGGCTGCATGCTGGCAGAGCGCTGCTGACTGAGGCCTTTTATTATCAGGTTGTTTGTTCAACGGTTGTAAACGGATTGACCATAGGAATAGGTGTCACATACGGTTCTGTCATCACCCAAGGTCATTAGCACAAAGAGTTTGTCTTCTAAAGACTGTGCGTGTTCCATCCTGAACTTCATTAACTGGGTGGCATGTAAATCAAGCACAACAAAATCAGCTTCTTTGCCGGATTCGAAATTACCTATTAAATGATCCAGAGAGAGCGCTTTGGCTCCGCCTAATGTGGCCTGATACAGTGACTTCAAAGGATGCAGCTTTTTACCCTGAAGTTGCATCACTTTATACGCTTCGCTCATGGTTTGAAGCAGTGAAAAGCTGGTGCCAGCGCCGACATCTGTTCCCATTCCTACCTTAATTCCCTTGGCTTCGATCTCGGAAAGCGGGAACAAGCCGGAGCCCAGAAACAGATTAGAGGTAGGGCAAAAGGCTATCGCCGAATCGCTTTCCTGGAGCCTCTTGCATTCACCATCACACAAGTGAATACCATGGGCAAACACCGAACGGCTGGAAAGCAAGCCATGTTGGTCGTAGACATCTAGGTAGTTTTTACTTTCCGGGAACAGCTCCTGTACCCACTCGATCTCTTTCTGGTTTTCAGAGAGGTGTGTGTGCATATAAACGTCGGGATACTCTTCAAGCAGTTTGCCTGCTAAACGTAATTGCTCAGACGTGCTGGTGGGTGCAAAACGAGGTGTCACGGCGTAATGCAAACGGCCCTTGTTATGCCACTTCTCGATCAGCGCTTTGCTGTCTTCATAGCCAGACTCGGGGGTGTCGGTCAGATCTTCAGGTGCATTTCTGTCCATCAGTACCTTACCGGCAATCATCCGAAGATTTCGCTTCTCCGATTCCTGGAAAAAGACATCGACGGATTCTTTATGGACTGTGCCAAATACCAATGCTGTCGTCGTGCCATTGCGAGCGAGTTCATCAAGAAATTGCACCGCAACTTCACGAGCGTAATTTACATCAGCAAAGCGCTTTTCCTCTGGGAAGGTGTAGTTATTCAGCCAGTCTAGAAGCTGTTCACCGTAGGCGGCGATCATCCCTGTTTGCGGGTAGTGGATATGAGTATCAATAAATCCCGGTGTGATCAGTTTGTTCTCGAGTACGACCACTTCAACGCTGGGGTCGAGCGAAGGAAGGATATCGTCAGCGTGACCGACTTTCACAACGTGACCATCGGCAACCAGCAGAACGCCATCATCAAAGTACTGATAAGAGTCTTCTAAACCCACGTCCGTTGGGTTGGCAAGGCTATGTAATATGGCAGCGCGAAAGGCTTTTGCCGGATGAGCTTTTGGGTCTGTCATTCCTTTATGCCCTTATTTTCTCGTTATTTTTATTATCGTTATCTTCAGGCTCTCGTTTAAGAATAGAGAGTTTCTCAGCCTGTTTCTGTGATGCTGAATGGGTAGAGAACTCGCGTTTATTGGCAATCTGTTCACCCTGATAGCAAGCGATAAGCTCACCTGTTACAGATACTGCGATCTCCGCCGGGTGTTTTCCTTTCACCGCGTTGATGCCGATCGGGCAAATCATGGTATTGATGGTTGCATCATCGAAGCCACGTTCTTTTAAGCGATAGTCGAAGCGTTTACGCTTTGATAGGGAACCAATCAGGCCAAAGTACTTAGCGTCTCCACGTTTCAAAATGGCGCGCGAAAGATCGAAATCCAGCTGATGATTATGAGTGAGTACCAGATACATACTGTTAGTTGGGAGCGTGGAAACTTCGCCAACAGGATCGTCCGTTAAGCGCATTTCCACGTTGTCAGGAATGACATCAGGAAATTGATCTTCACGCTCATCAATCCATATCACCTTGAACGGTAAAGTAGCCAGAATATGAACCATGGCTTTGGCGACGTGTCCTGCACCGAACAGTGCAAGAACATGTCGTTGTTGGCCAATAGGCTCAAAGCTTAGTGTGACCATGCCTCCACAACATTGGCCAAGACGAGCGCCCAGATTAAAGCGTTCGATTTTCATGTCACTTTCACCATGCACCAGCATTTCTTGCGCGGCTTTCATCGCGACATGTTCAAGATGACCACCACCGATAGTGGCGATAACTTCATTTTCAGTCACCAGCATTTTTGTGCCGGCGCCGCGCGGCACCGAGCCTTTGTCTTCGAGTACCGTGACCATCACACAAGGCGTGCCTTTGGCTTCGAGCTCTGCCAGCGCCTGGATCCAATTATCTTTAAACATCACTGACCTCCATTTCCCCGCGTTTACAACGCGAATGACACAGGCGATTTGCCTTTTCGCGCTTGTTTGATGGCGTTGTAAACATGCTCAGGTGTCGCTGGTGCAGGTAGATGAGGGATTTCGCCTTCATCTGCCACACTGACGATTGCATCACGAATAGCGCTCCACACCGAAATGGCCAACATAAACGGTGGCTCACCGACCGCTTTCGAATGGAAGACGGTGTCTTCTGGGTTGGCCCGGTTTTCTACCAATCTAGTGTTGAATATTTCCGGTGTATCAGCGACAGCGGGGATCTTGTAGCTGGCTGGGCCTGAAGTCATCAACTGGCCTTTGTCATTCCAAACCAGCTCTTCTGTTGTCAGCCAGCCCATGCCCTGAATAAAGCCGCCTTCGACCTGGCCAATATCAATGGCTGGGTTAAGCGATGCGCCTACATCGTGAAGAATGTCAGCGCGCAGGACTTTGTATTCTCCAGTGAGGGTATCGACGATCACTTCTGAACATGAGACGCCGTAAGCGAAGTAATAGAAAGGGCGACCGCGTGCTTTTTCGTGATCGTAGAAGATCTTTGGTGTGCGATAGAAACCGGATGCCGCCAATGAAATTTGGTTAAACCAACACAGTTCGGTGAAGTCAGCAAAGGTCATGGTTTGCTTGTCGCCAATGGACACGATGCCGTTGCTGAAGACCACATTTTTAGGTGAGACATCGAAGTGCGAGGACGCAAAGTTAACCATCCGTTCTTTAATGGTGAGTGCGGCATTATGCGCGGCTTTACCATTCAGATCAGTGCCGGATGATGCTGCAGTCGGCGATGTGTTCGGTACTTTTTCTGTGTTGGTTGCGGTTACCTGAATCGCGCCGATATCCACACTAAAGGTTTCAGCAACAATCTGCGCGACTTTGGTGTTCAAGCCCTGACCCATTTCCGTGCCACCATGGTTCAGCGAGATGCTGCCATCGGTATAAACCGTAACTAAAGCGCCGGCTTGATTAAGAAACGTGGCGGTAAAAGAGATACCGAATTTCACAGGTGTGATAGCAATGCCTTTCTTCAGGATAGGGCTGTTGGCGTTGAATTCCGCAATGGCTTTTCGGCGCTTTTCATACTCGCACGACATTTCCAAATCGGCGGTCATTTCGTGAATGAAATTGTCCTCGACCTTCTGGTAGTAGTGCGTTTCATCACGACCTTCTGAATAGTAATTTGCCTTACGAACCTCGAGAGGATCTTTCTTGAGGTGGCAGGCAATGGTGTCCATCACATGTTCAATCGTCATCATGCCTTGCGGGCCACCAAACCCACGGTACGCAGTATTCGACGCTGTATTGGTTTTCACACAATGCCCGGTTACCGTGGCATTGCCGAGGTAATATGCGTTGTCAGAGTGGAACATGGCGCGGTCGACAATTGAGCGAGATAGATCAGGTGAGTGTCCCGCGTTACCCGACACCACGATTTCAATCCCTTGAATCACGCCATTGTTGTCGAAGCCCACTTTGTATTGATTAAAGAAGGGGTGGCGTTTACCCGTCATCATCATGTCTTCGCGACGAGGCAAACGGAATTTAACCGGTTGACCTGTTTGGTTTGCAATCACGGCAGCGATACAGGCGGGCGCGGCTGCTTGTGTTTCTTTACCACCAAAGCCACCCCCCATACGGCGCATATCGATCAATACCTTGTGCATAGAAACACCCAAAACGGACGCAACCAGCTTTTGCACTTCGGTTGGGTTTTGGGTGGAGCAGTAAACAATTACGCCACCATCTTCAGTGGGGACAACACTTGAAACCTGGGTTTCAAGATAGAAATGTTCCTGACCGCCGACATGAAGCGAGCCTTCCAACACGTGTTCGGCATTAGCTATCGCTGCCGTTGAATCTCCCCGTTTTTGGGTATGACTGTCAGTAACAAACAGCTCCTGCGCCAAGGCTTCTTCTACATCAAGAGCGGCAGGCAGCAATTCGTATTCAACGATGGCGGCTTCTGCACCTTTTCGTGCATTGTCGAGGCTGTCAGCGGCAACAGCAATCACAGGCTGACCGACATAAACAACCTTGCCGTCAGCGAGCATAGGATCGCCGGGAAGGATAGGGCCAATGTCGAGTTCACCCGGCACATCTTCTGCAGTAATCACAGTACGAACGCCAGGTACCTTATAGCAAGGTGAGATATCAAGCTTGGTAATGTTCGCGTGAGCATGTGGGCTCATCAGCGCGTATACATGAAGCTGATTAGGGAATTCGCCGCGATCGTCAATGTAGAGCGCTTCGCCTGATACCTGCTTTTCAGCACTTTCATGTTTTACCGATTTGCCGACGCCAGTGGCTAATCCAGCTTTCGCTTGCGCGGTCATTTCTTCCATGGTCATCGCTGGGGTCGTTTTACGAGACATAATGAATCACCCTCGTTTCAATTTTCTTTCCATCAGCCGTATAACTGAGCTCTGTGAACAGACGGTAAAGCAAGTTCGCTGCAGTTTCAGCGCGATATTCCTTTGTCGCTCTGAAGTCGGAAATGGGTGAGAAGTCATTTTCCAAAGCTGACATTGCGGCTTGAATAGTGGCGGCACTTAGCGGCTTACCTACAAGCTCCTGCTCGCAATGGGTAGCACGCGCTGGAATGGCGGCCATGCCACCGAAAGCAATACGGGCTTCAGTGACAGTGTCACCTTCAAATGTCAGTCTGAATGCTCCACAGACTGCTGAGATATCATCATCAAAACGCTTCGAAATTTTGTAGGCTTTGAATGCCTGACTAGGTTGCGGTTTCGGCACGCGAATGGTCTGTACGAACTCCGAGGGCTGCAGCGCTGTCACTTTGTAATCTTTAAAGAAGTCTTCAAGCAGGATTTCCCGTGCTGTTTCACCACGGCGAAGAATCACGGTGGAGCCCAAGGCGATCAGCAGAGGAGGCCCGTCACCAATGGGAGAAGCGTTGGCAATATTGCCACCGATCGTGCCTTGGTTACGGATCTGTAGGGATGCAAAGCGTTGTAACAGCGCGCCGAAATCTGGGTAGTGTGGCTCTAATGCACGATACACATCAGTGAAAGGCACATTGGCACCGATTTCGATGTGGGTATCGGTCTCGTTGACGGTTTTAATATCGTCAACGCGGCCAAGATAGATAAGTTTGTCGATATCGCGATGAAACTGAGTGACTTCCAGTGCGAGGTCAGTACCGCCTGCCAGCAGTTTAGCGGTGGGGTGCGCCATCAGCGTTTTTGCCAGTTCATCGCTGTTGGTCGGTGTGAATGCCGTTTTGCCGTTTGCGTGATATTCCAGTTCAGGCTTACCAATCGCATTCAGCTTTTCAATCGTTTCACGCTCGTATTCAGCAAACTGGTCGCGAATCGGCGTTTCCTGACTCAGCGACAATGCAGCTTCCACAATAGGGCGATAGCCCGTGCAACGACACAAGTTACCTGCTAGGGCTTCATAAGTGTCTTCTTTGTCTGCATTGGGATGATTCTTGGAGAGCGCGAACATCGACATGATAAAGCCAGGTGTACAGTAGCCGCATTGGCTGCCGTGAAAATCAACCATGGCCTGTTGAACGGGGTGTAGCGAATCCTTTGTTCGCAAGTCTTCTACTGTGATGAGTTGTTTGCCATGAAGGGCGGAAACAAAGGTCAAACAAGAGTTAACACTTCGGTATTCCAGCCTGCCATTAACTACTTCACCCAACACAACGGTACAAGCTCCACAATCACCTGAACCACAACCTTCCTTGGTTCCTGTTTTGCGTATATGTTCACGCAGGTAATTCAACACAGTCAGGTTAGGAGAAATGTCTTTCTCTTCCTGCAAAGTCTGATTTAAAAGGAAACGGATCACACGGCCTCCATGACGTTTTCGTATCCATTGATTACAAGCTAGTCATTTCTGACCGTTCGGTCAACTTTCTGTTAACAAGTGATTATTATGAAATTAACAATAAAATATTGTATAAAAACAGTAGGTAATGAGTATTCTTAAGGTTCAGTATCAGAAATGCAAAGTGCAGATTGTATACAATATGTGAGGTTGATCGTTCCAAAATCTCGGTTTTGATAATTGAGAGGACGATGACAGAAAGAAAAAACGGCCTGAATGCTTCAACATTCAGGCCGTTTTTAAGCTGATTGAGGTATCAGGCTTTCTTCTTCAAGACATTTGAAAACACAGCATGAAGATCCTGTGTGCCAGAGTCATCATGCAGGTTCAGTTTAGAATTGATATGGTCAAGGTGAGTCTTCATGAGCGCGATAGCTGCTTGTTTATCTCCCGCCTCAATCACATCGAGTAGCTGAGTGTGCTCGTCACAAGAGCAGTGCGTTTTCTTTGATGACTCATACAGAGCAATGATCAGGGAACATTGGGACACCAAGCTACGTTGGAAGCTCATCAAAGGTAGATTATTTGCCATCGCAGCAAGTTCGATATGAAATTCGCCAGAAAGGCGGATGCTACGTCCCGTATCGTTTTTCGCAATGGCTTCATTTTCCTCTGCCACCATGGCGCGGCATTTGGCGATCTGTTCCGGTGTCGCGTTCTCTGCTGCCAGTTCGACAATGGCCAGCTCCATCACTTCACGCGCTTTGAGGATTTGCATCGCTTCCTCAACGGTTGGTGACGCCACAATAGAGCCGCGGTTTGGGCGTGTACTGACAACCTGTTCTACAGAGAGCCGGAGTAATGCACGGCGAATGATGGTGCGGCTGACGCCGAAGATTTCGCCCAATGCTTCTTCGCTGAGTTTGGTACCAGGAGGCAGGCGTTGTTCCAGGATCGCATCAAAGATATGACCGTATACGATGTCATCCTGTGTCATTTTAGGGTTTGTCTGTTTGGTTTTTTTATTCGTTGCTTTGAGAAGCCCTGTCATACAGTAGTTCCTTTCCCAACTCGTCGTCTCTAACGAGGTGCTGTCAAATAACGTTCTGAAAATGAACGAAAAACAATCAAGATATTTATGCGCTTTGTTTTGTATAAGAATAGCTGACCTAATTGTACAACATTGCTTTGTTAATTGTATCGGTGCTGTTATCGGTTTGCGGGGCGGGTACTGTTCCAAGGTAGAGAAATGAGGATAGAGATTTAACGGCCGGAGAAGCCCGGCCGTTTGCAGGTGAAATCAGCTTGCCAGAACGGCATCAGTTTTTAGACTGGAAGCGACAATGCCGGCAATCGCGACGGCTTCATCCGTATCAGAGATATCGCCGGAAACGCCGACTGCACCGAGTAATTCCGATGCCGCGTCTCGGATGAGCACACCACCGGGAACGGGAACAAGGTTTCCCTGCGCAAGTGTGGCGACTGACGAGATAAAGCAAGGGCGGCTTTGGGCATCATCCGCAATCTTTCTGGAGGAGCACCCGAGGGCTAATGCCCCCCATGCTTTTGCAATCGCAATTTCCGGCCGCATCATGCTTGAGCCATCTTGCCTCTGTAGCGAAATGAGTGCGCCGCCTTTATCCAAAATGGCCACCGTTAGTGGTTGGGTTTTCCTTTCTTGCGCCGCATGGAACACCTTAGTGGTGATTTCCAGTGCTTTTATCATCGTCAGATTTTCCATTGAAGGTCTCCGAGGGTCTGTTGACCTTTGGTGGTTAAATTTTGTTCTAGCCCTAAGTGTTTTAGGCGCGGCGAGGTGTGTGCCGCCTAGTTATTCTAAGCAAGTACACCTCAACAAAGCATAAAACGCTTAGGGCAGAACCCTTCGGGCAGCGTTTGTGGGGACTTTCTCCTACGTTATCGGCTTCTCATGTAGGCCAGCTACACGTCGAAGCCTCTGCCTTGTATAAAGTCCCCACAAACAGCTGCAAAAATCATCACCAAAGGCCAACAGACCCCAGGTTTTTAGGGGCGGCTTAAAGCAGCCGCCAATGCTCGTTATTCGAGTTTTGCGTAGCAAGGAATGGTGAGAAAATCAGCAAAGTGAGCATCGGTTGAGAGGGTGAAAAACAACGCCGATGCTTCATCAAATTTCCTGAATTCACCATTGCCTGCTGACGCTTTCATGTCCTTTACTTCCTGATCGAGCCACGCTCTAAATAGCTCAGTGGTAAATGGTCGACCATCGTCCAAAGACACCTGATGCTTGAGCCATTGCCAAATGTTGGCGCGGGAAATTTCTGCTGTAGCGGCATCTTCCATCAACCCGTAAATAGGTACACAACCGATACCGCGCAGCCAGGCTTCCATATAAAGCACCGCGATTCGGATATTCTTTCTTACTCCAGGCTCATCTTTTGGTCCTTGGCTTGGTCGAAGAAGAAGTTCGCTGTTAAAGCTTCCATCAGGGATAAAGTGGCGTTGGTTTGTCGCGCCATTCAGGTATTCATCAAATATTTCGCGGGCAAGTGATACCAAATGTGGGTGTGCGACCCAGGTGCCATCATGGCCATTTGTCGCTTCTCGGCGTTTATCTTCAATCACTTTCTGTGTTACGCGAGCCATCTCGTCAGGATTTTTGGATGGAATGAAGGCAGACATACCGCCAATTGCTAATGCTCCGCGGCGATGGCAGGTCTGGATAAGACGTTTGCTGTACGCCTCCAAGAAAGGTTGATCCATGCCGATGGCATGACGATCAGGCAAGATGCGATCGGTGTGGTTCTTCAGCGTTTTGATGTAGCTGAAAATGTAATCCCACCGGCCACAGTTCATACCCACGATGTGCTTACGCATTGCGTAGAGGATTTCTTCCATCTGGAATACAGCTGGAAGGGTTTCAATGAGAACAGTGGCGCGTATCGTACCTGTTTCGGCAGAAAAGTACTCTTCGGTGAAATCAAACACGGATTCCCACCATGCAGCTTCTTCCATGGACTCAAGCTTAGGCAAATAGAAGTAAACGCCTTGGCCACTGGCTTTGCGGGATTGGTAATTGTGGAAAAAGTACAACCCGAAATCCATTAGGCTGGCTGGCATGGGTTTACCATCGAAAAGAATATGGGATTCCTGAAGGTGTAAACCTCTTGGACGATGGATCAATGTCGCGGGGTTATCAGCTAACTGATAATGCTTGCCATTTTTCGGGTCGCTATACGAGATTGTGCCCGCATTGGCATCACGCATGTTGATTTGGCCATTCACCATGTTTTCCCAGGTCGGTGAAGTGGCATCCTCGAAGCAACACATAAATACATTTGCGCCAGAGTTGAGCGCATTGATCACCATTTTCGGTCAATGGGGCCTGTTATCTCAACGCGCCTATCGAGCAATATCTCCGGAATATCAGCCACTTTCCAATCTCGAGCGTCTCGAATGTCTGCAGTATCGCTCCTGAAATCAGGTAGGGCACCGCTATCGAATTTCTCCTGCTGACGCTTTCTGTCAATCAGTAGCGAAGACAATGGTCCCGTGAACTGTTGGCAAAGCGCAGATATAAAGTTCAATGCATCCGCATTCAGAATGCTTTTAGCGTCTTCGCTGAACAAAGGCCCAGCGATCTTAATGCTGGAGCAAGCTGCTGAGCTGGAACGATTTTCTGAAGTACTTTCTAGTTCATACATCGGCAGGGTCCTTTAATCTAATGTATACAATAAAAATCTAATAATGTTTCTTTGTTGGTGTCGTTATAGAGAACAATAAAAGCACAATGTTAATGCGTTGTGAATAGGGTGGTACCAAAATTCCATTTACTCAGTAACTTGTCTGACCTCTTTCCAATGCACTGTCAGCCATGATTTTGCCGCCTTTGTGCTTCGTTCGATTGTTTTAAAACTGTAAAAAATTCCTTGCGATTAAAAATTAATCGATCTAAGAATACAAATAACACTCAAATTGTATACAAAAGGAGTTTTGTATGGGAAAGATGAGAGCGATTGATGCTGCTATTGAAGTGCTGAAGAAAGAAGGTGTGGTTAAAGCGTTTGGTGTACCGGGCGCAGCGATCAATCCCTTTTACTCAGCGCTGAAGAAAGCGGGGGGCATAGACCACATACTTGCACGCCATGTTGAAGGTGCATCTCACATGGCCGAGGGCTACACCCGAGCAAACCCCGGGAACATCGGTGTTTGTATAGGAACGTCAGGCCCTGCAGGTACCGATATGATTACCGGTCTTTATTCGGCACAGGCTGATTCCATCCCTATTCTTTGCATTACCGGGCAGGCGCCGCGCGCGAGATTGCACAAAGAAGATTTCCAGGCGGTAGATATTGAATCCATAGCACGTCCTGTGACTAAGTGGTGTTCAACGGTTTTAGAACCCGCACAGGTTCCACGCGCAATCCAACACGCTTTTCAGGTTATGCGTTCAGGTCGTCCAGGCCCTGTACTGATTGATTTACCTTTAGATGTTCAACTGGCTGAAATCGAATTTGATATCGACAGTTATGAACCACTTGAGCCTTACAAACCTTCGATTTCGCGCCATCAAGCAGAAAAAGCGATGGAGATGCTAAATGCAGCTGAGCGTCCACTGATCGTTTCTGGCGGCGGCGTGATCAATGCAAATGCTTCAGAACTTTTACAGGAGTTTGCCGAAATCGTAGGTGTACCGGTTATTCCAACTTTGATGGGCTGGGGCACTATTGCAGATGACCACGAGTTGATGGCGGGTATGGTTGGGCTTCAGACATCCCACCGCTATGGTAATGCGTCATTGCTGGCGTCTGATGTGGTGTTCGGTATCGGTAACCGTTGGGCAAATCGGCATACGGGCTCGGTCGATGTGTATACCGAAGGGCGTAAGTTCGTTCACATCGACATTGAACCAACCCAAATCGGGCGCGTGTTCTGTCCGGATCTGGGGATCGTGTCTGATGCATACCAAGCGCTTACTGTACTGATCGAAGTAGCAAAGGAATGGAAAGCACAAGGCAAACTGAACGATCACTCTTCATGGGTCGGAGGTTGTCAGCAGCGCAAAGCCACCATGCTGCGAAAAACCCACTACACCGAACAGCCAGTAAAACCAATGCGTGTTTATGAAGAGATGAACCGCGCGTTTGATCGTGAAACCTGTTATGTCAGTACCATTGGTTTGTCTCAAATTGCCGCTGCGCAATTCCTACACGTGTACAAACCTCGCCACTGGATTAATTGTGGTCAAGCCGGACCTTTAGGGTGGACGGTGCCTGCCGCACTAGGTGTTCGTGCTGCGGATCCTGAGCGCCAAATTGTCGCTATTTCAGGTGACTACGACTTCCAGTTCATGATTGAAGAACTCGCTGTTGGTGCCCAGTTCAACCTTCCTTACATCCATGTGTTGGTTAACAACTCTTACCTGGGGCTTATACGTCAGGCGCAGCGTCAATTCGATATCGACTACTGCGTACAGTTGGCCTTTGAAAACCAGAATTCACCTGAACTTGCCGATTATGGTGTCGATCATGTCACCGTGGTGGAAGGACTGGGTTGTAAGGCGCTGCGTGTTACCGACCCAGAACAAATTGCGTCGGCGTTTGAAGAGGCAAAGACCTTGATGGCTAAGCATCGTGTACCGGTTGTTGTAGAAATCATTCTGGAAAAAGTCACCAATATCTCCATGGGTGTAGAGATTGACTCTGTGAATGAATTTGAATCTCTGGCTGACTCTATTGCTGATGCGCCTACTGCATTGGCAGCCAATCGCCAATAACTGTTTGGTTCTTATGGAATAAGGAAATTGAAATGCCAAAGTTAGCTGCCAATTTATCAATGTTATTTACTGAACTGCCTTTCATCGAGCGCTTTAATGCCGCGGCAAACTTCGGTTTTAAGGGAGTGGAGTACCTGTTTCCGTACGCATTTGAAGCCTATGAGCTGAAGGCAGAACTGGACCGCAACCATCTGAAGCAAGTGCTGTTTAACCTACCTGCAGGGGATTGGGACGCGGGAGATCGCGGGATTGCAGCGGACCCAGCACGTGTTGATGAGTTCCGGGCAGGCGTTGCACTCGCGATTGAATACGCCAATGTATTGAACTGTGAGCAAGTGAACTGTCTCGCTGGGATTGTTCCTTCGGGTGTGAGTCAGGACCAAGCTGAAGAGACTCTGATTGAAAACCTGAAATTTGCGAATGCCCAGTTGGAAAAGGCAGGTATCCGGTTGGTTGTGGAAGCAATCAATACAAGGGATATCCCGGGCTTTTCGCTAACCAATACCAAACAGGCAGTTCGGATTTGCGATGCGGTCGGGAGCGACAACCTTTCACTGCAGTACGACATCTACCACATGCAAATTATGGAAGGGGATATTGCCCAAACCTTAAGCTCGACGTTAGACCGTATTGGGCATGTTCAGCTCGCAGATAATCCTGGTCGTCATGAGCCTGGGACCGGGGAGTTGAACTACCACTTCCTGTTCAGCCACTTAGATTCTATTGGCTATGAGGGTTGGGTTGGGTGCGAATATAAGCCAGCTACCACCACCGAAGAAGGCATGAAATGGCTTCAGACATACGGACAAAATGAGGAGTAATGGAATGACAACTATCGCATTTATCGGCACCGGCATCATGGGTAAGCCAATGGCTGAAAACCTACAAAAAGCCGGGTATCAACTCAATTTGTCAGAAAGCCGTACAAGGGCACCTGCTTCATTAGTCGAAGGTGGTGCAAAAGCCTATCCTTCGAATCGTGAAGCGGTTAATGACGCGGATTTCATTATCGTTATGGTGCCAAACACACCAGATGTCGAAGATGTTCTGTTTGGTGAAGATGGTATAGAGCCAGTGCTGGATGCCACAAAGACAGTCATCGACATGAGTTCTATATCTCCCATTGAAACCCAAAGCTTTGCTGCCCGGGTCAACGAAAGTGGTGCGGCTTACCTTGATGCGCCTGTTTCTGGCGGTGAAGTCGGCGCCATCAATGCCACTTTGACCATCATGGTGGGTGGCGAAGAAGCCACGTTCGAAAAAGCATTGCCACTGTTTGGCGCCATGGGGCAGAACATCAATCTGGTCGGTGATAACGGTGCGGGTCAGGTGTGCAAGGTAGCTAACCAAATCATTGTGGCACTCAATATTGAAGCCGTGTCTGAAGCGCTGGTGTTTGCTTCTAAAGCAGGCGCAGATCCAGCAAGGATCCGCAACGCGCTGCTGGGTGGCTTTGCTAATTCAAAAGTGCTGGAAGTTCATGGTGAGCGCATGGTGAAAGGAACCTTTGACCCTGGTTTTAGGATCCGCCTGCATCAAAAAGATTTGAACTTAGCATTAACAGGGGCTGAAACGCTTGGCGTTTCACTGCCGAATACAAAATCTGCACAAGAGCTATTTAGCTTATGTGCTGAGCAAGGTGGGGAAGATTGGGATCACTCTGCGCTTATTAAAGCCATTGAATCGCTTTCAAACCACAACATCCGCGGCGAATAACGCCGTGAACCATACCAAGCAGTTTGGAGTGTCCAGCTTTTCGCTGCTTGGAGTACCTCCAACTTGAGTTTACGTTTTACAGGTCCTTAGTGTTTTGCCCGCTTCTTTCACGACGGGCTTTTTTTTCTATGGAGATAAGCAATGGATCAGCAGGAAGAGTTCAAGGAAGGCGAAGAAACCCTAAGAAAAAATTCTGAATCAGAAAAGTCATCTGTTGGAGCTTTATCGCCCTCGATATTTCTCCGGAAATTGTTCGATGCTGCGGTCGATTCAGCCCTTCCTTATGGAAATATTAAAAAGTATCTGCCTGAAGACCGCTCGGGAAATTTAGTTGTGATCGGTGCAGGTAAAGCGGCCGCTTCAATGGCTCAAGCGTTGGAAGATGAATGGGATGGACCGATAAGTGGCGTTGTTGTCACACGTTATTTGCATGGCGCACCTTGTAAGCACATCGAAGTATTGGAAGCGTCACACCCGGTTCCTGATGGTGAAGGCGAGAAAGTCGCGAAGCTCATCCTAAATTTGGTCACGAACCTTGATGAAAATGACACGGTGATATGTTTGCTATCCGGTGGAGGCTCAGCCTTATTAAGCTTACCTGCACCGGGCATCGACTTTTCCGAGAAACAGGAAATCAACAAAGCCCTGTTGAAATCGGGAGCTGCCATCAATGAAATGAATTGTGTAAGAAAGCATCTTTCCGCTGTAAAAGGAGGGAAGCTGGCACAAGCGGCTTACCCTGCAAGTGTGCTTACGCTTGCGATATCTGATGTGCCGGGAGATGCCGCAGATGTTATCGCATCAGGTCCGACAGTCGCAGACCCGACGACACGTTTTGATGCTATTAACGTATTGAATAAATATGATATTCCAGTAAGTGACAATGTCACTTTCTGGCTGGAAAGCGAAGCATCTGAAACCCCAAAAGCCGGTGACGAGAGACTGTCAAAAAGCCGTTTTGAGATTATTTCAACGCCCTTCGTATCTCTGGTTGCTGCGCAGACTTTATCGGAATCGCTAGGGATACCCGCTTACATTCTGGGAGATACTCTGGAGGGAGAATCAAGGGATGTCGCACTGGTGCATGCAGCCATGGCAAGCAGTGCAGCTAAACATGATCAGCCTTTCCCTGCACCTTGCGTCATCCTCTCTGGCGGTGAAACCACTGTAACAGTCAGAGGTAATGGTCGTGGAGGGCGCAATTGTGAGTTTCTGTTATCACTCTATCAAGCGCTTGAGAAAGAGCCCGCGATTCGGGGCAGAATTTATGCGTTGGCCTGCGATACAGATGGGATTGATGGTGTGGAAGACAATGCCGGAGCAGAGTTGAAACCGGATTTCTATGTCGCCGCTGCAGAGAAGAAACTGTCCCCCGAACCTTACCTGACTAACAACGACAGTTATGGTTTTTTTGAAGCGCTTAGCGGCTTGATTTTTACCGGTCCAACCCGCACCAATGTGAATGACTTCAGAGCAATATTGATATTACCAGAGTGATTGACTGGATGAATTGTCTAGGATTCATTAAAGTTGTGATTACACGCTTTAATGAATCCACGGACGGGTAATGTCACGCATCAGGACGAAAAATCAGGAAAAGATCATCGAAGTCGCCAGCCAACTGTTCGCAGAAAAAGGCTATGCTGCAACGACGACCGCCGAAATTGCCCAACGCGCCGAAATTCCTAAACCCAACCTCTATTACTATTTCAATACCAAAGACAATCTCTATCGTGCAGTGCTGGAAAGCGTCACGCAGCCATTGCTCGAGGCGTCTTACCCTATCGAGCAGCTCAATGATCCGCGAGATGCGCTTACCCAATATATCCGTACCAAACTGCGTATATCTAAAGAATATGCCGCCGCTTCTAAGACTTTTGCTGCTGAAGTGATGGCTGGCGCACCACACCTCCCAAGTGACATTGCAGAATCCTTGATGGATCAATCTCGAATGATTCTGAACAAGTTCGAATATTGGATTGATCGGGGTTGGATGGAGCCAGTGCCTCCCAAGCATCTGATGTTTATGCTTTGGTCATCAACCCAAACCTACGCTGACTTTAACTGGCAGATATGTCAGGTCAGCGGTCAGTTTGAATTAGAAGATCAAGACTTCGAAGATGCGGCAGAATTTCTGGTGAATTTGGTGCTCAGAGGGTGCGGCGTAAAGCATGCGGATTGAGAGTGGGGGATGGTCCGGTGTCTAGTGGTTTTAAAAGACACTTATAAACCTGCGTCAAACTACTGAACTGGTGAAAAATGTGGCGACTACTTTGATGATCTTGCTGGGTGGCTTAGGTATGGTCTTCAGCCTCGTTTCGGGTTTTCTTATGCCTTGGTGCTTTCTTCTATTCTTTGTCTTTTTCGCCATTGGTGTCTTCCTGTATCTAACTAACCCCAATCGCAAACGCTACGATTCTCCATATTCTAGTGACACCTCAGACAGCAGCAATACTGGGGGAGACTTTGGAGGACATGTTGGCGGGGGAGATTAGCAACCATTAATGCTGATACCAAATTACTCCCATCGCAATTGAATAGACCGCATAGTGACTCCATGATCCGTGAAATAACCCCTCAAGACTTCCAATCCTTCTGGCCGACATTCTCCAGTGTTATTAAGGCAGAGGAAACCTATGCTTTTGATGCGGATATGACTTTCGAACAGTCTTATCAGCTTTGGTGTGAAGTGCCACAGAAAACATTTGTTTTCGTTGAGGATGACGTTGTCCTTGGCACTTACTACATCAAGCCCAATGCGATGGGGCCAAGCCGTCATATTTGCAATTGCGGCTACATGGTTTCCGACCAGGCAAGGGGTAAAGGTATTGCCCGTCAGATGTGTGAACATTCTCAGCAAGTTGCGATAGAGCTTGGTTTTAAGGCAATGCAATTTAACAGCGTGGTTTCTAGCAACGAAGTGGCAGTAAAACTCTGGCAGAAACTGGGTTTTGATATCATCGGAACCATTCCCAAAGCCTACAAACATCCGCGCATTGGCTATGTCGATAGCTTTGTGATGTATAAATGGCTGCTCTAAGGTCAACTGCCCCTAACCACCAAGGGAAGTTTCTCTCGAATAAATTCTGCCAACGCTTTGGTATGTGGCGGTACGCCTAGCCTTGAAGGCATCAACAGACTTAAACTTGCCGACTGTGAAAGCCAATCGGGCAGAACGCGAACTAGCTCTCCCGTTTGTAATGCAGTGCGGCATACGTAGTCAGGCAGGGCAGTCACACCTAACCCTTCAATCGCGGCTTGTCGTATGGTCGACATATCTTCTGAGCACAAAGCGATATTGGATGTTTGGTGAGTACGTAGCCCGTCTCGGTTCATGAGTGGAATAGCGTCTTTGGAACCGCTTCTACCTACTTTTAGAAACTGACAATCAGCAAGATCGTAGGGCGTGTTTAACTGTTGAAGCGTTTCGAGGTAACGGGGCGAGCAGAAGAACTGCCATTCCACAGTAGTAATAAATCGCTGGATGAGACTGGAGTCAGGCAGCTCTGCGCTATGTCCGCGGATAGCAATATCAATCCCCTCTGCCACAAGATCTTCCATTGCGTTTGTGACACGTTGTTCGATATGTACTTTGGGGTGTAGCTTGGCAAACTCGGTTACAATGCTTAGTAAGGCGAATTGAGCGACACCTGTTGAGCAACTAATGACCACTTTCCCTGTGAGTTTCCCACTGCGGTTATCCATGGCAGCTTCGGCAAGTTCTAAGGTATCTACCAACTTTCGGGCATGATGGTAGAAGCTCTTTCCCTCTTCTGTGACCGCAACATTGCGGGACGTTCGCTGCAATAACCTGACACCTAAGCGCTCTTCCAACTGTACAACATGTCGGCTCAACCGTGACTTTGGCATATTCAACGCTTTAGCGGCGGCTGTGTATCCCTTTTTCTCAACGACATGCACAAAGTAAAAGTAGTCATTCAAGTCGACTTTCATTTTATCGTCCTATTTATGGAACGTAGAGTTCGAATTCTAACGGTTTTTATCCGGAATCCAACTCGTTACATTATTTTTAGGCCAACAAATAGAACGGAGTAGAGTAATGACGAATTCAGCAGCTCAATCAAACTTGAATATCGCCTCGGATAAGCATGTGACTGGCAGCCCATTGAATATTGGCGAAGGATTCACGGGTATTGGTTTTCGCCATACGCAATTTGAAGGGGCGATGGACCCAATCATCATGGTTGATCATTACACCATGACAGTACCGACATTCGGCGCGCACCCACACGCAGGTATCTCAGCGGTTTCCGTTCTGTTTGAGGACACAGAAGGCAAATTTAACAACCGTGATTCGCTAGGCAACGACTTCGATATTCATGCAGGCGATCTCTATTGGCTAAACGCCGGTAGTGGTGCGGTTCATGATGAAGCACCAAGACTTGGTGCGAAAATTCATGGTTTGCAGATCTTCGTGAATCTCCCGTCAAGGTTGAAACATGAATCGCCTAGCTCTCTTCATGTGAAGCGAGAGGACATGCCTACGCTGGTGGGAGAAGGGTATCGAGTGAGACTAGTACTTGGACAAAGTAACCGTGCAAAAACACAGGCCTCTTCGGTATGGCCGTTTACCATTCTTGATGGTTTTGCTGATGAGCGTTCGAGTTTTGAACACCAGATTCCAGATGACTTCAATGCTTGGCTTTATGCCGTGGAAGGAAAAATCGAGTATCAATTAGACGATGAATGGCATGTTCTGGATCAAGGCGAGTCTGTCTCAATCGTCCCTAAAGACGTTTCCGTATTGAAAGTCCGTGGTGATAACAAGAAGCAGAGCCATTTTGCGCTGCTGTCGGGGGAGATCATTAACGAGAGCTTTGTCCAGCAAGGACCGTTTGCAATGAGCTCACAACAAGAAATCAATGAGGTTGTTGCACGCTATCAAGCCGGAGAATTAGGCCAGCTTTAAGGCCAGACCGACCTAGATTGTACCAAGTATCATTATTGAACGAGATAACACGATGAAAATACTCGCTTTTGCTGCAACTAACAGCCGTAAATCAATTAACAAGCAACTCGTCCAATATGCGGCGGGAAAGATCAAGAACGCTGATGTCGACTATGTAGAAATCAATGATTTTGATTTACCTATCTACAATAGCGATTTGGAAGAGGATTATGGCATTCCGAGATGTGCCTACGCTTTCCAGAAGCGGATAGAAAATGCCGACGCTATTGTAGTGTCATTTGCTGAACACAATGGCAACTTTACGGTGGCATTTAAGAACCTCTTTGATTGGCTAAGTCGTATCGATCGAAATGTTTATCAAGGAAAATCGATTATCTTGCTCGCGACATCGCCGGGGCCAGGTGGCGCGAAAACAGTACTGAAGCTGGCTAAAGAAGGGGCTCCGCATTTTGGTGGCAATGTCGTCGGAGTCTTTAGTTTACCGAGTTTCTATGACAACTTTGACCAGGAAAACAAAGCCATAAGAGATACAAGCCTTAGCGCAGAATTAGATGAAATATTGCGTCAATTTGAGGGCGTTACTTCTCCAGCTTAGCAAGTAATCTCTCTTATTTTCTCAGCGAAAACCCGCAGCCTAATGCGGGTTTTTTGTTTGCGAAAACACATAGCCTAAGACGGTGGCCTAGTCGAATATACCGATATAGATTAGTGCTTATTTCCAGAACTATTAGTTCATTTAATGCCGGATTATGTTGCTAATGACGGTGCTGTAGATTGGTTTCTGTACAACAAACAGTACGACTATGGATAAGGAGTTCGCATGACAATCAATAAAGTCACCTTAGCAACAGCGCTTATTACTTCAATGGCACTTGCTCCAGCGGTGATGGCGAAAGAAGGAAGCCCAAAAGGCGCTGATACTGTGAAATCTCACAAACAGTCTTATCAAGGTAAGCGCTTCAGCAACTCTGATGTAGATTTATCGAACTGCCGGGAAATTGCGGGAGGTATAGCTGTACAGAAGGATGCGCTGACTTCGCTGGTGCCGGCAGACATTAAAGTAAACAGCCTTTCAGACATGGGTTTTGTATTTGAGGGGTCAGACAACCTCGGCATGCTGATTATTCGATCATTACAGTGCGAAGTCATTCAAGTGACAGATGCAAAGGGCCGAGTATTCACTGATGAGAATGTCGCGTTTGCTCATGTGGGCACACCAATCAATACTTCCAATCTACCTGCGACGACGTTTAATAACGACGGTTCGAACGGCGCTGATTTCAATATCTTCGCATTGAGCTACCAAACCTCTTCTCCTGCATATTACGGCGCGATGAAAAGAATGGGTATGAAAACTGCGATGTTCAATGAACACATGATTAACGCGCAGGCTGATACCACTCCGGGTACCTGTGATGTTGCACAACTCAGTGTGAGTGTGCCGGGCAATCATGACTATTCATTTAGCATCTTCGGTGAAGTAGTAGAAGCTACCGCGGAATGTCACCCTGGCGGGGCTAATTTTGTGGCGAACTGGTGGAGTGTTGATCGCAAGAAACGCGTTTCAGCACTGAGCAATTTAGTGACGGATCAGACGTTCACTGAAACTGCTGGCCCTAACGTATACGTAGCAGCGAAACCCGGGACGACCATGAGTTCTCTGATTGGTGAGGCACCATCAGCCTTTACAGGATTCTCCGGTAGCGGCTATTTGCCATCCGGTGGTATTGGCAATGTCGATATGGTGGCTGAAGCTTTAGGTAAATTGGCGCGTTAAACTTCCACTGCAAATAGCGCTATTAAGTCAAACGCCCCTAATAGAATAGGGGCGTTTGTTTATGTGCTCATTCCGCGAACTGGTCTGCCAAAAACCGAGCCAACAAGAGCGTTAGATTCTCTCTTCGGGCTTTATCCGGCCAAACCGCGTATCGCCCAAGCTTACGCAGAGACCAATCTGGAAGAAGTTGTACCAACGCGCCGGATTTTAGCCCTGGCTCGGCGATATGTTGCGGTAAAATCGCGATCCCGGCATTTTGATGAGCGAGATGACAAAGCGCTTCAATGGTGTCGACTTGCAATTGAAAGTTGTTAAAAACGACGAGCACTTTGTCATCGCCTGACATGAACTCCATTCTGTCCTTACGATGTTTGAAGCTTAACCACTCAAGATCAACGAGATCGTCTGGATGCTGCGGTGTTGGGTGAGAAGCGGCATATTCAGCGCCAGCGACCAAAACACGCTGATATTCGCCCAATTTTCGAGAAAGCATGGAACTGTCATCTAGCCAGCC
Organism: Grimontia sedimenti; assembly: GCF_011045095.1. Classification (GTDB taxonomy): domain Bacteria; phylum Pseudomonadota; class Gammaproteobacteria; order Enterobacterales; family Vibrionaceae; genus Enterovibrio; species Enterovibrio sedimenti. Next base: position 361,582 of record NZ_JAALDL010000001.1, read on the forward strand.
AATCCGTACGTTCAGGTCATACCCATCGTCAATCAGGCTGACGGGCATATCTGTATAAGAAATTGACAGGGAAACACGAGGGTATAAGCGGGTGAATGCAGCTAGTGCAGTGGATACGTCAGAGGAAGCAAGAAATGCAGGTAAGGAAATACGCAATTCTCCGACGGGTTCAACCGAGATAGCATTGAGCTCGTTTAACCCCAGTTCTGCCTGCTTGAGCATTTCTACCACTCGAGGGTAAAACATGCGCCCCTCATTGGTCAGGGAAAGCTTTCTCGTCGTGCGGTAGAGCAGCGTCTTCCCTAGGTAATCTTCTAGGTCTGAAATGGTTTGGCTCACTCGGGAAGGAGCAAGATTTAGCTGTTTGGCGGCAGCTCGGAATGATCCACCGTCGACAACACGGACAAAGATAGCCATATGTTTGAGGTATTCAATCATTGTTCTTCCTGAGCGAATTATGAAGTCCGTTAATACACGATAATACAAATAAACATCTTCTTGTACATTGTATGCGTGCGACATGGCGTACGGGAAAACAAAGGGACATGAAGATGATTTCAAAGAAAACCAGGCTCTCACTTGCGGTATTGGCTGCGACTGTATTCTCTACTTCGACTGTTGCAGAAGGTGTGTATGTCACTGTGCTGGCGGGTAAAAGCTATCAAGCGACAGACGGTGAAGCCTATGGCAATAACATCGCTGTTGAAGCGGATTTTCCAAACGACTTTGATTCCGGTGATGGTGAGGTAGGTACGATTGGCTTGGGCTATATCGTTAACGAGTCGTTCCGAGTCGAAGGGCGATTGGGTTATCGCGAAAGCGATTTTAGCAGCACACGTTTTGGCACCGGAGCGAGAAATGGCGAGGAGTATGCTCTGGTCGGAAAACTTGAGAGCACAACGCTAACGGTGGAAGGCTTTTATGATATCGATACAGGCACTGGCTTTTCGCCCTATATCAAGGGTGGCTTGGGTATCGCCCGTAACAAGTACAGTGCCAAACTAGGTGGTCAGGGCGTTTCCGCCTTTGACGCATTTGATGGTGTGTCAGATGGCTTTTACGATGGCTATCCAGACAAAACGGAGACGGAATTCACCTGGAATGTTGGCGTGGGAGCAAGCTATTCCTTCAATGAAAGCTTTGCAGTCGTTGGCGAGTATCAGTATGTCTCGCTGGGTGACGCTCAAACCTATCAGGATTCCTTTACCGATGGCTTCCAAATAGACGGCGCTACCGCCCACGAAGTGTCTCTTGGGTTGCGTTATCGTTTCTAATAAGGTTGGGAGAGAAAGCTTATGAAGTTCAGAGTGAAAAGCGTGAGTTGGTTTTCAACAGTTTTGCTTGCCGCAACATTAAATGCGCATGCCAATGTCGATGGCGAACTTTCTCCAAGAGAAACGGCTATTCCGGATACGACCGATAGCGTTCCTCACGTGCAGTTGAATGTGAAAACAGATGCTGACCTGATTGCTGAATTCAGAAACAAGGTAGCAAAGATCCCTGATGTATCATTGCAAAGCTCAATGCTTTCTCTTCCTGGTGCGGAAGGCTTCTGGATTCGCGAGGGTGTTCCGCTTGCGAATCCTCAGGCCATCGTCGGTGGCCGAGAATTCGCGCATTTACATCCAGACGGCAGTCTTCATGCTTCACTACCGCCAGAGTTAGCCAAAGAAGCGGTGAAAAACAACTGGGCAACCTTTCATCCCTGGTCGTCTCAGCGTTTGGGTTGGGAAGGCTTTGTCATGATCTATACGCCTTCGACTCAAGCCGAAGTTGATGTTGTTTATGCGCTGGTGGTTTCGTCGTTCAACTACGTCACCGGTAAAGAGATCAACGCGCAAAGCTTAAGCGGAAAGAAATCGGTTAAGCGTTCCCCTAATTAACATGGCAAAGAAAAAATGAAGGCGCTTTTTAGCGCCTTAGTTGTTGAGCTTTAGCAGCCAGCTTTCTTGCTGCTGCACGGTGCCTTACCATCAACTCTTGCTTATCAACATCGACCAATTCGCCATCAACCACCCGCCAATCACCATTAACCATGACGCGGTCTGCGCGATGGTGGCCGCAAAGCACCAGCGCAGCGAGAGGATCGTGGCTGCCAGAGAATTGAATTTCATCCAGCTTGAACATAGCAATATCTGCCAACATACCTTTGTCCAGCGTGCCGATGTCTTTTCGGCCGATATTTCTCGCAGAGCCTTGTGTTGCCCAGCGGAACGCATCAAAGTGACTGACTTTGGCAGAACCGTATCTCAGTCGTTGAATGTAAGTCGCCATTCGTAGTTCATTCACCAAATTGGAACCATCATTGGATGCAGAGCCATCCACGCCAAGACCAACAGAAGCGCCAGCTTCTTCTAGTTCCAGATTTCGGCAAATACCCGAGGCGAGCATCATGTTAGAACTTGGACAATGACAAATTCCAATGCCAGATTGTCCAAGCCTGCGAATCTCTTCGTCGTTGAAATGTATACCGTGTGCAAGCCAGGTTCTGTCATGCAGCCAGCCCACTTCTTCCAGATAATCGACGGGACGGTAACCGAAACGCTCCAGACAGAAGTTTTCTTCGTCTATGGTCTCGCAAAGATGAGTATGTAGCATCACATCATGTTGCTTGGCAATGTGAGCCGTTTCTTTCATGAGCTCTGTGGTGACAGAAAAAGGAGAGCAGGGGGCGAGGGCAATTTGGGTCATGCCGCCAAATTCAGGTTGATGATATTCGCGGATTAGGCGAACGCTATCATCAATGATGGCTTGTTCAGTTTGAATGGTGTGCCTTGGGGGAAGCCCGCCCTGATCTTCACCAAGGCTCATTGATCCTCGGGTCAGCACAGTGCGTAAACCGAGCTTTCTAGTGGCTTCTACCTGAATATCAATGGCGTGTTCCAAACCAACTGGGATTAAGTAATGGTGATCGGAAGCTGTGGTACAACCGGAGAGCAGCAACTCAGTACTGGCGAGCTCTGTCCCAAGCTGCATCATTTCTTCATCAAGGCCAGCCCACACGGGATATAGCGCCTTAAGCCAATGGAATAGTTCTTTGTCCAATGCATCGGGATAAGCACGGGTGAGCGTCTGGTAGAAATGGTGATGGGCGTTAACCAAGCCCGGTAACACGACATGCTCTGAAGCATCTAGGGTATGGTCGAATGGCTGGGTGGGAACTGCGCCCTTGGCAACCACTTCTATAATGGTGTTTCCTTGAACAACAATGCCGCCAGCCGCGTCATCATTCGTTCCAGTCCAAATCGCGAGAGGATTTTTAATCCAGGTCGTCGCCATGTATTTGTATCCTTTGCTGGAAAATGAACAGCCCCGAGTTTCTCAGAAAATCGGGGCTGACACGGAAGGTTTATTGCGTCGGTTTAGAAGGTTGATCTGTCGACACATCACTCTGAGAAGAAGTGCTAGCCATTGCAGGTTCTGTCGTATCTTCGCTGAGCGGGATTGTATGTTCGCTGTTCATCTCTTCCTCTTCTGCCTGCTTTTCAGCATGGACATCTTCTTTCGACTTCGGAAGCACTAGGTTCAGGACAACAGCGACAATTGTACCCGTAGTAATACCCGAATGAAGAAGCTGAGCAATATCGTGATGAAGGTGCTGTAGCAGGGAAGGTTTGATGGTGACAGCGAGGCCTGCCGCCAGAGAAACACAAATCACCAGCGCATTGCGGCGTGTGTCTGCTGCTTTAACCAACATTCGAATACCCGCATAGGCAATCATACCGAACATGATGAAACCAACGCCGCCAAGCACAGGCTTAGGTACAGTAACAGCCAATGCACCAAATTTCGGGAACAAGCCAGCAAGGATCAACAGAGCGCCTGTGGTACCAACAACATAGCGGCTTGCCACGCCAGTGATACCGACAATACCAACGTTCTGACTGAAAGAAGCCAGAGGCATGGCACCAAAGAATGAACCTACAGCACTGCCGATACCATCCCCGAGAAGGCCACGTTTAAGATCTTTACCAGAGATAGTTCGGTGACAGTTGCTGGCAAGCGCGAGGAAATCACCCGTTGCTTCAGCAATGACCACAATGTAGGCAAGACACATACTCACGATGGCAGGCCAGGAAAAGCTGAGTCCGAACTTCAGTGGCTCAGGTGCCGCAAACCAACTTGCTTCACCGATTTGCTTCATGTCTACCATGCCCATGCTGAGAGCTACCAGATAACCGCCTGCTAAGCCGATGACAATGGCTGATGCAGCCACTGAACCTTTTGCATAAGTCGCAACCAGCAAAACAACCAGCAGCGAAATAGCCGCAAGGAAAAGTTTGGGCAGCGTTGCAAAGTGTTCGCTGCCTGCTGGCGCATCACCCACCCAGTTCATGGCGACTGGAAGAATGGTTAAACCAATCAACGTGACGACAACACCACTGACGACTGGTGGGAAGAGCTTACGGATTTGCTCCATAAAAAAGGCGGAGACAATCACCATACATGCACCTACCAGTGCCGCTCCCATAATCCCAGAAACGCCATCAGCTTTCCCTATGCCTATCGCGATGCCGAGAAATGCAAAGCTGGAACCCATGACAACAGGGAGCCTGATGCCAACAGGCCCAAAGCCAATACATTGAATGATGGTGAAGGCACCAGAAATAAACAGGGCAGCGTTGATTAGCGTGACAACGTCACCTGTTGGTAGGCCAATTGCGGTGCCGACAATGAGTGGCACGGCGATAATACCGCCGATTGAGGCAAGCATATGTTGAATTGCAAGCAGGACTGTCGAGCCTGCAGGCGGTTTGTCGTTTAATTCATAGAGCAGTTTCATAACTTCTTCCTTTAAGCTGCCGGCGTTCCTTTTTTATTCGGCAGCGCTGGTGGTGAATGTTGAATTACCCCTTGGGACGTCGTTGGTCCTGAAAATTAAAGCGAAAAATAGGGGCCTCTTTGGGCCCCTTTATTTGTTATCCGAGAATGATCAGTTTGAACACAAACAGAATGCTCAATACATACATGGCGATGGAAATATCCGAGAACTTTCCTGTGCCCGCCTTGAGTACGGTGTAAGTAATAAATCCAAGTGCGATACCGTTTGAAATAGAGAAAGTCAGCGGCATCATTAATGCGGTGACAGCGGCTGGCACTGAGTCAGTAAAGTCATCCCAGTTCACGTGACGGATGCTGCTCATCATGAGAAAAGCGACATAAATAAGTGCACCTGCGGTTGCGTAAGCCGGGATCATTCCTGCCAATGGTGAGAGGAAAATGGCTGCCAGAAACAGTACACCCACGACGATCGCTGACAGTCCGGTACGTGCTCCCGCGGAAACACCTGAAGCACTTTCGACGTAACTGGTCACTGGTGGGCAACCGAAACATGCACCAATAACGCTGGACATACTGTCCGCTTTCAGTGCTTTTGGCAGGCCATCAATCTTGCCTGTTTCTTTGTTGATGAGATTGGCACGTTCAGCCACGCCCATGAGTGTGCCCGCGGTATCGAACATGTTCACAAACAGGAAGGCAAGAATGATACTGATCATGCCGACATTCAGAGCGCCCGCAATGTCCATGGCCATAAAGGTGGGTGCGATGCTTGGTGGCGCTGAAAAGATGCCGCCGTATTCGAAAAGGCCAAGACCTAAACCGATCAGCGTGGTACCGAAAATGCCGATAAGAACGGCACCGAAAACTTGCTTAACTGCCAATACAGAAATGATGAAGAAGCACACAGCAGCGAGAATGGCAGGTGGTTGAGTAAAGTCGCCAAGCGTTACCAAAGTGGCAGGGCTGCCAACCACAATCCCAGCGCTTTTTAAGCCGATAATACCGAGAAATAGACCCACGCCCGCTGTCATGGCATAGCGCAGTGAAGAAGGGATGCTGTTGATGATCCATTCTCGAACCCGGGAGACACTTAACCCGACAAAAATGACCCCGGAAATAAAGACCGCACCAAGGGCAACCTGCCAGCTATATCCCATTTCACCGACTACGGTAAATGCGAAGAAAGCGTTCAAGCCCATGCCCGGAGCAAGCCCCACCGGCCAGTTTGCAAACAGCCCCATCATCAGGGTACCGATTGCGGCACCAATACAGGTAGCAACAAACAGCGCGCCAGGATCCATACCGGACGCAGACATAATATTGGGGTTCACGAAAATGATATACGCCATAGTGGCAAAAGTGGTGACCCCACCTATGAGCTCGTTCTTAACCGATGTGCCGTGTTGGCTCAATTTAAAGTAGCGTTCGAGAAAGCCACTCTTTCCTATGGGTTGTTCAGCAGTGCTTTGCTTATCCATTGACATATTCCTTCTAGGAGTTACTGCGAGTTTTTCCTTTTCGCATTGATTCTGTTTATTTAAATGAGCATTCGTAGGCCAGTCAGCTAGCTACCTCTGTATGTTGAAAAGCTATAGGGAGAAACCAGTAAAGGGACGTGGTAATGCGCTTTCTCGTCATCGATGCCAAACCGGATAACGACATCGTCAAGAAAAGGGATATCGCTGAGGGCTACACCGCTATTTTTGAAGTATTCGGCAGTATTGAACTGCAGTTGGTATTTTCCTCGTTGGAAGTCTGTCTCTTCCAGCAATGGCTCGTTGGTTCGCCCGTCATGATTGGTCGTCATGGTGATGACGTGTTGAAGGGTATTTCCGTCTACACGGAACAATGACACTTCAATCTCCGCCCCCGGCTTACCTTTGGCCGTGTCGAGCACATGCGTTGTGAGCTTTCCCATTTACCTCTGTCCTTGTCTCTAAGGTTTATTCCTTCGTGCTTTCTTGTATCTAGCGAGGATCAACGTGATTTCGAGAGCGAATAACATGTGTATGATCCGATGCATTTCATTCTGTGTGCACATCTATGAACTTAAAATGTACACAATACTTAATTCTTGTAAAGGTCGAAAAATGCGCAGTATCAATAGTGAGAATCACGGAAGAAAGCTGTTATCTAAAGGGCTTAACGCAGGAATTTAATGCAAAACTCTCATGGGGTGGATTTCTAGAAATATGAAGGCGACGACATTTTGTTAACTTGTTCTTGTAAATTGTATACAAAATGTAATACTAAAAATGTGCTTGCCTGCCAGAGGAAAGATCCTCCTCTGATTGCTTCTAATAAACTGATAAAGAGAAACGGTAAGCCTCAAGACTTTTGATGCAAGGTTAAATAATAGGAATGGCGCGATGAGTAGTGACTATCCTCGGGATTTGAAAGGCTATGGTGCTCATCCCCCTCATCCAAGATGGCCGGGGGAGGCGAGGATTGCGGTTTCGTTTGTACTGAATTTTGAAGAGGGCGGCGAACGCTGTGTATTGCATGGGGACAGGGAGTCAGAAGCATTTTTATCTGAAATTCCTTCCGCACAACCCTTGGCGGGTGTCAGGCACATCAGCATGGAGTCAATCTACGAATACGGCACACGAGCTGGGCTTTGGCGGACTTTAAAACTGTTCCGACAACATGAGATTCCCTTGACGGTATTTGCCGTTGGGATGGCCGCTGAAAGATATCCCGAAGCCATTCAAGCGATGGCAGACGAAGGTCATGAAATTTGCAGCCACGGATACCGTTGGATTGACTATCAATATGTTCGTGAAGAAGACGAACGGGAAGACATGCAAAAAGCTATCGCGGCGATTAAAGCAGTCACAGGAGGGCGGCCATTAGGATGGTACACGGGCAGAACCAGCCCAAACACCCGTAGATTGGTTGCTGAAGAAGGCGGTTTTCTCTATGACTCTGATGCTTATGACGATGATCTTCCGTACTGGCATGAAGATGGAACTAAGCCGGGTAAGCCTCAGCTCGTTGTTCCGTATGCCTTGGATACAAACGATATGCGCTTCTCTACGGTTCAGGGCTTCAATTCTGGCGAGCAATTTTTTCAGTATCTCAAAGACAGTTTTGATGTGCTGTATGAAGAAGGACAGGACGCACCGAAAATGCTTTCTATCGGCTTGCATTGCCGATTGATTGGCAGACCGGGAAGACTGGCCGCGCTTAAGCGGTTTATAGAATACGTGAAGCAACATGACAGGGTATGGATCACCCGTCGTATTGATATCGCCAAACACTGGCACAAGCATCACCCACATCCAAGCATGACTAAACAGGTCTAAGGAAAGGCATAGTAATGGCACGATTTTCAACCTGTCGCCCCAGCGAGCAAACGAAAGAAGAGTTTGTCGATACGTTTGGCGGGGTTTACGAGCACAGCCCCTGGGTAGCAGAGCAAGCTTATGGTGCTGGGCTTGATGCAGCGTTTGATGAACAGGAGACGCTTCACACCCGCATGGCAGGTGTGCTCAACAATGCGGAAGAGTCTTCAAAAATGCAGGTGATTCTGGCTCACCCCGACCTTGCAGGTCGAGCAGCTCAGGCGGGTGAATTAACGGCAGAGTCTACGTCAGAACAGGCAAGCGCAGGTATCGATCAATGTACCTCAGAAGAGTTTGCCCGTTTCACCGATTTCAACGATCGCTACAAAGAAAAATTCCAGTTTCCTTTCATCATGGCGGTGAAAGGGGCAAACAAACACTTGATCCTTGAAGCGTTCGAAAAGCGTTTAGAAAACGATGTAACAACTGAATTCAACACTGCGATTGCTGAAATCAACAAAATCGCACTGTTCAGGCTACGTGATTTGTAGCTCTCTGGCCGTCGACATAGCAATCCTATTTCAGGGCTTGTCGACGAATTCAGCGTCTCGCAAATTGAAGCTCGCCGGAAGCACACTCGATGCTTCCAGCTACAGTGAAAGGGGAAAAGACGCGACCTTTTGTATCCACCGACACCACAGTTTTAACGTCATCCGGTGTCTCAGATATATGTGATAAAGGAAGCAATGGAAATGGATAATCGTCCTGATTTCGTCAAGCTCGTTAATCTCGCCAGTAGCCGGCTTGGTACTGAAGCGATCTACGCGACAGATGACTTCTTCGCAGACAAACAGCGCCTTGTTGATGATGCGCCTCCGGAATGGAAAGAAGGCGTTTACGATGAGAACGGTAAATGGATGGATGGTTGGGAATCGCGCCGCAAGCGTGAAGAAGGCCACGACTACTGTGTGATCCGCCTTGGTTTGCCGGGCAAGATCATCGGCGTAGATATCGACACCTCTCACTTCACTGGAAACTATCCTCCTTCAGCATCACTGGAAGGGTGTTACTGCCCCGACGGCAATCCAACAGACGAACAGCAATGGGAAGAACTTCTGCCTTCAATGAATCTTCAGGGAGACAGCCACCACTTTGCAGATATTTATTCAGACAATCCCTTCACTCATGTTCGCTTTCATATCTACCCAGACGGCGGGGTAGCAAGGCTTCGAGTTTATGGTCATCCTGAAATTGATTGGGAACGCGTTAACCCGGAAAGCGAACTCGACTTAGTCGCTGTAGAAAACGGCGGGCGTGCTCTGGCGTGTAATGACCAACACTTCGGTCACATGAGTAACCTGATCATGCCTGGTCGCGGTGTCAATATGGGAGATGGCTGGGAAACAGCGCGTCGTCGTGTGCCAGGGAATGACTGGGTAATCCTTTCTATGGGGCACGCAGGTTTGGTAGAGCGGATTGTTATTGATACAGCCCATTTCAAAGGTAATTTCCCTGACAGTGTCTCGATTCAAGCGGCTTTTGTAGAAGGTGGCACTGACGAGCAAATTGCCACGCAAAGCCTCTTCTGGCGTGAGCTCTTGCCAAGTCAGAAGCTATCTGCAGATGCCATCCATCAGTTTGCAGATCAGGTGAACAATTTGGGGCCGATATCGCACGTCAGGGTCAACATATTCCCAGATGGCGGCATTAGTCGTGTGCGCCTATTTGGCAGGAAATCTGGCTGAGCTGATTACCCGTTACAGTGAGAAAAGGACAAAGGAGAAGGAAGAGTGCCAGTCACGGAATTGATGTTAAAGCCGGAACCGCTGACGAAAGAAGCGTTCACGCCGTTTGGTGATGTGATTGAAGCCGAAAATCGTGAGTACTTCATGATCAATAACGGCTCGACGCGTCGTTACCATAAGCTCGCAACGACGCAAGTTGATGAGGGCAGTGGCGTTATCATCAATATCTTTCAGGCGACGCCTCTTTCCTATCCTTTGCACATCATGATGTTGGAACGCCATCCCAGGGGCTCACAAGCTTTTATGCCTTTGCTTGGCAATGACTATCTGGTGGTGGTCGCGCCGCCGGGAGAAGCGCCGGATCCAGGTTCGATCCGCGCTTTCCATGTAAAAGGTAGCCAGGGCGTAAACTACCATCAAGGCGTTTGGCATCATCCTGTTCTTGCATTAACACCCAATGACCAATTTTTGGTTGTCGACAGGGAAGGTGCAGGTAATAACTGTGACGAGTTTTTCTTTTCAGAACAGATACGTGTGATATTGGCGCCCAATTTTTAACGTCATCATTTTAACAAAAGCGATTTGTTGCCTTGGTTAACGAACAGGCCGATATCTGAGAAAAACAGGAAGGGGCGACGTAAGCTTTTTTGTAGCAGACAAATTTAGCGACGGCGTCCGTACAGGAGGTTGTTATGGATCCGTATATCACGGAATGGCTCAATCTGGTAGTGCGCTGGGTACACATGATTACTGGTGTTGCCTGGATTGGTGCGTCGTTTTACTTCGTATGGCTGGAAAACAACTTAAACAGATCGAACCCTAAAGAAGGATTGTCCGGCGATTTATGGGCGATACACGGTGGTGGTATCTATCACCTCGAGAAATACAAACTTGCGCCGCCTAAAATGCCTGAAACACTTCATTGGTTTAAGTGGGAGGCTTACTTCACCTGGATCACGGGTGTTGCACTGCTCACCATTGTTTTTTACTCCAATGCAGACATTTACCTCGTTAAACCGGGGTCGGGTATAACGCCAATGACAGCGGTAGCGATCGGTGTTGGGTCTTTGATTGCTGGCTGGTTTGTTTACGATTTTCTATGTGATTCTCCACTGGGCAAAAAGCCCATGTTACTTGGATTAGTGTTATTCGCTTTCTTGGTCTTTGCTGCTTGGGCGCTGAGCTTGGTCTTTAGTGGCCGTGGTGCTTACATTCATGTTGGTGCCATTATCGGTACCATCATGGTGGGTAATGTGTTCCGTATCATCATGCCAGCGCAGCGTGGGTTGGTGAAAGCGATTGAAGAGGGCACAGAGCCGGATCCTGAACTTCCTGCCAAAGGCCTATTACGTTCACGTCACAACAACTACCTCACGCTGCCTGTGCTGTTCATAATGATCAGCAATCATTTCCCCAGCACTTATGGCAACGAATACAACTGGGCGATTTTGGCGGGTCTTTCAGTGATTAGCGTATTGGTTCGCCATTACTTCAATACGCGTCATGGGAGTCAGAAGTATGCGTGGACCATCCCGACTGCAGCGTTAGGTTTGGTTTGTCTGGCATTTGTCTCTGCGCCTCAGTCTGCTTCTCAAAACGTCTCAGCAGGCCATTCTCACGAGATGCCGACTTCATCTACAGGTAACGAAGACCTTATATTTGTTTCGGTACAAGAGATCATTTTGGAGCGTTGTACGGTTTGCCACTCCCAAGCGCCAACCCATCCTGCTTTTGCCACTGCACCAGCGGGCGTCATGTTGGATACACCAGAACAGATGCAGCTAGAAGTCTCCAGAATCGTAGCGCAAACGGTGACCACAAATATCATGCCTCTTGGCAATCTGACCCAAATGACACAGGAAGAACGTGAATTGATCGGACAGTGGGCTGAAGAAGGTGCGCAGATCCAATAGGAAAGACATATTTATTTCATGAATAAAAAGCCACCTCGCCATGAGGTGGCTTTGTTCTTTTCTGATTTAAATCAATGAAATATGTGTTAACAGCTTTTACGCTGTATGAGTGGTTATGGAGGTGATTCACGGTTTCCATAGTTGTCGTGAATTTTTTAGCCAAAAAGTTAACATTTCACGAGATTTGCTAACGGGTTTTGGTTATACTTCGCGCCGAACAAAAATTCATCGATTCGCAGAAGCAAGACGTGGCGGCATTTCAGACGGTGCTACGCAAGCCGAGCAAAATACTTAGGAGAGAAACGTGGAAACTATTCTGGTCGTCGCATTTATCGTTGCAGCATTCTTTATCGTTAAAAAAGAGCGCGCTTGCCGTTCATAAATGCTCCGGTTACGACTGTTTGATACACTTTTTCAAAGCCCAATGTTCAGTCGATAACAAAAATTAAAAAGCGCTAAAGCGAAAAAAGAAAAAGCAGAGCCAGAGCTCTGCTTTTGTGTTTCTGGGAATACGTTACCCTATTCGCTTACAACAAGGTTTCCATTACCTGCCAATGAAATAAGGTGCTGTTTGATGGCGGTTGAAGCGTCAGTCGTCAGCCCGTATACATCGTAAATTCCGATGACTTTTCCATCAGACTCTTCCGAGCTAAATAACATTCCCGTTGCCACTGGTGTGCCTTCTTGCATTGCGACATACAGTTCGACATGCATGCCGTCAGGCGTCGGCAAATCTGTGAGTGAAAGTTGAGATAAGAACTCCATGATGGTTTCGCGTTCTGATTCTGGCCATTTTTGCGCAAGCGTTTTTGCGTAGCGAACCATCAGCGGGTGACAATCAACTTCATAAAATGTAAAGCCTTCTGCTGTGCCACCAGACGATTTTTCCGTTGAAGCGGGTTCTGCTTCCGCTGTCTTGTACAAACGTAAACCTTCTTTGCTTTCAGCCGTTGGGAATTGTGCACTTTCTACGTGGCTTGCCATCCAAGCCTGTTTTTTGTGGAAGTGGGAAAGAACGGTGGATTCGCTCATAAGAACTCCGGAATCTAGAATGTCCGAGAACTCAATCTCTCGGCAGCGTGAAGGCAATCTTCAATCGTGCTTCGATAATAGCGCTGTTCGATGAAATAACAATGGCTCACCAACAAAATGAGGAAATACTCAAGCCGAGTGGCGATAAGTTGACCAGTTAACCATTGCTGGAGAATCATGATTTTAGGTATAAAATAGGAAATGGATTCGATAATCGCTGACTTCTCAGGTTCCCCTTTTATGTCCGGACAACGCCTTCAAACCCAGTTTTCAATGATTTATAACCGTTTCGACGGAAAAGACGCCGATACCAATCTCGAGACCATGGCGGACATCTTTTGTTGTACCCGTCGCAACGCAAGAATGGTGCTCAACAAGATGGCAGAGCAGGGCTGGTTGAGCTGGGAGCCCGCAGTCGGCCGAGGAAAGCAGAGCCGCCTGACGTTTCACCGCAGTGATTCTGATCTTCAAATGCGCCGCGTTAGAAAGTGGGTTCAGGAAGGCAAACTGGACGCAGCGCTTGAAGAGCTGGACAATGACGCCGCTAAACTTGCAAGGCTGATTCAGGAACAGTTAGGTGTTTCTACACAGGAAGGTAAGCAGATCATCCGCCTTCCTTATTACCGCTCCTTCCCTACGTTAAACCCAGCCAAACCTTTACGCCGTTCCGAGCAGCACTTGGTCTCTCAAATATTTAATGGATTGACGCGACTTAATGAAACCAATGAGAAAGTCGAGGCAGATTTAGCACATCACTGGGAATCCATCACAGATACCCATTGGCGATTCTATTTGCGCCCTGCAGTGAAATTTCATGATGGCACGTTATTGAGTGCAGAAGATGTGATTTGGTCAATCAATGCCATGACCGGCAGTCCTTACTTTTCTCATATTCAGCATATTGAAGCGCCAGCAGAGAATGTCGTGGATTTCTTTTTGAGCCGGCCTGATGTGAGGTTTGCTGAAACCCTAGCTGTTCCCATGGCGTCTATTCAGTCCCACAAGGCGGCAAAAAGTAAAGATGCCGACGCTTTTCCTGTGGGGACAGGCCCCTATCGAATCGTCGAAAACAACAGACGCCACCTGGTGCTGAAAGCACACGACCAGTATTTGGGTATCGTGCACTGACTGATGAAATTGAAATATGGGTCCTGGATAGCGCAGCAATGTGTTATCTGCAGCCCACCGCGTCGCTTGATCCTACCGCGTTGGATTCTCGACAAGGTGCACTTCAAAGCGCAGCGAACGAGCGGCTGGAGATAGACGAAGGTTGTGACTACCTTTTGCTGAATAGAAAAACGGGTATTGCGAAGGACAAGCGCTGGGCGGATTACCTTTGTCAGCGTGTTTCATCGCTTTTCCTATTGCCTCACTTGGCGGAAAGGGGAATTGGTGAATACCGTCTGACTAATGCCTATGGTTTAGTTCCTGGATGGATACATACCAAAACGGCGAGACAAGATGTATTGCCTCCTTCAAAATCAAAACTGAGGCTGGCTCATCAGGCCGATAATCCTCTTTTTCCACTTCTTGCAGCGGCATTAAAAGACATGTTGGAAGAGGACGGCATCGAGCTGGAAATTCACACCGTGCCATACGAAGAAATGATGCAGCCTATCAACCCGAAAAAAGTGGATATCTGGCTTTGTGGAATGAGTTTGGGTAGCAAGAAGCATGATGCAATTCTGCCTTGGTTGATGAATTTTGATCATGTTTCATCAGCTATGCCAGAGGGTGAATTTGAGGCATTGATTGAGAAAATGGCGGCGTGGCGCGCCCAGAAAAACGAAACCTTCAATGCAGAGTCATTAGGGCGTCTGCTGGTTGAATCCTCACAGATCGTCCCACTTTTCCATATCTGGCAGGGCGTTGTAGACGGGCAGGAACTGGAAGATGTTGCCTCAAACCGCGTCGGCTGGTTTGATTTCAAATCTGTGTGGAAAAAGCCCTCTCTTTAACGCTTCATAACCATGCAAAAGCCGCGATAAGCAATAAAGGTAGCGTCAATACGGTAAAGCCATTTCCGAACAGTACCATTGATGCTACCTCATCTGCGCCCACTTTAAAGCGCTCGGCGTAGAGAAAATTCATCACTGCTGGTGGCAGCATGGCGAACAAAAGCATCATTCGCATGTGCTCTGAAGGAAGAGGGATAAAAAAGTAGATCAGCGTAAAACTGATTGCACCTGTCACCAAGCTCAATACCGTGCTCAACACCCCAACGCGAATCCCAGACCACTTAATGGCGGTAAGCTGAACGCCAAGTGAAATCAGCATAACGGGAACCGCAGCATTTCCAACAAGCGTCATGCCTTCATTGAGTGGATTCCAAACCGTCCAGCCATTGAAATTGAAAACCAACGCAAGCATAGCCGCCCAAAGTAGCGGCATTTTAAGGACGTTGCTGAAGCGATATTCGCTGT
The DNA here is from genome assembly GCF_011045095.1 of Grimontia sedimenti. Taxonomy (GTDB): domain Bacteria; phylum Pseudomonadota; class Gammaproteobacteria; order Enterobacterales; family Vibrionaceae; genus Enterovibrio; species Enterovibrio sedimenti. Next base: position 376,761 of record NZ_JAALDL010000001.1, read on the forward strand.
TGCTTAGTAAAGCCATGCCCACGGTGATGTGGAGAATGACTGATACTACAAATAGCAAAACTGCTGGAGCTTCCGCACTAACCCCAAATGCATAGCCAAAAAGAGGAATAGCAAGGTTCCCGCTATTGCGGAACATTTGCGGAGGTCCCCATGTTTTAAAAGGCAGTGACATCACTTTTCCGATGCCGAACATTAAAACACCTGGGAGTAAAACAGCGAGAACCGCAGCGGCGATGAGCGAATTCTGTTGGCCGCCCATAGGCATAACAGAAAGAGTCGTGAACACCAGACATGGCACCATTAAATCAATATTGATTCGGTTGATATGGCGCATATCAGGTTTGAATGCCTTGCCTACAAAAAAGCCAGCAGCGACGACGGCAAAAACCGGAAACAGTATGCTAATGACTTTTTCGAGCATCCTTGCCTCTTATAGTGATTGATTATCCTGTGACACCGTAACGGTTTGCGTTTGATATAACTTCCACAGCATCCATGCAGTGAGTAGAGTGCTTGTACAGGCTAAAGAAATCCAAGTGCCTGTTGTGCCGAGTAGTTTCGTCATGCAATACAGCATGGCGGCAATAATGACCAGTTTACCGCCAGTCAGCCAATTGGCAATGCTCGCCTGATTGATAGACTGAAAATATATCGCACCGACCAGGAGCAAACCTTCCATTGGCAAGCCCCAGAAGTAGAGGTATATGCCTTCTCGGGTCACTACCGCCAACTCTGGATTATCACCGGCAAAGGCATAAATAATGGCTTCAGGAAATCCGTATACGATAAACAAGCCAAAAGCGGCAACAATCATGGTCGCACCAAAAGCGATATTGCGGCTGGTTTTAACACGCTGAACCTGGCCTGCTCCCAGGTTAAAGCTGGTGATCGGCTGCATGCCCAAGGCGATACCTTCAAAAGCTAAATAGAAAAAGGCTTCTGTATAACTGACTATGGCATAGGCAGCGACATTGATAGGAGCACCAGAGGCGAGAAACGCCATATTGTGAAAAGTGAGCACCACAGACAGATACAGGTACATCAGAAAACCCGGAATGCCGAGTTGAAGAATGTCTGTGATCGTTTTGGCTCTAATGGCGATGGAATTTAGCGTAAAACGTAACCGGGTAGTTGGTTTGAAGAAGTGGCGTAAACAAAGCAATGCAGTCGCGGCCTGCGATAGCATCGTAGCAATCGCCGCGCCTTTCAGCTCCCATGGGATCAGAACGATAAATACCCAATCTAGAAAGATATTCAGTACGCCGCCAAAGATCATGATGAAAGTAACGCGGTTTGGTTCCCCATCATTTCTCAATAAAATAGAGAATGCCATGGATACCAGCGCAAATACGCCCATCCCGAAATACCACCGAAGGTAAGTGACTGCCATTTCTGCAACCCGACCTTCTGCACCAAGTGCGAGAATGACATCTTCGCAGAACGCTACTCCGATGATTGAGATAAGAAGGCTGACAATGAGAGATAAAGACAGTGCGTTCCCAACAATATGTTGCGCGACGTTTGGCTTTCCTTGTCCAAGATTGATAGAAACAAGAGATGCGGCGCCCATGCCAATCAGGTTGCCGAGAGCATAAAGCACTGATCCAATGGGATAGGCGAGCATAATTGCCGCCAGACCTTCTTCGCCCACGAAATGGCCGATAAACATGCCATCGACTGCAACGTAAATTCCGGTCACCAGCATGGCAGCGATTGTAGGTAGTGAATAGCGAAGGAAAAGGCGTAACAATGGCGCGTCGCGCAGCATCGCGTCGTTAGCGTGAACTTCTGTGGTCATGAGATTCCGTTCAGGGTGGATCAGTTACAGCGTGTAGGCAGCGGTGAGTAGCATGTATTTGAACAGTGGCAATCCATCGCGATGACGGAAAAGAGGATGAAATATCCGGTGTCGACCGTCACTCAGATTGCATTCTTGCGCAATATCTTCGGAAAGGCTGCGATCTGCGTCGACTAATCGGATCCCTTGCGCGGCATACTCTTCTTTGTGGATGGGTTGGTGACCGAGCCACCAACTCGGTACGGACTTACTCGCGCTGGAGCGGTCGACCCAGTGATCGGCAACAATGATGAGCCGTTTCTCTTTATCACTTGCCGTATCTAGATGCTCTAACGTCCATTGCGTGTCTTTTACAAGACCTTTTCGGCAGGCAACATTCGCACTGATTAAGCGATGCGCGACAATATAGATTTGATGTTCAGGGCTTTCAATGCGAAACGCAGGATGTTTGAGTGTGGCTGTTTCATCAAGCTGCGTGTATTCCGCATCGATATTGAGATTGTTGTAGGAGTGGATTAAACGACGCGCCAAGGCTTTGCCTAAATGGCTCTCTTTCATTCCACGGTTGTGGATCGTCGGATAATGGTGTTCGCAGAAGCTGACACAATCAGATTGGAAATCTCTCAAGCTCTGCGAAATGAGTTCGTCCAGCAAAAACGCCTACTCCAAAAAATCAACACTACAACATAGGGTTGCGTCAAGGTTCCTTAAAGTATGGCAAAAATTTGAAATTTGCTATATCTGGATGCACTAATTGTGCAGAGCTGTTCAAAAGTGAGGCTATGTCCTCCTAAATACTGGTCTTGCAACGATTCTTTTTAGGGTTTTCCAACGAATCGCTAACAGCGTCAGCGCCAAAAGTATGTAAATTGTCGGTTCGATAAGTTCTGATTTTGACGACCAGTAGAAATGAACCGGAGCAAGAATAAGTGCCAGATAAACTAGGTTGTGTAACTTCTGCCATTTCGCGCCCATACGGCGTTGGATTTTTGCAGTCGACGTAATTGTCAGTGCAAAAAGGATCAGCCAGCCTAATGCACCGAATGTCAGATAAGGTCGTGACAGGATTTCTGTCCCTAGAAGTGAGAAATTGAAAGTCAGATCCAACGCAAAATAGGTCAGCATATGTAACGTTGCCCAAAAGAACGCATAGAGACCGACAACACGACGACAACGAACCAACAAACCGTTTTTGGTAAAACGGGCGATTGGGCTGATCAACATAGTCACTACCAAGGTATTCAGCGCAGCGATGCCTGTGTAGTGAGTAATACCATCGACCGGGTCTGCACCAAATCGACCCGATAAAACCAAGTTTACCAAGTTGACGGCAAAGCCAAGACTAACAAGATGAACAATAGTTTTGATCAGTGTGATGTGCGTGGGCGTTAAACGCATTAATAATTCGCCTTCAGGTTCATGTCCGTATACAAGTGAGCGACTTCTTCCTGATAGCCATTAAACATCGCGGTCGGCTGACGACGAGAGCTGAAAATAGAACCTTCACCAATAAAACGCTCTGAAGCTTGGCTCCAACGAGGGTGGTCAACTTGCGGATTGACGTTGGCATAGAATCCGTATTCGTGTGGCGCCAACAAATTCCAAGTTGTCGCTGGTTGCGCTTCCAGAAGGTGAATCTTCACAATGGACTTGATGCTCTTGAAACCATATTTCCACGGCACAACCAAACGCACAGGTGCGCCATTCTGCGGTGCGAGTGTTTGACCAAACAGTCCGACGCTAAGCAAGGTCAGCGGATTCATGGCTTCATCCAGTCTCAAACCTTCTACATAAGGATAATCAATACCACCACCAACAAACTGAGAACGTTGTCCTGGCATTTGCTTTGGATCATGAAGGGTTTCGAATGCCACGTACTTAGCGCTTCCCATTGGGTCCGCTTCTTTCAACAGTGCCGCAAGGGAGAAGCCTACCCAAGGAATGTTCATGGACCATGCTTCAACACAGCGCATGCGATAGAAGCGGTCTTCGAGAGGGAATTTTTTGAGCAGATCGTCGTAACTTAGCTTCATGGGTTTGTTCACTAAGCCATCGACTTCGAGTGTCCATGGATTAACCACGAAATTTTGACTGTTTTCGACGGGATCACCTTTACCAGTGCCGAATTCATAGAAGTTGTTGTAGGTCAGCACTTTTGACTCAGGGGTTGTTTCCAGCCCTTTGCCATAAGGTGTTTTCTCTGCAACCAATGGGGATCTGACAAAGGTTGTGCCATCAGTTGCTTTGTCATCATCACCACCGAAAATACCAAAAATGTTGGCCTGGGATTGGGCGGCGAAGGGGAGGCTGGCGGTCACGATTCCGAGTTTTTTCAGAATTTCACGACGGGACTTGTAAACACTTTCCGGGGTGAGCTCATTTTCTTTTATTTCTGATTTCTTTGGCACTCGGATCAGCATCAGGTTACTCCGTTTTCAATCTGTGCGAAGGCACGTTACAACTCTTACCTATCAGACCTATATAACGTCAAAGTTCTTTCAATAGATTAGGGTCTGTTGACCTTTTTTTGTTAAATATTGTTCTAGCGAAAAGCGTTTTAGGCGCGGCGAGGTTTGTGACGCCTAGTGTTTCTAAGCAAACAGACCTCAACAAAGCATAAAACGCTTTTAGCACGGGACGCGCAGTCGAACCCGTAGGGCAGCGTTTGTGGCTCCTTTCTTCTGAGTTATCGGTTGTTTCATGTAGGATAACTACACATCAAAACCTCTGCCTTGAATAAAGCACTCACAAACAGCTGCAATATTCACAACAAAAGGTCATCAGACCCTATTCTTTTATGAAAAAACGTTCATTACAGTATGGTAGTTGCGATGGATGATGGGTAGAGTGAAGTCGAACGAGAAGTCATTGACTAAGTGATTATTTAACCGCCAGTTTCCAAACGTGCTCCGGGAATGGATTTTCAAATGAAACGTTATATCTTTATGCTCGCACTTGCATCATCGGCTATGCCGGCTTCAGCGCAAGGCCTTTCGGCGGGCGTGTTCATCGGTTCTCCTATGTCTGGTGTCAGCATTGCCCAGCATAACCTTCGTGTATCAATCGGCATTGAAGAAAACGGCGTCGCTGTCGACGGAACCTTTAATCTGGGTGATTGGCTCGCCCGCCCAGAATTTGCACCCGTTTATGCTTACACAGGTGCCCAATGGGTAGACGATAAACACCATAAATGGGGTCCGCGTGCTGGGTTGGGGATAGCTGTTCCAATGGGGCATGGTGATATCGAACTTTATGGCGAGGCGGGTACAACCTGGTATTGGCAGGATGACGCTGCTTTCAAGTTTGAAGGGGCTTTTGGCCTGCGCATGTTCTTCTGAGCATGTTTTGTACAAGGCACAATCTTGTTAAAAGAGCGCTGATAAGCGCTCTTTATCTTTGTGTGTCGGCCGTGAGAAACAACAGCGAATAATCAGGGGTATTGAAAGGCATAGCAGAGAGCAAAGGTCATATCTCGTGTTATCTTTTAAGAAGAAACTAATATCAAAAATTTTGAGAGAAATAGGCGAGATGAAATTCGCGCGTAAACTAATCCCAGTCTTGTTTGCCAGCCTCCTACCAACGTTATCGATGGCGAATGAGTATGCCTGGCCAGAAGCCGAAACACGTCTGATAGGGGACAACCCGGTCCATATTGTTAAGCCGGGTGAACACCTCGAATTGATTGCCAAAGACTACAACGTCGGTTTTTTGGCTTTGCTTTCTGCAAACCCGGGAATTGATCCTTACCTGCCAAAACCGGGAACGTTTGTCACCATTCCACAGCAATTGATCCTTCCTGACGTTGATTACGATGGTATCGTTATCAATCTGGCGGAGTTGCGTCTCTACTACTTCGATACGGAAAACCAAAAGGTTCATATATTCCCGATTGGTATTGGTAGTGTTGGTCGTGAAACGCCGATTATGACAACCAAAATTAGCCAAAAACGCGAAAACCCGACTTGGACACCACCAGCAAGCCTGAGAAAAGAGTATTTGGAAGAGCGCAATATTGTGCTGCCAGATGTGGTACCAGCTGGCCCTGAAAACCCGCTTGGTACTCACGCGCTGAGATTAGCTTATGGCACCGGCTCTTATCTTATACATGGCACGAACAAAGACTTCGGTATTGGGCTTCGTGTCAGTGCAGGCTGCATTCGTATGAGACCGAGCGATATCGTTTGGCTATTTGAGAAAGTCGCATTGGGTGAAAAGGTTCGAATTATCAATGAGCCAGTAAAAACCAGTTATGAGCCAGATGGCGCTGTATTTGTTGAAGCACATCGACCGCTTTCAATCGATGAAACAGAAGTGGGTAAACGAGTTTTGACGCAACCTGATCCGCGTATCACACATTGGCTGAAATCGAATCAGATGAATTTTAGCCGTTATCGCGCAGCACTTGCTGTGCAATCAGGTATACCCATTGAGGTAGGAAACGCTTTCGCACAAAACGCTGCGGCTCCCGAAGGAGCCGCAGAATTATAGGGGGAATATGGTGTAGTTCTTACTTGCTGTAAGACTGCGCCATGTTGTCAATGCGCTCATTCGCACGAGCCGCTTCATCATAAGAAAGCGCTGATGCCGCTGCTACGTCTGCTACGTCGCCTTGTAGAGCTGAAACTTGGTTAGACAGAGAGTCTACTTTAGACGACAGATCAGCAACGCTTTGCTCAAGACCTGATTTGCTTGAACAACCAGCGAGTACTGCGCTGGAAGCGATTGCTGCTACTGCTAGGAGACGAATTTTCATAGTAAAAACCTCTTCGTTTTTGTTGGGTTGCCTTACTGCTTTATATTTACCTGTTTAAACAACTGGCTGCAGTATAACCATAGACTGGGTTTTACTATTCTGCCGCTTGGGCGTCAGCTTATCCGCCTCAATGTTGATACAGCTTAAAAAACTAAGCATGTCATCAGCATAATAGATTAGAACTTTGGCAATTTTACGACCAATTCAGTGCTTGTGTTTCATATGTGCGCCCGACATAACCTTCTTGATTGGCACTTCTTGGGTAATTTGTGTTCCATCTGAAAAGGTTAGCGTTAGCGGAAGTGTCTCACCTTCCTTAAGTGGTTTTTGCAAATCAAAGAGCATTACGTGTAAACCACCCGGCTTCAATTCCGTCATGCCTTGTGCTGGTACCTCGATACTTTCTACTTGGCGCATTTTCATCATGCCATCGTGCATTGCATGGGTATGCAGTTCTACAACTCCCGCTGCGGATGTTTTTGCATTAAGGAGCGACACAGTTTCATCCCCGCTATTTTTCAGCATCATAAAAGCTGCGCTGTTTGGCGCGTGTGGCGGTGTAGCGCGTGCGTAGGGTTCTGAAACTTCAATCGCGGCAAAAGAGGAAAAAGAAATAGCACTGAATGCGGCTGCTAAAAGAGAAGCACGAAAGTTCATTGGAAACTCCTGTTAAATAAGCGCGACCCGTATCCACAAGTCGCCGAAATCTCATTGTGTTTATTGTGTTTGGGTGGTGAGCCTAAGAATGGCGTCTGAAACCATGTTTGGATTCAACGTATGAGGCACTTTTTCAAGTAACTCACCTTTAGGGTTCAGGAAATAGAAGTAAGAGCTGTGGTCTACGGCGTATTCCATGGCAGAGTCTTCCATATGTGTGATTTGGTAAAGCACGCCATATTTACGAGCCAATGCCGTCGTTTTATCTGTTGATGTGCTGGCGCCTTCAATATTCGGATGAAAATATCCAGCGTACTCCTGGGCGGCTTCACCATTATCTCGCTCAGGGTCAAGCGTGATGAATACGGGCCTTACACCTTCGAGTGTTTCTTCAGGCAAAGACTTGAGTGATGCTGAGAGAATTGCCAGTGACGTAGGGCATACATCTGGGCAATGGGTGTAGCCGAAATAGACCACGCGCACTCTTTCGTCGTTTTCATCAAACAGGTTGATGGTTTCTGTTCCACTTTGAAGTAGGCCGATTTCTGATGAGGTAGCAGCAGATTTGTCATTTTGCTCAACGAGGTATCGCGCACCAAAACCAGCCAAAAGAGCAGCGACAACAACCAGAACTTTTACTTTCATCGAGCCATCCTTACGTCAATAGGTAAAGAGAGAGCGTTATCAGGGCTTTTGACTACGCCTCGCCAAGTCATTTCATCTTCCATACAGATTGGGAGCATCAAGTCTCCTGTATACAGGTTATTGCCTGCAGAAGAGAGTTTGAGTTTGTAAATTCCCATGTTCATCTCAACGCCTTGAAGCTCTACCATCAGGTGATCGACACTTGCATTAGAAACTTCCACACGGATTTCAGTAGGAATAAGAGGAGCGGCCGTGGCTGATGCCATCGAGACGGTTGCGTGGTCAAACGTACAGGGAGTTGTGCCTATGGTGCAGTTTAGTGCTGGCGATGGCATGGCAGGTGTTGCTTCATCAAACAGGGTTTTATCTGCAAAGAAGTAGCCAAAGGCAACAACAAGCGCTAGACCCATTAATTCAACGCCGCGTCGGCGTCCGGTGCCAGTTAAATTCATAAAAGAGCTATAGCCAAAACAAAGAGTGAACAGCTTATCATTTCATAGTTGTTGAGGCTGTGAGAAACCTCTTGAAATGAAAGCAATTGTACTCATATTGACAGGTTAAATAACGAAAAAAGCCTCATAAAGAGGCCTTATCAATGAGAGCGTTCAGAAACTAGTCAGCGAGTTTTTCTGACACTTTTTCCAGCCCAATAACCAGCACGAAACCCACCACCATCATGACGATTGCAGTACCCATAAGCGCCGGTTGCCCCGTTGCGGCTTCAAACGCGCCTGGAGACAATACCTTTTCAACAAGAGGAACTTGCTCGCCAGACGAATTAACGCGGAAGCTGATGGCTTCTTTCCAAGGCCATACTTTCCCCAATGCGCCAATTAAAAGGCCGGTGAGGAAGGCGATAGTCAGACTACGGAAATTGTTTAGCAGCCATGAAAGCACGTGAGAGAAAGACAAAATACCGGCAAGACAGCCCAGAGCGAACAAAGCAAGGATTGGAATGTTGAAGCTTTTGACGGCATCCAAAACGGGCGCATACATGCCAAGCAAAAGCAGAATAAAACTACCGGAAATACCAGGAAGGATCATCGCACAGATGGCGATTGAGCCAGCAATAAATACCGTCAGCATACTAAATTCCATGCTGATAGGGTTAGCAACGGTAATGCCGTAGGCAAAAATAGCACCTGCAATCGCCAATACGATTTCACCCACGGACCATTTCTCTACTTGTTTGATCATGTGAATAGCGGACGCGATGATCAAGCCAAAGAAGAATGACCAAATAACAATAGGGTGGTTCTCGAGGGCATAAGAGACGGCTTTAGCCAGTGTCAGGATTGCCGTGAGAATACCAGTCAGCAAGGATGCGAGGAAGGTACCGTTAACATGCTGCCAGACTGCGCCAAAGCCCTCGCGTCGCCACAGTGAAATAATAGAAGGGTTTACGCGTCGGATGCTCTCTAGCAGAGTGTCATAAATCCCCGTGATGAATGCGATAGTACCGCCAGAAACGCCTGGAACGACATCTGCCGCACCCATTGCCATTCCTTTGAAAAAGGTGAGAATATTTTGCTTCATTGCGTGAAAACTAACCATAACTTATAGAGTGCCGCCATTATAGCGATTCAATCTGAAAGGGCTATGAATTCCTATCTCCGTGAAATGCCCACAAATACGCGGCGGCGAGCTTTTCCTTACCATTGAAAACAATGGGGTCTCCGTGAACGGGGAGAATATGATCGAAAGGCCATGTCAGAATTTCTTGCAAAGACTGACGAAGCAACTTCGATTCTCTTACTTGTATTTGGTAGGGAAGCGGGACGCAGGCTTCATTGTGGCATCCCAGTAAGCGACCGACAAATTGCCTGAAAAAGCTACCTTCCTGTAGCAACAAAAGGCTTTCACCTAACACCAATGTGCGACTATTCGGGTCGCAAAAGATCACTTCTTCGCAAGCATCGTTGCCTCTCAAAACCGTTTGGTAAAGCTGGTTACGCCACAAAGTCGACGTGGTGGAATTAAGAATCCCATCAAATCCTAAGTCGGTTCGTTTGTTGTAAAGACCGGGGGCTGCAAAAAAGCGCGCTTCCGGATAGGTAAGCCACCAATCAGACAAGTTCTGGTGTAAGTGCAGGTTGGCGGTAGTTATACAGCTAATTTTTCCAATTCGTTTGAGTTGTTCCTGAAGTTGGGGGGATAGGCTGGCTGGGTTGTGAACGAGTAATGAGTCATCGTTTAGGCGAAAAACAGTCATTCGTTGCCCAATATTCACGCCGAAGCGACGATAAGGCTCTGTGTGGTGCCACATGATATTGGCATGCCATTCAATCATTGATATTCATCCATGAATGTCGATTAGTCAGATAAATATCAAAACCTATGGCATTCGCAAAGCATTTCTTTTTCGTTCCAATCTTCTTCGTCATCTAGTCCCAAATAGTCCCAAATTCTTGTTCGAAAAATTTGAATGACTCGTTAGATTTAAGGTGGTGTTAACTTGTAACAGGGTTGCCTAAACTGTCTTCAACCAAGGAGTTAAGTATGACAACAAGAACTGTACATCGTGTCATTCGCTCTCACGCATCGCAGGACGGCGATGGTGTGAAGATCAGCCGCGCACATGGTTTTAATGACCCAAGGTTCAGCCCTTTCCTGATGATTGATGAGCTGAAAAGTGTAAACCCTGATGACTACATTGGTGGTTTTCCTCCGCACCCTCACCGCGGTATTGAAACCTTGACCTACATGCTTAAAGGGCATTTTCAGCATCGTGACCATATGGGAAATGTTGGTGAACTTAAATCTGGCGGTGCGCAATGGATGAGTGCAGGCAAAGGTGTGATTCACAGTGAAATGCCGATCATGAGTGATGGTGAACTTCATGGGTTTCAAATCTGGATTAACATGCCAGCAGCGAAAAAAATGCGCCCTGCGCAGTACCACGATTTTCAGTCACCTGAAATTAATGAGTATGGTGAAACCGAAAACTTACTGCGGGTGATTGGTGGTCATGCAGTCAGTAACGGTGTGCCTGTTGAAGGCCCATTACAACAAACCAGTATCGAAGTGTTTGTTGCGGACTGGCGTGCAGCATCAGATCAAAGTCGTGAGATTGTGTTGCCAAGTACCTATCAGGCAAACCTTTATGTCTACAAAGGAGAGGTGGAAGTTGCGGGCGAGTCAGTCAAACAAAGCCACTTCGTTCAACTCTCTGGCGGTGATGCTATTTCGTTGAAGGCAAACGAAGAGTCGGGGGTATTGATCTTATCCGGCATGCCCATTGATGAACCCGTTGTTCATTATGGTCCGTTTGTGATGAATTCAATGGAAGAGATTAATCAAGCCATAACGGACTACCAAAATGGTGTGTTGACTGATTGAGTCAGGCAGAAGAACAGAGGGAGCAGTGCGCTCCCTTTTTTACATCTATCTACCGTGCTTCACGAATAAACGCGCGAAAGTAAACAAAATGTTGAATAGCGTTAACTCTTTTGTTTTATTTCTAAATGACAAAACAACTGGAGTTTTCACTTGTTACTCGTAATTGCACACGCGATTGAAACTGTCTTACTCGTGACAGGTGTCGTAGCGCTTATTCGCTGCGCTTTTCAATACGCATCCCGAACAGAGAACTGGCACCAGCTCAATGTTGTTCTGTTTCATGTGCAAAGCCTTTCCCGAGACGAGATGAAATGGTGGTACATCGCGATGTTCAGCCTGATATTGGGCGGTATCGTTAGAGTTCTCAATATGTTGACTCCTGCATAACAAGTCTTGCAATAAAAGTGTGATGTGTGTGAACTAGGATTAAACTCTGATACACTTCGTTTTTGTGCAGCGCATAAAGGAAATCATGCCCAACGTCACACCTATCACGCTATCTATTGCGCACATCAATGACACTCACTCTCATTTCGAACCGACGCCGATCTCGCTTGCTGTAACAGGCCTAGAAGACCGTATCTATGCCAATGTAGGTGGTTTTGCCCGAATTGCTTCTGTCGCTAAATCATTCAGACAAGAAACTCAAAACGATACGGACGGCTTCCTTTTCCTTCATGCGGGGGACTGCTTTCAAGGCACGCTTTATTACAGCCTGTTTAAAGGCGAGGCCAACGCCACTTTACTCAACATGTTGAACCTGGATGCGATGGCTTTGGGTAATCATGAATTAGATTTGGGTAATGCTGCGGTTTCAAAATTCCTCGACCAAATTACCTTTCCGTTTCTGGCAGGTAACTGGGATGTCAGTAAAGAACTCCCGAACAAGCGGTTTCCTGTAAAAGGGAAAGCGCCTTTGCTGGCTTATGATCCAGACCTGAAAATTGCCAGCGTACTTACGAAAGAGTTTGGCGGCAAGAAAGTGGCTATCTTCAGCGTAGCTCTGGATAAAATGGCCGATATCGCCATGCCAGATCCTGACACGCCATTCGTCAACTCTAAAGAAACCATCATAAACACGGTTAAGTACATCCAAGAGGAAATCGGCACACCACACATTATCTTGCTCAGCCATTTAGGATATGACCAAGACCTGAAAATGGCTGAAGAGGTAGAGGGTCTGTCTGTGATTGTGGGTGGTCATAGTCATGTGTTACAGGGTGACTTTAGCAATCTTGGTCTTGGCGACATGGGACCTTATGGCCGTCAGATTAACGACACCCTTGTGGTGCAAGCCGGATGCCATTCACTTGCCCTTGGAAAGCTGACAGTCACCCTAGATGGAAATGGAAAGGTGACAGCGCATAGCGGTGGCAACTTCCTGATGCTTGGCCGCAGTTTGGCGATGGATGCGTCCTGGGACCAAAATCTTCCTGATGAAACGTTCCAGAAAGCCAAAGCGTATTTGCTAGAACAACCGAATGTTATTCATTGTCGCGGTGATGAAGGGATAAAGCAGGTGATCGCCGAGCGATATCGCCCGGCTGTAGATAAATTAAAGAGTGACGTTGTCACTAAGTTGCCTGCCCGATTACGCCATATTCGTGTACCAGATGAAAACGGCGGCAGCCAGATTGCCCCATTAGTTTGTGAAGCGATGATTTATTCTGCAAGAGAGCGCGGTTATGAGGTCGATTTTGCTATTCACAATGCGGGTGGTGTTCGCGTAAGCCTTGAGAATGGGAAGCTGACTGCAGCAGAAGTGGCGGGCAGACTCTTGCCGTTTGCCATCGATCTGATGTTATACAAGCCAACAGGCCTTCAAGTGATGCAGGCGCTGGAAGGCGCCATCAATAACGCGACGAATAACGGCGTAGAAGGCACAGGAGACGGTAGTTTTCCTTACACCGCTGGACTGCGTTATACCTATGAATGTTGCAAACCCAAAGGTCAGCGGATTACACAGTTGGAATATCAAACGCTAGGTGGAACCTGGAAAACAGTCGAATTAGAGAAGACATACATCGCGGTTTCCTCGGCGTACACGTCGCAAGGAAAAGAAGGCTATGATTCTTTGAAATGTATGAGCGAATTACCTCGTTCCATTTATGTCACTCTTGCCGACAGTTTTATTGAGTTTGCCAGAACGAAAGACACTCTGTTGGCACCAGAAGAAAATCTTTTAACTTACCTTCCTTGCCAGTCTAACGATTGAGCAAAGAGCTACTTGTGATAAATCTGACAGTTAGGCGGCAAGATTGTCGCCTATATCGTTCCTACACCTGACTTTTCACTTCCTGCTTCACATTTCTTTTAGTTTTGTGCCCGAAATTTGCATCAGCACAGATATATGGCGGAAATTTGCCGTCTATATAAAAAAGTGAAGAAATAACTCAATTTCTTTATCCGTTGACCGATATATAAACAAAGATGTTGTTTAAGGGGGAAGTCATGGTGGAAAAACGTGATTGGATGGATTTCGGACTTATCGCTTTCTGGATTGCAGCCTGGGCATCACTGGTTTACTTCGTGCCTGCGGCAGGTCTTTAAGCGAAAGATAAGCAAACTTGACTGAATCAGGGCCCATTCAGGCGATAACATTAAAACAAATCCAGTGGCAGGTACGGCGTGTTACTTGGGTAATGCTCACGCTTCAGTATGAATCTATGCTTTAGCGGTTCTCTTCCCGTCTCTCTTCAAAAATAGTTTCACCAGTATCGGCTGCACATAGATAGGAAGTTGCAGCGCTCCAATCAACGGCAAATACAAAGGCCCTAAGAAACTACCCGCAACAGAGTAGGTGAGTAATACATTTCTGTTCCCTGATGTGATTGCCGCCACGTATGCCTCTGATCTGCCTTTATGCCAATAGATTGCTAGACCGATCATGAAAAACAAAACGCAAATTGCCACTGCAATAAACAGCATGTTGATGGCAAAAGATCTGTCGCTATCCCATAACCAACGATATTGACCGGTTAGGCCAAAAGGAAAGCTAAAAACCAGAATGATGGTAAATTGTGCCAGCTTTCCATGAATACGCGTTAAACGTTCTTCGGGTATTGATTGGTGAACCAAGTAGGAGAACAACATTGGACCAAAAATGAATATGACGAGCCTGATGCAATAATCTTGAAGATCGAGGGAGAATTCATCCGCACTGAAGAGGGCCAGATTGATATAAAGTGCAACGGGCATCATTAGTGTGCTGGTAATGGTAAAAGCCATCGCTTTTAAGGGCTCAAACCCAACCGAACGCACGATGGCGGGGGTCGCAAACAGGGTGCCTGTCGCACAAACGGCGGTGGCAGCCATCATGAGCTCGGTGCTTGCTCCAAACACGGTGCCTATAGCGGTGACCGTCAGTGTCGTGACGCCACTATGAACCAGCGCGTAAAGCCATGCCTCTTTGTCAGCTACCGATTTGACGAGTGCACGCTGGTCAATACCCATCAAGGTAAACAGCATGAGAGTAAATAATACATAGGGAAGGTATGGTAGAGCAGATTCAGAAAGTTCTGGCAATGCAAAACCTGCAAAGGCGGCAGCGATAAGAAGAACAGAGGAATGTTTACTTAGGAATACAAGCAAGGTGGTCTCGTCATGTTTGTTAAAATCAGATGTTAACAAACTGAAATGAAATTGATAAATAACTATTAATAATGCATGCATCTACTCTATGTGTTTGTTCTAAATCAAATTGGTGCCCGATTTTGCTCGTTGTATGGTGACCGAATTATCATTTCGAATAAGAAAAACTAATCGATAAGAGCAATTTAAGTCATTTTATCTGCTATGAGCAAATGATTAGAATTTACTCAGTAAAGACAATCACATAGTGAGGCGGTTATGACACAGGCAGTTAACTTCGCTCCAGCAGTTGCTTCTGTAGAAAAAGTGCAGAAAAACTATGCGGTTTCTTTCAAAGGATTGATTGCCCATGCGATGGACGTAGTGCGCAAACGTGATCTGAATAAAGCAGTTCGTTCAACGAATGAACTTCCAGAGCACATCAAGCGCGATATCGGGCTGATCCGCTAATAGTACAATTCGATATACGAAAAGAAGAAAAGCGTTGGCTATGAGGTCAGCGCTTTTTTATTTTCTTCACCTCAACAATTTATCGTGCTCCTACCTCAATTTTCCCCATTTGTGTACTGGACAAAAACTGGGCGTTTCGTCACTATGATTTACTGATTTGATTCAAATATTGAGAGTGATTTAACGTGGGACTTTTTGACTGGTTATTCAGTAGTAAAGAAAAACCAACGAAAGAAACTGAGGTAACCGAATACAAAGGTTATTTGATTTATCCAGAAGCGAAATCAGAAGGTGGCCAATATCGAATTAGTGGGCGCATTTGCAAAGAAATCGATGGTGAGTTGAAAACTCACAGCTTCATTCGCTCAGACCTTCTGCCTTCTGAAGAAGGGGCGAATGAACTGATGCTCAAGAAGTCTCAATTATTTATCGATCAAATGGGCGAAAGAATGTTTTGATGGATGAATCCGGTTGCGTATTGCTTAGGGATTCATAAGACCTGACCGAGATCAAAGCAAAAACATTGGATTTCGGTCAAAAAGTACACCAGCGGTTCGTAAGGATACGGAACGTCGCAGAAATGTAGGTGAATGGAAAGTTAATAAGTATTAAATCAGCAAGTTAGTTGTGATGCGTCAAATCAGGTCTGACCTCTGGCCTTAACTAAATGGCGTTATTTTATTACTAAAAGTCATTAAAATTGCCTCGTTAGGGGCTTGCCAATCGATTATTTTAGTATTTTTCCTACAAAACTGTTGATTAAGCTTTTTCAGTTCGCTACAAACAGATTACTTACACTGCCAATAGTCAGGGACTAACTATGCAAATTGGTGTTCCAAAAGAAATACTTGCGCATGAAACGCGAGTTGCTGCCACACCGAAAACGGTTGAGCAGTTATTAAAAATGGGCTTCGAAGTTGTTGTCGAAAAGGATGCTGGTCAACTGGCGAGTTTTGACAATGCTGCTTTCGAGCAGGCCGGAGCGAAAATCGTTGATGCCGACGCTGTTTGGCAATCTGACATTATCTTCAAAGTTAACGCACCGCACAAAGACGACGCGGCTGGGATTAACGAAATTGATCTGATCAAAGAGGGCGCAACGCTCATTAGCTTTATCTGGCCAGCCCAGAATGAAGCCTTGATGCACGATCTATCCTCCAAAAAATCAATGTTATGGCGATGGATTCTGTGCCGCGCATTTCTCGTGCACAAGCGCTGGACGCATTGAGTTCTATGGCAAACATTGCCGGTTATCGAGCAGTGGTTGAAGCCGCCCACGAATTTGGTCGCTTTTTCACAGGCCAAATCACTGCAGCAGGTAAAGTGCCACCAGCAAAAGTATTTGTGGCTGGTGCTGGCGTTGCTGGTCTGGCAGCCATCGGTGCCGCGGGTAGCCTTGGTGCAATTGTTCGCGCGTTCGACGTTCGTCCTGAAGTAAAAGAGCAGGTTGAAAGTATGGGCGCTGAGTTCCTGCAAGTCGATTTTCAGGAACAAGCGGGCAGTGGCGATGGCTACGCGAAAGAAATGTCTGATGACTTCAATAAAAAAGCTGCTGAGCTATACGCTGAGCAAGCCAAAGACGTTGATATCATCATTACTACCGCTTTGATCCCGGGCCGTCCGGCACCAAAACTGGTGACTAAAGAGATGGTCGATTCGATGAAAGCGGGTAGCGTCATTGTTGACCTCGCTGCAGCGAACGGCGGTAACTGCGAATATACAGAAGCAGACAAAGTGGTTGTAACAGATAACGGCGTTAAAGTTATTGGTTACACCGACATGGTTGGTCGTCTGCCAACCCAATCGTCACAGCTTTACGGTACCAACCTGGTTAACCTGATGAAGCTGCTTTGCAAAGAAAAAGACGGCAACATCGATATCGACTTTGAAGATGTGGTTCTGCGTGGCGTGACTGTCGTAAAAGACGGCGAAATTACCTGGCCTGCGCCACCAATTCAAGTGTCTGCTCAACCTCAAGCGAAAGCAGAACCGATTGCTCCTAAAGAAGAGAAAGTCGAAGAACCAACTTCACCAGTGAAGAAAATTGCAGCACTGGCTGTGGGACTTGGTGCATTTGGTTGGGTGGCTTCGGTTGCACCGCCAGCGTTCCTTTCACACTTCACCGTATTTGTATTGGCTTGTGTGGTCGGTTACTACGTGGTTTGGAATGTGACACATGCTCTGCATACTCCGCTGATGTCTGTAACGAACGCCATTTCCGGCATTATCGTTGTGGGCGCGCTACTCCAAATAGGTCAAGGCAACGGTGTGGTTTCTTTCCTCGCCTTTATCGCCGTTCTCATTGCAAGCATCAATATCTTTGGCGGCTTCACAGTCACCAAGCGTATGCTTGAAATGTTCCGTAAAGATTAATAGGAGTAGCAAAGAATGTCTGCAGGACTAGCACAAGCAGCCTATATCGTTGCTGCACTGTTTTTCATCCTGAGCCTTGCTGGCCTATCAAAACAAACGTCAGCAAGATCAGGTAACTACTTTGGTATCGCTGGTATGAGCATCGCGCTCATCGCGACCATCTTTGGCCCCTATGCTGAAGGTCTTTCTTGGATCTTTATCGCTATGGTCATTGGTGCTGCTATCGGTATCTACTACGCAAAACGCGTAGAAATGACGGAAATGCCAGAACTGGTTGCGATCCTACACAGCTTTGTAGGTATGGCAGCTGTTTTGGTGGGTTACAACAGTTACTTAGAGCCACCAGCATACGCTGGCGAATTTGCGCACACAGAACACGTTATTCACATGGTGGAAGTGTTCTTGGGAGTGTTCATTGGCGCGGTCACTTTCACGGGTTCGATTGTCGCGTTTGGTAAGCTACGCGGAATCATTTCGTCTTCTCCTTTGAACTTGCCACACAAGCACAAGATGAACCTGGCGGCAGTTGTGATCTCAACGTTGCTGATGGTTTACTTCGTGAAAGCTGATGGCAGCATGTTTGCGCTGCTTGTGATGACGCTGATTGCTTTTGCATTTGGTTACCACCTTGTGGCATCAATCGGTGGTGCGGATATGCCGGTTGTCGTTTCAATGCTGAACTCATACTCAGGTTGGGCAGCGGCGGCGGCAGGTTTCATGCTGGCAAACGATCTTTTGATCGTTACCGGTGCACTGGTAGGTTCGTCGGGTGCGATTCTTTCTTACATCATGTGTAAAGCCATGAACCGTTCTTTTGTCAGCGTTATTGCTGGTGGTTTCGGTCAGGAAGTCTCTGTGTCGTCGGATGTTGAATACGGAGAGCACCGCGAAGTGTCTGCGGACGAAGTTGCGGAAATGCTGAAAGACTCTCGTTCTGTGATCATCACTCCTGGATACGGTATGGCTGTTGCTCAGGCACAGTACCCAGTGCACGAAATCACTGAAAAGCTTCGTGCCAAAGGTGTTGACGTTCGCTTTGGTATTCACCCTGTTGCAGGTCGTTTGCCTGGCCATATGAACGTACTGCTCGCGGAAGCAAAAGTACCGTATGATATCGTTCTGGAAATGGACGAAATCAACGAAGACTTCCCAGAAACAGATACGGTTCTGGTTATCGGTGCGAACGACACGGTTAACCCGGCAGCAATGGAAGATCCAAACAGCCCAATCGCTGGCATGCCAGTTCTTGAAGTGTGGAATGCGAAAAACGTTATCGTATTCAAACGTTCAATGAACACAGGTTACGCTGGTGTTCAAAACCCGCTGTTCTTCAAAGAGAACACGGCAATGCTATTCGGTGACGCTAAAGAGAGTGTGGACGCTATTTCGAAAGCGATCTAACCGCATACTCTTAATGAATCAGGCCAGCATCTTGCTGGCCTTTTTTGTGCGAGAAAACAGCAATTAGCGCGACTTCTTGCATAGACTCTTACAAACTACTGACATTGTGAAATATTTTGGTGGTAACCTCATGCCATGCAAAAGTTTCTGATTGTTTTTCTTACCTTGCTTAGCTCACACGCTTGGGCAAATGTGTCGTTCCCTGAACAGCTCAGTGCGTTCAGGCTTTCGCTATTGGCTGAACGTCCGATCGCTACTTATGCATTAAATGCTATCCACAGTGAATACCCAAAAGCGCTGCTTGTCCCTGATAGCTTGCTGCCTCAATCAGCCAACTATCCGCTTAAAGATCTCAAACGTCTTTATCAATCCTCCGAGAAATGCAAAGGGCCTTGGCCTGTGAGCCCTCTGGTCACCGATCCATTAGTGTTTACCCGAGCGATGTGTTTCAACACTCAACTTCCATCAGTATGGTTCTCCCGTTCTAATCTCATTCATCCGGGGGGAGGAAGTTACGCGGCTAAGTACGTTGAGAAATTCCCGGACCGCCGCGATGAGTTACTTCGCTTTTTCCACATCAAAGAACGGTTGTTATCACCACCTGAAACCTTGCTTGGCCGTTTGCAGCGCATGCCAGAAAACGGCATCAATGCGCTGAATGGCGGGGCAGAGTCCATTCTTTCCGGCGATGATTTGTGGCTTAGGGAAGGTAGCCAATACAAGGTTTATAGCTCGGACATATGGTTACCTCTGCTTGAAAAACAACACCTGCTTGCCTCTTCGATTGACGACAATGGGTTCTGTTTGTCCCGCATTGGCAATGTCTGTTGGAATCAGAAGCAAGCGCCCTCATATTGGTCACAGCTGGTAGTGATCCTTGCTGTCATCAACTTGCTTTGGATTGCTGGCTGGGTGTTTAACCGCTGGACGGTCAAAAGACGCCTGATGCAAGAAAGAATGCTGGTACTTCAAATCCTGACACATGAACTGCGTACGCCTATCGCGAGTCTGGGGATGACGGTAGAAGGTTTCCGCAGAAAATTCGACAGTCTGCCAGAGCCTCTTTATGATGAGTTTCGTCGCCTATGTGAAGATTCCATGCGACTGAAACAATTAGCAGAAGCAAGTAAAGATTACCTGCAGTCAAACCAGCAACAACTTGTCAGAGAAAGCATTCCTTCCTTGGAAGATTGGCTTGGTTACCTCTGTGAAGAACGTCAGGTAGAATTGCAGGTCAAAGAAGATGGACCGATAGCGGTCAACATATACTGGTTGACGACATCGCTCGACAACCTTATAAGCAATGCCAAAAAATACGGGAAAACGCCCGTCGTGGTGTTTGCCGAAATTAATAACGGTCAGCTCGCTATCCGGGTGCAGGATCAGGGAAGATTGACCGCAAAAGACTGGAAAACAATTCGAAAACCTTTTGTCAGTGAAAAAGGCCTGGGGCTTGGTCTGACAATTGTTGAAGCAATGATAGAAAGGATGGGGGGCAGACTGACATTGTCTGGGCCGCCAACCACATTTACTTTGGAGATACCTTGTGACCCAACAAACGACTCTGTTGCTGGTTGAGGATGATGCTAACCTGGCGGATGGTCTTCTTGCCAGTTTGGAACAAAACGGATACAAATGCTTGTACGCAGATTGTGCAAGTAAAGTTGAAGCGCTTTGGGCGCAGGCTGATCTTGTAGTTTTGGATCGTCAACTACCGGAAGGCGATTCTATGGAATGGCTACCGGCATGGAAAAAAATTAAAGATGTACCGATCATTATGCTGACAGCGATGGTGTCGGTTCGTGACCGCGTTGGTGGCTTAGACTCAGGCGCGACTGACTACATGACTAAACCTTTTGCAGAAGCAGAACTGCTGGCACGAATTCGAGTACATCTTCGCCGTCCTGTTACTGAAGGGGAAAGTGTCGCTGATGACATTGCGGTCGGTAAGCTGAGAATTAATCTCTCTACGCGCTCAGTTATTTGCTCTGAAAGTGAAGTTATCCTGACCCGTACTGAATTCGATTTGCTGGCTTTTCTGGCAAAAAATGCAGGCCGAGTATTCACCCGTGATGAGCTGCTGGATCAGGTTTGGGGTTATAACCATTACCCAACGACTCGTACGGTTGATACTCACGTGCTGCAGCTTCGCCAAAAGCTGCCCGAGGTAGAGATCGAAACACTGCGTGGTGTTGGTTATCGGATGAAAATGCACTGATGAAGCAGGCGGTATCTCTTTTTCTATTTCTGATGCTTCCGTTTGGAAGCTCTGCTGCGTGGTTCAGTGGTTCAGACGCGCTGACGTCTGCCCACCAACGCTTGCTTGAAGGGAATACCGCCCAAAGCTTTGAAGCCATGATTGAAGCTTGGCAACAGGAAAAAACGGATACAGAACAAAGGCACCTGACTGAGTTACTGTCTCTTGCTATCAGTGAGGATTGCGGCAGAAGTTTAAGTACTTTGTCATTACCGAAATGGCTTCAAGCGGTTGTCATTCGTCGTGAAACGGTGCAGACACCGAACAGGGTCTACTATCAGTTTTCTATCTATGGCTCGTCAGATTCTGGCGTCGCTAACGTCACCTTTTCGGAGTGGCCAGATACTAAACTGGTGGTCTCGAATTTAACCCCGGACAACGCGAACCGTTTCAAACTGGATATAGAAGGGCTCTCTGGTGCTGTTCATGCTGGTCTTTATAAGCTTGAACTCACTTCAACCGAAGGTGAGAGCTGGTCTTCCTGGGTGCTGGTGTCACAGCCTGAGCCCATTCAGAAAATCAGTTGGAAAGACAGTCGCAGCTGGCGTATCGCACCGCCGACAGACTTAAAAAGCACCTGTCCGAGACCTTTCTTGTCGATGAATCTCTATCAAACCGACGTGGGGCAGGATGCACCTATATGGTCTGATGAAAAGGACAAAAACCTTCCTACCTCATTGCCAGTGATTGATGTCCCGAACGGACAATATTGGTTCTCTGTCGCACTGATAGAAAGGCGGTGGCAGGGTGCAATTTTGTTCGAAGATGTTCAAAGAATCGCCAGATTTATTGATTTGCCTGATATCGATCTCAGAGAACTTTCTTTAAAACCCAATCAAGAATAGGTTTCTTAACTTTATTTCTTTGATCTTCTATCAATAAAACAACACACAGTTTTGAGTGTTGTCACACCTTCAAGAATTGTCTCTTTATTGCTATTTGGCTTCTACTACGATTTGTAGAGAAAGTAGACACAATGCCGTTTTTGAGTAGACATGCTCACCGTGTCTCCCGCCTTTGAACCATTGAGATGGAATTCTTGCCATGAAAAAGAGCTTACTTGCACTCAGCATTGCGCTGACTTCCTTGCCTGCGCTGTCTGCTAACTACAGTATTGATACCCGAATTGATGCAATGGGTGGTGCTGGTACGGCCGCCGCGGATTATCTTTCTGCTGGCTTTCATAACCCTGCGCTCGTTGCGATGGATCCAGATAGCGCATTCGGTGTGCTTTTCCCCGTTATTGGTATTCAGGTCCGCGACCCTGATGAACTGGTCGACGCCATGGAAGATTTTGGGGATGTTTATGACACTTTTACCAGCGACCCTACGAACACGAGTAACCGAGATAATGCTGCGAATGCATTGAGCAACCTCAACAATAAACTGGCTTACCTCAGCGGCGGAATTGGCGGGGCCGTTGCGGTTCCAACTTCCACGATTTCGGGCAACTTCTTTGTCAAGGGTTATACGGAAGCCATTGTCATGCCTGAGGTCTCACAGGCTGATATTGATGCCATTAGTGGAACGACAGGCCCTGGCAATGTTCCTTCCTCGTTAACGTCGAAAGGTCGCGTTCTAGCATTCGGTGTTGTTGATGTGGGTTTGGCACTCGCAGGAAACCTCGAACTCGCGGGACAGCGTATTGCGGTAGGTGTAACGCCAAAATCACAGCAGTACTACACCTATCACTACGAAGTCGACATCAACAGCTTTGAAGGCGATGACTGGGATTCAGATGCTAACCGTACCGAAGAAAGTGCATTTAACGTAGATATAGGTGCAGCATGGCAAACAGGACCCTTCCGTGTTGGTTTTGCAGCAAAAACCTGATTTCACAGGAAATTAAAACCGTAAACTACACCCGTGACTACACCTATCATATTGAGCCCCTCTATACTGTTGGCGGTGCTTTTGTAACAGATCTCTTTGTCGCTGCGATTGATGTGGATTTGAATGAACAGAAGCGCTTTTCTGCGTCAAGTGGGCCTGCGATTGTGGACAATACACAATTGGTACGCCTCGGTGCTGAGTTTAATGCGTTCGGTTGGGCTCAACTCAGAGCAGGGTACATCAACGATTTGGAAGACACCTTGGATGGTACAGTAACGCTCGGTCTTGGCTTATCGCCATTCAATACCGTTCACTTTGATCTGGCTGCCCAGCTCATTGATAGCAATAGCTATGGCGGTTCTGCACAACTGGCATTTACCTTCTAAGGTAATTGGCAGTAGAATGTGCGACTTCTGAAACAGAGTGATTTCGAGGTCGACAATGAACGGTATGCCAACACTGAGCCATGCTGAACAACAAGAAGCAGCCGAGCGTATTCACGCTTTAATGGCACAGGGCATGAGCAGCGGTGAGGCCATCATGTTAGTGGCCAATGAGATTCGCGAGCGCGAAGCATCGAAAAAAGATGATTAATGTGAAAGCGGCCAATAAATGGCCGTTTTCTTTTTCTGGCTTGACGTTATCCTAGAAGCAAGATTTTAAACCATTTTTTCTATATGGGAATAAGCAAGGTAAAGGAGCGACGTTGAACGATCGGTTAATGCTGGCAAAGACATTCGCTCGTGCTCGTCACGAAGGGCAACGTTACGGAGAATTTCCATACCATGTGCATTTAGATGATGTAGAAAAACTGGCACAACCGTTTGGGATCAACGCAATGATCGTGGCTCAACTGCATGATGTGCTGGAAGATACAACGACAAGTGTCGATGAGTTAGTCCAAGATTTTGGCGATAAGATTGCGTTGTCTGTCAGTTATCTTACAGATCCGGTCGCGGGTGACAGAGGGGAGAAAAAGCGACAACTCAATCAACGTTTTCTCCAACTTGATGAGACCGATGAAGCCGCGAAACTCGCATTGATCGTCAAAGCTTGCGATCGATTATCCAATGTCAAAGCCTGCCGGCTTTTCCATCCGGAAAAATTCGTGATGTATCAGAAGGAACATTCGGAATTTCGCAAAGCTGCCTATCGATATGGCTTGTGTGAAATGATTTGGTGGGAATTGGATATGCTGATTGAAGTCGGGGACAAGATAGCCCGATATTAAATCTCATACCAATCACAGTGAATAGGTGATCAGAAATAGCGTAGGAAAAATGCTCGAGAATAAGGCGGGAAATTTCGATAAGTAGTTATTCTACAGTCAAATTTCCCAACGCAATTATAGAGCATTTTAACAAGCTAGGATGAGCAGATATTTACTACGATTGGTATCAGATACCGCAGACAAACAAAAAGCGCTCATCAAGAGCGCTTTTGTGTTGTTAAGGACGAGTTTATTCGTCGTCGTAAATAGTCGGGATTGGCTGGCGTTTGTGCTGTGTGGCATTGTAGATAGCTACCAAACGATCTTTCACGCGATCTTCAACAGCTTTGCCTTCCAGAAAATCATCAATTTCGTCGTAAGTCAGTTGAAGTGCATCTTCATCTGCTTTCTGTGGTGACAGCTCTTCGAGGTCTGCTGTAGGGGTTTTCACAACAAGAAGTTCAGGTGCACCCATGTGCGCAGCAAGTTGGCGGACCTGACGCTTGCTCAAACCAAACAGTGGCGCCAAATCGCATGCACCGTCACCAAATTTTGTGTAGAAGCCGGTGATGTTTTCGGCGGAATGGTCGGTACCTAGCACCAAGCCGCCAACCATGCCTGCGATTTCGTACTGTGCGACCATACGAGCACGTGCTTTTACATTACCCTTAACGAAATCGACCTTGGCATTGTCTGTTGGAATCAAACCGGTGCCGTCCAGCGCGGTCAGTGTTGAAGCATGCAGGCCATCAACACCATCTTTAATGTTCACGCTGACAGAGTGTGTGGGTTGGATAAAGCTTAGTGCCAATTGGGCTTCATCTTCATCCTTCTGAACACCGTAAGGTAAACGCACAGCAATGAACTGATAATCAGATGAACCTGTTTCTTCATTCAGTTGTTCAACGGCTAATTGTGCTAGACGACCACATGTAGAAGAGTCGACGCCGCCACTGATGCCCAAAACCAAAGATTTTGTACCAGAGGCTTTCAAACGGTTTTTAATGAAGTTGATACGGCGCTGAACTTCAAATTCAGCATCGATTGTTGGCAATACTCGCATTTCTTCGCGGATAGCTTGTTCCATTTCAAGACAGACCCTTGTGACATGTTTCGTTTATTCTGCAACATCCTACGCGCAAAATCATGATCATTCTTACCTCAAGCTTCGCTTAGCGAAGATTTCCCCGTTTTAGGGCGTGAGTCATGTGTTCTTCTCACCAAAATGATGCAAAAACAGGCTCGGTAGATGGTTTCTTGTTCATCCAATCTCGATTTCGCTGCAAATAGATTGAAGGGGGCTGATTGAATCGGTTATCAATAGAGAATGGATGCAGAACAATACAAGAAGAAATGAGTAAAACGGAATTACGGCAAAACATTGCCATCTTTGGCAGCGCATTTAACCCACCTAGTTTGGGGCACCTGAGCGTTGTTCAACGTCTCAGCCATTTCGATCGCGTTTTATTAGTGCCAAGTTATGCCCATGCATGGGGTAAACAAATGGCGGATTTTTCTAAGCGCTGTGAATGGGTCAGTGATTTTATTGATGACTCAAACTGTGAAAATTTAACGCTTTACCGAGAAGAAGAAACCTTGTGCGCAGAAGAATCTGTGACTACCTGGGCTTTGCTTAACCATATTCAGCAGCAACATCCCAATTCTGATCTCACCTTCGTACTTGGGCCTGATAATCTTTTAAACTTCTCCAAGTTCCACAAATCGGCAGAGATTTTGCAAAGATGGAACGTACTTGCTTGTCCTGAGAGTCTACCCGTCAGGAGTACGACGATCAGGGAGCGATTGCTGGCAGGGGAATCCATTGATGACCTGACCACGCCAGCACTGGCTAACAAATTGAGGTCTGAAGACTTCAGCCAATTATAAGAAACAATGACTTTATCGGCGCAGATTTTTTGATATAGCCTTGAGCGAAATCCCGACGCGATAGGCAATTTGGAGGCGCACGATAAAGCAAGGGAAGATGCATACTCATGATTTCTATATTGATACCAAAATTGATGGCGGCTGCTTTTATTGTTACGCCGTCATTTGTTTCGGCTGCTTTTATTGAATCCGGCAATGCCATTGATGATGTAGATGTCGTTGAATCCATCAACTTTTCACAATCGCAAAATCGCAGCGTGATTGAATGGCAGGTGGAAGATCAGGTAATACCAACTATCTGGGACAGCTGGAAGCATGACTGGAACATACCACACTTCCTTTCCACACAAACGGGAGCCTCGTACTACGGATTTGGTGTTTGGAAACCGGAAGAGTACCAAAAGCAAAGCTTTACTGAGATTGGAATGGAAGATTGGATTTTAAACCACGGTTTGAACTTCAGTTTTACCACCGAATCTAATAACAGCGATACCCGGTATCGGTTGGATATGCGATGGCATGAAGACACCAATACCGAGTTTCTACTGCAAATGCAGGTGCCAATTAAATAGCACCAACCGTTCTTTCTATCAGCAGCATCAGTTCCTTTTCAGACATTGATGCTTGCTGTGCAATGTTTGTCAGTTTCTGGCCCGACTTCATTTTCTTTACGCAGTCTCTGACTTTCAGTTGTAGTTCAATCTGATCTTCACTAAAGCCCGTACATTCCAAAACTTCACTACGCTTGAGTCGTTCGCTGCCATCAAGGCGGGCTATGGCATCTGCTAACTGCGATGTCTTGGTATCGTAGTTGTCATCCGGTGTTACTGAAGCGAAGTAATCGCGCGCGCAGCGCAGCAACCTGCCATATCCACCATCCCAGCTATTGTCGACCGTTTGCCTCAGTTGCTCCGCAATACCCGCTACCAACAAAGATGGCAAAACGTAACCAGCTGAACTAGGCATTGATACTGTAGATCGAACAGAGAAATTAAAAGAAGAAATCACGGAGTTTTGTAATACGGTGACCGCACTCAGGCAACCGGAAGGTAGCCAGAAGCCTTGCCCCTTACAAACAGGAAGTTCTAGTTTGCCCAGGCGGATCAAAACCAAACCTTGGTGAACCAAAATATAGGAGGACTGAGGCTGTTTTTTTCGAGGGCCGACATTTAGGTAGTCGGTTTTTTGGTAAAAATATTCTACGGCTTGCTTCATGTTAACTTTCTCTCATTGCGAGGCGCACATAGTGTTGGGTTTTCAAAATGAGATCAAGCAAAGAGAGGGTTTAGTCGTGTTCTGTTGCCCAAAAATCCTCTGCATTGTTACAATCATTAGCAATGCAAGTGAGGTAAGACCTCCAACCTCTGTATAATGCCGATTAAAACAATGTTCGAAATCCTATATCCGCGTAAAATGGCGCGGTTTTTATCGGAGCAAGTAGAATCACGTGCAACAAACTAACGATCCTTTCTTAGAAATTCGTCCATACAATGACGATGAAGTGCCTGGTGCGATTGATCGTCTGATCGAAGATGAAGAATTCATCTCAGCCATTTTAAAGTACCGCTTTCCACAGTTTTCTGGCATAGCAGGTTGGCTCCTTAAGCCAATCTTGAAGCGATACCTACATTCCAAGTGGAATAAAATCAAAACTGTTCGCGACGTTCAGCTTCATATCGCCACATACATGGACTCAATGATCAAAAGCACGTCAGAAGGTTTGACGACAAGTGGTTTGGACAAATTGGATCCTAACAACAGCTATTTGTTTGTTTCTAATCACCGCGATATAGCGATGGACCCAGCGATGGTCAACTGGTGTCTGCATGAGAATCAGTTTGATACGGTTCGCATCGCCATTGGTGACAACCTGCTTAAAAAACCTTGCGCAACTGAACTGATGAAACTGAATAAGAGTTTTATCGTTAAGCGCTCTGCGAAAGGCCCAAGAGAAATGATGAAAGCTTTGGGTCAACTGTCTGCTTACATCAAAGCCTCTTTGGATGAAAAGCAGTCTATTTGGATTGCGCAGAGAGAAGGTCGTGCGAAAGACGGCAACGATAAGACAGATCCTGCGATTTTGAAAATGTTCTTCATGGAAGGGCGTCGTCAGAAAATTGAATTCGCTGAGTATGTGGCTTCGCTGCGTATAGTTCCGGTGACAATCTCTTACGAAAACGATCCATGTGATGCAGCAAAAGCGAACGAACTTTACCGCAAGCAGCAAGAAGGTGGATACGAAAAAGGTGAGTTTGAAGATATCGAAAGCATCGTTCAAGGCATTGTTGGCCAGAAACGCAGAATCCATGTCGCGTTTGGTGACGTGATTGGTAACGAGTTCGATTCACCTGAAGCGCTGGCTGCAGAAATTGATCGACAGATTTATCAAAACTATCACTTGTTCCCAGCAAACTACATTGCTGCGGGCAGAGAGCACAGTTCAATCACCGATAGTGACCGCGCCCAGTTTGATAGCAAGCTATCTTCATTGCCAGAAGGGGTTGCTCAGATCGTCAAGGCAATGTACGCCATGCCAACCGACAAAAAAGCTGACGCATAATATTGATTTATCGATTGAAAAGAGGATGTGACAATGTCACATCCTCTTTTCTTTATCTGCTTAAACGACCCGAATATTTTCCGAAAGGAAGTCTACAAAGTGTCTAACTTTAGGTGCTAAATACTCTCGGCGTGGGTATACGGCATAAACAGGCAGCTTCAATGTCGGCTTCCAATCCTCCATTAATACCTTTAGTTCACCGTTTTCAATTTCACCATCTAATAGATAAGTTGCGATATAAGCGATGCCTACGCCTGATTTGGCTGCTTCCAAAACCGCTGGGGCATTGTTGATACGGTAAGATCCTCTGACAGTCACTGATTGCTCGCTACCATCTCGTTGAAATAGCCACTGATCATAGGTGCGTTGAACGCTTTGATAAGTTATGCAATTGCGTTCGCGAAGGTCTGATGGGTGTTTGGGTGAACCGTTTGCCTCAATGTATGCCGGTGAGGCGACCAACTTAAACTGGCAGTCGCCCAGTTTTCTAGCGACCATTCCTTCTGGTGGTGCTTCATGAATCGCCAGCCAACAATCAAATCCATCTTCAACAAGGTTTGGACGGTGATCGAATAAATGTACTTCCAACTCGAGGGCAGGAAACTGTGCTTGAAATGCTGAGAGCAATTTTGTGATTTGAGCATTACCAAATGACTGAGCAACACCAACCTTTAATCTTCCAGAAACCTCATTTCTAAAACCAGCAACCATGGCTTCAGCGTCTTGCATGGTCTCGACAATCTGGCGCCCGAAGGCTGCATATTGTTCGCCGGCTTCGGTTAGGGCAACAGAGCGGGTATTTCTTTGAACCAACTGAACACCTAATCGTTCTTCTAGATAGCGAATTTGCTTACTGACTTGAGACTTGGAAATACCAAGGTACTCGGCAGCACGGGTGAAGTGCTGTTCATGCGCCACAGTCGCCAGGACCACAATTTGCTGAAGGTTATCTAACATATGGAATTTTCGTTAGTTATCGAGAGGAGGATAGCGTATCACATCTCTTTCAAATTCATTGAGTGACGTTGTCACAAAAAGTAAAACTCCTTTATTTAAATTTGAAGTTAGTAGGTCTCTGCCAACATTCCTTCAATTGGGAGAAGAGAGGCATGAAAAACATTTTTCTGAGCTGTTGTCATCAAAGATTCATTCAACCAAAAGGCTAGAAGATGCTGCGTAAGGATTGTGTTCAAAGATCCGCACTCTAGTGCTCAATCTGCCCAAATCAGATTCCAGATCGCGTTCTGAAAGGGATTTACGAAATTGAGTTGATAGCCAAACTCTTGGTTTTGATTTCAATAAGACTCTTTATAACAATGTCTTACATGCTTTGTTTTCAAATGGAAACAATGTGAACTCATGTAAGTGAGCACTAACATACATTTGTTGTAAATCTACAGATCTAGAGGATCTTTCTTCGTTACTTTGAATAGATGGTGAACATGACTAAATAGAAAATTAATCAAATCGATATGAAGGATTGATAAGAATTGTTTCTATTCATGGGGCATGAGATTTAAAATTGCGGGAGAAATTCAGGTATTTGATGTGAAACTCATCAATGGCCTGGTTCATTAAGGAGGTTTGTTTTCGGATGTTAGAAGTACTGTTTCGTTTCTTTGTGCTGGGATGCATGAGCTTTGGTGGTCCTGTCGCTCATATTGGCTATTTTCAAAGAGAGTTTGTTGAAAAACGTAAGTGGATTGAAGAAGAAAAGTTTTCGATGGCGTTAAGCCTATGTCAGTTCTTACCTGGGCCTGCAAGCAGTCAGCTAGGGATGTTTATTGGCTATCATCGTGCGGGCTACATTGGGGCAATTGCCGCTTTTATTGGCTTTACCTTCCCATCTTTTGCCTTATTGACGGCAGCGGCTATGTACAGCGCGAGCCTAGGGGAGTCTTCAACGTTGGCATTACTTATCTCTGCTGCAAAGCTGCTAGCAGTCGTAGTAGTCGCTGATGCTATTTGGACGATGGCACGAAAGTTTATCAGTGACGCTGTCACATTTGTTGTTTGTGTGGCTTCTGCTAGTTGGATCCTTTGGCAGTCTGGCCTCGTAGCTCAGCTGATGCCAATACTTATCGCTGGTATTCTTGGTTGGTTGTTTATTCGTAAACCAGAAGTAGCGACTGAAGCCAAAGAGCCAACAGGTATTAAGCAAACAGCCATTCTTTTCGGCGTGTTTGCTGCGCTATTAGTACTTCCAGCTCTGAGTAGCGCACCGGTTATCAGCTTGTTTAATCACTTCTATCAAGCTGGCAGCTTTGTATTTGGTGGTGGTCACGTTGTACTTCCTCTATTGCAACCTTTGATTGGCGACTCGGTTTCTGGCGATGCTTTGGTTGAAGGTTATGCAGCGGCACAATTGGTTCCGGGTCCTATGTTTACCATTGCTAGCTACATTGGTGCTTCAATGGAAGGGGTCAATCCAATCCTTGGTAGTGCAGTAGCCACCATAGCAATATTCCTTCCAGGGGCATTGCTATTGTTTGCGGCCATTCCTGTTTGGCAGGCTGTGATGAACCACCTTAAGTTTGCAGGTTCTGTAGTACTGATTAATGCGGCAGTGGTAGGTCTTCTGGTTGCAGCATTTTACCAACCAGTTTGGATGTCAGCCGTTCATGGTGTTTCTGATGTCGTGGCAGTCATTGTTGGCTTTGCGGTTCTGCGTAAATTTAACTTGTCAGTATTCTGGCTTCTTGCAGGTATGCTGGTTTACGCCATTGCTAAGAGCATGATGTAACACTAAATTGGCCACTCATTCTTGAGCCCGCAAATGCGGGCTTTTTTGTTTCTTGGGGAACAATCCATTCATCATAACGCACTATAACTAATTATTTTGTGATTTGATGGACAGCATGGGAATGACGTTACTTGATGAATTTTCGTGGATTTTCTTGGGAAGGGACAAAAACAGAACAATTCTCAGCAAAGATATAAAAGCGCCGAAATTTCTCGGCGCTTTGGTAGAACCCTAAAACTCCCACCGCTCAGTCTTTCCTGCTTCTGAGGCATGTTGGGCAAGTTCTAACGCGTAAATACCTTTTACCGCGTCATAAGGGTCGATTGGTGGTGTAGTGCCATTCAAAATGGCGGATGCAAGGCTGGCAAAGAGCTCAGAGTAGCAACCGTGTTCCAATTCGATATCCTTTTCAGTGACGTTGTCACCAATTTCTAGCTTTCCAATATGTTGCTGGCGGCCAAATTCTGAATTTGTTACCGTGACGCCGTCACGTAGTTGTTGTTCCTGAATATCCAAACCGGCGCATGAGAACGTGGCTTTGTCTCCTTGTACGACAAAGCGAGACCCTTTGCCTGAACGGTATGGACTGGAATTCAACACCACTTCTTTGTCAGCGTAATGCAGCGTCATCTTGAAGTAGTCGGTAGCTTGAGATTGTGGACGCATAGCTTTGCAATGAGCGGTGACAGCTAAGGGAGAGCCGAACAAGTGAAGCGCTTGGTCGACTAGATGTGAACCCAAGTCATAAAGAATGCCCGATCCTTCGCCAGCCTGTTCACGCCAGCGCTGGCGAACCTCAGGACGAAAACGGTCGAAGTTCGACTCGAAAACACGAACTTGTCCTAGTTCGTCAGATTCAATCAACGCTTTTACTGTAAGGAAGTCACCATCCCAGCGTCGATTCTGGTAAGGACAAAGAATTTTGCCGCGTTGGTTCGCGATTTTAACCAGCTCCAAGCCTTGTCCGCTGTTTACCACGAAAGGCTTTTCGAGCAACACATGGCAATCCGCTTCCAGTGATTGTTTGGCAAGATCGAAGTGCGTGTGGTTTGGCGTGGTGATAATGACCAAATCCAATTCTGCATCACGAAGCATTTCTTCAATGTTTGAGTAGTACGCCGCGGAGGGGAGCTTCTCTGCCACTAAATCATGATTTGAAGAAACAACCGCGACAGGCTCGAAATCAGGATGAATAGAGAGAAAAGGAAGGTGGAAAGTCTGGGCAGCAAAGCCAAATCCTACGATGCCAGTACGAATCATTTGTCGTTCCTTGTTTTGTGTTCGTTTAGCGCTAGTATACGTGAGCAGATATAAAAAAGCCCTCATCAGAGGGCCGCTTACAGAGTTTGCTAACGTCAAGCCAGTACAACAGGATAATCACCCGTTGGATGAGGCATAACAGAGACGGGCCAGCCGTAAACTTCCTCGATTATTTCAGGCGTCAGCACATCTGTTGGGATGCCATCTGCCGCTATTTTTCCTTTATTTAATATTAAGATACGGTCTGCATACTGTGCAGCGAGGTTGAGATCATGGATCACGGCGATCACCGCCGATCCGGCTTGTGCCATCTTTTTCGCCAAGCTTAAAGTCTTATGTTGGTGGCCAATATCCAGCGCGCTCGTTGGTTCATCCAGCATCAATATGGTGTCTCTTGGCGATTTTGCTGTTTGTGTTAGCACGCGAGCGAGGTGTACGCGCTGCTTCTCGCCCCCGGAAAGGCTTGGGTAAAGCCTGTCAGCAAGGTGAAGTACATCGGTCTTTGCCATGTTTTCAGATGCGATCTCAGTCAGTTCTGCTTGGGATGCACTCAACGCCAGCCCGCCAAGTTCAACCACTTCCCGAGCGGTGAAGGCAAATGTCAGGCTACTGGACTGCGGGAGTATCCCCATTGATGCGGCGAGGTGTTCAGGTTTCCAATCTTTTGCGGATTTTCCATAGAAGCGAAGTTCGCCATTACATGGCCATTCGCGGCTAATCAATTTAAGCAGGCTACTTTTACCGGTTCCGTTTGGTCCAAGAATAATTGTTAGCTCACCCAATTTGAAAGACGTGCTGAAGTTATCCAGTAGAACCTTGTTACCCAGCGTGAGCGACGCATGTCGAATATCAATACCCATTATGCTAAACGACCTTTTTGTTTAAGCAGCAATGCCACGAAGAAAGGCGCCCCTAGAGCCGCTGTGATAATGCCCACCGGGATTTCAAGTGGTGCAACAATGGTACGAGCAACCATGTCTGAAGCCAGTAGTACCAAACCACCTAAAATCGCTGAAACCGGAATCAGAGTGCGGTGGTCTGGGCCAGTCAGCATGCGTCCGATATGGGGAACAACAAGGCCAATAAAACCAATCATGCCGGAAAGGGCAACTGTCACGCCGACGCCTGCAGCAGTGAGAAGGATGAGATTGCGCTTGAGTGATTGGACGTTGATGCCTAGATGACGGGCTTCAGCTTCACCCAGCAGCAAAGCATTTAGAGGTTTTGCGTAGCGTTGGAACAAGAAGCCCAATGCGGCTAATGAAACAAAAGCCAACACAATCGCATCCCATGAAGCGCCTGCTAAAGAGCCCATCGTCCACAGAGAAAGATCACGAAGCTCCTGATCGTCAGCAAAATAGTTTAGAAGCCCCATGCCAGCACCGGCAATTGCGCCAAGCGCAACGCCTGCGAGTAACATGATAGTGACTGAAGTACCATTACTACTGGTGCCCATGTAATAGATGGCAAAGGTCGTTAGCGCACCACCCAAAAAAGCAAATACCGGCACCGTACCCAGCACCAGAAATGCCGTATGGGTAATCACGCCACCAAATAGAACAATCGCAATGGCCGCTCCAAGTGAAGCACCGGCAGACACCCCGATAATACCGGGATCTGCCAATGGGTTTCTGAAAAGCCCCTGCATGACGGTCCCGCACATCGCAAGAATACCGCCTACAGCAATGGCAAGAAGTGTGCGTGGTAAACGGACTTCCTGAATGATCACAGAGACATAGTCAGGAAGGTCCGATTGAACGGGAAGTAGTGCTTTCAAACTGTCTGAGAAGCCGATATTCATAGGCCCCAAAGTAATTGAGCTCACGACAGTGATGTACAACAAGATCGACGAAACGATCATCATCCACCGCGCTGAGACGCGGCTAGTCAGCAAATCATTCATGGAAACGTACTACTCACCAGCTACAATGCGTTTGTTAAGGTCGGTAGCGAGATCTAGGCTCGCCAAACCAAAGCCACCCAGAATTGCGTATCCAGAAATAGGGATTATGTTGTCGTTTTTGAATGCGGGTGTTGCGCTTAACAAAGGCTGCTGCTTTACCATACCTTCAATACCGCCAACCTGCGAAAGGGTGCGTTCGGATACCAGAATGTATTCAGGCTGCATCTCTACGATCGACTCGGTGGACAGCGGCTTGTAGCTGCTGGTTTCTTTGGCTGCAGGGTTCATGCCGCCAGCCAACTCGATCACTGTGTTCACCGTAGTTTCATCACCCGCGACGGTCAGTGGGCGGCCATCAGACATCATCATGAACATCACTGAAGGGCGTTTCTCAGGTGCTGAGGCGTTCAACTTTCCTATTTTATCAGCGACATCCGCTTTAATCTCAGCGCCTTTGTCTTCGGTACCAGTAATTGACGCGACTGAATCCACGCGCTGATTGAAGTCTTCAATGGAAGTGCCTGTTGGCAGCTTTTGAACATCGACTTTTGCCGATTTCAATAGGTTCAACGTGCTTTCCGGCCCCATTTCTGGCGAGCCCACGAGATGGGTAGGGCTTAGTGCTAATAGGCCTTCGGCTGATAATTGGCGATGATAGCCCAGTACGGGAATCTCTCTCCCATCAAGGTAATGGCGGCTGGTTAAATCTACTGCAACCACTTCTTTTTCTGCGCCTAGTGCAAACAAAAGTTCAGTGACGGTTGAGCCGGCGCTGATGATTCTTGCATCCTGGGCGAGCGCCGATGAAGCAAATAAGCCAGTAAAAAGCAGCGCAGCAGCGCCAAGTTTGAAATTCTTTTTCATTGTTCTTCCATCACAATATTGGTGGCGTTGATATTGTTGTTTTGCATGAAGGCGAGGACTTTAAGCATGCTTTCCACATTGGCTTGTTTGTCCGCAGCGATCACCACCGGTTTATCAGGGGCTTGCTGAATAGCTTCCAGAAGCTGTGCCGTAAAGGTTTCCCAGTCGTGAAGAGGTTCACCTTGAAGCGCCCATGAAGGCTCGCCGCTCAACACGTTGATGGCGATGACTTCACGGTTTGGAGATTCCAGAACTTCTGAATCATTGGTTTGGGGAATCGCGATATCCATGGTTTTGATTTGGATGTTTGCCGTAAGCAGCAAAAACACCATCACGATAAAAATAATGTCCAGCAATGGCGTGAGATCCGGTGTGAATGATGTTGGTTCACTTTCTGGTTGAGAGCGGATCATGCGGCGCTTTCCCTCGGTGACTCTGAGCTTGAACCAGCGCAAGGTTTGCAATGCTTCGGACAGTCCGCGCTTTCATCGAATGACACACCGGCGAGATGCAGGTTGAAGTGGTTCAGCACGTATTCAATTTTTGCCAATGTGCGATCTGCCCACAGCGCAAAAACTTGTGATGAAGCAATAGCAGGTAGGGCAATCAGCAAACCCGCTGCTGTTGTAGACATCGCCAATCCCAAGCCATCGGCCAATTCTGCAGGTGAAATACCACCTTGTGTGGCAGAAAGTCCTTTAAACATTTCAATCAGGCCGACAACGGTTCCCAGCAGACCAATCAAAGGACTCAGCACGCCAATAATGTTCAGCAATTTGAGACCTGCAGTGAATTGACGGCGTTTCTTTTGCAGCCAGATAGAAACAGCTTCTTCACGCAAAGATTTAGTGAAATGACGATGATTGATCAGCATGCAGATCCCTTGGGATAGGGTGCTTTTATCCTGTTGATGACGTTCTACATAGGTTTCTAGTTGTTTGTCATTGGTCAGCGAAAGTGAGTAGATCTCTTTTTGCAAAGGTTTGCTGCCCGTTTTTGTGTTCATGATAACGAAAACGATACGCTCAAAAATGAGCATCAACATGAGTGCGGAAAGCAGTGTCAAAGGCCAGGTCATGATGCCCAGTTGAGCGTGGATTGACGTGAAAAATTGTAAGTCGAACATGATTAATCCAAATTAAAACGAACAGGAATTCTTACTCTGTGCGCCAGGGCGACACCATTTTCTTCGTGGCCGTTGAAGCGCCACTTTTTCA
The DNA here is from genome assembly GCF_011045095.1 of Grimontia sedimenti. Taxonomy (GTDB): domain Bacteria; phylum Pseudomonadota; class Gammaproteobacteria; order Enterobacterales; family Vibrionaceae; genus Enterovibrio; species Enterovibrio sedimenti. The sequence continues at coordinate 413,502 of NZ_JAALDL010000001.1, forward strand.
CTGCATCCATTGCAGCGCCATCAAGCAATTCAAACCCGGAACTTTTTAGTAGGGAGCGATGGGTTTGATGGCCTTCTTCGTCCAGCCAGACTTCTATAAGCACTGTGCCTTCCATCCCTTTACGTTTTGCCATTCTCGGGTACTTAGGTTGGGAAGGGCGGACTTTAAATGTGGGCCTTTCGACCAACATGGGAGAAGATGATTTCGCCTGAGTCATCTGGTTTTCTTCGCTCATCTCCTCAGCAGTTTCTTCCAGTTTTTCCTCAGGTTTTTCTATTGGTTTTTTCGGCGGAAGAGGCTTGCTTTTCTCTTCTTTGCGTTCCTTCTTCGTCACCTTCTCAAGTGGTTTTTTCTTGGTTTCTTTTGGCGGGTTGACCTCTGGTTTCACCTTTTTCTGAGGTTGGACTTCTGCCTTTTTTGGTGGCTCCTTTTTTACCGAAGGAGATTTAACCGGTTTAGGTTCCGGCTTTGTGGTTTCTTGCTGTGGAGGATCTTCGACAGGAGCTGGCTCTGGCTCTTTTGGTACCTGTTTCGTCGACGCAATGAGCTGGATAGCCACACGGTTACCCGTATTGGCATCGTTAATTGTGAATTGAGGCGAGGGCGGTTGAGCCCAAATCGCCAAACTGTGCAGTGCAACTGAAACGACACCACAAACTACGTACCGTCGAGTGTTCACACGTACTCCTGAAGAACTGATTTTAATAAGTGATTAGGTGCATTATGCATGAAATGCTAATGAGATCAATTATCAGTTGCATTATTATCTTTTATGAATATGATTGAAATCACTAGGAAACAGCTCGCAGTTTGACGCTGTTAATGTTAAAGGTTGCAAAATGAGATGAATGTTGATCTTCACAATCCGGAATTGGTCGGGCTAAGAACACCCGATCCACTTCGTTTTGCTTTTCAACGCAAGAAGAGTGCGCATGCCGGTGGCATGATGCGTTCAGTTAACTCTGAAGATATCCAAACCGAGCTTGAAAAAGCACATGCAATCCCAGCGTCATCGGCGCATGCACCACGCTGTTTGTACATTCACATTCCGTTCTGTCGCGTGCGTTGTACATACTGCAACTTCTTCCAATACGCATCCAGCAAGTCATTAATTGAAGGCTACGTTGAAGCACTGCGCGCAGAAATTCGATGGAAAGCGTCGCAAGTCTGGAGTCAGTCAGGGCCGTTCCAAGCGGTATACATTGGCGGAGGAACCCCAACCGATCTTAGCGGCGAACAAATCCGAATGATCGTCTCTGATATCCGCAGCCAATTTCCGCTGACACCTGACTGCGAAATCACACTAGAAGGTCGTATCAACCGTTTTGGATTAGACAAATTTGAAGCGGCACTGGAAGGGGGCGTTAACCGCTTCTCATTCGGCGTTCAGAGCTTCAACACTCAGGTTCGTCGCAGTGCGAAGCGGCTTGATGACCGTGAAGTTGTGTTGGACAAAATCCAGCAATTGGCCAAATACAACGCGGCTCCTATCGTTCTGGATTTACTTTATGGTTTGCCTCACCAAACTCTGGATATCTGGCAGCAGGACTTGAATGACTATCTTGAGTCCGGTGCCCATGGTGTCGACCTGTATCAGCTTATCGAAATGCAGGGCTTGCCAATGGCAAAGTTGGTTGAGCAGGGCAAATTGCCGTATCCCGCAGATACACAAATGAAGGCCAGTATGTTTGAGATGGGCGTGAACTTCATGGCGAAGCACCATCAGAAACGTCTCAGCGTTAACCATTGGTCTTCAGACAACCGCGAACGCAGTATTTACAACTCGTTAGCGAAAACAACTGCGGAGATCATGCCTTTAGGAGCCGGGGCTGGTGGCAATGTCAATGGCTGTCAGATGATGCAAACCCGCGATATGGATACCTACATCTCAGCGATAAATGATTTACGTTACCCTGTCACTATGATGACATTAGCACCTGCCAATAGAGGTGTGTCTGCTGAAGTGAAAAGCGGATTTGATGCGGGTGTGCTGGCTCAACACAAGTTGGATTCCGTGGCTGGACAAGGCTCTTTTGAAGCGCTGTCTCCCTTGTTTGAAGCGTGGCAGGAAAACGGGCTGGTCTATCTTGAAAAGAATGGAAATGGCAGAAGTTATCTCACGCTGACTCTCGCCGGACAGTTCTGGGCGGTTACATTGGCCCAAAACCTGATTGAAGTATTACAAAACCAAACAGCGCAGAAAGTGCAAAGAAAAGCGGCAAATGTCGCAGCTTAGGAGTAGTTAAACGATGCAACAAGCGATCATCGTGACGGAAGAAACCAAACAGCGCGTGGCTGAATATCTGGCTCAGGATGAGCACACACCAGTATCAAACATGGTGGACTCACTGAAACTGACGGAAGGTGAAATTACGCTGGCACTCCCAGAAAGTATGATTTCCCACGTGAAGGGTGAACTTGCGCAGACCATTCTGGAAGCAATGCCAGCATGGGGTAAGGTCACCACCATCGTACATTCCGGTGGTTCTGTCTTTGAATTTAAAGCGCCATTTCCGAAAGGAAAAGTTGCACACGGTTACTACAACCTGATGGGGCGCGAAGGCCAGTTACATGGTCATCTTCGTCTGGATTTGGTCTCTGACATTGCGTTTGTCAGCAAGCCATTTCGCGGTACTGAGAGCCACTACATTGGTTTTTTCGACAACACTGGCCACTGTGTGTTTAAGATTTACCTTGGCCGTGACAAAAAGCGTCAGCTATTCCCAGAACAAATTGAACTGTTTAACGCCATGAAGCAGGAGTTGGCAAAATGAGTGACAAAGCAGAACGTCTACAAAACCGTCTAGGCCCAGAAATTCAGGAGTTTCGTGATTCTCGCAACACGCTTCAATTGGGTACTGTAGACAAAGAAGGCAAACCACATACCAGCTATGCGCCTTTCGCTTTCTCTGAAATGGGTTACTACATTCTGGTTTCAGATCTTGCTACCCATGGTCAAAACCTCAAGCACCGCAAAGCCGTCTCTATCATGATGATCGAAGACGAAAGCGAGGCGCGCTCGATCTTTGCGCGTCGCCGCCTATCATTTGACACCAATGCAGAACTGATTGAGCGTGATTCAGAGCACTGGACCACAGCAATTCAAGTGATGCGCGATCGTCTGGGCGAGATGATCGACAACCTCAGCCAACTCGGCGATTTCAATCTCTACCGTTTGAATCCAGTCATCGGCCGTTACGTGAAAGGTTTCGGTCAGGCATTTGATGTGTCGGGCGAAGACATGCTTTCCGTGATCCACCTGAATGAAGGTCACGTGAAGAAGATGAAAGAAGAGAACGCTTAATCTCTTTTATCAGGTCGTTTGGGTATATTTTAAGGGCCTGATATCACCTCCCATAACTATAAAAAACTCACGGAAACCAGTGTGAGTAGGTTTCTTTTGCCTGAAGAAAACTGATTGGGATTTCTCAGGCGGTTTAAAGAGTGGAAATTATGACTATCAAGAAAAACAAGCTGGCGATTTTGGTCGGCCTTCTCTGTGCGGGCACAGCTTCAGCCCAAGACGTTTATACCTTTGACGAAGTGGTTGTCTCTGCAACCCGAAGTGAGCAAAACATCAGTGATGTAGCCGCTTCTGTTGATGTAGTGAATAGCGAAACAATCGAAGAGAACCTTGCTCAAGATCTTGAGCAGGCGATTGCGAATGAGCCGGGCGTGTCGATGCCGGGCACGGGTCGTTTCGGTAACTCAGGTTTTAATATTCGTGGTTTGAGCGACAACTACGTAAAAACCATGGTGGATGGTGTTGAACAACCTTCATCGTTCAACCCAGGCGCAGATGTGATGCGCAAATACAACAACACTGTTGAGACCGATACCTTGCAGCGTGTAGAGATAAGCAAAGGTCCAGCCTCCAGCCTATACGGCAGTGATGCACTGGCCGGTGCTGTGATCATCCGCACCAAGAACCCGGGCGACCTTCTGGTAGCTGAGGGTGATGACACCTATGCCAGCGTTAAAGGCGGTTACTACAGTGCTGATGAGAGCTACAAAGCGACTGCAACTTTGGCAAACCGTATCGGCGATCTGGAAACCTTGTTAATTTTCACACATCGCGATGGTCACGAAACAGCGACCCACGGCAGTGGCGCCGATGTTGAAGGCCGCGAACGTGGACAGGCTGACCCATTTGATATCAACTCAGACAACCTTTTGCTGAAAGCTTTCTATCAGTTGAATGATGCGCATCGAATTGGCCTGACGGGTGAGATTTATAACCGAGAAGCAGATGGCCTGGTGCTGTCTAACGAAGGCTATGAAATCATGCCAGGCTTCGTATATACGCGTAACAGCGCCAGTGATGAAGACAAGCGCAAGCGCGTAACCTTCGAGCATGAATGGCAAGCGAACAACGTCGCGTTCGACCACCTGAAGTGGCAGGTGACCGCGCTGGAAAGTGAAAGTAATCACAACACCTTTGATGAAACGCCACAGCCGCCAACGTCATTTGGTCATGGATACCGTCAGCGTATGCGTAACGGTGTAGATAAGAGTGCCCAGTTTGATGCCCAGTTCGACAAGGCCATTGAACTGGAGAACAGCTTCCATGAAATCAGCTATGGCGTGAATTACATCACTAACGAGTTTGACCTGGATTACCGCGATTATTACCTAGAGGGTTACAAAGCTGGTACGTCAGTAGATAAAACCGGTGAAGTGCCAAACGCAGAGTCAGTGAAATGGGGCATCTTTGTACAGGATCAAGCTTTCTTCCTGGAAGAACGCCTGGTAGTGAACGCGGGTCTTCGCTATGACAAGTTTACCGCAGAGCCAAAACAAGCTTCAGAAGATAATCCAAAGTCCAAAAGTGATGCGTTAACGGCGAAACTGGGTGCGGTTTATCACTGGACGGAGAGCCTGAGCAGCTACGGTAATATCAGCCAAGGTTACAAAGCACCAACACTTCAAGACCTTTACTACTTCTACGAAACTGACGCGGCAAGCGGTGCGGTATTCGAGGCAAACCCGAACCTGAAGCCGGAAGAGAGCATTGGTTACGAAACTGGTCTGCGCTTCACTCAGGACTTCGGTCGTATTGAGTTCTCGGTTTATTACAACGACTACAAGAACTTTATCGAAACGCACAAATTGGCTGATGACAACGGCCAGGGTAAAGAACTTTGGACCAAAGAGAACATCAGCAAAGCAGAAATCTATGGTGCTGAGCTGAAAACACATCTGGCATTGGATGTGCTGTTTGGCGCACCAACGGGTCTTTACAGTGACATGAGTGTGGCGTACACCCAAGGTGAAGACAAAGAAAACGGTGAAGCGCTGGATACTGTCGCTCCACTTTCTGGTTACTTTGCGCTGGGCTATGCCGACGTTGAAAACACTTACGGTGGTAAGTTGTCAGTGAAAGCTGTTGCGGGTAAATCCGACTCTGATTGGAGTAACTCAAACGGCACTGAAAACGTGAGTGCGCCTGGTTACGCTGTAACAGATGTGACTGCGTTCTACCGCCCGGTGACAGATCTGACGCTGCGTGCCGGTCTATTTAACGCCTTTGATAAGAAATATTGGGACTACAACGACCTGATTGGTGCGGAATCAACCACAGAAGGACTTGATCGTCGCACGCAACCAGGACGTAACTGGGGTATTGAAGCCGAATACGTGTTCTAAAGCGCAGATTAACCCCTGACGATAAACACCCCGGATTTCTCTGGGGTGTTTTCGGTTCTAGCCTGAGTTATGCTCAGAAGGTACATGATAATAAAAATGACAAAGAATTCTGGAGATACAGTGACTAGCAGTACGCTAACAACCATTTCGACACGTTGGTTGATTGATCAGGCGAAAAAGCACAAGAAACGCCTGATTACCGCCAACCTTATCGCTATCTGTGCGACGCTAATCAGCGTGCCAATTCCTCTTTTTATGCCGCTAATGGTCGACGAGGTGCTGCTCAACAAACCTGCCGGTGGGGTGAATTTCTTCAACCAGATTTTGCCTGAGTCACTGCAGCAACCAGCCAGTTATATCGTCATGGTTCTGATACTGGTGATTGTGATGCGGATTGTCAGCCAGGCGCTGAATATATGGCAAAGCCGTCAGTTTACTCTGGTGTCCAAATCCATCACTTGCAATATTCGCCAGCAACTCCTCGATAAGCTTGGCCGCATCAGTATGAAAGAGTACGAAGAGCGTGGCAGCGGCGGCGTGAGTTCCCACCTGGTGACGGATATTGAGACTATCGACTCTTTCCTAGGCAACAGTTTGAGCCGCTTTGTGGTGGGTGTACTGACGGTCTTTGGCACGGCAATTATTCTTCTATGGCTTGACTGGGCGCTTGGCTTATTCATATTGCTGGTTAACCCGCTGGTCATCTACCTCTCACGCAAAATGGGTCAACGCGTTAAGCACCTGAAAAAGGCCGAAAACCAATCTTTTGAGCGGTTCCAACAACGCCTGGTAGAAACGCTGGATGGCATCTATCAGCTCCGTGCTGCTAACCGTGAACGTGCTTACCTTGATGTTCTGAAGACAGACGCCGAAGCGATTCGCCTCGATGCTGATAAGTACGCTTGGCAGTCAGAGGCGGCGGGACGTGTTTCCTTCTTGATGTTCCTGATCGGTTTTGAACTGTTCCGTGCGGCGGCGATGCTGATGGTGCTGTTCAGCGACCTGACGATTGGCCAGATCTTCGCGGTGTTTGGTTATCTTTGGTTTATGCTCAGCCCGATTCAAGAGCTGCTGGGTATTCAATACGCTTGGTTCAGTGCTTCAGCAGCAATGAAACGTTTGAACGGTCTGCTTGCATTGGATGAAGAGCCACGTAACGCATCCGAGAAAGATCCGCTGGAAAGCAAAGAAACCTTTGGGGTGGAATGTCGCGACCTGACCTTCAGTTACGACAGTGAGAAAACGGTGTTGAACGGCCTTTCTCTGAACATTCCTCAAGGCAAGCGTGTGGCGCTGGTTGGTGCTTCAGGTGGCGGTAAATCGACGTTAATTCAGCTGTTGCTGGGGCTTTATCGCAAGTCAGACGGTGAAATCTTGATTGATGGCAAACCTGTCGAAGAGATTGGGTACGAAACCCTGCGACAGCATACGGCCGTGGTCTTGCAACAACCTATGATCTTCAACGACACATTGCGTGAAAACCTGACATTAGGGCGAACTGACTTCTCTGACGATCAGCTGTGGCAATCTCTGGAAATTGCTCAGCTAAGTGATGTTGTCGATAAGCTGGATAACGGATTGGAATCCCAGTTGGGCCGACAAGGCCTCAAGCTTTCTGGAGGACAGCGTCAGCGCTTAGCCATTGCCCGTATGATCCTGACCAATCCTAAGCTGGTGATTTTGGACGAAGCGACCTCAGCGCTGGATACTGCAACAGAAGCAGCGTTACATGAGGCGCTGAATAACTTCCTTCAAGGCCGAACCACACTGATCGTGGCGCACCGTTTGTCTGCGGTGAAACAAGCTGACCTGATTTATGTACTGGAAGATGGCAAGGTTGCGCAAAGCGGTAACCACAGCGAACTGGTGCAGGAAGAAGGGGTTTATCAAACCCTATACGGTAATCTTCAAGTCGGTTGATTACAAACAACGCCTCAAACGAAAGCCCTGCATCAGCAGGGCTTTTTAGCTTTCTGGAGCGGTACGGATTACTCCACTGTCAGTGAAGCACCTTGGGTTTTAATCACGTCTTGATACCAGAAAAAGCTTTTCTTACGTTTTCGTTCGAGAGAGCCACTAAAGTCGTCGTGTCGGTCCACATAAATGAAACCATAACGTTTGCGCATTTCCGCGGTGGAATTGGCGACAAGGTCAATCGGTCCCCACGTTGTGAATCCCATTAATTCCAAACCGTCTAACATGGCTTCACGTGCCTGAACTAAATGATCATTAAGGTAAGCAATGCGGTAGTCATCGTGAATCTCACCGTTTTCATCCAGTTCGTCGATTGCGCCCAGTCCATTTTCCACAATAAATAGAGGCTTCTGGTAACGGTCATAGAGGAAATTCAACAGAATACGCAGGCCTTTCGGGTCGATGAGCCAACCCCATTGGCTCTTCTCCAGATAAGGGTTTGGCACACTGGCGACGATATTGCCGACTTCTTTTTGTTTAGGATCAGCACTCGCACAGCCACTGGCGTAATAACTGAACGAAATAAAATCGACTGAAGCACTGGCGATTACTTCCAGATCGTCTTCTTCCATCGCGATCTCAATGTCATTTTCTCTGAAGTAACGAAGCATGTAGCCCGGGTATTTTCCGCGCGTCTGAACATCACCAAAGAACAGCCATTTGTTGTTCTCATGCATAGCAGCGATAACGTCGTCTGGGTTGCAAGTAAATGGATAGTTGATTGCTCCCAGCAGCATGTTACCAATCTTGGCGTCTGGAATAATTTGATGGCAGAGCTTCACCGCTTTTGCATTGGCGACCAGTTGGTGGTGAATTGCCTGATAGATTTCCTGCTCGCTGGCATCTTCCTGAAGCCCAACGCCGGTAAAAGGCGCATGTAGCGACATATTGATTTCATTGAATGTCAGCCATAGCTTAACTTTGTCCTTATAGCGTTCGAAAACGGTGCTGACATACTGCTCGAAGAAGCCGATCAGTTGTCGGTCCGCCCAGCCCCCATAGTTTTCTACCAGTGAGTAGGGCATTTCGTAATGGGACAGGGTTACAAATGGTTGGATATTGTGTGTGGCCAATTCATCGAAAATACAGTCGTAATAAGCGAGGCCTGCTTCATTTGGCGATTCTTCATCACCGTTGGGGAAGATGCGGGTCCAAGCGATGGAAAGGCGCAGGCAGTTGAAACCCATTTCATTGAAAAGGGCAATGTCCTCTGGGTATCTGTTATAGAAATCTATGGCCACATCTTTAATGCCTGGTGTTCGTTCTTCGCGGGTTTGATGCGGACTTAGAATGCCTGAAGGGAGCATGTCTGAGGTTGAAAGCCCCTTACCATCGTGATTGTAAGAGCCCTCTACCTGGTTAGCGGCAATCGCACCGCCCCAAAGAAAATTGTTTGGAAATAGCTTCATGTGAACCTCTGAATTCACGTTTTCAGTATGCTGGCAACAGGTAACAGTATTGATAACTATCAATGGAAGAAAAAGAGAGTTTTCGCATGAAAAGCGCTTCCTCATTTGCTTGAGGTTGCCTCAGAAATTAGGTGTTTTACGTTCAAGAGGACAAAAAGGGGAAGGCAACACAAGTAGGAATGACAACATTTCCCACGGCAAATACAGAGATGTGCTGGCAAGAGTGCCAAGAGTGTTCCACCCTTATTAATAGATATCTTTATAGAAGGGTTACTGTCGCTAATGAAAGTGCTGCTGAAATCCAACATAACCTGCCCGAAATGCGGTCACATAAAGTCAGAACTCATGCCAATAGACAAGCCCTTGCAGCACTACGAATGCGAAGGATGTGGCGAGATAATGATCGTGCAGGAAGGCATGTGCTGTGTGTTCTGTGCTTATGGTGATGCTCCCTGTCCTCAAGCGCAGGTGAAAGGTGTTGGGCGATGCACCGACAAGCTCCATTGATTATTCGATCTCTCCAGAAGGGTAGAACACCGCCAGCCAAACAGTTTCTCGCTCCGGATCAGTCCAACTGACTTTATGCCTGGTATGGGCTGGGATATTAAGATGGTCACCCGCCTCCAAAGATACAGATTCACCGTTTTCAAACGTTAGCTCTGCGTTGCCTTGCAATACAACTACCCATTCGCTTTCTTCCTGATCATACCAACCTGTTTCAGGTGACGTTTGGCCTCGCGACACTATTCTCTCAATTCTGACAAACGGGTGTTTGATTAGATCTTCAAATACTTCATGATTTCTGGCGTTTGGCAGGGTTTTGAAGAGGTTTCCTTGTTTGAACATCTTTTCTGACTCCATCTGAAGCAACCTGTTGAACATAAAGAGTAAACATAATTCACTCTTGCATAATAAGGTGCCTAAAAATCGCTACGCAATGCTGTTTTCTATGTCGAAAACCATCCGGGAAAAGTCTATTACCGACAAATTGCTCTTTGTCTCAACATTGCATCACAAATTGAGAGTTATATGAAATTACACTCACCGCGACGGAGCAAGGTTTTTGGCAAGGAGATAACGATGAGTGTACACACTTGGTATTGCGCTAACTGCAAAAAAGAAACTGGACATGAAGTACGTGAGCAAGCTCACCATGATCCAGCTGTTCGCGCGCTAACAGCACCCCCAAAGGGGAACAACTATAAAGACTACACTGAGTGCACTTGTACTGTGTGTGGCACGGTTGAGTGGGTTGATCCAGTTGACATCTATCAGCTCGCAGTACACGACTTTGGTGATTAAGTCGCCTCTGGAAGAGGGAGCAGGTAAGTTAACTGCTCCTTAATTTTAACCATATAACGCACTATAACTTATAATTGGTATAAGAGTTTAACCGTAACCACCTCAGATTAAACGCTTTTTTCTAATCCTCATAAATTCGCGGCCTAAATAACTCATTCATTTCCGTCATCTACGTTGAATCAATCTTGAATTCCATAGTCATATATAATATGACTATAAAACAGTGTTCGATTGTGGGTTAAGTTTGCAATGTGCTGACAATCAGTGCCTTACGGATATCTATGATTGGCCACCTTATCAATACGCATATTCTCGGCCCAGCCGGCTGAGTAGAGCCCCTCGAAGTATGAGGGTGGAAAGAAGGAGATATTGTTATGCGTAAATCTATTCCTGTAGTGACTTTACTTGCCGCTTCGCTGGTGCTTGGAGGCTGTGCCTCAAATACTGGGACAGGCGCAGCCATAGGGGCGGCTACTGGCGCTGTGTTAGGTAAAGCTACCGGCAACCATAAAGACAAACGTATCTTTATCGGTGCTGCGATTGGCGCATTGGCAGGTGCTGCAGTCGGGCAATATATGGACCAACAAGAAGCTGCGTTTCGTGAAGAGTTGTCAGGATCTGGAATCGAAGTCGTGCGTGAAGGTGACAATATCCGTCTGGTGATGCCTTCTAATATTACATTCGGCACCAACCAAAGTGGCATCACACCGGGCTTCTACCAATCTCTTGATGCAGTAGCCCGAGTTATGAATGAATATGACAAAACCTTCCTGAGCATAGAAGGACACACGGACAGCACAGGTGATGCAGCATATAACTTCACCTTGTCCGAAAAACGTGCGGAGAGCGTGAAAGGGTATCTGCTTCGCTCGGCGGTCAACGCACAGCGTTTGTATGTGACAGGGTATGGTGAAACCCAACCCATTGCTTCCAATGAAACCTCATCAGGAAGAGCAAAGAATCGACGTGTTGAGGTTCAAATCGTACCAAATCAAGCGTGACCTCACTCGAAGGGGAAGCTGGCCAGCTTCTCCTTCACCTTATTCCCGTCAGAAAGTATGTGTTTTTCATGAATTTTCTCAGGAACTTGATCGTTTCAGTGATTTCTATGCGAACTATCTAGTTAGGTGAGGCGACTCGTAATAATATGTATCGCCTAACGTTCCACGATAAGTGATTTCGCGGACGATCATTATAAAAGAGTCAAAAAGGAATAAGAGGTTTACATGCCATTAGTAGCTTGCCCGGTTTGTGAAAAACAGGTATCCAAACGAGCGTTATCTTGCCCAGGGTGCGGAGAACCGGATCCTGCCCGCTATCACTCACGAAATACATGGCTCTCGCGCCTGTTTTGGTTACTGGTCTGGGTGGGTATCGGCGCCGCAGTTTGGTATAAAGTCGTTCCAATGGTGATGGAAGTATTTAAGCAGTAATTGACTTCACTGCCTCGGTATACCGAATCGAATAAAGAGGATGGGGCAAGCCCATCCTCTTTTGCTTTATATTTTTTCTAGCCGTTCATGTTCTAGATCTGGTGTCGGTGACCAATCGCACAAGCTTAAGTGTGTCAGTAAAATGCCAGGCGAACTTTCCCCCAAGGCAATAGAATAGAAAAGCTCAGCTATCTCTTCATCGCCGCCAAAACACCGCAATATCGAGCCAATGATTTCCGATCTTTCTGTGCCTTCTTCAACCTGTCGTCTTATCCAGTCATACTCCAGGGAGCTTTCGTTGATAATGGTTTTTCGGCCCAGTGCAAACGTTGTCATGATGCCTCCCGACACCTTTACTTTCTCTGTGACAAGTACGTTACATAAGCTATTAAACCGCATCTAATCTGTTGTTAACTCGACAAAGATCTCAAATATAATCAACTAGTGGCATATTGGTGTGTATGCTTCTTAAGCATGCATGTTTCAGATCACATCAATTTGAGAGCAATTATTTATACTCGATGTGCTTATTCATTAAAAAATGGCGCTCAAAGCGCAAAATTTTTTCATAGATCTAACCAATACGCATGGAACAGTGGTAGGTTAGCGCCGTTAACAGACCCAAGACTATAAAGCCTATGAAATGGATTCTGACGAATTGGATTCGCAAGAAGAAGTTTGAGAAGTTTTTTACCCGTGTGGAAGAAGACTTCTTCGATAAAAAAAGTATGCGCCATACCTTGAAGCTAGGATTCTTGAATCATTGAAAGAATCTGGCGAGACAAAGCCTAAGCGAGCTTCACGTATTGTATTGGCCTGTATCAGGCAAGCATTACTGGACAAATACCTCACTGAAAACCGCTATATCCGCTTTTTGGAAGACAATAAGAGAGAATTCTTCTTGGATAGAGTGTCAGGGAGTGATGTAGACGTTGATTACGAGCATATTATTCGTAACTTCATCCACAACAAACACTGCGAATGTTCAGATTACATCCTTTCTCATGTTCCAAAATACTTCCAAAAGTTCGCGAAAGAGTTAGAAGTCGACATGAGTTACCCCATGAACAAGCAGGGTGAGCAAGAGATGTTAGACGACATCATCATGCTGCTGAATCACAAATAGAAGTTTTCACATCTAGGCGGGTGACTATCCGCCACTCTCACCAGTCTTCACTACAAGTCTATATACCCGAACGCTGAAATTGAGACCGTTACCGTTAACCGTCTAATCAAAGCAGCTTGCCGTTCTTCATAAACAGAGTAGAATTATACTGTATACATAAACAGTATTTATTGTTATGCCTGCAATCCGATACCGACACAATTATAAAGCCGTTGTGATGAGCGGCTCTGACGAGCACCAAAAAGGTCAGATGATCCCTGCCTACTTGAGAGACGGCAGTTTGATTTACTATCCATTTGGTGGCTTCGTGAAGCGCGAAGTACTGACCTATGAGCAATACGTTAAGTTGATGTTCATCGACGCATTTTCACAATCTGACGATGGTGCTGCTTGGGAAGACATCAGCAGCAATAAAGTATTAGGGGTATTTATGCGAGGAGAGTACTTTGTTGTACTTTCTGAAGGTAAACCCATCATGGTCCAGTAGCTTAGTACTTCTGGCACCACCTATGTATCTGCTTACTAATGCTTTTTAGTCGCTAGAAAAATAGTGACGTCCTTCCAGAGCCTTTGCATCGTGATCGACTACGCCTGTTCAAACCTCATAATGAAGACTCAGCAGGACAAGGACAGTCAGTATGTCGAACAATAAAGAACAAGACTTCAATTCACTATTGAACCAAGGGTGGCAAAAACATGAGTCAGAACCAAACGCGGTTTTTGATTCGATGGCCTCTATGTTAGGTAGCTTGGAACCAGAGCAAACCGAATCTGCGATGACCTTATTGCTCCATACAGCAATAGGGCACCTATACGCTCCTGACAAGCTATTACACCTACTGTCATCCTTGCCACCTAACCGAGCAAATCTTCCATCAAGCCTTCGTGCGCAAGTCCTGGCAGATTACTTTCAAACCAAAAAGCTTTCCGACATGAGCCATTTGGCGACTGATGATCAGCACCGGGTGTTTGCACAAATTGCCAATGAGTACGCCGCATTAAAAAAAACAGCTCAAGCCTCTCAATGGTTAACGATGGCAACGGAAGGCGTTAGCACGAGTTCAGTGTCAAAACCCCTTGCGCGCGCTCTTGCTATCACTGGTAATAACTTAGCGTGTCAGTTTGAGGGGTTGGAAGAACGCTCGATAGAGCAAGACCAACAAATGATAAAAGCAGCGCAACTGGCTTTACAGTTTTGGCGAGTTGCAGGAGGCTGGATGCAAGAAGAGCGTGCTGAATACCGACTGGCTATGAGCTTCATTAAAGCAGGCCGATATGAGGAAGCTCGAACACATGCACAGCGCTGTGAAGCAATATGCATTGAAAATAACGCAGATGATTTCGAGAGATATTTCGCCAGTGATCTGTTGATGCTAGTGCACTTCCATTTAGCACAAAGCCACAAGCTTAAGGTAGGTGAAGATCTCCGCGAATATTGCGAAACGAGTTCGCTAGACTGACCTTCGGACTTTCATAGTAAAACTGGCATCTTCTCACTAGAAGCCAGTTTACTCAGACGGAAAACTCCAGCAATGCCGCCAGCGCTGCTTCCGCTTTTTCTGCCTGCACAAAGATATGGTCGTGGTAGTAGGCGGCGAGCAGGTTGGCACTAATGCCTTTCTCTGCCAACTTCGTAGATACTGCGGCCGTTAAACCCACAGCATCGAGGCTTGAATGCACCGTCAGGGTTATCTGGCGGTAGACACCTTCAAATACCATGCTTGCAGAGTCGGCCACTGATTTCTCCAGCAATAAGGTCAACCCTTCAGCTTCCTGAAAAGTAGCCAGTGGGGCTAGTTCAATAAAATCTGCAAGCTCACCCGAAACGGTGCAAAAAACAAACTCATCTTGCATAAGCTTTGGCTTCATGGAAGCTAAAAGGGCGTCTAAATCAACCATTCCCGCCATGCAATTCTCACTATCAACGTCCTATCAATACCACTCAATGTATCGCGTCCCTGGATTCAAAAGAAGTGTAGGGTGGTTCAAATTCTCACAAGTGCCACTTTTAACATGGACTGTATTTATATACAGTCTTGCGATTCGGATAACCCCAATTCAGGAAAAACATGAGAGATTCATTGCGCACAAAAGTTATTGAGGTCTGTAAAAAGAAAATCCTGACGAAAGGAGATAACGTGAACGTCTCCTTGTATGCATTCTTTGCGAACAAAAATGACGACCCAGAACTACTCATGGAAGCGGCGACTTGGTGGATAAAAACTCACGAACTCGACCATTTTGTTAAAGCGCGGGATGTTATCACCCTGGTCGAAAACGACAGATAAATCAGGCTCAGCGGTACCGAGCGAAAAAATAAGGATTCAGGCATGTCTATCATCAGCCACATCACACTGGGTACTAATGACTATGAAAGAGCGTCAGCTTTCTACGATTCGGTATTAAAGCCTTTGGGAATGACACGTGTACCCAAACCACCCGGTAAACCACCGCTTTACGCTAAAGATGACCAAATTCCGTTCCTTTATATCTACAAACCCATTGATGGTAGGCCAGCAACTTGGGGGAATGGTACTCATGTCGCCTTTAAAGCTGAAAGCCGCGAAGCGGTCGATGAGTTCTATGTAGAAGCGCTGGCGAATGGCGGCGCGGATGAAGGTGCTCCGGGTTTACGTGAGCATTATGGGCCGAACTACTATGCAGCGTACGTCAGAGATCCAGACGGCAATAAGCTCCAAGCAGTTTGTTACGAATAGAAAATGGCGCATCAGCGCCATTTCTTTTGTCATCAACTGACGAGAATCAAGAGAAGAAGAATAGGGCGCATAACCCTGTTACGCGCCCCTAAATACCCTTAGTTCACGATTTCTGACAGTAGATCTTTATTGACTACAAGGTTACGCACGCCGTGCGCATGTTCTTCGTCAAAGGCATTGCCTTCACACCATTCACCAACGGTTTCAATATTTACTTTGGCCACTTTCGGACGAACGCTCCAGGTGACCTGGAATGGTGAGCCTTTCTCGTTGTAGCCAGGGCCTGTGGTTGAGCCCATGTATTGAATTGGCTTACCCGTATTAGTAGGAATCGCGACCGCCTGATGCACGCCATCTTGAACTTCATGCTCTGTCAGCTCTTCAAAGTCGTAAGCATTTTTATCGTTCACCAGCACGTAAACCTGCGTTTCTACGCGAAGCTGCGGGTTTTTGTTGGCATCACTCAAACAAGCACCAAGCGTCGGGCCCGGTTCAACCTGCGCCGTTGAGTGAACATAGTGAACTTCAATGGTATCACCAGGTTTCAGGTCGCCATGCTTGCTTGGGCAAACCTTGTTTTTTACTGGTGAGAGTTCAGCATCTGACAGCTTGCCAGAGTAGCGGTAACCGGTGTGGTAGCCTTCACCGTCACCATTGCCGGCATAAACAGTAAATTCGCCACCTTTGTGCTCAGCATTTTTGTGGAAGTGGATGTTACACAGATTCATTTCTGTGTAAGACGGTGCAGTGCTGAACAAAGTGGTGTTATTGCCTGCTTTAGAATCAATATCACGCGGTGATTGAGGACCAAATCCTTCATCTTCCGTGTTTTCAGCCAGCTCTTGACGTTGCTCTGAAATAACAGCGTCTGATACCGGCGCGTTTGCGTCTTTTGCCAACACACCGAATGACGTTGTTATAGCCAATGTAATGATGCAAAGGTTGCTTGCTTTCATTGGTTTATCCCTTATTAATTGAAATAGTTCGATAGTGTTCTCGTGGAATTCATTGTGAAAAAACAACCTGATAGTTTCACATGTCCTTAAGGCAGTTTTCCGTTTACTGTGAACACATGACGAGAGTAACGAAAGTCAGCTCAGATGTTCATAGACGAAGTTAGCCAGTCTCAAATCTTTACGAGTAATTCTCTGAACTGAAGCAATTGGATGTATCACATGGCCAAACATCTGCGGATGGTGTCATGTTTGGTTGAAAGTACGAATACAGCTAAACAGTAAACTCATAGGCCAATCTATGTAGATTCGTCCTGAACCGAGTCGTTAATATACAAAACAACATTAGTGCGCATTATCTATCTTATGTTAAATATGATATGCAGCTATGCCAAATATGACTCTCCTACGTCTGTCATTACCCACTTTCTTGAAAGATTTCAGTCTATTGAACGTAATTATCTATTTACCATAAATAGATAATTACCCATTCTCTAAGACGCTCATCTTGGATCATTCTGTTCCAACTGAGCTCTTCGCGTCTCTGCAATTATCTTTTTTGAAGAAGCGCTGGCCGTTTCTGCGTCATCAGCGCTTTTGTTTAGAATGATTTTCCTAACGCATCATCCGCTTCAGACGACTGTCGTAATAGAAATCGCGTTGGTCGATGATTTTGACTTTGTGGCTGTCAGGATGTGCGGGATTAATCAGAAAGTTGTATTCGCTGGCGATGATCGCTGATGGTAGCTGGATGACTGGTGTCGTCATATCTCGAAGCCAGGCGGTTCCGTAGTTACGTGACGTATCGGCATCTGGGACAGCGTCCCAACCATTTGGGAGTTCTTGCTCTGAGACTCGTTTGATTGGTAGATCGTCGGGTATGTAGATGGTCATCATAACTAAAGGAGGCATTTGAATTGGGCTTTCATGAACAAAGCGTTCAAGCGCAGCCAGAGAGCGTGAGCCTGCAGTGTAGAGAATGGGTTGGCCTTTCTGATGCCAACGGCCAGAACCAAACATGCCCCCCATCCCACTGAGATCAGCAAACCGCTTAACAGAAAGTCGAAACACCTCCATTAGGCGGTCATGCCATGCATCAGTCGGTTAAGCACGTTTTCTACATATTGGATACCTGTATTAGTATCCAAATAGTCAACTGCTGCCTTCCCGCCAAAAGCGACTTGTGGCGTTTTCAGCCAACCTAGCGCTGTATCACGGTCTTCATAGTATTCGACGGCTAAATCGACCACTCGGCGAATGGCCAATGTTTTTTCCGACTGCGAAGGTGTCAGTAAGTCAGAGTCGCTTTTGCGCTGGAGACTTCGTGGACTAAGGCCAATTAAAGTGACCCACTCACCACTGCTCATCGCCATTTCTTTCATCACCTTGCGCGCATGTTTGACTTTCAGCCCATGGCGGATGATATCCAGTTCCATATCCTGATTGATAACCTGACCTTCTTTTACGATGCCAAGAGACATTAACTGTTCTGCGTACATACCAACCTCCAATAACTTTTGGTTAAATTATGTGCGTCATTTGTCGTATTGTAAAGCGACACTTGTCGTAAGGAAAAAGTTGTAACACGGACTGGATCAAAAGAAGCTATAGTCTAAGGTATCTGAAAATTCGTATGTTTTTCTGTGCAAGCGCTTGCTTGAAAAGAGTGCGGCTTAGATAAATTAAGCCGCAAGTTGGCAAAAAAGGTACTTATTTTTGGTTAGCTACAAGAGCAAGAGGGATTGCTCTGTAGTGGAGTTACGCAGTTGCTTTGAACTAACCTTAACATTGCTGCGGGAATATATAATAACCACAATTAATACAAGGCATATTCAAATTGCGCTTATAGTGTGCTCACTCAAGTTGATATCGTAAACAGTGATATTTGTATAAATCATTACGGATTCTGGAAAGTTAGGTAAAGCATGACGTCTTTTAAGAAATCTCTGTCAATGATAAAGCCCATCTCCCACTTTTTAGCAGTCGTGTCGAACCAATCTGTCACGCATGCTGGAGAAGCGCTGGGAATTGCGCCATCAAGGATTAGTGAATCTCTCAAATACTTAGAAGAGATTTGGAATGTTCAGTTATTTCGCCGTGAAGGCCGTCAAATGAAACTGACGAATGCTGGCCAACGAGCTTATGAGCGATACCACCACTTGGTTTACACCTTACTCGACACTGTGAGTGAGGATATCGATCCTGACGCCATTCCTTCGGTCTTATCTATTACCACGCCCGTTGATATTGGTACCCACCTGATGCCGAGCGTTATATCAAGCTTCAATAAGCAATACCCGAACGTGGAAGTGAAACTGTTTGCTTCCGATCAGGTCATGGATATGTCTGAGGCCGATATTGATTTAGCTATTCGCGTAGGCAAGCTAAGAGGCAAAGCAACAACCGAGGAAGAGGTGATCATGAAAACCCGCCCTTTCCTGGCAGCTTCTCCAGAAATCATTCAGAACATCCGTGGGGGTCTATACCCTGAAGGTGCGCCTTTTATTCGTTTGTTGCGCCTACCTGAAAGTAAAGAAATGAAGCTGAAAAGTACGGACGCCATGCTCAAGTTAAAGACTGTCGCAGCTTCAGACAATGCCACTGCCGCACAACAAATGGCCTACGACGGATTGGGAGCTGCTCTGTTTACCGGTTTGCCAACTAAGCCTTACCTGGAAGAAGGAAGGCTGGAAAAGATAGACCATGTTGTGATGCCTGATATTTACATTTTTGCGAGTTGGCCAGGGCGGCGTATGACTCAGGGTGCCAAAGCGCTTTTAGAGCTGTTCAAACTGGAGTTAAACGAGCAACTAAAACTATATGGGTAAGCGAGACCGCTTTTTCACCTGTCCAAATGCAAAGCTGGATTCAATGGCTGCAATATTGGGAAGGCGGGTCAACTCTCTGCGAATAAACCGTTCGTATGTCTTGAGTGACTCACTCACAACATGAAGTAGGTAGTCGTGAGTGCCCGTCATGAGGAAACACTCAAGCACTTCATCCATTTGGTCGATTAACGACTCAAACTTCACCATGTTCTCTTCCGTGGGCTTTTCGAGTTTAACCAAAACGAAGACGTTGATAGGCAAACCACATTTTTCCTGATCAATGTGAGCGTGGTAACCAGTAATTATTCCCTTTTTCTCCAACGCTCTCACCCGGCGCAAACAAGGCGAAGGGGATAGTGATACACGGTCTGACAGTTCCTGATTGGTTAGACGTCCCTCTTTTTGCAGCTCGTCGAGAATCTTCTTATCAATGCTATCAAGATTATGCTCCATGCCCTGCTCTATCCTTACATTAGTAGCGCTAGATAATTAAATATTGGCAGATACTGCCATTTAGTAACAACTATAGGGTGAAATTCGCAATCATCCTTATCGTTAGGTCGGCTAATTTATCGTTATACCTACTACGTGATTTAGTGAAGGGAACAACGATGAACAAAGCCACTCAACTCAGCCCACTACGCAATACGACAAAGCTGGAAGGTGCAGCGTCTCTAGCAACGGAGCAGGCAAAGCACTTCGGCATCGACACTGATTCAGACTTTGGCCAGGCATTGGTCTCCCTCGCAACCACCTTATATACCGCTAATCATCACACGCATGATCTTTGGGCAATTACCTTAGATGGCCTTAACGACTTGGACAGAAATGACCGCATAGCTTGGTTCAACGCTAAACGGTTCCTGTCATTTCAGTTAGCGAAAATTCTCGACAACCTACAGAACCCGATGCGTGCGACTTATAAGTCCATCGCAACCAAAAACGGACACTTCGCAGCAAAAGGGGCTTACCCAATATTTGATAATGTGGCTGCGATATTCTCAGCAGCGCCGGTGATCACGCGTACTGCTACCTACCTATTTGCCTGCACAGAATGGGTAGAAGATGCCTTTAATGGCCGGGAACCGCTGCACGAAATCTATTCCCGTCTGCTGAACCCAACGTCTATCGCGTTGGCTAACCATATTGTCGATATCGAAGCGGGAGACATGGCGGATCAATACCTCGCTTGGAACTTCAACTCCGGGATGGCAGCGATTGATGGCTTGCTAAGTCATTTGTTAGGCCGTGAAGATATTGTCTTGGCCTCACGCAACATCTACGGTGGCAGCTACCAGTTACTACAAGATTGGTATCGCAAATCCTCTAATCTGGATGTGGCAATAGAATGGGTAGATGGCTACGACGCAGCAACTTTTGCAAAAGCCATGGATGCAACGGCGGAGAAATACGCAGACAGAATCAAAGCTGGCCGCCAGATCTACATATATCTTGAGAGCCCCTGTAATCCCCATGGTTTCGTTTTGGATGTCGTCGGAATCAGCAGAGCCGCCCATGAGCGAGATTGGAGTATCATGGTAGACGCTACGGTTGGCACTCCTTTTCTTCATCCTGTGTTAAAAAGAAGTGACCCTATGGAGCGCCCCGACTTCGTTATTCATTCGTATACGAAAGAATTGGCGGGTTCAGGAAGCACAACCGCTGGTGTAGTGATTGGGCGGAATGAAGACATGTTTATTCCGAAAGGTGACAGCGTAACCTGTAAGACACCTAGTGGAAAGAAACGTGAAGTAAGCTGGAATAACACCTTGTTCTGGAACGTCTATTACATTAAAGGCGCTTTTCTTGATGCCGACAAAGCGTTTGAAGTCTTGAATGGCATGAAGACCTTTGAATTACGTGTACTGCAAAAAGCCATCAATACCCTGTCGCTGGCGCGCATATTTGCACTTCACCCAGATATCAACGTGTCGTGCCCTGCACTGCCTGACAGCCCTAACTACCCTTTGATGCAGTCTCAAATGCGCCTTGGCTTACCGGCTTCTCTATTCACCATTGATATGGAAGGGAAAGCGGACCGTCAACCTATTGATCAGTCGTCATTTAAACAGTTCTTCGACATGTTGGAGCCTGCAATTGGTATGCAGGTTAGTCTTGGGCAAACCAACACAGTTGCGCTGTGTCCTGCTATGACGACACATTCGGAACTATCAAGTGCTGCTTTAGCCGATGCAGGTATCAAACCGACAACACTGCGCATTGCGGTAGGCTTAGAAGACCCAAGGGCTTTCATTGCTCATATGCAGCGTGCAGCTGAAATGACCATTGATGTGAAACACCCTGGTTTCTCGGATCTTTTCCCGAGCGCAGACAAGATTGATGACATCTACAGAAAAACGTATTTGGATGTGCAGCAGCGCTTTGTTGAACATCTACCAAATTACTCAACATTGATTCAGTGAGAATTGGCAACATAGCTAAATACGACAGGCTGCTAAGGATCCAGCTCTTCAGTTGCATTCAAGTCTAAGGAGGAAGCGCTGGACATCATGGTTGTGCCATCACGGTTAAGATAACAAAGGGTGACCTGATACTGAGGTCTAAGCGTCAGTGGTTCCAGCTTTGCGATTTGATTGACTAATTGGGTATTTGGTTCACAACCTTCATCACCAATACGGTGAAGTTCTCTTTCATATTCTCTGCTGGTCATTTGGCTGGCGCGAAGGATCTCAATTTTCATCGCGAGTCTTCGTTGTTCGAAACTTGAGTATTGGCTAGTGAGCAATTTGGCAAGCGTGTCTTCAAGCATATTCACTTGCTGGGGAACGAGTACTGTGCCATCAGATGCTTCCAGTGCACTTTGCGCTTTAACCATTTCCAAAGAAATAGACGGCAATACTTCCAAGTACTTAGTTAAGAGCACTCGACTCGATTCGGACTGTCTCTGCATCACCACATCAGACGCTATCGTACCCACGGCAATCGACAGGAAGATCAGCGTTGGTGAGGCAGTGAACTTAGCTAACCACAGCATGACTGAATAAGAAAGTAAAATGACTAATTATGCTTAAATAAACCACTTAATCGGATAGATATTCTTAATGTGATTCTTATCACCAATTGGCATATTAGATCAATTAAAAACCACCCAATCCCACCTTGCTATTTTACTTCTCCTAAACATTTACTAGGAATTTAGTTTGTTTCATATATAAGAATGACCAGAATATTTGCAGCTTAATACTTTTCTAATTCTAGTGTTAATTTCTTACCAATTTAATTGGTTCTCAATATTGCTTCATGTGCCACATTTAAAGATTGATGAAATAGTTATTTAAATTCATCTGTTAACACCACCCTATATCGGCATGCTTTACAGCGGTGCAACGAATGCCCCACGAGAAAGCGCTTGCAGGCATCTGAATGAATTAAAGAAAGTAAAAACCATATTTGCATATTTATTTGTACACCATCTGTCGATATTATTTTTAGGCTAACAAAATTCGCGGAATAAATTATCAAAGGGGAATGAAGTTAGAAAAGTGTGAGCGCTTTATCTTGTTATAAAAAATGCAAAATCGAGGGGTCGAAATATATTGCAAATATGTTTATACGTGAAATAATCCGCAGCGCAATGGTTGTTAACAATCATGTAACACAGCATGTTGCGGTAAGTATGAAGCTATATAAAAAAGAAAAGGACTCGGTAATGAAACGTATAATGACGACTGCTGGACTTTCGTTGTTTGCGAGCTCAGCCTCTGCGGCAGGGATCGATGAAGCAATCAATGAAATAGTCGCTCCAATTGTAAACCCATTCGTGGGTATGATCTTCTCCTCTGTTCCACTCCCCTTTCTAGATGCTGAAGCGCCATGGATAGTAATGTGGCTGGTTGTTGCCGCTATCGTATTCACGCTGTATCTGGGCTTTATTAACGTTCGTGGATTCACTCACGCAATCCGCCTTGTTAAAGGTGACTACACCGATCCAAAAGAGCCAGGTGAGGTTTCGCACTTCCAGGCGCTTGCGACCGCACTTTCCGGTACGGTTGGTCTGGGTAACATCGCAGGTGTTGCTGTGGCGATCTCTATCGGTGGTGCAGGTGCAACCTTCTGGATGATCCTTGCGGGTCTACTTGGTATGTCTACCAAGTTTGTAGAGTGTGCCCTTGGTGTTAAATACCGAAACACTAACCCAGATGGTTCTGTTTCCGGTGGTCCAATGTACTACCTGAGCAAAGGTCTGGCTAACAAAGGTAACCCAGCATTTGGTCGTACCCTCGCCGTTTTATTCTCAGTTTGTGCGGTCGGCGGTGCTTTGGGTGGCGGTAACATGTTCCAGGCTAACCAGGCGTTCAAACAAGTTGTTGGCGTTACCGGTGGCGACATGTCTTTCTTCGCGGATAAAGGCTGGTTGTTTGGTCTTATCATGGCGGTTATCGTTGGTGTGGTAATCATCGGCGGTATCAAGTCAATCGCGAAAGTGACTGAGAAAGTCGTTCCTTTCATGGCGATTGTTTACGTTGGTGCAGCTCTGATTATTATCCTGATGCACATCGACCAAGTAGGTGCAGCATTCGGCGCAATCTTCAACGGTGCATTCACTGGTGAAGGTGTTGCGGGTGGTGTTATCGGTGCCATGATTCAGGGCTTCAAACGAGCCGCGTTCTCGAACGAAGCAGGTGTTGGTTCGGCGGCAATTGCTCACTCAGCAGTAAAAACCAAAGAACACATGTCTGAAGGTTTCGTATCTCTGCTGGAACCGTTCATCGATACCGTTGTTATCTGTACCATGACTGCTCTGGTTATTATCATTACCGGCCAGCTGTATGAAGGTCAGGAGCTGAGCGGTGTTGCACTGACGTCAGCAGCATTTGAAGCTTCACTGTCTTGGTTCCCTCTGGTTCTTGCAGTAGCAGTTGTACTGTTCGCGTTCTCAACCATGCTTTCTTGGTCTTACTACGGCCTGAAAGCTTGGACTTACCTGTTCGGTGAGAGCAAGCGTGCAGAGATGATTTTCAAAATCATGTTCTGCTGCTTCGTTGTTATCGGTGCATCGATGAACCTGGGTCCAGTTATCGACTTCTCTGATGCAATGATCTTCGCAATGGCTCTGGTTAACATCGTAGGTCTGTACCGTCTGGTTCCAGAAATCAAAGCGGACATGAACGATTACCTGGCGCGTCTGGAAAGCGGTGCTATCCAACGTTACAAAGGCTAATCGAAAACCCCTCTTGCATAACAAAAAAGAGATGCCATTTGGCATCTCTTTTTTTATGTCTTTCTGGAAGGAAAATTAACCGCCGGCCAGTTTGACTGTGTGACCTTTCTTCTCAAGATACGCTTTGATTTGGTCGCGCTTGTCACCCTGAATTTCAATCACGCCATCTTTTACGGCACCGCCACAACCACAAACTTTCTTTAGCTCAGCGGCGACTAGTTTCAGTGCGGCATCATCAATGTCCAACCCTGTCACCAGACAAACCCCTTTGCCTTTACGGCCTTTGGTTTGACGCTGAATCCGAACGATCCCATCGCCTCTTTCACGAACTGGCGCCTGCTTTTCTTCCTTAATACGCCCGGAATCGGTTGAATACACCAGGCGGCTGTTATCGTCTCTCATATTTCACTCTTTGACGCTTGTTGATAGCACCAATGCTATCAAAACTCGCACTATCAGAATACGTTAACGACGGAATTAGCGTGAAAGCGCATTTTGGTCGATAAACTGCTTAATCTTCGGTAAAGGGCCTTTGAGAAGCTGCCCACGAACCAGTATGTACCAAAGCCCTGGTTGTTTATCGTCACTCATAATCTGAATGCCTTTGTACATTTCCGTTGAAGGCCCCTGAGCAGAGCGAAAAGTCTGTCGCCCAAATTCAGAGGGTTTTCGGAAAATCCTCGTGTCGCACCACCAGTCAATACACTGTTTTACGCCCAGCATCGTTCCAGATACCGTTCTTCCTGCGACAATTGACGTATAAACATCGTCCTTACATTCAATAGTATGACCACGATGAGAATATCGCTTTTTCATTCGCTACCTGTTCTATGGATTGCTTACCCATTGACTTAACCGCCAAGGATCAGGCAGTTAGAAGAAAATTGAGTATAAATTTGTTATCGGGGCGATTTTAATGAAAAAGAATGGATAGTTCGACAATTAACGTGACATCTGCCTAAGATTTATCGTCTTAAACACGACTCGATAAATGGTTGGCAACAAAAGCATTAAGACTTGGTAACGAGCTTTTTGTCGATAAAATTTTTCAACGCAGGAAGAGAACCTTTCAGGAGTTTTCCCCTGACCATCATGTACCAGCCCTTTTCATCTTCTGGGCTGTCATTCATGATTTGAATGCCTTTGTACTCTTCTGTCTTCTTCTCTTTAGGTGCATTGAATTCTTGTTTATCGAATTCATCCGGCAAACAAACCACATTGGTTTCACACCACCAATCAATGGACTGCTTCACACCCAGCAACGTGCCTGTTACACGCTTGCCGCCTAAACGAGCACTGTATTGATGTGTTTTTTCATCGGATAACTCGATGTTGTATCCACGATGGTATAAGCGCTTTCTCATCAGGCTTCCCCTCAAGGAGCTATATCCAAGTTGACAACGACACTCCTTTGGCTTCATCTTGGATACAAATAAATGGATTACACGCAACAATATACGTATCACTATGTAAATTAGACCAAATAGCGTTAACAACCAAATTTCTGACTTTTGGTAGACTAGAAATACTGACAATTCTTCATGAGTTTATGTGATCAGTCGCGCTTTCCATATCGCCTTACGAATGGAATAATCGAATTAACAAATTTAAGTTATAGTGCATTAAATTGAAAAAGATAGAACCTATTTCTGACCCGGTAGCAGCCAAAAACAGCATCTCGCTATTTAAACAAGGAGATGTGCCTATAGAAGATTGGCAAGCTTTGACACTCGGGTTGTATAGCAAGAATTCACTACTCAGTTTTCAAAACGATTGGCAGGTATTTATTGAATATTGCCGAGAGGTGAATGTTTCCCCTCTGCCTGCTGCCGTCACCGCTGTTCGTCGCTTTGTGGATAGCAAAGCCACAACGCGTAAAGCATCCAGCATTAAGCGCTATATCATTACGATTTCGATGTTGCATCGTATCCATGCCCTTTCTGATCCAACTCGTCATAGAGAAGTGCGTTTTACGCTAAATAAACTTTACCAAGAGAAAGCAGACGAGGCCGGTCAAGCCAATGCTTTTCATTACCATCATCTTCAATCGCTACATTCAAGACTTAGCAACAGTGATCGGCTCAAAGATATCCGGGACTTACTCATTTGGACCCTATGCTTCGAATGCATGTTAAAACGAAGCGAACTGGCTGCTATCCAATATGACGACATTGAGAAAACCGACCTCGGTTATACGCTCCGCATTTCAGATAACGTCATGGAGCTTTCTTCGGAAGCTTCGGGTTTGATTGAACAATGGTTTGAAATGACGGCAATATCGGAAGGCCCATTGCTGCGCCGAATCAATAAGCACCAACAGCTTGGTGATGCACCCATGGATCACTCATCGATTTACCGCGTTTTCAGGCGCGCAGCCGAAGAGTTAGGTGTTCAAGGTACATTGACGTTTTCGGGTCAATCACCACGGGTTGGCGCGAGTCAGGATTTGTCAGATTCAGGTCTGACTATCAAAGAGATTCAACAACAGGGAAGATGGAAAAGCCCCGCCATGCCAGCTCAATATGTGGGAAATAAGCAGGCTCGTGACGAGGCAATGGATAAGTTTAAACGTAAGCTGGATAAGGATTAGGAACCGTTGGTTTTAGCCGAAGTTAACTCCCGAGCGAATGCAGCTAGCCAAATACTCAGAGAACGTATGACCATTGTGCTCAACGAGTTTTGGGAACATTGAAATCGGCGTCATACCAGGGAAGGTGTTGATTTCGTTCAATAGCACCTCACCCTCAGGCGTCAGGAAGAAGTCGATACGCGACAAATCTTTGAGCTTCAGGTGAACAAACGCTTTCTCAGCGTACTCGCGCATTTTCTCAACCTGGTCTTCCGTCAGATTTTCTGGCTCTACGGTCGTTTGGCTGTGGCTTCCCGCACTGTATTTCTCGTCATAGGTATAGAAAGTGTCTTCAGGACAAGCAATCTCACCTGGACGCGTTACAACGACTTCACCGTTATAATGGTACGCCGCGATTTCCAATTCTCGTGGACGAACAGCCTTCTCAACCAGTACCTGATTGGAGTAGCCAAATGCACCTTCGACAGATTCTCGCACGGCTTTCTTATCCGTCACTTTATAGCAACCAACAGAAGAGCCCTGACACGCAGCCTTAACGAATATCGCCCCCCAACGCTCAAAAGCCTCTTCTGCTTTTCAATGCTTTCCTCGTTGTTGTCCGTTAGGAAAACATAGGGGGTATTGGGTATGCCAATCGCATCAAACCACAATTTTGAAGTGATCTTATTGAAACAGACGTTGCTGGCTGACGAATCGCAGCCCATGTATGGCACACCTGCAAGCTCAAACAAGGACTGGACATCCCCTGTTTCGCCGGGAAAGCCGTGGATACAAGGGACGGCATAATCGATATTAATGATCTCGTCACCGACTTTGAGGGTTTTATCCAGATTCAGTCGGCAATCTTGTCCTTGACCGTCTTTCCAGCCTTCCTCTTTGGTGATTTCAACGCGAATAACTGAAACGGATGGCAGCTTTTTTAATTCAGATTCCAGATAGTTTGCTGACACCATCGATACTTCGTGTTCAGCGCTACCGCCACCACACAGCAACAATACTTGAGTTGGTTTCATGACCATTCCTACTTCGCCCTGGTAATTCGTTCAGGGATAACAAATCCAATCGCACAATCCGTGAGGCACCTACAATACCCAAACACATTCGCGCTTTCACTCAATCAAACGCAAATAACTGACAATTTTTGCGTGATCGCGCAAAAACCCGCCGACCACTGGCGCAGAAGCCAACGTTTTGTCTCGATTGCTTTTTAAAGGCGACAAAAAAGAGAGCATTAGCTCTCTTTTTTGTGAATCACTATTCCGATACTGCTATTCAGTTCAAACGCTTAACTTCAGGGTTCGCAGACGATTTAATCGAAGCAAACGAGCGGATAAACGGCCCATATTGCTTGATATCATTCGGCAGTGCCTTTAACGCATTTTGTGCCTCAGATTTCGAATTAAATTCGCCATAAAGTAAGGTGTACCACGGTAAGCCATCAACCATCTTTTTATTTGACCAGACCGGCTTATCGGAAGGCAATTTGTTCATGTACTCACTGAAGCCTTTGTTATGGCTCAGTGCAATCACTTGAATGGTGTACGTGGATGACGCTACAGCAGGTTTTTTCACCGGCTTTGGAGCCGGCTTAGGTTTCTTCTGAGCCGTCATAACAGGTTTTGGCGCTGGCGCTTTAGGTTTCTCAGCTGCAACCGGTTTTGGCATAGGTTTCGTCATTTCTGGTTTTGAAGCCGGTGCCATGGTGTCAGTCACTGGCATGACTTCTTCTTCCGAAGACTGGGTCAAAATCTGTGTGGTACTGGTTCCACCAGCACAACCAGCAAGCACAAGTGTGAAAGCGATCGAAAGGATTTTCTTCATGAATATTCTACTTTTAGGAGCCACTGCCTTTATTCTGTACCCACCCCGCCATTCATTCAACTTAAACCAAGCGCACTCTGATAAGTATCTGCCACATGTCACACATCATTTTGCGGTTATGGGCAATCACGCGATGCTTTTCGTTACGGATCACAGCCATGCTAACCGATTGAATCATCGTGCCGTGAAAAACAGTAAACTGTCTACGGGTTACCAAGTCGGAGAGCGAAATGACCAGCCTGGATACGCTGTTTAAACCAAAATCAATTGCCGTTATCGGCGCTTCTGACACACAGGGACGCGCCGGTAACGTGATTATTCGCAACTTACAGTCTGGCGCTTTCCAAGGGCCAATCATGCCAGTTACCCCGAAATATCAGGCTGTGGCGGGGATCCTTGCTTATCCAACCATTGAAGCGCTGCCTCTGGTTCCTGATCTCGCCATTCTATGCACGCAGGCTTCTCGCAACAGCGAACTCATTCGCCAGTTAGGCGAAAAAGGCGTGAAGGTGGCTATTATTCTGGCTGCAGGCATGAAAAAGACCAAAACAGAAGACGGCCGCAGCGAATTTGAAGTGATGAGAGACATCGCCTCTCAATACGCGATGCGGGTAATTGGCCCAAACAGCCTCGGTTTGATCCTGCCTTGGTTGAACCTGAACGCGTCATTCTCTCCCATCCCCGCTAACCGCGGGAATATCGCATTTGTTTCCCAGTCAGCGGCGGTATGCACCACCATTTTGGATTGGGCACGTAACCGTCGGATTGGCTTTTCTACGTTTATTTCTTTAGGGGAAGCCAGTGACATCGACTTTCCCGAACTGCTCGATTATCTGAGCCGCGAAAGTAAAACTGACGCCATTCTTTTGTATATCGACAATATTCAAGATGCCCGCGCCTTTATCTCCGCTGCAAGAGCGGCTTCCCGTAACCGTCGTGTTTTGGTTTTAAAAAGTGGGCGTACGCCGGAAGGTGCATCGCTTCTTCCTCACTTACAGGAAAATGAAATTGGGCTCGATGGCGCATACGATGCAGCGATTCGACGTTCCGGTATGCTGCGTGTGCGCACTACACACGAATTGTTTGCGGCAGTAGAAACCCTGTCGCACTCTGTGCCACTGCGTGGTGAGCGATTAGCGATTATTTCCAACGGAGGCGGCCCTGCGGTGATGGCCGTTGATACCTTGTTGGAAATGGGTGGCAAACTGGCTGTACTGAGTGAAGAAACCAAAGCCAAGCTGGATGCCATCCTTCCTGCAAGTTGGTCTCAGTGTAACCCTGTCGATATCGTGGGTGATGCGGACACGGAGCGCTACAAGAAAGTCACTGAAATACTGTTAGAGAGTGATGAAGCCGATGCACTCCTCATTCTTCATTCTCCCTCTGTCACTGCGCCTGGCTTAAAAACAGCAAAAGCACTGGCAGACATGCTGAAAAAGTCTCAGCGAGCAAAGCGTTTCAACATTCTCACTAACTGGCAAGGTGAAAGTGATGATGCCACCGTAGCCAGACTCGCTTTTGCCCACGCAGGCTTCCCGGCTTACCGCACCCCAGAAAGTGCTGTTACCGCATTTATGCACTTGGTTGAATACAGAAGAAACCAGAAGCAATTAATGGAAACGCCAACCTCTATCGGCCAAATAGATTATGACGTTGAAGGTGGAAAAGCGCTTATTGAACAGGCACTGGAAGAAAACCTGCGCATCTTAACCACCCATGAAGCCCGTCCTTTCCTTTCAAAATACGGTATTAACGTGATGGCAACCTGGTTGGCATCTGATGCTGCTGAAGCCGCGCAAATCACTGAACAGGTTGGTTATCCTGTCGCAGTTAAACTTCGTTCACCTGACATCGCACATAAGTCCGATGTGAATGGCGTGATGCTGGATTTAAACAACGCCACCGAAGTGGCTAATGCAGCTCAGTTAATGTTGAACCGAGTCAGCATGACCTATCCAACGGCAAGGATTGAAGGCCTGCAAATCCAAAGCATGGCTAACCGTGCGGGCTCACAGGAACTTCGCGTTTGCGTTCGCCATGACCCCGTTTTCGGCCCAGTAATTCTATTGGGTGAAGGCGGCTCTGAGTGGGATGTAAACCGAGATGCTGCCGTAGCCATTCCACCACTCAACATGGCGCTTGCAAGGTATTTGGTCATTGGTGCCATTAAGAGTGGAAAGCTACGCCAACGGGGCCATCCGTACAATTTAGATGTCAATGCGCTTTGCCACTTTCTCGTGACACTGTCACAGGTTTTGATTGATTTTCCTGAAATCACTGAACTGGATATCCACCCATTACTCGTGACCGGCGACAGCTTCACTGTGTTGGATGCTTCTATCAAGCTGAGCCCCTTTGATGGCGATGGCAGCACCCGAATGGCGATTCGCCCTTACCCGAAAGAGTTGGAACAACGTGCCGAACTGAAAGATGGCCGAGCCATTCTGCTGCGTCCTATTCTTCCGGAGGACGAGCCTAACCATAAGGCCTTTATCGAGCACGTCTCTGTTGAAGATCTCTACAAGCGTTTTTTCTCAGATGTGGGCGAGTTGAACCACGAAGCCTTGGCGAATCTAACGCAAATTGATTACGACCGCGAGATGGCCTTTGTCGCCGTTCACCGTTTGGAAGATGGAAGCGATGAAATTCTGGGCGTTGTCCGGGCGCTTGCTAACCCAGACCATACAGATGCTGAGTTTGCCGTGTTGGTTCGCTCTGATCTTAAAGGAATGGGCCTAGGCCGTATTTTAATGGAGAAGGTGATCAGCTATGGTCGGGTGAGTGGCATCAAACGTTTCAACGGTATGACCATGCCATCAAACTCCGGAATGATTGCACTGGCTCAGAAAGTGGGCTTTGAGATTGACGTGCAATTGCAAGACGGCATCGTCGAGATGGACATGGCACTGTAAGCACTTCCGGAACACGCAGTCAAAACCCAAAAAAGCCGCATAATGCGGCTTTTTGTTATCTCAATAGTCCATCTCAGGCAGGTAAGGTGTAATCCACCACAATGATGTCTTCAATGTGCGGAACAAACACTGCTTTCAACGCCTCGTGTTCAGGGTGAAACAAATAATTCTGTCGCCCTTCTTCATCAGCAAAGGTCATGAAGACAACATGGGTGTAACCTTCGTTTTTCCCTTCTGGGCTGTCATTCTCCCCCCATTCAACAGAGACGACGCCTTCAACACGTTCGGGCATAGACATAAACTCTTCGCGGATTTCTTCGTGATCGGCTTCATTAGAAGTCGGTTTGAATTTTACCAACAGCAAGTGTCTGATCATGAGGTGCTCCATGCAGTGATTTAAAGGCGATTTCCATTGAGGTGAAAGAAAACCTCAAGTCCTGTTTATCCTACTTTCTCTGACGGGATTGGCTGAATCACTTTTAGTAATCGCGGAATTTCGCGGATCATCCAGCTCTTCGCATTTCCCATACGGTTGCGTTTCCAAGCCATTACCCAATAGAGCTTGTAAGGTTCGCTGCCTTTGATGACTTTCAAGCGCCCTTCTTCAATATCTTTATTCACCCACCAGTCTGGCATGGTTCCGATACCATAACCGTCCAGAATAGCGTGGTATTTCTCCGTCATCGAAGAAACCGTTAGGCGTGGCTGTTCATCTAGGATATTGAATGTATACGTCTTGGCATTTCGCGCAGAATCTGCAACCGAAATACTGCGATAGAGACGGCGAACATCCGCATCATAAGGATTGGAATGACGGTGAATAGGATGATTCGCAGCCGCTACCCAATAGCCATCTGAAAAGCCGATTTCCTGCATTTTAATCCCTGGAGGCGCAGCAGGCGGTTTGGGGCTAATGAGAATATCCGTGCGGTCCTCTTCCAGAGATTCCCAGGCGCCAGCGAGGATTTCTTCCTGCAAACGAACACGCGTGCTGGCCTCTCTACCCAACTTATCCACCAGCGGGAAAAAGTGTCTCGCAGTGAGCAAACCATCAAATGCAATGGTGATATCCAACTCCCAACCATGAGCCAGAGACTTAGCATCCGCCACCAATTCATCGGCGGCATTCATCAGAATCCTGCCTCTTTCAAGCAGCAATTTCCCTGCATCGGTGAAAATCGCTTTGTGACCGGAGCGGTCGAAAATCACCAAATCCAGCTCCTGTTCGAGCTTTTGAACCTGATAACTTAAAGAGGAAGGCGCGCGATTAAGAGACTCAGCTGCAGCCGCAAAGCTTCCTTTGCGGTCGATAGCATCCAGTACTTGAAGAGCTTCGAAAGATAGCATGGGTTAATTCGTTCCTTGTTCTAGTTCCAAAGCCATTTTTGATGTTGTTTCGGGCTTAGGTCTTTATATGACCCGATAAGAGCCATTTTGTATTCGTTTCGGGATACACCAAAAATTATGACTATTTCAAATGTGTCACAATCAGCTGATAGAAAACAGAAAAATCTTCTACATCAGTAAATCCGTGAAACACACACCTCCACTCGCTCGTTATGTGTCTTAGGCTTAATAAAGAGGTGATTATGAAGTTAGACCGCATTGAGATTTCTGGTTTCAGAGGCATTCGCCGCCTGTCTTTAAGTCTTGATGAGCTTACCGTGCTCATCGGCGAAAATGCGTGGGGTAAAAGTTCACTGTTAGACGCCCTTTCCCTTTGTTTACCCTCATCAGGTGAGCATTACGAATTTGTCCGCTCTGATTTCCATATTGACCATACGCTTGGCAACGCGCAAACCAACCAAATCCAGATCATTTTTCGTTGGATTGAGGCCTTTTCCGGTGAGCATAGAGCGCGCCGTTACCGCCAGTTCAATGAAGTATGGAACGGAACTGACAACAACGGACTTCGGCGGCTAGATTTCCACATTAATGCGCTTCACGTTGACGGCAAGATCACCATTTCCCGCGACTTTCTCGATGAGCAAGGAAAGGTCATTGAGACCCCAAACAGTGAAGCCCTCGCCCGTAAGCTGATTCTTTTGCATCCTATTATCCGTATTCAGGATGCACGTCGTTTACGCGACAGCGACCTTGATTTGAATGGCAACAAAACCAGGCTGGAAAAACGGCTGGAAAATACGGTTAAACGACTGCAGCAGAAACCCGGTCACGTGAATAAAGGCGAAGTCCGCAGCGGCTTGAAGGCCATGAGAACGTTGCTCGACCATTACTTTGCGTTTGACAGCCATAACCGTTCACCCGCGGAAATCGAACCTTCCCGACACCTGAACATGCGTGCGAATTATGTGCATCCACTTGAGATGGTGGCCAATAACACCTCTAATCACAGCCGTCTTTTGTTAATGGGTTTGCTAAGTACTTTCGTTCGTGCCCGTGGGCCAAAACAACTCAAAGCCAACGCGCGTCCTATTGTGATCTTCGAAGATCCGGAAAGTCGACTACATCCAACCCTGCTTAATCAGGCGTGGCGACTTATCAGCATCATGCCAATGCAGAAAATCCTGACCACCAACAGTGGTGATTTACTATCTGCAGTGCCACTCAACAGTATTCGACGTTTGGAACGTGGCGCGACACAAACAGAATCCCATCAAGTTCCACCGAATCGTTTAAGCAAAGACGAAGAACGTAGAGTGTCTTTTCATGTCCGTTTTCACCGCCCAAGCGCCCTATTCGCTCGATGTTGGCTTCTGGTAGAAGGTGAAACAGAAGTTTGGCTGTTCAATGAGATGGCACGCATTCAAGGCTATGACTTAGCGGCGGAAGGTGTCCAACTGATAGAGTTTGCTCAGAGTGGCTTGAAACCCCTTATCAAACTCGCGATTGCTTTGGGCATGGAATGGCATGTGATTGCAGACGGTGACATGGCAGGCCAAAAATATGCCCACACAGCGCGGAGCAAACTAGACGGGGAAAAGGAAAAGCACCGACTGACTGTGCTTCCAGACAGAGACATCGAGCATTACCTGTTTAACCACGGATACGAACCGCTGTTCCGGGAAATGGCGCATATTGAGGGTAATACCTACATTGCTCCTAAGAAAATCATTGCGCGTGCATTGAAAAAGTACGCCAAACCCGATGCTGCATTGGCTATCATCGAATACACGGAGCAACATTTAGAAGATGATATCCCGCTGCTTCTCAGATGGATTGTGCAGCGGGTGGTGAGTATGGCGCGGGGAGCGGGTTAATCCTGCTTCTCGAAGAAGATGGAGATCCTTCCTACCTCAATACCAAACTTCTTCATTGAGGTTAGATTGAAAGCACGCTTTTCGTCCTGACGATAAAGCCAGTCGTCGAGTGTCAACACATACGTACTGTCGCCGACTTCCACACTGAGATCGTAAATCCAGTTCAAGGCATTGCCAGATTCACTTCCCGTTGCGATTCCCACAACATCACCCGCCGTGCCTTCATAGCTGCCGTCTTCGAGCCGAGTGATAGTCCAAATCCGTTTTTGTTTTTCACCATCATCAAAAACAAAGTCTTCATCCAAGGTGATTTTGTTACCTTCAACGGTGCCGACGATGCTGACTTCAAAACGACGGGTTTGCTTCCCGGTATAATCCTGCACCATTCCCCAAGCCAAGGTCTCTCCTTCAAAATACTCAAACAGATTAAAGGCGGGACTCGTCGCTTTGTAATCTTCTAACGACGCTGAACAACCAACCAATGCGGTGATCAATGCAAAAGCAGCGATGAGTTTCTTCACTCAGAATTTCCTCCAATTAAAGCAAGACGAAGTGATGGGTAGGCAGTGGCTGGTGATAGCCAAATCGCGGAAAAAGCATTGGCGAGGTTGGCATTGTTCAAGGTGCCTGTTGGCTCTGCTTTTCCTTGTTTGGGTTGATAGAAAAACTGGCCTTTGTCCTGGGAAAGCACATAGATCAGTCTGTCTCCCTCTTTGACGTTCGGCCATACGCCCTCCATGTTCGGCAACCATGCTTCAATCTGCTGTTGACTGAATCCAAGGTGTTCCCACTGTTCTACTGTTGCATCGAGAAGATCGTCCGCATCAATGTCGCGGCTGTATGTAATGACAAGCGCCAGCGGATCACCATTGGCGGGTTCGAACTGACCACTTGGCGTGCGGAGTTCGCTGTCATAGATTTTCCAGAATCCCCAAGTCAGAGATGCCGCGCCAACAGGTTTCCACCAAGCCCAATCTTCTGAGGTTTGCATACCTGTGGGGCTGGCTGTTATTGGTGCAGACAGCGTGAACGCTATGACGAACGCAGAAAAAAGTGCCGTTATTCTTTTTCGGCCAGCGACTTTCCCGTCATGGAAAGATGTGATTTTGAACATGCCTCCCCCTTCCCTGAAAGACGTTTTAAGATGACAAGAAAAACAACACTGTAGATGAACCAAGCAGCAGCAAGGACAAGGGCAGTGTTTACAAGCGTCATAGAGAACTCAACCGCGCCAAGGCGCTCTCCTCCTAGGTAGCTCCCTGCTCCACCGACAGCACCAACAATGGCTAGTAGCCAAAGCGGCTTTTCCATCAGCCAATCACGAACCAGCCAGATGTACGTTCCAAATCCTGCCCAGAGGAACCCAAGCCATAAAGGCATGTATGAGGTGTCGAAATTCAACACTTGTAAGTGGGTTAATACGCTGTCGCCTGCCACACCGATCAGCGTAAAAAGCGGCGTAGCAAACAACACGCCTCTATCGAGCAACACAGCACCGATAAGGGCAAGCACCAGGAAAGGAAGCATGCTGTTTTGACCCAGCACAGCAGCGAACCAGTAAGCATTGAACGCCAGTGATATCAAGACAACTCGCATACTTCCCCCTTACTTACATCGAAACTACTCGCGCCAATCAGGACGGCTTAACACCAGCTGGACAGTGCTGATGGTACGCTCTCTGAATCCGCCTTCGCAGTAACAGAAGTAATAACGCCACAAACGGGCGAAACGCTCGTCATAGCCCAATTCGGCGAGCTCCGTCAGGTTGTCATTGAAGCGCTGGTGCCACTCTTCAAGGGTCTTGGCATAATCCAGGCCAATGTCCTTCAAATTGCGCATCACAAGGTCACTCTGGCGGGTAAATTGGTCCAGCAACACGCTAACGGAAGGCAGGAAACCACCGGGGAAAATGTGCTTTTGAATAAAGTCCACATTGCTGCTGTAGTGCTCGTAACGTTGGTCAGCAATGGTTATCGCCTGAATGGCCATCAGACCATTTGGTTTTAACAGAGACTCACACTTCTTGATGTAGGTCGTCAGGAACTGTTTGCCTACCGCTTCGATCATTTCAATGGAAACAAGCTTGTCGTATTGTCCTTCCAAATCACGATAATCTTCTTTTAGAAGCGTGATCCTATCGCTTAGGCCTTCTTGCTCAACACGACTTCTCGCCCATTCATATTGCTCGTTGGAAATCGTCGTTGTCGTCACGCGGCAGCCGTAGTGTTTAGCCGCGTGAACTGCCATACCGCCCCAGCCGGTACCTATTTCTAAGAGGTGGTCAGAAGGCGTCAGTTTGAGCTGTCGGCACAAACGATCCATTTTGAGGAACTGAGCGCGTTCTAGCGTATCGGTGTCACTCTCATAAATACCGCTGGAATAAAGCATCTCCTGATCCAGGAAACGTTCGTAAAGATCGTTACCCAAATCGTAATGAGCGGAGATATTGGAACGCGAGTTCTCTTTGGTATTGCGATTTTTCCAATGCGCAAATTTGGTAGCAATATTGGCAATCCATCCCACTTTGCTTTCTAGTCGATCCAAAGCTGGCAGGTTTCTGCACACAGCACGGATGACAGCGGTTAAATCGGGAGAATCCCACCAACCATCGATATATGCCTCGGCTGCGCCAATACTGCCGCCTGTCAGCACACGACGGTAAAATCCTGGGTGGCGGATAATCACTTCTGCATGAAGATCAGCATTAGGATCACCCAGCTTTTGAGTCTGCCCGTCGAAGTCGACCAAGGTCAATGAAGCGCCTTCAAGGTAGCCAAACGTGGAAACCAACATGCTTCTTGCGAAGGTATCCTTCTTCGTGACTGGCCAGGCTGATGATTCGATATTACTTGAATACATAATTACTCCTTTGCCTGTTCAGGATGACCGTAAAATGGCGCGCCTTTTATCCAGAGTTTTAGCGCTTGCCAGTAGATCGAAAACACGACCTTTACCGTCATCACGGGCGTTTTAGCGATAAGTTTGGTGAGCTCAGACGAAGTGAATGGCTTCTTCGACATGGCGAGTGTGGCGTCAAACTCCCGTCCTTCCCGATGCGTTTCGAGATGAACAAAGGCTGTTTTATCAACAGGACGCAGCTTCCAAACGTACTTTTGATCTATCGGGTTAAAGGGAGAGACGTGAAATGCCTTGTTGTTCTCCCAATGTCTACCCGCAGGAACCGCATAGTAATGTCGCTGGTTCCACGGAGTGTTGCTGACTTCTGCAAGCATATAAGTCCAACGATCTTCCTCGTCATAGAGGTAATAGAAATTCACTGGGCTGAAATACAAGCCGAAGTATCGGAGATGGCAAAGCGCTAATACCTTGCCGTTGTAGCGTTTCCCGGTCAGCGTGTAGATTTTGTCTTGAACCGCTTTCTTCGTATCCTCCCGACCTTCCATGTAGTCAGGCCTGTGAAACGACGCCATTCCCCACTTTTTGGTTGTGAAACCTCTTACCGATTTAGTGAGCGAGTCGACTTCATCCAAATCAATCATGGGCATAAACATCGGGTACGAAAACATATGCTCTACCGGCATAAATCGGCGGTGACGAACACTGCCGACGAATAGGCCGCTGAGAGAGTCACCACTCATGACGCACTCCGTAGCGGCATTGGCTCAACATTGCTGTTAATGCCTGCCACAACGTCGAGTGCGCTTCGAACGCCATCTTCATGGAATCCGTTGTACCAGTATGCGCCGCAGAACCAGGTGTTATTTACACCGGAAACCAGTTCGCGTTTTTTCTGTGCCGCGATACATTTCTGGTCAAACACCGGATGGGCGTATACGAACTTTCTCAGGATCTTGGATTCGTCTATGTGCTCGGTTTGGTTGAGCGTCACGCAGAAGGTTTCAGGAGACTTGATGCCCTGAAGGATATTCATGTTGTAGGTCAGCGCAGCGCCTCGGGATTCGCGTCCGTCATTCTTGCCGAGATGATAGTTCCAGCTCGCCCATGCGGCTTTACGCTCTGGCAGCATTTTTTCATCGGTATGCAGGACAACATCGTTGTCTTGATAATCGATGTCTCCAAGCACTTCCGTTTCGTGTTGACTTGGGTCAGCCAGGAGTGCCAGTGCCTGATCACTGTGGCAGGCGAAAATGACTTTGTCGAAGTACTCTTCACCCTTTTCAGACTCAACAACGATATGGTCAGGGTATCGAATGACCTGTTTTACTCGGGCATTGAGACGAATGCTTTCTTCAAAAGCAGGCACCATCTTACGAACGTACTCGCGAGAGCCGCCAGGGATAACGTACCACTGGGGACGGTTTGCCACTTCCAGCAAGCCGTGGTTAGCAAAAAAGCGCAGGAAAAACTTCAGTGGGAAAGCTCGCATGTCAGACAGCGTCGATGACCAGATCGCAGCACCCATTGGCAGGATGTAGTTCTGGCAAAAGTACTCACTGAAACTACGACGGGTCAGAAAGTCTCCCAGCGTTTGCTCAATCAGCGGATCACCATGAGTCGACACCGCATAAGCTTCACGCGCCTCTTTATTGAATCGCAGAATTTCGGAGATGAACTTATAGAACTGCGGGTTAAAAAGATTACGTTTCTGGGCAAATAGAGAAGACACACTATGGCCGTTATATTCGAGCCCATTATCGTCATTGTGAACGCTGAAGCTCATTTCAGTTTCTTGCGCACCGATGCCGATGTCCGCCATCAGGCGCTGAAAATTTGGGTAGGTACGATCGTTAAAAACGATAAAGCCGGTATCAATCGCGTAGTGACCGCTGTCGACTTCAACATCTACGGTTGCGGTGTGTCCACCGATGTAGTCGTTATATTCAAAAAGCGTGATGTCATGTTCTTTATGCAGGTAGTGCGCACACGTCAGGCCAGAAATGCCTGAGCCAATAATTGCAATTTTCATTATGCTTTCCTTGTAATTTTTCTTACCAGCGCGAGTTGCATTGCCATTGGCAGTGTAGACAGAAATTTTAGGAAGTAGCTGAACTTCTTAGGAAAGTGCACCTCTACTTTCTTTTTAGCCAACCCATGACGAATAGATTCTGACGCTTCTTCAGGCGTCACCAGCATCGGCATAGCGAAGTCGTTCTTGTCGGTGAGCGGTGTTTTCACAAAACCGGGCGAGATAAGTGACACTGTCACCCCTTTATTTTCTAAATCTACCGAGAGAGAGCGAGCCAGATAGGAAATTGCCGCTTTGGATGCGCCGTATGCTTCCGCTCTGGGAAGACCAAGATACGCTGCAGTAGAGCCCATTAGAGCTAAATGGGTACCTTTTTGAAACTTACTCTGAAGCGCTTCTATACAGTTCAATACGCCAAATAGATTGATATCGAAAACGCGTCTAAACAGCGACACATCAATTTCACCGTGATCAATGTACTCACAGGTGCCAGCATTCAGGATAATGAGATCATAAGACGTTTCGTTTTGGGTCAACGCCTGCTTGGTAGCCTCGGCATCCGTCGCATCAAAACTCAGAACAGTGACGTTGTCACGCTCTTTCGACCAGGAAAGCAAAGCAATCACGTTTCTGCCGCACGCCGTGACATTCCAGCCATCAGCGGCATAGTCTTTGGCCAACTGCAAACCAATGCCCGATGTCGCCCCTGTAATGAGTACACGTTTCATTGGCCCAATCTCTTTTTGATCATTTTAACGGCAGAGCCGAGCACAGGTAGCGCTTCGTAAAGCATTTCACCCAAATCGAAATAGTCGCGGTGCACAACCACACGCCCTTCTTTCAACACAAGTCGCGTGCATCCTTTGACTGCACGCTCAGCGCCGCCTTCCAGCTTAGGGTGAGATAACGTCATGGTCCAACTGATGAAGGCAACGTCACCGTTGACAGCATGGTCGTGGATGTCGAAGCGACAATCAGTAACATTGGTGTACATGGATTCGAAATACCGTGAAAGATTGTGGTACCCCTCAATGCGGTGAGCGGGGTCTTCAAACACAACATCTTGGCTGTAGATTTCATCCAAGGAGTTCAGGTTGTCCTTGCGCAGAGATGTGTAGACAGTGATGAACCTGTCTAGTGTGTCGCTCTGTGATGTGGCTGCTGTTTGGATCATGATTCTGCCCTGTGCGTGTTCTGATAGCTCTTCGCCATCTCGAACATTTGTATGGCTCTCTCTCTTGCCAACTTGTGGTCAACGACCGGTTTCGGATAGGAGAGCTCTATACCGTTTTTCTCTGCCCAAACATGAGGTTCGTGAAGCGACTTGTCTGGAACAGACTCTAGTTCTTTCAACCATCTACGGATGAAACGCACGTTAGGATCAAATTTTTTGCTTTGAGCTGTGGGATTAAACACACGAAAATAAGGCTGGGCATCGGTGCCTACCGATGCAGACCACTGCCAACCGCCGTTATTTGCGGCAAAATCGCCATCAATCAACTTAGTCATGAAGTACTGCTCACCCCAACGCCAGTCTATGTGAAGGTCTTTCACCAGGAAGCTTGCCACGATCATACGGAGGCGGTTGTGCATCCATCCCGTGTCATTGAGTTGGCGCATGGCAGCATCCACGATAGGGAAACCCGTGCGGCCTTGTTTCCATCGTTCGAACAGCAGTTCATCGCGATTCCATTCGATGGTTTCGGTCCAATCGAGGAACGCTTTGCCTTTGCTGATATCGGTATATGCAGCGACGATGTGCTGATAAAACTCCCGCCACACCAATTCTGACAGCCAAACATTGGCCCCCCCTGAATCCTTCTCAAAACAGTTCTGCTCTTCCACCAGCAATCGCGCAAGGCATTGACGTGGCGATACTGCACCAATCGCAAGGTATGGAGACAGCTGACTGGTAGCGGGAACAGCAGGGAAATCTCGTGTGGTGTCATACTGGTCCACACGATAGCGGCAGAAATCGCGTAAACGCTGAATGATGGCACTATCATCAATCGGCCAGCCTACAGAATCTCTTTGCGGATACCTGAAAGACACATTACAAAGCTGACGTAGAAGCGAGGACGTGAGCGCATTAGTTTGCACCGGTTCTGGCGCACTTAGTGGCGCGATGTTTTCCGCTCTTGCTCTGGCAATCCACGCTTTTTTGAACGGAGTAAATACACGATAAGTGTTGCCAGCTCCATTTGTCACCGTGCCAGGCGCAAAGATGCATTTGTAATCGAAGCGGTGAAGCTGGGTGCCTGTCAGGCTGAGCATGCCTGCAATCGAGTTATCACGATCAACTTCGTCGGACTCGTAATCGCGTGTGCAGTAGATATCGGCAATTTGATATTGCTGGCACAACTGCGCAAGGGAGTAATTGATGTCTTTATAAGTGTCCACCGAACGCACCAACAGAGGGATTTTCAGCGCTTCTAGTTCCTGTTGAAGCACGACTAAACGCCGGCGGATGAGATCTGCCTGGATGGGGGCCAGGCGATGCGAACGCCACTGAATTGGCGTTTCATAGTATATGGCAATCACAGGCTCACCACTTCGGCACGCCTCGGTCAACGCGATGTTATCCTTTATTCGGAGGTCTCTCCTAAACCAAACCAGCTTCATCCTTACGCTCCCTCTACATGCTGTTATGTGGTCTATTGGCCAAGCCCATGCTTGCCATTGCGAGTTCTGGGTGAATCTTGGTGCATTCACCGGATACTTCTACCTGGAGATCAGCCGACATCATTAATTCGGCAATCTCCCTTTTCATCGCGGGCGTAAAGGCCTGATCGGAATGAATAACAAACCGTGAAACCCCTTTATCCACCATGCTTTTACCGAGAATGGACAACCCTGCACCCACTCCACCGAGAGTGGTGACAGTGTAACCTTCCGACTGAAGCGTCAGCGCTTTCAGGTAAAAGCGGAAGCTTTGGTCCCGCGTTACACTGACAATCCAACACTTCTGTTTGCCCTTCACTTTCTGGTTCATATGCAAGCAGTGAACCAGTACGTTGTTCAGTTGCGCACGCCATATCTGTGCGCACAAGGCACCAGCTTCAGAGGTTTGTTTGTCAAACCAATCGGTTAACGGTTCAAACAGCTTCGATTCCAATACCTGAATGGGGTAGTTTTTGGTGAGCTCATAAAGTCTGGCTTCCAACG
The DNA here is from genome assembly GCF_011045095.1 of Grimontia sedimenti. Taxonomy (GTDB): domain Bacteria; phylum Pseudomonadota; class Gammaproteobacteria; order Enterobacterales; family Vibrionaceae; genus Enterovibrio; species Enterovibrio sedimenti. The sequence goes on from NZ_JAALDL010000001.1 coordinate 456,669, forward strand.
CTTTTACTTCAAAATTGGTCACCAAATTTTTTAACGTATCCCATTCCGGCAAATTTTGGACGTTCTCGACATGGGTCTGGTTTACCCCAAGCAACTCTTTTACCTGGCTGACCGGTACCCCTTTGTCTAACCAGGACAAAATCTCCTGAATGTGTTGAACATCCTGCTCTGAGTAGAGACGATGCCCTTTTGGGGTACGTTGCGGGGTGACCAGGCCATAGCGACGCTGCCAGGCACGAAGGGTGACGGAGTTCACCCCGGTGCGCTCTGACACTTCGCCGATAGACAACAATTTCTTTTTAGAGTCCATAACGTAATCTCAAGCTATCCGGATAAGGATTCAGGTAGCTCTGTTGAGCCAGATAAGGATCCGGATTTTGGTTCAAGTGGTGATTAATGAGAGTAAGAGGCGCCAGCAACGGCATGGTGCCTCTGCGGTACGCATGAATGAGATCCGCCAATTCCGCTTTCTGTTGCTTGTCGAGTGCGCGTTTGAAATAACCCTGTAGGTGCATCAACACATTGGTGTTGTTCTTGCGCGTCGCACGTTTCGTAATGGCTTGCATAAAGCGGGTGCGGTATTCAGCGTAAAAATCATTGATATCATGATTGGCAATGTCTGCGACGAACTTGCCCAGTTCTTTGTAGTCGGATGGCGAGTGCGCCATCAAAACCAGTTTGTAGCGTGAATGGAATTCAACAATTGCTCGGCGGGAAAGTCTTTCAGCCATCGAGTCGTAGAAGTCCCGAAGGGCAAAGATGCGGAAAACAAAGTTTTCACGAAGCACAGGGTCATTAAGGCGACCATCTTCCTCGATAGGTAACCAAGGCATGCGTTCTATCAATTGTTGGGTGTAAAGACCTACCCCAATCTTTTCAGAAGCCACATAACCGTTCTCACGGTATACCTTGACGCGTTCCATGCCACAGGTTGGTGATTTTGCACAAACAACGTAACCGCACAGCTCCATCCCCGCGAGGTGTTCGGCTTTTTTCTTGCTGAAATCTACCATCTTCGCTGTATGGTCAGCGTCTGCATCTTTGGTTTCCACCAAGCGCACGCCAATGGGTTCGCCGCGATCCAACAGACGAATGGTAGGCCTTGGTACTGGCAGACCAATGCCTACTTCAGGGCAGACAGGAACAAACTCTACATAAGGTTCGAGTTCGCTTGCCACAAAATGACTTCGCTTATGTCCACTGTCGAAACGAACTTGATCGCCAATAACACAAGCACTCACTCCCAGTTTGATCGTCATAACGCTGTTCCTTAGTTATACATGTTTTTATATTTGTACAACTTAAGGATAAGAAAGGATCACTCTTGTACAATTATTTTTTTGTGTACAAGGTGATAAATTTGCGCCATGCAATAAAAAACGCCCCTCCCTGGTCAGGAGAGGCGTTTCAGTTCGCAGTTTTCAAAGGTTAATCGGTCGCGGTGGACTGTTCGGCTTCAATAGCTAAATCGATCTGTTCTTCAAAGCCTTTAAGGCGCTTGTAGATAGACATGAGCTCAACAATAGTCGACCAGGAATTCACCAGAAACTGGAAAGATTCTTCTACCCTGCCAAACGCACGGATAATTTGCTGCAGCACACCCAAGGTAACAGCACCGGACACTATGGTTGGACCCAAGGCAATGTAAGGAACAATCACTGTTCCCTGTAGATACGACCATTTAGCAATATCGAAGTAGAGGTAATGACGGTAGAGATTGAAATAGTTTCGTCTCACGTTAAAAAACAGTTCTTTCAACGATTCTGGCTCTGCACGGTCTTCGTGGTCTTCGCCATAAACCAACTCTTTCCGGTAGGCTGCTTCTACTTTTTGGTTTTTAAACTCTAATCCTGGCAGCTTTATGCCCACAACAGCCAGAAGCACAGTACCAAACAGTGCGGAACAGATGGCGATATATACCAGCGAGCGGGACACTTCGCCAATCCAAGGCAGTTCAGTGATATTTTCACTCAGCACCCAAAGAATCGGTAGGAAGGCAAACAGTGTCATCACAGAACGCATAAAGCTTACGCCGAGAGACTCCATGATGCGGGCAAATCGCATCGTGTCTTCCTGAATACGTTGAGACGCCCCTTCGATGTGGCGAATTTTGCTCCAGTGTGAAACGTAATAGTCATTCATCGCGGTTCGCCATCGAAAAACGTAATGGCGAATAAAGAATTCAAGAATCACGGCCACAACAATGTAGATGGTCGCAATGGTCAAGAACTCGAGGCATGAGGAAAGGAATTCGTCAAACTCGACGGTATTTGGCTCAGAGAGCGCTTTTTGAATCAGGTTGTAGAAGGAACCGAACCATTCATTTATCTGAACATCCAACTCTACTTTGTACCAGGTCACGTAAAGAATGAGCGCGGAGCCTAATATCGACCAGTGAAACCAGCGTCTATCCAGAAAAAAAGATTTAAACATATAAACACTTCCCAAAACTCTGTGTGACTCTTTGATATACCCTAAAGAATTTCTCTCCCCTCAGACCAATCTGTCAGAGGTTTATAAAATGAACGTTTTTCTAAGAAGATCATTTCAAGTCTAGACATTAGTGGACTGATTTACGAAAAGATAACAAATTGATCTTGTTGATTATTCTATCACTTGTCAGGAAATATATTGATGGAGTTCACACCTTGCTAAATTGTGTGATCATTTACCCAAAAACCTGATGGAGAGAGAGCTCAGGAATTTTGGGTAATGGCTACTGAATGGCCATGTTTGAGGCGTCAATGAGTTCGTCGTTATCTACCAGTTTGCGGAAAACCTCGAAAGGCACAGGGTCACCGAAATAAGAGCCTTGCAGCATTTCGACTCCAGATTTAATCAGGTAGTCAGCCTGCACTTTGGTTTCCACACCCTCTGCAACAACATGGAGCTTAGATTCACGTGCAAACGCGAGAATGGAATCAAGAATGGTGTTCTTAAAGTCTTCCATGCCAATACCATCGACGAACATACGATCAATCTTAATGGTGTCGATGTTAAGCACATGAAGGTAGGAAAAAGCGCCATAGCCCGTACCACAGTCATCCAATTTGATAGAGATCCCTCTATCTGTCAGCGCTTCGATACAGACTGCAGCCTTATTAAGATCGCCAAATTTTGTCCGCTCAGTAATTTCAAGCGACAGCAGATGAGGGTCCAAACCTGCTTCTTCAATTTTGCTAAGGATTTTGTCCGCAGTATCAAATTTCTCCAGATAACTAGGGGATACATTAACACTGACAAAGAACCCTTCTGGCACTCGAATGTCATTGAGGTGAGCCAACACGTTATCTATCAGTTGGTCGGTAATCCTATCTATGGCCCCGTTTTGTTCTGCAAGCGGGATAAAGGTATCCGGCTGAATAAATTCGCCGTGGCTCGCCTGCCAGCGAACCAGCACTTCTGCGCCGACGATTCTATAGCCGTTTCCTTCCGGCATAACAATCGGCTGATAGAAAGGCTTGAGGGCATTAGACTCGATAGCTTCATTGAGGAGACCACTGAGTCCTTTGCGTTCTGATTGGTTGAGTTCCACACCCACAGCCACTAAGACCCCAAACAAAATCACCAGCGCGCCGAACAGAATCACAAGATCCCCGACCAGATACTCAACCCCATCTTCATTGATGTACAAACTGACATTAATGTCTCCGTCCAACTCTCCGCTATAGACCTGACGATAAGGCAAATCGTTTCGTTGGTAGAGTGAGATCTCCTGTCCATTAACCCTCACCACCATATAAAGGCAGCGATCACAATTGGATAGGAAGTTTCTTGGCTGTTGAAAGGTGAATCGCAGAAGGCCCTGCTTGTTTTGAAGACGCATCTCTTCAAATTGATGATCACTCAAAATGAGTGATACACGGTCAAAGAAGATCTCTTCTTCGGAGGAAAAGGTCATCAACTCACGTCCGGCCTTGTCGACGTTGTATATCGAACAAGAACGCCCGCTGGGGAGGTGCAGGTCAACATACTCTATAAAGAGATTTTGATTCTTTGACTCGCTCATCAACTCGACATCATCATTGTCACACTGATAGAGCAGGTTTTCTTCAAGCGCCCGCATCTGCTCAAAACTCTGACGATAGAGCTCAGAGTAGAGTTCAGAGAGCACGGAGACATCTTCCCTGATCTTTTTCTTCACTAACCAGTTGGAAACCGCAAACTGCGAGAAGTAAGCGAAAAGAACAGTCACAAAAATAATCGATAGCGCTTTAATGTGTTTTCTGAGCCAATCCACTGAGGCTCCTGTTGAATCCCAAATCATTGATAGTAAGGATAGGACAAATAGCAATACGATCTTTGTAAAAATACGAGACTAATTCAAAATTAATCCCTTCACGTTTTGTGTCTACCTTCACGACACATCCACACTGCTAATTGTCAAATTACTTTCTGTTTATCATGGAGATAGTATCAAACCCACGTTTTAATCTGCAGTTTGAGTACTTTTGAACGATTTTAAACCTAGATAATCATTCGGTCATAAATCAGCATTAAGCGTGATTAATCTTCTTTCTTCGACACTTTCCCAAGCTAGAAAACATTTATCGCTGAGTATGAGCTAGCTGTCCTGTTTCCAAATTGAAGACCTGTCTCAAAAATCATATCCCAAACCATAAGTGCCGGCGATGTCATGACACCCTTCTCCGACCTGCTGAATTTCTAGGATTTTTATTCCACTTCACATTGCGATCTGACGCATATGACATAGACTTTTTATAGAGACACATGACTCATATGTAAGGGTTTAACTTGCCTTCTGTGCCACCTCTTTCGGAAAACGTGACAACTACCGACGCAAACGCCCCAAGGTTCCTTTCTTTGCTCGGGATCGTCGTAGTTTGCGTTGTTATCCTTATCTCTACCTTTACTTTGTATAAAAGTGCCCTTTCGAGGCAGATAGATCTTCAACACCAAATGTTGAGTGTGGAAGTCAACCGCGTACAACGTGCCATTGAAGTGAACTTGCAAAAAGAAGCCTATTTTTGGTGTGGTTAGCCAACAACCTTCAAAACAAAGGCCAAGTCAATGAGGATAACTGGCAGAGTGCCACCACAGGTATCGAGCGTACCTTTCCTTTCTTCTCGGGTGTTTACTGGCAAGATCAAAACCAAGAAGTTCTCTATACATCCCCGGCTTACTTCACACCAAAACCGATGGAAAGTGCCTGGCAGATAGCGCCCTCCGTCCGGTTCAATAGCATGCCGGTTCTATCTAAGCTTTCTACGTCAGAAGTTCGGGTTGCCCCTAACGGCGCCATTTCGATTGAAATGCTCCACCCCGTTTTCTTTGATGGACGGGTAGCGGGCTATTTGGGCGCAAGCTACAACATTAAACAAATGATCGAAGCTATAGCTACTGAATTTCTACGCCCTGAACAAGAGCTCGTGTTGAGCGACGGCAACGCCCCTTTTGTTGGAAATCTGCCAGATTTTAGTGGCGCAATGATGGATACGGTTGAACTCACCGCACTAAATGGACAGTGGCAGCTGACAGTATGGCAACGACCACAGTTCGACCAAGTCTATTTCTCGCTGCCTATGCTGATTTTCCTCGCTGGTATTGTCGTGACGCTGCTGGTCGCCATTTCGCTGTACCTGTTGGAGGTCAACATTATCGGGCGTCGTGCAGAGTCCAAAACCGTTTATAAGTTGAAGAAAGAGATCATCCAAAGGCGTGAGGTCGAGGCTCAGTTGCAGTTCACTGCGAACCATGACCCACAAACCCATCTTCCGAATCGATTTGCGCTACAAACCTATCTCGACCGGGCTCTCAGCTCCGATCAAGACATTGTTTTGATGTGTCTATCTCTCGATAAACTTCGGGAGATCAATGATATGTACGGTCATCTGGTTGCTGACCAATTGGTGTTCGAAGCAGCTAAACGTTTTAAAACGGTGCTTCCCCCACACGCGATACTTGGGCGCACGGGCCACGATCAATTTATGATTGCCTGTGCAGGCATGTCCCAGCTGGAAGCGGAAATGCAGGCCAACCAGCTGAGAATGTGTCTAGAAGAAGAGTTCTACATTGAAGACAACGACATATTGACCAGTTGTGCCATTGGGATCGCCTATCGCTACAGTGATGATCTTCGTGCGGAAAACATGGTACGCCATGCAGATACCGCCGCCAATAAAGCACGAGCTCTTGGAAACCGAAAAGTTGTCGCCTACAACCAGACCATGCAAGACCAGCTGAACCACAAGAAAGAGCTGGAACGTGCGATCCGCAAGGCAATCAATAACGACGAGCTTGAGCTCTATTTTCAGCCACAGGTCGATCTTCGCACGCGACAGATTGTCGGCGTAGAGGCTTTAGTGCGTTGGGAAGCCAAAAGTGGCGCGGCGATCAGCACCGACATCATCATCAAAACTGCCGAAGAAACTGGCCTGATGCAAAGACTTGGTCATTGGGTCGTTGATACTGCGCTTAAACACTATTCGCACATGCTCGATGAGCGCTGTGCGCCAAAATGTATTGCTATCAATGTCTCTGGCCACGAGTTTCAGGATGGTTATCTGGCAGACTATGTTATTCGCTCCGTTACCCGATACGACATTCCGCCTTCGCGCGTTCAAATTGAGCTGACGGAACAAGTTTTCATTGAAAACCTTGAACGAAACCAACACATTCTCAACCGACTTACCACCTCGGGGATTAGTCTGGCGATTGACGATTTCGGTACCGGCTATTCCTCGCTGGCCTATTTGAAGCATTTCCCTGTAAATACCGTAAAGATTGACCGTGGCTTTATCAAAGATTTGCCAGAATCGAAAGACGATTTGGTAATTTGTCAGGCAGTGGTCAGCATGGCGAACTTACTGCAATTGAAAGTGGTTGCGGAAGGCGTAGAAACACTTGATCAACAGGAACTGTTGAGAAACATTGGTTGTAACTTTGCCCAGGGCCATTACTACTATGCGCCAATGACCGCAGAACAACTGATGACAGAACTCAAGAAACAAAGAGCCGGGCGTTTATACCCGGCTTCTTAATTGACATTATTATCGCAAATTGCAAAGCATTCTGGTTATGCTGCTGCAGTTTTCCAGACATCCGGTTGAATCGCGATGACCGAATCCCCTACTGAGAACCAAATCTGGCCATCTTCAATTGTTGCCTGAATGGCCATCGTGCGGCTACTTGCCGCTGCGGCTGCATCCAACACTTCATCAATCACGTTGATAATCGTCAGGTTCTTGAACGGGAACAGTTTGTTCAACATGCTCGCTTTCCAAACGCTGGCTGGATTGTCGTCATAGGTGAACAACACCACTTCTTTTGCATGCGAACAGGCTTTCTTCAGGCGTTTTTCATCTGGCAAGCCAAGTTCAACCCAAAGTTCAATCTCATCGCTGTAGTTTTTGATCCACAGCTCCGGCTCTGTGTCTTCGCACAATCCTTTTGTAAATTGCAGACGCTCATCGGCGTACATGGTCCATGCAAGCAGACGAAGCATCATGCGCTGTTCAGTTTCTGACGGGTGCTGCGCCAGCGTTACTGAATGATCGAGATATACATTTCTCGACATGTCAGCCACATTGATTGAGGCTTTATACACCGTTGCTTTAAGTGCCATGGTTATACCCACTCTAAAATTTGTCGTTCAATAAGACCTGTATACGGTCAGGTTCTTTGCAAAGTTGTTCTTTTTCACGTTTTGTCAGCCGCTTGATATGCCACTCAAGCGACATCGCCTGTTGTTTCGTTCCCACCTCATAAGACCAGGCTAGTGTAAGAGGCTGTTTGCCTCTCAAGTACTTTGCAGTTTTTGTGCCGTTTTGCTGGTGCTCATCAAATCGACGCATAACATCAGTGGTAACACCACAATACAAAGAGTTATCACGCGCACGAATGAGATAGACGTGCCAGAGAGGCACGTCGTTGGAAGGAGTCAAAGTCATGACGTAAAGATGTGCTAGCCTTGGTTGTCCATGAGTTGATTAACCAAAGCTTTGAGTTCAGCGACTTCGGCTTCTAATGCTTCGACACGATCAGTCAGACCTTCTTGTTGCGGTTCTGGTGAGAATGAAGGTGTCACCGTCTCGGTTGGGGCTTCTGACCCAAAGAGATGTGCGTAGCGGCTTTCGCGTTTACCAGGTTCTCTTGGCAATTGAGCAACATAGCCCTTTTCAATCATGCCATTTAGCACTGATTCAACCTGACCCACATCGCTGAATTCGCATAAACGGTTTGTTCGGGTACGAAGCTCGCCTGGGGTTTGGGGACCACGCAGCAGCATCACGCATACGATACCCTTCTCTTGCTCCGAGAACTGGAGCGATCCGAATTCCGTGTTACAGAATCTGTGCTGGTATTTAGTCACTCGGCTACCAAAGCCTTCCAAATCACTGATAAGTCGTTTGGACTTGAGCGATTCCACGGCATCTAGCACTTCCGCTTCGCTAAGTGCATAAACAGGTTCACGGTTACTTTTCTGGTTAGCGGCAGTGGTCAGGCTGTTGAGGGTCAATGGATAGAGATCCGGCGTAGTGACTTCTTTTTCCAATAAACATCCAATCACTCGCGCTTCATAAGGGTTGAGTTCAATCGCCATGAGAATACCTCAGTTAAATCCTATGCAGCGGTTTATAGCAATCAAGTGCTAGCACGGCAACTGCCCATACGAGTATTTGCCATATTGGCGCGGTAACTGCCGGAACTTTGGTCAATTTATGGAATGTCGACCTGCAAAATCGTCTTATTCCTGTGATTTTGGCTCAACAGAGACAATTTTCTGTCACGTGATTTATCAGTTTTCAGATAAAATCGCCCAATTGTTGTTTTAGGTGAATAATTTTGCCGACTTGGAGTACAGGAGAAAGTAATGGGTATGTTCGGAAAAAAGGCAACATCGAGCCCATGTTTGTCACTTATCGCTAAAGAATGCCGTGTAATCGGTGAATTTGACTTGGAAGGTGACATTCAGTTTGACGGCCAAGGTGAAGGCACCATTATCAACGCACGCAATGTCGTGATTTCTTCTACTGGTCACTTTAAAGGCGACATTCGTGCAGAGCACGTCACCATCAATGGTTATGTTGAAGGCACCTGTATTGCACGCGAAGTCAACATCCTGAGCTCGGGTAAAATGAAAGGCCAAATTCAAAGCGAGCAATTGACCATTGCCAAAGGCGGTTGCCTGATGGGCGAAAACAAACTGAAAGACGAGCCATCACTCAAAGTGGTCAACGAGGATAAAAGCTCACCAGAAAAACCAGCTTCAAATCAGGAAAAATCTACTGCATCGGCCTAAATACATATTCTGATGCAATGATCAGCAGTTAACTGCCCTATTGTCTTTCAACTGTTGACTTCATTCGCCAACATTATACGATCCGCGAAATTATATTATTTCGGAAGTACCAAGATGTCTGAACAAGCAAACCAAGCGCAAGAAACCGTCAAGCTGGAAGATCTGTCTGCAGAACTGCAGCAAGTGATCAAATATGAACAAGTACCAGCCGAGCTGTTCACCATGCTGGCATCTATTCATGAAGCGTCTGAAAGCGTTGTTCGCGAAGCTTGGGATACAATGCCTGCAAGTGCACAAAACATTCTGGACAACTTCGAGCAGTTCCACGCACTGGTTAGCCTGAGCCAAAGCTACGCGGGTCTGGATTTCATGCAAGAAACCCAAGACATGAAGTTCGATGACATGGACGAAGAGAAAACTGCAGAATACAAAGCCGTTTTGCTGGATAAACTACTACACAACTGTGTGAAAGATCTGGTTAAGCAACTGAAGCAAGCTCGCCTGAAACCAGCGATGAAACGCGAATTCCGCGAAATCTTCACCAAGTAATTTTCGCTTAACAACCGAGCAAGAACAAAAAAGAGGTGACAATGTCACCTCTTTTTTGTTTTGTAACTGTCAGGATATCGCAAGGAATGAAAATTCGGATTCGCACATAAGCACGAGCTATTTACGCTTAAAACTTGTCGCCAAAAACCTGCGTCCTGCCTCCCAATTCTCCCCTATATATATCCCAGACAAATTAATACAAACTGTAACAAGCAGAATAGATTCACAAATATGTCACAAAATGGCTGCATTTTACGACCCGTTTCTCATTAATTAAGTGTAAGTTGCCATCCAATTTCATTTAGAACCTATAGTTGTAAGCTGTGCGAAAGCCAGCCTAAAAATCTACAGAATTACAGGGACGAAAAATGAAGAAAAGCCCACTAGCATTAGCTCTCCTGACAGCAGCAGTCGCAACAGGATGTGCTGTCGACAATTCGAACAATGCTCCGTTCGATCTCACTATCTTACACATTAACGATCACCACTCTCATTTAGAGTCCTCTTCTCAGAAGCTGAAATTGGCAGGTAAATCTACGTATGCTGAAGTCGGTGGCTATCCAGCATTGGTTTCGGCACTCGATCAGCGTACCAACGCAAATGACAACGTATTGAAGCTTCACGCTGGCGACGCGATCTCAGGAACGCTTTACTACGCTCTCTTCAAAGGCGAAGCTGACGCTGCCATGATGAATCACGCATGTTTTGATGCGTTTGCATTAGGAAACCACGAATTCGATGACGGAGATGCAGGTCTGGCACAGTTCCTTGATTGGTTAAACGAAGGTAACTGCAACACTGAAGTATTGGCTGCAAACGTTATTCCTGAGCAAGGCGTTTCTGCTCTCGCCCAGAATTCTGCAAACGACTACTTCAAGCCTTACACTGTCAAGCAGTACGGCGGCCAGAAAATCGGTATTGTCGGTATCGATATCGCCAACAAAACAATGAATTCTTCGAACCCGGACGAATCGACTCAGTTCCTGGACGAAGTCGAGACGGCTCAGAAATACATTGATGAGTTGGTTTCTCAAGGCATTAATAACATCGTTTTATTAACCCACTATCAGTACTCAAACGACCTTCAACTGGCTGAAGCATTGACAGATGTAGACGTTATCGTCGGTGGTGACTCACACACCCTGTTGGGTGATTTCGCGGAAGTAGGCTTGAAAAGCGATGGGCCATATCCAACGCTGATGAAAAACAAAGATGGCGACACGGTTTGTGTTGCTCAAGCTTGGCAATACACTCAAATTCTTGGCGAACTTTCAGTATCGTTTGATGGCAACGGCAAAGTGGCCTCATGTAACGGTACGCCACACCTTCTGATTGGTCAGGAGTTCAAACGTAAAGATGAAAATGGCAAGAAGCAGGTTCTGGTTGGTGCTGAACTTGCAGAAGTGATTGCAGATGTTAAAGCTCAGCCTAACCTTGTACAGGTTAAGCCAGATGAAGCAACAGCAGAAACACTTTCTGTATTCAGCCAGAAGCTGGATGTGCTGAAAGATCAGGAAATTGCTCAGTCTTCCGAACTACTGTGTTATGACCGTGTTCCGGGTCAACAGAAACATAAAGGTGCAGACGGCTGTGATGCGCAAACCAATCTGCACGGCTCTCAAGTCGCTGACCTCGTTGCTCAAGCCTTCCTTGCAGAAACAAAGCGCGCTGACGTTGCTATCCAAAACGGTGGTGGTGCGCGTGCAAACATCACCCAAGGTGCATTTACGGTAGCTGGCGCGACCAAAGTACTTCCGTTCAATAACACCATGGTTAACCTGACCATGACGGGTGCTCAGGTGAAGAAAGTCATCAACGAAGCTGTTGATAAAGCTTACCTGGAATATGTGGACAACAGTGCTGAAGGTTCAGACGGCGCTTACCCGTACTCTGCGGGTATCCGTTACGATGTTGATTTCAACAAACCTGCCGGTCAGCGTGTTCACAACTTCGAAGTGAAGGCAAAAGGCGATGGCACTTGGTCTAAGCTGGCTGACGACCGTGAGCTTGTTGTCGTTACCAACAACTACATTGCAGGTGGTAAAGACGGCTACCTGACCTTTGGTGAAATTTCCGGTGATAAATCGAAGTATGAAGATACGTTGAAGCTCTATACGGAAACCTTCATCGATTACGTTCGTGGTTTGACGGAAAGTGGCCAAAAAATTCAGCCAGTTTCTGAAGAAGATCGCAGCACCCAGACGTTTACGCCAAAACGTTAATGACGCAGAAAGCAAAACTAAAAGAGGCCAAGTGAATCACTTGGCCTCTTTCTATGTTCTAAAGAGCCGAAATTTTAAAAGCAAAGTGCTCTTTTCAGGTCCGGTACAGAACCTTCACCACGTGCCAGCCGAAGCGGGTTTTAACAATGTGCGGCGTCAGCACTTCAGCGTTAAAGCACACTTTGTCGAACTGAGGCACCATTTGACCGCGCTTGAACTCCCCCAAGTCGCCGCCCTTTTTGCCTGACGGACAGGTGGAGTATTTCTTTGCCAGCGTCTGAAATTTTGCGCCTTTTTTTAATTGACTAACAATATCTTCCGCCTGGTTCTGGTGCTTCACCAGAATATGGAGTGCGTGTGCTGTGCTGGCCATGCATGTGCCCTTTTACTGCCGTTCTTTCATTGGCCGCGGATTATATCTCCGAGACCGCTACCATTCCAGATTTAGTTCGCTGTAGTATTTTTCAGTGCATCCAGTGGCAACCAAGTGACTTTCACACCCGCTTGTTCAAACATATCTGCGCTAACTTTAATTTTTTCGCCCCAACGTGAAAGGAAATCTTCCGTTTGTTCAGGGCAGTGAACCTGCGTAATGCCGGTCTGGATGATCTTCGCAGCACAGTTTGGACAAGGGAAATGCGTTACCCAAATTTCGCAGTCAGCCAAATCCCGCTTTGCAAAGAGAATGGCATTTTCTTCTGCGTGAAGTGTTTTAAGAAGCTTCATTTCACGATCGTCAGTATCTGCACTATCAGAAATGCCATGCGGATAACCATTGAATCCGACAGAGACAATACGATTGCCTTTTGTTATGACAGCACCAACCTGTGTTGAGGGATCTTTACTCCAAGAGCCAACCAGCTCTGCCATTTGATAGAAACGTACAGCCCACTTCGAGATCATTGCCTTTCCAATAAGTTACCCATTCACAATGTCGCTATTTTGCTTAATCCATGAGCTCAGCTCAACAAAAAAGCGGCCTTAGGGCCGCTTTCATGATGAAATGCTGAAAATCGTTAAAATAGCGACTCATTAAGCACTAGATGGCACATTATAGATGCTGCATAACCCAGCATAATCACTGGGCTCCACTTCAAATGGCCAAAGAAAGTGTACTTGCCTCGAGCCTGTCCCATCAAAGCAACGCCAGCTGCTGATCCTAAGGACAACAGGCTACCGCCCACACCGGCAGTTAGTGTCACCAACAACCAGTTACCCATGGACATATCCGGCTGCATCGTTAGTACAGCAAACATCACCGGGATGTTATCAACAATCGCCGATAGTATACCGACAATAATATTCGCCCAAACGGGATCCCACTGTAGGTACATGACATTGGAAATCGTCGCCAAGTATCCAATCAGACTCAAACCACCTACGCACATTACAACACCATAGAAGAACAGCAACGTGTCCCACTCTGCATGTGAAACCCGGCGGAAAACGTCAAATGGGATGACTGAACCCAATCGTTTCAGAGCCGCTTCGTCTTGCTTAGCCTGTGCAACAGCGCGTTTTCTCGCCAATGAACGTGGCAATGTCTTACGCAGATAGAAACCGAAGAATTGCAGGTAAGCCAAGCCCATCATCATGCCGATAACTGGCGGGAAATGAACCAGACCATGGAACCCTACTGCTGTCACTATGGTAAAGAGGAACAGAACGACTATACGCTTCGCACCGCGTTTGATTTCGACATACTCATTCACCACGTCTGGTTTATCTTTCGGTATAAACAGAGACATGATGAATGCTGGTAATACGTAGTTGACCACAGAAGGAATGAAGAGCGCGCCGAATTCGGAGAAGCTGACTAATCCCGCCTGCCAAACCATCAGCGTAGTAATATCACCAAACGGGCTGAAAGCCCCACCAGCATTCGCCGCAACGACAATGTTGACGCAGGCAAGATTGATAAACCTTGGGTTATCACCACCAATCTTCAACACCACAGTACACATCAATAGTGCCGTGGTGAGGTTATCTGCAATCGGAGATATAAAGAAAGAAAGGATGCCGGTAATCCAGAAAAGCTGGCGAAGATCATAGCCTTTACCGACGATCCAGGCTTTCAGGCCATCAAACAACCGACGCTCTTCCATCGCAGAGATATATGTCATGGCCACTAGTAGGAACAGCATTAACTCGGCGTATTCGAGTAAGTTGTGTTCAATCGCGCCTTGTGCCACCTCAATTTCACCGGCATTTGAATAAACAAAGCCAATCATCAGCCAAATAAGGCCTGCTGCCAGCAAGACTGGTTTGGATTTCCTTAAGTGAAGTTGCTCTTCGAGCATGACGAGGGTGTAAGCTGCCGCGAAAATGATGAGAGAAATATAGCCGACAGCCGATTGAGTTAAATCTAGGGGGTTACCACTACCTGTGGCGGCGAAAGCATTACCGGAGAACAGCAACACAAACGCTAATATACACTTCATCCTGGTGCCTCCAAGCGAATTTAAATGAATTTCGCGAGGGGCACTGCCGGGCTACATGAGCTCGTTCAATACACTCACAGACGCAACGCCCCTAAATCATGACTCCCTGATATATATGAATTTATTGTTACCCTTAAGGTTATTAAGGGCCGGGAGCCTAATTGTCGCGCCACAATGATAGATCTTGTTACAGAATAATTCAGAGTAAATTGTTTACTTTTCAGGCATCACCCACAAACCTGATTTTTAAGGCGATAACTGGCGTTTCACTGTTGGTAAATGAGAGCATGATCTGCCATTTCAAAACAAAAAAGTGCTAAAGCACTGTGTCACAGAATCTCCGTATTCCTCTTAAGCTCTTCGATTTACAATGTAAAAAACCGAACGACGATTAACGCAGATCAAACTTTTTTACAAAAAGCACAGGCAACCACTGTAAAGCCATTGTGACATTTCATTCACTACTTTATAACTTATTAATGAGATATGTTGCTAGTTTAGATAGCCATAAGCAGTTGATGAATAGGTGCGCACAATCTTTAAGCACCGTTTACTTGTCGATTAAATTCCTATTTTATTCATGGGCTTAACAACAAATATGCAAATATGACCTCTGCAACCACTTAAACAGTCGTCTTAATCCACAACTTTAGTGCCTGATTTTGAATCAGATTTTGGATATAACAATGGATTAACACTGGCGGAAAGATTGGGTGTACCACTCAATCGCCATTTCATCACGGAGAATGATATGAACGTGTCCAAACTACTTCTTTCGGCATGCTGTGCCGCAACACTTTTATCTACCCCTTTCACAGCAATGGCCGACACAGCGAAAGTCGCCGTCTCTCAGATTGTTGAACACCCAGCACTTGATGCAACCCGCCAAGGCCTGTTGGATGGCCTAAAAGCCAAAGGCTACGAAGAAGGTAAAAATCTAGAATTTGCTTACCAAACCGCACAGGGTAACCCTGCGATCGCTGTACAGATTGCCCGCCAATTTGTTGGTGAGAAGCCAGACGTGTTGGTCGGTATCGCGACTCCTTCTGCGCAAGCATTGGTTGCTGCAACTAAGTCTATTCCTGTTGTATTCACCGCTGTTACCGATCCTGTGGGCGCGAAACTCATCAAGGACATGGAAAAGCCAAATGCTAACGTAACTGGCCTTTCAGACCTTTCACCCGTTGCTCAACATGTGGCACTGGCAAAAGAGCTTCTTCCAAATATGACTTCTATCGGCGTGGTTTATAACCCAGGTGAAGCGAATGCAGTTGCATTGGTTGAGCTTCTGCGTGAAGCCGCCGATGCTCAAGGCCTGAAAGTAGTTGAAGGAACTGCGTTGAAGAGTGCTGACGTTCAGTCTGCCGCGCAAATTGTCGCATCTCAGGCAGACGCTATCTACGCACCCACTGACAACACAGTAGCGAGTGCGATTGATGGTCTTGTTGGCGCAGCGAACCAAGCGAAGAAACCTGTTATTGGTGGTGCAACCTCATACATTCCTAACGGCGCTGTAGCAGCACTGGGCTTTGATTACTACCAAATCGGTGTTCAAACTGCTGACTATGTTGCTGCTCTATTGAATGGCGAGCAAGTATCTGCACTGCCAGCAAAAGTGGCTGTAGGTTCTGACTTGGCGATTAACCTGAAAGCCGCGCAAAAACTGGGGCTGGAAGTGCCTCAAGCATTGCTGGATCGTGCAACAACAGTAGAAAAATAAGAACGTCAGGAGCAGTACATGACCTCAATTGCCTTTTTTGGCACGCTGGAAGTAGGTCTGGTTTATGGCCTGGTCGCTCTGGGCGTATATCTGACATTCCGGGTTTTGGACTTTCCGGATCTGACTGTCGATGGCAGCTTCCCGATGGGAGCTGCTGTTGCAGCCACGCTTATCGTTTCAGGCGTTGATCCTTGGATTTCCACTTTTGCCGCTATCATCGCAAGTTCTATGACAGGCTTGATCACCGCATTTCTTACTGTGAAATGTGGCATTTTGAATCTGCTTGCCAGTATCCTGACGATGATCGCCGCGTTCTCTATCAACATCCGCATCATGGGACGCCCAAACATCGCCTTATTAGGCGTAGACACCATTCTTACACCGTTCGAAAACATGGGTATCGATCCTGTTTATGCCCGACCACTGGTGGTCTTTGTTCTGGTTGTTTTGAGTGCTTGGTTTGTCATTCGACTTCTCAATAGTGATTTTGGCTTGGGACTGAGGGCAACCGGTGTCAATGCTCGCATGGTAAAAGCACAAGGCGCGAGCACTGCGTTTTATACCTATTTTGGTCTTGCCTTATCTAACGGCTTTGTTGGCTTTTCGGGTGCGCTTTTTGCCCAAACCAACAGCTTTGCTGATGTCACCTCAGGTGTCGGTACCATCGTTGTCGGCCTCGCAGCCGTCATCCTCGGGCAAACCTTGCTGCCAGGACGAAAAGTCTGGGTGGCTGTGGTTGCCGTTATTCTTGGTTCGGTTCTCTACCGTTTGGCCGTCGCATTTGCACTTAGCTCCGGCATGTTCGGTTTGGAAGCTTCCGATCTGAACCTCGTCACCGCAGTGCTTGTGGCACTCGCTCTGGTCGCGCCAAAAGCCAAACAGCAGTATCAGAAGAACAAGAAGATGAAAGAAGCGGGAGCGGTGAAATGATCGAGCTACAAGACATTCAAGTCACCTTCAATCCTGGTACCGTGCTGGAAAACCGCGCTCTGCGCAGTGTCTCTCTCACGGTTCCAGAGAACCAGTTTCTTACTATCATTGGTTCAAATGGTGCGGGTAAATCCACCCTTCTTGGTGCAGTTTCCGGTGAAACGCCTATGGTCGGCGGTCGTGTAATCATTGATGGTACTGATGTGACAAAGCAGCAGGTCCATCAACGCGCTGCCCTAGCCGCCCGTGTGTTCCAGGACCCGCTGGCCGGTACTTGTGCTTCTTTAACCATCGAAGAAAATCTGGCTTTGGCTTTTAAGCGCGGAAGTATGCGTGGATGGAGCCTTGCCCTGTCCGGCAAACGCCGAGAAATCTTCAAAGAGCGCATTTCCATTCTGGGATTAGGACTGGAAGATCGTCTGAGCGACAGCATAGGCCTTCTTTCAGGTGGTCAACGCCAGGCTGTCAGTCTGGTGATGGCAACGTTGTCTGACAGTAAATTACTGTTATTGGATGAGCATACAGCGGCACTTGATCCTCGTATGGCTGCCTTCGTTATCGATCTGACCAAGAAAGTCATCACAGAGTTTGGTTTGACTGCCCTCATGGTGACGCACTCGATGAAAGACGCGCTAGCCTGCGGTGATCGCACCGTGATGCTTCACCAAGGTGAAATTGTTCTGGATGTCGAAGGTGAAGAACGTGCCAACATGGGCGTTCCTCAGCTATTGGAAATGTTCAGTAAAGTTCGCGGCGAAGAACTTGCAGACGATAGTTTGCTTCTAAGCTAACACTTGAAACCCGACCCTATCATATTGGGCAGTTTCGACTGCCCTTTTACTTTTAAAACGGAAGTATTGGTCATGGTTTCAAGCCTACGACACGTAAATTTGGTCGATTGGTGACATAGTCAATTGACTAGGGCCTGTTGACCTTTGATATAAAGAGAGAAAGGAAGGAAATGATGGTAACTCTCGAGTTTCTAATAACTTCTTTAGTTGTTGTGCTAATTCCCGGAACCGGTGTGCTTTATACCGTTTCAACCGGATTGTTTCTTGGCTCTAGAGCAACCATCTGGGCATCTTTAGGCTGCACAGTGGGTATTGTTCCTTCCATGCTTGCCAGTATCACCGGTCTTGCCATCATTCTACATACCAGTGCATTGGCTTTTCAGATCGTGAAATACGTTGGGGTGGCTTATCTGCTTTACCTTGCCTGGACTATGTGGCGTTCGAGCAGTGCTTTGTCGCTTAGCGAAGAAAAAGAGCCAATGAGCATGTTGGGTGTGGCGATTAAAGGTTGCCTGATGAACATTCTCAACCCGAAGCTGACGATTTTCTTTATGGCATTCTTACCACAGTTTGTTCCCGCTCAAGCGGTGTCTCCAACCACCAACATGTTGGTATTGGGAAGCATCTTTATGGCGATGACATTTGTGGTTTTTCTGATGTACGGCGCCCTCGCCGCTTTAGTTCGCGATTACATCATCAATTCAGAACGTTTAACGGTGGCGTTGCAAAGAGTATTCGCTGGCAGCTTTGCCGTTTTGGGGTTAAAGCTAGCATTTTCTGATAGAACCAACTGATATCCAAAAGAATCAAAGGAGAAAGCCCCGGATTTCCAGGGCTTTCTTTATGTACTTTCGCCTAAAATCGTTTGAGCAACCGGCCCATCAAAGACGGATGGTAATCCCAAGTGTGGTCGAACATTTCCATCAACTTAGGGTTTCCATATTTGGAAAGATTGATGGCGTGAAAGCGGTTGTGTTGCTGCTTCAACGCATCTACTTTGTCCTGTACTTCTTTTGGCTGTACCGGGGCGATGAAATCCGAAATCACAACCAAATCAGCGTTGCGGTATTTATCTGTTCCCATCAAATCTATCGAATGAGTTAAAACAGGTTCAAGATCCGTCCCGCCATGGAAAGAATATGAGAGGAAATTCAATGCTTCTTTTAACCCCTCCTCGCCCGTTAACTCATAAGCAATGTGGTCGGTGGAGAAAATCATCACAGAGCAATCTCGGTCTTCCTGAACGGCTATTTGCATCAGCGCATACGCCATGGCTTTTGCACACTGCTCAGGGAAGCCACTCATAGAACCGGAAGCATCCACACAAATCAGGAAAGGCCCCTTTTCTATCTCTACCTGTTTGTTTTCCGGCTTGAAGGATTTCACTTTCCGCAGGGTGCGTTGCATCCCTTGCATGCGATAAGTCAAAAGACGTTTATCTGCAAAGTGCTTGTAGAAAAGGATTTCGAGCGCGGGTTCAGCCAAATAAATGGTTTCATTCGGCACGATTTTCTCTAAGTTATCGCTCTGGTGAATACCAACAATATCATCAGCTACGCTGTCGTCAGGTTCCTCGACCAGCTTCAACTCTTCCGCTGGAGAACGGTGCAGCGAAGGGTCATCAACGTCATTCGCCATACGACCTAGCTTTTCCGCGATCTCCTGAAGATCTTTATTCTCTTTTAGAAACGCGACAAAACGTTTGAGCAGCTCTACATCCGTTTGTGTCACCTTCGAAGATGCCAAATCCCACAGGCGGCCAACTTTTTCAATGGCGCCATGCTCCTGAACGTTCTCCAGCGTTTTGTAGGTTTCGATGCGCTGGTAGAGCTCTTTCAGCAACTTATCCTTATGTGCTTCCAGTTCTTTTTGTTGTGCATCTTGAATAGCACTGGCCAGATGCTCATACCACTTATTGCAAAAGTACGCCTGAAACATCGGTGTTTCTTTCGCGATGTTCTTCTCTAACATACGGCGCGCTTCGAGATAAAAGCTCGATTTACCCTCGAGCTTTTTAATCATAGATTTCGCATTCGTGGTGAAGTCTTGCTGAGAGAGAGAGACAGCATTCTGATAAAGCTGTATCTCTTGTTTCAGATCGTTAGTAATACAATCTGTGCTGAGACGACGTTTAACCGAGTGACGCCATTTGCGAATGTGCTGGCGCACCGCGGATTTCGCAGACGGACTGGCTTCTGTCATCACCAGAAGTTGGGGCTTGGCCATCACCTCAGTGACAGCGTGCTCAAGCATGCCGGTTTCCGCCAGCATCATGCCAAGATGGAGGCTTTCTGGACTTACCATAGCTCCTCCTTACTCAAAGTATTCGGTTAACATGCGCGTTCGGAACGCGCCTTTCTCAAATTTGGTGGTTTGACGCTGCAGCGTTTCTTCCGCATCGGTAATGCTGTTTGCCAGAAGTTCGAGTAATTCAGAGTTGGCAAAGTGATGAGGTAAAGCAGCGTTAATTTGTGTTCGGGCAACCCGAATTAAGTGTTTCGCCTCTTCAATTTTAGCAATAGAAGCTTCATTGCGCGTTTGCCACTCAGTAAAGGTATTTGGGTCATTGTCGTCGATACCAGCAATGGCAACAGGAACAGGACGGTTTGCAATGTCTTTGATCACGAGACGATGCTCGCCGTCGACATCAAACTTCAACATGCAGAGATTAGGGTTTTTATTAACGTAACCGTAAACGTCACACGCACCATTTTTAATTTTCTTTTCAAATTCATTGGCGTCGACATACACCCATCGGCTGTCACCCTTCTCTTTTTCAGACACAGAAGGATTGGTATCCAACATCACGAACTTCACCAGATTGTTCGCCATGTTGACTGAATAGCGGCGCGCACCGGCTAAATCAATCCGGTTCTTTTCCTTTCGCATTGAAAGTTCGGTTTCTGCCGTGTGGCCGAGTACATCTTTGATTTCTTCTGCCAATTCCCGACTGTCTTCATTCGCCTCGTCAGCAATCGCCAACGCTTCTTGCTGGTTAAAGCAAATCTCCTGAGCGAAACGGCGCATCACTTGCGTGACCACATTGCGTGATTCTGGGCTGTGCCATAAGCACTCCTGCAGGAGTAAAAGATCGACGGGATTGACGTCATGTCGGCCGTTAAAAAATGCACTCGCTTTAAGCAAACGTACCGCTTTTTTCCAACGACGATCAGAAATATACAGCTCTTCTGATGGGAAGTTATTCCCTTCTTCTTCCGCTTCTCTCTCCAGAAGCATTTTTAGGGCGTAGATTTTCTCGAACACATCATCAGACAGCGAAACGTTATCGATCTGACGCTGCCATTGCTCATATTCATGGGCTTTGATGGAAATATCACTGCCGATGGAAATCTCAGTCTCGCCGCTGTCACCCGTCAGCAGACGCTTGAAGTTACTTTTTTCCTGAATACGGTTGACGAAAATGCGTACCAGCATACGGTCATAAAGCGCGTCTAAGCCGCTGTCTGGCTCAGGCAGCTCATTCGAAGCGGTTACCAAAAGGCGCATCGGAACTGGCAGTACTTCACTACCATTGCGGAAAACCCGCTCATTAACAACAGTCAGTAAGGTGTTCAATATGGCAGGGCCCGCTTTCCAAATCTCATCCAGAAACACCACGTCTGCGGTGGGTAAGTAGCCTTCTGTTAAACGCACATACTTACCGTTGTCTTTGAGCTCCTGAATAGAAAGAGGACCAAACACCTCTTCAGGCGTTGAAAAGCGGGTCATCAGGTACTCGAAAAACTGACTGTCATCAAACGCTTCAATCAGGCGTTTTGCGATATAGCTTTTCGCTATCCCCGGAGGCCCCAGTAAAAAAACACTTTCACCACTGAGTGCAGCAAGCAGACAAAGGCGAATAGTGTTCTCCCTCTCGTAAACACCATTTGAAAGGGCATGTACAAGTTTTTGAATACGCTCTGGGAGTAAGACATTGTTTGTCGTCATAGCAATTTGATTCGCCACGTTGCTGCTCCATTTATACTAATCAACAACATGACTCCATTCATATCACGTTGTTAACACTTTGTAACCATTAATATCTGCTTACATCTTGTATACCATCTCAAGTTTGACCCCTTCTACCTTTCAATCTTAGTTTTCATTTTTGTTGCATGGAAATTACGCAACACATGTCGAGTTTTACACCGTTTCATTAATACCCAAACAAGAATTCCTTTATCGCAGACATAAAAAGCCCCCGCATTGGCGAGGGCTGTTATCAAACATTGCGTTAGTCTTTCACAACGGGTAACGCAGTATGACTGCCCCACTCACTCCAGGAACCATCATAAACTGTGACTTTCCTGCCTAACGCCCATTCCGCTGCGAGCGCAAAGGTACAGGCGGTAACCCCCGAACCACAGGAAGATACATTGGGCAAATCGTCAGAAAGGACGGGCAACAACAACTCAGTCAGATCCTCTTTTGACTTGAACTTGCCGTTCTCCGTCAAAGTAGAAAAAGGTAAGTTCTTAGCACCAGGCATATGTCCACTTCGCACACCGGGTCTAGGTTCAGTGACGCTGCCAGAAAAGCGGTCTGCAGGTCGGACATCAATCACATTAAGCGTTCCTGCTTCAATGCCAGATAGCAACGCGTTGGCATCAATCACGCCTTCTCTATCAAGACTCGCCCGATATACTTCTGGCTCCAGTGATGTAGGCGCATCTTTGACGATCTCGCCGCCAATGGCCTCCCAGACTGGCATGCCACCATCAAGCAAGGCGACATGCTCATGTCCCATCACTTTAAACATCCACCATACGCGCGGGGCTGAGAAGATACCTGCAGTGTCATAAACAACGATGTGATCATCATTACTTATACCTAGCGCTCCCGCTGCCTTTTCAAATTGTTCTTCTGAAGGCAGCATATGCGGGAGTGAAGAAGACTTATCGTAAATCTCGCCATCAAAGTCGAAATACACCGCGCCGGGAATACGCTTCGTGAACCATTCCGATTTGGCGTTTCTGTCTGTACCTGGCATGAACCAACTGGCATCCACCAGCTTTAACTTTGGTGAACTCAGGTTATCTCTTAACCACTCCGCACTCACCAGCACTTCATTTCTCTGTAGCAAGTCACTCTCCTTATATCTCACCGTCGTAAGACCCTAACGAATGGTATAGCATGAGCCAAGTCGCTATTAAATATTAAAAAGGACAATATGTTGTCACGCAGATTATTTGGCGCTGCAATTTTTGCTTTTCCACTATTATGCGCCCCGGTACAAGCTGCTTCCGTGTCTTTTTCTCTCGATAATGATGGGGCTCTGGGAACAGACAGAGATTACACCAGTGGTCTTTTCCTGCGTTGGTCTTCTGACCCGGGTGTGATCGGTTATAGTCTGGAAATTGGTTCTCAGATGTGGACGCCTTCAGATATCGAGCTCACTACCCCTCAGCCAAATGAGCGCCCCTATGCGGGATTAGTCTACGGTATGGGACGTGTCTACCACCAAACCGACTTTTACGCGGTTAAAGGGAGTTTGATGTTAGGTACCGTTGGGCCAGACTCCTATGCTGAAGAAGCTCAGTCCATTGTTCACGAAATTGTGGGCTCTCCAGATCCTAAAGGCTGGGCATACCAAATTGATAACGAATTCGTTTATCAGGCAGGTCTTGAGGCGCACCAGCTCATCGCCAGAGGACACATTGGCGAATTTAGCGTATTTGGTCGCGGTCAGGGAGGTAACTTTCAAAGCGAAGTAGCTATTGGCGGCACATACAGGATCGGATTTGATCTATCGAATACCTTTGGCTCAACATCTCTGTTGCCGGGTAACGCCGTCGATGTCGGACTTCTAAGCCATAGCGACAACGGTATGTTCTTCTTTACCTCTGTCGAAGCCCGATACCGTTTTGATGACATTACGATTGAAGGTGACAAGCCGCCCGAAAATGATGATGTCCACGTTGAGCACGTGCAGGCCGGCGTAACCGGTGGGGTGACTTGGTATTCACGGCATTGGGGGGCCGTGGCTTCCGTCACCGCCCACTCCAAACAGTATGAAGAAGCGTCGCGCAACCATAGCGCCTACGCCAATTTCACACTTTTCTATCGCTACTGATTAAGGCAGTACGAAGATAAAGGGCAGGATTTCCTGCCCTTTTGCTTGTGATACCCAAATAACCTGAAGATGCAGGATTCAGGTTGATTGGGTATATAACCCTAACTCTTTAACGACCATTTCTAACAGATAGGTTTCTCGTTCAATCGACAAGCCTTGCTTATCGCTGGTTGCGATTGTTTCCTTGTTGTGGGCTATCGCTTCATGGATATTTACCCAAAGCGGTCGCATACCATTTTTTACTTCGTAATCTTCCAGCGAAACTTCACCAAGCTCATCGTCAATGTCACACCAAAAGCAATAAGACATCATATGAACCACATCAAAGTCCGGTTTGTGCCAGGGACGAAACTCCTCATAAGCACCAAACGCTCGTATGTTGCGAATATTCTGAGCACCCGTTTCCTCGCTGAGTTCACGAACCAACCCTTCTACTTCGTTTTCGTGCTCATCAATCCCCCCGCCAGGAAGTGAATAATCATGATATCGCTCGGTGAAAAGAAGAAGGATCTTGTCCTCTTTTACTACAATGGCTCGGGCGGCGCGTCGATGAAAGACAGATTTATCCTCAAGAGGAAGTACTTCGGGGTGGTAACTGGTTTTTAGAATATTCATAGATAGCAAGTGGACTCGCGGCGTTTTGACCTTTTCGAAGACACGCACTCTAACGGGAACAGATAATCAGAGCAAATAAATGGCTATCATCCAATTGATCAAGAGATGCGAGCCACATAAAGCTTTTTTGCTGCTGACAATCGAGTCAATTATTGCTTTTGACGACTGACCTCTTAAAATACAGAAAACCTTAAATGTGAAATCTGGTTAGACCACTTAAACATGAGTCGCAATGGGTAAAAGAAGCACGTTTCTGAACGTTTAATCTTTAATATTCATTACGTTATGACACCAGATAACGCTGACACTCAGGGATGAAAGAAAGTCCGACATGCATGGATGTAAATTATTGCGACATTTGAGTCTCACGATTAAGCCTTAAACTCGTATTTTGTATATAGTTATATTCATCAATAACGCCTTTTTCCTGTCACTTTTTCAACACGGTGTCGGTTAAACCAGTGAGAAACGACCACGAATGATTTTTAACGGAGCAAACATCAATGCTGCAGAAAGTCGCCATTGATAACGTTGAGATCGGCATGTATGTCGAGCAAATTGAATCTCAACTCGCCCGCACAAAGATGAAAAAGCCGGGTTTCATCCGACGACAGGAAACCATTGAAAACCTGCGCGAAAAGGGTGTGCTTTTTGTTTATATCGACGCCGACCAAATTACTTCTGACGAAGACATTCAGTACCGCGAAACCAAAGTAGGTAAGCACTCATCCGTTAAAGGCAATGACGAGTTCGGTGCTGCAAAAGAACTCGTAGACAAATCAAAGAAGCAATTGAGCAAGCTACTCAACGATGTCTATGAGAACAAACCCGTCGACATTGAACCCGTCAAGCAAGTCAGTTCCGATATCGTAGAAAACATTTTCGAGCGCCGAGACGCGGTGCTTTGGATTAGCGGCATACGTGAAAAAAGCGCCTACCTGCTGGAGCATTCAATGAATGTGGCCTTCCATTTGGTGAACTTTGGCCGCTACCTGGAACTTGATCGTCAAACGCTGGAAGAGCTCGCTATTGGTGGGCTTGTACACGATATCGGCAAAATTCTGGTTCGTGATGAAGTCTTGAACAAGCCGGGCAAGCTTAGCGACGAAGAGTTTCTTCACATGAAGGAGCACCAAACACTGTCGCAGCCCGTTTTGGATAGCATGATTGATTTGCCGAAGCTCAGTAGAGACGTTAGCTTGATGCACCACGAAAAGATTGACGGTAACGGCTACCCCAATGGACTCAAGGGCGATGAACTCACGTTGATTGGGCGCATGTCCTGTATTGTCGATATTTATGATGCCCTAACCGCAGAGCGTTGTTACAAGCCAGCGCTATCACCGTCAGAGGCGTTCAAGATTATGATAGGTCTGACGCCTTTCCATCTCGACCCAGATCTTCTCAAAAAATTCATCCGTTGTATTGGCTTCTACCCTATCGGATCAGTTGTCGAACTCAGTAACGGTCGGGTGGGATTGGTGTGCAAAGAAAATCCAGATGACTTGATGACCCCAACGGTGAAAATGTTCTATTCCGCGAAAACGGAATCCTTCCGTGAAGTCGAGTACATCGACCTCAAGAAGCGTCCCGACCTCAAAATTATACGCGGGCTGACCGAGGCAAAGCTAAAAACGGATTTTGCCGAATTCCGTTGATCGTTCCATTCTTCGCCAATCGCACCACTTCTCTTTTTTATTTCATGACCTAGCCGACAGTTTTTCTTATACTTGTCGGCTCTTTTACTTGTGGAACTGAAACAATGCGTATTTGTGCTGTCGATTTAAAAAGCAACGAAGCAAACATTTGCCTGCTGGAATCTAATCAAGGTCTGTTTGAGGTGCCTGATTGTCGCGCGCGAAAGTTCACGATCACTGACGCGGCAAGTGCCGAGCAGATCCGCAACTTCCAAAAGCAATTTGCTAAGCTGGTGGAAGACTACAAAATCGAAAAAATTGTTATCCGTGAACGCCCTACCAAAGGTAAATTCGCGGGCAGTGCAGTGGGCTTCAAAATGGAAGCAGCACTGCAACTCCTGGAAGGCGTAGAAGCGGAAGTGTTCAGTTCTTCTGAAATGAAAGCATCACTTAAGCGCAACCCTATCCAAGTTTCGCTGAAAGAAGTCGGTCTTAAGCAATTTCAGGAGCAAGCGTTCTTAACTGCCTGTTCTTACCTGAACAAATAATCCTCAGGGTCAACAGACCCTAAGAACTTCAAGGGCTGCAATCGCAGCCTTTTTGTTTTAGTTCAAACCTGATCGTCTATTCAGTTCCGTTTCTGGCTAATACCCTCCATTCATGATGATATGTTTATACCCAAGCTACCTGAAGATGCAGGAATCAGATTGAAATATGACGGACAATACAACTTACCAACAAGCCAGACTTTCCCGCGACGCACGCTTTGATGGCTTGTTCTTTACCGCTGTGGTCTCAACCGGTATCTACTGCCGTCCTATCTGCCCTGCACCGTCGCCAAAAGAAGAAAACGTTCGCTACTACGCCTCTGCAGTTGAAGCGGCAGCACAGGGCTTTCGACCTTGTCTTCGCTGTCGTCCAGACAGCGCTCCCGGTTCCCCAGCCTGGCTGGGGAAAGAAACCACATTTCGACGTGCACTGAACCTGATCCAGGAAGGCTACCTGCATGAACACAGTGTGCCTGAACTCGCGGAAAGACTGGGCGTTAGCGATCGATACCTTCGCAAACTCTTTACAGCTTCATTGGGCTGTTCGCCAAAGCAATACGCCCAGTACCAGCAAATCCTGTTTGCGAAAAAGCTCTTGCATGAAAGCCAGTGGTCAGTCGCTGATATTGCTTTTGCATCAGGGTTTAACAGCATTCGACGCTTCAACGACTGCTTTCAACAACAATTGTCGCTTTCACCCACTCAAGTGCGCCGTAAAGAGTTCAAAAGTCATGAAGCAATGACCCTCAGTATGAGTTTTCGACTCCCTACCACTGGGAGGCTTTTAAACGTTATATGACACCGCGGATCGTTCCCGGTCTTGAATGGCTAGGCGAAAATAGTTACGGCCGACGTTTTACTGTTCAGGAGCAACAAGGCCGTTTCACCGCCACACTAAAGCGAGATAAGAATGTTTTTGAGGTGGAAATTGATCTTGAAGATCCCAAACTGCTCTATCACGTAGTCAACCGCATTCGCCACTTGTTGGATTTGGACGCAAATCCAGAGGTGATTGATGAAGTAATGCGACTTGCCGCACCATCGCGCGATGCTAAAGGGCTGCGTATACCCGGATGCTGGAGCATGAAAGAAGCAGGGCTAAGAGCCTATTTGGGTGAACATATTGACCCCGTCAAAGACGCAACATTACCCATGAACAAGCCTTTCAATAAAGAAGACCAAGAACAAGCAGCTTTCATGGCGCATTGGTCGGCTATTTGTGAACGCTATAAACACGAACCATGGCCAGAAGCATCACCAACCCCTTACTTAAACGACGAACAATATACCTATGCACGCCTGCGGGGGTTGAGTCTCCCTGATTTGGCAGGTTTTGAAATAATTAGACAGAAGTCTGCACTTTCTGCGAAACCGTGGAGAAGCTATCTGGCATTGTCTGTCACAGATCATTTGGCTACAGAAAAAGAGAAAGCCATCGCGGGCAACGAATAAGGATATTTCATGAAACAGTACCGATATGAATACGACTCGCCACTTGGCACCATTACCCTTACCGCTTCAGATAAAGGGCTGACTTCCCTTTCGCTGCCAGAATACAAATACGACATTCCGGTCTCTGATGAAGAAATCATCGCCCGTGAACCTTTCGAAGCCGCTCTTTCCCAGCTGGAAAAATACTTTGCCGGGGAAGCCGTCAAATTTAATGTGCCTTTGGATCTATTGGGTACTGACTTTCAATGTGAAGTGTGGGAGGCATTACAATCCATTCCGGCGGGAGAAACCCGAAGCTATGGAGAATTGGCTCAAGACGTTGGCAGACCCAAAGCCTCCCGCGCTGTCGGTGCTGCAAATGGTCAGAACCCTGTAGCGATTATTGTTCCCTGTCATCGCGTTATTGGAAAGAACGGAAAGCTGACAGGATACGCAGGAGGACTGGATGCCAAGGCCTGGCTGCTAAAGCATGAACAGGCCATGGCGAAGTAGCTTAACTCGCTGCCACCAGCACACGTTGAGCCAGTAATTTGATAAACCGAAGGGGCGTAATGCGGTAACCCAAGTGAAGATAAAACCCATGCGCCTCCTCACGACTGATATGACTTGTTACTTCAATGCGATGGCAATTTTGTTTCTTAAGATATGTTTCAGCATGTTCGAGTAACTGCTTGCCAATACTCATGTCTCGAAAGTTTTCATCAATGACCATGGATGAAATTCTTCCCCAAGGCATATCATCGTGAACCACATCAACGGTATGCACGGCAATAAAACCCACTACCATGTCGCATAGCTCAGCCACAAACAGTGCATCCCGTGGCTGGGTCATGATCTTTTCTAAGCGATGCTCGGTGCCTTCGAGTTCAGAAGGGTAGCCAAGGGTATGGCAGAGCGCATTAATGCGCTCTGCATCTTCCAATGTTGCCGGACGAATAATCATCTCCAGCTCCTTTTACTGGTTGTTTGCAGTGGGCATTGCATCTGACACAGAACGCAGGCTCACGCGGCGGTCAAAGAAGTAACCTTCGCGGTCACCTTCTTTTTCCAATGCCAGTTGATGACCAAATGCGGTTTGAGCCAACTGCGAAGGAGCTACACCCTGCTCCACCAAGTAGTCATAGACAGCCTGAACACGCTGCTGCGAGAGTTTCAGGTTGTATTCTTCATCACCACGCACATCGGCATGTCCTTCCAAATCCCACTGCACATCAGGTTGCTGGCGCATCAAAGCCGCCACTTCATCGAGCTGTAACCGGAAGTGTGGCTCAATTTCTGATGAATTAGTGCGAAATTGAATATCCATCGCCAATTCCATTGCGATTTCTTTCTCGTTCATTTCGGCTTTGAGTTTTGCCAGTTCGATTTCGTTTTCCGCATATAGGGAGCGATAGGTTTCTAATTGCGCGTTTTGTTCGCTGATGTCTGCAATCACATTCGCCTGCTGTTCGTTTTGCTCATCGATACTCACCACCTGGCCTATTAAACCACCTACAACTGCACCAGCGATAGCTCCAACAGGACCACCAATCACCGCCCCCAATGCCGCACCGCCACCAAAGCCAATCATTTCCGTTGTTTGGTCGCGCTCTGCGTTCAGCGTTTGGTCTGCCGCATACGCCGTAGAGACAGTCATAGGGATAACCAGAGAGATTGCAGCCAGCGTTTTATTCATCTTGTTCATTGTTATTTCCTCATCCATTTCAGGTTTTGAAGGGAGAACCCGTTCGTCGTTTCGATGAGGTCATTAAAACAAGGCAAAATGGCACTGGCTGGGAACAAAAAAGGCAATGCTCGGGGCAATTGTGGCAAAAAAATGGCTTTTGCCCTGATTCGGCCTGTACCCCTTTTTCAACGCACGAATTACGGTATAGTCAAATCATCTACTGTTTGATTACCTGAATAAAAATGAAACGTATCGCTATTGTTGAAGACGAACCAGCCATTCGAGAGAACTACGCAGATGTATTGCGTAAACAAGGTTATTCGGTCTCTACCTATGCCAACCGCCCTGATGCTGAAGAAGGCTTTAAGCAACGCCTGCCAGATTTAGCCATTATCGATATCGGTTTGGAAGAAGAGATTGATGGAGGTTTTCAGCTTTGTCAGTCGCTACGAGCCATGTCCGCCACCCTTCCGATCATTTTCCTGACCGCAAGGGACAGCGATATAGACACGGTTGTCGGCCTGCGAATGGGTGCTGATGACTATCTGACAAAAGACATTAGCCTCCCTCACCTGATGGCGCGCATTGCCGCTCTTTTCCGTCGCAGCGAACTGTTGAGTCTCGCTTCGACCCAAACAGAGTCCTTGTTAGAACGCGATAACCTCACACTTGATCTCAACCGCATGCAGGTTAAATGGAAAGACCAAACGGTGGATCTGACCGTGACAGAGTTCTGGATGGTTCATGCGCTAGCGAAGCGACCAGGCCACGTGAGAAGTCGTCAGGATTTGATGCGAGAAGCGCATGTGGTCGTCGATGACAGCACCATTACCTCTCACATCAAGCGCATCCGCAAGAAGTTTATCGCGCTGGATAACACGTTTGACCATATCGACACTGTGTATGGCATGGGTTATCGCTGGGACAGCACAAAATGAAGTTCATCACCGAAAAGGTGTGGCGCTGGTTGTCAGGCATCCGCACAAAAGTGGTGCTGTTAAGCGGCCTGTTACTCTTGCTGCCCTTTATTGGTTACAACTACGTGTGGGAGCTGGAAAATGTGCTCAGGCAAGGTCAGGAACAAACCCTGATGGGATCTGCCCGCGCCTTTTCAATGGCACTCAATCAACAGCCTGAACTGTTCGAACGCCAACAAAACACCAAGCCAAGGCTGGAAGAAGGCAAAGACCTCTATGCCCTTGCATTAAAATCTCCCATCGATATCGATGGAGCAACCTTAGATTGGGATCGCTATCAGACGCATCGCGTGAACTATGCAGACGCGCATGTCATTTTCAGCCGAACACCTTATCAAAGGAACGAACTGAACTTTAATTTGATCATGGCCAGCGATGGAGACGACCTCTACGCCCTGATCGATATCGTCGATAAAACTCCGATACTCAGACGCGAAAATACTGCCAGAATTGACCGCAACGATCATCTGGTGGTCACATTAACTACGCAGCAAGGAGAGCTAAAACGTTACGCGGTCACTGCCAATAAAAGTGGCAAAGCAGATATTTATCTCATTGAAAACACGATTGATGATACGGAGCATACTTTTCTATCAGAAGCCATCAATGGCTGGTGGCAGGAAACCGCACAAGGGCATGTTATCGAGCTGGCCATTCCTGATTGGTTGGTCGGCGAAAAATTGAGTTTCGCCTACTACGACGTGACCAATCGTTACAATCGCGATATTGAAACCATACTCGCTACGTCAAACCCAAGAAGCGCCGAAACCCTCGGCACTCTCCTTGTTCCCTCCCCAGAAATCGAGCGCGTATTGACGCGAATGAACGATGGCAGCTCGAGAGTTTGGGTGGTTGATCAACACGGCCGGGTACTTGCAAAAGCAGGCGATCTGCAATCTGCCAACGGTGTATGGGAAACCACTATCAAGTATCAGGAAGCGCCAAGTGGATTGATGGGCTGGATTCAAAACAACATTCTTAACCCTTTCTACTACCGATTGCTTGAGCGCCCACCAGAAAAGGTCATTGATGCGATGCACAATGCTGCTGTCTTCCGTGGCGTTGAAGTGCAGCAGGCACTGATTGGTCGCCCTTACGCAAATTGGCGCCTGACACCCGATGAAAGCACCACCATTCTTTCCGCAGCTTACCCTGTAAAAGTTGGTGAAGCCGTCGTCGGTGCTGTTGTCGTTGAAGAGACCACAAAAGGCATTAAAACACTGCGTAACAAAGCGCTGGAGCAACTGTTTAATGTCTTGCTTGCGGTTATTTGTACTGGCGTGGTTGTACTTCTGCTTTTTGGGTCTCATATTTCCCGACGTGTCAGGAAACTGCGTGATGACGCAGAGAGCGCCATCGACTCACAAGGACGTGTTATGCATCAGTTGGAACCCGCGACCAGCAAAGATGAAATCGGAGACTTATCCCGCACTCTATCCACCATGGTCACGCGCCTCGCTGACTACAATGCATATCTCGAGAAAATGTCGTCCAGTTTGTCACACGAGCTAAGAACCCCCGTCGCGGTTGTGCGTTCTTCCTTGGAAAACCTAGCGTTTGTGACCAAAGAAGAGGACCAGCTTCGCTATATCGAACGCGCTCAGGAAGGTGTAACCCGCTTGGCAACCATTCTCTCAAGCATGACGGAAGCGACCCGTTTGGAACAGAGCTTTGAACATGCCGAGCACACAGAATTTCCGCTCGACAAAGTGGTATCCGGTTGCGTCCAGGGCTACGAGTATGCTTACCCTGGCCAAGGCTTTACTCTGCACATCAAAAACGGCAACTACCAGATGTCCGGCGTACCAGAATACATCGCACAGCTTTTGGATAAGCTGGTTGCCAACGCGGTTGAGTTCCACCAGCAAGACACCAATGTCGAAATATACATGCTGATTCACGACAACATGGCTCGCATCACAGTCTCTAACATTGGACCTCAATTGCCTGAAAATATGGGAAATCAGTTACTCGGTTCCATGGTCTCTGTTCGGGAGGAAAAGCATAAATCAGACAAGCCACACCTTGGTTTGGGTTTGTATGTAGCCAGATTGGTGGCGGAGTTCCATCAAGGGCGGCTCTCGATAACCAATCGACCAGATGGCAAAGGCGTGAACGTTACGGTTTGGCTGCCACTCCCATCTACCCAAACGAGCTGAGTATACAATCAGGGAAAACAACAGAAGGAATGTCCATGAAACTACATGAGTTTGCACCAGCACCTAACGCACGGCGCGTTAGACTTTTTCTTGCTGAAAAGAAAATAGATATTCCTTCAGTGCATGTCGATATTCGTGGCGGCGAAAACCTAACAGACAAATTTAAAACAATGAGTCCAAACGGACGCATCCCCTTCTTAGAGCTAGACGATGGCACAACGATCTGTGAGTCCATTGCGATATGCCGTTATTTGGATGCCGCTTTCCCAACTGATCACAGTTTGTTCGGTTCTACGCCAGCAGAAATCGGCAAAGTGGAAATGTGGAACCGAATTGTCGAACTTCAAGGTCTCTTTACTGCCTTCCAAGCATTTAGAAATCTTACTGGCATATACAGTGACCGCGAGCGCTGTGTTGAAGCCTGGGGTGAAGAAAGTAAATTAAGAAACATCGAGTTTTTGCCAGTATTGGAAGAGAGATTTTCGCAATCAACCTATCTGGCCGGGGAGCATTTTTCCGTCGCGGACATTTCCGCTCATGTCATGGTAGATTTTATTAAGCACATTGATATTCATATCGATGACAGTATGCCTTCTATTCAGCGTTGGTATAAGCAAGTCAGTCAACGAGAAGCATTCATCGAAGCCAACTCGAAATAACAAGGATTGAAAATATGATTGAGCTCTACACTGCAGGAACGCCGAATGGCTACAAAATATCGATTGCCCTTGAAGAAATGGGGCTGCCTTATGAGTACCACGCGCTTGATTTGATGGCCGCAGATCAGAAGAAACCTGAATATCTGGCGATTAACCCCAACGGACGTATTCCAGCGATTGTTGATAAAGACAACGATGACTTCGCAGTTTTCGAGTCAGGTGCAATTCTTATTTATCTCGCAGAAAAAACGGGAAAATTCCTCCCTAGCGAACCAAAGAAGAAAAGCCAAGTGCTGCAATGGTTGATGTTCCAGATGGGTGGTGTTGGGCCAATGATGGGTCAGGCTAATGTATTCTATCGTTACTTCCCTGAGAAAATTCCTGCTGCGATAGAGCGCTACCAAAACGAAGGGCGTCGCCTGTTCGAGGTCATGAATGGTCAATTGGCCAATAATCGTTATTTGGCTGGTGACGAATACACAATTGCAGATATTTCGACCTGGCCATGGGTTCGTATTCATGAATGGAGTGGCGTCGATATCTCCGGTCTTGAGCACTTGCAACGCTGGGTTGATGAGTTGGCACAAAGACCAGCTTGCCAGAAGGGTTTATTGGTTCCTCCTCCATCTAATCTGTCAGACGAAGAGAAAGCAAAACAAATCTCTAAGATGGTAACGAAGTAAAATCTCTCTTCTCCAGAAACAGTAAAGCCGTCCCGAAGGACGGCTTTTTAAATTTCTTTCACGTACTCGATAAACACTTGGTCGCCTGAATATTCGACCTTGGCAATTGTGCCATCAACGGTTAAAGAGGTTCTTACCACTATCGGTCCGTTATTCATGATGTTTTTGTTGTCTTTTAGACTGGGTAGTGAGCTACCAGGATCCAACCCCATCTCTTTACAGAAACGGAAAACGAAGTTTCGATCCATTGGAACATCACCGCGCATGGTCTTTGAGAAGTCCAACTGACTCACCCCAAGGCGTTTGGCCATTTCAATTTGGGTGATTCGTAATTTCGCTTTGTAAGACATCCACGCGTCATAAAGTGTCTGCCTGTCATGATAGGTAAATTCCATAAATCCCCGCTTGTTACCTACCTCTCCATAGACAAAATCATAACGATGAAGCGCTTTCTTAATGTCAGCGAGGCGTAAGTGCGGCGTAAACACTTGTCGAAACTGGTGCTCTTCGCTATGTTATCGCCCTGCCTGATCGTTCATTTCATTCTAGGCACATTATGACAAAGAGAGAGTTACCATGAGCCATAACCTTGCATTGCTGCCACCTGATGAAAAACAAAAAATTGAACTTGATAAGCAAGCCGCTTATTCGGTGTGGCAGGTGAAAAATGCGCTGGCTGAGAGAAGCGTACTTGCACAACAGGCAAGAGACATTTCAGATGAAAATGAACGCGCGCATTTTGTAGATTGCGTAGATAAGTATTCAAAAATAATGGGGCTTTAAAGCCCCATTTTTCCATACCCACTTAGCAAAAGTCTTGTTTACCGTTTTGTCAGCAAAGCCACGTACTTATTGCTGTCATCACAGTAAACGATGCGACAGTTAAAGTTATGACTGTCTGCCACTCTTCGGAGCGTAGACATGCCGATATCAAACCACGGCACTTCCTCACTCACTCTCCCGTCAAATTCAAACGTCAAATGACGTGTGCGATAACCTTCGTAACGAAGGTTTTCTGAGCTTAAAATCAATCTGCCGCCTGGATACAAATTACGGTGCGCCAGATTCAGAAAGTGAAAGAAATTTCGAATATTTCCCAGCTGACCAATCACACCGCGAAGTGCCAGCCAGCTAAAGGTGCGGTCAAACATAGGGTGTTGATCGAACAGATGCCCGCATACCACTGATGGCACACCTCGCTGGTGCATGATCGCGCAGGCGATTGGTGAACTGTCTATCGAGGTAACCTTGATGCCTTTAGCTGTCAGGTAAAGAGAATGCTCCCCACTGCCTGCACCCACGTTTAACACGCTCCGGCGGCAATAAGACAACGCAATTCTGTCGGTGGCGACATCTTCCGGACGGCGAAAGAAATCTGATGTCGGGATAACGGATGTACCATTGTTTTCCCTTACAATCAGTTTTCCTGATTTATTGCCGTTGTAATAGCTGGCAAGCGCGGTACCAAAGACCTCTACAACACTCTGCATGACCATTCCCTCTGTTATTCAACAAAGAGAATACTCGGAAGCGTTACACTCAACTGTCTCATTTACGAAACAGATAATAGGTATCAGAAAAAAGTCTTAGAAGACTGAGATTCTCGTTACCATCAGTGTTGTCAGAAAAAGAAAATCAACGAGTTAACGAGGAATGATAAATGGCGGTGAGTCAGTAACGTTCAGATTATCTGGGTAAAACATAGAATAGCTGTGAAGAGGTCATTTCTAATGCTTTCGACTGAGGCGCATTTTCTTTCGCGACCGTTTGTGCTGATACATGGTTTTATCTGCTTCGCTAAGCCATTGTTCTGCTGATACAACTTTCTCTGAAAGCTCAATCGCTCCAAGACTTATCGACACATTGACACCTTCCGGAAGGCCATCACTCTCAATGTCACATTTCAGGCGCTCAAGAATGTGTGGGATTTCTGCTTTAGCGGTGTGTCTAAGCAGTACAACGAATTCATCACCACCAATTCGACCAGCAACATCGGAGTCACGGATATTTGAAGTTAAATGTCCGGCTATCGCTTTCAGGACTTTATCGCCTACGTCGTGCCCGTAAGAATCGTTGATGTTCTTAAAACCATCGGCATCGATATAAACCAGCACAGATGGATCGCTGGTCTTATCGAACTCCTGATAAGCGTCCTGTATGTCCGTCATGATGGCATGACGTGACTTGATACCGGTCAGCGAATCGTATTCCACCATTTCCCGCAGCTTTTTCGCCATCACAACCACGGTATCCCTTTGGTCAATCTCTGCGGTGATATCAGTCAGTGTGCCTACGCGATAAATCAGTTCACCGTTTCCATCAAAAACACAGTTGCCGCTGTCGCGGATGTGCTTCACCCTGCCGTCATCAAACAACAGTCGATAGTTAATATTCCAAGAGTCAGTTGATGCGGAAAAACGTGTGCTCTCTGCCATCTCTCTTTCAGAGGGATGGATCTTGTTTAAGAAGGCGCGAGGATCGTGATAAAGAACTTCGACTTTCTCTTCCCAGATAGTGTCGTAGCATTTGTTGACGTAAAACAGACGCGCAGGATCCGCAGCAGAAATCCACACCACGGAACTGACATTCTCAGCGATCGCTCGAAACCGTCGCTCTGATGTGGCAATGGCTTCCTGCAATTGTTTTTCTTCATGGATATCCAAAACAGCAATCAGAAACTGCTGTTGGTTGGTGTACTTGCAGTTAATCGAAGAAACAAAAGTGCGCACCCAGATTTGATGCCCATTTTTGTGAAGATAACGTTTGTCGACCCTGTACTGGTTACCTGAACTCAATGTAAGGTTTTCGCGCAGCGGCTTTTCGCTGTTTGCATCTGAATGATAGGTAAGATCAAATTCGGTCAGTGACTGAATCTCTTCATCCTGATAACCCAACATGGCCAAGTACGCTGGATTCACACTGATAAAACGGCCTTCGGTATCCACGCGCGCCATGCCCATAGGTAAGCGTTCCTGAAGGGCTTCATTCAATTCATCATCAGGATAGTAAAGGGTTAATGCCACAATATAAATGTTGCTGGGAACCGTATTGAGTAGGTTCACTTTGAGGATGTAAGTGTCTTTGCTTCTTGTCAGGCGAACAACTTTGGTAAATGGCTCATGCTTTACCGCTTGGGAAACGACCTGAAAGTAACGGATAACTTCATTCCACGTAGCCGTGGTGAGATAGCCGTCGATGTTGGCTTCATCTGGCATAATCTGGAACAGCTGCTGACACTCACGGTTACTCTGAATGATCTCGCCGAGGTCATTGATAATCACCATGGGTACAGGTGCCAGTTCAAAAAACTGCATCTGGAAGGGGCTGTCTGTCTGAAACATCCGAGTCTGTCATGTCCTGTTGCCACTGAGGCACTTTCAAGAAAAAGGCTCATAAGTACGAGCCCTGCACTCAACCAACATACTAGCGATAAACCACGAAGACATTTGTCTCAGATTTACGTCCATGCAGATAAAACATGCAATGATATCAATCGTCGTTGGTTAATCTGTACATTCTTCTGTGTTCAACCAGCCATCTATTTTCAACTGACACCGGGGTAAGGAAGGTGTCCAACCTTTACCCATAACAATGTGTCTTCTTCTGCGTATGGGTTGTATTCGAACATATGCGGATTTCGGATCCAGGTTCCTTGCCCATATCTGCCAAATTCATCACGATACTCCCCTTCAAGCACATATACCTCTTCACCGCAGAAGTGGGAAATATTGAAAAAGTGCTGTCCCGCCGGCCATCGAATCATGGCAACCTGTTCGCCATTAAATTCATGAAGTGGGAGCATCAACAAGCGCCCCTGACCTTCTATCCAATCTTCTTCCGAACGCGTATTGATTCGTACCTGATTGCGATCGTTAGCTGAAAACTGATGAAGTTTAACCAGTAAGGTGCATCCAACTTCGCTATAGGGCGTATGGGAAGATCCGGGAGGGTTCCGAATGTAGGTACCTGCCGGATAGTCCCCTGTTTCATCAGAAAAGATGCCTTCAAGGACAAGAATTTCCTCTCCCAATGGATGTTCATGACGAGAAAAGGAAGACTTGGGTGCGTATTTCACAATACTGGTGGCATGCCCACGTTCGGCTCCCTCTCTAGCGAGAGGCTTACGAAACACACCACCCGAAGGCGATGGCTGCCAGTCCATATCGCTGGTATCTATGATCACCCGCTGGTCAAACTGCATATTCAGCATAAAACAGTCCTCAAACAGGGAAACAACCTACACGACCTAACCCAGATTGTTTAAATTTCTGGAATCAGTCACGCGAATCTTTACCCAAACTACATCAATGATGGAGCGTGGGTTACAGGATTAACGCCCAGTTTCGGCTTGCTGTTTCAACAATATAGCAGTGTGAATCTGACAGCCTCGTCCCAATCCTTGGAACAGCGTCTATTGATTTAGCAAATACGTAAGTAAATATTTCAAAGCCACACAAATGCAAAAAGCCCGCTTTAAAAGCGGGCTTTGGGATATTGAATGGCTAATCGGGCAGATTATGCGTCAGCGTGACGGCGCTCACCACGGAAAGAGCGTTTGTCGCCACCACGGTCACGGTCAAAGCGACGGCCACCACGATCACCACGACCTTCGCCACGGTTGCCACCACGAGGACCACGGTCATCAAAGCGACGTGGACCGCGCTCGCCACCACCGTTACGGTCACCGCCATTGCGACGACGTGGTGGAGACATGTCAACGTGACCCTCAACCAGTTGTGCATCAGTTGCTTTCTGGCGAATGCGTAGTTGCTTCAGTTGACCCAGGATTTCTTTTGGCATTTTCTTCGGCAGCTGAACGTAAGTGTGACCTGTTGCCAGCTTGATTGAACCGATGAATTGCTTCTCAAGACCCAGTTCGTTAGCAATTGCACCAACGATATCTTTAACTTGAACGCCTTGATCACGGCCAACTTGCAATTGGTAAGTATCCCAATCTGCTGCGTTGTAGCTACGACGCTCACCACGCTCTGAACGATCACGTGGACCACGATCATCACGGCGAGATTCACGACGACGGCTGTCACGCTCCATCGCTGCGATCATTGGATCAGGACCGTTGTAGAACAGCGGGCGTTTGCCTTGCTGACGTTGAAGCAGCATTGCAGCCAGTGTTGCCGCATCTACATCGATTTGCTCTTGCAGTTTTTCAACCAGACCAACGAACGCTTCAATGCTGTCAGACTCTTTCTGCTCTTGTAGATCAGCAGCCAGACGTGCCAGACGCGCTTCAGCAACTTTGTCACGCAGTGGAAGTTGAATTTCTTCCATGCGGGTAGATGTCACACGCTCGATGGTACGCAGCATACGGATTTGGTTAGTACGAACCAGCAGGATTGCTTTACCTGCACGTCCCGCACGACCTGTACGACCGATACGGTGAATGTACGATTCAACATCGAATGGGATGTCGTAGTTGAATACGTGAGTAATACGTGGCACATCAAGACCACGTGCTACAACATCAGTCGCAACCAGAATGTCGATAACACCACGTTTGATATGATCAACAGTACGCTCACGCAGAGACTGTGGGATATCACCGTGCAGTGCAGCGGCTTTGAAGCCACGCGCGCTTAGCCAATCAGCCAGACGCTCGGTGTCCTGACGGGTACGCACGAATACAATAGATGCGTCAGTTTCTTCAGTTTCAAGCAGACGAGACATCGCTTCGTCTTTCTCTACGCCTTTAACAACCCAGAACTGCTGTTCAACTTTCTCAACAGTACGGTTGCTGCCTGCTACGTCGATACGAGCAGGTTCGCGCAGGAAGCGGTCAACAATTTCTTTAACCATTGGAGGCATGGTTGCAGAGAACAGAACACGTTGTGCTGATTCTGGCGCTTGCTCCATGATCCAGGTAACGTCGTCAACGAAGCCCATTTTCAGCATTTCGTCAGCTTCATCCAGAACGAAAGTGTGTACTTCGTCCAGCTGCAGACGTTCGCGGTTGATCAGGTCTTTAACACGGCCTGGGGTACCAACAACAATGTGAGCGCCGCTGCGCAGAGCACGCATTTGGTCAACGATTGACGCGCCGCCGTAGATTTCGAGAACTTTCAAGCCATTGATGTTTTGGCCAAGTTGTTTTACTTCCGCCGCAACCTGAATTGCCAGTTCGCGGGTTGGAGCCATAACAATCGCTTGTGGTTTGTGCTGTTTCAGGTCCAGTTTGTTCAACAGAGGCAGAGAGAATGCCGCGGTTTTACCGGTACCTGTTTGTGCTTTACCGAGTGCATCCACACCGGTCAGAAGTAGAGGAATTGAAGCTGCCTGGATAGGAGTCGGCGCTACAAAGCCGATTGCGTCAAGAGCAGAAAGAATGTTTTCAGCCAGATCTAACTGGCGAAATTCAGTAACAGTATCTTGCATTGGGATCCAATATATAGACAAAAAAAACGGGGCCCTGCTAGCGGTTTCGCACTGTTATTATTCACTGATACAGGGTCACTACTCAGAACTAAGTGACTTCCTACTCTCTGTAACAGTATCTAACGCTACGGGCCTCGACAAATAAGGCGTGCATTCTGCGCCACTAGACCAAAAAAAGCCAGAAAAAATTGAACAAGTTCACAATTCTTTCTACGACTGATGGCTTTTTGACTGCAAACGCCTATTTCGAAAACAAATTGCTGTTATTTCAGGCAGGACGTTATAGTGAGGTTGGATTTCTTAGTCAAGACAAACCCTATTTTGTCCCAACTTAATCGCAGTTGTTTTCAGTTTCTCTGCGCGTTTCATGATTTTAAGTTTTCGGGTAAAGACGGAAACCGAGCTCAGGGTCATGCCAAGACTCAGGGTCACACGCTGGTAATTCGCTGAAGGTTTGTTAGGAATATTGAGATGATAGACACCATGCACCATGTTTTCCGCGACCTCTCGCAGCATCAAATCATCATCATGTAGTAAAAGAAGAGAAAATGTTCCCGGTGACGAATAAGCAAACATTCCCGAAAGATGCGAACCCACCTGTCTTTCCATCACATCAGCCAGCTTTTTGACTAAATTTGTCGCAGCCATGTCGCCATAAAATTTTCGATATCCTGCAAAGCAATCAATATCGATAGACAAAGCCGCAATCCGCAGTTTTTCTTTTCTCGCCTGTTTTAACAACCCCGGCAATGCCATTTGCATTGCCAAAGCATTCGGCAAGCCCGTATCCGGGTCGG
This sequence comes from Grimontia sedimenti, assembly GCF_011045095.1. GTDB lineage: Bacteria > Pseudomonadota > Gammaproteobacteria > Enterobacterales > Vibrionaceae > Enterovibrio > Enterovibrio sedimenti. The sequence continues at coordinate 498,240 of NZ_JAALDL010000001.1, forward strand.
TGATGCCCATCCAGCGTTCATTTCGCTTCTTGGCAAACAACTTATGCTTGAGTGCCTTTAATTCAGATTCGCGCTTACTATTGATGGTAACAAGCTGACCGTATCGGGCGTCAGAAGCTTCTGTGTGCCGAAGCTTCACGATTTTCTGGCAAACTGAAGCGGCAAGCAGTTTTATCGCTTCTTTTTTCGGTTCATCAAGAGGGGTCCGGTATAGAAGGTTATCTGCAGCCAGCCAACCAATGCACTCGTCACCATCCCACATCGCCATCATGATATTCCAGCCAATACCCACCTGCTCCTTTCCAAAATAAAGGGGCACGTTTTCTTTTACGATCAGTTCATTTTTTTGGTAAAAGCTTCTTCCATAAAAAGCGTATTCGGCATTTCCTGGCAAAACTCGGAACGGTCTACCACCTGACCATCAGGATCGGTTCCCCAAGTTCCCCACATTTTGTGGGTTTCCACATCACACAGAAAAATACCCATACGATCAATTTGCAGCTTATCCCGCCCTAATTCGACAGCGATTCGACATAAAGAATTAATGGTAGTGGCTTTGGTAAACCGTAGGGAAATTTCATGCAGGTTTTTCAGGTAGCCCAGTTGCGAAGCAAGCGTGTGATTGTGCAACGCGAGGTCGAGTTCGCTTTTACGGCTATTGACGTTTTGCTGATTTAGACGATGCGCAAGGATTTTGCATTTCAGGTGCGTGTCGACATTTTCTCGCACCCAGTCAAAGCCTTTTTCGGACAGTCTGCGTTCACGGGTTGATGTTTCAGCCTCAACCAGCAGATACCCAAGCCGATGCTCTCTTTTATAAAGAGGAATGACGGCATGTTCCCAGAGCTGGTTGTCTTGCTGCCAACCGCCGTTAAACGCCAGTTCGGAAATAAAAGAAAAATGCTGTTTGTGCTTGTTGGCGAGAGATTCCCAGTCAATATAGTAACCACTATATTCTTCGCAGGGTTTGAAGGCAGGGTAAAAGTTAAATACATCCTGTGTCTGGCTGGCGATGAGCTTCAGCTTATCATCAACTAATACAAACAGAGCAATATTGCTGATTCCGTTTTCACAGACCAGGCGGCTAAAGATGTCTTCACACCATTTATCCAGCGTGCTCGACACATCTTCAGCTGTACACCTTTGCTGCACTTCAGCACTTTCCATACGCCAAACCGTTACATCCTTTTACGAAAGTGTCATTTTGTCATTGATGTTGAATATGGCCTCTTCGTTACATCAAGTTTGCGAGAGAAATGGTTATTCTTATTTCATTTCGATGACTTACCTCTCAGTTTGCGCTAAGGCGCAACAGATATCGTCACGTAGGTTTAATGAGTGATGACTTGGTTTTGGGCTACTGAATCCGTATAGTGTGGCGGTTCACAATCTGAGACCAGGCTAATGTTTCAAGACAATCCATTACTTGCACAGCTAAAGCAGCAAATCAAAGAGACCATTCCTAAAAAAGAAGGTTCGATCAAAGCAACCGAAAAAGGGTTTGGCTTCCTCGAAGTAGACAGTAAAACCAGCTACTTCATTCCGCCTGCATACATGAAAAAAGTCATGCATGGCGATAAAGTCGTCGCGCTTATCCGCACCGAAAAAGAAAAAGAAGTGGCTGAGCCAGACGAACTGATTGAACAATCGGTAGAGCGTTTTATTGGCCGTGTAAAAATGATCCGCGACAAACTGAATGTCGTGCCTGATAGCCCTCAACTCAAAGATGCCATCCGCGCAAAAACCCAAAAAGGTTTGAGCCGTGACGCACTGTCTGAAGGTGACTGGGTCGTCGCTACTCTGATTCAACACCCATTGAAAGGCGACAACAACTTTTTCTGTGAAATCAGTGAAAAAATCACAGATGCCAACGACAAGATCGCGCCTTGGTGGGTCACTCTGGCTAAACATAATCTGCCAAACCAAGAACCGGCACCACAGCCTAGCTGGGAGATGCTGGACGAATCTTTGGTTCGTGAAGACCTGACCCACCTGCCTTTTATTACTATCGACAGCGAGTCCACCAAAGACATGGACGATGCGCTGCATACAGTGGCAAACGAAGATGGCACTTTCACGCTGACCATTGCGATTGCAGATCCAACGGCATATGTCGCTCAAGGCACCGATCTGGATAAAGAAGCGCGTGAACGTGGATTCACTATTTATCTGCCGGGCCGCAATATTCCAATGTTGCCGCGCGAACTGAGTGACGACTTGTGCTCACTGCGTGACGAAGAAATTCGTCCTGCTCTATGCTGCCGCGTTACCCTATTAGCAGATGGCACTATCTCAGAAGATGCGCAATTCTTCTCGGCTACCATTAAGTCTCAAGGCCGCCTGGCTTATGACAATGTTTCTGATCTTCTGGAAACTGGTTCTTGTGAGAAATGGCAACCATCAGAGGTCATTGCTGAACAAGTGAATGCGCTACACAATCTGGCTAAAGCGCGCATGGCATGGCGTGAAGCAAATGCTGTGACCTTCCCAGACCGCCCTGACTACCGCTTCGAGCTAAGCGAAGATAACGACGTTGTCGCGATTCACGTTGATCCTCGTCGTATTGCAAATCGCATGGTAGAAGAAGCAATGATCACGGCAAACATTTGTGCTGGACGTGCCCTTCGTGAACATTTTGGTTTCGGCGTATTCAACACCCATGCTGGCTTCCACCCAGAGAAAATGGCGGATGCAATTGAGCTTATCAACGGTCACGGCGGCAACGTGACTGCTGAACAGCTCGCAACTATCGAAGGTTTCAGTGCTTTGCGTCGTTGGTTGAACGAGCAGGAAACCACTTATCTGGATAACCGCATCCGTAAGTATCAGTCTTACAGTGAAATTGGTAACGCTCCAGCGCCACACTTCGCCATGGGCCTTGATGTTTATGCCACGTGGACATCTCCAATCCGTAAATACGGCGACATGGTCAACCACCGTCTTCTGAAAGCCATTATTCGTGGTGAAGACGCTGCTCAAACACCAGACGAGATGATCGGTGAAGAATTGGCATTGCACCGTAGACACCACCGCATGGCAGAGCGCGATGTAGCAGATTGGTTATATGTCCGCCTTCTTAAAGACTGCGTTGCCGAGAAAACGACATATAACGCAGAGATCTTTGATATCAACCGTGCAGGCATGCGTGTTCGTTTGCTGGAAAATGGCGCAATGGCGTTCATTCCAGCGCCACTGATTGTGGACAATAAGAAACGCATCGAATGTAATGGCGACGCTGGCACCATTTCTGTTGATGGCGTGAAAGAGTTCCAGCTTGGCGATACCATTGAAGTCGTTCTGGCTGAAGTCAAAGAACCTACCCGTTCGATCGTTGGTAAACCAACCCGCGAATTCGCAGTGATTGCTGAAAAAGTGGAAGCAGAATCAGCCAAAAGCGAGTAATCACACTCCAAAATGACAAAAGCCAGACATCAGTCTGGCTTTTTTGTTTTCATGTTTTCCAATGTGGCTTTGACGGTAGCCCCTAGATTCAGGTAATAAAAAACCCGGTCCATGGAAGCCGGGTATCGGTTACTTATTTGACTTTTCATGCAGCAAGCGAATGTAAAGTCCAGCTATGCAGTAACGCCAAAATTGGACCAATCATTGAGTTGTCGGCGGCCAAACCAAAGCTCAGTGACTGTTTGTGTCCAATGATTTGCCTAACGACAAACCTTATTGTTATGAAAAAAATCTTACCAAGTGTTGCTGAAAAGCAACTGAACGAGAGAGACATTGCTTAGTCTTCTATCGCTCATTAATTTGTATTGCGTCGCAATATTATACCAGCATAAGCAATATGGTCGACATCAATGGTGACAATAATCACATAAAACCAGTGCAGTTGTAAAGTTTTTGTCAAAACCCACATCCACAGCGATAACAAAAACTGATTCATATTCATTGGGTTACTAAAAGTGTAGTCAGCCAAATCCTGACCTGCCAAATTTTTAGTACAAAACACGCCTATAGATTCAGGCGGTTATCTTTCACATCTCAGAGGCCATTAAAACAGCAGACTTTTTCAGTTGTATTAACAACACAAATCAGTTGAGCACTCATTATTTGTGATGTTACTGAAGGATCGATGGGGCAAAAAAATACCGCAGCACCAGACTGGCGTGCGGTCGGATAGTTGGAAGCATCCAAGGACTCGATTCTTATATTTTACTGTGACGAAGCTTCTGTATTTCTTTTTCTACTTGTGCCCGCGTCAAACCAACATCTTTTAGAAATCGTTCGTCATCTAGATTTTTAGAAAGATCTTCAATCAAAAAATGTTTGCGATTAAAGCGCCATAACCCATGAATCAGTCTGGCGACAATCTCGCCTTGATGTACGAAGCGATGGATTCCCCGCCGGTCATCACTGATTAAATCACTGTCATTTGTTTTTACTACCATGCCTGCTCTCCCCTGACGTTGTCATTGTTTTCCTTCTTGACAGTTCAATATTTAATCAATTTAATTAATCAGAAAAGCCAATATTTCTTTCACAATACTTCAAAGGAGTTGAAGTAATGACAAATTTCGACATTGACCAACTTCGTACCTTGGTAGCGATAGCAGATTGCGGGAACTTCGCAGCGGCTGCTGACAGCGTTCACAGAACGCAATCAGCTGTGAGCATGCAGATGAAAAAGCTTGAAGAGTTAGCGGGCGTGTCGATTTTCCAGAAACAAGGAAGGCGGCATGTTCTTACTTCTCATGGCTTAACCTTGGTCAGTTATGCCCGTCAAATGCTTAACCTCAATGATCAAGCTGTCGCACATTTCCATAGCCCGGATATGAACGGCATGGTGAAATTCGGTGTTTGCGATGACTACGTTAACCTGATTTTCAGACGCGTCCTGAATGGATTTACTGAGCGCTATCCAAATCTACAGCTATCCGTACAAAGTAACAGCAGCCAACGGTTGTTGAAGCAGGTTCAGGATGGACGACTAGACCTCGCCCTAGTGAATATTCATGACGACCTATACCCCGTTACCCAGTTATCTACGGAAAGGCTGGTTTGGGCGAAGTCGCGCCATGTGAGCTACTGCAAAGACAACCCCTTACCTGTGGCGATAGAAAGTGACTGTCGTTGGGGACGGCTCGCGTTGGAACTATTAAATCGTGAAAACATCTCTCACCAAGTCGTTCTCACCGCAGCTGATTTCCACGGCTTAAATGCGGCCATTGAATCTGGTATGGCTGTCTCTCTGATCGCCGCTTGTTCGGTCACCGAAAAAATGGATTTACTTGAGCATGTGAATTCCAACTCTCTCGAAACGGCGATTGCAAATGGAATAGCAGTCAAACCCGGCGCGAATGAACCTGCAGTTCTTGCATTGGCTGATTACATCACCGAGTGGTACGTACGGAGAAACCAGAGCGCTGCATAGAGTTTTAGACTTGAGACTTACGTAAAAGCATGAGTGAAACGTCATTGCACAGTCATTTTTCTGTCAATAAACTCAATAGAAATCAGCGAACATTACGTTGCACAGCAATCATGAACTTTCCCTGTAGAACAAACGCGGCTTTATAGGTGAACATGCCAATGCCGAGAATCTGGATGCTCTTTACTGGTTTTTTTCTGCCCTATTCATGACGGGTTGCGAGTCGCCGACATCTGCAGAAAATCGTCCAGACCATTCGTCATACCACGAAACCAATCGTCCTACGACGTTAGCGCCCTCTGGCTCTGACTTAGATACATCAAAAAGCCTTGCGTTATTTGCATATTTTGAGGAATGGGAAGGCACGCCTTATCGCTACGGTGGTGCATCCAAGCGAGGTATTGATTGCTCCGCATTCACCCAACAAGCTTTTCTCGCCGTATACGAGCATTCACTCCCCAGAACAACAAGACAACAGATCAAAACCGGCGATAAAATTTCTCTGGCAACCGCAGATCATGGAGACCTGATTTTCTTCAAGACTGGCTCTACCCGCTATCATGTCGGGATTTATATTGGCGAAAAACAGTTCATGCACGCTTCTTCCTCAAAAGGCGTCACGATTTCCCGTGTCGATAACCCCTATTGGTCTGCAAGAGTCATCGACGTCCGACGCTACCCTCTTCAATAATCACCAAGGTATCACTGAACCGTCGTGATGATAGAGTTTTCCTGACCCTTCAGGCGTCATATGCTCAAACACGGTGACGATTCTTTTTGCCGTGAGTTCAGGACTATACAGTTTATCTTTCGGCCAATTTGCAGTGAAAGGCTTAGAGAGTGTGCTCGGCGTGGTTCCAGGGTGCATAGCAATCACTGTGGATCCTGGCGCTTTCCTTCCCCATTCAATGGCAAGATTTTTGATAAACATATTTAGGGCGGCTTTAGACATTCTATAGCTGTACCAGCCTCCCAAACCGTTGTCTTCAATGCTGCCAACTTTGGCGCTTAGCGATAACCAACGGAGCTTGGAGTGACGCTTTACAAACCCGTCCAATGCCTGTGCAACGTGGACATGACTCATCACGTTCACATTCATTGACTGACTGAGCCAGTCACCGCTAAGTTGCATGAGGTTTTTCTCGGGCCTCTTGTCGCCCAGATGGAGAAGGCCAGCACACTGAATGACCCCTACCAAACCCTCAACACGCCCTTCAAGCCAACGAGACAAAACAGCCACGCTTTCTGGGTTACTCATGGAAAGGCTAAGGTGGTTGTCTGATTCTCTTTCTACTCGACTCAGTGTCAGTACCCTATATCCCAAGTCCTGCAACTGAATGGCTATCGCTTTTCCAATAGTTCCGTGTGAGCCAACCACCAATACGCTCTTTTGCATCCTTCCCTCACTCGCCGTTCTGCTAGAATCTAACCTACTGATTTTAGGATTATCATCACCCAACTCTGATCTTTTCTGATCGGCATTCGTATTGGGTTCCGCACATCAAACGCTATAAGAGTTATATGACTGATAAAACAATTGTGATCACTGGTGCTGGTCAGCGTATCGGATTTGCGCTGGCGAGCCATTTTCGGGCTTTGGGTTTTCACGTGATCGCGTCATATCGTTCGGAAAAACCCGGTGTGACTGCCTTGCGGGAAATGGGGGTCACTTGTATTCAGGCCGACTTTTCAGCCGATGTCGCGATCCATCAATTCGCAAGGGAAGTCGCTGAGCAGAACATTCAGATCCGTACGTTGATCCACAACGCATCAGACTGGAATGCCGAGAGTAAAACCAATGACTATGCCGCCCTGCTGGATGACATGATGCAGATACACGTCAAAACGCCATATCTGCTTAACCTCGCCTTGTCTCCCTTTATGGCGACTGACTCAACGGCGGGTTCAGACATTATTCATTTTACAGATTACGTCGTGCGCAAAGGTAGCGAGAAACATATCGCCTACTCGGCAAGTAAAGCGGCATTGGACAATATGACGCTTTCATTCGCACAGAAATTGGCGCCGAGTGTCAAAGTCAACAGCATCGCTCCAGCGCTTATCATGTTTAATGAAGGCGATGACGAGGCTTACAGAAAGAAAGCGTTGTCTAAATCACTGATGGCGATAGCGCCTGGCGAACAAGAAGTGGTGAACGCCGTCGAATTTATCATGAACAGTAACTACATGACCGGCCAAAGCATCAATTTGGATGGCGGTCGAGCACTCAAATAACTAACGGAGGCTGCGCTATGCAAAATGCCATTATCAAAATTACAAATCTTCGCCTGCGTACCTTTATTGGCTTCAACCCTGAAGAACAAGAGAAGAAACAGGACGTCGTACTAAACATTGAGATCCACTATCCAGGCGATAAAGCCTGTATGAATGACAATGTAGAAGAAGCACTAAACTACAAAGTGATCACCAAATCTATCATCGACCATGTCGAAAATGGCCGTTTCCTACTGTTGGAAAAATTGGTCTCCAGTGTGTTAGAGATTTCTCGCTCTCATCATTGGGTAACGTTTGCCAGCGTCACAATAGATAAGCCACATGCCTTGCGCTTCGCTGACTCTGTGTCTCTAAGTTTAAGTTGGCAACAAGAAGAGTAATGTAGACAGAGTTCCATCGAAATTTTCGAATAACTCGTTCAGTTGTATCCGGTTCACCTACAGTTAATGATGATTATAATTCTCATTAACTTATTTGATTGGACACAAACGTAAGATGGAACAACCTTCGCAGTACAATGCTGTTTTGCGCGCCATCCATTGGCTGACAGCCTTGGTCGTTATCGGCCTTTTTGCTGTTGGTCTATGGATGGTTGACCTCACTTACTACAGCACTTGGTACAAAACCGCTCCCTACTGGCACAAATCCATCGGCATTCTCCTTTTGGGTTTAACCTTATTCAGGTTGGTCTGGCGCATAGTAAAAGGCACCCCTCAAATAGAGGGAAATCGTCTCGAACGTGCGGGGGCACACGCTGCTCACCATCTTATTTACGTGTTGTTGTTCGTCATTTTTGCATCTGGTTATCTGATCTCTACGTCAGATGGTAGAGCCATTGAAGTATTTAACTGGTTTGAAGTACCGGCTCTGGGTGAGCTATTCCCGAATCAGTCAGATATTGCGGGCGCAATCCACTACTACGCTGCCTTTACATTGATAGGTTTAGCTGTTCTTCATGCGGCAGCGGCACTTAAGCACCACTACATAGACAAAGACAATACATTACGGAAAATGATTGGAGACAAATCGTTATGAAAAAGACTCTTGCTGCTCTGGGACTGACCGCAGCTGCCATGCTGCCAACAATGGCGGTTGGCGACAACTACGTGATTGACACCAAAGGTGCTCACGCATCAATTAATTTCAAAGTACCTCATCTCGGCTACAGCTTTATTAAAGGTCGTTTCAACGACTTTGATGGTGAGTTTTCGTATGACCCTGCCAATATTGAAGCATCAACCGTTGTTGTAAATATTGATACTACCAGTCTGGATTCAAACCACGCAGAGCGAGACAAGCATATCCGTAGCGGTGACTTCATCAATGCTTCGAAATTCTCTACGGCAACGTTCAAGAGTACTTCAGTAAAAGACAATGGTGATGGTTCTATCACCATCAATGGTGACCTGACGCTTCACGGCAAAACTAATCCTATCTCGATCGCTGCAAACTTCATTGGCGCTGGCAGCGACCCGTGGGGTGGCTACCGCGCAGGCTTTGAAGGTACCACTCGTCTTGAACTGAAAGACTACGGTATCGCGGTTATGGGTCCATCAAGCTACGTAGATATGGAGCTGCACGTAGAAGGTGTCCGCAAGTAATTCTGGCAAATTATATTTAGAAAAATGGCAGGTTTTACCTGCCATTTTTTTACCTGTTAAGCACAAACGATACGAATAACAACTCTGATCACCATGCCCTCGCAGATCTGACTTCGATCACATAAATCACGTGCTTCAGAGCGTACAGTGTGGAGCTTAATTCCGGCTGTAGGGGGAATCATGTTCAATCCTATCCTGTTTAGACACCAGTTACATAAAATGCCTGAACTCTCTGGTTTTGAAGACAAAACTGGAAAACTGATTGCGGATACATTGCGAAGCTTTGGCTACGATCCTCAGGTTAGTATCGGTGGACATGGGATAGTATTACATCTTGAGAGCAGCCAGCCAGGACCCCATCTTTTATTCCGCGCCGATACTGATGCATTACCCATTCATGAAGTGGCCTTACACAGTCATTGCTCTGGTAACGCCGGCGTCATGCACGCCTGTGGGCATGATGGTCATTCGGCCAGTTTGATGGCGCTGGCTTACCGCTTGTCCAAATCGGACATCCAGCGAGGCAAAATCACCCTTATTTTCCAGCCGTCAGAAGAAAATGGCCAAGGAGCCAGAGCCATGCTGGATGATGAAAGTTGGGACAAGGGAAAAGTCGATTATGCCTTTGGGTATCACAATGTGCCGGGACACCCGCTAGGGCAAATCCTATGTCGGGAAAACACCTTCGCATGCGCGTCTGCCGGCGTTTCTATCACACTGAAAGGCAAAACAGCCCATGCAGCTTACCCAGAAACAGCGGTCAATCCGACTCCAGCCTTAAAAGCTCTGATGGATGATATTGAAAAACTGCCAACTGCTTTTCCAAGCAGCTTTGCGCTTGCGACCATCGTTCATGTCAACCTTGGCCAGCCAGCCTTCGGAACGACGCCGGCACAAGCAACGGTGATGGCAACGCTTCGAAGCGACAGCAATAAGTGTTTTGAATCTCTCTGTTATCAGGTTGAAAGCATGGCAAGACATTATTCAGGAAGGGATGGACTTGAGCTCAACATTGGATGGTTCGATAAATTCAATGCCATCATCAATCACAGCGAAGCAAACATGCTTCTTAAGCAGGCATGTAAAGATCTGGGGTTTGTTCACAACGACCTCGATGTGCCAATGAGATGGTCAGAAGATTTTTCAGAATATTCCAGAACCTGGCCATCGGCATTTTTCGGCCTTGGTAGCGGCGTTGAGCATCCACCACTGCACGATCCTCACTATGACTTCCCGGATGCCTTGATCGATGTCTCCAGTAAAATCTTTGAGCAAATCATTCGGGATATGAACGGATTGAAATCGCAAGATTTTATTCAAGCTATTTAGCTTTATTTATTCTCCCAAAACGAAAAAGCGAGGCCAAAGCCTCGCTTAATTCATGCTTGATGAGAATTACAGTTCGCCGCGCAGCTCAATCAGCTTTTGTTTGATTGCACGTGCTTTCTCTTCAGTCAGGTCATACTTCCACATAACCAGAATCGCCAGGAATGCGGTAGACGCTGGAATGATAATATCTGCAAGACGCAGGTTAGTGATGGTTTCAACAGACTGCGCGCCTGCGCCTGGATCGAAGCCAACCACTTTCAATACAAGACCACCAAGGATAAGCGCCAGTGCTTGACCAATCTTAACCATCAGCCAGTAAATTGCACCGAACGTTCCCTCTTTACGAGGCATGCCATTGTCCAATTCATCCATGTCACAGACGTCAGCCGTCATGCTCATCATCAGCGTAAACAAACCGCCGATACCGAAAGACATCAGTGGAATAGGCATAAAGATCATCCAAGGATTGCTTGGGTCGAAGCCCCACCATTTAAGGCCATAGCCAACAATTGAAATAACAGTGGAGATAATAAACGCGTTGCGCTTACCCCATTTGTTTGCCATCCAGGTAATTACAGGGATAACAACAAACGCGGTAACAATCGCGCTGACCGTTGAGAACCATGCAGGCCACGTACCTGTTGCACCATAGTCACCACCAAACATGTGGAACACGATGATGAAGAAGCTGAATGACGCAACAAGCTGGAAGCCATTAAAGACCAAGAAGGTTGCACCACAAAGACGAACGAAAGGTTTGTTTTTGAAAACTTGCTTAATGCCTTTAAAGACTTCCTTCAAGTTAGAGAAAATCGTCTTGAAAGAGATCTCAGCGCGGTTACCCATGTCTGAAGCATCAATACCTTTACAGAACAGACCAGGAAGAATACCCAGAGTGATACAAGCACCTGCGACAAACAGTGACAATTGCTGCACGCCTTCTGCCTGGCTGCTGAACAAATCAGGGTCAGCGATAAGTACCCAGAACCAAGGTACAATCATCCAAGCCACCTGACCCATGGTATTTGCAAATGCCATCAAACGCGTACGTTCGTTGTAATCAGAGGTCATTTCATAACCCAGACCAACAAACGGTGTTGCAAACATGGTGTTACCGATAGTGAAGATCAAAGAGAAAATGAGGAAATACCAGAAGTTGTACTCTTGTGATGCTTCAGGGTCCAGCTGCCAAAGCATGGCAAAGAACACGCCACTCAAGATCGCACCAACGACAATATAAGGACGTCGTCTACCCCAGCGTGATTTAGTGTTATCAGTGATAAAGCCCATGATGGGATCAGTAATCGCGTCAAACAACCTTGGGAGGCCGCCCAGCAAACCTGCCAGAAAAGGATCCATGCCGAAGGCGGTAATAAGGAAGAAAGAGAATACCCCTAACGCCCCCGGAAGAAGATTAAGCGTCAGTGTACCTGCGCCATAAGCTCCTTTCTGAAGGACTGGAACGCTCTCCCTTGCGTCGTGAAGTTCACCTGCTGTGTTTTCTATTTGTTGTGACATATCGAAATGTTAACCGTATGTAAATGCCGTTATCGAATACTACCTAGCTAAGCTAAAACTCAGCAAATTACACGCATACGATATATATCTCTAAAACTACATTTTGAAAGCGCTTTCTTTGGTTGCAAATAGTGGCAGTGAGAAATGCTGTTGGAAAGGCGTTTAATTACAGTTTGATTGCACGATTATGTGCTGAATTTACGGCTCATCGCGCTATTTTTCTGTTCCGTCGTTAGCAAGCGATTTTTTATGTAATACCAAGTAACAAGTCTCATAATAAAGACCGCAGATAACCTCTACAGGCTTTGAAGTCGCTTGAATAGAGCAAACTAAAAGACAAATAAAAAACCGCCGAAGTCACAAGACTTCGGCGGTTCAAGGTTTGATGAAGTTAGCTAAGCTTACTTCTTGGCAGCTCTACGCTCTTGAACAGCATCTGCCAGAATATTTAACACTTTCTCGGTGTCGTCCCAGCCGATACATGCATCAGTGATGCTTTGGCCATAAGTAGGTGCTTGGCCATCAACCAGATCCTGACGTCCTTCTACAAGGTGGCTTTCAATCATCACGCCAAAGATCGCATCGTTACCACCAGCGACTTGATTTGCTACATCTTCACCAACAACTAGCTGACGCTTGTATTGCTTGCTGCTATTCGCATGGCTGAAGTCGATCATCAGCTTGTTGCGCAGCTTAGCGGAATCCAGTTGTTCAGTGATTGCTGCAACGTGCTCTGCAGAGTAATTTGGCTCTTTGCCGCCACGGAGAATAATATGGCAATCTTCGTTACCTGCAGTCTCCACAATCGCTGAGTGACCGAATTTAGTCACAGACAGGAAGTGGTGAGGAGATTCTGCTGAGCGAATGGCATCAGTCGCAATCTTTATGTTTCCATCGGTACCGTTTTTGAAGCCTACCGGGCAAGACAAACCAGATGCCAGCTCACGGTGAACCTGAGATTCAGTGGTACGTGCGCCAATGGCACCCCAGCTGATAAGGTCGCCCATGTACTGTGGCGTGATCATATCGAGAAACTCACCTGCAGTTGGAAGACCCATGTCTGTAATATCCAACAACAACTTACGTCCCATACGCAGACCATCGTTCAACTTAAAGCTGTTGTCCAAGTACGGGTCATTGATAAGGCCTTTCCAGCCTACTGTTGTGCGCGGCTTCTCGAAGTAAACGCGCATAACGATTTCCAGTCTATCGCTCAGTTGGTCACGAATAACCTTCAGCTTCTTACCGTACTCAACCGCTGCTTCTGGATCATGAATCGAACAAGGGCCGATGATAACGAGAAGACGATCATCCTTGTCGTTCAGAATGTTATGGATTGCCTGACGAGCGTTAAATACTGTTTCAGACGCATTTTCAGTCGCAGGAAATTTTTCCAGTACCGCTACCGGCGGCAGAAGTTCTTTGATTTTACTAATTCGGACATCGTCTGTTTGATGGAAGCTCATTCATTCACCCTTGCTACACTCTTCACACCCACCAACTTTAATGGAGTGCGTATTCCCTAGTTATTTGTAGTTAACTTATCGCCAATCCAATAAGAGTGCAAACCTAATTTTACGCTTTTTATAATATTTTTATGCCACTTAAACATTGACTATTGATATTTGTATGCTAGCAATTATTTTTCAACTGTGTTTGGGAACAGGAGTTCCAAATCCAGATACTTTTCAAGCGTGTCTGCCAGCACGTCTAGACTGCGTTGTTTTTCTTTCACTAAATCAATACCTTTAGTGTCATCCAGCCCAGCCCATTCAAGAATAAGTTTGAGTGCTTCTGGTTGATCGAACAGCCCATGCCAGTATGTCCCGAAGATATTGTTATCTGAGTTGATCAGACCATCATCACCCTCTTCACAGAAGACAGGGCTCACACCTTTTGATGTGGTCACACCCATATGGATCTCATAGCCCGTGATTGGACTCACCTTTCCATTGAGGTGAAGATGTCCCGATTTTTGGGTAAGCACTTTTTCTTTTTCAATCACAGTCGTTGCATCAAGGTAACCCAGTCCTTCTGTTTCCAACTGGTAATCTTCGAGCCCCAATGGGTCTGAAATGTGCTTTCCTAGCATCTGATAACCACCACAAATACCCACGACTTTGCCGCCATATCTCAGGTGTTTTTGAATTTGTTTATCCCAACCAAACTCTCTCAGGCTGGTTAAGTCTGAAATCACACTTTTACTGCCCGGCACGACAATCAAATCACACGAAGGAATAGGTTTTCCTGGCGCCACATATTGCAAGTTAACCTGTGGATGAGCTCGCAGTGCATCGAAGTCAGTGTGATTGCTAATACGTAGAAGGACGGGCACCGCAACGTTGAGAATGCTACCGCTGGAGTCGAGTTCGTCCTGTTTAGTGTCTATTGCGTCCTCCGCATCAAGCATCAGCCCTTGAAGATAAGGGACGACGCCAAGTACGGGCTTACCTGTTTTCTCCTCAAGCCATTCAAGTCCCGGCTCTAAAAGACTCACATCACCTCGAAAACGATTGATAACAAAACCAACTACACGATCACGTTCCGATTGAGACAAACAATCCAGAGTGCCTACAAGATGAGCAAACACACCACCGCGGTCGATATCAGCCACGATAATTACCGGAACATCTGCCTCCTCTGCAAAACCCATGTTCGCGATGTCGTTTTCACGCAGATTAACCTCGGCTGGGCTGCCCGCGCCTTCGATCAACACACACTCATATTCTGAGCTGAGCTTGGAAAAAGAGTCCAACACCGGCGTCATCGCAAATGCTTTGTAAGATTGGAAGCCAATGGTATCCATGGCATCAACGGCCTTTCCCTGAACGATAACCTGTGCGGCGCAATCAGTACTTGGCTTCAACAAAATAGGGTTCATATGTACCGTTGGCTCAATACCACAAGCAAGCGCCTGAAAAGCTTGCGCACGGCCAATCTCACCACCATCCTGAGTCACAGCACTGTTAAGCGCCATATTCTGTGGCTTGAACGGGGCCACTTTCACGCCTCGACGAGCAAGCACGCGGCATAGGCCCGCGACAATGACACTTTTCCCAGCATCAGACGTTGTGCCCTGAACCATAAGGGCTTTTGAAGTAGGTAACATGAAGGAATCCGAAAGATATGAAACTTTGACTTGAGCAGCAACGATATCATAGTCATTGCAAAAAAATGCTAGCGCCATTGTTTAGCCGCAAATTCTTTGTAATCGCGGTCAAAGTTATTTGCATCGCTACTAAAGTTTTCGCACAGGTAGCCATACACTCAATGACATGTTGCAACAAACCTTAGCTGCAAGGAATGCTGTGGAAAATTTAAAAAAATCATTTGCTATCAAAGCAATTGTGACTGCAATGAGCCTGACTTCATCAGCCGCAATGGCGACCAATTTTAATTACACCAATTTAGAAGTCGGTTTTACATCAAACCCTTCGGGACTCGCTGGCACAGGTAGGCTTGCCTTCATGGATGGTGCGCATTTCATTGTCAATGCAAGTAGCCAGTTTGAAGGTGATTGGTTAGTGTCTGGTGGGGCCGGTTTTCACGCTCCAGTTAACGGCTTTGTAGATATACACGGTGACGCACGCATTTATTCCGTTAAATTCCCCGAAGATGACAAGCACGATTGGGGAGAATTGGCGTACGGTGTGAATGTCGGCGTTAAGGCTTGGATTCTCCCCCAAATAGAAGCAAATCTCTTGGTTGGACAAATTGCTTTTGACTCGGATGATACCCGATCAGTAGTAGAGTTGGGGGGACGTTTTCATTCAACCGACATCTTATCTTTGGGCGCAACCTACCGAGCAAACGGCTTGTATAAAGAACAGTTTTACTTCGACGTATTGTTCAACTTCTGACCCAAATATCAAATCAATTCAAAGCGGGCTTAGAGCCCGCTTTTTGTTTGGAGTTAGATGGCTACTATTCAATGGTTGTAGCCAAAGAACGTGCTTCACTAGGTGTAAAACCAAAATAGCGCTTAAACTCGCGGCTGAATTGAGACGGACTGCTGTATCCTACCTCATAACAAACCTCCGCTACTTGATACCCTGAAGAAAGCAGTGATCTGGCTTTATGCAGCCTAAGTGATTTCACATACTGCATCGGCGAAACTGTCGTAACCTGCTTAAAATGCTCATGAAGCGTCGAAGCGCTCATTCCCGCTACGCTCGCAATCTCCTCAATCGCCAAGTTTCTTTCAAAGTTCTGCTCAATGTAATGAACAACCGGCGCAATACGGTTGGCGCCCGCATGGTTACTCACGCAATTTCGTAGCAATCCACCACCTGGCCCTTTCAACACTTCGTAGTAAAGCTCTCTAAATATTGAAGGCGCTAAAATGTCGCGATCCATTGGGCTATCCAGCAAACCCAACAATCGAGCCACCACGTTTTCAATGGCCGGAGTCATTTTGGTTGACTGAGTAAAGTCGCGCTGCGGTAGCGAAGAGGTTTCCTGCTGCCAAGGCGACATTTCCATCATCAATTGGCCGACCATTTGCTGGTCTATCGCCAGACTGAAACCCACATAAGGCCTCTCTTGGCTAACATCTAAAAGGCTTGCTTCTACGGGCCGCGTAACAGAGTTGATTAGGTAGGTATCTTCACTGTAGACAAAGGTTTGCTTTCCGGTGGAGACGTGCTTTTCTGCTTGCAACACAAAACAAATTGAAGGCTGGAGCACTATCGGCATCAGATCAACCTTCTCCAAACTCGCATACAGCTTTAAACCCTCTATTTCAGACGGTTGACCACACTCACCCTTTACTTTTTCAAACACTTGCTTTGCAAGCGATGAGGCAAACTCCATTTCATTAACCTTTTGCTAAGCATTGTCTACATGGCCGTAGAATTATGACACTAAATACGCAGTTAGAATGATACTCCTTATAAATTCCGGAGTAATAGGCAAGAGTTCTGGAACATCTCGATAACATTAGCCTTAAATTGAATACATAGTAAATAAAGGCTAATGCCCACAGTTACGTGTGTTAAAGCCAAATACGCTGCCGTTCTATGTACGAAAGGAGACTACCATGAGCGTATCCGTGAATATTAACGGACAGGATCTTGAGCTCGATGTACCTGCGGACACCCCATTACTCTGGGCCATTCGTGACAACCTCAACTTAACAGGCACTAAATTCGGATGCGGCCTCGCACAATGTGGCGCGTGTACTGTTCATATGGGTGGTCAACCCATTCGCTCTTGTGTCACCCCAGTCTCTGCCGTTGCAGGGCAGAAAATCACCACCATTGAAGGTATTGATTCAAAGGCTTCCAAAGCCATTCAAACCGCTTGGGAAGAGATTCAAGTGCCGCAATGTGGGTACTGCCAGTCAGGCCAAATCATGGCTGCCAGCGCACTGCTAGCCAGCAATCCATCCCCTACCGACGCAGACATTGATGCGGCCATGAACGGAAATATCTGCCGCTGCGCAACCTATGTCCGTATTCGTGAAGCGATCAAGCAAGCAGCCACTGAACTGAGACAGGGATAGAACCATGCGCGATTTTCTGAACGGTTATGTGCCTGAAGAGGCTTTCCTCAAAAATACTAAACAGGCGGGAACCAGCCGCCGGAACTTCATCAAACTCATGTCAACAGCCGGTGCAGGCTTAACCTTGGGTGTTCACCTCCCTTCTGTTGCAGCCGGTGCCAGTGAAACAGTGGGTAAGCCTTTTGAACCCAACGCTTTTGTGCGCGTCGGTTCAGATGACACAGTCACTATCATGATTAAACACTTGGACATGGGCCAAGGCGTAACGACAGGCTTGGCAACCATTGCCGCTGACGAACTCGATGCAGATTGGAGTAAAGTCACCACAGAGGCTGCTCCTGCAAACGCCAACGAATATAACAACCTTCTGTTTGGCCCAGTGCAAGGCACAGGCGGCAGTACCGCTATCGCAAACTCCTTCATGCAGCTCCGCATGGCGGGTGCAAAAGCCAAAGCAATGCTGGTGAACGCTGCCGCCAAAGTGTGGGAAGTCCCTGCAGCAGAAATCATGGCGAGCAGCAGCACCCTCTCCCATTCTGGTACGGGAAAATCAGCCACTTATGGTGAGATGGCTGAGCTCGCAGCACTCCAATCAGTGCCTTCTGATGATCAAGTAGTACTAAAAACGCCGGACCAATTCACCATCATCGGTAAAACGGGAACTGCCCGAAAAGATACAGGAAAAAGCAACGGCACTGCGACCTTCACACAGGACGTACAACTGGACGGCATGCTAACCGCGTTAGTGGCTCATCCACCAGCATTTGGTGCCAAAGTCGTTTCGTTTGATGCCACTGCTGCGAAACAGTCTCCCGGAGTTGTCGATGTTGTCCAAATCCCGACAGGTATTGCGGTGATTGCAAAAGACTTCTGGAGCGCCAAAACGGGACGCGACAAATTATCGATAGAGTGGGATCGCTCTGCGTTCACAAAGAACACTGAGCAGCTGAAAACAGAATACACGGTACTCGCTCAAACGCCCGGTCTTCCTGCCCGCAACGATGGCGAAGCAGGTAAAGTTCTCGAAAACGCCGAAAATGTTGTCGAAGCCACTTACTATTTCCCCTACCTTTCCCATTCACCGATGGAACCCATGAACTGTGTGGTTTTGGTTGGCGATGGCAAAGCTGAGCTTTGGTACGGCGCGCAGATTCAAACGATTGATCAGTTTGCTGTTGCCACCGTCCTCGGTATCAAGCCAGAGAACGTCACCATCAACACCTTGTTTGCAGGGGGCAGTTTCGGACGTCGAGCTAACCCTCAGGCAGACTACGTTGTTGAAGCGACAATGATTGCCAAAACGCAGCCTGGTGTGCCCGTCAAATTAGTGTGGACGCGTGAAGATGACATGCGCGCAGGTTATTACCGCCCAATGTATATTCACAAAATTCGTGGTGCCGTCGACAATGAAGGCAACATCACGGCATGGGAACAACGTATTGTTGGACAATCTATCGCCGCAGGTACCGCATTTGAGGACTTCATGGTGAAAGATGGTGTCGACTCATCTTCGGTCGAAGGTGCCTCTACCCTGCCTTATGCTATTCCCAACTTAGCCGTTGAGCTGCATACCGTTCAGCAACCTGTTCCTGTTTTGTGGTGGCGCTCAGTGGGACATACGCACACCGCATTTTCAACCGAAACCTTCTTTGATGAACTGGCATACAAAGCAGGGAAAGATCCGGTCGAACTGCGCCGAGCTTTGCTCAAAAACCATCCTCGACATCTTGGTGTTCTGAATCTGGCCGTTGAAAAGTCAGACTGGGGCAAACCACTACCGAAAGGTAAAGGCCGCGGCGTTGCCGTTCATGAGTCGTTCCGCACCTTTGTTGCTCAGGTTGTCGACGTCACCGTCGAAAATGGCCAAATCACTGTCGACAAGGTCGTTTGTGCCGTTGATTGCGGCGTTGCCATCAACCCGGACATCATCAAAACCCAGATGCAAGGCGGTATTGGCTTTGGTCTGTCACCTGCGCTTGTCAGCGAAATAACACTACAAGATGGCGCCACGGTGCAGTCAAATTTCCATGACTATCTGGTGCTAAGGGAAATGCAGATGCCAGAGATTGAGGTACACATAGTACCGTCAGCCGAAGCACCAACCGGTGTTGGTGAACCTGGCACACCACCTATCGCCCCCGCTGTCGCAAACGCCGTGTTTGTTGCAACAGGCCAGCGATTACACGATCTGCCAATGAAGCTGTCTTAATCTCAACGTCATCAAGGAAGGATAATGGCAAACCACCTACATTACTTGCTGAACGAGTGGTATCCGGAGAGAGACAATGCCGAGTGGGTACTCGGCACGGTTTATGAAACGGAAGGACCTTGTTACCGAAAAGCCGGTGCAATGATGCTTTTCAGTAGTTTGGGTCAACAACTCGGTATGCTTAGCGGAGGATGTCTGGAATCAGACATCCAACGTCATGCCAAAAAGGTGATGATGACAGGTGAAGCCTGCACGTTAACTTATGACAGCCAGGATGAAGACGATTTGTCTTTCCAACTTGGTATTGGCTGTGGCGGCACCGTTCATATCATGCTGCAGCCAATCCACGCGGGTAACGGCTATTTAAGCCTCGATGTTATTCGCGCTCAGTTGGAACAAAGAAGATCCGGCTTCTACTATCAGCGTATCGTCACGAACGGCGCTGAAATTGAAGCGAACTATATCCCCTCAGAGAAGATTCACCAGCTAGAGGCTGATAAAACACCATTGGTGAACGACTTGATGAAGGTGATCAGCGCTGGCTGAAAACCTTCATTCAACCCCCTACTCACCTTCTTGTTTGTGGTGGAGGGTTTGATGCCAAGCCGATAGTCTCCCTTGCTCATCAATTAGGTTGGCGCGTCACGCTTTGGGACCCCCGTCCTGCAAATGCAAGACGCGATTACTTTCGAACCGCGCATCACATCCTGCGAGAAGAAGCAGAGACCTTGGGGTATTTCTGCAACGAAAAGCATGTCGATGCTGCAGTAGTGATGACGCACAGTGTTTCTCTCGACGCCTCCGTGTTGAAATCGCTCACGGATACGCGTCTACGTTATCTTGCCCTACTTGGCCCAACGCATAGAAAAGAAGACGTTCTGCAAACCGCAGAGTTACAGGAATCACAATTACCGTGCAAACTTGCAGGACCAGCAGGGTTGCAACTGGGTGCAGCATTGCCAGAAGGGATTGGACTTTCTATTCTGTCAGAATGTATGGCGGCTCTTAACGATTCAAACGCCAAATCTTTCAGTGGAATATTATAAGAATGATAAAACTTGCCGCAGTGATCCTCGCTGCTGGCCGCGCTTCACGTTTTCGCGAATGTAAAGCGCTGGCTGAAATCAATGGCTCTCCGCTCATCAGCTTCCCTATCAACGCAGCGGTTCCAGTCACTCAAGACATATTCATCACAACAGGGTTTTGGCATAAGGAACTTGAAGCTGCCTGCAAAGACAACGATTGGCCAGCAGAAATCTTATATATCGACTGCTGGAAAGAAGGGATTGGCAGCGTGATATCTTCTGTGACCGAGAAGCTTGAGAACGACTATGATGCCATTTTATTTATGCTTGCCGATCAACCTGCAGTAAGCAGTGACAACGTCGAACTGCTTTGGAAAGTCTTTATCGAACACATTAACGACGCAGTTTGTTGCCAGTATCACGATACAGTGGGTGTGCCTGCAATTGCATCGAAAACCATGTTTGAAGAGCTTAAAACATTGAAAGGCGATGCGGGCGCAAAACATCTTCTAAACAATGGCAAGCATGTGGTGAATGTGGTTGCTATTGATCAATGCAACATAGATATCGACACTCAGGAAGACCTAGATAACTACATTCATTACCTGAATCACATGGCGTCGCTGTGGTAACGACGCCATATGAGAGTATTAAGCGCTCCCTTCCTGACGCAAGATTTTAGCCGCTGACATACCCTTCAACGCCACTGGCGCAGAAATCAGTGTCGTGGCTATCAACAACGAAACTGGCACAGCTGTAATCACGATAAATGACTGCAATGCCGCCAAGCCACCGTTTCCAGCTGTTAGCAATACGGCTGCAACCACACCCAGCATCACCGCCCAAAACAGTCGCTGATACTTTGATGGTGCCGCATCTTCGGACGTGACGACAGCAATGGAATACGCCATAGAATCGCCCGTTGTCGCCACAAAGGTCGTGGTGAGAATCAGGAATGCAGGCACCAATATAAATTGCAGTGGGAGTTGCTGAAGCGTCGCAATCAACACACCGGGTAAACCCGCGCCTTCCATTGGGCCGGATATCGCGCCCGGATTGGTCAGCTCAAAAAAGATGCCCGTCCCACCCAGTGCAGTAAACCAGAAGTTAGTCACGATTGGAGACCCAACAGCGACCGCCAGGATCAACATGCGAATACTCCTGCCACGAGAGATCTTCGCAATGAAAATCGCCATCATGGGCGCGAAGCCAATGAACCATCCCCAAAAAAACCACGTCCAATTGGTCATCCAAGCTACTTTTTCAGTATCCAGACTCATGGAAGAAAAATGCTCTAAATAACTACCAAATGCGGTGACAAACGAACCGAAGATGAAAGACGTCGGCCCCAATGCCAATACAAACAGAAGCAAAGCCAACGCGCCAAGCACATTGAGTTTAGAAAGCCACTGAAGTCCCTTATCCATTCCCGTAAAGGCAGACAGCGAGTAAATGGCTACAACCGCCATAAGAATCATCACTTGTGTGCTCATGGTGTTTTCGATGCCAAATAAAGCTTCAATACTGAAACCCAATTGGCTCGCCAAAAAACCGATGGGACCAATGGTCCCTGCTGCCACACCGACAATAGAACAAGCATCTACGACAGCACCAAACCAATGCTTTTCGAAACGTTCGCCAAACAGGGGATATAGCAATGCGCGGGGCCTTAGTTTCAGTCCCTTTTCATAATGGGCATGCATCAAAACAATTGTTGCAAGCGTGCCTAAAACCGCCCAAGCGAGAAATCCCCAATGAAGAAAGCTCTGACTCAGGGCTGCAGTTGCTGCGGCTTCGGTGTGCTGTTCAATGCCAGAATAGGAGGGAGAAGGCGAAAGGAAGTGATACACCGGCTCAGCGGCTGACCAAAATACGCCCCCACCAGCCAGTAGGGTACACATGATCATCGAGATCCAGCGAAACGCGCTGATATCCGGTTTTTGTTTATCGCCAAGCTTCAACTTACCAAATGGAGAAACAGCAATAAGCAAAGCCAGAGCGAGGTTTGCTACCATCAGCCATTGCCAGAAAACGCCGAATTCATTTGCCGCTAACCAGAATATTTGGTTGATGGTCTGAGAGAAGAGCGACATGTCATAGATGGCCGCAAAGAGGAACAGCGCGAAAAAGCTAATGGTCAGTGTCGACACCAGCTTCTCGGCCTTAAAAAGAGAAGTAAAAGTCATTGTGCTCTCACATTGTGTGTGAGGGGCGACACCTTAGCAAAACCATTATGTGATATCTATCACTTTTATTTGATCACTAAGCTTTCCATTACATTGGGATTCCAGAACAATAAACCCATATATATTTTAACTCATTGTATTTATGTGGATTAATGAACTCGTAGCGTTTATCACCTAAGTCAAAAAGGAAGATAAACACCTCGCTCTCTAACGATTTATGATGAGCCGATATGGTGGGCATTTGGGAGCATACATAAAAAGCCTGATTCCTCAGGCTTTTTCTTTGGTCTTTTTCTTCTTCGAGCTCGCGTGAGCTTCAATAATTTGTTTGTGAAGCGAGGTGGCTGCGCGGACCAACCTAGGATGAATCTGCACTTTCTTTCCTTCCAGCAGCATCTTGTTGTAATTGATGACAGATGCCGTCAGACACGCCGCAACTTTGATCTGGTTAAGCTTGTGCGCATACATCGCGGTCTTAATCGCAATAAACGCACGCTGGTCGTCCTTCTTGTAGCTTTGAATAGCAAAGCGTTCGAATCGCTGAAAGTCTTTGTGATAAGACTGATGGATACGGGTGACATGCTTGTCATAGTACTCGCTATATTTTCCGTAGCTACCAGAACGATTGGCTTGCATGAGCTTCTTAACCCAATCCGTAGACTTGAGCTTTTCTTTCTTAAACAGGCCGGTTAGCCATGCAAACATTTATCTCTCCTACTACTCATCACGAGCCATCTACTCAACGAGAGTATCTAATCTGCTCATGAAAATTATGCTGTTGCTTGTTTTTAGGAGGTATTTTTGCGACGCATGATACAAGTCGCCCTCCCAGCGCGTTTCATTCGCACACCTTATCGTTTAACAGCAAAAAATACAGTTAACGAATGTCACACGGTATACGGCAAACACTGAGGAATTCTACTTCAATTTGCGATAGAAACGGCATAGAAATTATTAAAAATTCTTGTGCTGGTATGCCAAATCGCCTTTGGTTACGCTCACGCCCTTAAGCTGCGCATAGACTGTATCGCCTTGTGATAGATGAAGATCATCGACTGCCCATTGGGTTATATTTGCCAGTAATCTTTGGTTACCAATTCGTAACGCGACCTGACAATATCCCGAGGCATTCTCTTCGCACTCGGACACACACACGTCTTCGACGATAGCGGGCAGTACATTTCGGATACTGGTATCGACAGGGCGGGATTTCACAATAGAAATGTCATTGGCAAAAATCCGAAGGCGAAGCAAGGCACCTTCCGCATCGTCAACCTTAGTGACCCAAATGGTCTCACCTTCCAAGTCCAATTGAGCCATCCCATAAGTAGCGTGATGCCCTACCAACTTCGCGCTGACAAGAGCACTCTGTTCTTTCGCCGAAAGCCAAGGGCGCATTGGCGCAGAGCCCCATACATCATGAAGCGGTCCATTGGCAACAACCTGACCTTCATTCAAGATCAGCATATTGTCTGCAATCTGAAGGATTTCATCCAAACTGTGACTAACGTAGAGCACAGGAATATTTAACGAAGCCGCCAATCGGAGCAAATACTGAATCAATTCTTGCCGACGCGGCCCGTCCAGGGAAGCAGTCGGCTCATCCATGATCAAGAGTTCAGGTTCAGACAAAAGCGCGCGCCCAATCGCCACGCGTTGTTTTTCACCACCAGATAGCACGGCGGGATGCCTTTTCAGTAAGTGTTCAATCCCCAACAACTCGGTGACTTCTTCAAACTTAGCGCGGTTTTCTTTTGGCTGACCGTATTTGAGGTTCTTCTCGACCGACATGTGAGGGAACAGACGCGCTTCTTGAAACACATAACCGATACGTCTGCGCTCAGGTGCGAGGTCAATGTTGGCTGCGCTATCGAACAGCACTTTATCCCCAAGCGCTATTTGTCCGGATTCAGGTTTGACCAAACCACTGATGGCATTGATGAGTGACGTTTTACCCGCGCCGGAACGACCAAAAACCGCGGTAATACCCGATGAGGGGATCGTTTCATTCACCCTAAGCCGAAAAGGCTTGTGATCAACGTTTAGCGACAGCGTAATCATGACAGCCCCATCTTCTTTTTCATTCGACGGCTCAGCCATTCAGAGCCAAACAGCGACAGTAACGCAATCACAATAGAAAGGATGCAAAGACGTGCCACGCTCTCTTCTGCTCCGGGCGTTTCAAGAAACGCAAACATCGCCAAAGGAATGGTTTGGGTTTCTCCGGGAATGTTCGACACAAAGGTAATCGTCGCACCAAACTCCCCCAAACTGCGGGCAAAAGCTAACACCACACCAGAGAGAATACCCGGTGCGATAAGTGGCAACGTAATGGTGAAAAACACACGCCAGGGAGATGCCCCCAAGGTGCGGGCAGCTTGTTCAAGCTTGCTATCCACCAGCTCAATGGAGAGCCTGACAGCGCGCACCAATAGTGGAAATGCCACCACAGCAGACGCTAATGCAGCGCCTTTCCAACTGAACGAAAAAGAAATGCCAAAGGTGTCATACAACCAACTTCCCACCGCGCCACGACGTCCCATCACAACCAATAGCAAGTAACCAATCACGACAGGTGGCAGCACCAAAGGCAGGTGGATAAAGCCATCTAACAGAGATTTTCCTGCAAACTCTTTTCTTGCCAATAACCAAGCCATCGCGATGCCCAATGGCAAACTTGCAGCCACAGCGACAAACGATATTTTCAGGCTGAGTGTCAGCGCTTCCCATTCAACAGGTGTAAGTAACATTAGTGATCATTGCTCTGTTTTGGCGTCACCACAAAGCCATTGTGGGTGACAATTTTCGTCGCAGCATCTGAATTCAAAAATCGGAAGAAGGCCTCAGCCTCTGAGTTTGCTTCTTTCGTTAGCGCTTTAGGGAATACGATAGGCGCGTGCGCGTTGGCAGGGATCTCAGCGGCAATTTTCACCTGCGAAGAAGCATTAGCATCAGAAAAATACACAATACCAAGCGGCGCCTCGCCTCGCTCAACCAGCGCTAGTGTGGCTCTGACACTGTTAGAAAGAGCCAGCTTATTTTTCAGGCTATTCCAAAGACCCAGTGTTTCCAGCGATTCTTTGGCATAGATGCCCGCAGGCACATGACCAGGGTCTGACATTGCCAGTCGACTATTGTCGATGGCAGCAACAAGATCTTGCTGATTGAGGCCATCGAGGGTTTTACCATCACGTCCTGCCACGAAAACCAATTGGTTTTCCACCCAAGGTGTTACCGCAGTGGGTTCAATCACGCCTTGCTCAACGGCATAAGCCATCCACTTTTCATTCGCCGAAATATAGATATCTGCTGGTGCACCATAGGTCAGCTGCCTTGCAAGTGCTGAAGAAGAAGCATAAGAAACAACCACCTTCTTTCCTGTTTCAAGCTCGTATTGATCAACAATGTCATTCAGCGCTGTTGTCATTGAAGAAGCCGCAAATACCAAGACCTCTTCGCGGGCGAAGACCGGAGAAGACAACAGAGTGAGCGAGAGAAAACTGAGAAGAATGCGTTGCATACCGCCTCTGGTAAATTGAAGACAGAAAGGCAGTATCATAACAACGAATCTATCAAGACGGGAATTCAATACGAGAGACAACAACTTACTTGGCGAGTAAGCGTACAAAAGAGGCGTAAGCCTTTACGCCTCGGTGTTAATAGTGATGGTGTAGCGATTGTTACCAGCTTGCATCATATAAAGAATTTGCTGTCCCATTGAGTGGTGGGAAATCAGATAATTCCCTTGAGGAAATTCAGTTTCATCAGGGCCAACCAGTACCATGGTGAAGTTTTCAACAAGACGGTCATTTTTCGTCGTGCCATTGCCTTCGCCTTCATTGACGGCCTCAACCAACACATCGTATTCGTTTTCTGCACCATCGATCAGTTGAACAGTATGTCCGGCTAACTTGGAGATATTCTCCCAAGACAATACATTCATTTTCTCTCTCCCGACATCCATGTTAGTTATTGTGTTGCGTCCTGATTGAATCGCTATTTTTGTGTATCAACAGGTATGGTTAAAGTGTAGCCAGCAACGGGTTGGGATACTGATTTTAAATAGAATTTTCTGACAGTTGCCCCACTTTTTCTCTGCAAGTATCAATAAAGCGAGGATGTAATCGGGATAGAGAGAAATTTGGAGGGAGTTTATGGAACCAGAAACGCCGCATGGCGTTTCTGGTATCTTTGCGATTAACGCAGTTTTGATGGACGCGTCTTTTGCGTTTTACTTTGATGGTAAAACCACAGGCGTCTTGCTTTATTACTCATAGAGAACACCTCTTTTTTTTATCAGGTTAAAATGAGCCGACCTCCTTGAACGAAGGTGCGCACGCATTACATTCCTGAGTGTTTAAAATACACTTCATCCGCATTTGCCAGCTTATTGGCTGTCTCCCCTTATTCGTTTACCTCAAGGAGCACACTTCTTAAGAATGAAAGATTCATTCATAGATGCAGGATGAAGCTAATGATATGACAGTGGAAATTGAAAAAAATTCCAGAACTTGTCACAACGAAAGTATTTTTATTACATCCCTTTTCAAGTTTCAAGAGATTCCGAACGTGTGCATGACGTACAGGTCACAGTTCTGTGCCACTGCAGCTCACCTGAATAAAGTATCATTAATTCTATCTATACCACGTCATTCGTACGTTTCAGAGTGCACAGGCATCGAATCTTACGCTAAACTCCCAGCGAGCAAATTACAAAGAAATGAGTAGCGAACATGTCGCACGAAGAAATTGAAGTAGAAGCGCTAGGTATCGAAGTCTCCTCCCAGCCAGTAGAACTTTATAAAGTATTAAAGATCGCCAACGCCGTTAGCGGTGGTGGTGAAGCCAAAATGGCGATCGCTGAAGGCTATGTCTTTGTGAACGGCGAAGTAGAAACACGTAAACGTTGCAAAATCTATGATGGCGACGTGATTGCTTTTAACGAAGAGTTTTACGTGGTGCTTTGTGACACGCCACCTGCACCGATTGAACCAAAGCAGAAAAAGCCTAAACAGCAGCAACCACAACAGGCAATTCAAAAGCCAAAAGCACACAAGCAAACAGCTAAAAAGCAAACGGCAAAACCAACAAAACCAGCAAAAGGAAAAGCGAAGCCTCAAAACGAAGAGCGCGCGGAAAACGGCAGAAGACGCATTTCTTTCTGAATCCCAACTTTACAAAGAAACACCACACGAAGAAAAGCCACCTACACGGTGGCTTTTTGCTTAACTCTAAAGGTTGAAATCGAATACTGTGGTG
This sequence comes from Grimontia sedimenti, assembly GCF_011045095.1. Lineage (GTDB taxonomy): Bacteria > Pseudomonadota > Gammaproteobacteria > Enterobacterales > Vibrionaceae > Enterovibrio > Enterovibrio sedimenti. The sequence continues at coordinate 526,488 of NZ_JAALDL010000001.1, forward strand.
TTGTCGTAGATATAGCGTGCCTCACATTGCTCACTACGTTGAGCTACCGTGCCTCGTGCATTTGCATCTCATGGGCTATGTGGTATGTAAGGACTTTTTCAGTTTTGGTGTATTTCTACACGGGTGTAACATTCCAAATTGTTGTGCGACCCAAACTCGTCGCCAGCACTCTTTTGCCCGGCGAACTCGAGCTTCAAAGCTCATCCTCATTCGTCTAAATTTCTGGGTGCAATTTGAGTATAGGTAACCTTGACGAAGGGGCTAGATTGCATTTCTGTGATTGTGATCAGGTTTCCGCTTTCGACAATATCAGTCTTTTGGGGTGATTTTTCGGCAGGAATTATGCTTTAAACCCTTGCCACACAAGGCCTGAACGACATCCTCGGAAATTCTCTGCCCCTATTGTTTGAAATTAATAAAGAAATTTCGCAAACCCACTCACAACCATAAATCAGCAGGCGTATAATGCCCACTCAGTAACAAGCGCATGGATGTTAGATTGACGGCTTTTCACTCCCCATTTCGATTTATACCTACCGCCCAGTCATCCCTTGCGATGGCATTTTTTGGGCTAGGTGTCGCATGGTCTCTCTACCACCCAATAACTGGGCATCTCACCCGCCCCATTCTTTCGACAATCGGCATTTTGTTGATTGGTCCTGTTTGGCTCAAATATATCTTTGAGCCAAAGCGTTTCTTCCAGGATCTCAGAGACCCGCTTTACGGTAGCTTGATGGCGCCCATGACTATGTCGCTATTGTTGATGGCAGATTTTCTGGCGGAAGTGAATGTCAGCGTGGCAGCCGTTGTCTGGTATCCCGCGATGGCGATGCACATCTTCATGATGTGTTATTTCTTCTTTCACCAGTTGAAGAACTTCGAGAAGTGCAACATCTACCCAAGTTGGTTCCTATATCCAGTCGGGTTAATCAGCAGCACATTAGCAGGCCCAAAGCTGGGATTTGACAACGAGTCTGCCCTACTCGCTCACATCTGCATCGGTGCGTATTTCTCCATGCTGCCGTTTGTGCTTTACCGACTTTGCTTTTTGGAAAGTTTGCCGAGGAACTCACGTCCGGTACTGGCGATCATGGCGGCACCGGTGAACCTCGCACTCACCGCTTATTTGGTGAACATGCCATCCCCTGATCCTGTCTTGGCTGGCGCGTTGGCGGGAGTGGGTATCATGATGACCCTGTTCGTCTATCTCTGCTATATCGACCTACTCAAAGAGCCCTTCCAGCCCACGCTCGCAGCACTGACGTTTCCTTCCGTTATCAGCGCCGTCGCCATGGAAAGATTGATTCTTTGGCTCGGAAAGGACTTTCCCCATTGGACCTGGTTAGAACGTTTGGGACTCGTCGAACTGACGGTCGCAACATTACTGGTGAGTTGGGTGAGTTTCTGTTACTTACGCCACTATGGCTTTGGTAAGTAGATTAAGTCCCTCATGAAAACGACTACCCCTCCCAATGCGGAGGGTTAGTTCTATTCGCCAATCTCCTCGAGGACGAAATCAATAAAGCTACGCACTTTAGAAGACATGTGTTTTCGACTTGGATAAACCAAATTCATTTCTACATTCACTCGCTGGTAATTAGTAAACAACTCCACCAACTCACCGGATTCTAATTCCCCGTTCAGGTTAAACAGCGGCATTCTTGTAATCCCAAGCCCCGCGACACATAGTGCCACTTCCAGTTGCGAACTGTTGGTTGTGACGAAACTATCCAACTCCACCTCGACCACATTGCCATCTTGTTCGATGTAGCGCCAAACTTCGTAGTTGGTCAGGTTGCTGTAGCAGAGTACTTTGTGGTTTTTTAGCTCATGAGGATGGGTCGGAGTGCCGTTCTTCGCTAAATAGCCTGGTGAAGCGATAGTGACTCCTTGAAAAGTCTTTATCTTGCGGCTAATCAGGCTGGAATCGTTCATGAACTGAGAGGCACGAATAGCCACATCAATTCCTTCAGCCACCAAATCGACTTTCCTGTCATTGAGGTCAACATCAAAGGTGACATCTGGGTACTTCTCTGAAAACTTCGCAAGAAGAGGCGTCAAGGTGTTTAAACCAAAATTGGTCGGACAACTTATCTTAAGGTTTCCTTTAGGAATGGTTTGATGCCCTAGCATCGCACTCTCTAGCGTTTCTGCATCTTCAACTATCTGTCTGCACTGGGCGTGATAGATTTCGCCTTCTGCCGTTAGATTAAGCGTTCTCGTGGTACGGTGTAAAAGCCGGACACCCAACCTTTCTTCCAGCTTGTTGATTTCCTTACTGATGTAAGAGGTCGAATGCCCGGTTTTGTCTGCGGCTTTAGTGAAACTCCCGCACTTAACGACTTCGTTAAACACCACCATGCCATCAAGAAGTTGTGTGTTCATTTCGTGTTTCCAAATTGGCTTTAATCTTTACCACCATAATTGATTAAGTGTCATATGGAAACAATGCTTATCCGTTCACCCCATTAATCAACGAACGGAAAGGACGTAAAGTTAACCCATCAAAACGAACTCTTCGTTAGCGGGAATTCCCATCACGGGTAAGGCGTTAACGAACAATCAGGTTTTATTAAGGGGTCACTATGAAAGTTCTCGCATTTGCCGCATCAAGCAGCACCCAATCTATCAATAAACAACTGGCACTTTACGCAGCGGGCTTTCTGGAAGGCGCTGAAGTAGAAACATTGGATCTGAATGATTTCGAAATGCCCATCTACAGCTCAGATCGTGAAACGAACGAAGGTATTCCAGAACAAGCAAAAGCTTTCTACAACAAGATTGGCGAAGCAGATGCGATTATCGTGTCTCTGGCTGAGCACAATGTTACTTATAGTTCCGCATATAAGAACATTTTTGACTGGGCATCGCGCATTGATATGAAGGTGTATCAGGATAAGCCTGTAGTGTATCTAGCAACTTCTCCTGGTCCACGCGGCGCGGCATTTGTGTTGGATTTCGCGAAGAACACCGCGCCATTCTTCGGTGTGGATTTGAAAGGCACGCTGTCTATTCCTAGCTTCTTCGATAACTTCGACATGGAGAAACAGGAACTGCGTAACCCTGAACTTTTAGAAGCGTTGAAAACCACCGTTAGCGCCCTGAAAGCATAATCGGCATAAAGAAAAAGCGGGTTATCAACCCGCTTTTTTCAACATTCCTTCCGTCTCGAGAAAGTGAATCACTTCCGCCAACCCCACACCCTCTTTGAGGTTGGAGAAGACATAAGGTTTCACCGGACGCATTCTTTTGGTGTCTGAATCCATCACATCGAGGTTCGCGCCAACGTAGGGTGCCAAGTCGATTTTGTTGATAACCAGTAAGTCAGAACGCGTAATTCCTGGTCCACCTTTGCGTGGGATCTTCTCTCCTTCTGCCACATCAATTACGTAGATTGTCAGATCAGCGAGTTCAGGGCTAAACGTGGCACTCAGGTTATCGCCACCGCTTTCGATAAATACCAAATCCAGATCTTTGTGAAGCTTCGCCAACCCCTCAACAGCTTCAAGGTTCATTGATGCATCTTCACGAATCGCGGTGTGCGGACAACCGCCTGTTTCCACCCCAACAATGCGTTCTGCAGGTAACGCCTCGGCCTCGGTCAGAATGCGCTGATCTTCACGGGTATAAATATCATTGGTGACGACAGCCACTGAATAAGTATCACGCATGGCTTTACATAGCACTTCTAAAAGCGCCGTTTTTCCTGACCCAACCGGGCCACCCACACCGACTCTTAGCGGTTGTTTATAATCCATCTTCATTCTCCTTATGAGCGGAATAGCCGCGTGTATTGTGTTTCATGGCAGCTCGACGCGATGGCCTGTGCAGGTGCAAAAGAGCCAACCTGTTCGTCAGCGATGAAACGCGACGCTTCGACGACTTCCTGCAACGCATCTGCCACTTCCATCAACACACGCTGTCCCGCGGTCTGTCCTAACGGCACCATTTTCACGCCAGCGACGACACAGTTTTCCAACCAGCTCCATGCATAACCGTGGCAAAGGGCTTCTTCTTCTATGCCCCATTTCATTCCGGCATACGCAAAGCCAGCGACCTGACTTTTCGACAACACCACATCCAACTGGCTTTCGGCTTCAACCAGCTCAAGCTGCTGTAACAGCTTCAGCATGGTGCGTCCACGCTGAAGCTCTTCCGTTCTTAGTTCCATCGTTTCGCGGCTGGCATACAGCCAATCACACCAATGATTTGCCGTCACAACGTCATCTAACTTCAATGCAGCGAAAACGCGGCGCAGCACGGGCAGTTCGAGCTGTTGCAAACTGTCTGTTGCCAAACTCACCAGCCAGTCCTTCAATGCAGATTCACTGTCGACCCAGCCTGTTTCTATCGCCCACTCCAAACCTTGTGAGTAGCTAAATGCCCCCACAGGCAAAGAAGGGCTAATCAGTTGAAACAGACGATAATCGGATTGCATGACTAGCGGCCGTTGAACATGCGGTGAATCATGTAGCCAATACCTGCCGCAGCCACCAGCATTAATACAGTTTCAAATGGGTGTGCCTGCGCGGTGGCCAAGATATGATGCGGCGTCTCAGCATGTGGTTCGCCAGTGATGTGTGCAAACGCGGGAAATGGCAATGCCAACGCAGCGATAAGTAATTTTTTCATATTCCTGTCTCCTTTACTGAATGTGTTAAATCTAAAATCAATGATGATGGTGATGACCGGATGAGTGGCCGCCATAAGCGCCCGCCTCTGGCTCAAAAGGGGCCATTTCAACTACCACACGGCCTCCGAGTAATCCCACCATTTCGTCTAAAACGTGGTCATGCTGATAACGTACCCACCAATCACCCACTTGCAGCGGCACATGGCGGTTACCCAAGTGGTAAGCGAGTCTTGCCAATAAAACGCCATCATCAGCGTGTACGGTTGATACTTTTTCCTCTGCCGCGATAACACGAACTTGGTGGCCGCAGGTTGATACCAATACATCACCACCGCGAAGCGTTTGCCCACGAGGAAGAAACAACCCAGCCTCACTGCCGTTGTCCAACGTGACGCGGATACGGCTTTTTATTCTTGAATCAATGCCCAGGTGAATGGTCGCCAATTCGGTGATATCACTTTCCCTGACATCCGATGCTTTGATGATTTCTGTAAATTCGATCATTTTTCACCTCAGAACAGGAAGTAACGTTGCGCCATCGGCAACACATCAGCAGGCTGACAAACCAGTAACTGTCCATCTGCACGCACCTCATAGGTTTGAGGATCCACTTCGATCGTTGGCTGCCAATCGTTCAGTTTCATGTCTTTCTTGCGTATGTTTCTGCAGTTCTTCACCGCCACTGCACCACTCTTCAGATCCAGCATTTCCGGTACACCGTTATCAATCGACATCTGAGACATAAACAACAGCGAGCTCTGCGCTGGGCCAGCACCAAATGAACCAAACATCGGGCGGTAATGCACAGGTTGAGGCGTTGGAATGGAGCCATTTGGATCGCCCATAGGCGCGGTAGCAATTAATCCGCCTTTGATCACCAGCGACGGTTTCACACCAAAGAAAGCTGGCTTCCAAAGTACCAGGTCCGCCAATTTGCCTTTTTCAATTGAGCCCACTTCATGGGCGACGCCATGAGTAATCGCCGGGTTGATAGTGTATTTCGCCACATAGCGTTTAATGCGCGCGTTATCGCTATAGCTGCTGTCGCCTTCCAACGCACCAAACTGCACTTTCATCTTGTGCGCGGTTTGCCAGGTACGAAGGATGACTTCACCGACTCGCCCCATGGCTTGCGAGTCCGACGAAATCATCGAAAACGCGCCCATGTCATGAAGCATGTCTTCCGCCGCAATGGTTTCGCGGCGAATTCGGGATTCCGCGAACGCGATGTCTTCGGCGATTGAAGGAGAAAGGTGGTGACACACCATCAACATGTCGAGGTGTTCATCCACCGTATTGACCGTGTAAGGACGGGTTGGGTTAGTCGAAGACGGCAACACGTTAGCCAAACCTGCCGCTTTGATGATGTCCGGCGCGTGACCACCGCCCGCTCCTTCAGTGTGATAGGTATGGATGACGCGATCGCCAATCGCATTCAGCGTCGATTCCACAAAGCCACACTCGTTGAGTGTATCGGTATGAATCGCGACCTGAGTATCGGTCACTTCCGCCACGCTTAAACAGCAATCAATCGCTGCTGGCGTTGAGCCCCAGTCTTCGTGCAGTTTCAAGCCACAGGCACCCGCAGCAATTTGCTCGTCCAGCGCGTCCGGTAAGCTCGCGTTACCTTTACCCAACAAACCGAAGTTCATCGGGAACGCATCCAGCGATTCGAGCATGCGGTGAATGTTCCAGGGTCCCGGCGTACAAGTTGTCGCATTGGTGCCCGTCGCTGGGCCAGTGCCGCCCCCAATCATGGTAGTGACGCCCGAGGTCAACGCTTCATCGATTTGCTGCGGGCAGATAAAGTGGATGTGAGAATCAATGCCGCCCGCTGTCAGGATTTGGCCTTCACCCGCCACCACTTCAGTACCCGGGCCAATGATGATATCGACGTTATCCTGAATGTCCGGGTTACCGGCTTTACCAATACCCGCAATGCGACCGCCTTTTACAGCCACATCTGCTTTTACGATGCCCCAGTAATCGAGTACCACAACATTGGTGATCACCATGTCCGGTGTTTCACTACTCGGGCGCTGACTTTGCCCCATACCATCGCGGATGGTTTTACCGCCGCCGAATTTCACTTCGTCGCCGTAAACCGTGAAGTCTTTTTCCACTTCCAGCCAGAGTTCAGTGTCGGCCAAACGCACACAGTCGCCTGTAGTTGGACCGAACATTTCTGCATAAGCGCTTCGGGATATTTTCTTACTCATCTCAATCATCCTTATCGCTGTTTGAAGCGCCATCTATCGGACCCATACAGCGCCCTTGAAAGCCATACACCTCGCGAGAACCCGCGTAAGCTACCAGTTCTACCGAGCGGCTTTGACCGGGTTCGAAACGCACCGCTGTGCCTGAAGGAATGTTGAGGCGAAATCCTTTTGTCATGTTGCGATCAAAAACCAGCGCGTCATTCACTTCGAAAAAGTGATAGTGAGAACCAACCTGAACTGGTCTGTCGCCTGTGTTTGCCACATCAACGGAAACAGTTGGACGACCTGCATTGAGTTCGATCTCTCCGTCTGCTGCGCGAATTTCACCCGGCGTAAAGGAACCTGTTTTTAGTTTCATTTTGGCCTCCTACACAATCGGATCGTGAACGGTGACGAGCTTGGTGCCATCAGGGAAGGTCGCTTCCACCTGCACGTCGTGGATCATCTCTGGCACCCCTTCCATCACGTCATTGACGGTCAGGATAGTGCGACCGTAATCCATCAACTCCGCCACGGTTCGACCGTCTCGCGCACCTTCCATAATGGCAGCACTGATCAAGGCGACAGATTCGGGATAGTTCAACTTCAAGCCGCGTTCTTTACGTCGTTCGGCAAGTAAAGCAGCGGTAAACAGCAGCAGCTTGTCCTTTTCTCTCGGGGTTAACTCCATGTGTTGACTCCTCGCAGTTTTCGCGGTCAATACACCGCTATAAATCAGTTACGCCAGAACACCGCTATACATCAGGTACGCCAGATCCTCGGCACATCAGGGGTTGTGCCAGTCCAGTGTTTTCGAATTCTTAGCCAGCATTCCGTCAGACTGTGGAACAGGGTTTCTGTGTTTGATGCCAATGCCCGCACAGCCAATAAACCATCGATATAGGTAATGCCGAGTTCCAACTCTTTCGGTTTGTCCTTCTCAGCCCACCAGCTTTTAAGAAGCTCAGACAAAGCCTCTGCGTCGCCATACACGAACATCGAACCGACAACGGGATAACCACGAAGCGCCGCAGCAGAGTGTTGTAGCGTGGCTGGATTGACGCGCAGGCGCTCGCAGAGGACGAGCTTGTCGTCAATAGAAATCGTGGTCATTCCATCAATCACCCCTTTATCAAAGGCTTGGTTGGAAACAGGTTGTCCCAAAGTCCATATTTCCCAGCCTGCAAAGCGCGCATGAGAGGAAATTTGAATATCCGTGCGGGTGACAAGATGGGCATTCGGAAACGCGATGTTTTCCAACTGCAACCACTCAAGACGACTGTCTTCACCCACTTTCAGCGATTGGTTTAACATCGCGACACGACCATCAGAGCGATAAAAACGGGTTGCGCCAGGAGTAGTAATCAAAGCTTCTGCGCCGTCTTTGGCCTCGACAAACACATTCAGGCTATCGCCACCCACCACACCACCCGGCGGATGCAACAAATGGCTGTGGCATACGCCGCCTTCCGGATACAAAGCGCGCTGTACCGCCAAAGGGCCACGGTGCAGGCAATCACGCAATACCGTTCGGGTACCGTTATGCTGATAGCCGAGGCGAAGCTCCGCTTCCCATCGGCCGTGAGACTGGGTGTTCAGGACATTGCTTTCATAAACATCAGAGAGCGTTTGTGCCATGCCATCACTCCTACACCGTCAGATACTGTCGGATCAGATCGTCAGAAAGCTCGTCCATTTCACCGCTGGCCACACTTCTTCCCCGATCAAGCAAACAGAATCTGTCGCCGACTTTGCGTGCAAATGGCAACTTCTGCTCAACGAGAATGACAGTGAGACCCATCTCCTGATTGAGCTTGCAGATGATGTCGCCAATTTCCTGCACGATGTTTGGCTGAATGCCTTCTGTTGGCTCATCCAAAAGCAACAGTTTGGGGTCGATCACCAAAGCGCGGGCGATCGCCAACTGCTGTTGCTGACCACCTGATAGATCCCCGCCAAAGCGACGCTTCATTTCCGCCAGAACAGGAAACAACTCATAGATATAATCCGGGATTTTCCTGTCGTTCTTTGGGCGAATTGGCAGGCCGATTTCCAGATTTTCCTCAACCGTTAATCGTGGGAAGATCTGACGCCCCTGCGGCACGTAGCCCACACCCGCCCGCGGTCTGTGTTCCGCGCGGCGCGGGGCAAGGTCATTGCCTTCCATCAGGATTTGGCCAGTATCAACTTTCAACAGCCCCATGATGCTTTGCAACAAGGTGGTTTTTCCGACGCCATTGCGTCCCATCACCACGGTGCATTGTCCTTTTGGCGCTTCAATAGAAAGATCCCAGAGTGTCTGACTCTCTCCGTAACGCTGATTTAATCCATTTACTGTCAGCATTAAGCTCTCTCCTATTGGCCCAAGTAGACTTCGCGAACACGCTGGTCATCCTGTATCGATTTCATCGATCCTTCTGCCAGCACATGTCCTTGGTGAAGCACAGTCACTGTCGACGCAATACTGCGAACAAAATCCATGTCGTGTTCAACCACCATGATCGAATGTTCACCCGCCAGCGATAGCAGCAATTCGGCGGTACGATCCATCTCCTGATGCGTCATGCCCGCCACAGGCTCATCCACCAACAACAACTTAGGTTTCTGCATCAGCAACATGCCGATTTCCAGCCACTGTTTCTGGCCATGGGAAAGCTTGCCCGCCAACATTCTGGACTGTGTTTCTAAGCCTATTAGTTCGAGCACTCTTTCTATGTCGCATTTCTGCTCACCGGATAAAACGGCGCGGAACAGATGCCAGGTGGATTTTTCACCCGCCATGGCGAGCTCAAGGTTTTCCCAAACTGACAACGCTTCAAATACGGTAGGTTTCTGGAATTTACGGCCAATGCCCGCATTGGCAATTTCCGCTTCATCCATCTTGAGCAGGTTCAATTGCTGACCGAGCCAAACATCACCGACATCCGGTCTGGTCTTCCCCGTAATAATGTCCATCATGGTGGTTTTACCCGCGCCATTTGGACCGATGATGCAACGAAGTTCGCCCTCTTTGATATACAGGTTCAAATCGTTAATCGCTTTGAACCCATCGAAAGATACCGATACGCCTTCGACGTAAAGCAACATGCCATTTTTCACGTCGACTTTGGGGTTGTATTGAGGCTTCAGGAAGCTGAATACCTGATCACGTCGGGTGATTTCATTCAGCAGCTCCGCCGTAGGATTGGTTTCAGGCAGTTGTTCTTTTTGGTGGTTCATGCCTTCTGCCACCAGCGTTCTCGACATCATGCGTTTGCCTCCTTGCGAAACAGTCCACTTACGCCTTTTGGCAGATACAAGGTGGCGAGTACAAACAACGCTCCCAACGCAAACAGCCACACTTCTGGAAATTCAACGGTGAACCAGCTTTTCGCGTAGTTCACCAACACGGCACCAATAACAGAGCCATAAAGGGTCGCGCGACCGCCTAGTGCTACCCAAACCACGATTTCAATCGAGTTCAGCGGCGCAAATTCCCCTGGGTTAATGATGCCCACTTGCGGGACGTACAAGGCTCCTGCCACACCTGCGATGGCAGCAGACAACACGAATAACCAGAGCTTGCTGTTCTCAACGCGATATCCAACAAATCGGGCGCGGGATTCAGCATCGCGAATGGCGATCGTCAATGCACCCAATCGGCTAACAACCACCGCACGGCACAACAAGTAAGCCAGCAACAACGCCATCACGGTCGCCGTGAATAATCCAATTCGGGAGGCATCGCTTTGAAGGCTGAAACCGAGAATGTCTTTGAAATCCGTCAGGCCGTTGTTGCCGCCAAATCCCATTTCATTGCGGAAGAAAGCCAGCATCAAAGCGAACGTCATCGCCTGCGTCATGATGGATAGATAAACCCCCGATACACGCGAGCGGAATGCCAGCCAGCCGAATACAAAGGCCAACAAACCCGGTACGGCGACCGCCATCAAACAGGCAAACCAGAATTGGTCGAAGCCAAACCAGAACCACGGTAATTCCTGCCAGTTAAGGAACACCATAAAGTCAGGCAGTTCTGGGTTACCGTAAACACCGCGATCACCAATCTGGCGCATCAGGTACATACCCATGGCATAACCGCCGAGTGCGAAGAATGCGCCGTGACCCAGACTCAAAATACCGAGGTAGCCCCAGACCAAATCGACGGAAAGCGCGAGAATGGCGAAGCAGAGATATTTGCCGAGCAAAGAAACGGTATAGGTTTCGAGATGAAAAACGCTACCTGCCGGTACCACCAGATTCAGGATAGGCACCAGAAAACCGATGCCCAGCAGCACCACAATCATCATGACCGTTGAGCGGTCGAAAAGAGATTTAGTGACCATTTAGTTGTCCTCCGCCATGCGTCCACGTTGCGGGAACAAACCTTTAGGACGTTTCTGAATAAAGAGGATGATGAACACCAGAACGAGGATCTTCGCCAATACAGCGCCCGCCCAAGGTTCCAAGACTTTGTTGAACACGCCGAGGCTCAAGCCTGCAGCCAGCGTTCCCCATAGGTTTCCAACACCGCCGAAGACCACCACCATGAACGAGTCAATGATGTAAGCCTGACCCATGTTCGGGCCCACATTAGTGAGCTGGGAAAGCGCCACGCCCGCCACACCGGCGATGCCAGAGCCCAAACCAAAGGTCGCCATGTCGACCCATTCTGAGCGCACACCCATCGCGCGGGCCATTGCACGGTTTTGCGACACGGCGCGAACCTGTAAGCCCAGCGGCGTGCGTTTCAAAATAAACAGTAGTGCAAAGAAGACCATCAGGCAGAACACCATGATGTACATGCGACTGGCCGTCAGCTCTAGCATTGGAGTGACTTCAATCATGCCGCTCATAAAATCAGGCGTACTGACGGAACGGTTAAGCGGCGAGAAGATACTACGGACGGCTTGTTGCAGAATAAGGCTGATGCCGAAAGTCGCCAGTAGGGTTTCCAATGGTCGACCGTAAAGATGTCGAATCACCGAACGTTCAATCGCCATGCCCACCAAACCAGAAACCACAAAGGCGCAAGGAATAGAAAGCAGCAGCGCTATGCCGGTTTGCGCAGGAAAAAGTTGTTGCAGCACATAGGTGGTATACGCACCGATCATGATCAGCTCACCGTGTGCCATGTTAATCACGCCCATCACACCAAACGTGATGGCAAGGCCAATCCCGGCGAGCACTAATACTGAACCCAGGCTTAAACCGAAATACAGGGTTTGGGCGGCGTTCACGACACGCTGACTTTGTTCGTATTCAGTGATTGCCTTATCCAGTGCCGCGATGGTTTCAACATCATCACTTTGCACATTCGCTCTTGATGCTTGCAGTGCATCGAAAGCTTCAGGCAAACCAACGCCAGACAGAAAAGCAATGGCTTCCAGGGCCTGCTTTGCTTCGCTGCCTTCTGTCACTGCATAAACAGAAATCGCCGTCGATAAGTACTTTTTAGTGACAGTGTCACTCTCATCATCGCGTATCGAAACGATGGCAGGCAGTAAGGAGGCATCAAGCTCACCAATCATGCGCCTAGCCGCGGTTTGTCGGGTTTCTGCATCAGCACTGGATAGCGCGGCTGTCGCCAAGGCGGTCTTTATCTGACTACGGATTTTGTTATTGATGGTCACCGCACGGTACTGGCGTTTCTTTTCTACCGTCACAGTGTCGCCAGAGAGGATATTGGTCAGCTCGCTGCCTTTCACCAATGGCGGCTCGGCAAGATACCAAATGGATTTGGCTTTCTTTTCGTAAACCACCTGCTTATTCAGCAAGCCTTCGAGAAGTTGTGTGTTTGAAATGTCAGATGATTCTGACAAGTCAGCGGATGCAATAAATGCGATCGCTGCTTCTTTATTTTTGAATGATTTGCCTGCAAGTGCGCTTGCGGCTTGCGACATCTCCGAAATGTCGGCATTCGCCTGTGCTGTTATCAGCGCCCCGCTCATTAAAACAAGGACACGGCTTAACCACAGCAGACGATTCACTATTGCTGTCAAACGAAACATGAATCGATCCTTCGAAAAAGTCCTGCCAGTGCGGTTCAGATGCAAGGAGACGGCACCGCAAAGGCAGGTAAACTGGAAGTAATCTTCCGGGCTGGAGTCTCTCCGGACTCCATACCCTGACTGATGAGGTTAAAACTTATTCAGCAACACCTGAGCATTGGCCCGTGGTGACATTGAAACTGCCGCAAGACATTGGTTTCAGCCAGCTTGCAAACAGGTCTTTTGAGCCCGTGAGGTAATCAGACCACGCATCACCCGCGACAACATCTGGGGTTTCCCACACGGTCACGAACTGGCCGTCGTCCTGAATCTCTCCAATCAATACAGGTTTAGTGATGTGGTGGTTAGGCATCATGGTTGCGAAACCGCCAGTCAGGTTTGGTACCGTTACACCAATGATCGATTCCTGAACGGCTTCAGAATCTGTGGTACCTGCTTTCTCAACCGCTTTCGCCCACATGTTGAAACCAAGGTAAGTCGCTTCCATGGGGTCGTTAGTCACGCGCTTGTCGTCTTTGATGTAGGCATGCCACTTCTCAACGAATTCGTCGTTGGTGTCAGTTTCCACACTCATGAAGTAGTTCCATGCGGCCAGGTGACCCACCAGCGCAGAAGTGTCCATACCAGACAGTTCTTCTTCACCGACTGAGAACGCCACGACAGGAATGTCTTCCGCTTCTACGCCCTGAGCAGCAAGCTCTTTGTAGAACGGCACGTTGGCGTCACCGTTGATGGTAGAGACCACTGCGGTTTTCTTACCGGCAGCGCCAAATTTCTTGATGTCAGCAACGATTGACTGCCAATCAGAGTGACCAAATGGGGTGTAATTGATCATGATGTCTTCTTTCGCGACACCACTATCAATCAAATAGGCCTCGAGGATTTTGTTGGTCGTTCGTGGGTAAACATAGTCAGTACCTGCGAGTACCCAGCGCTCAACGCCAAGGTCTTTTTTCAGGTAATCAACAGCAGGAATTGCCTGCTGGTTAGGCGCAGCGCCAGTGTAGAACACGTTTTTCGAGGACTCTTCACCCTCGTACTGAACAGGATAAAACAGCAGGCTGTTAAGTTCTTCGAATACAGGTAAGACAGATTTACGTGAAACGGATGTCCAGCAGCCAAACACCACGTCTACTTCTTCTTTCTCAATCAGTTCGCGTGCTTTTTCTGCAAACAGCGGCCAGTTTGAAGCTGGGTCAACCACAACAGCTTCCAGCTTCTTGCCGAGCAAACCGCCTTTCTTGTTTTGCTCGTCCACCATCATCAACACGGTGTCTTTCAACGTCGTTTCACTGATCGCCATCGTGCCAGATAGCGAATGCAAGACACCCACTTTGATGGTGTCTTCTTCAGCGACAACCTGAAATGAAATGCCAGCACCAGCGATAGCCGCAGCACTTACCCAATTTAATGCAAACTTCTTCCCATTCATTGCAAAAGCTCCTTTTGAGTATCTGGGATACCCTTGAGCAAGAGCCTTGCCATAAACGAGATATTGCTCGCAAATAAATCTCAACCAGATGAAATAAAACAGGTTTTATACAGAGCATCAAACGTTATAGACGCGAATACAAAATTCAATATGCATAAAAATGGTGCATAGAAATCCGCCCAACGCACTACATTAGTCACTTCTTAGCTAGCAATGACGCGACGCACTTATATGGAGCATCGTTCTGTATTTTTTAGTACAGGCAGGAGAGATCAATCCGGACGAACTATGCTTACGTAGTAGCAAACATGTTCTTTGTGGAAGGGCGTGTATCATGAAAACGTTAACTTATCTTGGGGTGGCTCTGACTGGGCTGTTGTTCAGCACAAACATACTCGCCTACCCGATGTACGGTCTGATTGAACCCCACCGAACACTTATTTATTTTTCAAAAGGTTTCGATGAGAACGTCGCCTCTTTTGAACGTCAGTTACTGGTTCATCGCTGCCAGATTGATGACAGAGACCTCCATACCCTCATTTTAGACATGAACGATCTGTCCGACTCCCGCGGCCTATTCTCTTCTCAGGAAATCATCAAACTAATGAATAAATACCGCATAAAAAACAGCGAGCATACTGCTGTTTTAATCGGTAAAGATGGCACCGAAAAAGCGCGCTGGCGTCAGGGCTTCGATATCAATGAGATGGTGCAGATCATCGATGAGATGCCCATGCGGAAGGCGGAAATAAGGGAGAGAGGATTGAGGTGCAGTATTTAGCTGTTGCTGTTCCGTCTATAAAGGGGCATTGCGCCCCTTTCTTATTTGTCCAGCGAAGATCAGTCTTCACACAGCAAATCTGTCTTGGCTGCACAGATAAAATCATTTTTGTGCAAACCTTTAATTTTGTGGGTCCACCAGGTAACTGAACAGCTTCCCCACTCAAGTAGAATCGCAGGGTGATGCCCTTCCGCTTCTGCTAACTCCGCCACTTTGTCAGCAAATGCCCACGCCAATTTGAAGTTGCGGAACTTATAAACGCGTTGTAATTGGTTGATGCCATCCACCTCCAACAGTTGCCACTCAGGAAGCGTGGACATCAAGCTTGCCGCTTCATCACCATCCACTCTTGGCGCATCTGCACGGCAGGCTTCACATTGCAGTTCTGACAATTGTTCCATTTCATTCTCCCTATTGTGCGATTTTCTGAGGGTAAAGTGGCGCATGCAGACCAAGAGCTTTTGCCCTGTTCACACACGCAAGCAAGTCGAGTTTCTCGAGTTCGTAAAGTTCATCGAGCGTACTTAAATAAAAGTAGATCGGTTGCAGAATGTCGATGCGATAAGGCGTTCTCATTACGTCGATCACATCCAGCTTCTTCCGAACCGGTTCATCGCTATTAAAGGCATACTCGGTTTCCGCAGGTGAAGACAAAATCCCACCGCCGTATATTGATAGCCCCTCGTCGTTTTGAACCAACCCAAACTCAACCGTAAACCAGTACAACCTTGCAAGATATACGCGATCTGCCTTCGATGCGTTCACTCCCAGCTTGCCATAATGTTGGGTAAATGAAGCAAACGCTGGATGCGTCAACATGGCGCAATGACCGAAAATTTCGTGGAAGAAGTCAGGCTCTTGTAGATAGTCAAAGTCCTGCTGAGTGCGAAGAAAGGTCGCGACAGGAAACCGTTTTGATGCAAGCAGCGCGAAGAAATGGTCGAAATCAATCAAAGCCGGCACAGGCTCCAGTTGCCAACCCGTTGTTTCTGCCAGAACACGGTTGATGGAAGATATCTGTGGCGCACAATTTGTGGGCAAATCCAACAATGCCAGCCCATCAAAATACTCACGACACGCCTTGCCCTTGATGCAGTCTAACTGTCTGGCGACAAGCTGCGTCCAGACTTCATGTTCGTCATCCGTCCAAGCGATCTGACCTTTAGAATCCAACGGCTTAGATTCGTATTGATGCTGTTTCATCGCCACGCCTCCCTGTTTCGTCTCTACAAAAAACGATAGCGGTTCAACAGAGAGAGGAAAACACCCGGGCGGGTTTTACAGAACACCAGTGCGTAACATTTTATTTACATCCCGCTTTTACGCGAGCGGTGAGTGGAAGATGATTTTTGTCTCCCTCATCTTGCACGTCATTGCGATTAAGACAAAGATAACAATTGTAAGAGAAGGCAGACATTACGTGGCTTTCAGCGAGGTTCCCAAGCGCAAAAAAGCGTCTCACCTCGGAGAAGATCACATTAATCTAGCATGCAAGCTAATGATTGATTTGCCGATAGTACGCTTTCGCGTAACATCGGTCAGGTCTGATTGAGAGGTAAGGTAGTCGTGGTTAAGCACTTGAGGACACAATCTGAATTTGAGGAATGCCTGCGCACCGATACAAATGGTGACGTGATGGCTGTCTTCAATGGATTGGAACTTCGCAGTGTCTTTCAGCCTATCTTCCGGGCAAATGGTACGGTACTTGGGTTTGAAGCACTGGTGCGGGCCAGACAAACGGATGGAGAGCCAGCCTGCCCTGCACATCTTTTCAGAAAGCTCGATCACGACCATCCGGACTTTATAAACCAAATCAGTATCGACAAACTTGCCCGCGTTATCCATCTCCGAAACTTTTCATCCTTTGCTGGCAATCACTCAATCTTCCTCAACATGCTGCCGTCTTCCGCTGTCGCTTCTATTGAAACCTTCTCCAACCAGAATCTGATAGTTAAGCGCCTCGCCGAATTGGGAATCCCCCGCCATCATGTTGTGTTGGAAGTTGTCGAACACCTGCATGCCGACACCCTCTCGCTCTCCGTTGCCATTACACAATCTATTAATAACGGCTTCCAAATCGCAGTAGATGACTACGGCGTAGAGGGCTCAGAGGAAATGCGTGTACGTATGATTCGCCCAAGCCTAATTAAGATCGACCGTTCTTTAGTGCAACGTTATGTAGAAGGCGAAGTAGAAACCATGCTGCGTGCTGTTGCCCTCGCCAACGAAGTGAATGCTGAAATATTAGTGGAAGGCATCGAGAATCAGGAAGAATACGAAGCCATGCGCGCCCTGCACATCAATTACTTCCAGGGTTTCTATTTGGGCATGCCACAGCGCTTGGAAGATTTCTTTGCTGCCAACCCAGGCAAGCGCGGGCCGACCCAGAAGGTCGAATAAGAAAATCGGCTAATCTCTCACCACTCTCCCCCTGTTCTTCCAGTTATTTTTTATCAAGCCT
Organism: Grimontia sedimenti; assembly: GCF_011045095.1. GTDB lineage: Bacteria > Pseudomonadota > Gammaproteobacteria > Enterobacterales > Vibrionaceae > Enterovibrio > Enterovibrio sedimenti. The sequence continues at coordinate 543,983 of NZ_JAALDL010000001.1, forward strand.
CCGTTAAGTGCTAAAATCGCCGACAACTTTTCGCCTCAGCGCATGCTGACAGGCGTTTATACAGAATTACAAAGGCAATCATTCGCATGATTAACAATTCCATCCAGTGGTTTCCGGGCCACATGCACAAAGCGCGCAAAGAAATCGAAGAAGTGGTACCAAAAATCGATGTGATCATCGAGGTACTCGACGCGCGCATTCCATTTAGCAGCGAAAACCCAATGATTCGCCGCATCCGCAAAGATAAGCCAGTGATTAAAGTGCTGAACAAGCGCGATCTGGCTGACCCGGAGATGACTGCCCTGTGGCTTGATCACCTTGAGAAAGAGCAAGGCGTAAAAGCGATGGCGATCACCACTGAGCAAATCAGTGAAGTGAACAAAATCATGGATCTTTGCCGTAAGCTTGCCCCTCACCGTGAAGAAATGGGCAAAAACATTCGCACCATGATCATGGGTATTCCGAACGTCGGTAAATCCACCATCATTAACACACTGGCTGGCCGTGTCGTCGCGAAAACCGGTAACCAACCGGCTGTGACCCGTCAACAGCAACGCATTAACCTGCAAAACGGTGTGGTACTTTCTGACACCCCAGGGATCCTGTGGCCAAAAGTGGAAAACCCACACAGTGGCTTCCGGCTTGCAGCGACTGGCGCAGTAAAAGATACCGCGATGGAATATGACGAAGTGGCATTCTACACCGTGGAATATCTCGCAAGCGCGTACCCAGAACTGCTGAAAAAGCGCTACAACATCGAAGAGCTACCGGAAACTGAAGTGGAACTGATGGAAGCGATTGGCGAGAAGCGCGGCTGTTTGCGTGCTGGCGGCCGTATCGACCTGCACAAAGCCTCAGAGATTCTGATTAACGATCTTCGCAACGGCGCACTGGGTCTCATCACGCTGGAGCACCCAGACATGATCAGCCAGGAACTGGTTGAAGTAGAAGAAGCCGCAGCACAGAAAGCAGAAGAAAAAGCGAAACACAAAGAAGAGCGTCGTAAACGTTATTTGAAGAATAAGCGCTAAGGCAAGATTCGAGATAAGAGTTTCGAGAGTTGAGATTGAAAAGCCCTGCGAATGCGGGGCTTTTTGTTTTGGCTTTTGGTTCTTTCACTCCTTAGAACAGCGGAGGAATGCTGTGAACACAAATCAGGCTAAGCGTCGAGCTTCAAACATGAAGCTATTTTTTTGGCCATTAATTATTGTGAAAGCTTTAACACTTCACATGGAATGGCTATTAAATTTGGTTATCACCTTGAACCCTTCACTCTCATACAGGTTCCTGGCATACAAGTTACCTTCAAGCACATAAGTTTCTGCTTTATCGCGGATTTTTTCCAACCCATGCTTAAGTAGTTGACGCCCAATTCCCTTATGAAACTCATTAGGGTCAACATACAACCATGTCACTTCACAGTCCCTTATGCCGACGAAACCAACAACTTGCTCGTTGATGCATGCCACGAACTTTTGAGATAAAGTGAAACTTTCCAAGTCATTAACATCTTCCGCTAGCGGTACGAATGCCTTTTCGTCACATGTTCCTTTGAGTTCAATTGCCCTCGCCCTATCATGAATGCTACAAGTAACAAGCCAGTCACTATCTTCGTATTCCCGTATAGCTACTCTGCACAAAACTCAATTTCCTTGTGATAGATTTATTGAAATCACTGAAAAACATAGCCCTGTTGAGGGGTGAGCAACGCAATACCAAAGCCGCCGCATGCTACCTTAAACACTGAGCGCAACGCATAGTAAAAATGCCACGCGTTGCGAATCACTCTTAAACAGTTTGTTAAGTTTATTCTCACTCAAACATTTTTTCCTTAAGCTCTTCACATGTCCCATCTAACCCAGGAAACAAAGAGCCTGCTGTTAACCCCATTAAGGTCAACTCTCTTACAACTGAATTACGTTCGCTCCACGGAATATCTATTACTTGTAGAAACTTATTGCCACTTTCTTTCTCACTATCAATTATTAGAGATTCAATGTCAGCAACGTTCGTAACAGTAGTAGTTGCTTGCTGCGGTACCATTCTGTTGTTTTCTATAGCTAGTAAATCGATAACAGACAAATGCATTTGCCCCGTAAGCATGTTTTGATTTTGAACCCAGCTTTTTCTCCACTGAATTGAGTCAAAGATATAAATCCTAGCTTTTTTATTTGGGTTTTGTTCCGCTTGATGCTTTGATATGCCTCGGAAAGCAAAGAAGGCGGCTACATATGGGGAGTGAGACCAATCGAGCAGCGGGGTTGGATAACCATGATGTTGTGCCAGATTCAAAAAAGCGCCATGCTCTTGAGGGTTTGATAAATTAAATACATGTTGAGTTTTAGAACTTAGTGCTCTATGGAGCTGAGGTATATCTTCTACTTGATACCTTGTAAGGTCATACCTACCTCGGCGATGGAAACTTGTTTGGAGTTTCCAAGGTTCATTTTGACCACGATAGATAAATTCTTTTTGGTTTGTTAAAACAAACAACTTGAACTCATCCCAAGACATCTCTGTTACTTGGAGTTCTGACGCAGCATCCAAGGACGAAATTGAAAATATACCTTCAACTTCAGTGTCAATCTCCGTTTTCGCGCATACTTTAAGCTCGCTTCCTACCCGCTCGAAGGATATGTTTATCGTCTTTGGAAACGTAACATTGGGGTAAAACTGTTTTACAGCATCCCAAGTAACTTCAGTAAATGAGCCTGGTTGTAAAGGGTTTATCCAATTACTCTTACACTCACCAATACCTGACGAGATGTTACATTTTTCAATTTCAAAATGAGCTGTAAGCATAGGCTTGCTTGCATCGTAGTCAAAGAAGTATGCTACGCCACTAAAAGCTTCCAATTTTTCATCTATGTTAATAACAGCTTTGCCACTATTAGTGCCTTTAAATTCACCTACCCACTGACCTTTCATTGATACCTCATTATAAACTTAACGCCTTGCTCACCGGATAATTAAGAGCGAAGCGAGTAATTATTCCGAGTGCAGCAACTTGTTATATTTTCTAGTAATTACTCGCCAACCAAGCGTCAAACCGCCCCGAATTGTTTTCAGCAAGGACAAAACGACCATCAGGTAATACTGCGGCAATAAGATTTTCAGAGTTTAATGATAAACTTTCACCATCGTAAGTTGCAAAATTAGTAGAAGTGATTTGATCTATAAAATCACTGACACTTCCCGCTTCTTTTTCTGCAAACTCTATAAAATCAAGCTCTTTAGTGTAGACATCGCTTTTAGTTAGTTGATGGAATATTGCGTATACAGAAGAAGTAACTTCGACTGGCTCCCACTCGATAGTAGATGTTCTGGATTCCAGAGTTTCTTTTGATAACTCATCATACTTAAACATCCAGCCACCTTGATCTTCTTTGATAACAGCTTTCGCTCTTAGGAACTCATTTAGTCCCTCCATTTCAAGGTCATCACCCCACGGCATTCCCACATCAAACTCAAGCGAGATCTTTGTCCAAATAAATTCAAGCATAAAAAGTACTGGGTTTGCCTTGCTAGACAACATGAAATCCCAATAACCATCCCTTAAAGGTGATAAATACGGTCTTCCATTTCCCTTAACCAATGAATGTTCACCACAGATAATTAATTGTGGAAATGAAGGGACGCCATAACCTGCACCAGTTCCTTCTTCCTCTAAGAATTTTATAAGACCTTCTCTTAAACCAAATTCAGAAGAGAAACCATCATAACCAAGCACAATTTTAACGGGCATTAATTGCTCCATGAAAATGGTGGTGTATATTAATTCGTTCTCTTTAGAGAGAGTTTCCCTATTATGGTAATTTGGTGCCGTAATCCCCGTAAGTTGTGAGAATGTTTTGTAAGAAGGAGATAAGTCTATTGCTTCATTTTCCTTATGTTCTCCTTCAAATAGGTACTTAGAGTAACTTTCAGAAACTTGTCTTAATTTATAAAATGAATTGATTAAATCTTTTGAGTACAAATTTTTCTTTACTTCAAACACAGCAAGCACATCTTTAACGTGCCATTTGAACGATTTAGTATACGGAATTTGCTCGCCTTCACCGCGAACTAACATACAATCCATTTGACCAGATAAGATTTCACCTCCATCCGTTATGAAGCCATCTACGATTTGTAAATTTAGCTGTGGTGGGATAGCTCTATTCAATAGGTCTGCTGATAAACCTTCATACATATCTCCAATCGTTGGGCCATGTTTCAATTCGTACGCATTTAGCTTGTCTGACTCTTCTTTCATGAAGCCTTGCAACAATTCTGCGACATTTTTTATCATTTTCGACTGCCTATGGGGAAAATATAACGTTGCAATAACGGGCGCTTACCAAACCGCCCAAACTGCTTTAGTTCTTTGTATTCACAACACTTTAAATAGCTGCCGCATTGAAAAAGCGTCCCTGTTTATAGCCTTGTTATACGCTACCAAAAGACTTTCGCGGCTTGCCGCCAATCACCTTTTGAACAAGACTTTCTCACTTGAGCCCAAACCGAAAAGCTTTGACAAACCACCAAGAAAAAGCCTTTTCGTTTGAACACAACACCGAACATTGCAAAACAGACACTTTAACCGAACTGCCTGGCGGCAATTCAAAGCCAAACCATTTTAAACCGCCTGCTATGAAAAACGGGTTAGCTTGCCAAACCTCAGACTGAGTACACGCAAATGATAAAGCGATATAACGTTCGAATAACGGGCGTTTACTAACCCAAACCGATTGAAACTCCTGAATCACAGAGTTTCGAAGGAAAAATGCGCTACGAGTAAACGTCCCTCGTTCATTCGCTTGTTAGTTTTTAGCTTACTTCCAAGACCTTACCTCATTAGAGGTGTCAATAAAGTGCTTGTACAGTCCGTGTATGTCCGATGCCAAACACTCCAATCCGCCTGATTCATGGTCAAAGAAGTGAACCGGCGCAGGAGTTCTCGTTGTGTCTAAAAAGTAGTAGTTACCACACCCGTCTGACCCAACAAGCAAGAAGTGCTTACCCCATGCTAAAGTAATATCGAAAGTTTCCTGTACCAGTTCCAACAATTCATCTCGGAAAAATTCGTTGTCACGAATTACTGTTTCAGAATCCCGAAAGATCGTCTCTTCAAGGTACTTTTGTTCTTCCGAATCAGGTAACTTTGGATATGACAGAATGAAATTTACGTATTCACTTGGAAGCTTTAGATTTAGTTTTTCCTCTATCGCTCTCAATCCTTCGAAGTCCACACGACCTCCTCCATGAAAACTAACGTCGCAATAACGGGCGCTTATCAAACCGCCCAAACCGCTTTAATCCCTTGTATTCACAACACTTTGAAAAGCTTCCGCAGTGACAAGGCGTCCCTCGTTGATTGCCTTGTTATACCGATTTTAGGTTGTGCCACCAGTGCCTACACCCTTTCCCACATGACAGCTTTCTTCGGCGAGAGTCACTTATAGTGAATAGCGACATAAGCAAACACCAAGATTTATCAATCTCGATATCTGGCAACAAATTTATCTTGTGCAAAGCATCACTGAGATCAAACTTACTTATTAACACGCATGGTGTGAAGTTTGGGTTTAGCCCAGACATAACAATTGCCTTGCTTACTTCTTCATTTGTCGGGTGTGACTGAGTTATAAACTTAGATAAAGAACTCAGAGCTTCTGACTTTTCCCGATTTTTCAGATTGTTGAACCACAGTTTTCCCTGCTCTCTCGTAAGAAAACCTTGGGCAATTTCATTTATTTTCAGCTCAATCTCACTCATATAATCCTGAGGTATAACGTTCTAATAACGGGCGTTTACTAGCCCAAACTGATTGAGGCGCCTAAATCACAGCGTTTCTATGTAAAAATGCGCCACGAGTAAACGTCCCTCGTTGATTTGCTTGTTAGTTTTCATAAGGCTCGTAGTAAATATCAGTGCCCTCAAACCTAAACGGTGTAGTCGTCGGAGATACGCTCGCAGGAAAACTTAGTACCAATTCATCGGAGTTGTTCCAATACAAGCTCATTGGAGAATTTGAGCTATACACGGCTTTGAATACTTCGATATAACGTTCTTCATTACCACTAAGCCTCAACATTACTGTCATTGTACTAGGCTCGTCCCTGCAGTAAGTATAACTTGCAATTGCTACTTTCTGCCCATCGGGAGATGGGACGTTAGCATATGGTTGTGTAGAGCAACTGTTAAATGGTAGTTGTTCAGAGACATTAACAGCGCATGTATAAAGGCCAAGCAATGCGAATAGATGAACCACCACTAGATACGCTTTTTTATACACTTACCCTCCTTGAATACTAACGCCTCACTCACCGGAATTTTAGGAGCGCAGCGAGTAAAATTTCCGTGTGTAGTGACTTGTTAAGCACTTAGAACTCTTTTCACAGCATTAGCAATTTCGGGTAACGCTGAGCTGTTATTCCATGTTAAGTATTTATATGACTTCATCATTGCGTGCATTTTATCAGGCGATACACCTGCATTTATCATTAAAACCTTTTTATTTGATTTCATCATCTCCATAAAAAATGTAGAGAATTCAGATAATGGCCAACCGCTTTCACTATCAAAAAAATTGTCAGTCAAAACAAATAGCCCAACATCCGAATTTTCTATTCCTTCATTTACTTTTAAGTAAATATTGTCCCCATAGTCGATCTCATAGCTATCGAGCCAGGTAGCGATATCATTTGCTTGAAAGTAGGAATTCATCGGATTGACAATAAGTTCTTTGTCTTTTGAAGAGTGACTGATAAAAACTCTAGATTCATTTTTTTCATACATGCATACTGTGGATTTTTTTCTTCAAAATACTCTTGCTCTGGCCACAAAAAAGGCGGCTCACCACCTTCTTTAGTTAAAGCGAAGTCAACCACTTCTTCGTCTACAAAGGTCACAACGTTGTATAAAAATGTATCTCTAAGAAAAACGTTGTGACGCTTAATTTTTTCTGGATAGTGATCCCTAAGCCATGACTCAAAATTAACCGGGTCATCTTGGAGGTTTACTGCGACGTGAAACGATAAACAGTAGGGATTATTATTTACTACTACTCCAACCATCGTGGCATAGTCCTTGTCGAAGTTTCTGAGGATGTCTTTTATAAAAGCTCGCTCTTTTACTCGATCACCATAATCACATTCAAATACATACATGTAATTGTGTACCACCGTCTCTCCTTGTGCTTAACGTTCGAATAACGGGCGTTTACTAGCCCAGGTAGGTTGAAACGCGTGAATCACAGCATTTCCATGAAAAAATACGCCACGAGTAAACGTCCCTCGTTCATTCGCTTGTTATACAGCTACTCCTGCATTACACCCCAACCATCAAAGTAGCCTTTCACCATGGCAACCCTCTCGGCCAAAAGCTTCTGAAGTTCAAATATTGACTCATACGTAACAAGCATCTTTTAGAGATCTCTAGTTCCATCCCACCCTCTTCATATGGGCGAGTCTCAATATTCACATATCGGCATTCATCTGCAACGAACATCCTGGCAATTCTATCAGCCTCTTCTTTAGTGGCAAAAACAGCGTAAAAATCGACGATATGCTCTTTAGAGAAATCAAACTTGCTTGCCTCCATTCTACGAAATACATCGCCAATATCGTCATCAGGATATTCCATAAACTCCCCTACTGTATAACGTCGCAATAACGGGCGCTTACCAAACCACCTGAAACTGCTTAATCCTTTGTATTCACCACTTTGAAAAGCTGCCGCAGTGACAAAGCGTCCCGTTTATAGCCTTGTTATGTTGACCAACTTACCGGTGCAATTTAAAGACACTACGACATGATAGCTTTGCTTTTGAATAGAGTCTTTCTGCAGGATAAACAAATGTGTTTGTAACGAGGGTCTTCATGAGTGGTCAAAGGCTGAAAGATAACCTTATCAGAACCACAACTGAAACATTTTGCATTCTCAGGATCATCTGCTCTGCATTCAGGGTGAGTTGATAAGTATTCAGAAAGTGTTGGTAATTTTTGCCAGTCATCGTCCTGTGGCTTTGAGTACAATACGAAGTAGTAAAATGCTGCTGCGGCTATGAGAATTAGGGCTGCGATACCAAAATCCATTTATTACTCCTACATCAAAGAAAACATAACGCTCTGTTAAGGTGTGAGCAACGCAATACCGAAGCTGCCGCATACCACCTTAAACACTAAAACCAACGCATAGTAAAAATGCCACGCGTTGCGAATCACTCTTAAACAGTTTGTTAGGTGCGTTTGCACAGTTTTTCAAAAAGCTCTCTTTCTTTAGCTGCAAATTCATGTCGTATTGACTCCGCAACCATTTCAGCTTCACTGGAAAACTTATCAAGTTCCGACTTAGTAATTACAGTTACTGTCGTAGACACTCTCTCAGGATGGTAGGAGCTAAATTGAAAACAACTGCGCTGTACTTCCTGAAGTTCTAACTCGCCATCTTGATTAAGCGAACATTCAAACAATGGGGAATCCACCACGATTACAGGAAAACAATAACATAACCTGTCTGGCATGTTACATGTGCGGTCTTTTATATAACCCAAACAAGCCTTGATTACCCCAACCGCTGCACCATAGGCTGGGTCATGATCACCTCCCATAGCCTGTCGAAAGTCATAACCTGCATATTTCGATTTCTCTGTATAATCTCGGATATACGATAACTCGCCGTTAACTAGTTTATCCGCAAAGGCTTCTCTTCCGGCATCTGAAGCTATACAGAAAGAATTTAATCGGTGGTAACTATCTGACAAAGTGTCGCCTTTGAGCACAACCCAAGGCTTTTTAGATGCTTTGCATTCCATGACATAAGCAATGTCTACTATACCTGTGCTGTTTTGATCTATATGTAATGCCAATACATCAATTTCTCGACTTTTATCAGATTCAAAGTCTTTGTAGTAATGCGATTGATAAACGTCGAAGCTTTGTTTTCGGAAGCTAAGAGCTGTTTTCATTTCTAGTGGAAAGCCAGTTTTATTCATCCACTCTAGAACTTTGTTCGACAACATTTAATTATTTCCTCTTAGCACCTAACGCCCTGTTAAGGTGTGAGCAAACGCAATACTAATGCCGCCGCATACCACCTTAAACACTAAACGCAACGCATAGCAAAAATGCCACGCGTTGCGAATCACTCTTAAACAGTTTGTTATGTGAATTTTAGCCGTGTGCCTCAATACTATCTTTTGGGGCTTCTGAACGTATGTCCATGCCATAGTCTCTGATGACACCCGCAACTCTGAGTCTGTAGCTTTCAAAAACTCCACCACGACCTTTTAATTGAGCAAATCGGTGAGATTCTAGATTGCGCCACTCTTGAATTGCTTCTTCGTCACGCCAAAATGACAAAGATAGAACCTTGCTGTCATTTGTTAGACTTTGGAAACGCTCGATTGAGATAAAACCATCAATATCTGATAGCAGCGGTTTTAGTTCACTTGCAATATCTAGATATTCAGAAGTTTTACCCTCAGCTACCTGTACTTCAAAAATTACTGCGATCATCACTCACCAGACTGCGACTAATATATTCGAGCATTTTACCGAATTGGAGCTGCTGTAAATATGAGTTGTAGCAAGAAGTTAGAGATTAGATTCTGTGATTTTTCGCCATTCACATAACGCTGCCATAAACGGCGAGCGATTTTTGCGAGTCCAGCGCCCGCAGGGCGCGATGTTTGATGGCTTTGTTATATTTGGACGATATCAATATCTGAAGCGACGGATGTTGAAAGTGCTTTTGCGAACTCAACTACATCTTCAACTGATTCGTCAGGATGGCTAGTAGTAACAATAAACTTGGGGTCCGTTCCGTCGCCTACAGCAAGTTCATCGATTACATCTTCCCAATGTTGGCATCCCTGACCTACCACACAGACCAACTCATAACCTTTGTTTATTAGAGATATAAGTTGATCATCGTACATTGGTGAGTATCGACTTTGACATATGAGAACAACTTTTAAATTTGTCATCGATAGCTCCAAAGCATATAACAACTTATTAGCGGGCATAAAGCCCGTTTAGTCCAAAACCGAGACGCCCGTTTAGTCCGCGTACACTTAAGTCACTTTACCATATAGCTTAGTAGAATCAGTGGATTGACTTATATGCTTGTGGCCCAAAAATGAGAAATCGGGCGTCCCGTATTAAAAGCGTTCATATTTTTACTATATACATAATTCTGTACTTTTATACAGTGGAAATGCCTAAGAAAAATTCAGGCTTTTTGGGATGATTCGAGCACTCAGATGGTCGAAACGCTAACTCACTTTGGGGCAAAAACGTTTTAAAAACGAAAGCTCTGATTAGGATTGGTTAAAAGTTGCTTACTACGCCTTCAATTGTTATCGAAGGCTTTCGAGAATGGCGTGGTTCGTGGTTGGAATCGCTTTGTCTAAAATGTGTGGCCGGAGCGTTATACGGCCCCCAACCGATACTCACTCGGCGTTTTCCCTGTTTTCTGCTTAAACACCCGGCAAAAGTAATTGGTGTCTTTAAACCCGCAGCGGTGGGCGATCTCATCCACTTTAAAGTTGTACTTTTTGAGCATAAATTTGGCGCGGTCGAGTCGGACGTAAGTGACGTAATCGGCGTATTTCACTGAGCCTTCTTGATTGAACAGGCGGGAGACATGCGCAGAGGAAACACCAAAACGGCTGGCTACGGAGACGCGGGTGATGTCTTTGTGGAAGTTTTCCTGTACGTAAATACACATACTTCGGTAAAGCTTCTCGCCACGGCTGACTTTTTCTTGCTGTGGGCCTTGCAGTAGTTCATTGCAGTAAACCAACAACGCATTGGCGAGGTGGTCGGCCATCACGACTGAGCGGCTTTCATCGGTCATGCTGTTGAGTGCATCCAGAACATGTTCAACTGCCATGGATGTGGGGAGAGGCATGGCGTGCTTTTGCACATCGACGTAGCCTTCGTTTTCATCAAAATGCACGAAGCTAAAGCCAACCTGATGCTTGCCGAACAGTATCGACATCATCTTGCAGCTGTTTTCCCATGTGGGTTTGCTCCAGGCATTGGAAGGGATGTAGACCATCTCTCCTTGTTGTAATTCCAGCGTCTTCTCGCCGTTTCTTGAATCCACAATCAGGTCGTATTTCCCTTCCAGAATCACTTCCAGACGGTTGAAGTTTACCTGGTACGCGCCCTCTGGCGGGGTGTTTTCACTGCAACATACCTTGGCAAGCGTGCCATGAAAGTTGCTAAGGGAAGCGGCGATATTGTGTTGCATGGATGGAGCCTTCTAAAACGAAGCGTAAAGCGTGGAAAAGGGGATTAAAAAGGATGTGCCTTACGAGCCTGAACGGGAAAACCGCGGCAGGGGAACCTTACCGCGGTTTGTTTTTACTTACGCTTGCGCCAGCATGCTTTCCAGCTTGGCGATAATTTCAGGGGCTTGCTTTGCCGCTTGAGTCACAGTGACTCGAACAATTTTCTTACCCGCGAAGCGCTCTTCTTTCTTGATAGCGATGTCTTTTGTCAGGACAACCACATCAGCAGCTTCGATTTCAGCAGCGGTCAATTCGTTTTCGATACCAATCGCGCCTTGGGTTTCAATCTTCGCGTCCCAGCCTTTTGCTTTTGCTGCTGTTTCCAGTGCTTCGGCTGCCATGTAAGTGTGTGCTACGCCAGAAGGGCAAGAAGTTACACCAATCAATTTCATATTCATTTACCTATGTATTTCTTATTGCTTTGTTCGTTAATCGAAGGACAGTTCCAGTTCTTCGGTTTGTGCTTGTTTTTCTTCTTCGCGGTCAGCGACAGGCTTCTTCAGTGCGTTCACAATCAGTGCTGTGGTTGCTGCACCGGCGATGACCGCGACGACATACATCATTCGACCTTCGACAACCGGGAGGACAATCAGACCACCCCATGGTGCGTGGTTCAGAACACCCGCCATAAAGGCCACGATGTTACCGACCATACCGCCTGCCACGATGGCTGGAATAACGCGCGCTGGGTCGTTTGCTGCAAATGGGATAGCACCTTCAGTGATCCCGATACAGCCCATGATTGCCGCTGCTTTACCCGCTTCCTGTTCTTCCGCAGAGTACTTCTTAGGCGCCAGGAAAGTTGCCAGTGCCATACCCAGTGGTGGAACACAGATTGCTACACCTACGCCGCCCATCAGCCATGGCTGCGTGCCAACCTGAGTTTGTGCGAACAGGGTGGCAACTTTGTTGATTGGACCGCCCATATCGAATGCTGTCATACCGCCAAGTACCGCACCCAGAATCGCTTTAGAAGCGCCAGCCATGGATTGCAGACCTTCGTTCATGAATGCCATGAATGCTGCGATTGGTTGACCGATAACCCATACCACCAGTGCAGATACAATGAAGGTACCGCCGATAGGGATAATGAAGTAGGTAGACAGCGCTTTAAGCTTGTTGGAAAGAGGGATGCGCTTCAGTTGCAGAACGACGTAACCGGCGATGAAACCCACCACGATAGCGCCAAGAAAGCCAGCTTGAACCTGGTTAGCCAGGTAAGCACCAATCATACCCGGTGCCAGCGCAGGGCGGTCAGCGATAGAGTAAGCAATGTAGCCACCCAGCACTGGTACAAACAGGGTGAAACCTGCGATACCCATGTCCCACAGACCTTCCAGGAATACACCTTCTGGCACTGCACCTTTACCGTTCAGCATCACTGACAGAGCCAGCAGAACACCACCTGCAACAACGAATGGAAGCATGTGGCTGGTGCCGGTGAGAAGGTGCCGTTTTAGTTCAGCAATATTCGTTTTCATGATTCAGACCTTTAAGTTCGGTTTATAGATTTGTGTTTTGAGTTGGTCTGATTATGCGCCCGGCATTTTGCTTAATATATTGGACAAATAAGCCCTTTACTGGAGAAATGTTGCATCTTGATTCGACTGAGAAGGCAATCACATATCGCTATAGATCAGTGTCTTACGAGGCTAAAAATGAGAGAGCAATAGCAGATAGGAAGCATGAAATATGCTCCCCATAGAGTTAACCCTCGTTAAAACAATGTGTTCCATCACAGATGAAAGATGTGTGGCGGCCTTGGAATGTCATATGCAAAGGCTTTATGCCATAGTTGGCGTTCGATTTTCGTGGAGACTTCAGAACGTTATGACACTGCGCATCGCACTCATTGGTGAATGCATGGTAGAGCTCAGTCGCCAAGGCGATGCGCTTGTGCAAGGAATGGGTGGAGACACGCTGAATACCGCAGTTTACCTGAGTCGGTTGCTTCCAGATGCGGACATTGCCTATCTCACTGGTTTAGGCCTAGATCCTTTCAGTGAAGAGTTGCTCGCACGCTGGAAAGCGGAAGGCATCAACACCCAATACGTTCATCGCAGCGCGACCAAACTTCCCGGCCTTTACAGTATTTCCACTGACCCAAATGGCGAGCGGCATTTCCATTATTGGCGCAATGACTCCGCGGCAAAGTTTTGGCTGAATGAAACCGATACTGAGGCGCTCAAAGCCAGTCTGAAGAGCTTTGACCTCGTCTATTTAAGCGGTATCAGCCTGGCTATTTTGCCGCATGAAGCGCGGCAGACGTTGTTCTCTTTTCTTTCCGCTATCAAACCTCATTGCAGGGTGGTGTTCGACAATAACTTCCGGCCGGTGCTGTGGGATTCTTTTGATGAAGCTCAGGCTACCTATCGAGAAATGTTAGTGCTTACTGACATTGCCATGCTGACATTTGATGATGAACAGGCGCTCTGGGGAGATGAAACGGTTGAAGCGTCATTGCTGCGTACTCAAAGCCTTGGTGTCAGCGAAGTGGTTTATAAGCATGGTGCTAAACCTTGCGAAGTGTTCACCCACCAGAAACGCACAGAAGTCTCTGCAGAGAAAGTGATTCAGGTGGTTGATACGACCGCAGCGGGGGACTCTTTCAGTGCAGGGTATATCGCTAAACGATTAACTGGCGGTGGCGTGGAAGCGGCCGCTCAAGCTGGTCACAAGCTGGCTGGACAAGTGATTCAACATCATGGTGCAATCATTCCATTAAGCGCCATGCCGACGATTTAAGGTAGAACGATGACTGAGATTGAAAAGAAACTTGATGCCATCAAAGTGGTGCCAGTAATTGCTATCAGCGACGCATCAAAAGCGGCGAAACTGGCAGAAGTGCTCATTGAAAATGGGTTACCGTGCGCAGAAGTGACTTTCCGCACCGAGCAGGCGGCGCAGGCCATGCGCAACATGAGAGATGCATTTCCTGACATGCTGATTGGTGCAGGTACCGTGCTCAATAAGGAACAAGTCGATGCTGCCATCGAAGCGGGTGTCGATTTTGTGGTGAGTCCGGGCTTCAACCCGACCACGGTGAAGTACTGTCAGGAAAAAGGTATGGCGATTGTACCGGGCGTGAATAATCCAAGTCTGGTTGAACAGGCGATGGAAATGGGTCTGAAAACCTTGAAATTCTTCCCTGCAGAAGCCTCTGGCGGTGTCGCCATGCTGAAAGCCATGTCTGCCGTGTATCCAGTGAAGTTTATGCCGACGGGTGGTGTGAGCCCTAAGAATGTGAAGGATTACTTAGCGGTATCTTCTGTGATTGCCTGTGGCGGAACCTGGATGGTGCCAAACAATCTGATTGATGAGGCTCGCTGGGATGAATTGGCCGTGCTGGTTCGTGAAGTGGCTGGCATCATTGCTTAACCGACAATTGAATAAAAAACAGCGCCTACTTGGCGCTGTTTTTGTATCAACCAGAAACGAAGTAAGTGAGAAATCCACCTATCCCGAGCAGTATCGCACCTGCCCGTTTGTTTGACCGGAAGAACAGGGAGGTGGGTTGCAACTGGGATTGCCTTCCCGTAATCATCGCTTTCACCAATGATTTTCCTTTTGCGCTGTAAATGGCGATGGCGGCGAGGTGCACACCAACTAACCCCATCAACAAATACGCGCCATAAAGGTGGAGAGCAGCCAGAAGATCGATGTCATACAGCCAGCTTTCGTCGCTGATGTAATCATCAAAATACCCGGCTTGGGCCATCCCGATAAAACACTGAAATACCAACAATGACAGCATGATAATTACCATGAGCCCACCGGCAGGGTTATGGCCGACACCGTCATGCTCCTCTTTACCGAGGAGGTAGTTCACGGCTGAACGCGGTGATTTCACAAAATGCAGAAATCGGCTGGTCTTGCTGCCCACTAAACCCCATAGGATCCGCCAAACCAGCAATGCAGCGAGTACGAGGCCAATGGTCAGGTGTGGACCTTCTTGAAGAAATCCGGTCACACACATCGCCGTAAACAATACAGCTTGTAGCCAATGATAAATGCGGGTAGGTGCGTCCCATATCTTCATGATTTGTTCCTGATTCTCCCGGAAAATGTAGGCTTGGAGTTTAACGCGAAACGTTACAATTTTTCTGTCGAGTTTTAACAGAAATATCCATAAAATTGTTAGGTTTTATGATGTTATTCGTCGATTCAACAGCATTACAGGGATAAAGTCGTGAAAAGAATTGCAACAAGAAGTAAAGCAATCGGGTTGGTCAGTGCTCTGCTGATGGTATCTGGTGCAGCAATTGCGCAGGATTTTTCTGAAGTGATTGATAATCGCCAGCAAAACTTCCTCTCTATTGCAGACACATTCAAGAGCTTGAAGAAAGCCGAAGATGGCAGTGACTCGGATTGGGAAACCATCCGTAATCTGGCAATCAAAAACGCCGATACAATTGGTGCACTGAAAGGAATGTTCCCGGAAGGCAGTAGCTTTGACAGCCGCAGTAAGCCAGCAGTTTGGACTAAGTGGGATAAGTTTGAATCTGGCCTTGATGGCCTGCAAACCAGCTTTGTTTCCATGGCTGATGCAGCCGTCGCGCAAGATGATGATGCTCTGGAAGCGGCAATCAAAAGTGCCGACCGCTCCTGTAAAGCGTGTCACCGAGGTTTTCGTACCAAGCGCTAATGATACCAATCGTAGTAAATATCTGCTCATCCTAGCTTGTTAAAATGCTCGATAACTGCGTTAAAAAATTTGATTGTAGAATAACTACTGATCGAAATTTTCCGCCTTGTTCTCGAGTATTTTTCCTGCGCTATTTCCGATCATCTATCTACTGTGATTGGTATTGGCGTTATAACGAACAGACAAAAACAGCGCCTTTTGGCGCTGTTTTTCTTTGAGCCGAAGTGGTTAAGAAAGTGAGCTGACTGCAGCTTTCATTCTACGCACTGCTTCTTCCAGCGTTTTTCGGTGCACCCGAAGTTCAGTCTGACGAATTTGCGGTTACCAAAGTCCAGCCCGGGGGAAAGCCCCACGCCCGCTTCCTCAAAGAAACGATGAGCGTTATCGACGGGCAATTCACTACAATCAATCCAGGCAAGGTAAGTGGCTTCGATGTGTTCCAGCTTCATACCGGGTAAGGCATTGATTTCCTGCATCAGGTAATCGCGGTGGCCTGCGAGATAGCAAAGTTGCTCTTGCAGCCAAGCTTCGCCATGTTGATAAGCTGCTTCGGCAGCGGTGAAAGCCAGCACATTAACGCCCGGAACGATGCCGCGCTTTATCTTGCTAAAGCGCTGGCGAAGCTTCGCATTGGGGATAATAGCGATAGACGCTCCAAGGCCAGCGATGTTGAAGGTTTTGCTCGGTGCCATGAGCGTCACGCTGCGCTGCTCGGCACTTTCATTGATGCTTGCGAATGGAATATGTTGCTTGTCGCCATCCAGAATCAAGTCGCAATGGATCTCGTCTGAACACACGAACAAGTCATGTTTTTCCGCAAATGCGAGTGTCGCTTCCAATTCCTCGCGGGTATACACCGTTCCACCCGGGTTCAGAGGGTTACACATTTGCAGTAAACCGCCTTTACCTGAGACTTGTTCCCCTGCTTCTTCCAAATCCGGCATCCAGCGGCCATCTGTCAGCTTCACTGTGGCTTTCACTAAAGGGCGTTCAGCAAACTTGGCGGAAGAAATGAAAGGTGGATAGATTGGGCTAGGGCTGATGATGGTTTGGCCTTCATCCGTTAAAGCACGGGCGGCGATGTTGAGTCCGCATACCAAGCCCGGAAGATAGACCACCCACTCAGGTTGAATGTCCCAGTTGTAGCGTGACTTCATGCGGGCGACGAAAATCTCCGTCAGGGTTTCTGATGCATGGGTATAGCCGAAAACACCATGAGATACGCGCTCCTGTAGCGCTTCGATTACCGCCGGTGGGGATTGGAAATCACTGTCTGCAACCCACATTGGAAGGATGTCCTGACCTTTGTATTTGTCCCATTTGTCGCTATGGCTTTTTGTGCGGTCGACTTCTTTATCAAAATCAAATTGGTGGGTTGATGCATCCATTCTTTGTGTCCATAGGGTCTGTGATAAAGGTGAATCATCCTAGCTTACTGAAACTAGATAGGAATGGGAAAGGGGGAGTCGTTGCCTGAAATAAAAATCGGGCCGAAGCCCGATTGACGTGTCTTGTTTGAACTTAATGTCCTGGCGTATGCGTGCCGCAGAAATTCTTGGCAGCATAAGCCACACGCTCTTCCGGTGTCGAGAGGTGAGCAGTTTCTCCCATGGCTTCGATATGACGAAGTCTTGGCAGTAATCCGCAGCCGTTAGCAATTTGAATCGCCAGACCAGGACGGGCATTGAGTTCCAGCACCATTGGACCTTTTTCTTTGTCGAGCACCATATCCGTGCCGAGATAACCAAGGCCTGTCATTTCCCACGCGCTTGCAGCGAGAGTCAGCAATAGCTCCCAATGAGGCACTTGAAGCTCACTCAGCAGACGACCTGTGTCAGGGTGATGCTCAATAGGGCGGTTAAACTGCACAGCGCGCAACGCTTTACCCGTTGCGATATCAATACCGACACCCACCGCACCTTGGTGAAGGTTGGCTTTACCATCGGAAGCGGCAGTAGAAAGACGCATCATCGCCATCACAGGGTAACCTTTAAATACGATAACGCGGATATCCGGCACACCTTCGTAGCTGAAGCCATCAAACACGTCATCGAACTGGATCAGGTTTTCTACGACAGCGACGTCGTTTTTACCACCCAGCGAGAACAAGCCCGCCAGGGTGTTGGTGATGTGGCGTTCCACTTCTTCTTTACTGACCTCAGAGCCAGATGGCTTTTTGTAAACGCTATCTTTGTTTGAGGTCACTACCAGAATGCCTTTGCCGCCCGAGCCCTGAGCGGGCTTTATCACAAATCCTGGCCAGTCTTTAACCATCTCGTGGATAGATGGGACATCGTGCTGTTCACTGATCACACCAATAAGCTCGGGTACCGTTGCACCGGCACGCTGCGCAATCTGTTTAGTTTTAAGCTTGTTATCCACCAGAGGGAAAAGACTACGCTTGTTGTATCGGCCGATATAGCTGATATTCCGGCGGTTCATTCCCATGATACCTGCACCGTGCAGCTTAAAAGGCGATGTGTATTTCTTTAGGAAATCCAGCATGCCTTAATCCTTCACCAGTGGCTTGAATCGTTTCAATTCGCTCAGGCGGTAGCCGGTATAGTTACCCAGCATCAGGATCAGTGCCAGAATCACGAGTTGAATGCCAACGAAGTTAAAGGTGATATGTCGGACGAAATCATTGGTCATTGCGAGGTAAACCAACACGGCCGTCAACAGCGAGCCGCCACCCTGAATGAGTACCTGCTTCGCGCCTTCTTCTTCCCAAAGGATCGACATACGTTCGATGGTCCAGGAAAGAATAATCATTGGGAAGAAGGTGATTGTCAGACCTTCAACCAATCCAATCTTGAACGCGACGACAGTGAAGACGGAGATAATCATGATCACCGTGATGATCACCGCGGATATCCTCGCCACGAGTAGGAGGTTGAGCCTTGAGAGGTAACTTCGGATAACCAGACCGGTACCGACAATTAACAAGAAGCCCACCAGGCCCGGTACTAACTGTGTTTGAACAAAGGCAACAGCGATCAGCACGGGCATGAAGGTACCTGAGGTTTTCAGACCCACCAGCACGCGTAGCAACACCACAATCAGGGCACCGATTGGGATCAGCATGATGGTTTTAAACATCGCCTGCTCTTCAATAGGCAGGCTGTGAATAGAGAAATTCAACAGGCTTTCGGCCTGTATTTTCTCGTCAGTTGCCTGTTGAGGGCTGATATCCTGCGCGATGATGGAGAAGCTGACCTGGCTGTTGGTGCCACCCATGACTTCAAGTAAAGGCGTGCCTTTTTGATTCCAGATCAATAGATTGTCGAAAGAGTCTTCTGTTCCGGTATCTAGGTTAAACAATTGCCACTCTTCGCTGTTCCAAAT
This sequence comes from Grimontia sedimenti, assembly GCF_011045095.1. Taxonomy (GTDB): domain Bacteria; phylum Pseudomonadota; class Gammaproteobacteria; order Enterobacterales; family Vibrionaceae; genus Enterovibrio; species Enterovibrio sedimenti. The sequence continues at coordinate 563,254 of NZ_JAALDL010000001.1, forward strand.
CTCGACCATTGGAATAACGCTTTGGCGACGACGTCCATCTTCCAGCTGCAACGCACCAACCACACGGGCGTGGATGCCTTCCAACGACAAAATAGCCACAATAGCGTCCGCCTTGCTCATCTCTTTGGTAAGGAGCGCGGCGTTTTGGCTTTCTTTGTCGTTGAACTGTTTGATGAGTTCCCGTGCCAGCGTGACATTATCAGCTGAGCGTTGTCTTGCTTGTTCGAGAAGGGCATCTGCCGCCGTTTTTATCGGGCCATCAAGCACGGCTGGTGTCACATCACCGAGCGGGGGCTCAGTCGGGTAGTTGGCGTTTTCATCAACCAGCATTTGGTTTTTGAAATAAAGGATTTGTTGCCCGCTCGCTTCGCGCTTGCTCCACTCTGCTCTGCGGCCATCTTCGGTATTGATCAATGCAAACCCGTAGCCCGGTGAGCTGGTGTTTTCATTAATGAGGGTAAAGCCTTCCTGGGTATCCGGTGTAGCCAGTGACACTTTGACTGGCTCGCCTTTGGCTTGGAATTCAACGCGGGCTTCCACTTCCCACACTTGGTGTTTTTGTCCCGCTGTCCAGGGCACACCGTAGACGTTATGGCGGTAGATACTCATGCTCATGCCGACAATGATCAGCAGGCTAATGAGTAAATATAAAGGAACGCGTGAAGTCATTCTTTCCTCGTTATTGGCACTGTGGGGTGAAGTTCAGTGCGCTATTTCTTTTCGGCAACAAACTTTGGATGGATGTAAGACTGAGAGACGTCAACGACGGCTATGTCTTTAAAGAACTCACGGCCCAGAAGAACCGGAAATTCCATATGCGAACGGTCAGCCAGCGTAAATTGCGTTTTTTCATGCAGTTCACCCAGTCTGACACGCAGTTCTACAACCGGACGACGCTCCAGATCTTCAGTAGAAGCTTGACGGATCTTCACCCAGCGGGTCACTGGTGCTTCAATCGTTGCCAGCGGCTCGGACTCACCCTCGCCATTTTGGGTATGCGCAAGACTGAAGCGGACCCAAGTTTTACCGTCGCGTTCAAACTCCTGAATGTCAGTTGCATTTAGGGAAGACGTCGTTGCGCCGGTGTCTACACGGGCCTTGTAGTTGGAGCCTGCTGCATCAATCCAAACCCACTCTTGCTCACCTAGCACAGCTTTATCGGATTTTTGTGGCACAGGCACTTCTTTCTCGACGTAGACCACTTGCGGTTCAGCTCGGTTCGCAGCTTCACGGGCTTGATTCTGACGCATGATTTTGAGTGTGTCAGACATATCAGCAACCTGTTGTTCAAGGGTTGCGATTTGTTCTTGCTGTGTTTGAACACTTTGGTTTAGCGACGAGTAGTCACTCTGAATGTTGGTCTCTATGTTACTGATTGCATTCAGGGTTTGCTGGTGCTGTTCCTGAGATGTAATGCTGCAGCCAGAGAGGACAGCAGAGAAAAGAATCAGCAATCCGCTGCGAGTTAGCATGTGGAGCTCCGTGCTGGGTGGTTAAGGCGTTGAAAATAGGAGTGTAGTTTATCCCGAAAAAAACGAAGCGAGAAGGGTGATTTGTCATATCTGAGTCAGGATTGTCGCTAATCTGAACATGCTGTTTTGTTGCAAACTTTCCGAAATTTATAATTGGGATTTCAGTCGCAAAAATTAGTGCCGGCGAATTAAACTGTCTTTGTGATTATTGTTGGCATGAAAAATCCGAACAGAATTTTATTACGTTCTCTGTAGACAGGCCTAAATTGTCTCTCGGTGCCGTGCTCGTGGTGTCTGAGCGGCTAGTGATATCGGACACGGTGGCGTAACTAAAGTGCTGGGCTTGTTAATTTATCTGACACTTTCCCCTGTGTTTTTCTTTGTAAAACGCCTTTTTATTATTTCTGGCGATGGTTTTCCATGCTTACATTCAGGATGGTAATTCATGCGCACGGAACCTTACTCTCTTGATCCTCGTACTCAAATTTTTGAGGGATTAATCGCCTTAAACCCCATGCTTCAATAAACGGTTTATAAAAGGAAGTTGTTAATAAATAAACGTGAATCGAAAACAGTGAACTCTGACGAAATTAAAGAATATTCTAATGGAACGCTGTTTCACTTTATTTATGATTGAAAGCCTATAGTGAATATCCATTCGCTTGAGATGTTTGATTGACAACCCTAATGGGTGCAAGCTCCTCAAGAGGCGATCTTTTGTTCCAAATATTGAGAATGTGAAGGTGTCCGTGTTATGGCGTTAAACAATCAGCCCGAGTCAGTTTCATCTGTGCTGAAAACATTTGCGATTTTGCAGGCGTTGAGTTCGCAAAAAGACATTGGCGTGAGTGAGCTGGCGCAGAGACTCATGATGTCGAAAAGTACGGTATATCGTTTTCTCCAAACCATGAAGACGTTAGGGATCGTGTCGCAGGAGGGCGATTCAGAGCGCTATTCGCTGACGTTAAAGCTGTTCGAAATGGGAGCAGCTGCGCTTGAATACGTTGACTTGGTAGAGATCGCAAACGCTGAGATGAGTAATGTAGCGACTGTATCAGGAGAAGCAGTGAGTCTCGGGATAGAGGATGGCGACAGCTTTGTGTACGTTCATAAACTCGATGCTTCGCACAGCCTTGGTGTTCAGGCTCGCATAGGTAGCCGGCATTCGTTGGTTGATGCTGCGTTGGGTAACGTATTTTTGGCTCAAAAGAGCGAATCTGAAACAAAAAGGATCTGGCAAGAAACGGGTAGAGATGATCCTAGCTTAGCTGCCTTGATGATAAAACTCGAAGCAGTCCGTAAGAAAGGGTATGCGTTCGATAGAGAAGAACATGAGGCCGGGGTGATCGCTTTGGCGGTGCCTGTCTACGACAGATTCAACAGAGCGGTCGCCTCGTTGTCAGTTGATATACCAACTGTCCGCTACTCACAGGAGGTCTGCGACCGTTACAAAGAAGCGTTGCTTCAGGCCGCTGTAGCCATATCGTCAAAGCTGGGTTGCGCGAAATATCCTTATCAGCAAGCTGTGGCCTAGGGGCAGAACCCTTCGGGCAGCGATTGAGGGGAATTCCTGCTGCGTTATCGGCTTCTCATGTAGGCTAGCTACACGTCGAAGCCTCTGCCTTGCATGAAGTCCCCACAAACTGCTGCAAGAATCATCACCAAAGATCAACAGCCCCTAACAGATAAAAAAAGTGCTATCACCAAGGTGATAGCACAAAAGGAGTCGTAAAAATAAAAAAGAAATTAGCAGTGCATTGTGGGGCCGGCCTGCCCCACGGGTTATCCGTTAGAACGTGAGTTTCACGCCCAAACGAATGACGTCACCCTCTTTACGGTCTGTACCGTCTTTACCTTCACCTACCTGATAGTTCGCCCAAGTAGTGAAGTTATCGCTTACCTTGTAAGTCAGGCCAGTCGCGTAAGTGTCGATATCGAACGCTTTATCCACTGCCTTACCTTTTGCATGTTGGTAGGTGGCAAAAAGCGCCAAATCATCGAGGGTATAAATTGAGGTCAAGGCGTATGTTTCACCGCTGTTTGGTGTGTTCAGGTCGATAGCATCAACATCAGCGTTAACAGTCAAAGAGCCCGCATTTTGGAAGTCAACGTAGGCAGCACCTACCTTCAGAGATCCAAACGTCACGTCTGCTCCAACACCATAGGATTGTGCATCGTCGCCATCTGAGCCATAAACTGCTGCAACTGAGAAGTTGCTTCCGCCATAATTAACTGACGCTGCGTAGTTTGAAGGATCTTTCTCGCCATTGTCGTTTACCTGGCTTTCTTTTGCTTCATAGTTTGCTGAGAAGTCGAAGTCACCGACGGACTTGGTGTAACGAACACCATTTTGACCTACACCACCTTGGCTCACTGCGTAGATATTGGTGATTTCCAGACCGTTCGCCTTTTCCAGTGCACCGAAAGAGCTGCCAGTATCACCCAGAGAAAGCACGCCATACTTGGTATGTGAACCCGATAGCTTAAAGCCTTCTAGACCGTCACTGCCGTTGATATAAGCAGAACCTGTCAGTTTAACGTCGTCGTTCAATTGGTAAGCCGCACTAAAAGAAACTTCACCACTTGATGTAACGTGGAATTCTTTTTTCTTAGTAGACTCACCATTTTTCTTAGCGTTTGATGAAGTGCTGTTCGCTTTTACGTGACCCGAAACGGAAAGGGTTAAAGTATCATTCTTGTATACATCCGCAGCCACTACTGCGTTCGAAGCCAAAATTGCTGGGATAATAAGGCCAAGAGTTTTTAGTTTCATTATTCGTTCCTTTTGCGTACGTATCTCACAGGACACATCCAATACATGCTGCTTGTGTCTCGAATTAAATATTCACGAAACGAATATGAGATTAAATTGAAATAATGTTTCAAAATATTCCGAACAATGACTTACAAATCATCTTGGATTTCTAGTGGGGTTTGACTCGAAATTATTTGAATGGGAATGAAATTAATTGGTTTTTTGTGTGATCAAAATCACTATTAATTTTGGGGTGGGATTGACTCGAAGTGACGCTAAGTTGTCGGAAAATTTAACTATTTGATTCGAATATACGACAAAAGGCAGCCGGGGCTGCCTTTTTAATATCAGGAAGGTGTTATTTCAATCTGGGTTACGTGCAACCAAAATGGCGCGTTTTGGTGCCGGATAACCTTCAACCGTTTTTGTTGGATCATTCGGGTCAAGATAATCAGGCAGCGAATTGTGCGTCATCCAATCTGTTGTCCGCTGTTCGTCTGTTGTCGTTACACATTCATCAACAATACGCACGTCCACGAAACCAACTTTTTCAAGCCACACTTTCAGCGCTTTCGCGGAAGGGAAGAAGTAGACATTGTGCATTTGCGCGTAACGACTAAATGGCACCAGCACCGCGTTTTCATCGCCATCAATTACCAGCGTTTCCAATACGAGTTCGCCATTTTTCACCAATTGGTTTTTCAGTTGGATCAAATGATCAAGCGGTGAGCGGCGGTGGTACAGCACGCCCATGCTGAATACGGTATCGAATGCTTTCAGCTCTGGCAGCTTTTCAATACCCAGAGGAAGCAGGTGAGCACGTTGGTCTTTGCCCATCATGCGGCGAATTGCTTCAAACTGGACGAGGAACAATTCAGAAGGATCGATACCTACTGTCAGCTCTGCACCTTCACCCAGCATGCGCCACATGTGGTAGCCGTTTCCACAGCCTACATCCAATACATAGCGGCCTTTCAGTGGAGAGATATGCGGTAGCACACGATCCCATTTCCAATCCGAGCGCCACTCGGTATCTATATTGATGCCATGAACATTGTAAGGACCTTTGCGCCACGGGTGGAAAGCGCGTAGCAGGTTTTCAATCTTCGCACGCTGGCCAGCCGGCAATTCGTCTTCTGTACCAATGGTCACGCTATCTTTCAGGTCAATCGTAGAAGGCGCATCCATTGGGATCTTCTTCAGCACGCGCATCCATTTTGGCAGATCACCATGTGGCTGGTTTTGCCAGTCCGTCAATTGCGCTGGCAATACATTCAGCCAGTTCTGCAGACGGTTTTTAGCAATCAATTGGTAGAAGTCAGAAAAATCGAACATAGGTATCGTCTTATGGTTTTTCGTATTGCGCCAGCTTACCTAACGCGATGAATTTGTTTAGCTAGGGTCAAAAAGACCCTAGGGGCTGTTGACCTTTGGTGGTTACTTGATGGCAAACATGGAGCCGAAGTTAAAGCATTGGAACCAAACCGCCACACTGCTGAAACCAATGTCAGTCAGACGATGTTTGTGGGTATCAATGCTGTCTGGCTTCATCACGTTTTCCAATGCGCTGCGCTTTTGGCTGATTTCCAGCTCGCTATAACCGTTGGCGCGTTTGAAATCGTGGTGCAGGTCGATGAGCAGCTCGTTTGCGGTTTCGTCGGCAAAGTTGTATTTCTCAGAGATAATAAGAATGCCACCTGGCTTGAGGCCTGCGAAGATTTTCTCAAGCAATGCCTGACGATCGTCTGGGGTCAAAAACTGCAAGGTAAAGTTCAGCACAACCACAGAAGCGTTTTGGATATCGACATTACGGATATCGTCTTCAATGATTTGTACATCAGTGTCTGAGCGGTAAGCATTGACGTGCAGTTTGCAGCGTTCAACCATGGCGGGTGAGTTATCAACGCCAATAATGGTGCAGTTTTGCGCTTTAATATGACGGCGCATAGACAGTGTTGCTGCGCCCAGCGAGCAACCTAAATCGTAAACACGACTACCATCAGTGGCGAAACGCTCAGCGAGCATACCAATCGCAGATATGATGTTGCTATAACCCGGCACCGAGCGTTGAATCATATCCGGAAAAACTTCGGCGACGTTTTCGTCGAACGTAAAGTCACCCAGTTTTTCAATTGGCGCAGCAAAAATATTGTCGCGATTTGCCATCTGAACCTGCCTAAAAAGAACCATTTACCGTCAATCTCTGCATTCCTGAGATTCGGCATTACTACACTCGTTGATGCCAGTTTCCATCCAGCATCGAAAGGGCGCGTATTGTAGAGAATTTTGCTTCGCTTGTCTCTATCCTGCTTGTATTGAGCTCAATGTATGAATTGTCGGGTCATTGAATTTCGTCAAGTTGTCGGCTTTTAAATACAGCGACCGTTTTCCGTTTTGTCATGTTCCATGCTATAAGTGAGCTGATCTTGTTCAGGAAGTGATTATGTTAGAGCAAACCATCGAAAACAGAATGTCCGCGATTTACAACGTCGATACTTCGTCTTTGAGCCGCAAGCAGCTTGCCATGCGTGACAGAGAGAAAGAGCTGTTGGAAATCGCGCGTGATGTTGTGATGCGTGAAGGCTTTGCTCAACTGACTATGGATAAAGTGGCTGCAGCTAGCTCGTACTCCAAGGGAACAATTTATAATCACTTTAACAGCAAAGAAGACCTCATTGCGGCTCTGGCGATTGAAGCGCTAAGTCGTGAGCTACCAATGTTTAAACGTTCTTTGGCATTTGATGGCTCCAGCCGCGAGAAATGTATCGCCATGCATGCAGGCTACTTCGTTTTCTCCCAACTCGAGCCCATTCTCTCCATGTGTGCCATGGTCAGCCGCACGCCTGCTGTGACAGAAAAAAGTGCGCCTGAGCGCCTGCAAAAACTCAATGAGCTGGAAGAAATAGCGGTATCTATTGGTGATGCGTTCATCCAAAACGGTATTAATTCGGGTGAGCTGGTGTTGAATCCTGGTGTCACATCAGACAACGTTGTGTTTGCTAACTGGGCGATGGGGTTTGGTACCAACGCCTTGGTTCATAACGCGGAACACAGCACTTGTGTGTCACGCCAATTGAATCACAATATTGTCCTTCAAAACATTAACTTCCTACTGGATGGTCTTGGTTGGAAGCCGTTGTCGACTGAGTTCGACTATGAGCAAACCTGGGCCCGTGCAAGGAAAGAACTCTTCTCTGAGGAACTTGCTCTTCTCGGGCAAGAAGCCTAATTCTGACGAATCGTCAAAAAATACTTTCAATGTGATACTGGTTGATCTATATTGACGAAACGTCATTTATGACGGATCGTCAACTTCCTGTTGTTTGGAATGTTGTCTTGGCGCATGAGCGCCTTTTAATTTTTCCAATTTTGACGTTTCGTCAAGGTTGGTTCGGAAATCTGTTGAGTCTTACTAAGCCACTGTGTTGGCTTTTTAAAGCGGATTTATTGACGAATCGTCACAAACGGAGCCTGTGATGAACAGAGACCTTTCCCAATGGCCAACCTTAAGGCCATGGTTGTTTTTAATCCTAAGTGTTTTGATTTCCCTGCTCGCGGCGTTTGGTGCTTCCAAACTGTATTTCCGCGGCGATTACCAAATCTTCTTTGATGAAGGAAACCCTCAGCTTCAGGCGTTTAAAGAGCTGGAGGCCACCTTCAACAAAACCGATACCCTATCCATCGTGATTGCACCTGCTAATGGTGACGTCTTCACTGAAGAAAATCTGTCACTGGTAAAGCAACTGACCGATGAAGCCTGGCAAACCCCTTATGCCAGCCGTGTTGATTCCATTACCAACTACCAGCATACGTCAGCAGAAGAAGATGATTTGTTGGTCGAGGACTTGGCAGCGGATTACATCGAGTTGGATGCATCACGTCTCGCCTATATCCGAGATGTGGCATTGAACGAACCGCGACTTGTGGGTTCAAGTGTGTCACAGGATGGCAGTGTCGCTGTCGTGATGATTACATTCCAACTTCCTGACGGTGACCAGAGTGTTGAAGTCAATGAAATCTCAGTTTTTACTGACCAGTTGCTCGACAGAGTTAGCCAGTCACACAGCGATGTAGAGTTTCATCTTGGCGGGATCATTGCCCTGAACAATGCCTTTGCTCTCGCTGCCATGGATGACGGCAATACATTGGTACCTATGATGTTCTTGGTGATTCTGGTCTTTCTGGGTTTCATGCTGCGTTCGTGGAAGTTTGTTTTTGCCACGCTGGTGGTCATCGTACTCACCATCGCCAGCACAATGGGATTACTTGGCTGGGTGGGGCACTACCTCAATAACGGTACCGTGAACGTACCGACGCTGATCATGACGTTGGCGGTGGCGGACTGTGTTCACCTGATTACGTCTTATGCTCATGCGCTTCGTGAAGGAAAAGCGAAATCTGAGGCTATCAGCTATGCCTTGAAGCTGAACTTCCTTGCACTGTTGATCACCTCGGTCACCACTTCTATCGGTTTCCTGATGATGAATGCATCGAACTCGCCGGTACTTCGTGACATGGGTAACTTGGCAGCGGTGGGTGTGATGATTGCGTTCTTCCTCTCCGTGACCTTGCTACCGGCATTGCTACAACTGATGCCAGTGAAAGTGAAGCAATCGCAAAGCTCGGGCAAGAAGGTGATGGGCTGGATTGCTGATTCAGTCATTCGCCACCACAAAATGATTTTGCCTGTCAGTGCTGTTGTGGTGGTACTGAGCAGCATGTTGCTGGTTCAGAACCAAGTGAACGATAACTCAGTGGAGTACTTTGGCCCTGAAAACACCTTCCGTCAGGCAGCTGACTTTATGGAAGAGAACATCAGCGGTACAACGGCCATCAGCTTGTCGATTAAATCTGGCCAGCCTCAAGGCATCACCCAGCCTGAGTTCTTACAAGCCGTGAACGGTTTTACGGATTGGCTGCGTATTCAGCCGGAAGTCGACCATGTTGCGTCTATCTCAGACACGTTCAAGCGTTTGAACAAAAACATGCATGGCGATGATGAAGCCTACTATCAATTGCCGACCGATCCCGAGCTAGCGGCCCAATACCTGCTGCTTTATGAGATGTCGCTGCCTTACGGCCTCGACCTCAACAACGAAATAAACATTGATAAATCGGCAGTGAAGTTGCTGCTTACTGTCGACAACTTGGGCAGCGTTGAACTCATCGATCTTGAGCAGCGCATGGATAAATGGTTTGCCGCTAATGCGCCGCAGTTCGACATGACCTCTTCCGGTCCGAACCTGATGTTTGCCCACATTGGCGAAACCAATATGGAAAGCATGCTCAAGACCTTGCCGATTGCACTGGTGCTGATTTCTGGTCTGCTGGTCTTTGCGCTGCGTTCATGGCGACTGGGTGCGATCAGTCTGGTGCCTAACCTTGCTCCTGCCATTATCGGCTTTGGTTTGTGGGCTGTGATTTCAGGTGAAATCAATCTGGGACTTTCTATTGTCGTGACCCTCACGCTTGGCATCGTGGTGGATGACACGGTTCACTTCCTATCCAAGTATCGCTATGCGCGCCTTCAAGGACGCAATGTTGAAGAAGGTATCCGTTACGCATTCAGCACCGTTGGCCGTGCACTGTGGATCACCACAGTCGTGCTGGTGGCAGGCTTCAGTGTGCTGGCAACGTCTGTATTCCGCTTAAACGCTGATATGGGCATGTTGAGTGCCATGGTGATATTCATTGCGCTGATGGTCGATTTCATTCTTCTGCCTGCAGTATTGCTGGTTGCCGACCGCAAGCCCTACGCCAGTGAATCGGAAAATCTGGTGGCACAAACCGCCCAATAGACGAACAGACAAAAGACAAAAATATCAAGGAGAGAAAGATGAGCACGATGAAGAAGTTAAGTCAGGCGGTGGTGGTGTCATTGAGCCTGTTTAGCGTATCAATGCCGCTGATGGCAGATGAAGCACGCGGCTTGGAAATTGCTCAAGAGCGCAAAAAGCGCGATGAAGGGTGGGGCGATAGTGCTTCCACCCTGACGATGGTGCTGCAAAATGCCAATGGTGATACTAGTGAGCGCAAACTGCGCATCAACACATTGGAAGTGGCAGATGACGGAGATAAAGGCCTGACGATTTTTGATGAGCCGCGCGATGTGCGAGGCACAGTATTTCTGAACTATTCGCATGTGACAGGCCCAGATGACCAGTGGCTATATCTGCCAGCGCTTAAACGCACTAAGCGAATTGCATCGCGCAACAAATCAGGTCCATTTATGGGCAGTGAGTTTGCCTATGAAGATCTGAGTTCATTTGAACTGGAAAAATACCGCTTTAACTATTTAGGTGATGAGTCTGTCGAAGGCCTGGATAGCTTTGTGGTGGAGCAAATTCCAACTGACAAATATTCCGGTTATACCCGTCAGAAAGTGTGGCTGGATAAAGAGCACTATCGCCCGCTGAAAATCGAGTTTTACGACCGTCGTGACACTTTGCTGAAAACACTGAGCTTCGCGGACTACCAGCAGTATATGGACCAGTATTGGCGTGCACTTGAAATGGTGATGGAAAACCACCAGACCGGAAAAGTCACCACATTGACCACTAGCAAACTGGCATTCAACACGGGGCTTGAAGAAAAAGATTTCTCCAAATCCAGCCTGAAACGTGCGCGCTAGGAGGTTGGATGAAATCAGCAGTATTGGGGGCAGCACTGGCGCTGACAGCGCTTCCCCTTTCTGCCTTCGAGCATTTTGAGGCAGAAGGTGAAATCTCGTTCCAGCAGCGTCAGTTTGCAGAAACCGGCTTGTTGGGACAAAGCAAAAGCCAGACTTCGGTGGCGATAGAGCCAGAGCTTTATTGGGAAACCGAAGAGGGGAATTCGAGCTTTGTGTTCTCACCGTTTTTCCGTTGGGATTCAATGGATGACGACCGCACTCATGGTGATGTTCGCGAAGCCTTGTGGCGACACTATGATAGCAATTATGAAATTCGTGCAGGGGTCGGCATTGTCTTCTGGGGCGTGACAGAGTCACAACATTTAGTCGATGTGATTAACCAAACCGACGCAGTAGAGGCGATTGATGGTGAAGTAAAACTCGGGCAACCCATGGTGAGCGTGGGTTGGGAGTTTGATGACAGCCTGCTCGATCTGTACCTGCTTCCTTACTTTCGGGAACGAACCTTCGCCAGCAATGATGGCAGACTGGCTTTCCCGGGGTTGGGTGATACAGAAGCGCAATACGAATCTAGACATGAAGAGTGGTATCCGGACTTGGCGGGGCGTTACTCGCTAATGTGGGACCAATGGGACTTTGGAGTAAGTGCTTTTCATGGCACTAATCGGGATCCATATTTTGTGCAGGGTTTGTCGAATTCTGTGCAACCGTATTACGCCTTGATGAGTCAGGTTGGACTAGATGTGCAGGCGATTTTCGGAGACTGGCTGTGGAAAGCAGAAGCTATTAGAAGATTCAGCTTAGACAATCACACGGCGTTTACTGGCGGCTTTGAATACACCTATGTTGGTGTAAACGACGGCATAACCGACCTTGGTTTTTTGGTGGAATACCTTTATGACAACCGCGGTGAAAAAGCGCCAGTGGCAGGTCAGAATGATGTGTTTGCCGGACTTCGTTGGGTGTTGAACGATTTAGACGGCACCGAGTTTCTGGTGGGTGGCACGCTGGATTTGGACAACTCTGATTCTGTCACCGTGAGGCTCGAATCCAGTGGGCGTTTCAGTAACGACTGGAGCTGGACAGTCACAGGTTGGATGTTTGATTCTGATACCCCATCGGACCCTGTTTACTCGCTCCGCAAAGACGATTTTCTGGAAGCGGAAATCAGTTGGTATTTTTAACGAAGGTCCTAGGAAGAGCAAAGAGCGGTCCTAGGTCCTGGATCCTAGGAAAAGCAAAAGCTTGAAGTGGCGGCTGTGACATAAAAAACTTTGCAGGTTCCAAGACCCGCTCTAAAGCAAACTCATCTGGCTGCTGTTAGGTTGCTCCGGCATTAAGGGCGCTAACGGTGGCAAGGTAATGTGCTCACACAGCTTTTCGTAATAACGCGCCGCTAACTGCGGCGCTTCGTCGTTATTGGCGGTGTGAATAAAGAGATAAGGCGTTTTACCTTCATTTATCCATACCGGGATTTTTTTTAGCCAGTTGGCAAAGAACTTATCGTTTCGCTCAAGCGTTGGGTCTCCGATAAATCGCACCATGGGGGTTTCTGCTGTCGAAATGGCATGCACTGGCACTTTGGGTTTCTTCTGCTGGGCATCAAGCAAGGCGTCGGTATCGGGTGGAACCGCGAAAACAGGGCGGCTGTCCATGATGATGCGGTTGGCACCAAGCTCCATCAGCATCGCATTCAACGCGCGTTCTTCTTCACCTTTGGCAAAAAACGCGAGATGACGAACTTCCACACCCAGTTTAAAGCCTTTTGGCATTGCGCTCAGAAAGCGTTTGAGGTCGGGCAAATTCTCAGGCCCAAACGCTGCAGGAAGCTGAATTTTCCAAAGCCCAATACGCTCATGGAGTGGCTGCATCAGGGTAATAAACTCTGACACCATTTCATCGGAATGGCGCAGCATCATTTGGTGCGTCACGGGTTGGGGAAACTTAAAGGTAAAGCTGAATGCATCGCTGGTGGCCGCTTTCCAGTTCGCCACCGTGGCGTGGGAAGGACTCGCGTAAAAGGTGGTGTTTCCTTCCACAGAATTGAACACTTCTGCGTAACGGGCCAGTCGTTCGCCGCTTTTTGTGCCAGAAGGGTAGAACACACGCTGCCATGAATTGTGTGACCATTGAGTCATACCAAGGCGGATTGGCGGTGAAGTCATTTGGGAAAGCGGCGTTTGCAAACCTAGAGTCCTTTCTGTTGTTTGAGCGGCTATTGTGGAATTAATACCAATCGTAGTAAATATCTGCTCATCCTAGCTTGTTAAAATGCTCGATAACTGCGTTGAAAAATTTGATTGTAGAATAACTACGTATCGAAATTTTTTGCCTTGTTCTCGAGCATTTTTCCTGCGCTATTTCTGATCAGCTACCTACTGTGATTGGTATAACACTGGCGAGAGGTCAATCTTTGCTGCTTTTTTGCGCAGTTGCGACGATTTCCCTCCTTAGTCTGGCTACGATTTACCGCAGGCTCATTTTTTCCTTTATAATGCGCCGTCTTTTTGAAATATTTAGAGGTTCGCTGGTGCAGTTTTTCCAGCGGGCATCAGCAGTGAAAGCTGCAAACCCTCATTCGATACTTTGCGTCTTGTGGCGTAAAAGGACAGTAAGTAACAGATCGGGAAATTCATATGCGCACCCAATATTGTGGTCACCTGAACAAAGCCCTCGCAGGGCAAACTGTAGAACTATGCGGCTGGGTTAACCGTCGTCGCGATTTAGGCGGTCTTATCTTCATCGATATGCGAGATCGTGAAGGTATCGTTCAGGTAGTTGTAGACCCAGATATGAAAGATATCTTCGAGGTTGCTAACCAACTGCGTAACGAATTCTGTATCAAAATCACCGGTGAAGTGCGTCTGCGTCCTGACAGCCAAATCAACAAAGGTATGGCGACGGGTGAAGTAGAAGTGCTGGCGCGTGGCGTTGAGATCATCAACCGTGCAGCTCCACTTCCACTGGACTTCAACCAGAACAACTCTGAAGAACAGCGTCTGAAGCACCGCTACCTTGACCTGCGTCGTCCTGAAATGAGTGACCGCATCAAGCTGCGTGCAAAAGCGTCGAGCTTTGTTCGCCGCTTCCTGGATGACAACGGCTTCCTGGACATCGAAACGCCAGTATTGACCAAAGCGACCCCGGAAGGCGCGCGTGACTACTTGGTACCAAGCCGTGTTCACAAAGGTAGCTTCTACGCGCTGCCTCAGTCTCCACAGTTGTTCAAACAGCTGCTGATGATGTCTGGTTTCGACCGTTACTACCAAATCGTTAAGTGTTTCCGTGACGAAGACCTGCGTGCAGACCGTCAGCCAGAATTCACCCAAATCGATATCGAAACCTCGTTCATGAACGCAGAACAAGTGCGCGAAGTGACTGAGCGTATGGTTCGTGACATGTGGCAAGAGCTGCTTAACGTTGATTTGGGCGCTTTCCCACAAATGACTTTCGCTGAAGCGATGCGTCGTTTCGGTTCTGACAAACCAGACCTGCGTAACCCGCTGGAAATGGTTGATGTAGCTGATCTGCTGAAAGACGTTGAATTCAAAGTCTTCTCTGGCCCTGCAAACGATCCGAAAGGCCGTGTTGCAGTCATCCGTGTACCGGGTGGTGCTGAGCTTTCTCGTAAACAAATTGACGACTACACCAAGTTCGTTGGTATTTACGGCGCGAAAGGTCTGGCATGGGTGAAAGTGAACGACCGTGCAGCAGGCATGGAAGGCATTCAGTCTCCGGTTGCCAAATTCCTGACGGAAGATGTGGTTAACGGCATTCTTGAGCGCACTGGCGCAGAGTCTGGCGACATCATCCTGTTCGGTGCTGACAGCAAGAGAGTGGTAACTGAAGCGATGGGTGCACTGCGTCTGAAGCTGGGTACCGATCTGGGTCTGACTGACACCAGCAAGTGGGCACCACTGTGGGTTGTTGATTTCCCAATGTTCGAAGAAGACGACGAAGGTAACCTGCACGCGATGCACCACCCGTTTACGTCTCCACTGAACGTGTCTCCTGAAGAGCTGAAAGCGAACCCAGAGAGTGTAAATTCTAACGCTTACGACATGGTTCTGAATGGCTACGAAGTGGGCGGTGGTTCTGTTCGTATCCACAACCCTGAAATGCAAACGGCGGTATTTGACCTGCTGGGCATCGAAGCGGAAGAGCAAAAAGTGAAGTTCGGCTTCCTGCTTGAAGCGTTGAAGTACGGTACACCACCACACGCGGGTCTGGCATTCGGTCTTGACCGTCTTGTTATGCTGCTATGTGGCACCGAAAACATCCGTGATGTTATCGCGTTCCCGAAAACCACTGCAGCAGCATGTCTGTTGACTGATGCACCAAGTGAAGCAAACCCAGCAGCACTGGAAGAGCTTGCGCTGGCAATCACAGCAGCAGCTAAGAAAGAAGAAAACGACGCATAAGTCGTTACTCTTTAAGAACAATAAGGCCAGATTATCTGGCCTTATTTGTTTCTGAAACCAAGTTATAAAGCCAGCAGATATGGTCTTTCTCTCAGAAAGGTTTTATCTGTTTTGCTATAAAACCATGACTGAATAATAACGTCAGTGGTATGTCGGCCGCTGATAGAGGAGTGAGAAATGGCAGGTCATAGTAAGTTCGCCAACATCAAACACCGTAAGGCTGCGCAAGATGCTAAGCGCGGTAAAATTTTTACCAAGCTAATTCGTGAAATCGTGGTTGCGACTAAAGAAGGCGGTCCTGAGCCAGAGAACAACCCTCGTTTGCGCGCTGCGATTGATAAAGCACTGTCAAACAACATGACCCGAGACACCGTTAACCGCGCTGTTACGCGTGGAGCGGGTGGTGAAGGCGAAGAGAACATGGAAACCGTGATCTATGAAGGTTACGGTCCTGCGGGTACTGCAGTCATGGTTGAATGTATGACCGATAACCGTAACCGCACCGTTTCCGGTGTTCGTCATGCGTTTTCTAAAGCGGGCGGAAACCTTGGCACTGACGGAAGCGTGAGCTACCTGTTCGACAAAAAAGGTGTCATTTCTTATGCGGCAGGTCTGGATGAAGACTCAGTGATGGAAGCAGCACTGGAAGGTGGTGCGGATGACGTTGAGACTCATGAAGATGGTTCGATGGACGTTTACACAACGCCAGCAGAGTTCGGAGCGGTGAAAGATGCGCTGGATGCAGCGGGTTTTGAAGCGCAAAACGCAGAAGTTACGCTCGTCCCTTCAACCAAAGCAGACTTAGACGAAACCACCGCACCTAAACTGCTTCGTTTGATTGATGCACTTGAAGATCTTGATGACGTTCAAGAGGTCTACCACAACGGCGATATTTCTGACGAAGTCGCAGCAACACTGGAATAATCATACGTGGCTATTATTCTCGGGATTGACCCGGGTTCGCGGATCACTGGCTACGGCGTGATCCGCCATCAAGGCAGGCATCTGGAATATCTTGGCAGCGGTTGTATCCGAACAGATTCTGAAGATTTGGCCGGGCGATTAGGCCAGATTTATGCTGGTGTCGGTGAAGTGATTACCCAGTTTCAGCCGGATACTTTCGCCATCGAGCAGGTGTTTATGGCGCGCAACGCGGATTCAGCACTTAAGCTCGGCCAGGCACGTGGAAGCGCGATTGTTGCCGCCGTCAATGCGGGTTTACCTGTTTCTGAGTACGCTGCCCGTTTGATCAAGCAGGCCGTGGTTGGCAAAGGCAGTGCAGATAAGAAGCAGGTTCAGCACATGGTCGTTCATATGCTGAAACTGCCATCTACCCCACAAGCCGATGCGGCAGATGCCTTAGCCGTCGCGATTTGTCATGCCCACACCAACCATACGCTGGTGGCTATGGCTGGGCAGGCGAAGAGCGCAAGGCGCGGGCGTTATAGATAAAATCATGGGGCTTATGCCCCTTGTCGTTAGTACACAATTAGCCGGTCTTGAGTTTTAAGATTTTCTAGGTATGTCTCGGTCTGAGAAGTTAATGGATTGAATGTAAGCGACACGTACTCAATTCTGGGGTTGAGTTCAAAATCCACTGAACTGAAATTATTATAATCTCCATAAAACCTTGTTAAATTAGGATTCTGACTGAGGTCAATTTCAGTAATATCATTACTAATAATATATAACTCGGATAGATTTTCATTTGAACTTAAATCAAGAAATCTAAGGTTGTTTGAAGCTAAGCCAACTTCGGTTAAATTTGTGTTCTTTGAAAGATCAATCTCTGTCAATTCGTTAATGTTTGCAATGAGTTCTTCAAGTAATAGGTTTGATGATAAATCAAGATTTGTCAGCAGGTTATATTCGATATCCAAATGTTGAAGCTTTGATAATTTATCAATATTTATCTCTGTTAAACTCAATCTCGATGCTTCTAAAAAATTGATATTTGGATAAGAGTTATAATCTATTGCTGGGAAATTATTTCTCCCAGATTGGAAAAATACAAGATGATCGCTTGGAGGATAATTTAGGGTCTCCATGTCATTTCCAAAGATAGATAGCGAGCTGATTTTTTCATTTGAAGTTAAGTCTAGGCTATTTATGTCGTTACCTATTATAGATAGCGATTCTAGGTTTGGAACTTCTTCTAGTTGAATTGATCTTAATGAATTTAAGCCAAGGCCTAGATGGGCTAGTCTATCGTTGTCTTCTAGAACTATGCTGGTTACATTATTGTATGTGAACTCAGCCCATTCTATATTAGGGACACCAGACAAATCGACACTCATGATCTTGTTGAATCCGAACCATAAGCTCCTCAGGTTTTTACTTTCTGGAAGAATTAATACTTGAGAATTACTATCTGACATACTGATATAAGTGGCGGAATTTGCCCAACTAAAATCCGCAACAGTAATGTTGTTGTCACTTAGAAAAAAGCTATTTGTATATATGAACTGCTCTAAACCATCCATTGTTTCAATGTCCATATCTTCACACATTATTGAGTAGACACGTTCCAAATATTGATAGTTTTCATTCTCTATGCAACTGCGCAATGAGTCATCTTTGATTAAAGATAGTTTGATAGGAGTTCTAGTTTCTATGAACTCAGGAGGGGGTGAAATTTGAGCGGGTTGGTCATCATCTCCAGCATTAATGACATTTGAATCGCCTCCGCCTCCGCCTCCGCCTCCACAGCCAGCTAACGTAGTAACAAGTCCTAATAACAGTATTTTTATCATTTTCATTTATTGGATCATCCATTTATCCATACAACAAAGAAACCGTAACTGATTTCGTTACACTGAACTGACGCGTATATGAGACTCATCAGTTTCGTCTTAATAGCGAGTCAATGTTGCTACTCAGGTGCGTGGTCTGTGCGCAGGGAGTCTGTGGCAACGTTTTCGCCAAAGTTTTCTGATGAATGGCAAAAAAACCTATGCCTCTCTTTCTTAACTTTTGGGTGAAATTGATTAGAGAAATCCCCGTTCTTTTCTATGGTTGTCTAAGGGATATCTATGTTTTCGAATGGGAAAATCTATGAAATACATCAAAACAGGCTTGTGCATCTTTATCGCGTTTGTGTTTATTCAGTCGCTGTTCTTCAAGTTTTCGGGTTCACCGGAAACGGAATTTATCTTCGGCACACTGGGTGAGTGGTCTGGGCAGGCTTGGTTCGGCAAATACGGCGCTTATATGGTAGGTATTGTTGAACTGATCGCCTCGATTCTGCTTTTTACACGCCTTCATGCTTTGGGCGCTTTTTTAGCAGTCGGTACTATGACTGGCGCTATTTTCTTCCACTTGTTTACACCAATCGGAGTTGCGCAGCCTGCGTTTAATGAAGCAGGTGAGGTGGTCGGTAACGATGGCGGCACACTATTTGTGATGGCATGTTTGGTTTGGCTTTCGGCGGCATTCTTGCTGTATCAAACAAGAAAAGGTGACCGCGAAGAAGTCGATTAATCTCGGCTTACTCTCTCGCTGAGCATCGCAACTTGTTGTAACGTGGTAACCAATAGCGATAGAAAGCGAGAGAGTGATTATCTTGTCCCAGCAAAACTCCCAACAATCTTCGAGCACGCGGTCAGTCCTTAAATGGATTGCCGCTTATCTTCTGCCTTATCGCAGCAAAGTCATTGGTGCTGTCTTCTTTCTTTTCCTTGGCTCTTTGAGCTGGCTGGCGCTTGGGCAGGCTGTGAAGCTTGTGGTTGATGAAGGCTTTCTCTCAGGGAATGCCACCGAGTTGAATAAGCTAGTTCTGGTTATTCTAGGTATTACGGTGGTCAGTGGCTTTGCAACCTTCTGTCGTTTCTATCTGATGAGCTGGCTCGGCGAGCGCGTCAGTGCGGATATCCGCATGACTGTATATCACCATCTTCTCAAACTTTCACCTTCGTTTTATGCCAAAGAAAGAACGGGTGAAGTCATCAGTCGATTTACCGCAGACACGACGCTGCTGCAGACGGTAGTGGGTTCCAGTCTTTCAATGGCGCTGCGTTCTGGCGTCTCTGTGATTGGTGGTCTAATCATGATGGCGTTCACCAGTATCACTTTAACAGGGCTAGTATTGCTGGCGGTCCCTGTGGTGCTGGTTCCCATTTTCGTACTGGGACGAAAAGTGCGTCGATTGGCACGTGTGAGTCAGGACCGGGTGGCTGATCTTGGCGCCCACGTAGATGAAACGCTCCACGAAATTCGCACTGTCCAATCTTACAACCATGAAGACGCTGATGCGCATCATTTCAATGGTCGCGTTGAATCGGTTATGGATGCTGCTAAAACGCGTATCCGCTACCGCGCGACCTTAATGGGCTCCGTGGTGTTTCTCTCTATAGTGGCCATTGTGCTGGTCACTTGGGTTGGCGCATTGAGCGTTTTGGACGGCTCATTGACCGCAGGCCAGCTGTCAGCCTTTATGTTTTATGCCTTGTTAGTGGCGGGTGGTGTGGCCACCATTGGCGAAGTGATTGGGGACATTCAACGTGCAGCCGGTGCGACTGAACGCCTGATTGAATTATCCCAAATGAAGCAGGACATTCAGGAGCCACAGAGGCCCCGCCAGTTACCGGAGCCCGTTTCCGGCGTAGTCCGTTTTGATGGTATCTCTTTCTCCTATCCCGGTGGTGAAAACCTTCCGGTATTTCATTCACTCTCTTTTGATGTAAAAGCGGGTGAGCGCATCGCGCTGGTTGGCCCAAGCGGGGCCGGGAAAAGTACTGTTTTTGCTCTGCTTCAACGCTTTTTTGATGTTCAGGAAGGGCACATTGATATTGATGGTGTCAGCATTTCAGACCTCTCGATTGAAACCTTGAGAAAGCAGTTTGCGCTGGTGCCGCAAGAGTCAGTGATTTTCGCGACCACTGTACTTGAGAACGTGCGTTACGGCGCACCTGAAGCCAGCGAAGAAGCCGTGATAGCTGCCTGTAAAGCGGCGAGAGCGCATGACTTTATCGTGGAGTTTCCTGATGGTTATCATACTGAATTGGGCGAACGTGGCGTGCGTTTATCAGGTGGTCAGAAGCAACGTATTTCAATAGCTCGCGCGATATTGGCAGACCGCCCAATTCTCCTTCTCGATGAAGCCACTAGTGCGCTGGATGCCGTGAGTGAACACAAAGTGAAATCAGCGCTTGATGAGCTTATGTCGCACAAAACATCGATAGTAATTGCTCATCGTCTCGCTACCGTGGTCAACGCAGACAAGATCCTGGTAATGGATAAAGGGCAAATTGTCGCCACAGGAACACATGATGAATTGATGGCTTCGTCTCCGCTTTATCGCGAATTTGCTGCGTTGCAGTTGGTGTCTGCTACCGAGGAAATGCCAGCAAAAATTGTTGGTGAATGACGGGTGAATTCCATGACTTATCTGAGTGACTTTACAGATTAGTCGTTAGTCTGATGCAGTGTTGAAAATAACTCGAAAGGATAGGACTCTAAAATGAAAAAGCTACTAGCCGTATTTGCAGTATTATTTGTGATTGCTGGCTGTTCACCGGAAGTGGGCAGTGAAGAGTGGTGCAAAGAGCTAAAAGAAAAACCAAAAGGCGATTGGTCGACCAACGAAGCGACTGATTTTGCAAAACACTGCATTTTCTAAGCTAAGCACTAAGCCTCAACCTGACACTAAAAAGCGAGCGTGGCTCGCTTTTTTTATTCCTCTATTAGGTAAGCCGCCTCTGGTGATGAATTCTCCATAAAAGTGATCTCAGGCGTAAAGCTTGACGTTCCAACTAGGGTCACTCACGTTTCGTGGAGTTGGGTATGTCGGAGCTTGCCATAGACCTGGCGCGAATTCAGTTTGCGTTCACTGTGTCTTTTCACATCATATTCCCTGCCTTTTCTATCGGGCTTGCCAGCTATATCACGGTGCTGGAAGCGCTGCACTTGAAAACCAAGCAGCATCAATACCTTGAGCTTTCAAAGTACTGGACGAAAATTTTTGCTGTGACGTTTGGTATGGGTGTAGTGAGCGGTATCGTCATGAGTTACCAGTTCGGCACGAACTGGGGTGTCTTCTCCGACAAAACCGGCCCAGTGCTCGGGCCTTTGATGGGTTATGAAGTGCTTACCGCGTTTTTCCTCGAAGCGGGTTTCCTCGGCATCATGCTTTTCGGTCGCGAGCGAGTCGGTCCTAAACTTCATTTCCTGGCCGTTGCAGTCGTCGCATTTGGCACTTTACTATCCGCCACTTGGATACTGTCAGTAAACAGTTGGATGCAAACACCTGCAGGGTTTGATTTCAATGACAAAGGCCAATTTATCGTCACGGACTGGTTTGAAGTCGTGTTCAATCCGTCCTTCCCGTACCGCCTGGTTCACATGGTCATTGCTGCGTATCTGACAACGGCCTTTATGGTTGCAGGTGTCGGTGCTTGGCATTTACTGCGCGCGCTCACAATGAGCTGGGCCGGATAAGCCTTTCGATGGGCATGTGGATGGCGGTTTTGGTTACACCAATTCAAATTGTGGCCGGTGACCTTCATGGGCTTAACACGTTGGAACACCAGCCTATGAAAGTAGCGGCGATGGAAGGACACTTCGAAACCCAAAAAGGTGCGCCGCTTATCCTGTTTGGTATTCCAAATGAAGAGACCGAAACGGTTGACTACAAAGTTGAAATTCCAAAATTGGGTAGCATTATTCTTACCCATTCCATTGATGGCGAGATCAAAGGTCTTAAGTCGGTTCCGCCTGAAGAAAGGCCGCCTGTTGCTACTGTGTTCTGGAGTTTCCGAATTATGGTGGCTATTGGTTTTTTAATGCTGGGAATGGGGTTGGTGTCCCTGTGGCTACGTTACAAGAAAACCTTGTATGAAACGGCTTGGTTCCTAAGGACCTGCGTATATGCCGCGCCTTGTGGCTTTTTGGCGATATTGGCGGGATGGGTGACTACCGAAGTAGGGCGTCAGCCATACACGGTATACGGATTACTCCGAACCTCAGAATCCGTGTCGCCGATTGATGCCAGTGCGGTCGGTGCTTCGCTCGCCGTGTTCGTGGTGGTCTATTTCGTGATATTTGGTGCGGGTATCTACTACTTACTGAAACTGATGAGAAAATCGCCGACCAAGTACGAGCAGGATTTGGACGGGCGCATTGTTACCCGACTTTCACATGGTAACTCAACCAAAGATCTTACTGTGAATCCAGAGCCCGCTTCAGGTAAGGAGTCATAATGGATTACGCACTTATCTGGGCGGTGATAATCGCTTTTGCCGTATTCGCTTATGTCATTCTTGATGGCTTCGACCTTGGTGTTGGCATACTTTTCCCCTCGTTAAATGACGACGAGAAAGATGCCGCGATGAACTCCATCGCACCTATTTGGGATGGTAATGAAACTTGGCTGGTATTGGGTGGGGGAGGACTGTTTGCGGTCTTCCCTTTGGCGTATGCCATCATCATGCCTGCTGTCTACGCACCCATTATTGCAATGCTGATTGGTCTGATATTTCGTGGTGTTGCGTTTGAGTATCGCTATCGTACCAAAAAGGGTCGTTACCTATGGGACTGGTCTTTCGCGGGTGGCTCGATGGTGGCAACCTTTTCCCAAGGGATGATCCTCGGCACCCTGTTGCAAGGAATTGAAGTTGCCGATAGACAATACGCAGGGGGCTGGTTTGACTGGCTGACGCCTTTTTCCCTCTTCTGTGGTCTTGCAGTAACCGCAGGATATACCTTGCTCGGTGGCTGCTGGCTGCTAATTAAGACTTCCGGGAGTATCGAAGAAAAACTCTTTCCAAAGTGCAAAAAACTCACCTTCTTGTTCCTCGGAGCCATTGGTGTGGTGAGTGTTTGGCTTCCGTTTATCTCCAGCGATATCGCCGCGAGATGGTTTACTTTCCCGAATGCTGCGGGCTTTTTCCTTATTCCGGCCATTTCAGCGTTCGCGGCTTACCAACTCTGGCACTCCTTGAGTTTGCGTCGCGCTGGAGCAGCGTACTGCTGGACACTCATGATATATCTGATGGCATTTGCCGGTTTTGCCATCAGCATATTCCCTTACATGGTGCCTAGAGCAGTGACCCTTTGGGATGCGGCTGCACCAGACAATAGCCTTGCATTCCTGTTCGCTGGCGCTGTGGTTTTGCTGCCAATCATCATCATTTATTCGGCATATTCCTACTGGGTGTTCCGCGGGAAGGTCAGAGCTGACGAGGGGTATCATGAATAAACAGGGCAAAGCGTTTGCGTGGTTTGTCGGCCTTTGGCTAGCGGGTGTGCTAGCAGTGACGGCACTTGCCTATTTCATTCGTTACACGATGCAGTGGGTCGGATTAGTCTGATCGCATAGCCATTTCAATTACACGCTCGGCTTTAAAACTGGATATCTATCCAGTTGTTCATTATCCTAACCACAATTATTAGCAACAATTTGAGTTTTGATTGTGATTGGCCGATTACGCGGAATTTTGCTTGAAAAGCAACCCCCTGAAATCCTGCTGGAAGTTAATGGCGTGGGTTACGAAGTCAGTATGCCTATGAGCTGCTTCTATGAATTGCCAGAAGTGGGTGAAGAAGCGATTGTTTACACTCACTTCGTCGTACGTGAAGACGCGCAACTCCTCTATGGGTTTAACACCACCATCGAACGTGCTTTATTCCGCGAAGTCATCAAAGCCAATGGCGTCGGTCCTAAATTGGGTCTGGCGATTCTTTCCGGTATGACGGCAACTCAATTTGTCGACAGCGTAGAACGTGAAGATGTCTCAACGCTGGTGAAAATCCCTGGCGTAGGTAAGAAAACCGCAGAGCGTTTGGTGATCGAAATGCGTGATCGCCTGAAAAACTGGCATGCCTTCGACCTGTTTACCCCACATGCCGATGCAGCGGCCCGCCGTGCGGCAAGCAATGAAACCGTCGTTGCTGCATCGAATGATCCGAAAGATGAAGCGATAAGTGCGCTTATCGCGCTGGGCTACAAAGCTGCACAGGCTGAGAAAGTGGTCAAGCAAGTGGCCGTTGATGGCATGAAGAGCGAGGCGATCATCCGTGATGCGCTGCGTTCAATGGTCTAATAGGGTGATTTGGAATGATTGAAGCTGATCGACTGATGGGCACGGTACCCCCGAGCCGCGAAGACGACGTCATTGACCGCGCTATTCGCCCAAAGATGCTGTCGGATTATCAAGGTCAGGATCACGTCCGTGATCAGATGGAAATCTTTATTCATGCGGCGCGTAAACGTGAAGAAGCCCTCGACCATTTGCTGATCTTTGGGCCTCCAGGTCTGGGTAAAACCACGTTGGCAAATATTGTTGCTAACGAGATGGAAGTGAATATCCGCACGACTTCCGGGCCTGTCCTTGAAAAAGCAGGTGATTTGGCGGCGCTTCTGACCAATCTTGAGCCAAACGATGTGCTTTTCATTGATGAAATTCACCGCTTGAGTCCGGTGGTGGAAGAAGTGTTGTATCCAGCGATGGAAGACTACCAACTGGATATCATGATTGGTGAAGGCCCGGCTGCGCGTTCTATCAAGATTGACTTGCCACCATTTACGCTAGTGGGCGCAACGACACGTGCTGGCTCATTGACCTCGCCACTGCGTGACCGCTTCGGCATTACTCAGCGCCTTGAGTACTACAACATTGCCGACCTCAAAGGGATCGTTCAACGCAGCGCGAATTGCCTGAATCTGGATATGGATGAAGAAGGTGCATTTGAAATCGCGAGACGTGCCCGCGGTACACCGCGTATTGCGAACCGTCTGCTTCGCCGTGTTCGCGACTATGCCGAGGTTAAAGCTGATGGTCGTATCAATGCGGATGTGGCATCAAAAGCGTTGGACATGTTGGATGTAGATAACCAAGGTTTCGATTACATGGACAGAAAGCTTCTCACTGCAATTATCGAGAAGTTTGACGGCGGTCCGGTTGGTTTGGATAACCTTGCCGCGGCAATTGGTGAAGCCAAAGACACAATCGAAGATGTGTTAGAGCCTTATCTTATCCAACAAGGCTACTTGCAGCGCACCCCAAGAGGGCGTATTGCAAGTCAGCGAGCATATCTTCATTTTGGATTTGATATGCCTGAGTGAGCAAGCACCACTATCTTCCTCTTTTCAAAGGCTGGCCTAGTGTCAGCCTTTGCTATTTTTCCTCCCTGAACAATACTTCTAGTGCAAATGTCGCGTGCTAGAAGATTTCAATATCTGCCAACGTCTAATTTGGGTTTTGTTTTGATCTGGATCTTGAATTCAAACGATTTAAACGCCCGGAGTTGATTAATTTGACAGCAGTCAATGTGAGATCGCTCCAAAGGCTTTGAAGCTCGTCCCCAGAATGTTTAGTATTAGCTGGCACTATATTAGGAGATGCTTAACAAAATCCTAACCAGTGCGGCACATTCGTGCAACATAAAGAGGGATGGCTGTTTACACAGTCCCCGTAAGGAAGCTCAGTTAAGCGCGAGCTGTATGGCTCGCAGGTGATTAAGCATTTACTTAACGATACGTAAGTGTCGTGCGTCAGTCAGCCTGACGATGAAGGAGTTACTATGTTAACTGATATTGTTGATCTGTCGCGGTTACAGTTTGCACTGACTGCGATGTATCACTTCTTGTTTGTCCCACTGACTCTGGGTATGGCATTCCTGCTAGCCATCATGGAGTCGTTGTATGTGATGACCGATAAGCAGATCTACAAGGACATGACCAAGTTCTGGGGTAAGCTGTTTGGTATTAACTTCGCGTTGGGCGTCGCTACCGGCCTCACCATGGAGTTCCAGTTTGGTACTAACTGGGCATACTATTCTCACTATGTCGGCGATATTTTCGGTGCCCCTCTGGCGATCGAAGCGCTGATGGCCTTCTTCCTGGAATCTACCCTTGTCGGTATGTTCTTCTTCGGTTGGGACCGTCTCTCCAAGCGCCAACACCTTACTGTCACTTGGCTGACCGCCATTGGCTCCAACTTTTCTGCGCTTTGGATTCTCGTCGCTAACGGCTGGATGCAAAATCCTGTGGGTGCAGAGTTCAACTTCGAAAGCATGCGAATGGAAATGGTGAGCTTTGCTGAAGTTGTACTTAACCCGGTTGCGCAGGTGAAATTTGTTCACACTGTTGCTGCAGGTTACACCACAGGTGCTATGTTCGTTCTGGGTATCAGTGCTTACTACCTGCTGAAAGGTCGTGACGTTGCGTTTGCTCGTCGCTCTTTCGCGATTGCTGCTTCATTTGGTATGGCGGGCATTCTGTCTACTATCGTACTGGGTGACGAATCTGGCTATGAGTTGGGCGACGTTCAGAAAGTCAAACTGGCCGCCATCGAAGCAGAATGGCACACAGAGCCAGCACCAGCTGCTTTCACCGTATTTGGTTTCCCTAACCAAGAGACCATGGAAACCGATTACGCGATTAAAATCCCATACGTGATGGGTATCATCGCGACACGTTCTTTCGACAAGCAAGTAACGGGTCTACATGACATCGTTGATGAGCACGAAGCACGTATCCGTAACGGTATGATTGCTTACGGTTTGCTTGAGAAACTGCGTGCAGGTGAAAGAACACCTGAAAACCTGGCTGCGTTTGATGACGTGAAGAAAGACCTAGGTTTTGGTCTCCTGCTAAAACAACAAACACCAAACGTTGTTGATGCGACAGAAGCACAAATCAAACAAGCGGCAAAAGACTCTATTCCTCAGGTAGCACCGCTATTCTGGAGCTTCCGCATCATGGTAGCGTGTGGCTTCGCCATGCTGTTCATCTTCGGTATGGCGTTCTACCAGACTTGTCGCCAGAAAATCGATGAAAAACCATGGCTTCTAAAACTGGCTCTGTTTGGTATTCCATTGCCGTGGATTGCCTGTGAAGCAGGTTGGTTCGTTGCTGAGTATGGTCGTCAGCCTTGGGCGGTGGGTGAAATTCTGCCAGTGCACATGGCAGCATCTAATCTTCCTGCGTCAGAAATCATCACTTCACTGGTTGCGATCGTTGCACTGTACACAGTGTTCTTGATTGCTGAAGTGTACCTGATGGTTAAATTCGCGCGCTTAGGCCCTAGCAGCCTAAAAACAGGCCGTTATCACTTTGAAAAGCTAAAGAGCCCGGAAACGGATCTTGCGCGTCAAGTTGAAGCATAAGGAGAGCGTGAGACATGTTTGAATACGAGATTCTACGTCTGATCTGGTGGGCACTGATTGGTGTTCTGCTGATCGGCTTCGCGATTACCGATGGCTTTGATATGGGTGTCGGCGCGTTGGTGCCAGTTATTGGTAAAACCGATAACGAGCGTCGCGTAATGATTAACTCCATTGCGCCTCATTGGGATGGTAACCAAGTTTGGTTGATCACCGCTGGTGGTGCGCTGTTCGCAGCGTGGCCGTTGGTCTATGCAGTGTCGTTCTCAGGTTTCTACCTGGCTATGATTCTGACACTGGCGGCTTTGTGGTTCCGTCCTATTGGTTTTGACTACCGTTCGAAAATTGAAGACCCACGCTGGCGTAAAACCTGGGACTGGGGCATTTTTGTGGGTAGCTTCGTGCCGCCAATCATCTTTGGTGTGGCATTTGGTAACTTGCTGCAAGGGGTACCGTTTGAACTGAACGAGTTCCTGATCCCAACTTACCGTGGTTCTTTCTTTGGCCTGCTGAATCCGTTTGCGATTCTATGTGGCTTGGTCAGCTTGTTCATGATCGTGACGCAAGGCGCGACTTACCTTCAGATGAAAACCACCGATGCGCTGCACGTCCGCGCACGTAACGTGGCGCAGATTTCTGCGATTCTGACTGCGGTATGTTTTGCACTTGCTGGCTTCTGGGCGCAAAGCATTGAAGGCTATGTGATCACCAGCGAAATCATGACCAATGCAACGTCGAACCCATTGAACAAAGAAGTGATGACCTTAACTGGTGCACTGTTCAATAACTACGAAGCTTACCCGCTACTGTGGGCTGCACCGGCGTTGGCGGTATTTATGCCACTGTTGGTTGCTGTATGTGCGCGTTTCGAGCGTGACGGTTTTGCGTTCTTGTTCAACAGCCTTGCAATTGCGGGTGTGATTTTGACGGCAGGTTTTGCGATGTTCCCATTCGTGATGCCTTCTAGCTTGTTCCCAGATCACAGCCTAACAATGTGGGATGCGACGTCGAGCGAGTTGACGCTGAACATTATGACGGGCGTAGCGATTGTGATGGTGCCAATCATCCTGTCTTACACCGCATGGTGTTACTACAAGATGTTCGGCCGTCTTGATGACAAGTTCATCGAAGAAAACAAAACCTCACTGTACTAAGAGAAGGAGTTAACCATGTGGTATTTCGCTTGGATTCTGGGTGTATTGCTGGCGTGCTCGTTCGGTATTATCAATGCGCTTTGGTTAGAACACACTGAAGCCATGGATCGTGACAGTGAAGAATAAGTTCACGACTATGCTAGACGGTCTGCATGACCGTCTTCATATCCGTGTGCTCATGCTGTTATCGCTGGCAATGGCGCTAACATGCGGCGGGTTAGTCATGTGGGATCCTCAGACTTTCGCAGATAAGATTGGGGGCTTCACTGTTGCCAACGGTCCTGCACTGATTTGGGCAACCTGTACCGGAATGATCCACGGTATGGCGTTCAAACCACGATTCTGGCTTTGGCAGCTCGTTTTCTTTCCACCGTTTGCGTGGGTAGTGATGAGTTTTGTGCTTGTAAAAGCATTTCTTTGACATCCCGTTGTAACACTCTGTTACCGACAGCCCGGCTTAAAACAGCTGGGCTGTTTTATTTTGCGCCATTCGTGACCAGCCTCGTCGCTTGGTGCTTTTATTACACTGAGTAAGTCAGTTATAGTATTTCGCTAAACCTTACTATGGATTTCAGGTAATTATCAGGATGAGGAGTCTCCATCCGTTCTGCTGGCCTGTTCGCATCTACTACGAAGACACCGATACTGGTGGGATCGTCTATCATGCGAACTACCTCAAATACTTCGAGCGTGCGAGAACAGAACTTCTGCGCAGCATTGGTGTCCATCAACATACGTTATTTGAAGAACATACGGCGTTTGTCGTACGTCATATGGACATCGATTTCCTCAAAGGCGCAAGGCTTGACGAAGAACTTACCGTTCAAACAACGGTACCTGAAGTTCGTCGGGCGACCCTCACATTCTGTCAAGATTTGGTGAATTCAGAAGGCGATGTGTTGTGTCGTGCCACCGTTAAGGTAGCCTGTGTCGATTCTGAGAAAATGAAGCCGAAATCCATCCCTAAATCGATTCAATCGGAGATTTTAAGTGAGCGCTGAACTTTCAATTCTTGATCTGTTCTTGCAGGCGAGTCTGCTGGTTAAAGCAGTCATGTTGGTTCTGCTGGGCATGTCTGTCGTGTCTTGGGCAATGATCATTAAGCGTTCGCAGGTGCTTTCAGAAGCGTCATCGAAAGCGGAGCGTTTTGAAGACAGATTCTGGTCCGGGATGGACTTGTCTCAACTGTTTCAGGAAGTGCAGGCTCGCAAAGACAACCTGTCAGGCAGTGAGCAAATCTTCTACTCTGGCTTTAAAGAATTTGCCCGTCTTCACCGTAGCAACGGCAAAGTGCCGGAAGCGGTGATGGAAGGCACCTCCCGTGCCATGCGCGTATCTCTCTCTAAAGAAGTGGAATCGTTGGAAACCAATCTGCCATTCCTTGCAACGGTCGGTTCAATCACGCCATACATCGGCCTCTTTGGTACGGTTTGGGGCATCATGCACGCATTTATCGCGCTGGGCGCGGTTAAGCAAGCGACCCTTGCCATGGTTGCACCGGGTATCGCGGAAGCACTTGTTGCAACTGCAATGGGTCTGTTTGCTGCTATCCCAGCGGTGATGGCGTACAACCGATTTACTGCGAAAGTGGGCAAGCTTGAGAACAACTACATCAACTTCATGGAAGAGTTTTCGAGCATTCTTCACCGTCAGGCGTTTGCTTCACCGAAGGAGTAATGTATGCCTTACCAGCGTAAACGGCGGAAAATGAACGCCGAAATCAACGTGGTGCCATACATTGACGTGATGTTGGTACTCTTGATTATTTTCATGGTGACAGCGCCTTTCGTGACGCAGGGTGTGGATGTGGATCTTCCACAAACATCGAATGCTAAAACGGCAGCGGAGCTTGCAAAAGAAGAAGACAGCGGCGCGTTTATTATTGTAGAAGTTGATCTGAACGGCGGTTTGGGACTTTCCGTGAATAACGGAGACATGCAACGCGGTCTGTCACTTCAGGATCTACTTATCCGCGTGAAGGCAGAGCTAGAAATTAACCCTAAATCACCTGTGCTTGTCGGTGGTGATGGACGCGTGCCGTATTCAGAAATCATTCTCACCTTGGATGCATTGAACCAAGCTGGGGTTTCATCAGTCGGCTTGATGACGGAACCGCTTGATTCATGAGAGATGGAATGAAGAAAACTCAGAAGTCGAGTTACACGGGCGCAACTTTCGTTTCTGTACTGCTGCATGCTGCATTATTCGGTGGCTTGCTTTGGGGGGCGGACTTTACGAAAGTCTCGCATCAACCTGTAGGGCAAAGCATTGAAGCTGTCGTCATAGACCCAAGTGTGGTGAACGAGCAGGCAAGAAAAATTCGCCAGCAGCGGGATGAAGCTAAACGTCAGGAAGATGATCGTCTTCGTCGTTTGGAACAGCAAGCTGATTTGCTTGAACAACAGCGTGAGCAGGAAGAAAAACGTCTGCGTGAGCTGAGAGCAGAAAAACTGGCTGCTGAGAAAGAGGCTCGTGAAGCAGAAGTTGAGCGCAAGCGCATTGCTGATGCCAAGAAAAAAGCCGCTGAAGAACAGCGCAAAGCTGAAGAAGCTACACGTATTGCTCAGGAAAAAGCGGCTGCGGCTGAAGCTGAGCGTGTTCGTCGCGTAGAGGAGCAACGCAAAGCCGAAGAAGCGGCGAAGAAAGCAGAAGCAGACCGTCAGCGCGCCGTGGAAGAGCAGCGTAAAGCTGAGGAAGAACGTCAACGTAAACTGGCTGAAAAGCAGCGTGCTGAAGAAGAAGCACGCAAAGCGGAAGAAGAACGCCAGCGTAAGTTAGCCGAGAAGAAAAAAGCTGAAGAGGAAGCCCGCAAAGCCGAAGCTGCGCGCAAAGAAGCTGAGCGTAAAGCAGCAGAAGCGAAGCGTAAGCAGGCAGAGCAGGAGGCTGCCCTCAACGAGCTTTTTAGCGGTCTCGAGTCGGAATCCGCCACGCGCGATACGGCTCGAGGACGTTTTGTGAATGATGAAGTAGCCCGCTATGGCTCCATCTATACACAAATGATTAAGCAAAATTTGCTGGTAGATGACAATCTCCGCGGGCAGGAATGTATCGTTAAAATGCGCATTTCTGGCACTGGTTTGTTGTTGGACGTATCAGAGGTAGGTGGCAATCGTTCACTTTGCCGTGCGACCAAAACTGCAGTTTTAAAAGTGTCATCTTTCCCAATGCCAGATGACAAAGATATCGCAGCTGAGCTCCAGAATATCGAGCTGACTGTGAAACCAGAGTAAGAGGGATCCTTCATGTTGAAACGAGTACTCTTCGGAGCAGTAGTGATGATGCTAGCCGTGATTCAACCTGCACATGCAGAGTTGAAGCTGGTCATCACCGAAGGGGTAAACTCCGCGCGCCCAATTGCCATTGTTCCTTTCAAATGGGAAGGTGAGGGCAAGCTTCCTACGGATGTTTCAGCGGTCGTGGCTTCGGATTTACAACGAAGCGGCAAGTTTAGCCCAGTACCAACCGACAAAATGCCACAAACGCCTTACAACGATGAGCAGGTGGACTTTAACGACTGGACTGCAATGGGTGTGGATGCGTTGGTTACAGGTACCATCAGCCCAACGGCTGATGGCAAGTACCTTATCAATTATCAACTGATTGATATTGTTCGCGGCCAGTTAACCGGTGGCCAGAGCAAAGGGCTGTCTACAACGGGTGAATTGGTCTTGACTAAAGATCACCTGCTGTTGAATAACCGCAAAGTGGTTGGTGACAAACAGCTTCGTCAATACGCCCACCGTATTTCTGATTTGGTTTACGAAAAACTGACCGGTGAAAAAGGTGCGTTTCTGACGCGCATTGCGTACGTGGTTATCGATGATAAAGCTGAACACCCCTACCAACTTCGTATCGCTGACTACGATGGCTACAACGAATTGTTGGTACTTCGTTCCAAGCAGCCACTGATGTCACCAGCATGGTCGCCTGACGGCAAGCAGTTGGCTTACGTGAGTTTCGAGAATGGTCAGGCGCAGATTTTCCTGATGAATATCTACACCGGTGAACGTGAAATGATTTCGTCATTCCCACGTCACAACGGTTCGCCACGCTTCTCTCCGGACGGCAGCAAACTGGCGATGGTACTGTCGAAAACTGGCAGCCTTCAGGTTTACGTGTTGGATTTGAAGACCCGCAAGATGGACCAGATCACTAAAGGCCGTGCGAATAACACCGAACCATTCTGGGATCCAGACGGGCAGTCTTTGATCTTTACCTCAGACCGGGGTGGTAAACCACAGATTTATCGAGTAAATTTAGCCGATGGTTCTACCAATAGGATTACATGGCAAGGTAGCCAGAACCTCGGCGGTCAACTTACCCCGGATGGTAGATACCTGGTGATGGTTCACCGCTCGGACTCAGGCTACAACATTGCAAAACAAGATTTGCAAACGGGTGCTGTTGAGATTCTAACGAAAACTATGTTGGATGAATCTCCAAGCCTTGCGCCAAACGGCAGTATGGTCATTTACAGCTCAGTTTACGGGCGTAATAACGTGCTTTCTTTGGTGTCCATTGATGGACGCTTCAAAGCGAGACTACCCGCTACCAATGGCCGGGTGAGAGCCCCAGCATGGTCCCCGTTCCAATAATATTTGCGCTTATTTGATATAAGGAAAACAAGATGCAAGTTAATAAAGTACTTAAGGGTTTGGCTGTAGCGCTGCCTATGTTTACTCTGGCGGCATGTAGCTCAAGTGACAGCTCTACCGACAGCACTGGCACTGAAACTAACAACGGTTCTCAAACCACTGTTGTGACTCCAGTTGATGGCGGTCAAGGTGGCCTGACTGAGCAAGAGATCCGTAACAACGAGTTGCGTCAGTCTCAAACTGTTTACTTCAGCTTCGACGACTACTCTGTTCTGCCACAGTTTGAAGATATGCTGGATGCACACGCAGAATTCCTGCGCGCTAACGCAGACATCAAAGTGGTTGTAGAAGGTCACGCAGATGAGCGTGGTACTCCTGAGTACAACATCGCGCTGGGCGAGCGTCGTGCAAATGCAGTTGCTAAGTACCTGCAAGCACTGGGCGTACCAGCATCTCAAATCTCTATCGTAAGCTACGGTGAAGAAAAGCCACTGGTTCTTGGCCAGGGTGAAGAAGCTTACGCGAAGAACCGTCGTGCGGTTCTGGTTTACTAATTAAAGGTAAATCTTATGAACAGTAACACTTTGCGTGCTCTATCGCTGGCGTTACTGGTGAGTGCGGCAGCCCCTGTGGCTGCCGCACCTGCTCCGGTGACTGAGTTGGGCGGTAGTGGTAGCTCTGTTGAGCGCTTGGAGCGAATGCTGGAAGCTCGAAACCAGATGCAAATCGACATGCAGCGCCAACTTGACCAGATGGCGAGCGAACTCGATGAGTTGCGTGGCACGGTCGAAAGAAATAATTACGAATTAAATCAGATGCTGGAACGTCAGCGCGATCTCTACCGCGAGATTGATTCGCTGAGAAATGCGAAACCGGCACCTGCTGTTGAAACTAAGCCTCAAGAAAATGCTTCAACGGAAAAATACTCAGCGAATCAGTCTGAGAATGCGGAATATGATGCGGCAGTCAATCTCATTCTGAAAGAGAAAAACTACGCCGGCGCGACAGAAGCGTTCAACGCATTCCTGGCTAAATACCCTGAATCAATTTACAAACCAAACGCACACTACTGGCTGGGTCAATTGTACTTCTCAAAAAGCCAGTTAGACGATGCGAAGAAAAACTTCACTGCCGTTAGCCAGTTTGCCAAATCAAGCAAACGTGCCGATGCACTGTTGAAGTTGGGCATTATTGCTGACCGCCAGAAAGATACAGCAACAGCTAAAACTCTCTTTGAACAAGTTGTGAAGGAATATCCCGGCACAACCACGGCAAAACAAGCTGAGAAGCAGTTGAGCCAATAATTTCTAAAAGCGTCGCTCACGAAAGCCAGCATGATTGCTGGCTTTCTTATATCTAAAATGACGCATTTCAGCGTAAACGATCTGTCATAAAAGATGAAAACTCGATACCAAGCTGGGTATAATGACCGGATTGGAAGCCAAATCTGAGTAAGTTGATGAGCCAGATTATTAATACTGCAGAGACAGTATATCCTTTCCCTCCGAAGCCGGAGGCCTTGTCCGAGCAACAGAAAACTGACTACATCGCGAGCATCAAGCAATTGCTCAAGGAAAAAGATGCAGTGATGATTGCTCACTACTATACCGACCCTGAAATCCAGGCGCTGGCCGAAGAAACCGGTGGTTTCGTTGGTGACTCTCTGGAAATGGCGAAGTTTGGTAACAAACATCCTGCTAAGACCCTTCTGGTTGCTGGCGTTCGCTTTATGGGCGAAAGCGCCAAAATCCTTACTCCAGAAAAGACCGTTCTGATGCCAACGCTTGAAGCAGAGTGTTCATTGGATTTGGGCTGCCCAGAAGATCGCTTCACTGAATTCTGCGATGCTCACCCTGACCATACGGTTGTGGTTTACGCTAATACTTCTGCAGCTGTTAAAGCCCGTGCGGATTGGGTAGTCACTTCGTCTATCGCGTTGGAAATCGTTGAACACCTCGACGCTGAAGATAAGAAAATTATCTGGGGTCCTGACCGCCATTTAGGCTCATACATCGCGAATAAGACCGGTGCAGAAATGCTGCTTTGGCAAGGCGAGTGTGTGGTGCACGATGAGTTTTCAGCGAAAGCGTTGAGAGACATGAAAGCTGTCTACCCAGACGCTGCGATTCTTGTTCACCCAGAATCCCCAGCCAGTGTTGTAGAGCTTGCAGACGCTGTCGGTTCAACCAGCCAGCTGATCAAAGCTGCAAAAGAGTTGCCAAACAAGCAACTGGTGGTCGCGACTGACAAAGGCATCTTTTTCAAGATGCAGCAAATGGTGCCGGAAAAAGAGCTGATTGAAGCGCCAACCGCCGGTGCTGGCGCAACATGCCGAAGCTGTGCACATTGCCCTTGGATGGCAATGAACGGCTTGAAGGCAATCGAACTGGCATTGCGTGAGGGTGGCGAAGAGCATGAAATCTTCGTTGACGAAGCGATCCGAGTGAAATCTCTTGTTCCACTGAACCGTATGCTGGATTTTGCTGCTTCTCTGCAGTTGCAGGTTAAAGGCAACGCGTAAGGTCAAAGAAAGTTATTCAAAAGGCGGGCATGATGTTCGCCTTTTTTGTTTTCAAACGTTGAGGAATAAACATGGCACAAGCAATGTTAACCATAGGGCTTCCAATCGCACTGGCTTGGATGATGTTCTGTGTCGGCATTACCTTGTCATTGACTGATTTCAAACGCGTGGCGGAGTACCCGGGAAAAATTGCAGCTGGACTAACGGCGCAGCTTGTTGGCTTGCCGCTCATTGCCTACATCCTCATTCATGTTTTTGCATTGCCAGAAGTGGTTGCTGTGGGCCTTTGGATTCTGGCACTGGCTCCGGGTGGAGCTTCCTCCAACGCGATAAGTCATTTGGCAGGCGGAGACTCTGCGCTCTCTATCACCATGACAGCGGTCAGCAGCCTGATTATTCCTTTCAGCTTACCTCTGATGCTGTCTTTGGTACTCTCAGATGTCTCTGCAGTGATTCCGGTCAAAACGGCCATCCTGCAGCTTATCGCTGTCACTTTGTTGCCAGTGACTATTGGCATGTTACTCAATCACTTTGTGAAAGGAGAAGGCTTTACACGTTTCTCTGTTTTGGCAGGTAAATCAGCTTTGTGGGCGCTGTTCTTTACGGTGGCAGTGACGCTTGCCGCTAACACGGCCGTGTTCTCTCAACTCTTCTCCGTTGCATCCGTGATGGTGCTGTTACTGTGTTTGTTGGGAATGGGCTTGGGGGTTGCCGTGTCAAAGCTGTTTTCAGGCGATAGAAAGCTCACACGAACTTTTGCTATTGAGGTCGGTATTCAGAATGCAGGCACAGCTATATTCGTCGCAGTCGTCCAACTTCAACAGCCTGAACTGGCATTGACGCCTTTACTTTACGGGGTGTTGATGAATATTCCAGCTGTGATATTGATTGTGCTGAATAAACGCAGGCAAGACTCTGTAACGGCCTAAAAAGAGCTGCCATCGGCAGCTCTTTTTGCTTTGTGTGTTTTCAAATTACAGCGTCGGCATAGAGAAAGATGTACTTTCACGCACACTGGCTGATGGCCAACGTTGGGTGATGGTTTTGCGTCGGGTATAAAACTTCACCGAATCTGGCCCATACGCATGAAGGTCACCAAAGAGTGATTGCTTCCAGCCGCCAAAGCTGTGATAAGCCACGGGAACGGGCAGGGGAATGTTGATCCCGACCATGCCGACTTTGATGTGATCAGAGAAATAACGCGCTGCTTCACCATCACGGGTGAAGATGCAGGTGCCGTTGCCATATCTATGATCGTTGATGAGTGTCATGGCTTCTTCCATGGAATTCACTCGAACGACCTGTAGCACTGGGCCAAAGATCTCTTCCTGATAGCTGACCATGTCTGGCCTAACATTGTCGATAAGTGTTGCACCCACATAGAAGCCATTTTCATAGCCTTCAACATGAGGGTTTCGTCCATCAACCACGAGTCTCGCGCCATCTTCTGCAGCAGAAGCGATGTAAGCTTCGACTTTCTCTTTGTGCTCTTGAGTGATGACAGGGCCGAAATCATTGTCGTTGTCATAGAAAGGACCAACGCGCAGTGATGAGAGCTTCTCTGCGAGACTGCCGATTAATCTGTCCGCCGCGTCATCACCGACTGCGACTGCCACAGATAGCGCCATACAGCGCTCTCCGCTAGATCCAAATGCAGCACCAAGTAACTGGTTCACCGCGTTTTCCATGTCGCAATCTGGCATGACAATCGCGTGATTTTTCGCGCCGCCGAGAGCCTGACAGCGTTTGCCGGACTGACT
Organism: Grimontia sedimenti; assembly: GCF_011045095.1. Lineage (GTDB taxonomy): Bacteria > Pseudomonadota > Gammaproteobacteria > Enterobacterales > Vibrionaceae > Enterovibrio > Enterovibrio sedimenti. The sequence continues at coordinate 600,665 of NZ_JAALDL010000001.1, forward strand.
CGCCTTTTCGTAGATGTACTGCGCAATCGGCGTGCTGCCAACAAAGCTGACGGCTTCTATGCCTTTGCTTTCCAGCAGTCTGTCTACCACGGTTTTATCGCCTTGGATGACCTGCATGACACCGTCTGGCAATCCTGCTTCTTTCAGGAGTTCAGCTATATATAGTGCTGCGCTAGGGTCGCGTTCAGACGGCTTGAGGATGAAGCAGTTACCGCAAACTAATGCCATAGGGAACATCCAAAGCGGTACCATGGCGGGGAAGTTGAAGGGGGTAATACCTGCAACGACACCGAGTGGCTGATGTTCAGACCAAGAGTCGATACCTGCGCCGACGTTTTTGCTGAACTCACCTTTCAACAGTTCTGTAGCGGAACAAGCATATTCGACATTTTCGATACCGCGTTGAAGCTCGCCCATTGCGTCATGCTGAATTTTCCCATGCTCTTCACCAATCAGCCGACAAATCGTTTCCTTGTTGTCTTCGAGCAACTGCTTGTAACGGAACATAATACGTGCACGTTTAATGGCAGGTGTGTTGCGCCACTCTGGGAATGCAGCATTTGCGATGTCGACCGCTTCATCCACCAGCTCTACGGGCGCTATTAATACATCCTTAGCGTGCTCCCCCGTTGCTGGGTTGTACACTGCTTGCTTTCTGGAACAAGTTTCTCTGATCTCTCCGTTGATCAAATGCCCGATATCCGTCATTTATCTTTCTCCTATTTCCAGAGGCTGGTGTAGAGTGTTTTCATCTCGTCTTCAGTTGGCACTCTTGGGTTATTCCCTGGGGAACCAGATCCAAAAGCCTGCTGAATCATGGTGTCGAGCACGGCGTCAAAATCATCTTTTACCACACCGAACTCTTCCAATGTGGGGACTTTTAGTTCTTCGTTGAGTGCCAGCAACTCTTGTTGCAAGCGGTTATTGGCTCCTTCAACACTGGCAGACTCATCAACCAATCCCATCGCTTTTGAGCACTGTGCGTAGCGCTCAGGGCAAGCTGGAATGGAAAAGGCGGTAATACTTGGCAGCAACATGGCATTGGACAATCCGTGTGGTACATGGAAAAACGCGCCAATAGGCCGGCTCATACCGTGAACCAAGGCAACTGAGGCATTGGAAAAGGCAATGCCTGCGAGTGTGGAGCCCATCATCATTTTCTGACGTGCTTCGACATTTTGACCGTCGTGGTAGGCCTTGCGTAGGTTTGGCGCGATAAGACGCATCGCTTCCAACGCGTTGTAATCGCTGAATGGGTTTCCTTTCTTACTCACATAAGCTTCGATGGCATGAGTAAGGGCGTCGATCCCTGTGTCCGCGGTGATACGAGGGGGCAGGGACATGGTCAACTTGTAGTCCACCAAAGCAGCTACCGGAAGAAAGCCCAGGCCAATACAGAGCATTTTTTCATCGGTTTCTGAGTCCGTGATGATGGTGAACTTGGTGACTTCCGAACCAGTACCCGCAGTGGTTGGAATTGCTACCACCGGAATACCAGTTTCATTAACGATGCGAGGCGCTTTGTAATCACGCATGATGCCGCCGTGACTGGCAAGCATACTAATCGCCTTAGCGCTGTCGATGGCACTGCCGCCTCCAAGGGCCACAATGCAGTCAGTTTGACTATCGCGTGTCACTGATACCGCTTCTTCAATCGATTGTGAGGTCGGCTCTGGAATGGTATCAGCGTAGATATGGCTTTGAATCCCAGCTTCTGACAGCAGTTCTGTCACCATGGCGGCATAGCCCATCTGTACCATGGTTTTGTCTGTAAGGATCAGGACGCGAGAAGCGTTAAATCCTTTCACGATATCCGGCAGCCGTTTGGTGGCGTCTTCGCCGAACTCCATCATCCGTGGCATAGCAACTGAAGTGCTCATTTTAAGGCTCCTACTGTATTGATATCTGGTTTTCGGGTAATAGCGCTCTACAGGATCCCCACTGGGAATTAGGCGCGATGAAAATATTGCTTCCCTCTATAGAATTAAGCTCTGAGCTGATTGCAATGCTCCTCTTTAAAATGCTAGAAAATTAGTAAGATTTATTGTTTTTACTAATTTGCTTTCTCGACATTTTAAATTTACTTATTTGCGACTTATATATGTCGCATTTAGGTAAGTAAGGCGTTTTTTACCCGAGGTAGTAACCTTTCACAATTCAACACTTTCCATCAATTAATAAATTTATAGTCATTGGTATAAAAATAATTATGCATTAAAGATGTGTGTCACTATTTTTACATTCTGACCATTTCTTTCTGTGTTGGTTAGGTGTAAATAGTGAATTTATAAAAATGAAAATTCGGCACTTTTTGATGTCGGCAAGATGGATTTTTCTCAAAAAAACTGTTGGTTTTAACGTGATGCAAGGAACACAACACATGAAGAAACGGCTACCTCCGCTGAACTGGCTTAGGTCGTTTGAAGCTGCGGCAAGGCATCTTAGCTTTACCCATGCCTCTCAGGAATTACACATAACGCAGGCCGCGATGAGTCAGCAGATCAAAGCACTGGAAAGCCAGCTCGGTACTATGCTGTTCGTCAGGTTGCCGAGAGGTTTAGAGTTGACCGAAGCGGGCGCTGCATACTTACCTGTGCTTCATGAGTCTATTGAAAAAATGAACGAGGTGACTGATGAACTGTTTGGTAAAGGAAGAAATAAGCTACTGAATGTTAGAGTTAATCTTGTCTTTTTTGTTAACTGGCTTGCTCCGCGTTTGCCCGATTTTTATGAGCAGTACCCGGATATCAACCTCAAGATCACTAGCAATATTTGGGTGAATAGCCAACAGAAGGCGCCTGATTGTGATCTCGAGATTATCTACGGCAACGGCCGATGGCAGCAGTATGAAGCTCGCCGACTTACATGGGATCTGCTCCAACCGGTTTGCAGCCCAAACTACGCTTCCCGTTTCCAAGGAAAACCCGTCCCTGAAGATATCGTCAATGAGAATCTGATACACGTTATCGGTTACGAGGACGGCTGGAATAGATGGTTTCAGTCGATTGGTATGCCATACACCGATTTTAACCTTGGCAGTCAGTTTGATACTTTAATCAATGCCTTTGAAGTGGCGGCTAACGGCGGTGGTATAGTTTTGGGGAGGAGTAGTTTACTTCAAGGGTATTTCGAAAATGAAAAGCTTATCTCCTTATTTGAACAGGAAGTTTTAACAACAGAAGCTTTCTATTTGGTTAATCATAAATCCCGTTTCTTGCATCCCCATGCCGAAGCTTTTATTAACTGGGTAATGGAAGAGGTTAATAACGATGAAGTAAATAACATACATCGCCCGCTTTATAACTAGTCATCCATAGGCGCATTAAAAAATTTATGACGAGACCAAATTTAAATTAATAGTCGATAAAGTTTAAAGTTATTAATATCCGGCAATGAATTCACCTTTCGGTGGTTCTCATTCAATGATTATGTCTCTTTAGCAAGGAGCGAGATAAATGAGAAATGCATTGCCGTTTTCAGGTCTAAATGTTGTCGATTTTGGTCAGTATGTTTCTGGCCCAGCCGTCGCCATGATCCTTGCCGACTTGGGTGCCAATGTGGTTCATATTGACCCGCCTAACGGACCACTTTGGAAACATTCGGCCAACGCTGTTCTTAATCGGAATAAAACCAATATTCGGCTGGACCTAAAATCTGGCTTGGATCTCGACAGGGCTTTGTCCTTGTGTTCACAGGCTGATGTAATCATTGAAAACTTCCGTCCTGGTACGATGAAGAAGCTGGGTATCGATTTAGACACTCTGCGTGAAACAAACCCCAGCTTGATTACGCTTTCTCTGCCTGGCTTTGCATCAAATGACCAACTACGCAAACAATGGAAAGCAACGGAAGCTGTGATTGCTGCTTCTTCCGGAGCTTTTACCGATATGGGTTACAACCGGGTATTAATGGGGTGTGATCCGAGCTTTTCTCCGCTCACGCTGGGTTCTGCTTACGCTACCATGTTGGCGGCAAGTGGTGTTTCATTGGCATTGTTTGATAGAGAGAAAAGTGGCCAGGGAGATCATATTGAAGTACCAGTGGCTGCAGCACTCATGGAAGGCCTCTCTTACAACTCCATCAATATTGAGGGCATGCCAGAGCGCTACCACACGATGAGGGAAAAAGAGATTGCACGTCGCCGCGACGCAGGGCTCCCTATGGACGTCTCCTATGATGAGCTTCAGGAGTACCTTGACCCCTTTTTCCGTACCTACAAATGCAAAGATGGCCGCTATTTCTATGTGGTCTGTCCGTCACACCGTAACCATGCCCGTCGCTGCCTTGAGCTTGCTGGCATTTATGATGAGCTGGTGGCTGAAGGTCTACCAGACGTTGAAAACCTCTATCTTCCGCATTCTCAATGGGAAGCTGAAACGTCCATTGGTGTTTACCCTTTACCTGCAAACTGGGCTGCCAAAATCTCTGAGAAAATGAAGCGTGTCTTCATCACCAAAACATCTGAAGAATGGGGCAAGCTCTTTGGCGAAGGGGGAATTCCAGGCGCGCCGCACCGCTCGACGCAAGAGTGGGTCAATGCGCCTTATTCGCTGGAAAGCGGCCTTATTGTAGAAGTGAATGATCCTGAATATGGCGTAATGAAACAGCCTGGCCCTCTGGTGTGGTTTGAAGAGTTGGGTGAAGAGCTATGCGAGATAGTCCCGCGGAAATTTGCGGAATATCACGATGCGGAAAGGCTTTTTAGCCAAGCTGGACTGCCCAAGAACTACGGAGCTTCACCCAATGTCGAGCCCGACCGCCAATGGCTCAAGGGCGTTCGTGTTCTCGACCTGACAAACGTTATTGCAGGGCCACATTCCACGGCATTTTTATCGCGATTTGGGGCAGAAGTTATCAAGCTGGATCCGACCAAGCCAATGTATGATCCGCTGATTGGTGTGTTCTTCAGTTATCTCTCCAATATCGGGAAGAAGAGCTTGCTGCTCGATATGCTGACTGACGAAGGCAAACCCATTTTCGAAGCTTTGGTGAAGACCTGCGATATCGTCGTTATCAATGCGCCTTCACGTCAGGTTGAACCTCTCGGTTTGAACGAAGAGCGCTTAAAAGCGATTAACCCCGATGTAATTTTCTGCCGCTTGGATTGTCTTGGAGGGCCTAAGCGCGGGGAGAAAACGGATTACATTGGCTATGACGATATCATTCAAGCAAACAGTGGCATCATGACCCGCTTTGGCGGCGCGGAGACACCAGAAGAACATGCTCACCTTGGAACGCTGGATGTAAATTGTGGCTTCGCTGCTGGGCTCGCAATGTCTGTTGCTTTGTATGTGCGGGCGAAAACAGGACAAGTACTGCGCCCCAGAACGTCATTGTCATCGACAACCAATCTGGCACAGATTAAATACAGCCATGATTACGAAGGTGCGCCGAGAGACGAGCCATCTGGTCGCGAAGCGTTGGGTTATGATGCCTTGTCGCACTTCTATCAAACTCATGATGGCTGGCTATATCTTGATGCGACGGAAACCGATATCAATAAACTCGAAATGCTTGAAGAGCTCCGAGGTATCTCTACTTGCGACGAGGCAGGGCGCAAGGCCTTGCTTGCGAATCAATTTAAACGTAAGCCCAACGATGTTTGGCTGAATAAACTGTCCCAGTTAGACGTTGCGGCAGCGCAAACACGCAGCATTGAATGGCTCAGAAAGCGTTACAGCCGCCCACAGGATGGGCAGGTCGGGTTTGATTCTGGCAGTTATGCGTTTTCGACCCATGACGAACACCCGAGCGGCTATGTCACGACTATGGTTGATCACTATTCGATTCGTCCAAAAGAAGCAAAGATTATCGCGGCCCCGCAAACTGAACGTTTCGGGCGTTCTAGCCGGAGAGTGTTAGGTGAGCTTGGATTTGGTGAGTCAGATATCCAGAGTTTGATAGACAAAGGTATCGTGAGTGATGGCTGGTCACAAGAATTCCTGCCAAGCTAACTCATGGGTAAAGGTGACAGAGACTAAAAAGCCGTCGTTAAGACGGCTTTTGTTATTTTATTGGTTTTAGCGAAGCTGCCAAACGCGGTAGGTTTTACCTTTGATTTTACCGCTGGAGAGCTTCTTCAAGGCTTTCTTCGCTACGTTGCGCTCAACGGCAACATAAGAACGGTAATCGGTGACTTTGATTTTGCCGACTTGTTTACCTTCAATACTATTTTCACCGGTCAACGCGCCAAGAATGTCACCAGGGCGAACCTTGCTTTTCTTACCACCATCAATGTGCAGTGTCACCATGGCAGGAGTGCGCGGTACATTGTTCAATACGCTGGAATCCGGCAATGCTGAAGGTTTGATATCGCGCTCAAGATGATCTTCCAGCAATGCAACACGATAACCATCCTCATCACCGAAGAACGTATACGCAGCACCTTCGCTGCCTGCACGACCCGTGCGGCCGATACGGTGAATATGAACTTCGGTATCAAACGCCATGTGATAGTTAATCACCGCATCTAATGCTTCGATATCCAAACCACGTGCAGCAACGTCCGTCGCCACCATGATGTTGGTACTCTTGTTAGCAAACTTCAAAAGCATTTGGTCGCGGTCGCGTTGCTCTAAATCACCATGTAGCGCAACCACAGAGAAGCCTTCGTTATCCAGTACTGCAGCCACGTCTTTCACGTCGCGCTTGGTGTTACAGAACACCACCGCACTTTCAGGCTGATGCTTCAGCAGCAAAAGCTGAAGTGCTTCCATACGCTCGCGATTATTTGCACAGCGGTAGAAATGTTGGGTAATACTGGTGTCATCATGGTTTGATTCCACTTTCACCATCACTGGGTTTGCCATGATTTGCTTGCTGATGCTCTGGATTTGCGCCGGGTAAGTGGCACTGAACAGCAGCGTCTGACGGTCAGATGGTACCTGGTCAAAAATAGCATCGAGAGCAGGTTGGAAACCCATTTCCAGCATGCGGTCTGCTTCATCCAGAATCAGTGTGTTCACTTCTTCCAGAGATAGGCGGCCTTTTTCCATATGGTCCAGAATACGGCCAGGTGTGCCTACGATAATGTGCGCACCATGTTCCAATGATCCGATTTGAGGACCCATAGGAACACCGCCACACAGTGTTAGCACTTTGATGTTATGAATGCCACGTGCCAGCTTGCGGATTTCAATGGCGACTTGATCGGCCAGCTCTCTGGTAGGGCAGAGCACCAGTGATTGAACGCGAAAACGTTTGACGTTGAGTCGGTTCAGCAATCCAAGACCAAAAGCTGCAGTTTTGCCTGAGCCTGTTTTTCCCTGACCGATGACATCTTTCCCATCAAGTATGGAAGGCAGGCTCTGGGCCTGAATTGGCGTCATGGTTTTGTAGCCAATGTCATTGAGCGTAGAAAGCAATTCATCTTTCAACGGAAGTGTTGAGAATACTTGATTCGTCACAGGGAGAGTCTCGTTGTCAGTGCCGTTTGAGCGGCGAGTAAATTCAGGGGCGCGACTATATCAGGAATGGTTGAAAACTGCGCGAAAACTTTGAAATAAAAAAAGCGGTCATAGACCGCTTTTTAATGATGCGAAAATAATGGCGGATTATTGTGCTTCAACCATTTGCATGGCGCGCATCGTCAGGCCACAAAGCATTACCGGCATGCCATTGAACACTTCCTCAAACTGTGCAAGTTCCGCAGCGCCCTGTTCTTCCATCACAGCCAATGCAGACTCAGGATCAAACAGCAGGCTGATAGAAAGCAGGACACCGCCCAGAAGCGCGTTTTCTTGCGAGTCTTCAGGCATCAGTGTTTCCCAGTCATCACGGCAAAGGGTCCAGCCCTGCAGCATGCCTTCACAGTATTCGCGCGTCGCTTCGTTAACGATCTCGCTTTCGCTCAGTGCACAAGGTTCAGGCCATTGCCATTCGTTTGAAAGCAAAGCACCACGCTGTTCGTTCCACATTTCAACAATGATGTTGGCGTATTGTTCAAGTTGTTCATGGCTACCAAACGGCGCTTCTTCTTCACCACCCCACATAAATGCAAGCCATTCACTTGGGTCGATAAGGTGTGGGGCTGCAGCCATTGCAGTCACAAAGCCTTCTGTTTGCGTGGCGGAAAGCAGTTTTGGCTCCAATCCGTTTTCGGTAATAAATTGCGATAGCGAGATAGACATGAAAAACTCTCTTTTCCTATTGAGCTGCTTATTCTAGCAGTGTGTGGAGATTTCTGAGAGAGAAAAGCGGTTTCGAGTTCAATACTGAACCAAAGCGCTTGAAAGATAGCCACTTGCGCGCTTTTTTCAGAAATATTATTGACGCTCTAGGCCTCTTTCCCTATAGTAGCGCCCCGTTGGGACGAGAAGTCCGACAAACAATTTGGTGAGGTGTCCGAGTGGCTGAAGGAGCACGCCTGGAAAGTGTGTATACGGCAACGTATCGAGGGTTCGAATCCCTCCCTCACCGCCATATTCAAAACCCGAGCAGAGATGCTCGGGTTTTCTCGTTTCTGGCTTATGAAAATATTTGAGGGAGGGTGAGAGCCTTCAAAATTTTTAATCTCATAGATCTAGCTCTGTTGATATTAAATCGATCCTCGCCCATTTATTGGGACTCGTAACCATTGCGAGGCATTTTCGCAACGATACAGGCCAGCGTGAGGACGAGAATGAAGAGAGTCGCGTTTGCAGCAGGTCTTAGGTTAAAGTCTACCGTAATATGAGTCAGCATTCCTATGATTGCCATCAAGCATCCAAGGGCTGTCCCCTTCATCAGCGCACTCTCCCTTGTTCTTAAAGTTCTCACACTAAGGTAAATTGGGTAAGTCACCGCAAAAACCAATAATAGCGGCGCAAAGACCCCATATTCCGCGAGAAATTGAACGTACTCGTTGTGAGCATGGTCAACAAATACGCTGATATAGTGCTGGTGATAACTTGGAAATATGCCATAGAAACTACCTGCGCCAGACCCGAATAAAGGGAAATCCTTAACAATTTCAATACTCCACGCAAAGATCTCGGGTCGTGCCTCGGTTTCTATAGCTGTTTGCTGGATTCGTTGTTTCACTTTCTCCAAACCAAATATTGCCCCCATTATCAGTGAATCAATGATAATGACACTCACCATTAACATTGTGAGGGATCTAGGTCTGTTTCGGTAGGCAATCAAAGCGATTGCGGCGCCAGCAATTGTAAGGATAACCAGAGCGCTATTTCCCATTCTGGAGCGTGTCATGACTAATGCGATAACCATGATAATGAGACATAAGCGCACGAGTAACTTAACGCTCAATAAATTCAGAACAATCCGTTTTAGCCTTGATTGCCAATCATAGGATCTTGTTACTGACAGCTGAGCGACAATGCACCCAAGCCCAAGAGAAACGCACAGAAGTAGGTAATTGGCTAGATGGTTTCTATAGACGAAAGAGCCGGTTGCCCCGTTTTTAGCAGGAAATCCGAATATTGGGCTATCAGGTATATCTGATAAAACTAGCATTGCGGCGTAAAACGCCTGTAAAGTTCCGCTAACGATTGTGGCATAGATGACTGCCTGTAACCTTTGCCTAGAGTTAATCACCGATGCAGTAATCAGAATAAATAAACAGTATGTGATACCCAGCATTAACGAGATTTCTGTTTGGGCTGGATCCAATGATATTGGGTGTTTGCCAACGTCTACATGAGAGTATATTTCTGCGGTTTTTGGTGAAATTAGGGTAAGTAGCTCAAAGGGAATTGGAACTAACTGAAGAGCTGTGAACAGTTGAAAGCAAGCCAATGAGATAAACAATGGCAATATAGGTTTTAACCTCTCAATTGGGAATTGATATCGATAAGCCCAACAAAGCATGATTGTTTGTATTGCTATCCAAAATTGAAAAATTGACCAAGCCCATGGTCGGTTGGAGCCTAATGGAACAGGTAACCAGATGATAAGTGCCAACAACAAATAGAAGCTGACACTTTCCAAGCGATTTGACACTTAAATGCCCTTATTAAAAAAGCGAGCGCTGGGCTCGCCAAAACTTAACAAATTCTCTAGATCAGTTTGGAGAAGCAAGACCACCACCACCACCACCGGTACCTCCGCTACCTGTTCCGGGTGTAACGGGGGCAACAGGAGGTGCTGGTGGGGAGGTGTTTCCTTCCAGTACTTCTGTAACTACATCTGCTGCTGGCGTGTCTGCAGTGTTTTCAATAGCATTATCTGAAGAGTTTGATGGACCTGCCGCAGTTTCAATATCTTGCAGAGATGTCGGGTCGACCCCATTGACGAGAGCAATACCAATAATTTCTTCAACATTTTGCGACGCGTTGACTGCACCTTGGACAATGTCACTTGCCGATTCGGGATTGCTCCGAAGGGCAGAAGATACAATGTTACCTTGTTGTTCAGGGGCTGCTTTAACAGCATTTGCTACTATTTCTGAGGCATTGGCAGGGCTCGCTTTTAACGCGATTGAGACGATTTCTACGGCCGACTCTGGGCTTGCTTTGACTGCGCCGGATACAATTTGGGCAGCTACTTTTGGGGCGACGACGACGGCTTCAGCTGCAATTTCTGTCACGCTGCGGTTACTTGCCTTTGCAGCGGCCAATAATACAGTGCTGCCACTTTCTGGTGCTGCTGTTACAGCGCTGGCGATGATGTTTCCAACGTTTTCTGGACTCGCTATTGTGGCGGCCTCAACCACGGTAGAAGAAAGCTCTGGTGCTACTATCAGCACACTGAGTGTAATGTCTGCACTTTGATCTGGTGCCTGAGAAACCACTTTTTCAACAAGCTCCGAAGCCATATCCGGCGCTAAAGGAATGACATAACTCGCTATTTCAGCGGCCCTTTCCGGAGAAAGACTAGCTAGCTGAGCTGCTATGTCTGCTAATCGTTCGGGGGCATTTTTTACAACGGTCGACAAAATCTCTTGTGTGCTGAGGCCGTCAGACTGTGCCTGACGTATTACCGCTTGTAAGTCAGGGTTATTGCTCAGCTCACTGCTTAGATCTGCATTTGCAGACAGCGACGTTGAAGCGAGTGCGGTTGCTAATACGAGCTGTTTAATCTTCATCGTTTTTCCCTAAAAAATAATCACTCGTCACTGCTTTTTGAGTGCAAATTGTGGATATGGATGTGTCAAAGGGAATACCTGGACACATTGCGAATATCTTTTGCGGCATGTCTATGAATAGTTGGTTGGCGGTTTTTTGGTCTGTAAACCGTTTAGCTTCCTCGTAGGCTGCAGATAAATTAGGAGCTCGACTTTTTAGGTTATGCGAATCTGATGCGAACCACGTTGCTTTCTTCTCTACAATCATTGCTCTGGCCAAACTCTGCGCTTCTTGCCGAAATTTTCCAATTAACGAAGAAGCTGTTATTTGGAATTCACATCCAAGTCTTGAAAATTGTGCAATATCCACTCTGGATCGTTGAAAATAACGATATCTTTCTGGATGAGCTATGACTGGCGTAATTCCTTTATCAAGCAAACACCTACACTTTGCTAAAGCTCCATGAGGATAGTTGGTCGTGGAAAATTCAATTAAAAGCCTTTTTTGTCCCCTGTCTTCAGTGAGGAATGGTATTTGTTCCGCCGCGAGCATATAGTCAATCTCAGGGCATAGTCTGACTTCCGACGAATAGCGAAGCTTAAAATTGATTTGATGCCTGACAAGTGAGTTTGCAAAAGTGTCTGCCGAAGCACTAATGCTATTTAGATTGTTGTCGAAACGGCCAGGGTTGATGTGAGGTGTCGCTATTGAACCATGTATCCCATCATGTAACGCCATAGTCGCCATTTCAATAGCTTCTCGTTCATTTTTCGCGCCATCATCGAGTCCAGGGAGGATATGGCAATGGGTATCAATCATCACATGGCCCTTTACTAGAGCGACCTGTCGCTGCCAAAAATCGGCATATTTTTACCTTTCCGGGAGATACAGTAACAATGGGAGTCAATTGAGCCCTTAAATTTCCAGTGTCAGTACCCGCAAGCAGATATTTGACACTATCTCGCTTTTGCTGAGGAGATAGTTCTTGCCAACTCCCGAAACCTATTTCTACGTGCGCCATATATGTCTCGTTAACGTAACGACCATATTTGTTGGTTAAGCTGAGCCAAACAGAAAATGGCTCATCACGATAGTATGCAATCCTGGCTAAGGAAGCGGAGGTGGGAGTCCATAAAGGTCTACTATGAAAACTCCTTAATGCGTTGTCATGTGCAAGTTCAAGATACTGAGCTCTTTTTAAAGGTTGTAGAATGGACATCCAAATATAAGCAGACGCATTCAATGATGCATAGTGAGGATGGTCACCATGAAGCGTATCCAAGGTACTAATCAGACTTTTCGCGTTATTAATATCTTCTGGCTGCACATGGTTTCCAACGGCGTAGTCTCCTTGCCAGCGAACAATAGAATGATTGAGCGCTTGTGACGCAATATTGGCTGCACCAAATCGAGCAGCGGAGAAGGCTAACCAGACTGCAAGACAAAGGAAACATAACAACACTAACTTTTGAATGAGAGAATTAACCCGTATATTTGGCCGATACATTAGGATTTTGCGCCATAGTAAGAACCGTACTCACCGTAATATGCAGAACTCTGACTTTGTTTCTTGGAAACGCGGTTAAGGACGATGCCATCGAGATTAATTTTATGGTGGATGAACTTGCCAATCGTTTTTTGAACTTGCTCGGTTCTTGTTTGGTTCGCTTTAACGACAATGATGGCCCCACCACAGATATCCCCGACGACCAGAGAATCACTAAAAAGCAATGTAGGTGGAGTGTCTATAATAATCCGATCGTACTTTAGTGTGAGCTTATCAACGAGAACTTTGAAAGCTTGAGATGAAAGCACTTCAAGCGGATTTGGAGGAATCATTCCTGCTGGCAATACATCAACCTTTGAAACTTCATCATGGAAAATACAAGATTCTAAATCTTGGTTCATAAGCAAATGATGTGTAAGCCCCGACTGAGATTGTGGAGCGCCAAAACGTGTCATAAGTGATGGCTTGCGTAAGTCAGCGTCAATGATGAGCACTTTTTCCATTGTGGCTAGTGATGTAGCAATGTTGATAGCAGAAGTTGTCTTCCCCTCACTTGGCATAGACGATGCGATGGCAATCAATTTACGAGATTGATAAGCCTGATTGAGGAGAAGCGATGTTCTGATTTGACGGAAGGCTTCGGAGAAACCGGCATTACTGTCTTCAAAGAATACACTTGGAGAAATTCCATTCTTCTTAAATTTTCGTCCTTTAAGCATTGGCACCGTACCAAGTGGAGCTACTCCCAACCTTTCCTCTACATCCTCTGGTTTTTCGAATGTCTGTTTGAATGCTTCAATTAACAATGCGAAAGCTACTGAAACCATTAATCCCATAAGTGATGCTAGAACAATTATTAATTTTTTCTTTGGCTTTGATGGAGTGAGTGGTTGCAAAGCTTCGTCTGTAAATCTTGCGTTAACGGGGGTAAAGTCACTCGTAGCTGTTGTTTCTTTCTGACGAGTTAAAAATAGGTCGTATAAGTCACGGTTAGTTTTAACCTCACGCTTTAGTACATCATAGCGAGCGCGCTTAACTGCTATTCCCTGAAACTCATCTTTTTTGTCTCTCATTTCCCTTCTTAGTGCAGATTCCAACTCCCTTGCACTTTGAAGTTCTTTCTCTATCCCATTTGCAAGTTGAGTGAGAAATTTATCCGAACGTTGTTTTATGGCGTTGTATTGTGCCATTGCATGAATCATTTTGTCATGTTTAGGCCCATAACGTTTTGACAGCTCGGTTATGCGTTCCTCTACAGAACTTTGAGATGCTAATATTCCTTTCACCTGCGGGTGATTGGCTATTTCAGTTACGGAAGCCAAGCTAGATATATCAGTGTCTTTATTTGAACGCAGAACAGCAAAGAGGGATTCTGCCGCAACCCTTCTGTCTCTCGCTTCGGAAAGGCGCAATGTTAAAGTTTCTAGTTCGGTGGTTGTGAGGTTGTCTATGCCGCTAGAGTCAATAAGTCCTTCTTGGGTTAGAAACCTCGTCAAAGCACTCTCAGAATGTTCAAGCTGAAATTTTAGCTCTTTGGCTCTTTTAGTCAGCCAAGCTGATGCTTCCTGAGTGGCACTTATTCTGGCATCCAAATTTTGCTCTATATAAGATTGTCCAACAGCGTTGGCTATTTTAGCTGCAAGCTTAGAGTCAAAGGACGTAAAACTTATTCTAACCAATTGAGTCTTACCAACAGCTGATACATTCAATTTGGACCTAAAGTTGTTTAGTACACGTTGACGTAAGATTTCATTTTGCTGTTCGATATCGATTACTTTGTTAGTTACAAAGACCGCCTTGTATATTGGTAGTGACTGATAGATTTCCTTAATTTTATCTCTTAAAGTGGGCTTTGCATTTGGGTCGAGGCCATTAAACTCTGGAAGCTCATCAAGATGCAATTCCAAAATAACTCGCTCTGCTAATGCATTTGATTTCAATACTTCTAGTTGTGTTAAGAAGTACTCTTGCTTAGTACTATCAATTCCTACTACATCCTCAATAGAAACCGTATTTTTTTTCTGTGTTTCAATAAGTATGGTAGCTGTTGCTTGAAATTGAGGCTTAATAGAATAGACCAGTAATGTAGCTATTGCCGTAACTAATACAGTAAATATTATGATGCTCAACATGCTCTTTCTAATGATGGAGAAGAGCTTTTGAATGTCAATTTCATCTGATGTATCTTCAATTTTACTATGGTTCACAACTTTTCCTTAGATATATCAGAAAAATGTTTGATCGATGACAATAATGTCACCTGGCAAAACAGATGCGTTGAGCTTGGCAATTTTTGTGGTCTTCTTGTTTTTTATACTCGATGTTACTTGAATGCTTCCTTTTGCCGCGCGGTCGGTAAAACCACCTGCTAAGGCTATTGCTTTTTCTACAGTTAGTCCTGGTTGATAATTATATCCACCTGGTTTTTTACCTCACCATTGACATAAATATGGCGGAATGATGTGACGTTAACTCGAACTTTGGGATTAATAAGATAATCTCCTTTTAATCCTTTTTGTATTGACGTTTTTAGCTGATTAACGGACAGTCCGGAAGCGAATATTTGACCTAAATAGGGATAATCGAATGATCCACTAGAGTCTAGTAATAACTCCATTGAAAGGTCATTCTCGCCATATACCTGTATCTTTATTGAATCTCCCGGCCCTAATACATAGTTACTGTCGCTGGTAGCAAAAGCCGAGTTCATGAATAATAGGGGTATTGCTAATGTTAAAATATAGAAGCTATTGAAACTAATTTTATATTTTTTCATTTCTTAACGTCTCTTATAACGACATCGTTACCGCTGTGTAAGCGACTAATTGGTCATAAGCTATGTTTTCTTCTGAGGATGACTTATCTGTCACGTCCACTCCAAATGAAATACTGAGCCATCGCCGAATATCATAATTTGCTGATACGCCATAAGTGATAGTGTCATCAGTTCGTGAATCACTATTGAATTTTTCATTGTTACTTGTTAATGAAAATCGAGTATTCAGTCGCTCTAACCAATGATGTTGCCAAAATATTCCGTATTTTATGGTATCGTTGTAGCCGGAAATAGCACTTGGGTCTTCAGCTATACGGCTAGAGTCAAATCCAATAGTCGCGTGCTCCGACGGGTTCCACGTGAGACCTATGTTCCAGCTGAAACTAGAAAAGTCGTTTGACTGATTTGAAAACTTTTTATCTTGGTAGCCAAATTTTGCAAAACCAGAGGTTTTCCCAGTTAGGTCCCAGTTCGCACCCAAGTAATACAAATTGAGGCGGTTGTTTTGGTTTTTACTAAATGTATAGTCAGTTTTCTTTGAGCGAACCTCAAGAAACGAATTTAGTGCTGAGTGTGCTTTGATAGTTAGAGCTCCTGTTAGCTCAACAGCATCAAAGTCTTTAAATCTAGTTGACCTTGCCTGATTCGGGCCGTTTAGGACTCTATAATTCTGGTATACTACTTCTTCAAATCCAGCACCAAATGAAAGTTTTCCTTTTGCTTCTTCGGCTCCATAACTATAGATGCCATCAAAGGTCACTCGATCTAGTTCAATCGGTTGAATCAGCAGGTTACCTGCACCTTCACTGATGCCATCACCTCTGGATTCATGTTCTCTTTTAAAGCTCGCCTCTATGTCTAACGCTTGCTTTGCGCCCAAATTTAAATTTGCCCCAACATTGGCGAAATAGTCGAAATAGTCATCTTCTCTGCTACTTGTATACCGGCCGTATCCAGCACCTATTGAAGAGTAAATCTCATGATTTCTGACTTCTCCAATTAAAGCTATGGAAGGTTCGACTGTATACAGAAATGAAGATATTGAATCGCTTTCTTTGCCTTGGCTTGTGATGTTGTCGTCATGGCTTATACCCAGTATTAGAGTCGGTGTTGCGGCTATACCATTATCAAAAACAATTGGTGCGGGCTCGACACTAGCTACTGAATATAATGGAAATGAAGCGCTTCCTAGAATACAAAACTTAATAAGTCTGTGTGTATTCAGTCCATTTCTTTGCAGTAGTTGTTGAACTAATTTCACTTGGTTTACCTTCTCGAAGATTCAAGTTTAAAATTTCTAATAGAGCTACGACCAGATAGTTCTTATAATGGTTTAGTGGTCTAGATCGACAGAGCAATTTATAGCGGTGATTCATTTCCTGCATGAATGCTTGAGTGTTTGTGGAGGTGCTTTGCAATTGCATGTGTCAAGGTTGTTACAATTTCCTCTGAGAATGTTTCAGATCGCAATAATTTGTGAATAACTAACTTCTTAGACAGTAGTGGTTTTGATGTTGCGAAGGATTTACTCTGCTTTCTCAATCCTTTTCAGCAATTAGTGACGATTAGTCAATGTTCGTGAGGGCTTTTAAGTCATTTTTTAGGTAGTGCTATCTGGGAAACGTGGAAAAATACAGAAAATAGTTCTAACTTCAACGAGGTTGTGGAAATTTTTGTTTGCTGCGAGCATAGGGAGTGGCTGAATACTTTGTAATCCCTCACTCACCGCCATATCCAAAACCCGAGCAGAAATGCTCGGGTTTTCTCGTTTTGGGGTTTTAAAAAGATAGAGTTTTCTCGCTCGAAAAGGTCCGGATTCACCTTTCAATACCCCAGACAGACAAAACCCGGCTTATGCCGGGTTTCTCGAATATCGTCCTGTAGGAGGCTAGCACTCCATTTGCTACTTATTGTGCCTTATAGCACACCGCCCCAGTACATTGCATTCATCAGCGTGAAAGCTGTCGTTACACCCATCAGGATGAACAGTGGTACATAGTTTGAAATTTTAGCGGCGATCTTGTTTGACACAGTAGGTACCTCGTGATGATTTGTTGCGCAAATTATGCACAATATTGTGACTTGTATCAATATTAAATGAATGGTGTTTTATATTTTATTTGCGAGGTGTGGTGGTAGGTAAGTCTGCGTAAAGTTACGTGAGTGTTAAGGAATGGCCATTTATTCTCAGCATGAAAAAGCCAGCGGATTAATCGCTGGCTTTTCAATAGATTATGGAAAGATCAATCGATGATGATTTTCGATTGTGTGATCATTGCATCGATGACAGCGGAACTCATTTGATCGTTGCTCAGACCCGTCGAATCGACACCATAGGCCGAAGCTAAGTCAGTAACAGAGATATTATCTAGGGTGATCGTCTGGTCAGTGTCTGCACCTGTCGAAGCGATGTTGATAACCGCTTCTCCATTCGCGTCATCAAAGACAGAAAGATAATCCCCAATGTTGGTTTCGCTTTCTCCTTGCAGAAGATCAGCAAGATCTAAACGGTCCAATGCTGTATCAAAGTCTGCAATGAGATCTTGGGCGGGTGAACTGCTGGTTCCTTGATCGCCAGACATATAAGCGAATGTGTCATTGCCTGCTCCACCAAACAGAATGTCGTCTCCTTTACCGCCGATGAGAATGTCATCGCCGATGCCTCCATCCAGCGCATCTTTACCAGCAGCGCCATTAAGAGTGTCGTTGCCGGCAAGTCCAAGCATGATGTCATCATCCCCAAGCCCTGACAGAAGATCATCTCCATCAGTGCCGAACGCTGAAGTTTGGCTAAGATCGACCAAATCACTCAGTCCTTCGGTGGCGCTGGTGGCGTAGAAAGACGATATGTTGGTGCCTGATTCACCGATGACAATGTGGATGTCCGATGTCGTGCCATCATTGGCAGTGAATGTGATAGTGTCTTGAAGCGTTTCTCCCTCTGGGATATCTGTCAGACGGGTTGGATCCAGGGTATATGTCCAAGTGCCATTGACCAGTTGCGCCGAGCCATACTGACCTTGTTCTGTCGTGTCTGGGAATATCCCCGTGGTTGCGCCGTTGGAATCTGCGAGAAGCAGTGTGCCGGAAGCTGATGGTGCTGTTCTAGGTTCAGCAGTGTCGCTGATCGCGTCTCCTAATGTCACAGTGGCAACGTCACTCTCATTGCCTAACGAATTGATTGCTGTATAGGTAAATGACGTATCTGTGGTATCCACTGCAGTAGTCGAAACGCTGGTAACAGTGAGGTTACTGTTGACGGATGCAGAGATATACATCCGTAATTCATCATAACCATTGGCATCACTCACATTAATTGTTGCGTTACCGGTTAAGCCTGACGCCTCCCAGACGTTTTCAAAAGTAAATTCGTTGACGACTTGGCCGTCTTTCAAGGCAATGAAATTGACGGTGGCGTTTGCTGGGCGGGTATTCGAGAAATTACCATATGCACTGGCAACGGATATATCTGTGCTTGTGACATCAAGACCTCCCGTAAAATTGAAGATCATGACTTCGCTGTTGGAAGAGTCAAGCTCCCTGTCTGTACCTATACCAATACCAGTTTCACCATTTGTAAATTCCCATATAACCGGAGCATCTGTAATGGTGCTAGCCAGGTCAGGCTTGGTTCCAGTAAAGGTACCTCCTGACACCGTCATACCGTCAGTCACAATCGTGGTTTGAGTGGAGCTCGTAATATCAGAGGCAGAAAACGTTTTAGAGACTTTATCTGGTTCGAAGACGAAATTGGTATTGTCCGGTAATGTGTCTCCGACAGAAACAGCGACTGAGTTTCCATTGGTATCAAGATAGTAAAGCGTACCATTGTCTGGCAGAGAAGTGATGTTGATGGAGGTAGTGAGGGAATCTCCATCGTTTGCGTCATCCACTATATCGGATGTGTAATCCGCCAGAGAGAATGAAACGGTGCCGTCAGATGGATCTTCCTCAAAACCCGGTGATGCAGCATCAGGCGACAAATTAACGATAACACTGTCAGTATTGGTTCCATGAACAAACTGTTCAAACGGTTGGTGCCCGGTAACATCAATAACAATGTCTTGTGTCGTTCCATCCGTGGCGGTCAGTGTGATGATATCCTGAGCTACTTCATCGTTGTCCAGACTGGATGCTTTGTCCTTATCAAGTGTATACGTCCAGTTGCCGTCAATAAGCTCCAATGTCCCATATTTGCCTTCCACCACAGCATTCTCGAACGCTGGTTGATCATTGGTATCGATATCGGAGATCGCAATTGAGCCTGATACGGTAATTTCTTCCTGATTTCCAATATTCAGTTTTACCGTTGCCGTGTTTCCGTCAGCATCTACCAGATAATAAGAGCCATCTTGAGTCTGAACGATAACGGGAGGGGTTCGGTCACCGCTAATATCGGTGATTGTGAATTGCAGTACAAAGCTACCACTGCTGTCGATGGTGTAAAGGTCAACGCCACCGCTAGTACTTGGCATGACAAACACTGGTTCTCCATTGATATAGCTTGCTGAGGAGAAGTAATGGCCGGCTCCAGAAACAGTATCAGTGAGGGTTAAATTACCTGTGCTTCCTACCTCATAGATGGTTGCGACATCTGAAGACGTATTTGTGTAAATGGCATAGAGGCGCCCATCGCTGGTTTCATAAAAGTTCGCTGAGTTGCCGCTGCCTACATTCACTGATTCTGAATCAACAAATGTCAGCGTTCCATCTGTCGCATTGACGCTGTAAATACGCACTTGGTCATTGGAAGAAGCGACCAGCCAAGTGTTGTAGTTATTGTCTGTATATATGTCGATTGAGGATACAAGATCCCCACCAAAAACGGCGCGATTGAGGTTAGTAAAATCGCCGCTAATTGGATCATAAGTTAATGTGGAGATGTTATCTGTCCCAGGGCGAGTGACAAATACATACTCTGTGCCATCTTCACCTTCGAATACCACGTTTTCTCGGATATAGCTCAGCCCATCAGTGGCGGTGATATTACTCACGCCACCGTTTATCGACAGCGTTCCGTCTGTGGCAATCTCCCAAGCTGTCAGTGAATGGCTATTTTGGGAAGTAACAAACAGTGTTGGGCTTCCATCAATATCCGATATGTTGGATTGAGTCAGCCCGTTCCCCAAAGACCCTGGATTGATCCCCAGCGCGACTAAGTCTGCTGTGATATCTCCACCGGAACTGGTGGTTACAGTATTGGTAGATTGATCGTAGGTAATTCGGTCCGTTTCAGTGAGTGAGCCGTCATTGTTCACCTTATAAATGAAGGTAGAAACGCTGATTCCCCACTGGGTTGAGACAACATAGGGCACGCCATTGATTGTGGTTGATGTTGTTGTCCAGCCCGAATTAGTGGGGCCTGAGATAGCCGCTCCCTCTGCGGTCAAGCTCTCGGCATTGTCTGTATCAAGATAGAAGCCTACCGCGTCCACACTGCTAGTCAGGGTACCTGTTACTTCTGGAGCATCTTCTGTACCAGTGATCGAGACTGTTATTTGGTGTGTCGAACCGTCGGTCGCAGTTAATGTAATGGTATCGCTGACGACTTCTCCTTCATCCAATGTCTGTGCATTGGCACCCAGTGTGTAAGTCCATGCTCCGTTCACTAGCGCGAGTTGGCCATAGCTTCCTGATGTCGTTGTGTCTCCAAACTCAATAGGGGTAACACCGTCGGCTGCGAAGATTTGTAACTCACCGGAGACAGATTGGTCACCAATATCCTCAATCAGTGCCGCGGTATCATTGTCTGTGATAGAGGTTTCAAGTGCGTTTGGCTGTGTAGGTTGGGCTTCAAAACCACCTCCGGATGTCGCACTCACTGAAACGGTGAAAACATCATCATCAGACAGTTCGACAAGCTGGTCATCCAAAGTGTCAACATTAAACGACTGCGATAGCGATCCCGCAGGGATCACCACATCACGGGTGACTGGCGTGACATCGCCATCTTCCGAGGTCTTGTGACCCACTACGATGGTCACGGTGAAGTCCGCTGTTGGCGCTTCACTGAGCGTCAAGGTGTAACTGGCCGCTTCACCTTCATTCACTGAGGCATCACCCATCAATGTCAGGGTTGGCGCCTCCGTGGTGGTGCCATCATTGATGGTAGTTTCCACCGCAGCTGGTGCGGTGGGCTGCGCTTCAAAGTCACCGCCAGCGGTGGCATCCACCGAGACGGTAAACACATCGTCATCCGCCGATTCATTCAGGCTGTCATCAAGCGTGTCCACGGTGAAATCGATGGAAGTGGTGTTCGCAGCGATCACCACATCGCGGGTGACCGGCGTGATATCGCCATCTTCCGAGGTCTTGTGACCCACTACGATGGTCACGGTGAAGTCCGCTGTTGGCGCTTCACTGAGCGTCAAGGTGTAACTGGCCGCTTCACCTTCATTCACTGAGGCATCACCCGTCAATGTCAGGGTTGGCGCATCCGTAGTGGTGCCGTCATTGATGGTAGTTTCCACCGCAGCTGGTGCGGTGGGCTGCGCTTCAAAGTCACCACCGGATGTTGAATCTACAGACACAGTAAAGACATCGTCATCTGCCGATTCGTTGAGGCTGTCATCCAGGGTGTCGACGGTGAAGTCAGTGGACGTGGTGCCTGC
>NZ_JAALDL010000020.1 GCF_011045095.1 Grimontia sedimenti
CGTCAGTACCACCATCGGTGCCGCCGTCAGTGCCACCATCGGTGCCGCCGTCAGTGCCGCCGTCAGTACCGCCATCGGTGCCGCCGTCAGTACCGCCGCCTGTCGTTGTATTCACAAACTCGATGTCGGCAACCTGCATGGTGCCAGTACCGTGGAAAATCAAACCAAACCAGGTCATGTCTGTGAATGATGGAACAGGCACTTCCATTTGTACCCAACCATCAGCAAGTGCGGTACCTGCTGATAGCGAATACTGGTTTTTGTCTTCTGGCTGAGTCGCACTTTGAATCGAGACTTCTACGTCTGTGTACGCATTTGGCAATACCTTGAAACGTGCATGGGTGTAGCCAGAGATATCGATAGCATTCGCTGCATCGTTACCCCATGCCATCACACCGAAGTCTCCGCCCCAGTTTGAGCCGTGAGTAATTTCAAACGCCGGGCTATAAGTACCGCCTGTGACTTCGGTGAAGCTAGAACCACTGCCCCAGTTGTCACCCCAGAATTCAATACTCAGATTAGATTCTTGACCGGTGTAGAACAGATAACCCACTTCGCTTGTCGTATCGGTGCCGCCGTCAGTGCCACCATCGGTGCCGCCGTCAGTGCCACCATCGGTGCCGCCGTCGGTACCACCATCGGTATTGTTTACAAACGCAATATCAGCCAGTTGAATAGTTCCATTCTCTCCCAATACCATGGCGAAAATGGTCATATCGTCAAAGTCAGGCAATGGAATTTCCATTTGAACCCAACCACCATCCAAGGCAGTGCCAGACGAAAGCAAGTAATCATTTGCGTTTTCGCCTTGGCTCAGGCTGGTGATAGCCACACGAACTTGCTCAAGATCTGTTTGAACCTTGAACTGCGCATGTGTATATGACGAGATATCGACAGGGTTGAGATTACTTACCCACGCGATCGCGCCCCAACCCATTAGTTGCCGTGACTTCGAGCACAGGATCATACGTTCCACCTGTGATGTTTTCGATGCCAGACTCATTCCAAGATTGCACATCGTCAAAGGCGATATTGGTCTGTTGGCCAGTGTAGACAACATACCCAGTTTCTGGAGCTGTTGTATTGCCGCCATTGTTTACAAATGCAACATCTGCAATTTGCAGTGAACCATTTTGAGTAAGCACGACAGCGAACGTCGTCATATCTGTATAGGCAGGCAAAGGTACTGTCATCTGTACCCAACCATTACCTAGGTCAGTACCTGTAGAGAGAGCATAATCACTGACACTCTCACCGTCAGTCTGGCTTAGAATTGACAGACGAATTTGGTCCAGACTTGTCTGTACTTTGAATTGCGCATGTGTGTATGGAGTAATGTCTAATGGGTTGATGTTGCTCACCCATGCCAGCGCTCCCCAACCATTGGTAGCAGTGAGTTCAAGCGCAGGGTCGTAAGTACCACCCGTCATGCTTTGAATACCTGCATCGTTCCATGATTGAACATCATCAAACTGAATATTGGGTTGCTGACCTGTGTACATGATGTACGCGGTTTCTGGAGGCGTAGTATTACCGCCACCATTATTCACAAACGCAACATCAGCGATTTGTAGTGTACCGTTTTCTCCCAATACAACAGCAAATGTTGTCATGTCTGTATAGTCAGGTAGAGGGACAGTCATCTGTACCCAGCCACCAGACAAAGCGGTGCCTGTCGAGAGTGCATAATCATTCGCACTCTCACCTTCACTTTCACTGATGATTGATACACGAACTTGTTCGGAATCAGTCAGTACTTTGAATACTGCATGAGTATAAGGAGTAAGATCGATAGGTGATGAGTTGTTTACCCACGCCAGTGCTCCCCACCCGTCTGTCACAGTCAGGCTAAGAGCAGGGTCGTAAGTACCACCTGTAACACTATCGATGGTTGCCCCATTCCATGCTTGCACATCTTCAAAGGTTACAGTAGCGTCTTGGCCGGTGTACAGAATGTAACCAGTTTCGGTAGAGCCAGAACCACCGTCTGTACCACCATCAGTGCCACCGTCTGTTCCACCATCGGTACCGCCGTCAGTGTTACCATCAGATCCACTCACAGAAACCAGTACGACATCAGCAAAGTTTACTGAGCCTGCACCGTTGAAGATTAAGCCAATCCAGGTCATGTCTGAGAATGCAGGGAAAGGCACTTCCATTTGGATCCAGCCATTACCCAGATCTTCGCCACTTGAGAAGTTATAAGTGTTTTTAACTTCGTCCTGAGTTGCGCTCTGGAATGAAATCTCTACTGCAGAATAGTCATCTGACTGCACTTTGAAGCGCAGGTAAGAATAAGCAGAGGCATCTACTGCATTTGCATCTTGGTTACCCCAAGCTACTGCTGCAGCATCAGCACCCCATTCACTACCGCTAGTCACAGTAAATGCTTTGGAATATGGCGCGTTGCTGAGGTCAGCCAATACAGCACCGCTACCCCAGTTGTCACCCCAAAACTCCATAGAGAAAGTGTCGTCTTGTCCACTGTACGCAATGAAAGCGGACTCATTCGTAGGGGATGTTGCTTGACCACGTTCGATGAATTCAACATCGGCAATCAGCGCCGTACCCTCGCCCACGAACAGGATGCCGAACCAAGTCATGTCAGTGAAATCTGGAAGTGCAACTTCCATTTCCACCCAACCATTTGCCAGCGCAGTGCCATCAGTCAATTGATGATTCGTTTTCACTTCACTTTGTGTAGCGCTTTGCACTGACACATCAACGCTGGTGAAATCCGTGGTTTTGACTTTGAAACGTGCGTGAGTGTAGCTACTGATATCGATAGCGTTGGCATCTTGATTACCCCACGCGATAGCGATATTTGGTGCGCCCCAGTCAGAACCACTGGTCAGTTCAAATGTCTTGGCATAGTCTTCGCCGGTAATTTGCTGATAAGTAGTGCCACTGCCCCAGGTATCACCCCAGAATTCCATCGCAAAGGTGTCTTCTTGACCACTGTATGCAATGTACGCTTGGTCAATAACCTCACCAGTTGCACCGCCGTCAGTACCACCGCCTGTGCTACCACCATTATCCTCACCGGTCTTGCTGAAACGAACATTACGCAATTCCAGCACGCCGCCGTCGTCAGAAGTACCTTGGAAGAAAATTGGTGATGTTACATCAGTGAAGTCAGGTGATGTTCCGCTTGTCAGTTCAGTAACTGGAATAGCGTAAGACTGCCAATCTGTTGTGACTGAGTAACCACCAGGACCAAAGACAACGCTGTTGCTGGTTTGCGGACGTGTATTGTCTCCAAATACACCAGTCTGGAAACCAATGTTGATAGCAGTCGTCGTCGTGCCTTTGATGTCGAACATCAAGTAACCAGTTTCAAAACCAGTCAGATTTTGACCAGAGCTGCCGGATACTGCAGTACTTGCCCCCCAACCCCAATCTTTTGCCACACCAGCCGTTGGAGGTGTTGTTAATTCAAGCACTTGGCTGTTTGAGTTATCTGCAAGCCAAGCAGTGTTTTCCCATGCAACTGCAGTCAGGTTTGAATTCAATGATCCGTTGTGAATCGTGTATTCATCGCCTTCAATTGCGCCGCCCGCATTGAATGCGTAAGGGATAGGTAAGATGCCGTCAATAACAGTTTGTGCGTTGCCGCCGTTAGATTTAACGATTGGGTTGCCACCACGGGTAATACCGTCGAAGACACCTGCATCAACCAAATCCCAGATAGCGTATTTCGCGTTACCGTTAATATCGACCAGACCAAAGTGCTGCTCTGAGTGGCTCGGGTTGCTTGAATCACCTTTCCAAGGCTCATCAAATGCTTGGAAGAAGAACACAGACGCGCCATATTCAGCTGCCCAAGCAGTCATTGCATCAAAGTACTCTTTCTGTTTGTACTCATCTGCAGCACCGGTACCACCAGCACCATAAGCTTCGCTGGATAGCGTTGACCAACCGGTTTCACCGATGTGAACCTGTTTTGTGCCATCAACTGCCAAGACACTGTCCTGCGCGGCTTTGAACTGAGTCAATGCCATATTAAACGCGCGGATCATTGCTTTATCAGCTTGTTCTTGACGACTTAGAGACTGCTCTTCAACAGGTACTCGCCAGAACTCTGGGTCAAATTGCGTATCGTGGAACGGATAGACGTGAACAGACGCGTAATCAACCGCTTGCATTAATGCTTTAATGTCTGCTTCATGACCACGGTAGTAATCGTTGTTGATCGCCCAAACCGCCCAGTTTTCTGAGCTTGTGATCCAAATATTTTCATTAATGGTGCCGTTCGCTTTCAATGCTTGAAGCTCATTGACACGGTTCAGAATGATACGAGGTTCTACACGGTAGCTGCTCGCCCACTCAACCATTGCTTCATTACCAACAGCAATCACTTTGATAATGTTTGGATACGCCTGAGCAAACTCAACAGCTTTGTCCATTTCAGCCTGGTTTTCAGGGCTTTCTTGAGAGTGATCAATTGGTTGATCAGAGAAAGCATTGAGGGCAGAGATCCAAACGCCAAGCATCACATTCATTTCGAAGCTTGGATCGTCTTGCTGTAGCTGGCTAATCGCCATCAACAGGTTCTCAGTGTCAGAGAAACCTTGTGTGTTGTAGGTACGAAGCATACGAACACCAGATGCATGCATGATCTTCAAGTCTTCTTTCAGATCTTCAACGCTTGGTACGTTAGCTTCTGTGCGCTCAGTAGTGCGGAATGCACCGTAAGAAATAGCTGGGAGTTCAGCAGTCCCCAGTACTGGCTGACCTGGTGCATCACCATTGGTCACACTTGATACAGGGTAACTACCGGTCGGTGCTGGTTGAGCTGCTAGCTCTGGCGCTGTAGCAAAACCACTACCGCCGTCAGTGCCACCATCGGTGCCGCCGTCAGTGCCACCATCGGTGCCGCCGTCAGTACCACCATCGGTGCCGCCGTCATTACCACCGTCAGATTTTGCGCGAGCTACCATCTCAATATCTGTGATCAGAAGTGTTCCCGCTTCATCTGGGAAAATCAGACCAAGCCAAGTCATATCTGTTGCGCCTTCAAATGGCACCTCGACCTGTACCCAGCCATTTTCCAAAGGCGTGCTGTAGTCTGCAAAATCGAATGATGTTTCGAGATTGTTGTTTGCTCCGCGAGTCACTGATCCCACTGACGTTCTGAAAGACAGATAATCTGATGTGTTAATTTTGAATCGCAAAGAGGTGTATTCAGATGTATCTATTGCATTAGCATCGTCGTTACCCCAAGCAATAGCCGCATTGTCTGTTCCTTCCCAACCGGTGCCACTAACCAGCTCTAGAGTATCAGGATAAGTTGAGTCGGTTACCGATGTAACTGTGGTACCACTACCCCAAGTGTCACCCCAGAAGCTAAAAGAAAGGTTGCTGTTAGCTTCGTTAGAGTAGATCACACCACGGGAAGTAATCGGACCCTGAGCAAATTGCTGGACGAAAGTAGGGATATCTTCTTTCGTTTTCGCAAATGCTACTCGACGAACTGCAAGTCCTAAGCCAGCAACATTCTCGTTACCCGTACCTTTGAAGAAGAGTGGAGAAGTGATATCCGTGTAATCAATGTTCTTTCCATTGATCAACTCAGAAATGGCGATGGTGTAGGATTGCCAAGCTTCAGAGAAATACCTCTTGTCAGACTGAGGAACAGCTCCATCCGGTAATGGCTCAATCACCACTCCATTTTCGGTAGTTGGACGGGTATTGTCAGCACCAATCGCTTCTGGGTCATCAGCCGGTTTACCTGTAATAAAGCCTACAGTGATAGGCTGAGTTAAATTACCGGCAATTTCAAAAGTGAGGTAACCATTTTCGTAACCACTTAAGTCCAAAGCGCCTTTCCTGGTAGCACCTTCTACTGAGGTGTCGTCGGTCGTAGCGACCGAACCACCCCAACCCCAAGTCTCAGCGTTACCGCCCCCCCCTTCAAAAGGTGGAGCAAGAACCACGATAGCGTCGCTGGTAGCACCTACGAAACCAGTAAGATCAGTCTTATCGTCTCGCTCCCATCCGAAAGCAGCCAGATTCAAGCTAGCGTTAAGACCATCTGTGCCGTGGATAATATAAGATTGGGGAGTTTTGGTGCTATCACCAACGATTGACTCACCTTTCGGTGGTTCATCACCCCCACCTCCACAACCACTCAGCGCGACGGACGCGAGTAGAAGGGTTTTAGCTAAGAAGTTTTTCATCATGCCGTCCGTAATTTTGAATCCTACATCCAACAGAGGCTTCATGGTCATCGCCGCTGTATTTAAGAGATCCCTGCAAAGGCCGAGAAATCTTGCTTTGTGATAGGTGCCGAACCAATAAAGAAAGCGCTTTCATGTAATGGTCAAAATTAAGCCGTTCGTACCCGGCCTAATTTCCAACGCTTAAACTTTGCGCATAATGTAAAAATATTGTTAACCAATGGTTCAACACAATAGTTTGATGAATTTTGATGGCAATTAGGCCTGATTGATCACTTAGATTTGTGCAATGCAACTTAAAGTATCATTTATGAAACACCCAGGTCTTTATGTAAGAAAAGCAGCCATTCAATAACAAACAAGCTGCATAGGCACTGGATTTTGAATTCAAATGTAAAAATAATGTGAATGAATCGATGTTTTACTGCTTCATAGTTTGCAGTTACACAAACTCGTGAATAGTGTCTATTTTGACTAGCGGTTTCTTCAATCAAACTCGGTGAAGACTTGGTCATCTTTACGTGCATGAGGTCAACTTTTCTAGTCAAAACTGAAATTTATAGGACTTTATTATATTGTTGGTGCCCTATAGTAAGGCAGTAATTTCAGACACTTATGAAAATCAAAAAGAAAGCGCTTTCTTTAGGAGTAACCTAACCTCTTACGGAGTGAGAATGAACAAGTCCAGAATGTCGATGGCGATTGCTAGCGTTTTGGCAGTACTTTCGAGTACACCAACTGCCAATGCAGCCATCATAGATGAGGTCGAGTTTCACGGTTATTTCCGTGCGGGCTTTTTCGCCAGCAAAGAAAACGACTTTAAAAAAGCAGATATCGGAGGCCAGAAAGAATTTCTGGGAAGACTCGGACTTGAGTCCGACAACGACGGTAACTTCGGCTTCACCACAATTACTGATATAGGTGAAACTCAGCAACTTCGAATAAACATAGGCGTTGGTGATACTGAGTTTGACGACCTTATCGGCTTCTTGGAAATGGATGGAGTTACTGATTCGGGTACTCTTTGGGCGGGCAAGCGGAAGATCGGCGAAGAAAACTACATCTTCATGACCGATTTCTTCTATACCGACCTCGAAGGGATTGGTGTGGGTATTCAGGACTATGAAGTAGGTGATGGCTTTATAGATGTTGCTTATATCTCAAGCGACAGAGGAACAAGCCTAAAATTTGGTGATTATGATGATTATCTAGACGCTGCTTTCACCACAAACTCAGATGTAGACAAAACGTTAAATGACGCTTTTATACCAGATGATCTAAGAGACCAAATAAGAGACAACCAAAACAACACAATGCACACCTTCCACCTTTCATATCAGTTAGGTGCATTGACTGTTATGGGTAACTATAAATACCTACCAGATAACTGGGGATTGGGTGCTCAAGAAAACACCGGCCAGCTAAAAGAATGGGCGGATACAGGTTATGACGTCACGGCCATCTATCACATGCTGGATTTCTTCGGCCTTAAAGGTAACGCCTTTTCCTATGCTATCGCACAAGCGGGACAGGGCTTAGGCTCTGGTAATCTGCTCGGCAGTACTATCACCGACTATTCTGCACTCCGCCCAGGTTCGCTCACTCAAGGTTACCATCAGGGAGAATGGGGAGACTTCTACGGAGACCCTTACTATTTGATCACTCACCGTGAAGATGATGCACTCTCCGCTCGTGTATTGCTTTGGGGTGGTTATACCAATAGTCAGGGGATAGGTTTCTTCCCATCTATCCAAGCTCAATACAACGATGAAGGCACCAATGACTTGGGGGAAGACGGTGGTTACAACTATTGGGTCTCAACCATGATGCGCAATATCTTCCCTGTTAAAGACAACTTCATTGTTCAAACAGAAGTGGGTTACTACGAAAACACGCAAAACGGTGGTACTTGGCATCAATCAAAGGTCACTGTAGCACCAACCTTTGTACTATCAGATGGTTTGTCTACAGCAGAAATTCGCTTTACCGCCACTTACCTGCCGCTGTCTTGGACAACAGGCGACGAAACAGATCCAAACGTGAAACTTAGCGATGACTTTGTCTTCGGTATTCAGGCGGATGCCTACTGGTAAGCCTTTGGATTTAGAAGGCTACGCTTAAGGTAGCTCCGAAAGTGTTTGAATGTATTGCGCAATTAACCTGAATTGCCGACGTGTAAGGATACAATAATGACTAATTTCCCTTATCGACGCGCATTAGTGGCTGCAGCAGTAGTAACTGCTGTAGCTGGTTGTGAGTCGAAAGTTTATCAGCCAGTAACTGCTGGCCCAGATACCAGTGCCCCGATGGTTCGCCCTTCTAGTGACTGGACACTCGTTTGGAATGATGAATTCAGTGGCGATGCGATTGATAAATCGAAGTGGAGCCACGAAGAGAACTGTTACGGTGGTGGTAACGCGGAACGCCAGTGTTATACCGATCGTAAAGTGAACTCGTTTGTAGAAGACGGCAAGCTGCACATAGTCGCTCGTGACTACCAGTTTACTGGGCCTTCCGACCCAGAGGGTAAAACCCGTCACATGGCGACCCTACCCTTTACCTCTGCGCGTTTGCGTACCATGAACAAAGGCGATTGGAAGTATGGTCGCTTTGAAGTTCGTGCAAAACTGCCATTTGGCCAGGGTACATGGCCAGCGATTTGGATGTTGCCGACTGACTACGTTTACGGCGGTTGGGCAGCCTCTGGTGAAATCGATATCGTTGAAGCGGTTAACCTCAAAACCGCCACTGATGAACTTGGCGCTGAAGCAGGTAAAGAAGAAGCACGTATTCACGGTACTATTCACTATGGTCGTGAGTGGCCGGATAACGTGAGTACCGCAGCGGAATATCACCTTCCAAATCACGTAAACCCTGCAGATGGTTTCCACACTTACTCTCTGGAGTGGGAAAAGGACGAAATGCGTTGGTATATCGATGATATCCACTACGCAACACAGCGTTCTGACGGCTGGTACAGCCAGTACAAAGAAGGTGGTCGCTGGGTAACCGGTGAATCTGATGCACCATTTAACCAACGTTTCCACATGATCCTGAACCTCGCAATTGGTGGTTCTTGGGCGTCGAACGCTAACGAAGGCGGTATCGACCCATCTATCTTCCCACAAACCATGGAAGTCGATTACGTTCGCGTCTACGAATGTTCAAAAGACCGAGTAACTGGAAAAGGTTGTGCGACTGTTCAGGACACCGCGCAATTCATTGCGGGTACACCTGCACCTGAGATCATCATCCCAGGTCCGGATTACGCGACGGGCCCAGAGTTTGTGCTATTTGGTGACAAGCCAGACAAACACCTGCGTTCGAAAGAGTACGATCCACAGTTCAAGATCTACACAGAAACCAAGCCTGTTGAAGGCCGTGGTGATGTGCTAGCCATGAAGAAAACTGGTGAAATCGGTAACTTCTACTTCGAATCACCTGAAGTCAATATGGGTGAATGGATGCAAGGTGGTGAGCTGGTCTTTGACCTATTGGTAGAAGAGAAAGCACCAGAATCGAATATTCTTGTTCGTGTCGACAGCGGCTGGCCAGCATCGAGTGACATCGATGTAGAAGTGCCACCACTCGGTCAATGGACAGAGGTTCGCATCAACTTCGCTGAACTGATTGAAAGCGGCAACCGTTTTGCACCAGGTGCGAAAGCGAATGTTGAAGGCCTGAAGAATATCTTTGTTATGGAGCCAACAGGACCAATGGTTCTGCAGCTCGATAACATTAGATACGAGAAGAAATAGTCCCTCTTCTTGAAACCCAAAGGGAGGCGAATGCCTCCCTTTTCTTTTGTATCAGGCTGTGTAAGCCGCACAAGACTTGATCAAACTCAGCAAAACCCTTCCATATCGCGCTTTTAGTGCTGGAAATACCCTGCGGGTGATTGATAAAATCCCTGCCACTTCAATAAACGCATATCAAAGAGAGTGACTCCCCATGGGACGCAGTTTCGAAGTTCGTAAAGCTTCAATGGCGAAAACACAAGGCGCCAAAGTTAAGCTGTACTCAAAGTACGGTAAAGAAATCTACGTTATCGCGAAAAACGGCGGTGGCGACCCAGATTCAAACCTGTCGCTTAAGCGCATAATCGAGAAAGCGAAAAAAGATCAGGTGCCAGGGCACGTTATCGACAAAGCTATCGAGAAAGCAGCTGGCGGCGGCGGTGAAAACTATGAAGTTGCGCGCTACGAAGGTTTTGGCCCAGGCGGTTGCTCAGTGATCGTTGACTGTCTAACTGACAACAACAACCGTACCTATATGGAAGTGCGTCAGTGCTTCGTGAAAACCAACTCAAAGATTGGTGGCCCAGGTACTGTTGCTCACATGTTTGATCACCAAGCTGTATTCCAGTTTGCTGGTGAAGACGAAGAAGCGGTACTGGAAGCGCTGATGATGGCAGACGCTGACGTGACT
Organism: Grimontia sedimenti; assembly: GCF_011045095.1. Classification (GTDB taxonomy): domain Bacteria; phylum Pseudomonadota; class Gammaproteobacteria; order Enterobacterales; family Vibrionaceae; genus Enterovibrio; species Enterovibrio sedimenti. Next base: position 10,608 of record NZ_JAALDL010000020.1, read on the forward strand.
GACATCGAATGTGAAGACGGCGTAATTACTGTATTTGCACCTCACACTGAATTCTTCAAAGTGAAAAGCGCACTGACAGAATCAATGCCAGAAGTCACTATCGACGTTGAAGAAATCACCTTCGTTCCACAAACCATGACTGCAGTAAGCGGCGACGATGTTGCAACTTTCGATAAGTTTATGGACATGCTGAACGACTGTGACGACGTACAAAACGTATACCACAACGCAGAAATCGAGGCGTAACTCCTCAACGTTTGCGTTCGAAATGCCCGGTTTGACCGGGCATTTTACTTTTTGACTACATTAAGGCTCCACCATGGAACATAAAGATTTTGAAGCGCTGGTCAAAGCCCTTTGCGAAAAAGCCAGCCTTCCTGAAGCCCTCGATATGCTTAAAGTCTGCGAAGACGAGGCGGTTGCTGAAGCAGCTAACGCGCTAACAGGACAGTTCGCTCTGGCAGAAATTGAAGGTGAAAACCGTGTTTATCACGTCTTCACTGAAGAAAATGATCAAGGCGAAGAACAAGAGTTTGTCGAGCATGTGATGAACGTGGGCGATGATGTGATTGTATTTATCGCCTGGTTCTTCTTCACTCAGTTCGACATCAAGAACCGCGATACCTACGCTGCAGCTGGTCGTACTTACAAGCAACCTAAACGCAGCTAAGAAAAAGCCAGAGCACTGCTCTGGCTTTTTACTTTCCAATACCCCGCGTATCAACACGCTTTCGGCTCTACCTTTTCCCAAGCCCATTCGTACCACACCAATTCGGCGCTAATTTGCGATTCCCATACTTGGTTGTTAGAAAGATGAATAGCTTTGCATTCCCACCTTCCCCAATCATTTCCATTTTTCATACAAGCTTTGACAAAAACACGTTCGGCACATGCGCTAGTCAAGTTAATAACTAACTTATCAGGCATCCAATAGGAATTATCCGTCACGACGCATTTAGCGCTGATATCAGACATTTTAGTTGGTTTTGTGCAGATATTTTCTGATGCACTAGCGAGATTTAATACGGCAGATAAAGGGAGTAACAGCGAAGCAAGCGTTCTTTGAAATTTGATTTTCATGATCTTTGTATATATTTATTTTTCCAATAAACACCTGTATACAAACCCACACCATCAAATACTATGCATTACACCGTTATCTTTTTTGTCTGTGAAATTAGGCAAATTTAACGCTCAATTAATAGTGGCCTTATCAGTTACACTTCCAGTATCTAAATTTCCAATAGCAAAGTAATCTAGCAAATGGTTGTGAGAAAACGTTTTACGGTACTAGATTATCTGAGGCTCTTGCTGAGTTGCACAGTGAATACTGCCTCCGCCCGCAGCAATGGCATCTACGTTTAATGCCTCCACAGTGCGTTCTGGGAAAAGTCTCTCCATCGTTGCTTTGGCTTTCGCATCCGCAGTTTTGTCACCAAACTCCTGCATGAGCACTGCATGGTTACAAACATAAAAACCGACATAGCCAGCTGCGAACTCTTTGCTGTCAAACTCTTCACGAATCGTATCTGGCGTTTCCAGAGCATGAAGGCTCAACCTGTTTCCTTGTGCATCGGTCGCTGCTGACAAAATCTCCCAATGCTCTCGGGTAAGCTCGTATTCATAGGATTCTGGATAGGTATCAATACCAACGACCACATTGCCTGGACTAGTAAATCGAGCGTAAAAATCTGTATGCCCATCTGTGATGTCGCGGCCTTGTATTCCTGGGATCCAAATGATTTTTTCCAACCCTAAAAGCGGCATCAGAAGATCTTCAAATTGGGCTTTAGAAATACCAGGGTTACGGTTTGCATTAAGAGTACAGCTTTCAGCAATAATAGCGGTACCCTGCCCGTCTACCTCTATGCAGCCACCTTCCATAACAATTCGCGCTTGAATACGTTGAGTATGACTAAGACGGGCAATCTGCTTTGCCACAGAAGCATCCAATCTATGTTGTTGCTCGTTTCCCCACCCATTGAAATTGAAATCGACAGCAGCTTTGTCACCTTGCTCGTTCAATACGAATAATGGCGCAGTATCTCTCGCCCACAAATCGTCGAGTTGACCTTCGATTAGATCAACCTTGTCTCCCATCAAGGCCCGAGCGATTTCCATATCCTCTTTTCGTACCAACATGGAAACGGATTCGTATTTGGCAATCGTCAGCGCAATGTCCGCGAGATTTTTTTGAACCGCAGGAAGTAATCTCTCTCCCCAAATTTGCGCTGATGCCCCAAATGCCATCCATGTGCGCTCGTGAGGCGCCGCTTCATCAGGCATTATCCAAGCCGCACGATTCGGGCGCGTTATTTCTGTTGCATGAAGGCCAGGAACAAAAGGCAACGTGAGTGCCGCTGCACCAGCCTGTTGAATAAATCGTCGACGAGAAATCATAAAAGGCGTGCAATCAACTTTATATCTATCAAATACAGAGGGTTAACTAAATATTGCGTAAAAAAGCCTAACTGTCATCTTTGAGGTTTAAATTGCTTCCGCCAACCACTCCGAGAACTCCCTGACTTTCGGCAACACAGTCACACTCAATAAAAATGCGCACGGCCAAGCAACCACAAAACTTTGCCCCCAGACCTCGGGCCAATCAGCAGAAAACCCCATTTTGTAGCCGGAGATCAATCCAGACATAGTGACTGCCATCACTAATGTGCTGAGTGCTGTTGTTATCCAAAAACGTTTCCTTTCCATTCTCACCTCAAACTTGCTGTGCTTTTGCCTTTGGACTTAAGATAAATAAATCCATAAACGAGATATACAGGCACAATTTGAACCATGAATTCCATTTTTGGAAATATTGACGATCTCTATCTCTTTTGCCAAATCATCCGTGATGGCTCGCTGCTTTCGGCATGTAAGTCATTGGGTTTACCCGCTTCTACTGTGTCTCGCCGGATCAGCGCGATGGAAAAAAGGCTCAATGTTCGATTACTGGAGAAGCGAGGACGAGAGCTCGTTGCGACAGAGTCAGGAAAGCGAGCTTATGAACAACTCATTAGCAGCATGGAGCAACTTGAATCCGGGATTGAGCAAATTCTACAAGATAGCAACGAGGTGTTTGGCAACCTCAAGGTGACCATGCCAAATAACTTCTATCATGGGTTTGTTGGGGATGTGATTAGTCGATTCCTTGAGAATTATCCCAAGGTAAAACTTGAGATTATTTTAAGCCAAGAACAGCAGATCCCGACAACAGATAGGGATCTCTTAATGACTTTCGATCTAACTGGTCTTGAAAGCTTCATTGCCAGGCCACTTTTTACAGCCAGACATGGCTTCTTTGCCAGCCAAAGTTATCTCGAAAAACATGGTGAGATCGCAACTGTTGAAGCGTTGAAGCAAGCAGATTGGATAGCCGTAGATAAAGTCTGGAACATCAATCTATATCGCGAACAGAACCTTGAGCACACTATCGCTATACGCCCCAAGTTAGTTGTCAATGACATAGCGGCAGTGATTACTGCTGTGGAGCAAGGTATTGGCGTTTCGTCTCTTCCTCTTCGTCATACCTTTGGCAATAAAAAGCTCGTTGAGATTTTACCGGAATATACACGAGCCGACAGAACCGCCTATTTGGTTTATCGCGAGCGTCAACATCAGCCTCGCGCGCTGACTTTGCTGGTTGATGCCCTGCTCACTGCTGCAAAGACGATTAAATATGGCACCGACGCCTATCATGGTGGCACGAAGGGGAATTGACTTTGTGCATCAAAATTTAAGCAATAAAAGCAATCATTAACGGCTAGACTCGGGGAAACAAGGCGCTAATGAAAGGACGCATTGAAATGAGCGAGCAACGCAAACAATGGATTCACGATCTCCTCAAGAAAGGCATTGAGCATGGCGATGCTGAAGCCGTCAAAGTTGTCGATGAAACCCAGTACAAACAGCACAACCCTATGACAAAGGAAGGTGATGTCGGGTTAGCTGAGCTGTTTGCGAAACTGGCAAAGACTAACCCTCATGTTGAGATTCTGCGCATTTTCTCAGATGGCGATTATGTGTTTGCCCATACCGAGTATGACTTTTCCAGCATAAAAATCTGTTTTGAAGTATTCCGATTTGAAGGGGATAAAACTGTCGAGCATTGGGACAACTTAGAGCTCAAGCAGCCCAGCAATGCTTCTGGCCGAAGCATGATTGATGGCGCAACAAAAGTCACTGATTTCGAGAAAACCGAATCCAATCGCGAAACCGTCATCAATCTCGTTAATCAAGTATTGATAGCTCAAAACCCCGATGTGATTCCTCTCTTTTTCAATGCCACTGATTATAAAGAACATAGCCCTGAGCTCAGTGATGATCTGAACTCGCTAAAGCAAGCTCTCTTGAAAAATCAGCCTGATGGCTCGCCATATGTTCATTACCAAACACTACACCGCACTTTTGCAGAAGGTAACTTTGTACTCACTGCTTGCGAAGGCCTGCGCGCTGGTGTTCATGCCGCCTTTTATGACCTGTTCAGATTAGAAGACGGAAAAGTGGTCGAACATTGGGATACCGTGGAAGAAATCCCCCCGCGTGAGATTTGGAACAATCAGAATGGGAAGTTCTGATTTAAACACTTGACGACACTGAGATTCCAAATGATACTGTATATATAAACAGTATCATTTGGAGGTGCTCATGAATACGAAAGAGTTTGACCAGTTGCTTGAACGGGTTAACCAAAGCCGTAAAGCAGCCTTGAAAGATAATACGTTTATTGAACAGGCTGAGCTTCACGCAAAAGAGTTGGCTCGCTTAGAAAGCATGAACATGCGCCCAGTGAAAAAGCGGGCCAAGAAAAAGAAAGTCAGTGCACCGAAGCGTTTCTCAAACGTTTACGAGGGATTCGCGGAAAGCCGAGACCATGTTTTCCATTACTGAGTCAGAGAGAATTCTGGCTAAGCTTATCCCAACGCATCATGGCTTCTTTGCCTGATTCATAACCCAGGTAATAGGCCTTTTTAAGAGGCGCCTTTTCCCTACTAAGGCGCTTCAATTTGAAATCTTCCGGTGGGCAAATCTGAATAACTTCCACCCCTTCAGGCGGATGTTCGATCAGTTCAAGCGTTTCGTTGTAACGAATGTGTCGCGTCAGCATCGGCGCTATCAATGCTGGATGATCTTTGAGTAGATGTTTAGTTAAAGCGTCGAATTTAGGCTCAGATTTTCTGTAACTTGCCGGACGGCTCCGAAGCACCATGATTTGTGTAGCCCCGCGACGAATCGCTTCTGCAACAGGAATTGCATCTGCCACGCCACCATCGACGTATCTCACGCCATTCAGTTCCACACCGTGTCGGTACATCACCGGCAACGCGCTGCTGGCTTTCATGGTTTCAGCCAACATTTCAACGTCTGGTGTATGGTACTCAGGTTCGCCATTGTCCTGCCGGGTGACACCGAGAAAAAACGGCCTTGGGTCTGCTTTCAGAACGTCTTTGTCGATACCAAGCTCTTCCAGCGTGACTTCCCACATCCAGTCCAGATCCATTAAGTCACCACCCATAGCGAACTGACCCGGTCTCAGGAATTCTTTGCGAAGGCTGTAATCTAGGTAGATTTTCAGGTTTCTTCCCGGCATATCAGCCAAGTACGCTGCCAGATTGCTGGCGCCTGCAGATACACCCCAGAAGCTGTCGAACGGCGAGAAGTTTTTCTCCATGAAGTAATCAAGAATGCCGCACGAGAACACGCCGCGCATTGCGCCACCTTCTACAATGAGTGCAGACTTCCCAACCTTCTCCATTTACCTTTCTCCTAAAAACTCCGTTACCGAACCTCGCTCGACGACGGCTGGCTCTAACTCTACGACCTGAGGTTCGCTACCACTGTCACTGATGCGTTGAATCAAAGCATCGACCGCGGCTTTTCCGAGACGATACTTGGGTTGATGAACGGTAGTGAGCGAAGGCGTCATGTATTTCGCCAAGTGGATGTCATCGTATCCCATCACGGATAAATCTGCTGGAACGGAAATCCCCTGTTCGTTGGCAGCGTTAATAAGTCCCATCGCCATCATGTCGTTACCCGCGAAAATTGCGGAGGGCAACTTACCGCTGTTCTGGAATTTTGCCAGAGCCAGATATCCACCCTCACATTCGAAATCGCCTTCCACTACCCATTTCGGGTTGATGCTAAGAGCCGCCTCTTTCATAGCACGTTTGAAGCCCTGATAGCGCATTTGCGCCTGATGCTTAACCAAAGGCCCAGTGATGCAGCCAATTTCTCTATGTCCTTGCTGGATAAGATGCTTGGTCGCCAAATAGCCACCACGAAGGGAGTTATCCTGAATCTTGTCGCATGGCAGGGAGATTGGCCCCCAGTCCATCACCACCACAGGCACGGATTGAAGCTTTTCAAGGATCTCGGAATACTCCCCTTCAAGCGTTGAACACATCAGGATGAAACCGTCGACACGCTTTTGCATCAGCGTATCAATAGAGGCTTTCATGCGCTGGGCATCGCCTTCGGTATTACAGAGGATCAGGTTGTAGCCTGCGTGATAGCAGCTTCGTTCCACACCCTTTACCACCTCACCAAAGAAAGGGTTGGTTGATGTGGTCACAATCATGCCAAGGGTGTTGGTGCGGTTGGTTTTGAAACTGCGCGCCAAAGCAGACGGCGCAGTGTAACGGAGTTCTTTCGCAGCGTTATTCACGCGCTCTGCAATCTCATCACTGACAAAGCGCGTTTTGTTGATGACATGGCTAACGGTCGAGGTTGAAACACCGGCTAACTTCGCGATGTCTTTCATTGTCGCCATGTCTTCTCCTTAATCAGGCATGTTCTTTTAGGAATGCGTCCACTTCATCGCGAGTTGGAATCGAAGTCTGAGCACCAAAACGTGTTACAGAGATTGCCGCTGCTGCGTGAGCAAACTTAATCGCTGATTCTAAAGGCATTGATTCCATTAGACCAGTCACGAATGCACCATTGAAAGTGTCGCCTGCTGCGGTGGTATCCGTAGCTTCTACACGGAATCCTGGCACGATTTGACCTTCGCCATTCTGGCTGACATACACACCTTTCGCGCCCAACGTGATCATCACGGTTTCGATGCCTTTCCCATGCAATATGTCCGCTGCCGCTTTTGCTGAAGCATCATCTTCCACCTTCATGCCTGTCAGCACTTCTGCTTCTGTTTCGTTTGGCGTGATGATATCGATGCAAGCCAACAAGCTTTCAGGCAATTCGCGGGCTGGAGCAGGGTTCAAGATCACTTTGGTGTCATGTCGCTTGGCAATTTGGGCAGCCAGTTCGATACCATCCAGCGGCGTTTCCAATTGCATCAGCAAGTATTCGGCCTGTCGAATGCGTTCAAGCTCTGGTTCAATGGCTTCTGCCGTCAATTTAGCGTTAGCTTCTGCAGAGATACAGATGCTGTTTTCACCGCTATCAGAGACTTGAATCATGGCGATACCTGTTGGGCAATCTGCCTGCATTTTCACGCCACCGATATTGATGCCATCACACTTGAAACTTTCGCGAATGTTCACGCCGAATGGGTCGTCGCCCACGCAGGCAATAAAGCCGATATCAGCTTTCAAACGCGCTGCAGCCACCGCCTGGTTTGCACCTTTACCACCAGGGATAACCTGATAATTGCGACCATGCAGGGTTTCACCCGGACGGGGAAAAGAAGGCACCTGCAATACATGGTCTGCGTTAACGCTCCCTAAAACCACTAACTTATTCATCGCGCTATCCTCAGCCTCCGTCAGGGAGACCTTATTGTTGTACTAAAAAACTGAGTGATTTAGGCTCTTTATCAAGAATCTAAAGCAATCGGTTCTGCACTCCCCCTCAAAATCCGAGGACTAATACGCCCTCCCCTTTTCAAGGGAGGGTCTGGCTGGGGTTTTCCCTATTAGGCTTACTGAGTGACCACTTTCAATGGAACAGGAATCGATTTCTGAACCTGCTCGCCTTTCAGCATTTTATCTGCCACTTCAACACCAATAGCACCAATCAATTCAGGCTGTTGAGCAATAGTTGCTGCCAGTTTGCCACGTTTTACCGCTGCAATGCCGTCATCGGTGCCATCAAAGCCAACAATCATTACGTCTTTGCCTGACGCTTGCACGGCACGTAATGCGCCCAATGCCATTTCATCATTCTGCGCGAATACCGCCTGAACATCCGGGTTAGCTGCCAGCATGTTTTCCATGACGTTCAGACCTTTAGTGCGGTCAAAGTCAGCAGGCTGGCTCGAAAGCAATTCCATTGAACCGCCATCCACCACTTTCATGAAGCCTTCGCCACGTTCACGCGCTGCTGATGTACCCGCAATACCTTCCAACTGAATGACCTTGGCCTGCTCACCCACTTTCTCCATGATGAACTTGCCTGCCATTTCACCGCCAGCCACGTTGTCAGACGCAATATGGCTCACCACCTCGCCGCGCTGTGCACCACGGTCTAATGTCAGAACAGGGATTTCGCTGCGGTTCGCAATGCGAATAGCGTTAGAAACTGCCGCGGAATCCGTCGGGTTGATAAGAATCGCTTTAACACCACGAATGGTTAGATCTTCCACGTTCGAAAGCTCTTTGCTCGGGTCGTTTTGGGAATCCAGAACAATCAGCTCATAGCCCAGCTCTTTTGCTTTGTTCTCTGCACCTTCCTTCATAGTGACAAAGAAGGGGTTGTTCAGTGTAGACACAACAATCGCCATGGTGTCTTGCGCTTGTGCAGCCACGGAAACGGTTGAGGAAAGCAGAGCGGCTGAGATAAGCATGGATAGTTTTTTCATTGTCTTCATCCTTTTGTTTTTGATGCGCCAGCGAGGGGGACACTGGCGCGTTCTACACGTAAATCGTTGGTTTAATATTGGATTCGTAGGGTTACTTGTTTTTGTTGTCGACCATGACCGCTGCGAGAATCACTGTCGCTTTGGCAATCATTTGGTAGTAGGAGGAAACGTCCAGCAGGTTCAGGGCGTTATTCAGGAAGCCGATGATCAGCGCGCCAATGAGGGTACCCATGATGCGGCCTTTACCGCCCATCAGACTGGTGCCACCCAGCACCACTGCAGCAATCGCATCCAGTTCGTAGCCCATACCTGCGGTAGGTTGTGCTGAAGAAAGACGTGAGGTCACGATGATGCCTGCAAGCGCTGCCAACAGGCCGCAAATGGCGTAAGCACCGATCTTCACTTTGTCCACGTCGATACCGGACAGGCGGGTAGCAGATTCGTTGCCACCAAGCGCGTAGATGTAGCGACCAAAACGGGTGTGGTTCAGCAAGTACCAGACCGCTGCAAATACAATCACCATCAACCAGACTGGAACCGGAATACCCAGTGCATAGCCAGTACCGAACCAGGCAAATGCATCAGCGGTATCAGTAAACCCGGTAGAGATTGGACGGCCTTCGGTGTAAACCATGGTCACGCCGCGCAGCAGTGTCATGGTGACCAGCGTGGCAATAAACGCCTGCACTTTGCCTTTGGCGATGATGATGCCGGAAATCGCACCCAATACCGCACCAGCAAAGAGCGCGGTTGGCACTGCCACCAGCACAGGCACTTCCATCGCAATCAGTGTTGCGGCAAATGCGCCACATAACGCGAGAACTGAACCCACACTCAGGTCGATCCCTGCAGTCAGGATCACCAGTGTCATACCTACCGCAATAATCGCGTTAATCGACGTCTGGCGAAGAATGTTCAGGATGTTGTCGACGGTAAAGAAGTTCGGGTTTAAAAACGACACCACGACAATCAGAAACAGAAGCGCAATAAGAGATTTCTGTTCTATCAACCACTCTTTGCTGAATAGCTTTTTACCTTCAGCTTTTGATTGGGTTACGGCGTTACTATTCATGCTGCATCCTTCTTAACGTATTTACCTACAGCGCAGGCCAGTAATGTTTCTTGATCGGCATCTTTGGCATCGAACTCCCCGGTAATACGGCCTTCGTGCATCACCATGATTCTGTCACTCATTCCAAGCACTTCCGGCATATCGGAAGAAACCAGAATGATGCTCATACCTTCTGCTTTGAATCGGTTGATTAGCTGATAAATTTCTTTCTTGGCACCTACATCAACGCCGCGGGTTGGCTCGTCGAGGATAAGCACGCGCGGCTTGGTCATCAGGCCTTTGGCAATCGCGACTTTCTGCTGGTTACCACCAGACAAATTGCCGATAAGCTGCTCCCGGGTTGGCGTTTTGATGTTGAAGAGTTGGATGAAATCGTCGACGGCCATGACTTCGTCGTTGTGGCGGATTTGCATACCTTTGCTCAGCTTGTCCAGAGAGCAAATCGACATGTTTTCCTTCACCGACAATCCCAGAATCAGGCCATCGCCTTTTCGATCTTCAGAGATGTAAGCAATACCGTTAATCAATCCATCACGTGGGCTGATTGGGTTAACGGTTTTGCCATTGAGTATGATGTCGCCGCCGTCGCGTGAAAGCGCGCCGTATATCACCTTCATCAGTTCAGTGCGGCCTGCGCCCATCAGGCCGGACACACCGAGAATCTCGCCGCGCTTCAGGGTGAAGCTGACATCTTTCACACCCGCACCGGAAACGTTTTTCACTTCGAGACAAGTGTCACCATGGGTCACGGCAATACGCGGATATTGCTCTTCCAGCTTGCGGCCCACCATCATTTCAATCAGGCGATCTTCATCGATATCTTTCATCTGACATTCACCAATAAATTTGCCGTCGCGCAGCACAGTAATGTCATCGCAAATAGTGAAGATTTCTTTCAGACGGTGAGAGATATAAACAATGCCGCAGCCTTCGTCCCGAAGCTCATTGATGACCTTGAACAGCGATTCTGTTTCGGTGTCAGTCAATGCATCTGTTGGTTCATCCATGATGATGACCTTAGATTCAAACGACAGCGCTTTGGCAATCTCTACCATTTGCTGTTCGCCCAAACTCAGCGCACCCAACAAGGTTTTCGAGCTGTGTTTCACGTTCAGTCGTGCCAGCAATTTATCGGCTTCGGCGTACATCTTGTCCCAAAGCACGCGGCCGAATGGGCCAGTGAATTCACGGCCCAGGTAAATGTTCTCTGCAATCGTCAGTTCAGGGATCAGGTTCAGTTCCTGATGGATAATGCTGATACCTGCCTGCTGCGAATCACGTGGGCCTTTGAATGCTGCAGCTTTGCCTTCGTAATGAATCGAGCCACCGTCCAACGCGTGGATGCCAGTCAGCACTTTCATCAGCGTCGACTTACCTGCACCGTTCTCTCCCATCAGCGCCATCACACGGCCTGGGTAAACGTTGAGGCTGGCTTTATCCAGCGCTTTCACGCCGGGAAAAGCTTTCTCAATCTCACTGAGTTGCAATATTGCTGAGTCATAGGAATGTCCTCGTCTCACTCAAATCCAAAGCGTTTAGAAAACCACGCCAGCTTGAAAAATCACGTTCGCATAAGGTGTGCATTCACCAGTGCGAATCACTGCATGACTGTCATTGGTGCGTTCTTTGAATTCCTCATGCGAAAGGTATTGGATTGAAATCGATTTTCCGCTGCGCGTTTCTTCGTTTCGGATTTCCTGAATCAGTGCTTCATGGCAAGCACGGCTTACTGTTGCGAACTCTTCTGCCAAGATAATCCCTTCAATTTGGGACTCCGTCAGCACGACACGAACCGTCTCCAAAAAGCCTGGAACGCCATGAGTCAACGCGAGATCTATGCGCGCGACATGTTGGGGAATGGGTAAACCAGCATCGCAAATGGTGTATTCATCGGTGTGGCCCAGCGTAGAAACCAGGTGCGCGATATCAGAGTTCAGTAAGGTACTTTTTTTCATTCTTTAACCTTCTAACAGCGGCTAATTGTCGATGGGTCACCAGCTTTTCTTGGGAATCAAGCTGAAAAAGCGGCCATCGAAACGTTTCGCTGACAATAATCGAAACGTTTCGATGCGTCTCTACAATAAATATTCAGGCGTGATTTTGATCTCTGATCTTTAGGTTTTTGGGCAGGGAAATTTGAGCTGACTCACTGTCAGCAGTACTCTCGGAAAACGCCGTGTTGTCCAAAGTTGAACACAGTAAAAACGATGCCAAAGAACGGGGGGTTGAATCGGCTAAAAGGGAAAGAAGCCTTAGATAGCGCTTTCAACAGAAAGCGAATACATAGCATCAAAAAAGTTAAACATTTTATTAACGCATCTCACTTATAGAACTCCGAAGCCGCTGGCAGCGCCTTACGATGAACCTTGAGGCAGTAAGGCTTTACCCATAAAAGGTCAATGCGCAGCACAATGTTTCACAGTGAGCAACAGGACGAAACCCATGCCCACTGAAGACGGATACGATCACCCGCCGAAACCGCTACTCACTCGTCCCAGATAAGTAACGCAACACTACTGACCCTCAAACTTCGCGGTGAATTCCAATAAGAAACCACCGCACCCTCAGTCTATATATGTAAACATCTGGAGGTAACATGAAGACTGATATTCCAGAGGGCGCCCGCGCGCCCATGTTCTGGGAGGCTATCGTCTCACTCCTTTCCCTTGTTATTGGCATCAGCGTTTCCATCGTCATTTACGGACTCGACCCACAAGTTCCCATGTTGTTGGGTGTGGTCGTCGCCAGTGTCGTCGCGCTTCGCTGTGGCTTTTCGTGGAAAGATATTCAATCTGGCATGGTGAATGGCATCTACAACGCCCTGCCAGCGATGATCATTCTGATGATTGTTGGCGCCCTCATCGGTGTCTGGATCCTCGCCGGTGTGGTTCCAACACTGATTTACTATGGTCTGCAAATACTGGCACCGGAGATCTTCCTTCCTGCCTGTGTGATTATCTGTGCTGTCACTTCGCTCGCGACTGGTACTAGCTGGGGTACCACTGGGACCATCGGTGTGGCTTTAATGGGCGTGGGTGGCGGACTTGGCTTTCCGCTTCCATTGGTTGCTGGTGCGGTACTTTCCGGCGCTTACTTCGGCGACAAAATGTCTCCTCTGTCTGACACCACCAATCTGGCACCAGCCATGGCGGGCACGGATCTGTTCACTCACATCAAACACATGTCTTACACCACGGGCGTGAGCATTTCGATCACGCTGGTTATCGAAGCGGTGTTGGGTTTGAAATACAGCGCATCAGGCGGCGACATTGAACGCATCAATAGTATTCTGACGACACTGGACAGTACCTTCTTCATTAACCCCGTTTTATTCCTTCCTCTCTTTCTGGTGCTGTTTGTGTCGTACAAGAAGATGCCCGCTATTCCGGGAATTGCACTGGGTGTAATTGCTGGTGCGATATGCGCGGCTGGTCTGCAGGGTGCTGATTACAATGCTATTGCGAGCGTGGCCTTTGGTGGATATACCTCTGAAACCGGTATCGGCGACGTGGATTCGCTACTGTCACGCGGTGGCCTGGATTCCATGATGTACACCATCAGCCTGATTATCGTTGCCATGATGTTTGGTGGTGTGATGGAACGGACTAACCAGCTTCGCGTGATTGCAGACAAGATCCTTGCTGCGGCTAAATCGACGGGCTCGCTTGTTGTCTCTACTGTACTCACCGGTATTGGTGCCAACCTGATTTTGTGTGACCAATACATGGCAATTGTTATGAGTGCGCGTAGCTATGCGGAAGCCTACAGGGAACGTGGCTTGGCACCGGAAAACCTTTCCCGAGCGGTGGAGGACTCCGCAACCGTCACGGCAAACCTAGTTCCTTGGAACTCAGGCGGTGCATATCAGGCAGCCACCTTGGGCGTTGCTACTTTGGCCTACTTGCCATTCAATTTCTTCTGTTGGATTTCCCCACTCGTGACCATTTTGTTTGGTGTAATGGGTTGGACCATGTGGAAGATTGACGATCAGCAAGAAGCACCAGAAGCTTCAGTTGATCGAAATATATGATGTAGTTCCAATATACCTTTAAGGCTGCCATGGGCAGCCTTTTTATCATTATAAATATAAAAATGTCTCTCCTATCAACACCAATGCCTGCCTTCCTCATCAAAAATTTCGAACGAAGAGTGATTTGCTATTTCTCTGTGAGAATTTCGCGAGATTTGTTCCTTAACCTTTCCTAAAGCAACGTGAAACAGCGCTGAAGGTATTCAGCCAAACAAGCTCTAGGGAGTGTAAATCCATGACAGTTCTTGTTAATTCGGTATTTTGTCCGCCAACACCTGGCAGCAATACCAACGAGCCAGGACAGTTCTTCAACCTATCACCACTTGGAAAGCTCAGTCAGCAAGAGCGCCTGCAGTTTGTCTCTTTTGGCCGAGGTCCTTCAGTTAAACCGTCGTTTCCCACTTTGAGCATGGCAATCGAACACCATGCTAGGGAAACTCCTTTTGCAATTGCCGCAATTGATGGCAGACAAACGATTTCTTATCGTGAGCTGGACGCAGAGGCCGAAAAGCTCGCCACCTTATTGCAACGATTGAAAGTAAAATCCGGCGACTCAGTCGGCATTTTCCTTTCACGCTCAATTCCCATGTTGGTAGGCATGCTGGCTTGTTTGAAGATTGGCGCCAATTATGTGCCCCAACATGCCAGTGTCGCGCCGAAATCCCAGCTTTCACATATCATTGATGTCGCCAGAATCCGGGTCGTCTTTACCCTTTCCAAACATAAGCACGACCTGCCCGAAGCCGACGGCACCATCCGCTTAGAACTGGATACCCTACTTAAATCGCCTGAATTTAAGTCTATGGAAGCAGGTGGAAAGCGTATTACCAAGCCCAATGACGTCTGTTTTGTCTTGTTCACCTCTGGCACGACCGGAAGGCCCAATGGCGTTCAGGTGACACACAAAAATGTCGCCAATATCGTCATGACATCACCGGGAAACCTTGGTGTGAAACCGGGCATGCGAGTCGGGCAAATCCTGAGCATTGCTTTTGATATGTCTGCATGGGAAATCTATGTTGCATTGTGTCATGGCGCGACCCTCCTCATCCGAGACAGCTCCATTCAACAAGCTGCCAGCAACGCTGACGTGATTATTGCGACACCTTCGATTCTGGGACAGATAAACCCGGAGGCATGCCCCGACGTAAGAACGGTCGCCGTAGCGGGCGAACCTTGCCCAGTGCCACTGGCAGAAACCTGGGGGGCGAAATGCGATTTCTACAACTCCTGCGGCCCGACCGAAACAACCATCATTAATACGGCAAAACTGTTCAAGCCCGGTGACCGACTCACCATCGGTAAACCGACCCCGAACAACACTGTGTATGTGCTGAACGATAACCTCGAGCCCTGCAGCATTGGTGAAGTGGGCGAGATGTGGGCAGGCGGCATATGTGTAACCAAAGGTTATCTCGCCAATGTCGAACTGAGTCAGGCGCGTTATCGCCCTGACCCCTTCCTTGGTGATGGACATGTGATGTTCCGCACTCGCGATTTGGGGCGCTGGAACCACGAGGGAGAGCTGGAACACTTTGGGCGCACCGACGATCAGGTCAAAGTCAGAGGTTTCCGTGTCGAGTTGGATTCAGTCTCCTCCCATCTGGAAAACCTGCCTGAATGCCGACTGGCTGTCACTCTAAAAGTCGACGACAGGCACTTAGCGTCTTTCGTGGTGCCATCAAGTGTGGATGAGCAAACTGCAATCGACCATGTAGCTGCCCATCTTCCTTACTACGCCGTTCCTATCCGAGTGATTGTATGTGACGAGTTGCCCCTCACTGATCGGGGAAAAATCGACAAACGCAAACTGCTATCTCTTTTTGACAACGCCATGAAATCAGCCAAGGAAGGTGACGCATGATGGCTCCCTACTCAGAAACCGAATTACCGGCAAAGCAGGGGTTACTGCAACGCATGTGGAAATATCCTGCATTGGAACACTATGTTCGTCTGGTGATTATCATTTCACTGGTCAACCTTGGTTGGCTGGTTTATGGGATGACGGAAGGAAACTGGTTTGACCGAAACCATCTCGACCTTACCAGCCTGAGTAACATGGTGATCGGCAATTTCTTTGTGGCGGTGCTGGTTCGCCAGCAATACACGATCAACTTTTTGTTCTGGCTGGCAACCCGTGCGCCTGTGACCTGGCCGCTTTCTATCAGGTGGCATCTGGGCAAGATCTATCACCACGGTGGTCTGCATTCTGGCTGTGCTATCAACGGTAGCCTTTGGTTTGCGCTGTTTACAGGTGCCATCATCTACCAAAAAATGCACGCCCTCAGCCCAGTGTCAGATCTCAGCCTGTGGTCGACGCTCGGTATCATTGGCTTGCTAGTGGTGATGATTGCGATGGCAATGCCAAACATTCGCAAGAAATATCACAATGCCTTTGAAGCCTCTCACCGCTTTGCGGGGTGGTCCGTGCTTATCCTGTTCTGGGTGCAAACTTTGTCGATAGCCAGTGACCAGAATCCAACGCAACCACTGTGGGACTTTGCCCTGCAAACCCCTTCAGTCTGGCTGCTCAGTATCATGACCTTCAGCATTCTTCTGCCCTGGCTTCGACTTCGCAGGGTGCCCGTTGAGATCACCACGCCGTCTAACCATGTTGCGCTGTTGAAGTTCAATTATGGAGTCACGCCATTTGCTGGCTCTTCCATGGCAATAAGCCGTTCACCTCTGATGGAATGGCACCACTTTGCGAACGTTCCTTCACCGGATGAACCTGGCTATCGCCTGACCGTGTCACGCGCCGGAGATTGGACAGGTAAGCTGATTGACGACAAACCTTCCCACGTTTGGGTGAAAGGCATTCCGACGGCGGGTGTGGCGAACATTGAAGTGCTGTTCAAACGTGTGGTGTACGTGGCAACAGGCAGCGGCATTGGGCCATGTCTCCCTCACCTGTTAGCCCAAAAGCTTCCGATGCAGTTGGTGTGGTCAACGCGTAATCCGAGAAAAACCTACGGCGATGCCCTCGTCGATGAAATTCTCGCTGCACAGCCAGACGCTCTGATATGGGATACCGACGAGCTTGGCAAACCGGATATGGTGCAACTCGCTTATGCCGCCTATCAGGCATTTGATGCGGAAGCTGTGATTTGTATCTCTAACCAGAAACTGACCAGACAAGTGGTGTATGGCATGGAAAGCCGCGGCATTCCTGCTTACGGCGCCATTTGGGATTCTTAATAAGAGGCTTTGACGATGAACATCAAAACAGAAGTCGATGGCAATGTAGTCATCATCCGGCTGCACCGCCCAGAGAAACGCAACGCACTCTGTACGCCACTGCTCGAAGAGCTGATGGAAACATTAACACGCTATGACGCTGACCCAAATGTCGGATGTTTCGTAGTGACGGGCTCTGAGCAAGTCTTCGCGGCCGGTGCTGATATCAGTGAAATGGCAGATATGAGCTATCAGGAAATGACAGCGACGGATTACTTTGGAGGCTGGGAGGCGTTTACCCGTATCCGCACGCCAATCATTGCTGCCGTGTCTGGGTATGCACTGGGAGGAGGTTGTGAGCTCGCCATGATGTGCGACACCATATTCGCTGCTGAGTCTGCACTGTTTGGTCAGCCTGAACTGACTATCGGTGTCATTCCCGGCATGGGTGGCTCCCAGCGCCTCACCAAACTGGTCGGAAAGTCCAAAGCCACGGACATGATCCTGACTGGCAGAATGATGGATGCCGTTGAAGCAGAACGCGCAGGACTGGTTTCCCGTGTGGTGCCAGATGAACAATTAATGCAAGAAACGCTCGAAGCCGCTAAAACCATCGCGCGATATAGCAAGCCCGCGGTTCTACTGGCAAAAGAGTGCGTGCTAAACGCAGAAAAACTGTCCGTGGAAGATGGGGTTCGAATGGAACGCCGCGCGTTTCATGGGCTGTTTGCTACGGAAGATCAAAAAGAAGGCATGCACGCTTTCATCGAAAAACGACAACCGCAATTCATTGGAAACTGACATCTCGCTTCTGTTTTTTGGCGCCTGTCCTGGGCGCTTTTTTATTTAACCTGGGTTAGCACCGAGTATCTAACTTTAGACAACTTCCTATTTCGCGTCTCGATACACTCTCCTATGCAACTTTTTGTTATTAGGGGCTGTTGAGTATCCTCAGCAGCCCTTTCTGATCTGTATTCGAGGCGTTTTCAATGAATGAAAGCAATCCGCCGCAGGAGGCGAACAAACCACCCACAAATGCCAATGAGCCCAAAGCCGCCAGCAGCGCACGCAGATTCACTTACTACCTGATCGCGGCTGCGCTGGTTATTTGGTGCTATTCGCTGTGGGCAGATCGCGTCACGCCCATGACAGATCATGGCCGCGTTAATGGACAATTGATACGGATCAGTCCGCAGATTTCAGGGCCAATTTCTGCCATTTCTATCCTCAATAATGCAGAGGTCAAACGTGGCCAACTTTTGATGTCCATCGACAAGCAACCTTTCGAGTTAAATGTCAACGCAGCAAGACTGGCGCTTCAACAATCCACACAATCCGTGAATGCCGATTCCGCCGCCATTGATGCTGCGAAAGCCAATGAAGTTGCCGCCCGCGTTAAGGTCAGTAATGCCAAACAACATGCGGAGCGAAACATGGCACTGGCAAGACTTGGCGTCGTCAGTCAGGCAACACTGGATGACAGTTTGGCTTCTCTTGATGCCGCTAAAGCGAGTCTGGCTCAGGCCACGGCTGATCTCGCTAAAGCCCAACAGGAACTGGGCCCCAAAGGAGAAAACAACCCACAAGTAAAAACCGCCTTGAACAATTTGGACCAAGCACTGCTCAACCTTTCCTATACAGATATCCGAGCGCCCGCCGCGGGGGTGATCACCAACATGAACCTGTCTGCGGGTGACTTTGCGGCGACAGGTAAACCGCTCCTGACGTTTATCAATAATCGTCATTTTTGGCTCACTGCCATGGTCACGGAGAACTCTTTGGCTTACGTGAAGAAAGGTACCGTGGTTAAGATTGTGTTTGACGCCTACCCCGGCGAGATTTTCCATGGAGAAGTCACTTCCGTTGGCTGGGGAAGCAGCGGTAATGGCAGCCTGCAAGTCGATGGCAACAGTGGTTTGTTTGACTCCCCTACTGGCATACAGCATTCGCAGCGGTTTCCCGTCAATATCCGCTACTTTGATTTGCCGGCAGATATCCAGCTTCGCTACGGCGGTCGCGCTACAGTCAGCTTCTTCCCTGGGCAGTCCACCATTGGTGAGTTGCTACTGGATGCCTGGACCTGGCTCTGGAGCTACCTGAGCTATGTCTCTTAGTTATGCCTCATCAAGCCATGTTTAGAAACAGTGGTAACGGAATCATCCGTGTTGCTGTTTTTCCTGTGCTGCTTCTGTTCTGGCAGCATGTTTTTGGCACAGACATTCCGCTTCTTGCACCTGCGATTTGTGCGGTATTCCTGACGACATCATCCAAGCCTCCGCCTCTTATCATGGTGTTTCTGATGGCAGCCATCTTGTTTGCCACCGCCTGGTTTCAGGGGGCCTTGAGTAACCTTCTGATAGACCAGCCCTTGGTCTATTACTGTGTACTGTTTGTAGTATTTTACTGGTGCATGCAGCGCGCACGTGAAAACCCTCAGGATTTACTGGCAACGCTCTTGATTGTATCGACCGCGATGATTGCCGTGTTTTCCCGTCAGAAAGGCCTCGATGTCAGTCAGATCCCGCTGGCTTTAATGAAGAACATACTGATTGCGGGTTTTACTGCCTACCTCGGCTATTTTCTGGTGCCGGGCGGCGACCCTATTGCACCCGATCCTGTTCCTGCTCCCCACCAGCCGATTCACACGGAAATCTGGCATATCGCTTTCAAAGCTGCCGTGGTACTCATTGTGCTGGTGAATGCGATCAGCTTTGATTTAGTTCAGAGCACCATAGTCACCATTACTGTTGCGCTAATCATCAAAGATCCGGATCCCTCCGCTGGCCACAATTACGGCGTTCGGAGGTTATTGGCGACATATGCTGGCTTTCTCTACGCCCTTCCAGTACTTCTAATGAATCTGCTTCAAACCAACCTTGTCGGGCACGTCAGTGTGACCATCATCTGTGCCTTGTTGATGGGAATCCATGCCGCCACCAAGCGCGCCAACTTCAACACCATTCAGCTTTTATATTCTGGCTTCGTCGTCCTGATTTATTATGGTATTACCCAAAACGCCGGAAGTGCTTTTGTCGAAGACGGCAAGAGGTTGTTGTCCATCATGGCTGCCGTGCTGCTGGGAACCGGTGTTTTAATTTTGCTTCAGCCTTACCAAAGGCAGCTTGGATAAAAGATTTGTCGACGTCTTCTCAATTTGATTTTTTTATTGATGACAGTTATAACTTTCTAAACGACAGTATTATCGTTAGCTTGAATTAATGAGTTTCAGGTTGGTCAAAATGATGAATGTGAATAAATTAAATCGCTGGTGTACTCAGGACTACAAAATCGCTTTTTTCTTCCCTGCATAAGCATTCCTTTTGCGCAGTCCCTGCGCGCACTTATCGAAAAGTCGTATCAATAACCCGATTCACTTAATAGTGTTTTCGTATTGTCACGCTTACTGCTTCGATAATTAAACCTAATGCAAAAATTCGAAATCAGATTAATTTCCTGACGGAAGCCTAGTGCCTAAATAAAATGAATAATTGGCAAGTTTTCCGTCAGATAAAAATTTAAGGTAGAAAAAATGGAAAACTTCAAACACCTCCCAGAACCATTCCGTATCCGTGTGATTGAGCCAGTAAAACGCACCACCCGTGCGTATCGCGAAGAAGCCATTTTAAAAGCGGGTATGAACCCCTTCCTGTTGGACAGTGAAGACGTGTTTATCGACCTGCTGACGGACAGTGGTACAGGCGCTCTCACTCAGGAAATGCAGGCAGCTATGCTGCGCGGTGATGAAGCCTACAGCGGTAGCCGTAGCTACTATGCGCTGTCCAACGCGGTAAAGGACATCTTCGGCTATGACCTCACCATTCCAACCCACCAAGGGCGTGGTGCAGAGCAAATCTACATTCCTGTGTTGATCAAAAAGCGCGAGCTAGAGAAAGGTTTGGATCGCAGCAAAATGGTGGCGCTATCGAACTACTTCTTCGACACCACACAAGGCCATACTCAGGTAAACTGCTGTGTTGCTAAAAACGTTTATACCAAAGATGCGTTTGATACCTCAGTCACCGCTGACTTCAAAGGCAACTTTGATCTGCAAAAGCTGGAAGCAGCTATCCTCGACGCTGGCGCTGCCAACGTGCCATACATTGTGAGCACCATTACCTGTAACTCCGCGGGCGGTCAGCCGGTTTCTATTGCTAACCTGAAAGCGGTGTATGAGATTGCCAAACGCTACGACATTCCGGTGATCATGGACTCGGCGCGCTTTGCGGAAAACGCCTATTTCGTCCAGCAACGCGAACCCGGATTCAAAGATTGGACGATTGCTGAAATCACCCGCGAAGCTTACAAATATGCGGATGGCCTGGCGATGTCAGCGAAGAAAGATGCCATGGTTCAAATGGGCGGACTGCTGTGCTTCAAAGACGACGCTTTCATGGACGTGTATCAGGAATGCCGCACCCTTTGCGTGGTGCAGGAAGGCTTCCCAACTTATGGCGGACTGGAAGGTGGCGCGATGGAGCGCTTAGCTGTGGGCCTTTATGACGGTATGCGTCAGGAATGGCTGGAATACCGCATCAAGCAGGTTCAATATCTGGTTGATGGCTTGGAAGCGATTGGCATTGTTTGCCAACAAGCTGGCGGTCATGCGGCGTTTGTCGATGCTGGTAAGTTGCTCCCACACATTCCTTCTGACCAATTCCCGGCACATGCATTGGCGTGTGAGCTTTACAAAGTTGCCGGCATCCGGGCAGTGGAAATCGGTTCACTGCTTCTGGGTCGCGACCCTGCCACTGGCAAACAACATCCATGTCCGGCTGAGTTGCTTCGTCTGACCATCCCGCGTGCGACTTACACCCAATCACACATGGACTTCATCATTGAAGCGTTCGGTGAAGTGAAGAAAAATGCGCACAATGTGAAAGGACTCGACTTTACGTATGAACCTTCCGTCCTCCGTCACTTTACGGCAAGACTCAAAGAAGTGGGGCCAGCGGAAGTAAAAAAGCACAACGCTGCTGAGCTGGAAAGTGTGTCGTAGGTGTGCTCACCGCAATTTTCCATTTCCTCGCCATGGCAGGCAAGTTACCCTCATTAATCGGTTGAATCACCGGTAACGCAATAAGGCCGATTACTCGGCCTTATTGTTTCCTGACGCCGTCCCTTCGTCGTCATCTTTGGAAACCGCACTGAATGAAGGTAATGTCACCGGGTGCCCGTTCCTTTCTTTGGTAGAGAGGTGCATGTCTTCACTTTGTGTGCCTTCCTCCTCGTCAGAGGTTTCCGCTTTGACTGGCGGATAATCCGATTGTAAGGGCGGAGAATCCTCTTCAAAGTCCATTGCTGTTGGC
The DNA here is from genome assembly GCF_011045095.1 of Grimontia sedimenti. Classification (GTDB taxonomy): domain Bacteria; phylum Pseudomonadota; class Gammaproteobacteria; order Enterobacterales; family Vibrionaceae; genus Enterovibrio; species Enterovibrio sedimenti. Next base: position 32,951 of record NZ_JAALDL010000020.1, read on the forward strand.
ACCGCTCTGATCTGGGCTCTCGGTTTCGCCATGACGGAGGACAATACAAAACAGACGCGGTAACGCGGTATTTCAGCGACTTGTGGTGGTGACACTTGGCGCTGACTTTGGTGCAGACTGAGAATGGCATCCACGATCTTGCTTCCCATACCCAATGAGCCAGTGTCACTGGTTTCATCGACGGCGTTTTCAATGCAAAAGCTAATGTTCGCTCCCTTGGCCTTGGCCGCGTCCATCAGAATGGAAGCGCGTGCAGGGCTATGTCGAATGGCATTTTCCATTAAGTTGTCGAACACTCGATTTATCAGCACTTCATCTGCGAACACATTTAAGGGTTCGGAAACCGTTATCACTAAATCGACCTGTTTCTTTTTCAATTGAAGTTCGAAACGGTGGCGAACATCCTCAAATAGCTCGCGCACATCAATCTCTCGATAAGAAAGCACAATCTTTGCGGATGGTGATCTCGCAGCTTCAAGCTGACTTTTTAAATGTCCCTGCAGGCGCTGGGCATTGTGGTAAGCCGTGTCGATCATGCCCCGACCTTCATCATGCTGGATTCGCCAGGTTTCGAGATACCCGAGAATATTCGCCAAAGGCGTTTTCAGGTCGTGACTCAGTTGCACCAAATGCTCGCGTCGTTGTGCTTCTTGCACCCTAAGCTGAATAAATTGCTGTTGGATAACCGCCATCATTCTGCGGTATTGATTCGCCAGATCCTGAAGTTCCGGTGACCGTAGATACAGCGGGGGAGAAACTCGAAATTCGGTTTTCGCTGATTCTTCTATCTGCTTCACCATCAGCCTTCCCGGCGTGATGATTCCACGATGAACCATGCGATAAACCACTAAAGCGAAGAGCAAAATCGCGACCAACGCAGCAGCAACAACCGGTGCGTACTGAAGCAAATTTTCGGTATCGGCAAAGGCGTTGTAACCCTGACTGCCAATAAGAACATAGAGGTAACCCGCCACCTGTCCGTCAGCATCAATTTGTGCCGCAGAGAACACCTTCTCACCTTGTTGAGATAAGGGATCTTCTCCTAAAACAGGGAACGGCTCTCCGCGAAGAAACTGTTTAATAGGCTCAACATCTACCTGCAAACGAATGACATCTTCTATAGGAGGACCAGAGGTAGTGATATTGCCCTGAGGGTCAAGAAAGTAGATTTCAAAGTCAGGGCCCAGCAACATCAAAGTGTGAAAGATAGAGGACAGCGCCTCCGGACTATAGTCATCACCGACCATCAAGGGATTATCATCCCGCATGTGCATCGCAAGATCTTTATGCAGCAGTTGCCGCGAGCGCTGTTCATTTTGCTGCCACACCGACACACTTAGCAGGGTTAAAAGTGCTGCGCTGCACAAGAACCAAATCAAGGTGAATAACAGCAGACGGTTTTTAAACGCCAATATTTACCTCCCGTCCCTCATCGGTTAAATGGTCGCCCGTTGGATCATGGACGGATCGGAGGCTTCACGGAACTTGTAGCCGACTCCCCAAACCGTGTGAATGTATTTAGGTGCCGCAGGGTTACTTTCCAATTTGCTACGTAGCCTGTTGATAGCGCAACACACAGTGTGTCGATATCCGTCGTAATCGGTGTTCCATACCCGGCTAAGCAATTCGTCTTTACTGAAGACGCGATCGGGGCGCTTTGCCAGGCAGCATAACAAGGAGAATTCTGTTGGTGTCAGGTCGATTTCACGACCTTCTAACTTGACGCTATGGGTTTCAGGACAGATTTCCAGATGCTGGAAAAGTAGCGCAGTAGAATGCTCGCTGCTCATCTCACAACTGTTAGACTTCAATTCTTTTACTGATCCAGACTGCCACTGGCTATGAAGGGAAACGCGGCGCATCAGTGCCCTTACCCTTGCCTGAAACTCAATCACACTGAAAGGCTTGGCAAGATAATCATCTGCACCGGCTTCAAAGCCTTCCACCATGTCAGATTCAGAATCCAACGCGGTCAACATCAATACGGGAATACCGTTTTCTTGCTGGCGGAGAAACTCACAGAACGTTTTACCGTCTCCATCATCCAGACCTCTATCCAAAACAATAGCGGCGATGTTTTCGTTAGCCAACGCACGATATCCCTCCTCTAATGAAGAGCCTTTAATGACTTCAAAGCCCATCACTTTGAGGTGCAAGGCAATAAGGCCTGCGATATCAGCGTCATCTTCCAGAACCAAAACTGATTGTTGCATAGGGAGCTCCCATTCTTAGGGTCTGTTGACCTTTGGTGATCATCACTCCCAATGAACCTAGAATAGGCAGATAAATTTCACGATTTTCGTTGAAAATCGGATAACACTCGCACATTTCTTCAATCTGAACACTGATTCTTACATTTCTTACATCAGACTCTTTTGGTGCTGACATTTACACATTCAAATCATCAAGTTATCGCATTGCCAAACTAGTTTTATCTGCCGAAATATCCTTAGAACGCGAGCGAATTGACACCAAATAGGTAACAGCACTAAAGAATTTTTGATACAAACTTGTTATGATTAGTTTCATTGCATTCATATTTTTCAGTTATTTAAACCAAGAAAGGATATGTAACGTAGTGCAATATCAGCCGGATAAATGATTAGAGCTATATTCATTTATCATGTCATTTAAAATGAGAGGGAACTTCCATGAAAAAACTTTTAGCCTCGTCCTGCTTGCTGCTTTCAGCTATGCCAATGAGCAGCTTTGCGGCAGAGTGCGGCAAAGTCACCATCGCAGATATGAACTGGAACTCCGCAAGCCTCATCGCTAATGTTGACCGCATCATTCTTGCTGAAGGCTACGACTGTGACGCAGAGCTGGTTCCAGGCGACACCATGCCTACCGGCACTTCAATGATCGAAAAAGGCGAACCAGATATCGCACCTGAATTTTGGAGTAACTCCCTGAAAGCCGCGCTTGATCGCGGTGTTGAGGAAGGCCGACTCCGTTTCGCGGGTGCCGTACTTTCTGACGGTGGCGAAGAAGGTTTTTGGGTACCTAAGTATCTGGTAGAAAAAGATCCTAGCCTTGGAACTATTGAAGGTGTGATTGCGAACCGCGAATTGTTTGAACATCCAGAAGATCCATCAAAATCCGCTTTCTATGGCTGCCCTGCTGGCTGGAACTGTCAAATTTCATCTGGCAACCTGTTCAATGCAATGGGTCTGGAAGACAAAGGCTTCGAACTGATTGATCCAGGTTCAGGCGCTGGTCTGTCTGGCTCAATCGCGAAAGCTTACGAGCGTGGAGAAGGCTGGTTTGGTTACTACTGGGCACCAACGGCGGTTCTGGGTAAGTACGAAATGGTGAAAGTTGACTTCGGATCAGGCATTGACGAAGACCACTTTAAAACCTGTACTACCAATGCAGACTGTCTCGAGCCAAAAGTGACCATGTACCCGCCATCAGCGGTAGACACGGTGATCACCGAGAGCTTTGCACAGAACTCCCCAGAAGCGGTTAGTTACCTCTCCAACCGTTCATTCACCAACGCACAGCTAAATAGCCTGCTTGCATGGATGGAAGAGAATCAGGCTGACGGTGAAATCGCTGCCCTGTACTTCCTTGAAAACCATGAAGACATCTGGGGCGCATGGGTAACACCTGAAGTGGCAAAGAAAATCAAATCTTCACTGTAATCGCACCACACTGTTTGCGGGCTGCTTTTTCAGCCCGCAATTTTTAGCGACAACCTAATCTATAAATGCGACGTATCTTTTGGCTCTCTATGTACGTCCGCACTTACCCACTGACGATGGGTATATAGTTTCTAATATTCTAAAGACGCAGAGGACGCTGTACTGTTATGGCAGACAATTCTTGGCTGACAGAATTTCCGGAGATGTCACGCTCCGATCTTCTGACGATTCGTAAAACACTTGATGGCGCCTATCGCGAATTTTCGCGGAACTATGGTGAAACCATCGAATCTTTCTTCGACCCGCTGCTCCAATTTCTCATCTGGTTCGAAAAACTGCTTCTCGGCACCCCTTGGTGGCTGATGATCGCTATTCTCGCGGGTGTTTCTTATATGGCCAGCCGTTCCTGGAAGCTCGGTGTTGCTGTTATTTTTTCTTTCCTCGCTATCGGTTATTTCGGCATGTGGGAAGACACCATGCGCACAATGAGCATCATATTAGTGTGTACCATGCTCGCCATATTCCTTGGCATCCCTATCGGTATCGCGATGGCTCGCTCAAACCGCGTGCAATCCATGGTCACACCGCTGCTTGATGTCATGCAGACCATGCCAGCCTTCGTTTATCTGATCCCTGTCGTGATGTTGCTGGGCATCGGTAAAATCCCTGGCGTAATTGCGGTGGTTATCTACGCCATTCCACCAGTTATACGCCTGACCAACCTCGGTATTCGGTTGGTCGACAAAGAGGTGCTTGAGGCCGCCACAGCATACGGTGCAAGCCCAATGCAGCGCCTGTTTGGTGTTCAGTTACCGCTGGCGATGCCAACCATCATGGCGGGTATCAACCAAACCATCATGATGGCACTGGCTATGGTAGTTATCGCTTCAATGATCGGTGTGAAAGGCCTAGGCCAACCTGTACTGAAGTCGATCACTAACCAATACTTCACCTTAGGTCTGATTAACGGCCTCGCGATTGTCGCACTGGCAATCATCTTCGACCGCGTATCTCAAAGCTACGCAAAACGTTCACAGCAGCACCTGAGCGGAGGCCACAATGAGTAACACTGAAAACAGCACACCGCTGATCCAGATTAAAGGCCTCTACAAGATCTTCGGCAACAATCCTCAAAAGGTGTTGCCGGATGTGAAAGCCGGTAAATCCAAAGACGATATTCTGGCAGACACTGGCCATACGGTAGGTCTTCAGGACATCAATCTGGACATCGCACGCGGTGAAATCTTCGTAATTATGGGCCTTTCCGGATCGGGTAAATCCACTATGATCCGCCACTTCAACCGTTTGATTGAGCCAACTGAAGGCCAGATCATCGTTGAAGGTGAAGACGTGATGAAGCTGGATGAGAAAGGCCTTCAGAATTTCCGCCGTCATAAAATGTCGATGGTTTTCCAACGCTTTGGTTTGATGCCTCACCGCACAGTGCTGCAAAACGTCGCTTACGGCTTGCAGGTGCAAGGTGTCGACAAGGCTGAACGAGAGAAGAAAGCGACTGATTGGCTTGATACTGTTGGTTTGGGTGGGTACGAACAGCAGTATCCGTCTCAACTGTCCGGTGGTCAGCAACAACGTGTGGGCCTGGCCCGCGCACTGTGTACTGATGCTGAAATCCTGCTGATGGATGAAGCTTTCTCCGCACTCGACCCCCTGATTCGAAGTGAAATGCAGGATCAGTTGATTGGCCTTCAGGAAAAGCTCCACAAGACCATTATCTTCATCACCCATGACTTGGATGAAGCACTTCGTTTGGGCGACCGCATTGCCATCCTGCGTGATGGTAAACTTGTTCAGCAAGGGCGTCCGGTCGATATCCTGCTCAACCCTGCTGACGACTATGTCGAAGCATTCGTTAAAGACGTCAACCGAGCACGTGCACTCACGGTAGATACGGTGATGCAACCGCAAAGTCTGCGTATTAGCTCTGAAACTATTGGTGAAGCGCTGGCTGAAATGCGCAAGGCCAAAGCGGAACACGGTTATTACGTGAATGATGACGGTTACCAAGGTGCTCTGAGCATGGAGAAACTGGAATCGGTAGATTCAGCCCGCCACGGTGACGCTATTGATGAAGCCGTTCTTGAAGAGGTGCCAGGCATCCAGAGTGATGCACTGATTGAAGCAGTGATCCCAGACACGCTGGAACATGAGCTTCCATTGCCAGTACTGGATCAGGATGGCGAAATTCAAGGCGAGCTATCAAGAGCGAGTTTGGTCGAAGTACTTTCCGATCAATCGGCAAGTCACTCGGAGGATAGCGACGCGGAAGCAAAAAAGCCTGAGGCGGCATCCGCCTAACTTATTCTCTTTCCCACCTAAAAAGCGCTTCAATTTGAAGCGCTTTTTTTATTCCAGCACGTGTCTACTATTCAACATATCAACCTCTGTCCCACGTCAGACTTCGCTATACTAGAAGAATATTTATCATTCCTGAGACGGTATCGTGTTCGCAACCAATAGCAAAAGCTCATACGCACACAGCGCCTTCGGCCTAAAGCTAGCGACGATAAACCTGTTCAACTTTATCGAGCCACCGGGCGCATTTTACGAATTCAGCAATATTTACAGCGAAGACCAATGGCGTCAGAAGCGTGCTTGGCTGAATCGTTATATTGGCAGTTACCAACCTGACATCATTGCCTTTCAGGAAGTCTTCAGTGCGTCTGCGCTCAAAGCGCTGCTAGAACCTCTGGGCTATCGCTTCTTTTCAGTGGTGGATGAGCCAGAACCGCTTGAAGATTACATCTACAAAAGTCCCGTTGTGTGTCTGGCATCCCGTTATCCGATCCTGAGTGCCCTTCCCCTTCAAGCAGACCCAGAAGTATCTCAACGTATGGGGATCCAACAGGATTTCGAATACAGCCGTTTGCCTCTGTTTGCGACCTTGGAGCTGCCATCTCTTGGTCAGACCGATATATACGTCGTTCACCTGAAGTCTAAGCGTCCAATCATGGAAGACACGGCGGATGAGGGTGAATCGAAAAAGCTCGCTCAATCCATGCAGGCGGAAATGACAGGCTCATGGGCATCCGCGATTCAGCGTGGCTCAGAAGCCTGTCACTTGATGAACAGCATCATCGAGCGCCGATCTCACACCAATAATCCTGCGATTTTGATGGGCGATTTCAACGATGACCTCCGTTCAGAAGTGCTGCGCGCCTTCCACGTTTCCGGTTTGCGTTCCATCACGGATGACATGGCCGACATGCCTCTCTCACACTACCAACTTCACGACAGTTGGGACTTGTACGTAAAAAGTACCGGAGAGACAGGGTTAGAGCGTCCTCCAACCCATTACTTCCACGCCAAAGGATCGGTGCTGGATTACATTTTGCTTTCCAGTGAATTCAACAGTGGTGATCCCGCAAGCATCGCTGAAGTCGGTGATTTTCACTGCGAAGACACCCATCTGGTGAACCCCAAGTTCGATCAGGATACTTACAGCAGTGACCACGCCATTGTCAGCGTCACTATCTCTCTTCGCCAGTAGCTTTTTCAAACTCTACCCTAGACCGTGCTTTACTTCAGGAGGGCGCAGTTTCTCACTTCAAATCCGCCATGATTTCTCGCGAAAATCATCATCTTGATTAAGCTTATAAGAATGTCTCGTTGTCGATACTGCATTTAAAGGAGCTCGTAATGACTTCTCTATTCGCTAGGAAACTGGCCTGCGTTTTTGCCTTTACACTCGCTGCCTTTATCGCCCTTCCCAGCACAGCTAACACACACGGCGACAAAGAAATTATTCTAGTGAGTGAGGCTTGGGAGGATGCGACAGAAAAAGACGGCTCTGGCCTATATTTCGAGATCATGCGCCGCGTTTTCGAGCCGCTTGGTTACAGCATCAAAACCATCACCACCACCTACTCTCGCAGTATCTACCTCGTGCAAACAAAAAGAATGGACGCCTTTCTAGGGTCTTATATCGATGAGCAAGAACAGGTCCTCTACCCCTACTGGCATTTTGATGCCGAACAAGTCTCAGCTGCCTACAAAGCTTCGGTGATACCGGCCTGGAAAGGCGAAGAAACGCTGGAAAATAGAACGGTCGGCTGGGTAAAGGGCTATGACTACAATGATTACATCGACACCAAATTTACCATCCACGAAGTCAAATCCCGGCGTCAAGGTCTTTCAATGGTTTATTCAGACAGACTGGATGTCTTACTGGATGCGAGAGAAGAACTGATTGAAGAGTTTGAACTTGGCTATTTGAATCGTGATGAGTTTGAGATGGCCAACATCATGGATCTCAAGCTCTATCCAGGGTTTGCCGACACAGAGAAAGGTCAGGAATTACGCCGGATATATGATGAGCGTTTCGAAGAGCTACTGAACAAGGGCGAGATAAAAAGGCTCTACGATGAATATGAATGGGAGTACTTTCCGTTTTCCGTCAATCCATCGCCATAGGGGCTGCTGACCCTAACTAGACATCAAAAAACGCCGCCCACTGGGCGGCGTTTTAGTGTTCATTGGTGTCTATCGGTTATTGGTGACGTCTTGGTAATCACCATCAATCGTCTGCCCTTGGTGGCGTTGTTTAGGGCCGAACGGCGTTTCACGTGTTTCGCTATATGCCTGCTCAAACTGAGCAGCTTGTTGCTCTTGCGCTTTGCGCAGTTTCTTCATGACGAATGGTTTTGCAATTAATGCGCTCACTGAGATCAGAAGGCCAAATACTGCTGCAAACACCAAAGTAAAGAAGCCAAGAATAAGGGTAACCACACCGGTCAGGATTTGTCTCATAGTAATTTCCCGTGGATTAAAATCGTGTTGGCTTCGTATCACTCCTCCCTAACATGCGGCTTAAGGGGTGAAATATCAAGGGGCCTTTACATTTATTTACTGACCAGGTTGTTTATCTGGTCCACCAACAGCGGCACATTTTCCCACAAAATGAAGTGTCCTTCATCTGGCATCATTTTTAATTCTGCCTCTGGCAGTTTTGCCTTCGCAAATAGCGAATTGCCGGGATCGGCCAAATCATCTTCCGCCCCATGCACCAAAACAACCGGCATGTTAAGTGGCGACCAGTCTTTCGCTGCTAACTTTTCCAACTCTTTATCCAATACCATCATTTCTCGGTTCGACTTGAGCAAATCGTCCGGCAGTATCCAGTTCGCCACCAGGGTGTTTGTTAAGTGGTTATACCATTTAGGGGATTCCAATTGCGGATCAAACGCCGATGCGATCAACAACAAGCCATTCACACTGTCTGGTGATAACAAGGCCAGTTGCAACGCTATAGGCCCGCCTAAAGAATGGCCTACCACCCAGTTTTCTTTGCCATCCTCTAGCAATCCCATCAGCGCTTCCGCTTGTCTCTGAATGGACGTTTCTACCGGACGACCAGACTCACCAAAACCGGGGCGATCAACCGAAACAAGTTCCAGATGCTGTAATGCGGGGTGTGACAAGTAGTCGTCATACGCTTCTTTGCTTCCCGGTGAACCATGAATAAACACCACTCGACTTTCAGCATTGGGACTACCCGACACTTTTATCGAAGCGTCAGCGATGTTTGACGCACCAACTTCAATTTTCTCTGCCGTTGCAACGCCTGGGGAAGCCACAAACATTAGAATAAGAAAGGCATTGAGTAACGGCTTTTTCACCATGGTAGAAATACTCCTTGTTACACGATAGCCGGATTCGACTATCATCCGTTTTCGTTGTATACCCAAACAACCTGAAAATGCAGGATTCAGCGAGATTGACTGGTGTTGTGATCGCGGCGTTCCTTTGCCGGTGTAGTCACCTCCATCAAAAAGGAACAACAAAGAGCACGACGTCAGTCAACTCGCCCGAAGGGAGGGCCTCAAGCATCTTCAGGTCGTTTGGGTATAGACCGCTTCAATCCGTTTTTTTCTCCAACCTCGACCTTCTTTGCGTCCAGTTTTCGGTATTAAAAACAAGACTTCGCTGACCTTTTCACTTCCTCATGTGCAGATAGTTACTTATGAGACAGCTTGAGAACACACTGTGAAGGTAGGCTGTCTATTCCCATGTCAATAAGAGGAAGTATGACATGCAAACTCACAAAAAAATCATTATGGCTCTCAAGGCCACATTGCTCATGGTCGCAGCAACCAGTTTGATCGGCTGCTCAACATCACGCCATGAGCAACTAGCAGATTTAGGCTTCAGTACGCCATATATGGAAGGCTATGACGACGGGTGCCACAGCAAAGTCACAGCGGCACGAACCAACAAAGACGGCTACCGCCAGGACCCTGAGCGTATGTTCAAAGAGCCACGCTATGCCAACGGCTGGAATGATGGTTATGAGCAGTGCTTCGTTGCCAATAAAGAATTTTATTAATACGTAATCCCGCTTTCTAGGCAAAAAAAATCCTGCTATTAAGCAGGATTTTTGTTTTCTGTCTGACCCGGATTATTAATCGTGATCACGAGGGAGCAACACGCGCTTCTGCACTTCTTCGCCGTTTGAAAGTTTGGCGGTAAAGACTGCACTGCGGCTATATGGCTCATCAGAAATAACAAAGACGAGGCCATTTTCAGGCGTTACATACTCACCCGAAGCGCCTTTCAATATCACCGTCGCCCCTTCAACAGGTTCGCCGTTTTGCAGCACTTTCACCCATGCACCTTGTCCCGCAGCGACCACTCTCATACTGACATCATCGTTCATCATCCCTGCGCTCGCAGCAGATGAAACAGCAAACAGGCTTAACGCAATCATTGTTTTTTTCATGATGACCTCTCCGTCATTTCTTTTCACACGTCACTCAACCTAAAGATAGAACTGCATCCCACATTAAGCCAGATGACAGATTCGAAAAACTCCAACAAAAATTTCGATATTTAAAGCACATACGTCATACACGAAACTTCATCTCATCCCGACTTTTCCTCATTCGGCATCCGATAGGCGTGAATAGAATCGCAGCGAAAATGTGATGTGTAATATTTTTGCAACATTTTCCGTGAAGTTAGCCAGAGCTGTCCTATATTTAAGACAACTTATATAGGCCATTTCACCCATATCGAGCTGGAACGAGAAAAAAGACAGGAGAAATCATGCGATTGGCATTACCACAAACTATCAAAGCACAACTCTCGAGTGTCGTTTTACTCATACTCTTTTCTGTTGCCGTATTCGCCATTTCTTTCCAGCGATCATTCAGTGAGCTGGAGACATTGGATGGCGCATCCGTAGAAATTCTAAAAAGCCAAACCTCGGTATTAATGCTTCGACGCCATGAGAAAGACTTCATGGCCCGCAAAGAAGCCAAGTACAAAGAAAGGTTTGAAAACGAATACAGCGCGCTGACCCAGAAGTTGCTTACTGCGAAAGCGAAACTCAACGCTCTCGATATGGAAGGCCATGAAGCCATTGATGCCATGTTGTACAAACTGGAGAAGTACCACAGAGACTTTGAAGCCTTGGTGGACCAGCGTATGGAGATTGGCGCCTCTTTCGACTTAGGGTTGAAAGGCACTGCTCGTGCTGCTTCCCATCGGGTTGAAAGAGAAATCCAGAAAGTGGATAACGACATGCTCTACAACAAGCTTTTGATGTTAAGACGCCACGAAAAAGATTTCCTACTGCGCTCTGACACTCAGTATGTCGATAAATTCAACGCCCTGATGGATGAACTATCTCCTGCCATCGCGACGAGTAATATGCCCGCCAGCAACCGTCTTATTATAGAAACCGCACTGCGTGAATATCACAAAACCTTCAATACATTGGCAGCTGGCATGGAAGACATAGGCTTAACACCGCAGAGTGGTTTGCATGGAAGTTTGCGTGCCTCGGTTCAAGAAGCTGAGAGACAAATGAAAGCGCTCAGTGAAGACTTGGTTACCGCCATCGATATCCGGGAGAAAAGTGTTACCAAGCGATTGACGCTGATCGGCGGCGCGTTGGCGATTGTTGTCTGCCTGACACTTGGACTGATTACCCGTTTGGTCACGCACAAAGTTTCCGTTGCGAATGCCTTAATGAAAAAGATCGCCGAAGGCGAAAGCTCACTGCGGGTCCGCATGAACCTCCGTGGTAAAGATGAGTTGTCTGAAATGGCATCTTACTTCAATCAATTTATCGGTAGTCTCCAGCATACGATGGAGAAGATTGCAGGTATCTCTTCAGAACTTTCAAGCAATGCAAGACGCAGCCTGACCATGGCGAGTGATACCGCCACTAATGCAGAAAAGCAACGTTCAGAATCGGATTCAGTGTCGACAGCCATGACGGAAATGACAGCTACCAGCCGCGAGATTGCGGAAAGCGTATCAACAGCGGCAAACGTAGCAAAAGAACTCCAGGATTCAGCGCAAACAGGACGGGCGGTGAACAGCGAAACCTCAGCCAAAGCAAACCAGCTCTCGGAAAGTATGCGCAGCGCCAGCGACAACATGCAGAGGCTTAACGCCGACAGCGAAGAAATTGGCTCGGTGATTGATGTTATCCGCTCTATCACGGAACAAACCAATCTTCTGGCATTGAACGCCGCCATTGAAGCGGCTCGCGCGGGCGATCAGGGTCGCGGCTTTGCTGTTGTCGCCGACCAAGTTCGCGAGCTCGCGATGAAAACCCATCAATCCACAGACGAAATCACCAAAATCATCGAACAGCTGCAAAATGGGATCCGCCATAGTGTCGACTTAATGAACCAAAGCAGTGAAATGGCATCAATCAGCGTTGAACAAGCGCGTGAAGGTGCATCAGTCATGGCTGCCATGGTTTCGCAAATTGAAGATATTGCCGGTCAGAACCTACAAATCGCCACGGCTTCCGAAGAACAGACAGTGGTGACAGAGAGCGTCGACAGAAATATTGTGGCGATTGTTGAACTGGCAGAACACACCGCCAATGCAGCGAAGAAATCAAACCTCTCAGCGTCGGCTATAGAGCAACTCGCCAACGAGCTGGATAAGCTGGTGGGGACCTTTACAGGGCAATCCCAACCTCAACCACGTCAGGAAAAAGAGACCGGCGAACAAGTCGACTTGGAACTGGCGCGCGCATAACACTAGGGTCTGTTCACCCTAGCAGGGCGCTTCGGCGCCCCTGCTTCTTTGCACCAAGCCTTCCCTCTGCCATCAACAAACTACTGCTATATTAATGAAAACACTCAAACATCGGGTTCACTATGAAAAAGCCAGAATTGCCAGTCGATGAAACGTACCGCCTGCAGGTGCTGCATCACCTCAATATTCTTGATACCGGTAATGAAGAGCGCTTTGACAGGCTCACCCGACTCGCCAAACAGATGTTCGGTACAAAAATCGCCGCCATCAGCTTTATTGACACCAATCGCCAGTGGGTAAAATCGGGGATTGGCCTTTCAAGAGAATACCCTCGAGACATCACATTCTGTGCTCACACCATTCTGGATAACGATCCCATGGTGATTGACGATACCCATGCAGACCCGCGATTTTCAGATAATCCACTGGTGCTTGGCGACCCAAAAATCCGCTTCTACGCAGGCTACCCTATTCGACATGTGAGTGGCTCATTACTTGGCACTTTGAGCATTGCTGATGACGAGCCAAGAGGATTTGACGGCGACGATTTACGCTGTATGAAAGATATCGTCGATCTGGTTGAGAATGAATTGGCCGCAATGCAACTAACCACGCAGGACCAACTGACCGGCCTGCTCAATGAGCACGGTTTTGAAGTCCTATGCCAAAACAGCCTCAACATGTGCGAACGCCTGAATGCGCCAGCGTCACTCGTGTTTTTCGATTTACGTGGTTTGAAAATAATTAACCAGCTTCAGGGCAATTTAGAAGGTGACCGGGCTTTGGTCTTTTTTGCCGAGTTGCTGAGATTTGGCTTTCGCGATTCAGACGTCTTGGCAAGGCTGGAAAGCGACAAGTTTGCCGTGCTGATGAGCAACACCCCTATCGCAAACACTCAGGATATTTTGGACAGGTTTAAAGAGCGCGTTGACCGCTATTCAGTGGAAAACAGCCTGCCCTACACGCTGGATTACTATGTCGGTGTCTCTTGGGCAGAGCCTGAAGGCGATTATGATTTTGGACAACTGTTGGATATAGCCCGCAATCTGGCGCTCAAGGCTAAAGGTTAGCTGTGCCTACAGCCGAAAACGCTCACATTTGGTTTCTCAACGTTGATCAGTGCATCACGGTCGAAAACAGGTTGATGATAACCACACCTGCAACGATGAGTGACATTCCCAATATTGCAGCCAAATCCAGTTGCTGCCCATAAAACATCCACGCCACCAGCGAAACCAAGAGAATGCCCGCTGCACTCCAGATAGCGTAGGCCACGCCCAGAGGCATTGTCTTCACAGTAATCGACAACATATAGAATGAAATCGTGTAGCAAAGCAGCACGGTGGTCGTTGCAATGGGTTGAGTGAAAGACTGGGTTTTCGGCATCATCGAGGTTGCAACAATCTCAAACAGAATAGCAACGGATAAAGTGACGAGCGGCGGTAATGTGGTGAGGAGTTTCAGCATAATGTCTCAAGCAGGTTGCGATTGTTTTGGCTTCCTGCCTCACAAATAACGGAGCCCCGACGATGCGGGGCCCGTTACACCCATACCTAGCTAGCAGCATGGGTAACGATAAGCTTGCGATTATACGCGGTTCGCAGCGTATTCGTTAAGCTCTTCTACAGAAACTGCAGTGATGAATTCGTCGTTCAGGAAGAAGTTCACCATCTCGCCTTCTTTCTCGCCACGCAGAACTTGCGTCGAGCCATCTGCGTATGCAACAGACATTTCCAGAGACTTGTCGTTGATTTGCTTAACGTCAGCAGCAGAAATCTTGATTGGCGCGGTGGTCAGATCTTTGTCCAGCTTCTGGTTGATCTTGATAACAGCGCTCATTGGCGTATCAGCAACCGCTGGTGATTTGCCAGAGATTGGGTTGGTGCCTGTCCAGAACTCAATTGAGTTGAAGATGAACAGGTCAGCTGCTGCAGCTACGCCGTAAACTGGGCTCATCAGTACGTACAGACCTGCACGAGCATAGCGGTTGTCTACTGCAGACAGGTTCAGTTTCATCACTGCACCTGACGTTGCCATTTGACCAATACAACCTGTCAGAGACACTGTCAGAACTGCTGCCGCAACAGCTTTGATTGCAAATTTTTTCATCGTTTTACACACTGCGAGTTTAAAAAGTCGGCGAAGTATACAGTGTATTTTTACGAAGAAAAGAGGCGAAAATGAACACCTTCACTAGTCTGGCAACAACTGATTTACAGACGTTTGTAAGAGCAATGTCAGCGCGGTTAATTCGTCGTTAATGGCTGAGCGTATCCGTCTGTTTTCATTAACGGAGCGAATCTCACTTATTCACACGACAAATATTAACAAAAGGAAATCCGGATTCGTTCGTTTGCTTATATTTTAACCAGTGAATTTCCCCTCACAGCCTTCAAGTCAAGTGCAAGCCGTCAGACTTTCTTATACAATCCTCCACCTTCGATCTCTGAGATGCCGTCATGAACCGTAAAAAGAAAATCATCCAAACGCTGAAAAAGAAAGATAAGAAACAAAAAGCCAAGCTGAACAAAAGTAATAAGCCGCGCTACATTTCCAAAGCAGAGCGTGAAAAGCTGGCGGCAGAGGAAGTGCAAGCCGAGTCAACCGAGAATCAAGAGCAAGCACAAACCTCTGAGTAAGTGATACCACGCGCGTTTTTCTTCCCCCATGCAATGGAATGCAACCTGATCCCTGCCCTCTCCTGTTCATGACATAGAATATTGCGATAGAGTGATCGCGCCAAAATGAAAAGGAGAAAGGCATGTCAGCACCAAGTTGGGACTTTTCGTTCGTCTACCAAAGCCTTCAAGACACTACACTACAAAACGATCTCGCGCGCTGCAGCGATAACATTGCAGCACTGAAGAACCTCTCACCGGATACCATTGAAAACTGTCAGCATGCGCTGACTTTGTTGGATGAAGCCTCTACATTGCTTCAATCTGTCTCAAGCTATGCAGGATGCCTCTCAACCGTGGATGCCACTAATGCAGAAGCCAAGGCTGTCGTGGTGAAAACCGATGTGATGGATTCCAGCCTCAATCAAGCGTTCAGCCCATTTGAAGACAAGCTATCCTCCTGCGACGATGTGTTCTTTGAAGATGTATTGGCGGGCTCCGATGCCACAGGTAGCTATCAGCGCCATGCGTTTCGTCTTTCCCGACTGCGCGCGCAGCAAGCTTTCCGTCTTTCCGTTCCCGAGGAGCAATTGCTTTCAGCCATGCAGGTCGACGGGAAAAACGCTTGGGGCCGTCTCTACGACGACATCACAGGCACACTGAAAGTCAGCCTGAAATTCCCAGATGGCAGCGAAGAAGAGATGGGGCTGTCACAGGCAGCAAGCCTGCTTTACGGCGGAGATACCTATCGACGCGAGCCAGCCTGGCATGCCATTCGCGAAGCGATGGGAAAACAGGAAGTGACCTTTGCGGCTATCCTGAATGCCCTCGCAGGCAATCGACTCACCGAGTACGAAAAACGCAGCCACACCAAGCCACTGCATTTCCTCGCCCCTGCGCTTGAAGAAGCCCGTATAGAGCAACCGACACTGGACGCCATGCTGGATGTCACCAAAGCTAGCCAGGATCTTTCCCGTCGCGCTGCAAAAGCGATGGCAAAAGTGTTCGGCACAGAGCAGCTAAAACCTTGGGATGAAATGGCAGCAATGCCATCATTCGGTGCATCCAAGCCAGCAAACTATTCTTTTGATGACGCGATTGCGATCATCCGCAAAGCCTTCGACAGCGTCGACCCTGAAATGGCGAAATTCGTTGACATGATGGTTGAACAAAACCTGATTGATGCTGCGCCTCAACCTAACAAGAGCATGGGTGCCTACTGCACTAAGATTGCCAAAACCCGCACCCCACTGGTGTTTATGAGTTTTGGCGGCAGCATGTCTGATGTATTGACGCTTGCCCATGAGCTGGGCCACGCATTCCATAACTGGGTGATGCGCGACATGCCATTTGTTGAAACCGAATACCCAATGACACTGGCAGAAACCGCCTCCATTTTTGCAGAAAACGTGGTGCGTGATGCGCTGCTCGAGCAGGCAGAAAGCGACCACGACAAGCTGTTGATGCTGTGGGAAGAAGCCCAAACCGCCGTTGCGCTCATGCTCAACATTCCGGTCCGATATGGGTTTGAAAAAGCCTTCTATGAGAAAAGACAACAAGGCGAATGCTCACCAGCACAACTTCGCTCGCTGATGGCAGATACCTGGAATGAATGGTATGGCGATGCCATGTCAGAGCCTAACGACCTCTTCTGGGCAACCAAGCTGCATTTCAGCATCGCAGAAATCAGTTTCTACAACTATCCGTATCTGTTCGGTTATCTGTTCAGTACCGGTGTGTACGCAAGACGCGCAGAGAAAGGTGCTGCATTCTACGGTGATTACAAAGCCCTGCTAAGAGACACAGGCAGAATGAGTGCAGAAGACGTAGCAAAAGCCCATTTGGACGTGGATTTGACTAAGCCGGAGTTCTGGCAGCAAAGCATCCAGATTGCTGAAAAACGTATCGAAGCGTTTGAAGCGCTGGTCGAAAAAATCTAGCACTTGATTCCAGATACAAAAACACCCGCCGAAGCGGGTGTATTTCTTTGCGTGAATGAAGGTGGGATTAACCTTCAATACCACGTGATTTCAGGAACTCAGAATATGTTCCTTTGAAGTCAGTGATCTTACCATCACGGATTTCGATAATGCGGGTCGCCAGCGAGTCTACGAACACACGGTCATGCGATACGAAGAACAATGTGCCTTTGAATTGCTCCAATGCCGTGTTCAACGATTCGATAGATTCCATGTCCATGTGGTTGGTTGGTTCGTCCATCAGCAACATGTTTGGCTTGTGCATCATGATTTTGCCAAGCAACATACGTCCTTGCTCACCACCAGACAGCACTTTGACAGACTTCTTGATGTCATCTTGAGAGAACAGCATACGGCCAAGGAAGCCACGAACGGTTTGCTCGTCATCACCTTCTTGCTGCCACTGGCTCATCCACTCCATCAGGTTCATGTCTTTTTCAAAGTCATGAGCATGATCCTGCGCGTAGTAACCGATGTTTGAATTCTCAGACCACTTGTATTCACCGGTACGTGGCTCTAGCACACCTGCCAGCGTATTCAGAAGAGTGGTTTTACCCACGCCGTTCTCACCAATGATCGCAACGCGCTCGCCCACTTCAAAAATGCCGCTGAAGTTCGCGAACAAATCAGCCTCAAAACCTTGGCTCAGATTCTCGACTTCCAGTGCGTTACGGAACAGCTCTTTTGACTGCTCAAAACGAATGAATGGGTTCTGACGGCTTGATGCCTTCACTTCACTCAGCTGGATCTTGTCGATTTGCTTCGCACGTGAAGTCGCTTGTTTTGCTTTAGAGGCGTTTGCAGAGAAACGCGCAACGAAGGTTTGCAGCTCAGCAATCTGTGCTTTCTTCTTCGCATTGTCTGCCAGCAAACGCTCACGCGCTTGTGTCGCTGCTGTCATGTATTCGTCGTAGTTACCTGGATAAATGCGAAGTTCACCGTAGTCCAGGTCAGCCATGTGGGTACACACTGAGTTCAGGAAGTGACGGTCGTGCGAGATAATGATCATGGTGCAGTTACGCTCGTTCAGCGTATCTTCCAGCCAACGAATGGTATCGATATCCAGGTTGTTCGTTGGTTCGTCAAGCAGCATGATGTCTGGGTCTGCAAACAGTACCTGCGCCAGAAGCACACGCAGTTTCCAGCCCGGCGCTACCGCGCTCATCAAGCCGTAATGTTGCTCAACAGGAATACCTACCGCCAGCAGCAGTTCACCCGCTTTGGACTCTGCCATGTAGCCGTCCATCTCCGCGAATTCCACTTCCAGGTCAGCTACACGCATGCCGTCTTCTTCGCTCATTTCTGGCAGAGAATAGATACGGTCACGTTCTTGTTTCACAGCCCAAAGCTCTTTATGGCCCATGATAACCGTGTCGATAACTGTAAAGTTCTCGTAGGCAAACTGATCCTGGTTCAGCTTGGCAACACGCTCATTAGGATCAACGCTGATATTACCGCTGGTTGGTTCCAATTCACGGCTCAGGATCTTCATAAACGTTGATTTACCACAGCCGTTCGCGCCGATAAGGCCGTAACGGTTACCTTCACCGAACTTTACGGAAATGTTTTCGAAAAGTGGCTTGGCGCCGAATTGCTGGGTGATATTAGCTGTACTAAGCAAGGCAATAATCCTGAACTGAGAATGGAAAACGCCGCAAGGGTACAGAGTTCGCTCCAGTACTTCAAGCAAACAGCGAAACAAGTCACATTTCTGTCATTCACAGCCCGGTTTAACAACAAAAGTTTGCGCCAAGTCCCAAGCTCCCACATTCGGCCTGCAAGGCCCCAAATTCAGAGAATTTGTAACTACACTTACTGGATTACTCTGTCTCAAATTAAATACAACCGTTGGCAGTCCTGAACACTTTTGAGAGCGCTATGAATACAAAGATCATCTCGACATTCTTCCGCTTGAATACCCTGCCCGTGCTTGGTGTGGTTTTGGGGGCTTTTCTCTCCACTTTGTTGGTTGCCGTTGCGTCTTCCAATGCCTCAGCAGACGCTGGTGCCAAGCAGGTGCTGCATATCAACGCCTTTCACCGCGGTTATGGTTGGAGTGACGAAATCGAAAGTGGCATTCGCGACACCTTCGATGCAATGGGGACAGAGATCGATCTTTCCGTGGTCTATCTCGACACATTAAGATATCAAGAGGAAACCGTCAGTGAAAAAGTCGCCGAGCTTTTGGCAATCAAACAAGTTGCCGATGCCACCGATTTGGTCATCACTTCTGACAATGCCGCGTTAGATTTTGCGCTTCTCCATCAAAAGGAGCTGTTCCCGAAACAACCCATCCTCTATACCGCTCTGAAAGACTACCCAGCCGATGGATTAAACACCGCTATCAATACCACAGGGATTTCCGAGTACACCGATTATAAAAATGCCGTGGACCTCGCCTTGTCCCAGCACACTGACGCCCGCTCTATTGTGTTTGTGGGAACCACAAACGAAGGCCATAACAAACGTGTTGTCGACATCGTGAGGGAGAGCGTGCTTCCTGCTTACGCCGATATCCTTGATACTGAGATCATCGTCGACAAGTCTATAGAAGCATTGGACGCAGAGTTAAGCCAGTTTCCAGCACACTCGCTGATTTTCCTTTTGAGCAATACCCTGCCTAAATCCGATGGTTCCGAATACAGCCCAGCAGAAACGGCAAGACTCCTTTCGTCTATCGCTCCGTTCCCTGTTTATACCTATTGGCATTCCCATATCGGTCACGGTGCGATAGGCGGTCAGATAGTCACAGGTTATAGCCAGGGTAAAGCTGCGGCTCAGCTGGCACTCGAAGTGCTTTCAAAGGATGTTGCAACGCCCCTTCCTTCCGCCATGTCAGCACCTGCCTCACTGTTTTTTGACCTTGAATCCATGGAGAAGCACAAGGTATCTCGCGACGACCTACCAGAGGGCACCCGCTTCATTAACTACCAACCGCCGATCTGGCAGGAATACAAAACCGAAGCCTTGACTACTTTGGTGATTATCTTCGGTTTAGCCTCACTGGTGCTTGCCTTCTCTTTACTGACCAAAAGACAAAGTGAAACCATCCACCAGATCAGTGATGAGAATGTAGAGCTGACACACGCACTGGATTTGAATCAGGAGGCGCTGGACGATGTCACGCACCAACTAGAAGAAGTAAATCCGATTGATGAACTGACAGGATTGAGCAATTTCCGTCACTTCAATGACATGCTCGATAAAGAGCTTCGCAGAGCCAGCCGCTACAAAACCCCTCTCAGCTTGCTGATGATTTCCGTCGATAAATTTGAGGAATACAAATCAGCCCAAGGAGAAGAAGCCGCGAATACTGTACTGACAGACATCAGCAAAGTGATCTCCGAAACCTGCCAGCGTTCATCCGATGTACTTGCCCATTTGGTGGATGAAAAATTCGCCATCATTCTTCCCCATACGAGCCGAGAAAACTCGCACATAGTCTGTCAAAAGCTACATGATCAACTGAAGGTCAAAAATCTGCCTTTCGTCCTGTCCCAAACAGGTGCTGTCACCCTTAGCATCGGCTTGTCATCTCTCGAAGCCAGTGGTGAGCGTATAAACCCACAGCACATGTTCAATACCAGCGAAATGATGAGAATAGATGCGGAGAGGCAAGGCGGAAACGACACCCGATCAGACGTTATCGCCACTCACTCTGAGCCGGGTTCCTCAAGCAACGGTTAAGCGTCCGCTGCAACTTCCCTTCACTCCCAAATAGCACCGATCATCTTCATATCGGTGCTTTTATCGCATTGGCCTAACAGTCTTCACAAAATGGGTTAGTGTGAGCGTGTTGGTTGTTTTTCCTTAATTATTTTACGGAAAAGCTACTGTGCATCCGAAATACCTTATCGAAAGGCGCGCATGAATTATGCTGCGCCTCTTTTTTAGCCCAACAACTAGAACATCTCTACCCATAACAATGAATCGAGAATCAAAATTCTCGAGCATCTTCACCAATATAAGGACAGATAGGTATTTCACGGTAAAACAATAAAAACTAACATCGCATTTGTTAGGAAAGATAGAGCACAATGAACCCTACAATCGCATACCTAGAGCGCACGCGCGTTCTCGTCGTCATCGGAATTTGTTCTGTAATTGCATACATTACAGGCTTTCTTTTCGGCGGCGCATTTTTCTATCATCTAGCCATTTCACTTGGCTACGGTATCACCTTCAACTTTCTCCACGTTTTTCTGCTGCGAAACTTCCCCCAATGGTCAAACCCGGTACGCACCGCAATTGCTATTGCGACAGGATCGATCATTGGCACCATGAACATGCAGCTGTGGATATACCAATATCGTGGATTTTGGCGCCCTGAAGTCTTGCTTCCTACGCTTATCTTTACGGTTTCAGTAGCTATATTCACAGCTTGTTTCTTTATCATGCGGGAGCGGGCAAGAAGGGCCGAGAATGAACTAAAAGATTCAAAACTCCAGCAAACCGAGCAGGAAAAAGCTCTGATAAACAGTCAGCTCAAAAGCCTACAAGGTCAGATGGAACCCCACTTTCTATTCAATACGCTTGCTAACATTCAGGTGCTGATAGATATCGATGCCCCAAAAGCCAAGCTGCTGCTCGAGAAAATCACAGATTTGCTTCGTGCCAGCCTCAAACAGCAGCGCAAAGACACTGTTTCACTTAACGACGAGTTAAAGCTTCTAGATAGCTACCTCTCTATTCAACAAATCCGTCTGTCAGATCGCATGGGGTTTGAAATCAAGGTTGACCCTTCTATTTCAAAACAAACCCGTATTCCACCCTTTCTGATCCAACCAGCCGTAGAGAATGCAGTGGTTCATGGTATTGAGCCTGCAGTAAAAGGGGGCTACATCCAAATCAGTTTTTCGAAGCAGGAAGACATGCTCACTGTTGAAGTGTGCGACAACGGTATCGGTTTCAATGACGGATCCAAAGGAAATGGTGTCAGCATGAAGAACGTGAAGGAACGCCTTTCAACCCTCTATGGTGAAAAAGGCCAGCTGAAACTCATTCCCCATCATGGAGGGGGATTCACCACAAGGATTTCATTTCAATGCGAGCAATAATTGCGGACGACGAGCCGATTCTCCGTCATCACTTAAGTCGGCTTCTCGGGGCCGTATCTTCTGAGATTGACGTTGTAGCTAGCGCGAAAGACGGTATTGAGGCGCTAGACCTCATCAAAAAACTTCAACCCGACGTGGTATTTCTTGATATCAGAATGCCGGGGCTGGATGGACTGGAAGTGGCAAACCTGATCAGCGATATGAAAAAGCCACCCCGCATCGTTTTCGTAACGGCATATGATCACTATGCCATCGAGGCCTTTGAGCAAGGTGCCATTGATTACCTTATCAAGCCCATTGATGAAAAACGCCTAACCAAAACATGTTCTCGCTTAAAAACGCGCTCCAAACCCACGCTAAATGCTGACGAGCTGACCCAAATTCTTTCTCAGACAAAGGAGAAAGCAGCACAACCACTCACTTGGTTAAAAGCGGCAAAAGGTGAAGATATCCATCTTATTCATGTTGATGATGTCGAATACTTTCGGGCAGAAGACAAATACGTCACCGTCGTAACTAACGACGCTGAATACATCATCCGCACTCCGCTCCGCAACCTTTCTCAGATGCTGTGTGAAGAAACCTTCTGGCAAATTCACCGCTCTGTCATCGTGAAAGTGTCCGCGATAAATCGTGTATTTAAGGACATGACCGGCAAATGGTGGTTGAAGTAGCTTCCAATCAGAGCCAACTTCCCGTGAGCCGAAATGCGCACGCTTTGTTCAAGCAAATGTAACCGATACCCAAACACTCTGAAGACGCTCGCATTCAGCATCTTCAGAGTGTTTGGGTGTCTATCACCTCGTTTTCGGTTCAAATCGTCCAAATGCGGTTTATCGGCGAAAAATGCATTTGGTCTCATCGCACTTTTCTTTTCTCTAACCTGTTGTAGCTTGGCGTCGTGAAAGGACAAGGAAACACTCAAGGAGAAGGACAATGTACATCAAGGACAATTGGCTGAGTCGCATAGCGCTGTTAGCTATTGTCGGATTCGTTGTCGTTTCCGTTTTGTGGTTTAAGCAAGTTAACGCCGGCCCGATGCAAAAGACGCTTCAAGACGCCTTTGTAGATGCCAGCACGGGCGACCGTAGCGCAGGGGATCACGTACTGAGCGCCGTCGAAAACCTGCTTATCCAGTATCCCGAAGATGCCCTGTTGACCGCCTATTACGGCAGTACTATGTCGATGAAAGGACGTGATGCGTGGCTACCTTGGAACCGCCAGAAGTATTCAGAAATTGGTGTCGAGTCGTTAAATAAATCACTCAAAAGACTATCGGACGAGTCGTTTAACAAACCTTATTACGGGCTCAATGAAGGGCTTTACATACAGTCGCTTGCTGCCATCACCTTCATTAGTCTGCCTGAATCTTTCGAACAACGAGATCGTGGTTTTGAAATGCTGAAAACCATGATGGCGTCTGAAGAACTCGGTTACTACCCTTTCGGGCCACGTGCTTGGATACACATTGAAGCGGTAAAAGCCGCTATTGATATGGAAGAAACAAGCACAGCGACCCAATGGGCAAATGAAATGCAGCGCCTTGCACCTACCCATCCTTATACCCAACAAGCGCTGGAATTGGTGACAAACTAACCAAGCACACCTTGCTTACGCAACTTTCTGCCCATCAATGATGTCTATACCCAAACAACTTGAAGATGCAGGATTCAGCGAGTTTGACTGGCGTTGTGATCGCGGCGTTCCTTTGCAGGTGTAGTCATCTCCATCAAAAAGGAACAACAAAGAGCACGACGTCAGTCAACTCGCCCGAAGGGAGGCCCTCAATGCGCCCACTTCTTCGTTAAATTCCACGGAAATAGAACCACTATTCCTCGAGATATTTGTCTCGAATTGAACGCATTGATGGCCTCTGAATTCGAGTATCTTCAAGTTATTTGGGTATATAGCATTATCTCCACGATTCCACGATGAGGCGAAGTCATGTCCATACGTTTATTTTCTGTTGCCATAGTCCTGTTCCTAAGCGGCTGTGCCAAAAGTGTTTACACTGACTTTGACCAGCAGTTCGCTTATCAAGATATTCAGACCTACGATATCGCCGTCAAACCTTCAACTTCTCCCGTATCACTGGACGACAGCCGCATTGAGCGCGCATTGGAACGTGAAATGGCCACCAAAGGCATTAAAGAAACCGACACTTCCCCCAACGTGACGCTTCGCTATTTCGTTCAGCCAAAAACGGAAGCCATTGCACATGGCCCTTCAATCAGCTTCGGTTACGGTTCACGCCGATTTGGCGCAAGATATGAGACCCCAATTCGCATTGAAGAGCGAGATTACGGTCAACTGGTCGTAGAAATGGTGGACAATCAGAGCAATCAAGTCATTTGGCGTGCAGTATCAAACCGCAAACTGACGGATAGCATGACCCCTTCAAGTAAGAATGAGTTCATCAATGAGCAGGTGAAAGACATGTTTGCAAACTTCCCTCCTTCAAATGGTGAAAAGTAAGCAAGTTAATACTCACTTTTATGCCCCTTTAGGGCATTAACCTACTATCCATCCTATTTTAGACAGCTAACTTCGTCTCTCTTGCTGCTCAATGCTTCGAGCAGCAGAGTATTGACCTCCAATACTCAAATTTCAGCCGACTATTTTAGGAATTCATCTCAGTAAAAGACTTTCCAGTAAAATCTGCATTTAACACCGCATTTATAAACATTTGAATAAAAGGCAACCGATTACAAATGTGATTTAACTTATCCTTCAAATCCACCTGGCATGAAAATAAATGTTCTAATTCATTAAGTTAAATAAAGGCATTCAAAGTAACCCTCAAAAGCAGGGGTTATTCGATTGACATCACACATTTCGCCGATAGAATACCGCGCCGTTTAACCGATAGAATCATATCGGGCGCGTTTCTCTTTGTTATTGAGGTGTAAAATGGCGGCGGACAACAACTACAGCCTGGGACCAGTCCCAAAGTCAGCTCGAAAGGGCATCCTATCCCTGACCATGGTCATGCTGGGATTAACCTTCTTTTCAGCGAGCATGTGGACAGGAGGAACGTTAGGCACTGGCCTTTCATTCAATGATTTCCTCCTCGCCGTTCTCATCGGTAATCTTCTCCTCGGTATTTACACTTCCTTTCTTGGTTACATCGGCGCTTCTTCTGGCCTTTCAACTCACCTTCTTGCTCGATTCTCTTTCGGAACCAAAGGTTCCTGGCTTCCTTCTCTCATTCTCGGTGGTACACAAGTTGGTTGGTTTGGTGTTGGCGTTGCCATGTTTGCTCTGCCAGTCCAGAAAGCGACAGGCATTGACACCAACATTCTGATTGCAGTCGCTGGTCTCGCCATGACCGCCACCGTTTATTTCGGCATCTCTGCGCTTATGGTTCTCTCCGCCATCGCTGTTCCTGCTATTGCCCTTCTCGGCGGATACTCAGTCATCGAAGCTGTCGACAGTCTGGGTGGTATTGAAAAACTCCAACTCATCTCTCCTGAAAATCCTATGTCATTCTCAACCGCGCTGGTTCTGGTGGTTGGTTCATTCATTTCGGCAGGAACACTGACCGCAGATTTCGTGCGGTTTGGTAAGAGTGCAAAAGGCGCTGTAGTGGTGACCATGGTGGCATTCTTCATCGGCAACAGCCTAATGTTTATCTTTGGTGCAGCTGGCGCGGCAGCAACAGGTCAGTCAGATATTTCAGAAGTGATGATGATGCAAGGGCTGCTCCTTCCAGCCATCATCGTGCTTGGCTTGAACATCTGGACAACCAACGATAACGCACTTTATGCATCCGGCCTTGGTTTCTCCAATATTACCGGCCTGCCAAGTAAATACCTGTCCGTTGCCAACGGTATCATTGGTACCCTATGTGCACTGTGGCTCTACAACAACTTTGTTGGTTGGCTGACCTTCCTTTCAGCAGCGATTCCGCCGATTGGTGGTATCATCATCGCCGATTTCATCAAGCACCGTGCGCGTTACAAAGATTTTGCCAACGCAGAGTTTAAGACCGTTAACTGGGCAGCGATTGGTGGTGTGGTCGCGGGTATTGCGGCTGGTCACCTACTGCCAGGCATCGTGCCTTTGAACGCCGTATTAGGCGGTGCAATCAGCTATCTTGTACTGGATATGCTAAACAACAATAAAAAAACTGAATCTGCTCGCGTGTGAGCCAAAGAGGAAACCTCAATGTCAGCATCTCTACTGATTAAAAATGTTGTTATTCGCGGTCAGGAAATGCCTTCGCAAATCCTGATTGAAGACGGCGTTATTCGCGCCATTGAAGACAACAGCGCTGAGCTGAAAACAGACGCAACCGTAATTGATGCAGAAGGTGGTATGGCATTGCCACCTTTCTGTGAGCCTCACATCCACCTGGACACGACACAAACCGCGGGTGAGCCAAACTGGAATATTTCAGGCACCTTGTTTGAAGGTATCGAGCGCTGGGCTGAGCGCAAAGCCATGCTGTCTATCGAAGATGTGAAAGCACGTGCAAAACAAACTCTGAAGTGGCAAATCGCTAATGGTATTCAACACGTCCGTACCCACGTTGATGTGTCAGACCCTACCCTGACCGCATTGAAAGCCATGATTGAAGTGCGCGAAGAAATGAAGCCTTGGGTTGATATTCAAATCGTGGCATTCCCTCAAGAGGGCATTCTCTCCTACCCAAACGGTAAAGAGTTACTAGAAGAAGCAGTAAAGATGGGTGCAGACGTTGTGGGTGCCATTCCACACTTCGAGTTCACCCGAGAATACGGAGTTGAATCCCTGCACCACGCCTTTGAACTGGCGCGTAAATATGACCGCCTGATTGACGTGCACTGCGACGAAATTGACGACGAACAATCACGCTTTGTCGAAACCGTTGCGGCACTGGCACACAAATATGAAATGGGCCACAAAGTGACAGCGAGTCACACGACGGCAATGCACTCTTACAATGGTGCTTACGCGTCTCGCCTATTCCGTTTGCTACGTATGTCTGGCATCAGCTTTGTTGCGAACCACTGTGAATATTCACCTACAAGGCCGTTTTGATGACTATCCAAAGCGCCGTGGTATTACCCGTGTCAAAGAAATGCTGGCGTCAGACATCAACGTCTGTTTCGGTCACGACGATGTGTTCGATCCTTGGTATCCACTGGGCACCGCCAACATGCTGCAAGTGCTGCACATGGGACTGCATGTTTGCCAAATCATGGGTTACGACCAACTGAACCAATCGCTGGATTTGATCAGCCATCACTCGGCAAAAACCCTGAACATCCAAGACAGCTACGGTGTGGAAGTTGGCAAACCGGGCAACCTACTGATCCTGCCTGCTGAAAACGACTTTGATGCCCTGCGCCGTCAGGTGCCTGTTCGCTACTCTATCCGTGCAGGTAAAGTGATTGCAGAAACCCAACCTGCTACCACCTCATTACACCTTGAAGAGACCGAAGCCGTCACCTTTAAGCGTTAATAATAAAGCCCCGCAAGTGCGGGGCTTTTTCTTATCCACTTAATCAGTTCAGCTCATCAAACCCGTTTACGCCCAACGGAGCACCACCGCTGGCCGCATCTTGGGCGACTGCACCATACAACTTTCCGCCTTCGAAATTCACTGTCAGCGGACCGATAGCGACAGTTTTTGAGCCTGCGGGCGTTACTGAAATCACTGCCTCTCCCGGCATCAAGCCGACGCCTGTGATGGTCTGCTTGTAGGCAAAATTGCTGATAGTCGGACTGGCACTGGAAATATCTGCCGTCGGCGTAATGTAAACATCCACAGTTCCAGCAGAAACAGAGCCATGAACCAATGATACTTTGGCTTCTGTAGCAACTTTGCGGCGATCTTCTTCAAATGGCAGCAGTTCAATATCAAACGCATCTGATGCATCTACTGAGCCCAACACAATAGCGTTGTAGAATTTACCTTGCTCAAGTGGCACTGGCACATCCTTCAGTACGTCTGTTGTCAGAGAAGGCACATTCACAGTGACGTCCTGCGTGCCAGCCGGAACCTGCAAGAATGGAGATTCGTTCAAATAAGTCAGGTCTGCGACGGCTGGCGTCGCACTGTTGTTTAGAACAACATTCACTGCTGGTGCATCAGCTACACCGTGAACCGCACGCAGGTCTGCGCCTGTCGTTTGGTCAAAAATCACTGATGCGCCACTGCCAGACGCAGCAACCAATACAACAGGAGATGTGGTGTTGCCGCCATAAACGTTCGGCGCGGCGGTTACCAATAAGTCAGTCCCGGAAGCCAATGGCACAGTTCCGCTATCAAAGACCACAGTCTTAGTTCCTTCTGGCGCAATGCGAATGCGGTAATCCCCCGCAGGGACTGAAAGCTGGTCGCTGAATTGGCGATAACTCAGCGTCAGAGTTGGTGACGCTGTATTGACATCATCACCTGGTGCAGTCACATACACATCAACAGTCGGAACGGCTGGCGAGCCATGAACTGCCTGAATTCTCACATAGCCGCTCGCGACAGCAGAGTCAGCATTTTCGACCACCAGCACTTCGAGCGTGTTGTCAGCTACACTCCCCAACGCTATGGCAGAATAATTGCGTTCAGCTTTCAGATCATAATCTTCAGTCAGCACCGTGGGTGTTGTCTGATCTGGTAATTGCGCATTCACTTTAACGTTGTAGTTCTGCGATGCTACCTGCTTAAATCCACTACTTTCCCCATAGTCCAGTCCATCAACCAGCGCAGATTGATTCGC
The DNA here is from genome assembly GCF_011045095.1 of Grimontia sedimenti. Classification (GTDB taxonomy): domain Bacteria; phylum Pseudomonadota; class Gammaproteobacteria; order Enterobacterales; family Vibrionaceae; genus Enterovibrio; species Enterovibrio sedimenti. The sequence goes on from NZ_JAALDL010000020.1 coordinate 61,968, forward strand.
CAGAATATTCACTTTCGGTGCGTCGGCACCAGCATGAATCACCCTGAGTGAAGCTTGGGTATGAGAATTTCCACCTCCGCTGCTTCCACCACAGCCGTATAGCGAAAAGCCCAAAATCACATACAAAATCATTAGCCATTGTTTCATCTCGTCACTCCTCTTCTTTCAACGAGTGACTTTGTTACACAACAGCGTACGGGTGGGATCAGAAGGTCAAATTTGAAGATTGCTGCATGCAAATATCAACGTAAGGACAAGCTGTTAGTGAAAGTGATCCAAGAGAGAACAACGGCTTTTCATACAACATTTTGTATTTTATAGATAACGCGAAAACAATCGCGCCACCTTCGCTACCATTGGCTCAGTTCATTAAGAAACTCTAATCTAGCCAGTCATTTATCTTAGTCTCTGTAACGAAACAAAATTCGCAAAATAACACCACGATTTTTGTGTGAACTCTGCTTAAATTCGCAGCCACTTTTCTGTACATAAAATCGACATAAGCATCTAATTACATATCAGTATTGCCAATTGGTAATGGAATATAAAAATACGATCAGACAAAGTTGGTGACATGTTTCCACAAATTATTATTCTCAACGGAACGGGCAGTGCGGGGAAAACCAGCATTGCCAAAGAACTCATTGAACGCTTACCTCGCCAGTACCTGAACTTCAGCATTGATAGTGTGCTTTACGCCCTACCTCCTTCCGATCTGAAAGCCATGATGGAAGGTAAACCTATCTTTCGGGAAGGTTACAACTACCCCACCTTAGTTGAAGGCTATCACCAAGCCGCGAAAGGATTAGCCAAAGCTGGCTGCTACTTGATCCTCGATAACGCCTGGACAATAGACGAAGAAAAGCGAAACCTTCTGACTGCGCTGGAAGGATTTAACATTTGCATGGTTGGGGTGAAATGCCACTTACTCATCGCAGCAAAGCGGGAGAAAGAGCGCGGAGACAGAGCAATTGGGTTGGCTGAGAGTGAATATAACCACGTGCACCAGCACCTGCATTACGACATTGAGCTTGATACCACAAATCAGTCACCGGAAGCGGCAACGGTAGAGTTGCTAAAATGGCTGGAAACCAACCCTACCTTGTTGGGCGCTCAGCGCAGTCAGAAAAAGCTCAAAGCATGTTTAAATGCAGCTTAGATTAGCTCTACATCATTATTAATGTTTGGCATGGGCTGAGGAAGTGCTTCTCCTCCAGCCCAATACCAGCATTGATAACAAGCTAAACCAACCCAAGCTACCACCACCTCCACCGCCAGAAGACACATTGTCTTGCGATGCGGTTTCTGATAGCGATAGGCTCGCACCTTCAAACGCTTCTGAACCATATACCATGACGTAGTAGGTGCCTGAAGTCAGGTTAGAAAGCTGACAGGTTTCCTGATTGGAACTGGAAGTAGATTTACAATCGAACGCGTTTATCGTCGGCGCAGCGCCTCCGCGCACATACAAATCTGCATCGCCTATCCCGCCACTCAGGGAAATCGTCAAGCCTCCCCCAGACATTGGCGTTGCTGACATTGGTGTCGCCGACATCGCCGACGCCCGATTTGCAGACAGAACACCTGCTGAGCTTACGGTGAAGGAGTAGTACATCTGCTCTCCCTGAAGTCCCTGAATGTTGGTGATCGGAGCGGATGTGTCGATAGGATCTGCACGTTCTTCCGGCGCTTGGGAACTACTTTCCTGTGTAAGAGAAATGGTGACACCAGAGAACGCAGCATAACCATGAACCATTACAAAAAACTCATCGCCCGGATTACCCTGTGCAGTACAACTTTCATTGTTGCCGTAATAGTAAGGTCGGCAATCATAATCTGACTGAGAAGGCGTGCTGCCTTTTTTCAAGTAAAGGTCAGCATCACCCGAGCCACCAGAAATACTGACCCGCAGGCTGCTGCCATCATCCGGCAAGGTGAAGCTGTAGAAAAGCATGTCACCGCGGGTACCCGACAGGCTGGAGACCGCATCGCCGACATTCAGAACCTGTGGCGGAGATTCCACCACATCCAGTTGAACAGAGGCCCCCGAGTAGGCCGTTTGTCCCACCACCAGCACATTGTATTCACCCGTACCTTGCAGCGTCACATCACACACTTCGTTATTGTCTGACGTGGTGGAAGCACAGTCGTAATCGCTGGTTGTTGGCCAGCCATTGTACTTCACGTAAAGATCCGCGTTCCCCGAACCACCACTTATGGCCACAGATGCTGAATCCGTATTCGCAGGGAGTGAGAAGTAGTAATACGTTTCAGAACCGCTATTGCCGCTGGTGTTACTCACGGGCACGCCACTGGTGAGTTCAGTAGTATCCAGACATGCATAAACACCCACTTGACTGAACGCGTCGACCACGTCAGTAGTGTTGTAACCTAAGTCATCCGCGGCGCGGGCCACGCCACAACCGCCTTCATCAAAGGTGGAATCCGGCGTCCAGTAAAGTTTGTTTGCAATGGCAAAGGCAGAAAAGGCCTTTTTAACGTCCCAGTCAGGCTTGGTCGCAAGTAAATAGAACGCGCGGTTAAACACACCACTGGAGTAGTGAACATCCATGCCATCGTAATATTGGTTTGCGTGGTCGATTGAACGCCCATCATCCGACGGGGTGATAAAGTAACGCAAAGCGCCCGCAGATTTGTAAATGGCACGACCAACCTGCCAATCCACACTGCCTTTCCAGTAAAACTCTGCGGCTTCCCCGGCAATATCAGAGAAGGCTTCGTTAATGCCGCCCGACATGCCCGCATAGATCAGATCTGAATTTTGGTCGGTAAACCCGTGGCTCACTTCATGCGCGGAGACATTGACGTCCACCAGCGGATAAAAACGTGACTGACCATCGCCAAATGTCATTGATGACCCGTTCCAAAAGGCGTTTTCATAGTTGCTGCCATAGTGAACACGCATCACCAGTTGGAAAGTCAATGGCGACATACTCAACCAGTCCTGATACATGTCGAACACCAGGTTGCCGAAGAAGTGCGCGTCGTTCAGGGGCGAATAAGCACCGTTGATAGATTTAAAGGTGTTGGTATTACTGGCATCGGCACAAGCATACGAGAAAGCCGTAGAACCGGACGTACCATGGTTCAGGTTTACCGTTTTCACGTTCGCCGTTTCCAAAGTACATGTCGAGCCCACTTTGTCGATTAACATTTCGGCATAGTCAGTGCCGAAAATGTACTGTCCGGTTTTTTCATTCCCGCCAGGGCCGCGGCCCTTATCTTCAATGTGTGCAAGCCCTTCCCACGTTTTCAGGATTTCACCGGTTTTAGCATCAATGTATGCGCGTGGGCGGGTTGGTTTTCTGGCGGGGAGGAAGAAGCTGACTTCATAGACCAAGCGTGGAGAGCCCTGCTCATCAAGCCAGACAAACAATTCCGACTTTTCGTTTTCAGGCGTCAGGATTTCAGCCGCAGGCGCCCCAATTAAATGTTGGTCTTTCAGGATTTGAAGGGCACGTTGTTGGCTGACAGAAGGCGTTACGGAGGCCAGGGTATTGCTGAGAGACGAAACCTTTAACCCTCGGGCATTGGTGTATTGGTTGTTCACATTGTCTGAGACAACCCGGCCCTTGCGCACGGGAACACCTTGGAAAAACTGCTGGTGTTTCACCTTCACTTTGCCGTTAGGCAAAACCACGGTTTCAGAGGGATAAAAGCCTGTTTTTGAAGAGGATAAGCGACTACTCATTGCTGCTGCAGAAGGGACGTTTTGAAACACAGAATCATCCGCCTTAACAACCTCGGCAGCATTTACCTTCAAAATCAGGAAGTTCAAAAAAATAAATCCAAACAGGAAAAGCGCGCGACCTAACATCTATCCCCCCAATAGTTTCACAATGGAAACATGCGTAACGCTTATGATTAATCATGGTTGAGGGTTGGGTATTGATAAAGCGAAAATGAATATTTTTTGACTCATTTGATCCTTATTTGAGACCAGGGAAATTCAAGATTTTAGGCGGAAGATTTAAGGTGTTCTAAGTCAATGGGTTATGATTACGGCTAAAGGACAGAAATTAAGCTGTCACAATGCCTAATGTTGTAAACCTTATCGACAGGCTGGCAGGACGCCGTTAGATCATCCAAAGAAGCACTGACTCTGGTGTTTGATTAACAACTGGGGAGCGGTCATCACTTTTCGCTAAACGGCGGAAAATCTGAAAGAAATAAGCGAGCTTCTCTATTGCACCACTGAAGCGTAGTGTTTAGTGTTGTAACCAGATACTCACGATACAAACCAGGATCAGGATATTGTTGTGGAACAACTAGAGTTTCTAATCTCCTTTTTTACGGAACACAAATTTCTGCTCACTCTCGTTGTGATCACCCTTTTCATGCTGATTCGACGAGTGCTGATCAAGTTCATTTGGGGTGATTCCAACTTCCTAAGCGAAGAACAACGCAAATGGATCTCCCGCACCAAAAACGGCTCTTTTACCATGCTTCTCATCGTCATGTTTTTGGTTTGGCGTTCAGAAATCAACGAGTTCGCGTTATCACTGACTGCGATAGCGGTTGCCGTCGTCGTGGCTTCCAAAGAGATTATTCTTTGCTTTACTGGCTCCATCCAACGTGCCAGCTCTCGCTCGTTTCAAATTGGTGAATGGATCGAAGTCGGTTCGCTTTGTGGCGAAGTGATTGAACACAACCTGATGGCGACCAAAATTCAGGAAATCGACCTGCACCACGGAACGTATAACTACACAGGAAAAACGGTTACCTTCCCGAATAGCCTGTTTTTCACCACGCCCGTGAAGAACCTCAATTTCATGAAGCGCTATGTTTATCATGAATTTAATATCACAGTGAAAGAAACCGCGAACCTTTACCCACTGGTGCCAAGTTTGCTGGCGAGAATCGACGATCACTGTGAAGATTTTTATGAAGTCGCTACACGGTACAACCATGTGATTGAGCGCCACGCAGGTGTTGACCTACCCGGGGCAGATCCACATATCCATGTTACCTCTTCTGAATTAGGTGACCCGCAGGTCCATGTTCGTTTGTTCTGTCCAACCGAACGTGCCACCGAATTGGAACAACTTATCCGCGAAGACTTCATGACCATGTACTGTGAAAGAGTCTTAAAACAGCCTCCTGTCACAATTGCTGAAGATCTGCTATCGGATACAGACTCCAGCGCCCTACACTGCTGAAAAACCTTCCACTTTCGAAAACAAAAGGCTGCCTATTTTAAAAGGCAGCCTTTTGCATTTCCCGCCCAAATTTTTCAACTTTGTTAAATCCACAAGGTAAAAATTTCATCATTCCATGGTCATAAAAGTACTTTTATGCACCGCTTTTGTTTCCAGTTGCCTTTTTTTGATCTTTGATTGTTATACAGATGTTAACACCCGTTCGATGTACATCTTTTATCAAAGAGGAACGTAATAATGCTGTCTACAAGGAAAACGCTAACTACCATTGCTGCTGCCTGTGCGGCTTTTTCCGCCACCACTTTTGCGGCAACTGAGCTGACAATCGCAACGGTGAATAACGGCCACATGATCGAAATGCAAAAGTTGAGTAAGGAGTTCGAAAAAGAAAATCCTGATATCAAACTCAACTGGGTGACGCTTGAAGAAGGCGTACTTCGTCAGCGTGTGACCACCGACATCGCCACCAAAGGCGGTCAGTTTGATGTGATGACCATCGGTATGTACGAAACCCCAATTTGGGGTGAAAAAGGCTGGCTGAAAGAAGTTGAAACCGATGCTGCTTACGACGTTGACGATCTCCTGCCAGCGATGCGCGCAGGTCTGTCTTACGACGGTAAACTCTACGCAGTCCCTTTCTACGGTGAAAGCTCCATGGTGATGTACCGTAAAGATCTGGTCGACAAAGCTGGCATGACAGTGCCAGACCGCGCGACATGGGGTCATATCCGTGACGTGGCAGCGGCCATTCACGATCCGGAAAACGGCGTATACGGTATTTGCCTACGCGGTAAGCCAGGTTGGGGCGACAACGCAGCGTACATCACCACCATGGCCAACTCTTTCGGTGCGCGCTGGTTTGACGAAGACTGGAAACCACAGCTGAACTCACCAGAGTGGAACCACGCAGTCAGCTTCTACGTTGATCTGCTGAGCACTTACGGTCCTCCAGGTTCAAGCTCAAACAGCTTCAACGAAATCCTGGCACTGTTCAACGAAGGCAAGTGTGGTATGTGGATTGATGCGACCATCGCAGCGTCTTTCATCTCCGATCCTAAGCAGAGCAAAGTGGCTGACAAAGTGGCCTTCGCACAAGCACCCGTTGCTGTCACCGACCGCGGTGCAAACTGGCTGTGGGCATGGGCGCTGGCGGTTCCTGCAGCAACCAAAAATGCTGAAGAAGCACAGAAGTTCATCACTTGGGCAACGTCTAAGGACTACATCAATCTGGTCGCAAAAGAGAACGGCTGGGCGAACGTACCGACCGGTACCCGCCAGTCAACTTACGACAACCCTAACTTCCAGGAAGCCGCAGTATTTGCTGAAGCAGAACTGGCAGCGATCAACTCAGCAGACCCAGCGAACAGCACCCTGAAACCAACCCCTTACGTGGGCGTTCAGTTTGCTGCTATTCCTGAGTTCCAAGCGATTGGTATCGCAGCGGGTCAACAGTTCACCTCGGCACTGGCTGGCAAGGTATCTGTTGAACAAGCGCTGAAAAACGCCAACAAGTCTGCGGATCGCGAGATGCGCAAGTCTGGCTACTACAAGTAAGCACCTCATTGCCGGGCAGTCACCTGCCCGGCTTTTCCTTCTCAGCTTTACTGGTAATTTCAAATGCAAAAATGGTTGCCTCGGCTGTTGGTTGCGCCTTCCTTTGTCAGCTTGCTGCTCTGGATGATCGTCCCGCTTTCCATGACGATCTACTTCTCAACCATCAGATATAACTTACTTTATCCGGGAGACAACGAATTCATCGGCTCGATGAACTTCGAGTTTTTCTACACGGACGAAGCTTTTTGGCCCGCGATCATCAACACCTTAACCTTGGTGGGTATGGTACTGGTTGTTACCGTGATTGGTGCGCTGATCATCGCCATTGCGCTGGACAAACCTTTCTTCGGTCGCGGCATTGTGCGCGTACTGTTGATTTCTCCTTTCTTCATCATGCCAACCGTCAACGCGCTCATCTGGAAAAACATGATGATGCACCCGGTATACGGCGTGTTAGCTGCGCTTTGGGAAAGCGTTGGCTTACAGCCGGTTGACTGGCTTGAGCAATTCCCGCTCGGCTCCATCATTGCCATGATCAGTTGGCAATGGATGCCCTTTGCCTTGCTGATTTTCATTACCTCGCTCCAATCCATGGATCACGAACAAAAAGAAGCCGCGTTACTTGATGGTGCGACAGGCTGGCAGGTATTCCGCTACCTGACACTGCCACACTTGGCACGTCCTATTGCCGTGGTGATGATGATTGAAACCATCTTCATGCTCTCTGTGTTCGCGGAAATCTTTGTCACCACGGGTGGTGGCCCGGGCTATGAATCCACCAATCTCGCTTTCCTGATTTTCGGGCAGGCATTGATGCAATTCGACGTAGGCGTCGCGTCTGCTGGCGGTCTTATCGCCGTGATTCTCGCCAATATCGTCGCATTCTTCCTGATCCGTGCGATCGGCAAGAACCTGGTGACCTAAGGGGGCGTTATGGCTAAACATGTTTCACTAATCGACCAAACTGGCTGGCTGCGTCCTATCATTTGCTGGGCATTGGCGCTGCTGGTGTTCTTCCCAATTCTGATGATGCTGATCACCGCGTTTAAAACCGAACAGCAAGCGATTGAAGTACCCCCCTCGTTTATCTTTGAACCGACAATAGAAAACTTCGGTTTGGTTCAAGAGCGAAGTGACTACCTGAAATTCGCGATTAACTCAGTGATCACCGCATTTGGCTCAACCATTCTGGCACTGATCATTGCCATTCCTGCGGCGTATTCCATGGCCTTCTACCCCAAGAAGCACACCAAGGATATGTTGCTGTGGATGCTTTCCACCAAGATGCTGCCCGCCGTGGGCGTATTGGTGCCGATCTACATTCTTTGCCAGAAAACCGGGCTGCTCGATACGACCGTGGCGCTTACGATCATCTACACACTGATCAACCTGCCCATCGTGGTCTGGATGCTGTTCTCCTACTTCAAAGATATTCCAAGAGACATCCTTGAAGCTGTTCGGCTGGATGGCGCAGATACACTCGGTGAAATCCGCCATGTGTTGCTGCCGCTGTCACTGGGTGGCATTGCGTCAACCGCGCTGCTTTCCATCGTACTGAGCTGGAATGAAGCCTTCTGGTCAATCAACCTGACCTCGGCCAATGCGGGCACACTCGCCACCATGATTTCCACCTACTCCAGTCCAGAAGGACTGTTCTGGGCGAAGCTTTCTGCGGCTTCTACTTTGGCCTGTGCGCCTATCGTCATTCTCGGTTGGTTCTGTCAGAAACAACTGGTTCAGGGATTAACCTTCGGGGCTGTAAAATGAGCTACTTACAAGTCAATCATCTATATAAAAAATACGGCGACGCGCTGGCGCTCAAAGACATTGATTTTGAAATTCAAAAGGCGAGTTCGTCGTCTTCGTTGGGCCATCAGGCTGTGGTAAATCCACCTTGCTGCGCACCATCGCCGGGTTGGAAAACGCCTCCGACGGCGACATCCTGCTAGACGGTCAATCGATCATCGAAACCCACCCATCCAAACGTGATGTGGCCATGGTGTTCCAGAGCTACGCGCTCTATCCGCACATGTCAGTGAAAGACAACATGTCCTTTGCGCTAAAACTGGCAAAACGCCCGGAAACGGAAATTCAGGAAAAAGTCGCCAAGGTATCTAAAGCGCTAAAGCTGGATGCCCTGCTGGACAGAAAGCCCAAAGCCCTTTCCGGTGGTCAACGCCAACGTGTGGCGATTGGTCGCGCTATTGTACGCAACCCGAAAGTCTTCCTGTTCGATGAACCACTTTCTAACCTGGATGCTGCTCTGCGGGTCGAAATGCGTATCGAGCTTTCCCGTTTGCACCAAGAGCTTGGCGCAACCATGATCTACGTGACCCACGACCAAATTGAGGCCATGACGTTGGCAGACAAAGTGGTGATCATGGCTCAGGGCGAAGTGGCACAAATCGGCACACCGCTGGAGCTCTACCACCAGCCTGCTAACCAGTTTGTTGCGACCTTCATCGGCACACCAAAAATGAATGTGCTGCCCGTGGATACGGCAGTCAACAGCAATGAAGCGCTGAACGTCAACTTCAATGGTGATGCCCATATCCAACTCAACCCAGACGCGTTCGAAGCCAGCGCCGCGGATGCTAAAGCCATTGGTTTCCGCCCGGAATCCCTCACCTTCTGCTCTCCGGAAGAAGGCGATTTGAAAGGCGATGTGGAAGTGATCGAACAACTGGGTTCAGAAACCCTGACCTATGTCCGTACATTGAGCGGCGAAACCGTCGTCGTGCGTGCTGATCCGAAATATACCCCAAAGCTCCGCGACGCCATTGGTGTGAAGCTGGATCCGTCTCGCGTGTACCTGTTTGATGCCAATGAAAATGCCGTGAACATTTATGGAGAGGTCAGCCATGTCTGAGCATAACCGCCTTGTCCACTTTGGGATCGGAGCGTTTCATCGCGGACATCAGGCGTATTATCTGCACTTAATGAACCAACATCTCCCGGAGGAGGAGCGTTGGTACTATACCGATGTGAATCTGCGGGAGGAAACCCGCGCCATTCCTGATGCCCTACGCAAACAGAATGGGCGCTTTCACTTCAAGCGCATCGCACCGGATGGCAACGCCGATTATATCGAAATCACCAGTATCGACCGGGTGGAGGATGCTTCCTCCAACCCTTCGGTGATCCACACCATCTTTGATGATGACAAGGTCAAAGCCATCACCATCACAGTGACAGAAGGCGGCTATTATCTGACAGAATCGGACGATCTCAACCTCGCCCACCCCGAGATCTTGCAAGATATTGAGGTGGTGAAATCAGGAAGTGGCCAACCGAAAACCCTGTTTGGCTATTTAACGTTGGCGCTGCTTGTGCGTCAGAAAATGGCGAATGGCGCAATCACCGTGGCGACCTGTGACAACCTGCGGGATAACGGCCACCGACTAAAACACGCATTCGGTCAGTTTGTTGAAGCCGCAGCGTTAGACGAGTTAACCCAATGGATTGGTGACAACGTCACTTTTCCTTGTTCAATGGTCGACAGGATTACGCCCGTTCCTCCGAAAAACTTGGCAGAAGACGTCGAGCGTGAAGTAGGTAAAAAAGACCTCTGCCCCATCATGGGCGAAGATTTCGAGCAATGGGTGATTGAAACCAAGTTCGCGACAGACTTTCCCCCGCTTGAACAAGTCGGCGTGACCTTTACCGACAAAGTGCAGGCGTTCGAAGAAACCAAAATCCGCATCCTCAATGGCGGACACTTCGGGCTGTCTTACATTGGTGCTTTGCGCGGTTACCAAACCTACGACGAAAACATCCGAGATGACGAACTCAACGCATTGCTCAAGCAATACCACCAAAACGAAGTCATCCCGACCATTTATGAACACCCTTTTGATTTGGAAAATTATCGCCAAGTCATTGTATTGCGGTTCAGTAATCCCTTCATCGCCGATTCCATCGAGCGTATTGCGATGGACAGTATCAGTAAGTTTCCGCAATTTATTCTGCCCACCATCAAATTTAATCTTGAGCGCGGATACGTGCCGAACGCGGCGATGACCTTAGTCAGCCACTGGTACTGTTTTCTCGCTTTGTATTTAAACGGCAAGTTCCAGTTCAACTATAAAGATCCTTATCTCCACATTGCAGAAAAGTGGATGCAATCGCCCGAGCCGATTAAAGCGTTCCTCGCCGATCCCGATATCTGGCAAGGGCTCAACAAACGCTTTCCGTTCTTTGGCGAACAGCTCGAAGCGCAAATCAAACAAACGCTTGATGGCTATCAGGAGCGCTACCCATGACACTATCACTCCAACAAAATGGTGCGCCACTACTTGAAGGAAAGGTTGCCCTGCTGACCGGTGCCAATGGCGGCATCGGGCTGGCAGTGGCGTATGCCTACCTCGCCAGCGGTGCAAAATGCGTGATTGCTGACATACCGCTCGACCCTTCACCAGGTGTGGCAGCGTTGCAAAGTCAGTTCGGAGAAAACGTCGCTTATCATCACTGCAATGTGACAGATGCCGATGCGCGGCATCACCTTGTCACCTCCACTATTTCGCAGTTTGGCGCCATTGATGTGCTGTTCAACAACGCCGCGATTTTTGACATGGGGCCATTGTTGGAGGCCACGGAAGAGCAGTACGACAGGCTGTTCAATGTGAACGTCAAAGGCATGTTTTTTCTGATGCAAGATGTCGCCAAAGCCATGATAGAAGCAGGCAATGGCGGCAAGATCATCAACATGGCATCACAGGCCGGTCGTCGCGGCGAAGCGCTTGTCGCCCATTACTGCGCCACTAAAGCCGCTGTGATCAGCTACACCCAATCTGCCGCCCTTGCGCTGGCGGAACATGGCATTACCGTGAACGGGATTTCTCCCGGCGTGGTCGATACCCCGATGTGGGATCACGTCGATGCCCTGTTCGCCAAATATGAAAACCGCCAACCCGGCGAGAAGAAAAAACAGGTGGGCGAAGATGTACCTCTGGGGCGCATGGGCGTGCCGAATGATATCGCAGGTACCGCGCTGTTTCTGGCCTCTTCTCTTTCTGACTACATCACCGCACAGACTTACAATGTCGATGGCGGCAACGTGATGAGCTAAGCCTATGGCCACATACCTTGGCATTGATATTGGCACCTCCGCCGTCAAAGTCATCCTGATGGGGGAAAACGGCGACGTGCTCGATTCCCAGTCGGAATCTTATGGCTTTGACTCACCTCATCCACTCTGGCGTGAACAGGATCCGGAGATCTGGTGGAACGGCACCCGCGCCGCCATTGCCAAAATACGCGCCCGACAATCTTATGCCTGGAGTGCAGTCGAAGCGATCGGGCTTTCCGGCCAAATGCATGGCGCTGTGTGCCTAGATGAAAAGAACCAACCCGTCCACCCTGCCATTTTGTGGAACGACGGGCGGGCATTTAAAGAGTGTGACGCCCTCAACGAGCAGCTTCCGCATTTGGGTGAAAGCTCCGGTGTGCCAGCCATGCCGGGATTCACCGCACCGAAACTCCTGTGGCTGAAACAATTCGAACCAGAGACTTTCAGCAAGATCCACAAAGTGATTCTGCCGAAAGATTACGTGCGCCTGAAACTCACGGGGGAACTCTGCACCGATGTGAGCGATGCGGCTGGCACACTGTGGCTCAACGAACAGATCAGAAATTGGGATGAGAACGTCCTCAACGCCAGCGGCATTTCGACAGCGCACATGCCAAAACTCATCGAAGGCAACGACATCAGCGGCATCTTAACCGCAGAAACCTCGCTAGAGATTGGGCTTCCTGTCGACACGCCTGTGTGCGGTGGTGGCGGTGATGCCGCTGTCGGAGGCGTCGGCATTGGTGCCATTAACGAAGGCGACGCGTTTGTCTCGCTCGGGACCTCCGGGCAAATCTTCGTCGCCAAAGAGCGCTATGTCGCCAACCCACAAAAACTGGTTCATGCCTTTGCCCACGCTCTCCCAGATCGCTGGTATCAAATGGCCTGCCTGCTCAATGGCGCCAGTCCGCTGGCGTGGTTTTCAACCATTAGCGGCCAGCCAGTACCCACACTGCTAGAAGAAGCCGAACAACATGGTTCGGGTAACGGCTCAGAAATGTTCCTGCCTTATCTCAGTGGCGAGCGCACACCACATAACAACCCCTTTGCGACAGGCAGCTTTCAGGGCATCACCTCCACCACAGAACGGCACCACATGACACAAGCTATTCTTGAGGGCATCGCCTACAGCTTGCGGGATTGTTTACTCGCCCTGTCTGACAATGGATTGCCATTTCACGCATTGGGTGCCATTGGCGGCGGTGCGCGCAGCCAATACTGGCTGCAAATCGTGGCGGATGTGCTTGAAGTGCCGATTAACCAATATGTTGGCGGCGAAACCGGCCCAGCGCTCGGCGCAGCAAGATTAGCGATGCTTTCAGTAAAAGGCGGCACACTTGAAGAGGTCTGCACCACGCCTGTTGTCTCGGCAACGTTCCAACCCAACGCAAGACGTCAGGCGTATCATCGGGAAAACCATCAACGATTTATTCACTATTACCAGCAGCTTGAGCCAACCATGGGCCCACGCGATAAGAATTAGGTGAGTTATGTCTGCAGCCAAGGATCCCGTTTGGGAGTTTATACAAATCGATGAGCAATCCATTTTCTACAAAGAACATGGCGTGCCCGCTTCCTGTATTCATTGGCATGTTCATGAGCAGTATGAACTGCATCTGATTGTGAAAACCAACGGCAAGGCCATGATTGGTAACTATCTTGGCCCCTTTTCTCCCGGTCAACTGACTCTGGTTGGCCCCTGGCTTCCTCACAACTGGGAGAGCAATCTGGCACCCGGAGAAAGCCATCAACTGCGCGATATGGTCATCGTGTTTGAACCGGACCTGTTTGATAAGGCGACCAAGTCATTTCCGGAGCTGGCGCAACTCGCCCCAGTGTTAGAACAAGCCAAAATGGGGTTGGAATTTCTCAACGTACCCTTTGAAAAAGCCGTCGAGTTTTTGTGAAGGTCAGGGAAAGTTCGGGCGTCACCCGCTTGGTGAATTTTCTCGCGTTTCTGGATTACCTGAGCCAGCGAAATACCCGCATTCTCTCAAGCTTGCCCGCGTCTGAAGTGAAAGATGCCGGCACACTGCAAACCCGCATCAATGATGTTGTCGACTATGTGATGGCGAACTACCAGCAACCTATCCGCCTAAAAACCATGGCTGACAGACTGGGAATGACAGAGTCTTATTTCTCGCGCTTTTTCCACCAATCTTCCGGCCACCGCTTCACCGATTTTGTCAACCGGGTGCGGATTCAGCGCGCCTGCGTATTACTGAGTGATACCGACGACACCATTGCAGACATCAGCCAAACCGTGGGCTTCCACAATCTGGCGAATTTCAGCCGTCAGTTCAGACGCATTAAAGGCGTCAGCCCACTGGCTTACCGCAAAAAACACGCCTCGCCGAATATACTGTAACGGTCACTATCAGGGGTCGAAGCTCTGGACTTGCCCAGACTTCGGCACCTGTGCCTGTTCCAGCAAATCTTTATCGAGAAACTCTGTGAGGGCGAAACTGGCCTTGCAGTAACTCTGGCTTTCCGCGAACACATCACGGGCATAATCAATGCTTTCTTCCGCCAGACGGCGTTCTTCAGGAGAGTTTTCGCTGTCGCTGAACGCAATTTGCTGCGCGAGCAACTGGGTACGGAGGTTGTTACGGCAGATAGGTTCACTGACATTAACCTGCTGGCGTTCAAACGGGCTTTCCGCACTGTTAACGTCATCAGTATCGAGCAGTTCAGCAGAGTAGGCTGTTGATGCGAAAAGTAAAAGCGCAAACGCGGCAATCGCGCGGGAGAAAAATCGCAGTGGCAACATCTTTCTCATCATTCAATTAACGTGTGGCGAGATTATTCCATAAGTGAGAATGATTGTTGAGGAGCATCGCCAATTTTTGAACCGGGATAATGTAACGAAATGCTGACCCAACCCTCTTAAATTTCAACTATCTGATTTCTTTGAACAATATCTCATCAATCACGCGATATCTGCGAGTTTAGTCGTGCCTTTACTTATGCACTTCGTGGTACATTCCGCCGGATAAATTGGACAGGCGTGGCACATTGTTTAAGTAAAACTGCTGCTGGAAGCTCATAGTAAAAAGTTGAGCTTATTCAGCCCGGGACGCCCGATTTTGACATAGCAGAAAGAAGCATAAGGTCTTAACACGCTGATTTATAGGGTGTGGATGGCGGATGTGTCTAGGTCTACACGAACTAATCGGGCTTCCCACTTTTGGACTAAACGGGCTTTATGGCCGCTGATAAGTTGTTATATCAATTGAGGAAGTAATCGCACCATGACTGCGTTAGATAATCATAGAATCAATCAGCTCAAGTGGCTTTACTCAGCCATGACGGGTGTATGCGCGGCCTATTTTCTTGCCCTATTTAGCGGCGAAGCCAAGTTAGGAGAATCGATTTTTCTCCAACTTTCAACTTTGGCATTCGCCATTTCGCTTCCGTTGTTTACGACGTTTTCGTTGACTCATGTCATTATGATTGAAGGAGCGTTATCGAGTGAAGCTTGCGAAGCTGCTCTCAAACAGTCTTGGGTGCTAAGGCTAACAACAGGCGGGTTGATTGTATTTGCTTCTGGCTTCCTACTTTTGATTGGTCACTTTTCCATTTCGGCAATGCTAGGAAGTTTTTTTGTATCAGTCTGTTGTTTCTTCTCCCTGCGAGGCTTTATCAGGGGAATAAAAAGCGCAACAGATGCTAAAAAGAAATTGATATAACAAGAGCATGAACGGGACGTTTACTCGTGGCGCATTTTTCTAAAAGCAGTGATTTTGCTGTTTCATTCAATTTGGGCAGGTAAACACCTGTTATGCTGACGTTATAGATCTAGTAGTTGTCATTCAAATTTGGAGAAGAATTTAAAGTATGGAAGAAGATATTGAATTAGATTATGGAGCAATCACAATTGATAACGCCAGCTTAAAAGGCGAAGGTTACCGATTCTATGAAGGCATATTAAAACAAATGCGCCAATTCAAAGATTCTCCAGTTCAGGTTATCCAAACTGATATCGTTCATAACGAAGCGATGAAACATATTGGGCAAGAAATATCCAATACTAGATCTTCAATTGAAAGGGCGTTGAGATCAGCGAATAAGCAACTAAAAATAAACCCCGCACAGATTGACCAAGCAAGAGAATTATTATCTGTAGACGGTGGTGAATTAGAGATCGCTGATCAACGACTGCAGAAATATTATGAATGGATTGGTGGCAAAGTAATATCTTCTAGCGATTATGCTGATTTATCTTTGTTGATGGAGCTCTACTTTGAAACAGAAGCTCCATTTGAAACAGGGAAAGATAAAAAAAATGAATTCCCAGACGCAATAGCATTACTAAGTGTTGAAGGGTGGGCAGAGGCTAACGACTTAAATGTCATTGCCGTTAGTCAGGACAAAGGTTGGACTAATTACTCAGAAAATTCAGAACGAATTACAGTTGTTTCATCTCTTTCAGCCGCATTAGAGAAATTTCAACCTCATAATGAAGTCGCAAATATCATCGCTAGTATTAGAGAAGATTCTTTGCTAGATGAACCTAATCATATACTTGAACAAATTACCTCAGCAATTTCAGATAGTTTAGATGGGGCTGATATAGATATAGAAGCATCTTCATCTTTTTATTACGAGTATGGCGATGTCTATGCTACCTATCATGATCATGACTTTGAAACAGATGAAAATGGGTTAGTTAAAGTTAACATAATTCGAATCACTGATGAGTTAATAACATTGAAAGTAACAGCCATTGTAGAGTGTGTGGTTCATGCAAGTTTCGATTTTTCGGTTAGAGATTCAATCGATAAGGATTATGTCGGTATGGGTGGTGCGTCTTGTGAAATGGAAAGCTCATATAAAACCGACGTTGTAATTACTTTAGCTGGTGATTTTTCTGATGGCATAGATAATATTGATGCAGAAGAAATCGAAGTTATGGAAACACTCGGATATGCTGACTTTGGGGAAGTAGAGCCCGATTGGCGTAGCTACGAAGACGAACTATAAGGAACTACAGGGACAGACACCTTAAAAAACGAAACTAATGAGGACAGACACTTTAAAAAAAGGAACTACAGGGACAGGCACCTTAAAAAAGACTCTGTCCATTCCCCTATCGGTTTATACCTCCTTTCCGAGAAATGCGAACTACCGGGAACTAAAGGAACTACAGGGACAGGCA
>NZ_JAALDL010000021.1 GCF_011045095.1 Grimontia sedimenti
GCTGCCGCTCGACTTGCATGTGTTAGGCCTGCCGCCAGCGTTCAATCTGAGCCATGATCAAACTCTTCAATTAAAGTTTTTGGCTCGATGAAATACTGTATAAATTGACTGTGCCGATAACTCCGAAGAGTTTTCGTTTGGTCACTCAGTAAACATCGATAAATCTTTTGTCTATCAATCACGAGTGCCCACACAGATTGCATAGGTCAAATTGTTAAAGAACGTTGACTTGAAGAAGCGTTGCTTCTCATCGTCAGGGCTGCGAATTTTACGCTGCCGGGCGATGAAGTCAAGAAGAAATTTTGAGATTTATCAGCGTTGCTTTCGCAACCCTCAAAACACCTTGTTGACTTGCCTCTCGGGGTGATTTTCCCTTCGAAGCGGGCGGCCATTTTACTGATTCGAAACAGCGCGTCAAGCGTTTATTTCAGCTCAATTATTGAGGCCTTCGCCGTACCGATTTGAGTGAACGTTTCCGCTGTGGGAGCCGCTCTCCGTGTCGGTGAGGCGGCATTATAGGGAGGTCTGAAATTCTGGCAAGGGCTTTTTTGAAGTTTTTTATGAAAAACGATGCGTTCGATTACTTTTCGCCCAAAACGGCATTAAAGTGCATTGAAACGAACAAGAATTGCACTCTTTTCCGCATCAAGATAGTCTGTTTTCAATCATCCTTATTTGGAATTCTCTATGTCTTCTGTACTTCGCAGCTATAAAGGTATCTTTCCAACAGTAGGTGAACGCGTTTACCTCGACCCTTCTTCTGTATTGGTTGGCGATATTACCCTTGGTGATGACGCAAGCATTTGGCCTTTGGTTGCTGCACGCGGTGACGTTAACCATATCCGTATCGGTCAGCGGTCTAACATTCAGGATGGCTCTGTTCTTCATGTCACCCACAAGAACAAAGAGAATCCGGAAGGCTATCCGCTGATCATTGGTGATGACGTGACTGTCGGGCACAAAGTCATGCTACATGGCTGCACCATTGGTAATAAAGTGCTGGTCGGCATGGGCGCGATTGTTCTTGATGGTGCTGTAATAGAAGATGAAGTCATGGTGGGTGCAGGCAGTTTGGTTCCGCCGGGTAAACGCTTAGAGTCTGGTTTTCTCTATGTGGGCAGTCCGGTAAAACAAGCGCGCCCTTTGAAAGAAGCAGAACGCGCTTTTTTGCAGAAATCGTCTGATAACTATGTTGTCACGAAAAATGAGTACATCGCAGAGCTCGAAGGTTAACGCACCCAGATCTCACCGGACGCATTGAAGTCTTCCTCTTCAATGGCTTCTTCTGCTAACTCTTCCAGATCGAAGCGGTTCTCGGCAAACGCTGCCAGAATCGCTTCTTCTGTATTCAAAGCTACTCGCTCTCTCTTTTCCAGATCAGCTATTGAGATAAAGCAGGCAATCAGAGAGCCTGCTTGCTGCGCATCAAAGCGGACAGCGCTTTTTTCAGTATCGACCTGTTCTAGGTCAGGGAAAAGGATGTTCTGGTTCATCTGTACTTCATCTATTCAGCAAGATTACGGCGAAGCTCTCTCAGCACCTGTCCAGTTCCCGGCCTGATACCACGCCAAATCGTAAAACTCTCCGCCGCTTGTCCCACCAGCATACCCAATCCGTCAATCACACGAGCGGCACCGTTATCCAGAGCCCACTGGTTACTGCTGGTCACGCCTGAGCCATATACCATGTCGTAAACCACGGTTTGACTGCCAAACACAGTCGCTGAGATTTGTGGGTGTTCTCCTGAAAGGCTGGCAGATGTGGAATTCACCACCACATCAAACTCTCCTTCCAGCGATTCAAAGCTGGTTGCCGACACACTGCCATTATCCGCAAATAGTGATGCCAGCATCTCGGCTTTACTTGCAGTGCGGTTAGCAATCACCAGTTGTGCAGGCTCGTGAGCCAGTAAGGGCAGAATCACTCCCCTCGCTGCGCCACCTGCACCAAGCAGTAAAATTTTAGCGCCTTCGAGTTGGACATGGTGACTCAGCAGATCCTGCACCAGACCTTCCCCGTCCGTGTTATCGCCGAGTATGCCGCCATCATCAAGCTTTTTCAGTGTGTTCACCGCCCCAGCGAGCTTAGCCCGCTCGGTCAGCATAGTGGCCAACTTAAACGCCTCTTCTTTAAAAGGCACAGTGACGTTACATCCTTTGCCGCCACTGTTAAAAAAGGCAGTTACCGCTTCCTCAAAACCACCGATTGGCGCTTCGAGTGTCTCATAATTCATTGCCTGCGCAGTCTGGCGCGCAAACAAGGTGTGTATAAAAGGGGACTTACTGTGTGAGATCGGGTTGCCGACAACGACATATTTATCCACGACTTTGTTTTCCTTGAATTACCATTCCCTTGGTTTCAAAAACTCTGTGTAGAGCTTCTCTTCAGCAGATCCCGGCTCAGGCTCGAATCCATACTCCCAGCGCACCAGTGGTGGCATAGACATCAGGATTGATTCTGTCCGTCCGCCGCTTTGCAGACCAAACAGAGTGCCACGATCGTAAACAAGATTAAACTCAACATAACGCCCACGGCGATAAAGTTGGAATTCGCGCTCACGTTCACCGTAAGCAACATCTTTGCGTTTCTGCACGATCGGGAGGTAAGCGTCGAGGTAACCTTCACCCACGGCTTTAATGTAATCGAAAGACGCGTCAAATCCCCACTGGTTCAAATCATCAAAGAAAAGACCACCGACACCACGGGTTTCGTTACGGTGAGGTAGGAAGAAATAACGATCACACCAGGCTTTGTGCTCAGCATAAACATCAGCGCCAAAGGGTGCACAAATAGACTTCGCCGTTTGGTGCCAATGAACACAATCTTCTTCTACCGGATAGAACGGCGTGAGATCGAAGCCACCACCAAACCACCAAACCGGGGCTTCCCCTTCTTTTTCAGCAATGAAGAAACGGACATTGGCGTGGGAAGTCGGAACATTCGGGTTTTTCGGATGCACCACCAAAGACACACCCATGGCTTCAAAGCCTCTGCCTGCCAGTTCAGGACGGTGCGCCGTCGCCGAGCCTGGCATTTTGTCCCCAAACACGTGGGAGAAGTTCACGCCAGCCTGCTCAAATACATTGCCATCGCGAAGCACCCGGCTTTTACCACCGCCGCCCGCAGGTCTTTCCCAGGCATCTTCCTCAAATGTCGCGCCGCCGTCTTCTTTTTCCAGCGCAACACATATAGTGTCCTGCAACGACAGCAAAAAGCGCTTAACCGCCTCTTTATCAACCTGCTGAGGAAGGTTCTGATTCTCCACGTAATTTCCTTGTACTTTTATTTAGCCCTGACGAAGCACCTTACCAGAACGCGCATCTCGGATCTCGGTAGGCTTGTCACGTCCGCCAATTTTTCCTTCTAAAACATTCGGTACACGTCTACCCAATTGCTCTACCACTTCCGCCACACTGCGACACGGCTCTTCACCGCTAAGGTTTGCACTGGTTGATGTGATGGGTTTGCCATAAGAAAGACACAGTTCGCGAACATCCGGATGATCGGAAACGCGCACAGCGACAGTATCGAACTGCCCAGTCACCCAGTCGGTGATCTTCTTGCCAGCCGGCATGACCCAGGTAACGGGACCCGGCCACGTTGCTAAAACCTCTGCTTTCACTGCTTCGCTCAGGCTATCGAAGTCAATGTATCCGTCTAACTGGGAAAGCTCTGCCGCGATCAGAATGAGGCCTTTGGCCTTATCACGCTCTTTAACATCTAAAAGCGCCTGCACAGCGGCTGGGCTGTCCGGGTCGCAGCCCACACCAAATACCCCTTCTGTGGGATACGCGATAACTTCCCCGCGCGCCAACGCTGCCACGCATTGCTTAACATTCGCCAATGCTCTTCTCCTGCCTCTACCCGAAAAATTCGGCTTACTATGACCAACTTTACCCGACGTTCTCAACACTTTTGTCACAAATCGAAACAGACTTTCTATCAGCCCCGTTTATATCAGGCATCCAAACAGCAGCAAACAGACTGACGCAAACGTTTTCCTTGCTGCTTTTTGCCGATATAATGCGCCCACTTTCCATGTTTCAGCGGTTAACGAGCATTTACAGGAGTTACTATGAAAGTCGGCATCATCATGGGTTCTAAGTCAGACTGGCCAACCATGAAAAACGCAGCAGATATGCTGGATCACTTCGGCGTTGCCTACGAGACCAAAGTGGTTTCCGCCCACCGCACTCCTGGCCTGCTCGCAGATTATGCCAGCGAAGCTGCTTCACGTGGCCTGAAAGTGATTATTGCCGGCGCTGGTGGTGCTGCTCACCTACCTGGGATGACCGCTGCATTTACCAGCCTTCCTGTACTGGGTGTACCGGTTCAGTCAAAAGCGCTGAAAGGGATGGATTCGCTACTTTCTATCGTTCAAATGCCAAAAGGTGTGGCAGTCGGTACGCTGGCGATTGGTGATGCGGGTGCCGCGAATGCCGGTCTGCTTGCGGCACAAATTCTAGCCACTAATGATGCAGAGCTGATGGCGAAAGTCGACGCTTTCCGTCAGAACCAAACAGACACCGTTCTCGCTAACCCTGACCCATCGGTAGATTAATCATGAATGTGCTGGTTCTCGGTGCCGGACAGCTGGCACGTATGATGGCGCTGGCAGGCGCCCCCCTAAATCTTAAGATTAGCGCGTACGATGTGCGAAGCGGCAACCTTGTACACCCGGTCACGCTGGAAGTTCTTGGGCAAGGTCTGGAAAACGGAATTGCCGATGCGGATGTGATTACTGCTGAGTTTGAACACATCGCGCCGGACGTACTGGACGTCTGTCAGGCCAGCGGTAAGTTCTACCCTGGTGAAACCGCCATACTGACCGGTGGCGACCGCCGTCTGGAAAAAGCATTACTGGATAAAGCAGGTGTAGCCAATGCCCGTTATCAGGTGATTGAATCCCGAGAAGATTACGATTCAGCAATCGCCAACATCGGCCTGCCTCTCATCCTGAAAAGCGCCCTAGATGGCTATGATGGCAAAGGCCAGTGGCGCTTAAAGCCTGACTCGGACATCGAAGCAGTCTGGCAGGATATCGACCAGTTCCTCAAAACCTCTCCGCAAGGTGCGCGCCAGTGTGTGATTGCCGAAGAATTTGTGCCATTTGACCGCGAAGTGTCATTAATCGGTGCGCGCAATGCCAAAGGTGATTTGGAAATTTACCCACTGACCGAGAACATCCACACCAACGGTATCTTGAGCGTGTCGGTAGCAGCTGGCGACAATGATGCAGTTCAGGCTCAGGCTGAAGCCATGTTTAAAGCGGTGGCAGACACACTGGATTATGTCGGCGTACTGGCGATTGAGTTTTTTGATGTCGGCGGCAACCTCAAAGTGAACGAGATTGCGCCGCGCGTACACAACTCCGGTCACTGGACACAGCAAGGTGCTGAGGTCTGTCAGTTTGAGAACCACCTTCGCGCTGTCTGTGGCTTACCGCTTGGCAGTGCCAAACGCATCCGTCCAACTGCGATGATCAACATCGTCGGTCAGGTGACTGTCCCGACGGATGTCATGGGACTGGCGCATGTGCATTGGTACGACAAAGCGCCGCGACCGGGCCGTAAGATTGGCCACATCAACCTGTGCGCAGACAATGCAAAGGCATTGGGTGAAGCACTTCAGGAAGTTGCCAACCACTTGGACGACACTGAGTTTCCCGCCATTCAAAGTGCCGCAGAAACATTAAGCTGAGTGAGCCAAGCCCAAAACGAGAAAAGCCGCTGCTAGCGGCTTTTCTTTTTCTCATACCAGATAAATCTACTTCGGGTCATTGCCCCTGTTTGTGCTGACATTTTTTATCCGCGCAAACTTTCACGATGCCCGCCGCCAGCTTTTTCTCAAGCAGCAGCGGATATCCGCAAACCTCACAGTTGCCCTTGATGGGCTTAAGGTTCACGGCGAATTTGCATTTCGGGTAAGCGTCGCACGCATAGAAGGCTTTACCAAAACGCGATTTCTTCTCGTGCAGCTTTCCTTTGCGGCACTCAGGACAGTTGATGTCCATGGTTTCCGCTTCAGGTTCCTGATCGCGCTTTTCGATATGTTGGCATTCCGGATACGCCGAACAGCCGATGAACATGCCGAAACGTCCTTGGCGGAGCACCAACTCGTTGCCACATTCCGGGCACGGCATACCAAGCTCTTTCACTATGTGTCCGTCATTGTGGTTCAGTGACTCGATGAAATCACAAGCCGGATAGCCAGTACACGCTTTGAAAGGGCCGCGTTTACTGTGCTTGATAACAAGAGCGCTGCCACATTTAGGGCAGCGCTCTTCATTTTCCAGCGCATGTTCATGGGCGCTGAACAGGGAATCGTCAATTTTTCCAGCCAAAGCAGACCAGCCTCAAATCAGTGAAGGTATTCATCTTCCGCTGTGCTATAGAGTAGCTCTTCCATTTGATCGTACGCACCCTCGTTGCCGGGCACGTTAAACAGCACCATCAGGATCACCCATTTCAGATCTTCCAATACAAATTCCTGCGTATCGAGCTCCATAACTCGGTCAATCACCATCTCACGGGTTTCAGGGCTCAGTACACTGATTTGCTCAAGGAAAGTCAGAAAACCTCGGCTCTCGGTATCCAGTCGATCCATCTCTTTCGGGGTATAGATACGAACAGAAGTGAGCGCGCCGCCAGTTAGGTATGGGGTCTTGTCGGCGTCTTGAAGTAGCGCCAGCTTTTCAAGCCAGTTCAGCGCTTTGTATATATCGTCTTGATGAAATCCAGCTCTGGAGAGTTCATCAGCCAGTTCGTCCTGATCCACCATCAACTCAACATCGCTGTGGATATAGGTTTCAAACAGGTACATTAAGATGTCCATCATGGCTATCCCCTCCTCGTTCTGACATAACCACCGGGTACCGCTGTTACCAGCCCCTGTAGCTCAAGTTCTAACAACTGCATCATGATTTCGTGAACGGGTTCATCGCAGATTTCTGCAAGCACATCGACACACCTTGCTTCATTTCCTACGTTAGCCAACAGTTCAGGAAATGGCAATTCTTCTTGCAAAACTTGGGCCTGAGCGACCTCCAACTGGTGGTTTATTGCACAGCCAGCCAATGCGCCAACCTGCTCTAACATTTCGTCCACCGACTCCACCAGAAAAGCGCCCTGCTTTATCAAGCCGTTACTGCCTTTCGCATGCGGGTTATGGATAGAGCCCGGTAGAGCAAAGACATCCCGTCCTTGTTCAAGCGCCAGCCTGGCGGTGATCAGCGAACCACTCTTCATTGCCGCTTCCACCACCAGCACTCCTGTAGATAGACCGCTGATAATACGATTTCGTCTCGGGAAAAATGCAGGTTTTGGCGGCGACCAGGGCCAAAGCTCTGACACCAGTGCACCATTCTCCCTGATATCGTCAGACAGTTGACGGTGTCTGGCAGGGTAAATCTTCTCAAGCCCCGAGCCCAACACGGCAATGGTTTTCCCTTTGCCATCGAGTGCCCCACGGTGCGCCCTGCCATCAATGCCCAAGGCCAGACCGCTGGTCACGACGACATCGTGAGCGGCAAGCTCTTTGGCAAAAGCATGAGCCAGTGACAAGCCATCGTTGGATGCATGACGACTGCCAACCATCGCGAGTTGCGGCAGTGACAGTATATGGGGATCGCCGTCGACAAATAAAAGAGGGGGAGCACCACTGATTTGCTTTAAGAGGTAAGGATAGCGGGAATCGGTCAGCGAGATGATATGCCTGCCTGGTGCTGATGCCCAGGTCAGGCATTTGTCGATAATGGAAAAGTCAGGTTGTCGCAGCGCCTGAATTTGAGCGGGCTTTAAGCCAAGTGCTGCTAGCTCGATGTCCTCCATCTCGTCCAGTTTGTGCGGTGGGTACCGGCTGATGATCTTACTGACCGCCTGACTGCCGAGGCGGGGAACAGCGGCGAGCCTAAGCCACCACTCAAGCTCGCGAGACATCTTATCCTTCCGCTGCGATAACCGGCATATCCGCTTTCAGTGGCTTATCGGCTTCCACCACCATGGCAAGACTGAAGAAAGGATAGCTGCGGATAACCAATAAAGTGCCTGCCGATGTTGATGGCAAGACTTTCACCACATCGCCGCCACCGTTGTCGATATCGCTGTCGTAGCGCATCTCACCCTTAGTGCCTTTCATTGCCACACCCGGCACCACCACCGAAAGGGTATGCCCTTCATTCAGGCCGTCCTGTTCGCCCAGCTCGACCACTACGATTTGACGGTGTCCAACATAGTTGCTGCCGTAAAGGTGTCCGACCATTCTGCCCTCAACACCGTCAGGCGCGGGTTTAGGGTGGAAAATTTCTCCGGTTTTCGCACCAAGTGCAGGCAATAGAATATCGTTAGGTTTGATTTCCTGGTTTTGGCGGGTCAGCGTCATTTCAGCGATGTCATCAATCGAGCGCACCAGCTTGGCTTCCCCGACTTTCTTGAGGCTTATCATGCGCACCACCGCATCACCCTTTTCCCGCTGAAAATCCGTCACAGTACGATAGATAAACCACTCTTCTGTGTCTAAAGACTTATCAACAAAAAACGGCGTGCGTTTAGAGATATAACTCCATCCTTCCTGCGTGCCCAATACTCGCGGAGCGAGCAAATACTCACGCTCATGAATGAGGGTGTCATAGGTCAGGAACTGGCGCAGAACCGATGGCGAAGTGCTGTTGATAGGGGTTGAGTCGGTACGGTTAGCCCCTGCCGTATAAGAAAGCACAGGTTTGCCATCAAGCCAGCTCAGGCGAAGTTTGTCGCCCGGATAGATAAGATGAGGATTTTTGATTGCCGGATTGTGTTGCCAAAGCGTCGGCCAGTGCCAAGGTTTTTCAAGATACAGGCCCGCAATATCCCAAAGGGTATCACCTTTTTTCACGGTATAGTTTTCAGGCGCATCAGCGCTCAAACGCACTTCTGACGCAGCTATCACACCTGGCAGCCCCAGCGCCAGACAAAAATGATAAGCTTTTTAAACATCCCTTGTCTCCAAAAGCGTACTTTCGATTTGGATGCTGTCATTTGAATAGCAAAATGTCTAGAATTAGCCCAATTACCGAAGCCGGATACGGCGCAGTTCAACATATTTAAGAGACGTTTATGAGTGTATTACAGGTTTTGACCTTCCCGGACGATCGCCTACGCACGGTGGCGAAACCGGTAGAAAGCGTCACACCAGAGATCCAGACCATTGTTGATGACATGCTGGAAACCATGTACGACGAAGAAGGCATTGGCCTTGCTGCGACCCAGGTGGACATCCACCAGCGCATCGTTGTGATTGATATTTCAGAAACCCGCGATGAGCCTATGGTGCTGATCAACCCTGAAATCATCGATAAACGCGGTGAAGACGGCATCGAAGAAGGTTGTCTGTCTGTCCCTGGTGCACGCGCACTGGTATCCCGTGCATCTGAAGTGACAGTGAGAGCACTGGATCGCGACGGCAACGAATACCAATTCGAAGCAGATGACCTTCTGGCTATCTGTGTTCAGCACGAACTGGACCACCTTGAAGGCAAACTGTTTGTCGATTACCTGTCGCCCCTGAAGCAACAGCGCATCAAACAGAAGCTGGAAAAAATCAAACGCGCCAACCAAAAAGCCAGCTGAGGTTTCCTTGAGCGACTCATTGAAAATCGTATTTGCCGGTACGCCGGATTTCGCCGCCCGTCATCTGGCGGCGTTGTTGTCTTCACACCATGAGGTGGTAGCAGTTTATACCCAGCCTGACCGTCCGGCGGGCCGTGGTAAGAAATTGACTGCCAGCCCAGTCAATCTGCTGGCGCAGGAACACAAGATTCCTGTTTATCAGCCAGCAAGCCTGAAAGCGGAAGACGCGCAGCAAGAGCTAGCTGCCATTGGTGCTGACATCATGGTCGTAGTGGCTTATGGCCTGCTGCTACCTAAAGTGGTGCTAGACACACCTCGCCTTGGCTGTATCAATGTTCACGGCTCTATCCTGCCGCGCTGGCGTGGCGCTGCGCCTATCCAACGCTCAATCTGGGCGGGCGATGCAGAGACAGGCGTCACCATCATGCAGATGGATGAGGGTCTGGATACCGGCGATATGCTGAAAATCGCAACCCTGAACATCGACGCCAAAGAAACCAGTGCCACGCTTTATGAAAGACTGGCGGAAATGGGCCCTGAAGCCTTGGTGGAATGTCTGGGTGATATTGCTTCTGGCAAAGCCGTTGCTGAAAAGCAGGACGATGAGCTTGCCAACTACGCGAAAAAGCTCAGCAAAGAAGAAGCGCAAATCGACTGGACCATGAGCGCCGACGCCATTGAACGTTGCATCCGCGCCTTTAACCCATGGCCGATGAGTCACTTCTCTGTGGCGGACAACAACATCAAAGTCTGGGATGCCGAAGTCGAAGCAGAAGACAGCGGCAAAGCGCCGGGCACCATTTTGTCCGCCGACAAGAAAGGTATCCGAGTGGCAACCGGAGAAGGCGTGTTGCGCCTGACATCCATCCAGCCACCGGGCAAAAAAGCCATGAGCGCGGCAGACATTCTGAACTCCCGCCGCGACTGGTTTGAACCTGGCACCCAACTGTAATTGAGAAGGCCAGCTTGCTGGCCTTTTTTAGTGGCTCGCATTCACGTGAGCAAACACTGAGGTATATTCATGAACGTTAGAGCTGTCGCTGCACAGGTTATTTATCAGGTTGTCGACCAAGGACAATCCCTGTCAGCCGCCCTGCCGCCTGCCCAACAAAAGTCGCCCCACGCGATGGCGCCCTGCTGCAGGAGATCTGCTACGGGGTGCTGCGCTGGTTGCCGCGTCTCGAATCCATCACTCAATCTCTGATGGACAAGCCACTCAAAGGCAAGCAACGCGTTTTCCATCATTTGATTTTGGTCGGCCTATACCAGCTTAACTACATGCGCATTCCAGCCCACGCGGCGGTCGCAGAAACCGTGAATGCCACCAAGGCACTGAAAAAGCCCCAACTCCGCGGCCTTATCAATGCCGTGCTACGTAATTACCAACGCAATCAGGAAGCTTTAGATGCCGCCGCTGTCGCGCACGACGCGGGTAAATACGGTCACCCTGGCTGGTTGCTGAAGCTGCTACAAAAAGCTTACCCAAGTGAGTGGGAGCAGGTGGTTGAAGCCAACCATGAAAAGGCGCCTATGTGGCTGCGTGTAAACCGCACCCATCACACCCGCGATGCTTACAAAGCCCTTTTGGATGAAGCAGGCATTGAGACCGCAATCCATCCTGAAGCGGAAGATGCACTGAAACTGGCAACACCTTGTGATGTCACGGCCCTGCCAGGCTTTTCAGAGGGCTGGGTCTCGGTGCAGGACGCGGCTGCGCAGCTGTCGGTCGATTACCTTAAGCCTCAGGCTGGCGAGCTCATCCTTGATTGCTGCGCTGCGCCGGGCGGAAAAACCTGCCACATCCTTGAGCACGAGCCAACGGCAAAGGTTGTTGCAATGGATGTGGACGCCACCCGTCTTACCCGTGTGGAAGAAAACCTCAAACGCCTGAAGCTCGACGCGCAGGTGATTTGTGGTGATGCCCGTACTCCGGGTGAGTGGTGGCAGGGTGAGCAGTTTGATCGTATTCTGCTCGACGCGCCTTGTTCAGCTACCGGTGTTATTCGCCGCCATCCGGATATCAAGTGGCTTCGCCGCGCCGACGACATCGATCAGTTAGTGTCGCTGCAGTCTGAAATTCTTGATGCAATGTGGGCGCAGCTGAAATCTGGTGGTACGCTGGTCTATGCGACGTGCTCGGTCACCCCGCAAGAAAACGCAGAACAGGTGAAAGCTTTCCTCGCCCGCACGTCAGATGCGACATTGGAAACCGGCTCACCTGAGCAACCGGGCCGACAAATCCTGCCCGGCCAGGAAAACATGGATGGGTTCTATTACGCTGTTATCAAAAAGGCGTAATGGAGTCAGCGCGGGCAGCAACCACTGCCCGCGATAACAATAAAAAATTGAACCGAGGTTCACGCAGACGTTATGAAAATCATCATCTTGGGGGCTGGACAAGTCGGTGGCACACTGGCTGAAAACCTGGTGGGCGAAAACAACGACATCACCATCGTCGATAAAGACCCCGAGCGACTCAGGGAACTGCAAGACAAATACGATCTCCGCGTCATCCAAGGCTACGCCAGCCACCCTTCCACTTTACTGGAAGCCGGCGCACAGGACGCTGACATGTTGGTCGCGGTCACCAACTCCGACGAAACCAACATGATTGCCTGTCAGGTTGCCTTCACTCTGTATAACACACCGAACCGTGTTGCCCGTATCCGAAGCCCTGAATACCTCGCCACCAAAGATCAACTGTTCCAGACCGATGCTTGCCCGGTTGAATATCTGATTGCACCAGAAGAGTTGGTGACTCAGTACATCCAGCGTCTGATTGAATACCCGGGTGCACTACAGGTGGTGAACTTTGCCGATAACAGAGTCGGTCTGGTTGCCGTAAAGGCCTATTACGGTGGTCCGCTGGTGGGTAATGCGCTGTCTGCCCTTCGCGAGCACATGCCCCATGTAGATACCCGCGTGGCGGCGATTTTCCGTCGTGACCGCCCTATCCGCCCGCAAGGCACGACCATCATCGAAGCCGATGATGAGGTTTTCTTTGTCGCAGCAAGCAACCACATCCGCTCGGTGATGAGTGAGCTTCAGCGCCTTGAAAAACCGTACAAGCGCATCATGATTGTCGGCGGTGGTAACATCGGTGCCGGTCTCGCACGAAGCCTTGAACGTTCTTACAGCGTGAAGCTGATTGAACGTAACCCACGACGCGCTGAGCAGCTTTCGGAAATTCTCGAGAACACCATCGTCTTCTGTGGTGATGCCGCGGATCAAGAGCTTCTGAGCGAAGAGCATATCGACCAGATTGACGTGTTCATTGCGGTCACCAACGAAGATGAATCCAACATCATGTCAGCCATGCTGGCCAAGCGCCTTGGCGCCAAAAAGGTGATGGTATTGATTCAACGCGGTGCTTATGTTGACTTGGTGCAGGGCGGTGCGATTGATGTGGCGATATCGCCGCAGCAAGCCACTATTTCAGCGCTGCTGACCCACGTGCGTAAAGCCGACATCGTGAACGTGTCTTCGCTACGCCGCGGCGCAGCAGAAGCGATTGAAGCCATCGCTCATGGAGATTCCAACACGTCGAAAGTGGTGGGACGTGCTATTGGCGACATCAAACTGCCACCAGGTACCACCATTGGTGCGATCGTAAGGGAAGAGGAAGTCCTGATCGCCCACGATAAAACCGTTATTCAGCAGGACGATCACGTCGTGATGTTCCTGGTAGATAAAAAATATATTCCGGACGTGGAAAGGCTGTTCCAGCCAAGTCCATTCTTCCTCTAAAGACAAAACGCATCACAGTGTATGGTTAACTTCAAACCGGTACTGTTCGTCATAGGGCTGGTCTTATCCAAGATCGCCCTATTTATGTATGTACCCACCCTTACTGCCTTTTTCACCGGTACCGCCGGTTTTCTCGACTTCGGCCTTTCGGTCATCATCACCCACGTCGCTGCGTTTGCCTGTCTGACGCTTGGTAAAACCGAGGATTTCCGTCTCAACGCCCGCGACATGTTTGTTATCACCACCATGGTATGGCTGATTGCCAGTGCTTTCGCCGCCTTGCCCTTTGTCTTCATCAATCACATCAGCTTTACTGACGCTTACTTTGAGACCATGTCCGGTATCACCACCACGGGTTCTACGGTGCTGAGTGGCCTCGACAGCATGGCGCCATCGATCCTGCTTTGGCGCTCCATACTGCAGTGGCTCGGCGGCGTCGGATTTATCGTGATGGGCGTGGCTATCCTGCCGTTTCTGAATGTCGGTGGTATGCGCCTGTTCCAGACCGAGTCTTCCGACTGGTCCGCTAAATCCAGTCCGCGTACCAAAAACGTCGCCATCAGTATCATGAAGGTGTATGTCTCGCTGTCCGCACTATGTTTTATCGCCTACTGGCTAACGGGCATGACAGCATTTGAAGCGGTGAACCACGCCATGACGACGTTATCGACGGGTGGCTATTCCACCTCAGATAGCTCAATGAACCATTTCAGCCACGCTGCACATTGGGTCGCCACCTTGTTTATGTTCGCGGGTGGCCTGCCATTTCTTCTGATGATTAACGCACTGCGCCGACGGGAGCCCAGCATGCTGGTAAACGATGCACAGGTGCGGGGCTTTACCTATCTGGTACTGGCAACGGCGCTGATGGTGGCAATCTGGCTGGTGTTGACCAAAGACTATGGAGCGATGGACGCAGTGAGGGTTTCGCTGTTTAACATTGTCTCCGTGATAACAACCACCGGCTTTGGACTGGATGACTTTACGGCGTGGGGACCTTTCGCGTCGGTGATTTTTGCTTTTATGCTGATCGCTGGTGGCTGTTCAGGTTCAACCTCAGGCGGCGCAAAAATCTTCCGTTTCCAAATTGCGCTCGCCTTGCTGAAAAAACAAATCCAGCAACTGGTGCACCCTTCGGGCGTTTTTATCCAGCGCTATAATGGCCGCCCGGTCAACGAAGACATCGTGCGCTCTGTGGTGGCATTCGCCATTACCTACATTATGACCATACTGGTGGTTGCGATGGTGCTGGCCGCTACCGGGCTTGATGGCATCACCAGCCTGACAGGAGCAATGACAGCAGTGGCAAATGTAGGGCCAGGCATGGGCACTATGATTGGGCCAACAGGAAATTTTGCCGGATTATCTGATACTGCCAAATGGGTGCTCAGCATCGGCATGTTGATGGGACGGTTGGAAATTCTGACTGTACTGGTTTTACTGTTTCCGGTTTTCTGGCGCGACTAAGCGCGCCAGCTCACTCATACGGGCGGCACGTACCAGTAAATAGCGAGGAAGTGCAGCAACGTGCCGCCCAGCACAAACAGATGCCAGATAGCATGATTGTATGGAATGCTTTGTTTCACGTAGAAAATTACACCCAGCGAATACACCAAGCCGCCCAAGCCCAACAATACCATGCCGGCTGTCGGCATCACCTGCGCCAGTTGATAAACCACCACCAGAGACAGCCACCCCATCGCCAGATACGTCGCCAGTGACAGCGATTTAAACCGGTACACAAAGGCAATTTTCAGGATCACCCCGACCAGCGCAATCCCCCAAATCAATGCCATCACCCAGTTTGCCAACGGCGTTCTGAGACTTATCAGCATAAAAGGCGTGTATGTGCCCGCGATGAGCAGATAGATGGCGCAGTGGTCGAAGGTTTTGAGTGCGCGCTTCGCACCGGCAAATGGAATCGCATGGTAGAGCGTGGATGCCAGATAAAGCAGGATGATACTGGCACCATACACACTGTAGCTGGCAATACTGAGCGCGTCGGCATGCTCACCGACAGCTTTCACCAAAAGCATCACTAAAGCCACGATGCCAAAAATCACACCCAGGCCATGGCTGACGCTGCTGGCAATTTCTTCTTTCACCGAATATTGAGACGCAGAAGCCGCTGTTGTCATGCGACAGTCTCCTTAATTGCTAACGCATTTGAGAGGTCCAGCGGCGAGTATGACACATTTAAGCGTACACGTGTAAGCTTAAATTATTGCGAGATTTGCTCCAGCAATGTTTTAATCTCAGCGACCACTTCCTCAGCGCTTCCTGCGACAGTTAATTCGCGGGAAAGCTTGTTGGCACCGACAAATCGCCCTACTGCCGCCCCAATACCTTCACCCTGTCGTCCAAAGGTCATCACAAGGTGAAGGGCGTCTTCAGATTTTGTCGCCACAAGCGCCATCTCCCTGAACACAGATTGGTAAGGTTCCGATACAGTCGCCCACTCGAACTGCTGCTCAAATGGCATAGGCTGTCGCTCGACTTCCTCGTTTTTCACTTTTTCGATGCGAAAGCCTGATTTCTCAAACGCGGTGAAAGCCGCATCCAGTTGGTTATCCGGTTTCACCGTCAACTCGGTTTTCGATGAGGTGTCTTTACCCATCGGAATATCGAGGTTCACTTCAAGCCAAATCTTGCCATCACCCATCGACAAGGGAGTATTCAGCGGAAGGGTCATTGCTGATTCAAAATGCACAGATTTACCCGGTTCAGTGGTAAACGCATCCGGGAGAGACCACTTAGCCAAAACATGAGATTTACGACGACGTTGCTTCTTTCTACCTTGTTCGCCTTGAGTTCTTAGCTCTTCCCATCCCATGTAGTCACAGCAAACCGACAGCTCAATCGCATCGACTGGTTGGCCAACATCGCCGCCAGTGACAGTCACCACCACCTTGGTTTGTTCGCCCTGTATCAAGGTCGTGGAGCCCAGTTCAACGCTGATTTCTGCGCTGCCAACCCCCACTTTCGCCAACGTTTTTTTCAACCATCCCATGTTTTTCAATCCTTATTTTCTTGCGCTTAAAAGCTGCCCAACAATTTTAGACAGAAAACAAATACTGTGATGTCACAGCAACGCGTCAAATTCAGTCTAAGATTAAAAGACTGGTAATCGATGGCGTTTTTGCCTCGGAAAATTACGGAGAATAAGCCAGCCATGTCAAAAGAGAATTTTGCGCTAACTTCTGGATATTTGAAGAAAGTTGTCCCCCTTCTGATGAAGTACCAGGTTCCCGCAACCCCCCCTAATTACGCCCTTTGGTATACCTATGTGGCAAATGCTGATGCGGAGCTCGCCAAGAGAATCGATGAATCGATCAAAGAGACAGGGACACTGAGTCCAACGCTCTGCGAAGAGCTCTACAGTAACCATGTTGCGGATGAAAAGGTCAAAGATGTTGATGAATTCCAGCGCGGGCTTCAAGCGCTGGCGCTGGAAATGGGTAACACCATGGAAGACACGTTGAAAGACACCGCGACCTTTCAAAACACCTTGGACAAAACCTTCTCGCAACTCGCCCGCGTCGGAGAAGAAACCCTGTCGATGGAAGAAACCGTCGCCATGGTCAAAAAAGCGGTGAAAGGCTCCAACGAGTTGCGTCAATCCACGAATTTCTTCAAAAACCAGCTGGCAGAGGCGCAAAAAGAGATTTCAAGACTCAAAGAAACGCTCCAGCAGGCCAATGATGATGCTTTGCACGACGCACTGACAGGCATCTATAACCGCCGCGCCTTTGACTCTGAGTTGGAAACGTTGGCCGCCAATCCACCACCGAAAGGTTTCACCCTTTTACTGTGCGATTTGGATCACTTTAAGAGTTTCAACGACACCTACGGTCACTTGATGGGCGATCAGGTATTGAAGCTGACTGCCAAGCGGTTGTCCGACTATTGTCGTGACGGAATCAACGCTTACCGTTATGGCGGAGAAGAGTTTGCACTGCTGGTGCCTAACCGTGCACTCAGTGGCGGGTGCAGGGTGGCCGAGACGATACGCGCTACCATCGACAAGCTAGCGATCAAGGACAAGAAAACCGGCAAGAAGCTCGATAACATCTCTGTCTCGATAGGTGTAGCGGAATATGAAAAGGGCGAAAGTATCCGTAACCTCATCAGCCGTGCCGACGCCCAATTATATGAGGCCAAAAATTTGGGTAGAAACCGTGTCATGCCCGTGACATAAGGGCGAGATACTCACTGTAAAGGCGGGTTTACTCCGCCTTTTTTTCTGCGCGAATTATTTTTATCACTGCTGCTTTTTTCGGCAATTTTTTCCTGTTATTATCCGCCCGATTTCGCACTTCGCGAACCCCAGAGTGAACACGCAGTAAGGCTAGCAGCCATTGGAATTCCTGACGTCACTCTGTAAGAGAACCCCGTCATGGATGCGCAACCAATGAGAACCTTAAATGCGCCCAGTTACTGTTCGACCTGTACGTGTTACCCGCACTCCATCACGCATGCGTGCACATTTTTTGCGCCAGCATTCAAAAGCAAAACCAACACGAATCTGAATGGCACTCCAGACCTGACTCTGGTGCGTCCAACACCAGTCGTGGTTGAAATGCCAGAAGGTGAAGCGGCTTAATTGACCCTTGCTGTGATTGGTCTGCCCGTCTGAATCTGGTACTGTAAACAGATAAGTCACATAAAAAGTAAGGCCAAAATCCGGCCAGTTGGAGTCTTCAAAAATGAAATGTCATCGCGTTAATGAACTTATCGAACTGCTTCATCCTGAGTGGCAGAAAGAGCCTGAACTGAACCTGCTTCAAATGATCAGTAAATTGGCAGAAGAAGCCGGATACGAAGGTAAGCTGGAAGATCTGACCGATGACGTGCTGATTTATCATCTGAAAATGCGTAACAGCCAAAAAGATGAAATGATCCCAGGATTGGCAAAAGACTGTGAAAACGACTTCAAAACCGCTATTTTGCGTGCGCGTGGCATTATCAGCTAAGAGTGCGCAATAAACCGGATATATACCCAAACGACCTGAAAATGCTCGCATTCAGAGGCCCTCAATGCGTTCAATTCAAGGCAAATTTCGCGAGGAATAGTCGTTCTATTTCCGTGGAATTTAACGATGAAGTGAGTGTATTGAGGGCCTCCCTTCGGGCGAGTTGACTGCCGTCGTGCTCTTTGTTGTCCCTTTTTGATGGAGGTGGCTACACCTACAAAGGGACGCCGCGATCACAACACCAGTCAAACTCGCTGAATCCGGCATCGTCAGGTTGTTTGGGTATAAAGGCGAAGCTTCTGGCTTCGCTTTTTTATATTCAAAACAAAAGGCTGTTACACATCAACAGTGTGATTGTCCGGTTAATTTCCCACCACACGCACAGAATTCCTCTTTCCTCCTCAGATATAATCTGACGTCTATCATTTATGTTAGTGATAGATAACTATCAAAGTGTTGAGTGTTAATCGATGAAAGACACTGACAACGTATCAGTGTCAGCAATGTTCGGGAAATCCCGATTGACCCAAGGAATGCAGGTGTCATGAGCAAGGATAAAATTGACGTCAAAGACGTTACCCCCAAAGAGTTCAACCCAAAAACCCATAAAACCAGTGGAGATCGTTTCAACCCAGGTAACCGCATCTATGTGCGGGCGATGACTGGGGTATTCCAGAAACTTCGCCAGAAAATGGGCTGGTTCTTTATGCTGTTGTTCGTGTTGACCCCATGGATCCCATATGGCGACCGCCAGGCGATCCTGATTGATATCGGCAAGCAACAGTTCAACTTCTTCGGCACCACCCTTTGGCCTCAGGACCTGACCCTGCTCGCCACCCTGTTTATGATTGCCGCCTTTGGCCTTTTCTTTATCACTACCTTTTTAGGACGGGTCTGGTGTGGGTACCTCTGTCCACAAACGGTATGGACCTTTATCTACATCTGGTTTGAGGAAAAGCTTGAAGGTCCGGCCAACAAACGAAAGAAGCAGGACTCACTGCCAATCACGAAAGAGTTATTCCTACGAAAAACAGCTAAACATATTTGCTGGTTTGCCGTTGCACTCCTCACTGGCCTCACATTCGTTGGCTACTTCGTACCTGTCAAAGAACTCTTTATCGACTTCTTCACCTTCAACAGCAGCTTCTGGGTTGCTTTCTGGGTGCTGTTTTTCAGTGTCTGTACTTACGGAAACGCTGGTTGGATGCGCTCTATAATGTGTATTCACATGTGTCCTTATGCACGCTTCCAGTCCGCTATGTTCGACAAAGACACCTTTATCGTGGGTTACGACACCCAGCGCGGTGAAAAGCGCGGTCCACGTTCGCGCAAAGTCGACCCGAAAGAGAAAGGGTTGGGCGATTGCATCGACTGTAACCTGTGTGTTCAGGTGTGTCCGACTGGCATCGACATCCGTGATGGCTTGCAATATGAGTGCATCAACTGTGGTGCTTGTATTGATGCCTGTGACGAGACCATGAGCAAAATGAACTACGCCAAAGGCCTCATCAGCTACACCACCGAGCACAAACTCGAAGGTCATAAAGTCGATATCGTCAGACCTAAGCTGATTGGCTATGGGATTGTGATGGTGGCCATGCTGGGATTGTTTGTGATGCTCTTCTCTGCCGTGCAACCAATGGGACTAGACGTTATCCGTGACCGCACACAGCTATTTAAGACCAATAGCGACGGCCTGATTGAAAATACCTACACCCTGAAAATACTCAACAAGACTCAATCACCGGAAACCTACTCGATCACCGTGAAAGGGCTTGATGGTGTGGAATGGTACGGCAAGCAGGAAGTGACCCTGACCGCCGGTGAGATCTTCACCCTACCAATCAGCCTGGGGGTTGACCCTTATGAGCTGAGCACGCCGGTGGCCAATATCACCTTCGTGCTGGAGCGCCAATCGGGGGATGATAAGAAAATCATCGAAACAGAAAGCCGCTTTATCAGTAAGATGTAGCGCACTTTCCCGAAAAAACGGACGCCAGCTGAGCGTCCGTTTTTTATCTTCGACGGTAAACTCTGCTACCATCACAACCCACACACCTTAACCTAGCCAACCCTATGAGCGACGCCCAATTTAGCTATGAACATCTCACGCCAGACACCTTGCTCAATGCATTGGAGTCGGTTGGCATTCGCCCGGAATCAGGCCTTCTGGCATTGAACAGCTACGAAAACCGAGTCTATCAGTTTCAGGATGAAGAACGCCGTCGACTGGTGACTAAGTTTTACCGACCACAGCGCTGGAGCCGAGAGCAAATCCTCGAAGAGCACGCCTTTGCCGATGATCTCGAGCAGGCTGAAATTCCAGTCGCCGCACCAATGAAAATCGACGGAGAAACGCTGTTCAACTTCGAAGGCTACCAGTTTGCGGTTTTCCCAAGTGTCGGCGGCCGAACGTTCGAAGTGGACAACTGGGACCAGCTTGAAATGGTGGGCCGCTTTTTAGGTCGTATCCACAAAGTCGGCGCCAGTAAGCCCTTTGTGCATCGTCCGACCATTGGTCTGGATGAATACCTCTTCGCGCCGCGTAAAGCGCTGGAAAATTCAAGCTTCATCCCAATGCATCTCGAAAATGCCTTCTTTGCTGATCTGGACCTTCTAATCAGCGTATTAAAGGAGCGCTGGACCCCCAATGTGAACACCCTGCGTTTGCACGGTGACTGCCACCCAAGCAACATTCTTTGGCGCGATGGCCCTATGTTTGTGGACTTGGATGATGCCAGGAATGGCCCGGCCATTCAGGATATCTGGATGCTGCTCAACGGTGACCGACACGACCAGCTCGCACAGCTGGATACGATTTCCGAGGCATATTCAGAATTTCACGATTTTCCCGCCAATGAGTTGCAACTAATTGAACCATTACGCGGTCTGAGAATGGTGCATTACATGGCATGGCTGGCAAAACGCTGGGAAGATCCGGCATTTCCGCGTGCATTTCCATGGTTTGCTGAGGCAAAATACTGGGAAAATCAGGTACTCGCCTTTAAAGAACAATTGGCCGCCCTTGAAGAACCACCGCTCACACTGGCTCCTCAATGGTAAGCAGCCATGAATAACACTCAGGGAGAAAAGACGTTATGTTGAAAAAAATGTTGGCTGTAGCTGCAGCGGCAATGTTGGCCTTTTCGGCGCAGGCAGCGCGCTTCAACGCAGGGGAAGACTATCAGGTACTCGACCTGCCAAAGAGCGACACACCAAGTGTGGTTGAGTTTTTCTCGTTCTATTGCCCACACTGCTTTAAAAGCGAACCGCTGATGCAGGAGCTGAAGAAGAATATCCCAGATAATGCCAGCTTCACTAAAAACCATGTGTCCTTTATGGGCGGCAACATGGGTAAAGCACTGAGCAAAGCCTATGCGACGGCTGTGATGCTGGATGTAGAAGACAAGATGGTGCCGGTGATTTTTAACCGTATCCACCTGATGCAAAAGCCACCACGCAATGAAGAAGAACTGCGCCAGATGTTTATCGATGAAGGTGTAGACGCTGATAAGTTTGACGGCACTTTCAACAGCTTTGCCGCAAATGGTATGGCAAACCGCTTTGATAAAGCCTTCCAGGATTCGGGCCTTCGTGGCGTGCCAGCACTGATTGTGAACGGCAAATACCACGTGACACCAAAAACCGTGAAGACCAAAGAAGATTACTTCGCGCTGGTTAACTTCCTGCTGACCCAGTAAGAGAACCTAGCAACATGAAAAAAGGGCCATCAGGCCCTTTTTTGTTATCTGTAACTTTTTCAGCTTTAATTTTCTAAACCGCCGTTTTCTCTCGCTCGACGATATCGACATCTGGCTGCGTGTGGCCATAAATACCATCCAGCCTGACATCTTTCTCTCCCCAAACATCATTGAGCCATTGATGGAAGCGGCGCTTGAACACTTTGTCGTTGAAGTAATCGCCTTTGACGTTTTCATCCACGGGCAGTGTGTCGATACGCACCACAATCTTTTTCATTTTGCCGCTCAGTAAATCCCTAAAAGGCAAATGACGGTTATCCGGATACGCCACCGTGACATTGATAATGGCATCGAACTGATCCCCCATTGCACCCAAGGTGTAAGCAATACCACCAGTTTTAGGAGGCAGTAGGTTGTTATACGGCGATCGCGTCTGCTGCTTCTTTTCTTCCGTGAAGCGGGTGCCTTCAACGAAGTTGACCACAGTGGTTGGGGTGTGGCGAAAGCGCTCACAGGATTTACGGGTGGTTTCCAGATCGCTTCCACGCTTTTCCGGATGTTTTAACAGGTACTGACGTGAATAGCGCTTCATGAATGGCATATCTACCGCCCAGCAAGCCATGCCAAGAAACGGAACGTACAAAAGCTGCTGCTTTAAGAAGAACTTCGCCATCGGAATACGGTTTCGGAATACCGAAAAAATCACCACGATGTCAGTCCAGCTAAGATGATTGCAGATAAGCAGATACCAGCCATCTTTTCTCAGGGTCTCACCACCCTGAATATCCCATTCCACGTTGGAGGTCAGGTTCAGAAGCTTATGGTTTCCGGTTGCCCATGCCCACATCATGCCGTTACAAAGGCGGGTGATCCCCCCTTGCAAAACCGGAATGGGTAACAACATTTTGATCAGGGCAAAACAGCAGATCAGCACTGACCAAAACGCAGTATTCAAGCACACCAGAAAGGCGTTCAGATAAAGTAACAATGTCTCAATCTCGCGGTATATTCACTGAGTTGTCATCCAAAGGTCATAATACGACGCAGAAATAAAAAACACCATTCAGTTACAAGTGGTCACATCAGTCTGCGCTTACCTTGAACACACTAACTTGCCAATGCCGTCAGCTGTTTAAGAAGCCTATCCATCGAACGGTAACCCAAGGCTTCGGCCAGATGACCACGCTGGATATTCGCCTCTCCGGACAAATCCGCAATGGTACGTGCCACTTTAATAATCCGGTGATAGGCGCGGATAGACAGCCCTAATCGATGCAGCGCCGTTTCCAGAAAATCCGCGTCCGCTTTATCGAGCGGACAGTAGGTTTCAATCTCCCTGCTGGAAAGCAGGCTGTTTACTTTGCCCGATCGTGCGAGCATTACCGCTCTTGCCTTTTCTACCCGCGCTTTAATCACTTCCGTCGGTTCACCACGATCACCACCTTCAGTTAACGTACCTCGCGGCAGTGCGGGGATTTCAATCGAAAGATCAAAGCGGTCAAGAAACGGACCTGATAAACGGTTGAGATAGCGAAGTGTCGCCTGTGGATTGGAGCGCGCCAACTGACCTTCATAGTGTCCGGTCGGACTGGGGTTAAGTGCACCAATAAGCTGGAAGCGCGCAGGAAAGCAGGTTTTACCGTTGGCGCGGGAAATCACCACTTCACCGGACTCCAAAGGTTCTCGCAGTGAGTCCAATACTTTTCGTTCAAATTCCGGCATCTCATCGAGAAAGAGTAAGCCGTTGTGCGCCAGCGATATTTCGCCCGGTTTTGGTGTGCTGCCACCACCCACCAATGCAGCCATTGAACTGGAATGGTGTGGGGTACGAAAAGGTCGTTTGCGCCAGTTACCTTCATGTAGTGGCTTTTCCGTCAGGGAAGTGATCGCCGCAGTTTCGAGCGCTTCTTTGTCACTCATAGGTGGCAACAGATCGGCCATACGTGATGCCAACATGGTTTTTCCGGTTCCAGGCGGGCCGAGGAAAAGTAAGTTGTGCGAACCTGCTGCCGCAATCTCCAGCGCCCGTTTTCCCTGCTGCTGACCGATAATGTCCTGCATACAGCGCCCAGCGGTATTTGGCGTGACTTCGTCATCTTCAGGTTCTTTGAGCATCAGGCTGCCCTGTCCGCTTAAATGGCGGCAAACAGAAATCAGATCCGGCGCAGACACATGAATATCACGCCCCACCAGCGCAACCTGTCCGCCATTTTCATCTGGCACCACCAAACTTCTCTTCGCTTCTCGGCATGCCACGGCAGCAGGCAAAGTCCCTTTTACTGCACGCAACTGACCAGAGAGAGCCAATTCTCCTGCAAATTCATGACTATCAAGTTTGGTCATCGGAATTTGCCCGGAAGCGGCCAAAATACCGAGGGCTATAGGTAAATCAAAGCGTCCCCCTTCTTTGGGTAAATCCGCAGGGGCGAGGTTGACCGTGATGCGTCTTGCGGGAAACTCAAAGCCTGAGTTCACAATGGCGCTGCGCACCCTGTCCCGCGCTTCCTTGACCGTGGTTTCCGCAAGACCAACTAACGTAAACGCAGGTAATCCATTGCTGATATGGACTTCGACCGTCACCTGTGGCGCTTCAACGCCAACACAGGCGCGACTTTGAATAATGGCAAGATTCATAGGGCGTAATCAGTAATTATTTAACTATCAATAAGTTATTTGCATAAACCATTAGTATTACTGCATTACGAAGCAGAAATTGGAAATTCGAGCCACTTTTTGCTTGTCATGCGACAGAAGTCTGTGATACCACTATGAGCAAACAACATCTGTGCAAACAAACGTTGACATAAACATACAGCGCCGACACAATGGTGCTTAAAGAGACAAAATGAATCATCTATCTCGCGCCCTAGTCATTATTATTTCAATTATCGTGGTGGTACTACCGCGAGGGGCAGCGACGGCTAGAACATAGCAAACAAACATCGCAACAGCCCCCGCATCGAAAGGTCCGGGGGCTTTTTTCACATTTGGACGTGCGGTTGCAAGACGCAAAAAGGAAAACGCGGTATGGGACCATCTCAGGAAGCAGAGCAAATAACCTCCCAATCGGGATTTAACGGGAGGCCACAATGACAGGTGCACAACTGGTTGTTGAAGCCTTACGAAAACAAGGCGTAACGACACTCTTTGGTTATCCGGGCGGTGCGATCATGCCCGTTTACGATGCCCTTTATGACGGCGGCGTTGATCATGTCCTTTGCCGTCACGAGCAAGGCGCAGCCATGGCCGCTATCGGCTACGCACGCTCCACCGGCGGCGTCGGTGTGTGTCTTGCCACGTCTGGCCCTGGTGCAACCAACCTTATCACTGGCCTCGCGGATGCCATGATGGACTCTGTGCCCGTCGTCGCTATCACAGGTCAAGTTGCCAGCCCGCTAATCGGCACCGATGCCTTCCAGGAAGTTGACGTTCTCGGTCTTTCCCTTGCCTGCACCAAACACAGTTTTCTGGTGACCGACACATCAAAACTCGCTTCCACATTGGCAGAAGCTTTTGTGGTTGCTAAAGAAGGACGCCCTGGCCCCGTGCTGGTGGATATCGCCAAAGACGTGCAGCTTGCCCAAAT
This sequence comes from Grimontia sedimenti, assembly GCF_011045095.1. Taxonomy (GTDB): domain Bacteria; phylum Pseudomonadota; class Gammaproteobacteria; order Enterobacterales; family Vibrionaceae; genus Enterovibrio; species Enterovibrio sedimenti. Next base: position 25,613 of record NZ_JAALDL010000021.1, read on the forward strand.
CGAAGAAGCCTTTACGGCTATTGTAAATCAGCCTTCTGCTCCAGAAGTGTCGGAAGCTTCGTTACAGGAAGCCAATGCACTGATCGCAGAGGCAAAGCAGCCGATGGTATATGTCGGTGGCGGCATTCAACTGGCCCACGCGACCGATACACTTCGCCAGTTTCTAAATCACAGTCAGATCCCAGCCACCAGCACATTGAAAGGACTTGGCTCGGTCGACAAAGATTATCCCTACTATCTCGGCATGCTCGGTATGCATGGCACCAAAGCGGCTAACCTCGCGGTGCAGCAGTCTGATTTATTGATTGCTATTGGTGCGCGTTTTGACGATCGCGTCACTGGTAAACTGGATACCTTCGCGCCTAACGCCAAAGTCGTTCACATCGATATCGACGCTGCAGAATTCCACAAACTGCGCCGCGCCAATGTCGCACTTCGCGGTGAGCTAAATACCGTGTTGCCGCAGTTGGGCGAGCCTTCAGACATCCAAGCATGGCAAGACAGCGTGCTGACCATGAAAAAGGACTTCGGATGGCGTTATGACCACCCTGGCGATCCAATTTTTGCGCCGCTGCTCCTTAAACAGCTCTCTGACATGATGCCGGACTCCACCGTCGTCGCGACCGATGTTGGCCAACACCAAATGTGGGTGGCGCAGCACGTAGAGCCGCGTCGTCCTGAAAACCTGTTAACCTCTGCAGGTCTTGGCACCATGGGCTTTGGTTTACCTGCCGCCATGGGCGCCAAAATGGCCCGTCCTGATGACGAAGTTGTATTAGTTTCTGGAGATGGTTCATTTATGATGAACATTCAGGAACTTGGCACCCTGAAACGCCGCAATATTCCGGTAAAAATGGTACTGTTGGATAACCAACGTTTGGGGATGGTACGTCAATGGCAACAGCTTTTCTTCGAAGAGCGCTATAGCGAGACCAACTTGTCGGATAACCCTGACTTCGTGACATTGGCGTCAGCCTTCAACATTCCGGGCAAAACCATTACCCGGAAAGAAGAAGTTATCCCTGCCCTGCAGGAATTGCTGGCAAGTGACACAGCCTACCTGCTGCATGTTGCTATCTCAGAGGAAGAGAACGTATGGCCACTGGTTCCACCCGGTGCCGCTAACCAGGATATGTTGGAGCGTACATGAGCCAATCACACACTCTGCTAATCAATGCTGACGACCAACCAGAATTGCTGGAGCGTCTGCTGCGCATTGTCCGTCACCGTGGATTCCGCCTGACGAGCCTCGACATGCATCATACCGATGACACCAATGCGGTTGAAATTACCCTGCAAGTGAAGAGCGATCGTCCTATCGCTAATCTTCAGAGCCAGTTAGACAAATTATGGGATGTCTCACGCGTACGTCTGCTCCCGCTAGAACAACAGTAATGCGTTATAAGGATTAATAAGAATGGCAAACACAGCGGATTATATTTGGTCAAACGGCGAACTGATCCCATGGCAAGATGCCACAGTTCACGTGCTGACCCACGCCATGCATTATGGCACCTCGGTTTTTGAAGGGATTCGTTGCTACGACACCCCGAATGGCCCAGTGGTCTTCCGTCACCGCGAACACATGCAACGTCTGAAAGACAGCGCAAAAATTTATCGCTTCCCAATCCCGTATTCGGTCGATGAGCTGATGGAAGCGTGCCGTGAAACACTGCGCGCCAATAACCTGAACTCTGCGTACATCCGCCCGCTGGGTTTTGTCGGAAATGTTGGTCTGGGCGTTTGTCCGCCGCCAGACACTAAAATGGATCTCATCATTGCAGCCTTCAGCTGGGGCACTTACCTCGGCGAAGATGCGCTGGCTAATGGTGTCGATGCCATGATTTCAAGCTGGAACCGCGCCGCGCCGAACACGATCCCGACCGCAGCTAAAGCGGGTGGTAACTACCTGTCGAGCCTGTTGGTCGGTGGTGAAGCCCGTCGCCACGGCTATGCTGAAGGTATTGCCTTGAGTGTGGATGGCTACTTGTCTGAAGGTGCCGGTGAGAACCTGTTCGTGGTGAAAAATGGCGTGATTTCAACGCCTCCAGCCACCAGCGCTATCCTTCCTGGCATTACCCGTGACTCCATCATGACCATCGCCAAGGACATGGGTTACGAGGTGCGTGAAGAGAACATCGCGCGCGAAGCCCTCTACCTGGCTGATGAAGTCTTCATGACGGGCACAGCGGCGGAAATCGTGCCGGTTCGCAGCGTAGACCAAATTACTGTGGGTGAAGGCAAACGCGGCCCAGTCACAGAGAAAGTACAAACCGCCTTCTTTGGCCTGTTTAATGGCCAAACCGAAGACAAATGGGGATGGCTGGATCCGGTCTCTCCGGACGCCAAATAAGTAGTTTTAGAGGAATAAGGAAATGCCTAAGTACCGTTCAGCCACCACCACCCATGGCCGTAATATGGCGGGTGCCCGCGCCCTTTGGCGTGCAACTGGCGTAAAAGATGAAGATTTTGGTAAACCTATCATCGCCGTGGTGAACTCTTTCACCCAGTTTGTACCCGGTCACGTGCACCTGAAAGATCTTGGCCAGCTGGTAGCGAAAGAAATCGAGGCCGCTGGTGGCATCGCTAAAGAGTTCAACACCATCGCCGTTGATGATGGTATCGCTATGGGCCACGGCGGTATGCTTTACAGCCTGCCATCACGCGAAATCATCGCGGATTCTGTGGAGTATATGGTGAACGCTCACTGCGCCGACGCCATGGTGTGTATCTCCAACTGTGACAAAATCACCCCGGGAATGCTGATGGCGGCAATGCGTCTCAACATCCCAGCGATTTTCGTCTCTGGTGGTCCAATGGAAGCAGGTAAAACCAAGCTTTCCGATCAGATCCTGAAGCTGGATCTGGTGGATGCCATGATCCAGGGTGCCGATCCAAACGTGTCAGACGAGCAAAGCGAGCAGATCGAACGCTCTGCATGTCCAACCTGTGGCTCTTGCTCTGGTATGTTCACCGCCAACTCCATGAACTGTCTGACCGAAGCGCTGGGTCTCAGCCAGCCGGGTAACGGTTCTATGCTGGCTACCCATGCAGACCGTGAAAAACTGTTCATCACCGCTGGCCAGCGTATCGTTGAGCTGACCAAGCGTTACTACGAGCAAGATGACGAATCCACCTTGCCACGTAACATTGCCAGCAAAACCGCGCTGGAAAATGCCATGGCGCTGGATATCGCCATGGGTGGCTCGACTAACACCATCCTTCACCTGCTTGCAGCCGCACAGGAAGGTGACATCGATTTCGATATGTCTGATATCGACCGCCTGTCCCGTCAGGTGCCACACCTTTGTAAGGTAGCGCCCTCCACCCAGAAATATCATATGGAAGATGTTCACCGCGCAGGTGGCGTGATGGGTATCCTGGGTGAGCTTGATCGCGCAGGTCTTCTGAAAACCGACGTGCCAAACGTCTTGGGTGAAACCTTGGCAGATACGCTGGCGAAGTACGACATCACTGTGACGGACAACGAAGACGTAAAAACCTTCTACCGCGCAGGCCCTGCTGGCATCCGCACCACCAAAGCCTTCTCACAGGATTGCCGTTGGGACACGCTGGATGACGATCGCACTGAAGGTTGTATCCGCACCAAAGAAAATGCATACAGCCAGGACGGCGGTCTTGCCGTACTGAGCGGTAACATTGCTATCGACGGCTGTATCGTGAAAACCGCCGGTGTCGCAGAGGAAAACCTCACCTTCCGTGGTCCTGCCCATGTATTTGAAAGCCAGGAAGATGCGGTCAACGGCATTCTTGGCGGTGCAGTGAAAGCCGGTGAAGTGGTAGTTATCCGCTATGAAGGTCCAAAAGGTGGTCCAGGTATGCAGGAAATGCTGTACCCAACCACGTACCTTAAATCTATGGGTCTTGGTAAAGAGTGTGCTCTGATCACTGATGGCCGTTTCTCCGGCGGTACCAGTGGTCTGTCAATTGGTCATATCTCTCCAGAAGCAGCAAATGGCGGCACCATCGGCTTGGTCAAGCAAGGTGATATCATCGCCATCGACATTCCAAACCGCTCAATCGTGCTGGAAGTTGATGATGCGGAGCTCTCTGCCCGTCGCACCGAGCAAGATGCGAAAGGCTGGAAGCCTGAGTCCCGAGTACGTGAAGTGTCATTTGCTCTGAAAGCGTATGCCAGCATGGCAACCAGTGCCGATAAAGGTGCTGTGCGCGATAAAAGCAAGCTGGAGGGGTAATCATGAGTCAGGCACGCCAACAACACAGTGACCCTGCACCGCTTAGTAATGCCGATTACCTGCGTGATATTTTGCGCGCACCTGTGTATGAGGCAGCGATTGTCAGCCCGTTGCAGGATATGCCGCGAATTTCGCAGCGTTTGGGCAATACCATTCAGCTCAAGCGTGAAGATCGCCAGCCAGTGCATTCATTCAAGTTGCGCGGCGCCTACAACATGATGTCGCAGTTGACCGAAACGCAAAAACAAGCCGGCGTTATCGCTGCATCAGCAGGAAACCATGCGCAGGGTGTGGCTCTTTCAGGTAATAAGCTGGGGATCAAAGCCACTATCGTGATGCCTCGCACCACGCCAGACATCAAAGTAGCATCTGTTCGCGGCTTTGGTGGCAACGTCGTGCTGCATGGCAACAACTTCGACGAAGCCAAAGCCAAAGCGGTAGAGCTATCAGAAGAACATGGTTACACCTTTGTGCCGCCTTTTGATCATCCTTTGGTGATTGCAGGCCAGGGCACCATGGGTATGGAAATGCTGCAGCAGAACGGCCATCTGGAATATATGTTCCTGCCTGTCGGTGGGGGCGGTATTGCAGCGGGCGTTGCTGTGCTTGTTAAACAGCTGCTGCCTCAGGTCAAACTGATTGCCGTAGAAGCGGAAGATTCTGCCTGCCTGAAAGCGGCGCTGGATGCCGGTGAGCCGGTCACTCTCGATAACGTGGGTACCTTCGCAGACGGTGTGGCGGTCAAACGCATTGGTGATGAGACCTTCCGTCTTTGTCAGGAGCACCTGGATGACATCATCACGGTGTCGAGTGATGAAATTTGTGCCGCGGTGAAAGATATTTTTGAAGACACCCGCGCAATTTCTGAGCCTGCTGGCGCCTTGTCTCTGGCCGGTCTAAAGAAATACACCGAGCAGCATCAACTTAAAGGCAAGAAGATGGCCGCCGTGCTTTCCGGTGCGAACACCAACTTCCACAGCCTGAGATATGTGTCTGAGCGCGCTGAGCTGGGTGAAAAGCGCGAAGGCCTGTTGGCGGTAACGATTCCTGAGCGTACAGGTGCATTCCTCGAGTTTTGCAAAATCCTCGGTGGCCGAGCGGTGACAGAGTTTAACTACCGTCACAGCGACGACACACTGGCAAATATCTTTGTCGGTGTGCGTTTGCAAAATGGCCAGGAAGAGCTCGATGGCATCATTGCCGATCTACGCAAAGGCGGGTATCCGGTGCAGGACTTGTCTGATGATGAAATGGCGAAGGTCCACATCCGCTACATGATTGGTGGAAGGCCTACCAAAGCGATGAAAGAGCGTCTGTACAGCTTTGAATTCCCGGAATATCCGGGCGCCCTGCTACGCTTTCTCAACACCTTGGGTACGCATTGGAATATCAGCATCTTCAACTATCGCAATCACGGCTCTGACTACGGTCGCGTGCTGTGTGGCTTTGAACTGGAAGATAAAGATATCCTGTCATTTACCGCGCACCTGCGTGAGCTGGGATACGCATGGAAAGATGAGACAGAAAATCCGTCTTATAAATTCTTCTTAGCCAAGTCCTAGTCACGAGCCCAAAAGACAAAAAGCCCAGCATTGCTGGGCTTTTTGCTTTTTCTTTTTATCGGTCTTTATCCGGCGTTGTCATATTGATCATGTACTGTGCCAGCAGTAACGCCTGATCCATCACAAGGTTACGTGCTGATTCAGGTAACTGACTGAATAGTGCCAACAGGGAGTTCAGATCGTCCCTGTGCGTAAACGCGATGTCACTTCGCGTACTTTCACCGTACAAAAACCAATTTAATGGACGGCCGGTTACATCAGCGATGATTGCCAGGGAAGACACTTTGGGCTCTGTTTTACCGGACTCAATATCTAAGTAGGTTTGACGGGCAACATCTAAGTGCTGCGCCATTTCCACCTGAGTGATATCCCGGTACTCCCGCGCTTCCCTAATGCGCTGTGCAACATGAGCTTTGACAATAAACATCGCTTGCCCCACAACTCGGCGCCAAGGAACAGGTTAATTCGCTCTGTTCACAGTGACGCACTTTACTGCTAGATCCTGCATTATGCACAGGGTTGTTTTCTACACATGTAAAGCGTTGTTGAAGTGTGAATCAGGGCTACTGTTGCCTAAGCCAGATGACAAGGAAAATACGCAATACCTATTTTGGCAGGCAAGGCGTGACCCTGCTTGCCAAGTAAGTAAGTGCTTAACCTCGTTGTGCTGATTTCGAGTAGTTAACCAGGAACGATGCCATATTGACACTCTGGTTCAGGATAGCGGTGCGCGCTTCATGCGGCAGCTTGGAAAAATGCTCCAGCAAGCGGTTAACATCCTGTTTGTACTGCACATCATGCAGTTCAACGTCAGCATCACCATAAACGAACCACACCAGTGGACGCTCAGTGATTTCTGCAATTTCTGACAACATACGAACGCGAGGCTCTGTTTTGCCTGTTTCGATGTCCAGATACGTTTGGCGCGCTACTTCGAGTAGTTTGGCCATTTTCACCTGAGTGATCCCTTTCCACTCACGTGCTTCTTTAATGCGTTTTGCTACTTGTGCTTTCGAGTCGATCATACTTCACTCCCTACGACGTACAGCTATCTGTTATATAGTTTTGCTGTTTATCGACAATATGCACAATGCAGGCCAACTATTTAGACATTAAATAATGCATTTAATATCAGTACGTTAAATAAACCCCAATTGACACTGTTAGCCTTTCTGGACTCGATGTCTTGTTATGACTGCGAAATGATTTGCAAAATGCAAATAACCACTCCCACTCAATAATTGCAAAAAGCAAATCAGACAGTGACTGTATGCCTAATAAGACACAAAAAGGAGCCTAGTGGCTCCTTTTTAATTTAAGACTCTCATTTTTAAGCTGTATTATTCTACTGTCACAGCTTTTGCGAGGTTACGAGGCTGGTCTACGTCTGTCCCTTTGATAAGCGCAACATGGTAAGACAGCAGCTGCATGGGCAGTGTGTAGAAAATAGGCGCACACACTTCATCGACATGCGGCATAGCGACAATGGTCATGCCTTCACTGGCTTCAAAGCCCGCATCTTTATCTGCAAACACATAAAGCTGTCCACCCCGAGCGCGCACTTCCTCAATGTTGGACTTGAGCTTTTCAAGCAATTCGTTGTTTGGCGCTACCACGATGACAGGCATATCTGCATCAATTAGCGCCAGCGGGCCATGCTTGAGTTCACCAGCGGCGTAGGCTTCAGCGTGGATATAAGAGATTTCTTTCAGCTTTAGCGATGCTTCCATGGCAATTGGATAGTACTCTCCGCGTCCGAGGAATAAAGCATGGTGTTTGTCAGCAAAATCTTCTGCGAGCAGCTCTATCTCTTTGTCGAACGCCAGTGCCTGCTCCATGGTCGCTGGTAAGCGGTTCAATGCCTCTACGATGGCTTTTTCTTTAGCTGTATCTACATGGCCTTTTTGCTTGCCTACTGCGGTGACCAGCATCAACAGTGTCGCCAACTGGGTGGTAAACGCTTTGGTCGATGCCACACCTATCTCGGCTCCTGCGCGAGTCATGAACGCCAAATCGGATTCTCGAACCAGCGAAGAGCCCGCTACGTTACAAATGGTCATTGCCCCCATAAAGCCACGCTCTTTGGCTTTTCGCAGTGCCGCCAATGTATCTGCGGTCTCTCCAGACTGGGAAAGGGTGATCAACAGGCTGTTAGGGCGGGTGACGAAGTTGCGATAGCGGAATTCCGAAGCGATCTCCACGTCACAGCTCACGCCTGCAATATCTTCGAACCAGTAACGTGCCACCATGCCTGCGTTATAAGAAGTACCACAAGCCACTATCTGAATATGCTCGGCTTTAGTCAGAATCTCCGCCGCACCGTGGCCAATACTATCCACCAGCACGCTGTTGCCATCGATACGCCCTTCCAGTGTGTTGATAAGGGCAGAAGGCTGCTCAAAAATCTCTTTTTGCATGTAGTGGCGGTATGGGCCTTTGTCAGCAGCATCATGTTCAATGGATGACTCATGAGTCTGGCGCTCAACAATTTCACCTTGGACGTCGACGATATTGACGCTCCTGCGCGTAATTTCGGCCACATCGCCTTCTTCGAGGAAAATAAAACGGCGGGTTACGTTCAGCAACGCCAGCTGATCAGATGCCAGGAAGTTTTCGCCGATGCCAAGACCAATCACCAGCGGACTGCCCGAACGCGCAGCGATAAGCCGGTCTGGGTCACGTCTATCCATTACCACGGTGCCGTAAGCACCTTCCAGCTGCTTGACCGTACGTTGGAAGGCTTCCATAAGGCCGCCTCCCTGGCCCAATTCCCAATCCACAAGGTGAGCAATGACCTCAGTGTCAGTTTGGGATGTAAAAACGTAACCACGGCTTTTGAGCAGCTCTCGGAGCGGTTCATGGTTTTCAATGATGCCGTTGTGGACGATGGCAATGTTATCGCCTGACATGTGTGGGTGTGCATTGGCTTCGCTTGGTTCACCATGGGTTGCCCAACGGGTGTGAGCAATACCAGTACCACCAAGAACTGGTGTTTCGTCTAGCGCTTCCGCCAGATTCTGTACTTTGCCCAATCGGCGCAACCGACGCAGTTGTTGTTCGCTGTCGGTCACCGCTAGACCCGCAGAGTCATAGCCGCGGTATTCAAGTCTACGTAAACCTTCCAGTAAAATTTCAGCAACGTCCCTTTGCGCAACCGCGCCAACAATTCCACACATATCTTTCCCCGTATCTAGTCAGGGGCGCAGATCACCTCTGTGCCCGTCTTTTCAATGGCAAGTTTGGTGGTGGCATCAAGCTTACTGTCGGTGATCACCGTAGTGATCACTTCCCAGGGAAGTTCAAGATTCGGGATCTTACGGCCGATTTTATCGGACTCAATCAAAACCAAGACTTCCCTGGAAACCTCTGACATAACACGGCTCAGACCGACAATTTCATTAAACGTTGTCGTACCGCGACTAACATCGATGCCATCAGCGCCAATAAACAGCTGGTCAAAGTCATACGCACGCAGTGCTTGTTCTGCAACCTGCCCCTGAAACGCTTCCGAATGCGGGTCCCAGGTGCCGCCTGTCATCAGGAGCGTCGGCTCGTTTTCCAACTCCTTAATGGCTTGCGCCACATTCAGGGAGTTGGTCATCACCACCAATCCGCGCTTTTGATTGAGAAGTGGGATCAAAGCTGCCGTCGTTGAACCACTGTCCACCACAATTCGATTATGGTCGCGGATCCGGGTTGCCGCCATTTTTGCGATTGATAACTTTTGTTCCGAAACTTTTACTGCGTTTTCCGAAACCATTTCATGAGGAACAGGAACCGCTCCGCCATAACGACGCAGCAGGAGTCCATTTTTCTCAAGCTCAGCAAGGTCTTTACGGATCGTTACCTCTGATGTTTCAAACAGAGTTGAAAGCATATCTACGCTGACTTCACCCTGTTCAGTCAGCATGGCAACAATCGCATGGCGACGTTGTTGAGTATTACGTTTCGACATGTAACCACCAAACTTTCGTTCCGAAAGATAATATAAACTTTAAATCAAAGATCAAGGATGAAATGCGATACACATCACTTCGCGCATGATCTACAGCACAGATTGAGAATTATACAGAGAGTTATACCAATCACAGTAGGTAGGTGATCAGAAATAGCGCAGGAAAAATGCTCGAGAACAAGGCGAAAAATTTCGATAAGTAGTTATTCTACAATTAAATTTTTCAACGCAGTTATCGAGCATTTTAACAAGCTAGGATGAGCAGATATTTACTACGATTGGTATTACACAATAAAGCGCGAGAAATTGAAGTGAGAGAGTGGGTTGCAAACTGCAGATAGAAAAAAAGCAGGCTAAAAAGCCTGCTTTCAATCATGGTGCGGAAGGAGAGACTTGAACTCTCACACCTTGCGGCGCCAGAACCTAAATCTGGTGCGTCTACCAATTTCGCCACTTCCGCAAATTGTTGTACCTAATCCTTCTTATTGAAGGCTTAAGTGATGTTTGGTGCGAAGGGAGAGACTTGAACTCTCACGTCCGTAAGGACACTAACACCTGAAGCTAGCGCGTCTACCAATTCCGCCACCATCGCAATTTTGTCGCCTGATATTGAGTTTATAACCCGTAGACACTGGCAGTGTGTCTTATCTGGCAGAAAGTCAGAGACTTTCGAAATAAGTGGTGGCTACGACGGGATTCGAACCTGTGACCCCATCATTATGAGTGATGTGCTCTAACCAACTGAGCTACGTAGCCAACCTGAAATATGGCTGGGGTACCTGGATTCGAACCAGGGAATGGCGGCATCAAAAGCCGCTGCCTTACCGCTTGGCGATACCCCAACAGCAACCACGCCCTAAAGCATGATCTTTAAATAATGGTGCGGAAGGAGAGACTTGAACTCTCACACCTTGCGGCGCCAGAACCTAAATCTGGTGCGTCTACCAATTTCGCCACTTCCGCATACCTAATTGTTCATCTCACCTATGGAAAGGAAGAGATGGCGCGTCCGGGAGGATTCGAACCTCCGACCGCCTGGTTCGTAGCCAGGTACTCTATCCAGCTGAGCTACGGACGCGTTGTTGGCTGGGGTACCTGGATTCGAACCAGGGAATGGCGGCATCAAAAGCCGCTGCCTTACCGCTTGGCGATACCCCAACAGAGGCGCGTATAATATTGCGGATTCAGAGGAGCGTCAACCCCCTATTTTTCGTTTGATGACGATTTAATCGCTTCAATAAAAAAACACCGCTTTTGCGATGTTTTTTTATGCATAACATGTGTTATTTCTGCTTAACTGGTCTCTTCCAGCCATCAATTACACGCGCTTTTGCTCGGGTAATAACAAGTTGGCCCTCTTCGACGTTGCTGGTCAATGTCGTACCTGCACCAATGGTCGCCCCTTTTTTGATGGTCACGGGCGCCACCAGCTGGCTGTCAGAGCCAACAAATACATCATCTTCAATCACGGTCTTGTGTTTATTCGCGCCGTCGTAATTACAGGTGATAGTACCTGCACCGATATTCACGCGCTCACCGATTTCCGCATCTCCAAGGTAAGAAAGATGGTTAGCCTTAGAGCCTTTACCGACACGTGCATTTTTCACTTCAACGAAGTTACCCACATGTGCATCTTCCACCAGCTCAGCACCCGGACGCAGGCGCGCAAACGGACCGACTGTACAGTCTTCACCAACGGAAGCACCTTCAATCACGCTGTATGGGCGGACGACAGTGTTGTCGTCGATTTCACAGTCTTTCAGTACACAACCAGCACCGATGACCACGTTGTCGCCTAAAGTGACTGAACCTTCAATCACGACGTTGACATCAATTTCGACGTCTGTACCACACTGAAGCTGACCGCGAAGGTCAAAACGTGCTGGGTCACGCAGCATTACACCGCTTTCCAATAGTTTCTCGGCTTGAGCGGCTTGGTAAGCGCGCTCCAGACGTGCCAGTTGGATGCGGTTGTTCACGCCTTCTACCTCAATGGCACTTTCCGGGTGAACTGCTTCAACAGCGCGACCTTCGTCATGGGCAATTGCAATTACATCTGTCAGGTAGTATTCACCCTGTGCGTTGTCGCTTTTCACTTCGTTCAGCCAACGGCGTAGATCACGTCCGGTTGCGACCATCACACCAGTGTTGATTTCTTTGATAAGCTTTTGCTCTTGAGTGGCATCTTTATCTTCCACGATCGCCACCACAGGACCGTTACGGCGAATGATACGTCCGTAGCCCGCTGGCTTATCCAGTACCACTGTCAGCAATGCAATGCCGCCATCAGGTTGTGCATCCAACAGGTTTTCGATGGTTTGCTCAGAAATCAGCGGGACATCGCCGTAAAGCACAAGAACCTGCTCATCATCCGAAAATTCCGGGGCTGCCTGGTTCACTGCGTGGCCTGTACCTAACTGTTCTGCCTGAAGGACCCAGTTGACTGGCTCTTCTGCCAGTGCTGCTTTCATTGCATCACCACCATGGCCATACACCAGATGCAGGTTTTTTGCGCCCAGTGAGGAGCAGGTATCGATGACATGCTTCACCATAGGTTTTCCTGCAAGCGTATGCAGTACCTTAGGTAGGTTGGAGTACATGCGGGTTCCCTTACCCGCAGCCAGAATCACAGCACTGAAATTCATGGAGAGTTGTCCTTGGTATTGAGGGTCTACTTCAAATAATGGCGCTTATTGTAACGGTTCGCTTTGTAAAACGGGATTCAAACCTATAAGAAATTCATAAATTTCCGTCATCTTGTAGCAATTTTCAGGCGATACCTCGCAGATACTCACTTAAGAAAAGATACATATGAATTCACGCCAAATAATTGATAATTAACTCATAAAAACTGAATATATCTTTTTCTTCCCAGGCTTAAAGACCGAAAAATTAGACGATTGGAAAACGAGAAAAACAAACATAAAAAAGGCGACCTATCGGTCGCCTTTCAGTCTTTGGGTGATACCTGGTACTTAGCGTGCCTTTTTGGTCAGCTCGATAACTCGTAGCTGGGCAATCGCCTTGGCCAGATCACTGGCCGCCTGAGCAAAGTCCATATCGCCATGTTTATTGAGGATACGATCCTCTGCACGGCGCTTCGCTTCTTCTGCCTTAGCTTGATCCAGGTCGACGCCGCGAATTGCGGTATCAGCCAGCACAGTCACTGCGCTTGGTTGCACTTCTAGCATACCGCCAGAAAGGTAAATTACCTCTTCATGGCCGTGTTGCTTAGTAATGCGGATCATGCCCGGCGTGATAGCGGTCAGCAGCGGGGTGTGGCTTGGGTAAATACCCAATTCACCTTCGCTACCCGTTACCTGGATTGCTTCGGCACGGCCAGAGAACAGTTGTTTCTCTGCGCTTACTACATCCAGGTGAAAGGTCATCGCTGCCATGTCGCCTCCTACCAGCTATTACAGGTTCTTCGCTTTTTCCAGTACTTCTTCGATACCGCCACAGTACAGGAATGCCTGCTCAGGGATATCGTCGTACTCACCGCTCAGCAGACCTTTGAAGCCTGTGATGGTTTCTTTCAGCGAAACATACACACCAGGTTGGCCTGTGAAGACTTCTGCTACGTGGTAAGGCTGAGTCAGGAAACGCTCAATCTTACGTGCACGGGCTACTGCCAGCTTGTCGTCTTCAGACAGTTCATCCATACCCAGGATGGCGATGATGTCTTTCAGCTCTTTGTAGCGTTGCAGTACAGACTGCACACCACGTGCAACATCATAGTGCTCTTGACCGATAACCAGTGGATCCAGCTGACGTGAAGTCGAATCCAGTGGGTCGATGGCTGGGTACAGACCCAGTGCAGCGATGTTACGTGAAAGTACAACGGTCGCATCCAAGTGCGCGAACGTGGTTGCTGGAGATGGGTCAGTCAAGTCATCCGCAGGTACGTATACCGCCTGTACAGATGTGATAGAACCACTCTTGGTCGAGGTGATACGCTCCTGAAGAACACCCATCTCTTCTGCCAGTGTAGGCTGGTAACCTACCGCAGATGGCATACGACCCAGCAGTGCCGATACTTCGGTACCTGCAAGGGTGTAACGATAGATGTTATCGATGAACAGCAGTACATCACGGCCTTCATCACGGAACTTCTCAGCCATTGTCAGGCCAGTCAGTGCAACGCGCAGACGGTTACCCGGTGGCTCGTTCATCTGACCGTAAACCATTGCTACTTTCGATTCTGCTGGATTCTCAACGTTTACAACGCCCGCTTCCTGCATCTCGTAGTAGAAGTCGTTACCTTCACGAGTACGCTCACCAACACCTGCGAATACAGACAGACCAGAGTGCTGCAGTGCGATGTTGTTGATAAGTTCCATCATGTTAACGGTCTTACCTACACCTGCACCACCGAACAGACCGATTTTACCACCCTTAGCGAATGGACAAACCAAGTCGATAACCTTAACGCCGGTTTCCAGCAGTTCGGTTGCATTTGATTGGTCTTCGTAGCTTGGCGCTTCACGGTGGATAGAGTAACGCTCTTTCTCACCGATTTCGCCACGCTCATCGATTGAGTCACCCAGAACGTTCATAATACGTCCCAGTGTCTCAGTACCTACTGGTACTTCAATCGGTCTACCAGTATTTTCTACTTCCAGTCCACGACGCAGACCATCAGACGAACCCATTGCGATGGTACGAACGATACCACCACCAAGCTGCTGCTGAACTTCCAGCACCAGACGCTCGCCTTCACGTTTCACGTTCAGGGCATCATATACCTGTGGCACAGATTCCTGTGGAAACTCTACGTCGACTACCGCACCGATGATCTGAACGATCTTACCTGTAGCCATCGTTATTCCTCTAAAATAGTTCGTTGGCCCTTGCCTTACACCGCAGCAGCACCGGAGACAATCTCCGACAGCTCTTGGGTAATTGCAGCCTGACGGGCTTTGTTATACACCAGTTGCAGTTCATCAATCAGATTCCCTGCATTGTCTGTTGCAGCCTTCATCGCAACCATTCGCGCTGCTTGTTCACACGCGAGGTTTTCTACCACGCCCTGATAAACCTGAGATTCAACATAGCGAACCAACAGGGTATCAAGCAGTGGTTTTGGCTCAGGCTCATAGATGTAGTCCCAAGCGTGGTTGCGCTGCATTTCTTCGTCTTCCGACTTAGGCAAAGGCAGCAATTGATCGATCACTGGGTCCTGCGTCATGGTGTTTACAAACTGGTTGTAAACCAGATACAGGCGATCCAGTTGGCCTTCATCATATTTCTTCAGCATCACACCGACGGTACCGATCAAATCTTCCAGTGATGGACTGTCGCCCAGACCAGAAACTTGTGCGGATACGTTGCCGCCGTAGCTGTTAAAGAATGCAGTTGCTTTAGCGCCAATCAGTGCGGTTTCAACTTCCACACCCTTTTGGCTATAAGCCTGCATATCTGTAATGGCACGTTTGAACAGGTTAATGTTCAGGCCACCACACAGACCGCGGTCTGAAGATACGATGATGTAACCGACGCGCTTGGCTTCACGCTCTTCCAGATATGGATGGCGATACTCAAGGTTACCAAGTGCGACATGACCGATCACTTTGCGCATAGTAGTCGCGTATGGACGGGAGGCTTCCATGGCGTCTTGCGAACGACGCATTTTAGAAGCGGCAACCATTTCCATCGCTTTGGTGATCTTCTGTGTACTTTTTACACTTCCGATCTTGTTACGAATTTCTTTTGCGCCGGCCATCGTTACTCTCCGTTATTAGAAGGCCGCTGAGCGGCCTTCTACGCATTACCAGGTTTGCGTTGCTTTGAAGTCTTCAACCAGCTTAACCAGTTGCGCTTCAATGTCGCCGTTGTAGTCGCCAGTCTCATCGATCTGTGCAACCAGCTCAGCAAACGTACCTTTCGCGTATGCAAGCAGAGCAGATTCGAAATCAGCCAGTTTGGTCAGCTCAACGTCTGCCAGGTAGCCTTTTTCCGCAGCAAAAATCATCAATCCCTGCTCAAACACAGACATTGGTGCGTATTGCTTCTGCTTCATCAGTTCAGTCACTTTCTGACCGTGATCAAGCTGCTTCTTGGTTGCATCGTCCAGGTCAGAAGAGAACTGAGCAAATGCTGCCAGTTCACGGTACTGAGCCAGAGCGGTACGGATACCACCAGACAGCTTCTTGATGATCTTGGTCTGTGCTGAACCACCTACACGAGATACTGAGATACCTGGGTCAACTGCCGGACGGATACCTGCGTTAAACAGTTCCGATTGCAAGAAAATCTGACCGTCGGTGATCGAGATAACGTTGGTTGGTACGAACGCAGATACGTCACCCGCTTGGGTTTCGATGATTGGCAGTGCGGTCAAAGAACCGGTTTTACCAGTCACTTCACCATTGGTGAACTTAGCAACGTAGTCAGCGTTAACACGCGCAGCACGCTCCAGCAGACGAGAGTGGAGGTAGAAAACGTCACCTGGGAATGCTTCACGGCCTGGTGGACGACGCAGCAACAGAGAAATCTGACGGTAAGCAACAGCTTGCTTAGACAGATCATCGTATACGATCAGCGCATCTTCACCACGGTCACGGAAGTATTCACCCATCGCACAACCTGCGTAAGGCGCAAGGTACTGCAGTGCCGCTGCTTCAGAAGCAGATGCAACAACAACGATGGTGTTTTTCAGTGCGTCGTGCTCTTCCAGTTTGCGAACCACGTTAGCGATGGTTGACGCTTTCTGGCCGATAGCAACATAGATAGAGTAGATACCAGAGTTCTTCTGGTTAATGATCGCATCGATTGCCAGCGCCGTTTTACCGGTCTGACGGTCACCGATAACCAGCTCACGCTGACCACGGCCGATTGGGATCATTGCATCAACTGCTTTGTAACCGGTTTGTACTGGCTGGTCTACCGACTGACGTGCGATTACGCCAGGTGCAATCACTTCTACAGGAGAAGTCAGTGCTGCGTTGATAGGACCTTTACCGTCAATTGGCTCACCCAGGGTGTTAACCACACGGCCCAGTAGCTCAGGACCTACTGGAACTTCAAGAATACGACCAGTACCGGTTACTTTCATGCCTTCCTGAAGGTCGGCATAAGGACCCATAACAACCGCACCTACAGAATCACGCTCAAGGTTGAGCGCCAGTGCGAAACGGTTGCCAGGTAGTTCAATCATTTCACCTTGCATAGCATCTGCAAGGCCATGGATGCGAATGATACCGTCGCTGACTGACACGATGGTACCTTCGTTGCGTGCTTCACTAACAACGTTGAATTTTTCAATACGCTGTTTGATCAGATCGCTAATTTCCGTGGAATTAAGTTGCATGCTCCAATTCCCCAAATCAAGACTGCAATGCATCGCTCAGACGGCGCATACGGCCGCTAACTGAGTTATCGATGATCAAGTCTCCAGCTCGAATCACAACCCCGGCAACCAGGGTCTCGTCTACACTACAGTTCAGCTTCACTTTTCGCTCAAGGCGGGCTTCCAGCTTGCTTTCAATAGCGTCCAGTTGCGCTTGTTCCAGCGCGACAGCAGAGGTGACCTCAACGTCAACTTGCTTTTCTAATTCACGGCGAAGTGCCATGAACTGGACAGTTACTTCCGGCAACGCTTTTAGGCGTCCGTTTTCAGCCATCACCTTAATCAGGTTCTGGCCGAATTCATTGAGCTGCTCACCGCACACTGAGAGAAAAATCTCAGTCAACTTTTCAGCTGAATAAGAGCCATCGAGAAAATCTGCGATGGTTTCATTGCGGGCAACTTCAGCAGCAAAAGCCAGCATTTCAGACCACTGGTCCAATTCGCCTTTTTCTACTGCCAGATCGAAGGCTGCTTTAGCGTAGGGGCGTGCGATGGTAGTCAGTTCAGACATAGCTGCCCCTCCTTCTTAAAGTTCTGCAGTGATTTTATCGAGAATATCTTTATGAGCATTTTCGTCGATTGAACGCTCAAGGATTTTCTCAGCACCGATTACGGCCAGAGTTGCAACTTGTTTGCGCAGTTCATCGCGGGCACGGTTGCGCTCAGCTTCCAGTTCAGCCTTTCCTTGGTTAAGGATGTTTTCGCGTTCAGCAGATGCTTCTTCGCGGGCTTCATCAAGAATTTGTGCTTTACGCTTATTCGCCGAATCGATGATCTCAGTTGCAGCGCGCTTTGCTTCTTTCAATTGATCAGAAGCATTAGCCTGGGCCAAATCCAGGTCTTTCGCGGCACGCTCAGCCGCCGCAAGACCGTCAGCAATTTTTTTCTGACGCTCTTCAATCGCTTGCATGATTGGTGGCCATACATACTTCATGCAGAACCACACAAACATGGAAAACGCGATCGCCTGGCCGATAAGAGTAGCGTTCATATTCATAACTGCTTCTCCATCTCCCAATAGTTAACTACAGGTATAATCAGGCGACTTAACCCAGCTGACCAACGAATGGGTTTGCGAAGGTGAACAGCAGTGCGATTACGATACCGATCATTGGAACCGCATCCAGCAGACCAGCGATGATGAACATCTTAACTTGCAGCATTGGAGCCATCTCTGGTTGACGAGCAGCACCCTCAAGGAATTTACCGCCAAGCAGTGCGAAGCCGATCGCTGTACCCAGGGAAGCAAGACCTACAATGATGCCAACGGCAATTGCAGAAAAGCTCAATAAAGTTTCCATCACTATCTCCAGTTTCTTGTTGTCGGCTTATATGCCGGAAGGTCTAACAAAGTTGCTTACTAAAAAATCTTTTATTAATGCGAGTCTTCATGTGCCTGAGACAGGTACACAATGGTCAACATCATAAAGACGAACGCTTGGATGGTAATAACCAGAATGTGGAAGATTGCCCACGGTAATGAACCCAACCATTGCGCCCACC
This sequence comes from Grimontia sedimenti, assembly GCF_011045095.1. Taxonomy (GTDB): domain Bacteria; phylum Pseudomonadota; class Gammaproteobacteria; order Enterobacterales; family Vibrionaceae; genus Enterovibrio; species Enterovibrio sedimenti. The sequence goes on from NZ_JAALDL010000021.1 coordinate 44,198, forward strand.
ACGGCAGAAGAGCCGCTATCAGGATAAATACCACTTCACCGGCGAACATGTTACCGAACAGACGCATGCCGAGTGAGATTGGTTTCGCCAGCAGCGATACCACTTCAAGCAGCAGGTTGAACGGAATCATGAGTGGGTGATTGAACGGGTGAAGAGCCAGCTCTTTTGCAAAGCCACCTAGGCCTTTAATCTTGATGCTGTAGTAAATCATCAAGAAGAACACGCCCAGCGCCATTGCCAGTGTGATATTTACGTCAGCTGTTGGTACGACCTTCATATAAGGAATACCAAGCTGTTCCGCTGGATAAGGAATAAAATCGATAGGAACCAAGTCCATCGTATTCATCAGGAATATCCAAACGAATATGGTCAGAGCCAAAGGCGCGATCAGTGGATTCTTTCCATGGAAGGTTTCGCGAACGTTTTCATCAACGAACTCCACCAACATTTCCACAAAACACTGAAGCTTGCCTGGAACTCCTGTTGTAGCTTTTTTCGCCACTGCACGGAACAGCCATAGAAAGCCAATACCAAGTGCAATAGAGAAAAACAGGCTATCAATATGCACCGCCCAGAAACTACCTTCCTCCACCAAGCCAAGCTTGTCCGTAGACAGGTTGGTTAAGTGGTGGGAGATATAACCGGAGGGTGTAAGCGCTTCACCTGGCGCAGCCATAACTCATCCTATTTGTTGTTGTTAATGAATAAAACTGGTGCAAGGATGTTGATTCCAAGTACCAGCAAATAGGTCAGTTTGAGGGGAACAAGTTCCACCTCGGCATACAGGTAAACAACGGAAAACAGCGCGACGGTCAGTAGAATCTTAAGCACTTCGCCGCTGTAGAAGGATGCTACAACGAGCTTTGCAGCTCTCGCTCCACTAAAGAGGAATGCACACAATGCAAAGGCCGCGTTGGCAATTACAAAAATGCCACCGCCTATGAGTGCGGAAATTCCCCAGTCGACATTGATGGTGGTGACCATCAAGATTGCCGTTGCTAACACGACGCACGCCTGTAACAGCAGCAACCTTTTCGCAAGCTTGCGACCTGGTCGCGTGAGCGTCGATACCATGTATTCGTTCCTCGATTCCTTTCCTCTTAGCACTATGTCGTGCTGGGAAAACTGCGAAAATTATACGGGTCGCCCTTTTGAATGCAATCTCATCACATCAAAAAGGGAGACTAAATTTTACAACAGGGTAACCTGATCACAGTAAGCAAAAATATGTAACAAAAACCCAACGCGTTACGTCACACTTCTTCGCCAAGAATTGCAAGAATTTGCATAAGTTTTTCGTTTTGATCAAAGCTGATGACCAATTTACCACTGCCACTTTTACTTTGTGACAAGCTAACAGAAGTGCCTAATTTATCAGTCAATCTATCCTGCACAGCAGTCAATTCCGGAGACACGGGTTCCGGCGTTTTTTCTACGGCCGGCGTCAGGCATTTTTTCACCAATGCTTCGGTCTGTCTCACTGTGAGTTTCTTGTTGACGGAGACCAGTGCAGCTTCGATCTGAGCGTCACCTTCCAATGCCAATAATGCGCGTGCATGACCCATTTCCAATTGGCGTCCAGACAGCAATTTCTTTACGCCAGCTTCAAGGCCGTTCAATCGTAAAAGGTTACTGATGGTGGTGCGGGATTTGCCCAGTGCTTCAGCCAGTTGTTGGTGGGTGAGTGAGAAGTCGTGGACCAGACGATCCAGCGCTTCTGCCTCTTCCATCGCATTGAGATCTTCACGCTGGATGTTTTCAATCAGTGCGATGGCGCTCGCAGCTTTGTCATTTAGGTCACGGACCAAACAAGGGACATGGGTCAACCCGGCGATTTTTGACGCTCTGAAACGGCGCTCACCAGCGATAATTTCGTACTGATTGTCACCAAGGTGACGCACGACCAAAGGTTGGATAACGCCCTGTGCGCGGATAGACTCCGCCAGCTCTTCCAGTGCTTCCTGCGCCATATCCTGACGCGGTTGATACACACCGGGACGCAATGCCGTTAATGGCAAATGCTGCAGCTCACTGTTGTTCACGGCTTCCTGGGTATCGTTGTTCAGATCGACACGCGCTTGTGCTCTGGCACTGGTGGCCAATAGCGCATCGAGTCCTTTACCCAATCCACGTTTGGTAGCGTTCATTCACGTTCCTTTAAGACGCGTTGGCAACGGCCTGTTTGGCCTGCTCTTCCCGTCGCAATATTTCACCCGCTAATGCCAGATATGACTTGGCACCGCTGGAATATTTGTCGTAGTACATGGCTGGTTTGCCGTGACTCGGCGCTTCTGCCAAACGGACATTTCGCGGGATAACAGTACGGTAGACCTTGTCTCCAAAGTGTTTTTTGATCTGTTCAGACACTTCTGTCGCCAGACGATTTCGCGGATCGTACATGGTTCTGAGCAAGCCTTCCACATGCAAGTCAGCGTTCACTACGCTTGCAAGCTTACTGATGGTGTCCATCAGTGCGGTCAGGCCTTCCAATGCAAAGTATTCACACTGCATTGGCACCAGTACGGAATTTGCCGCCGTCATGGCATTGATTGTAAGAAGGTTAAGAGAAGGGGGACAATCAATGAAGATGAAATCATAGTTTTCACGAATGTCGGCTAATGCGTTGCGCAGCCTCACTTCGCGGGCAAACACTTCCATGAGTTTGATTTCTGCCGCGGTGACATCGCCATTGGCCGCTATCAGGTGATAACCGCCTGTGGTCTCTGTCACCACCACATCGTTAAACGGGGTCTCTTCAACCAACAAATCGTAAGCGGTGGCATGAACATCGTATTTATCCACACCACTGGCCATGGTTGCGTTGCCCTGTGGGTCTAGGTCAATCACCAATACCTTACGCTGAGTCGCTGCCAGCGACGCAGCCAAGTTGATACAGGTCGTTGTTTTACCAACGCCTCCCTTTTGGTTTGCAACAGCTATGACTTTTCCCACAAGACGACCTCGCCTAATAATCCTATCTAGCCAAGATTACTAGATGACGTTGACCTTCCAATCCCGGAACAGTCAAAGGTTTGATATCTGTCACAGAACATCCGGCAGGAAGTTCGTCAATTTCGACTTGATCCACTTGTCCCTTGAGCGCAAGGAACTGACCTTGTGGCGAAGGGAGGTGATGACACCAGTTCACCATGTCGCTCATGGACGCAAAGGCTCGGCTTAATACGCCGTCAAATCCCTGTTCAGGCTGGAAATCTTCGACGCGGCTCTGCACAGCCGTGACGTTGGTAATTTTCAGCTCATGCAACACCTGACGGATGAAGCGAATGCGCTTACCCAGACTGTCGAGCAACGTGAAGGATTTTTCCGGGTTGATGATTGCAAGCGGGATCCCCGGTAATCCAGGCCCAGTCCCCACATCGATATAACTTTGGCCATCGAGGTGCTGACTCACGACGATGCTGTCCATGATGTGTTTGACGATCATTTCGTTGGGATCGCGCACCGATGTCAGGTTGTACGCTTTGTTCCACTTGTGGAGCATTTCAACATAGCCAATCAGTTGGGCTTGTTGCTCGGCAGGGATATTCATCCCTGCCTGTTCAATCAGTTGTGCTAGACGTTGTTTCACAGAAACTCAGGCCCCTTTTTTCAGCATGCCTTGTTTTTTCAGATGCACCAGCAGGATAGAGATCGCTGCAGGCGTGATACCGGAAATGCGTGACGCCTTGCCAATGGTCTCTGGACGGCTGTCTTTCAGTTTCGCCACCACCTCGTTCGACAAACCTTTGATTTGGGAATAATCCAGCTCGATCGGCAAATGGGTATTTTCGTGGCGGATAGATTTTTCAATCTCGTCTTTCTGGCGGTCGATATAACCTGCGTACTTGACCTGAATTTCTACCTGCTCAGACGCTTGAATGTCTTCGTGCGCTGGCGAGAATGTAGGAATTTTCACCAGATCGTTGTACGTCACTTCCGGACGACGCAATAGTTCTTCGCCGTTTGCCTCACGGGACAGCGGCGTTTTCAGGATCGCGTTCAATGCTTCAGCATGCTCTGACGTCGGGTGGATCCAGGCACAGCGAAGACGCTGTGTTTCCTGTTCCATGTTTTCCAGTTTCTGGTTGAAACGGGCCCAGCGCTCATCGTCCACCAAACCGAGCTCGCGACCGGTTTCAGTCAAACGCATATCCGCGTTGTCTTCACGAAGCAATAAGCGGTATTCCGCGCGGGAAGTGAACATACGGTACGGTTCTTTGGTACCCATGGTCGACAAATCGTCAATCAACACGCCCATGTAAGCTTGATCGCGACGAGGACACCAGCCCTCTTTGTCCTGAGCAAACAATGCGGCGTTTGTACCTGCGAGCAAGCCTTGTGCAGCCGCTTCTTCATAGCCTGTGGTGCCGTTAATTTGACCAGCGAAGAATAAGCCTTTGATAAATTTGGTTTCAAAGGTTTGCTTCAGATCGCGTGGATCGAAGAAATCATACTCGATCGCATAACCTGGGCGGATCACGCGTGCGTTCTCGAAGCCTTTGATCGAGCTGATGATCCCCATCTGCACATCAAATGGCAGGCTGGTGGAGATCCCATTAGGGTAGAGTTCGTTGGTCGTCAAGCCTTCAGGCTCAACGAAAATCTGGTGTTTATCTTTGTCCGCAAAGCGCATCACCTTGTCTTCGATAGACGGGCAATAACGCGGACCAATACCTTCAATCACACCGGCATACATTGGGCTGCGATCCAGATTGTTGCGGATCACATCATGGGTTTTCTCATTGGTGTAAGTGATGTAACACGGCACCTGACGCGGATGTTCAGACACGTTACCCATGAAAGAAAACACGGGACGTGGATCGTCACCATGCTGGGTTTGCATCACACTGAAATCGACAGTGCGTGCATCAATACGTGGCGGTGTGCCTGTTTTCAGGCGGTCAACGCGAAACGGCAATTCACGGAGGCGATCTGCCAGCGCGATCGAAGGGGGATCGCCGGCACGGCCACCCGAGTAGTTCTCTAGGCCAATATGAATCTTTCCGCCAAGGAAGGTACCAACCGTTAGAACGACAGCACGAGCGCGGAATTTGAGACCCATTTCAGTGACCACACCGGTGACTTGATCCTGTTCTACGATCAGGTCTGTCACTGCTTGTTGGAACAACATCAGATTTGGCTGATTTTCCAACGCTTCTCGCACAGCAGCTTTGTACAGTGCGCGGTCGGCCTGCGCACGGGTAGCACGGACAGCAGGGCCTTTCGATGCATTCAGGGTACGGAACTGAATACCACCTTTGTCAATCGCACGCGCCATCAGGCCACCTAGTGCGTCGACTTCTTTCACCAGATGTCCTTTTCCGATCCCCCCAATGGCAGGGTTACATGACATTTGCCCCAATGTATCGATGTTGTGTGTCAGCAGAAGGGTTTGCTGACCCATACGTGCAGCGGCCAGTGCGGCTTCCGTACCTGCATGACCACCACCAACAACGATGACATCAAAGTTATCCTTGTAAAACATGGTGTGACCTCAATAAGGAATGTGTTGATCGGTTGGTTGAGCAAAAGAGGATCATTCTACCGCTTTTCAGAAACGGAGAGAACCAAAAGTGTGATCTTTGATCTAGGGTCTGTCTCTTAAAATATATAAAGATCTTTATATAGATCTTTATTTTGATCTCTTATTGGGGAAGACGATCTTTGTGGATAACTAATAAATAATCAACATGATCATGCGTTTAAGGAAGATCGTTTTCTGTGTGTTTGCTTGGATCTAGTCTGGTACTTCTTGGGATCAAAATGGCATGTTATCAACAGGTGGGGAAAGAGAGGAAAGTTGTTATTGGGATAACTATAGGTTGATCACCGTTTAGATCTATAGTTATCCACAAAACAAAGGTCACACTTTTGAATAAAGTTTTTATGGTCGAAGCGTCATTTTATTCACAAAATGCCGATTTGTGTTGGGATAACCATGCTTCAGCCGCTTCTTCAGGCAAAGGCTGCTCAAGAATATCAATCTCTAATCGAGGTGCCAGAGACTGTGCTCCCAGGCTTTTCAATAGTTCATCTGCCTGAATACCTGCGCCACAAAACGTGTCGTAACTTGAATCGCCGATTGCTATCACGGCATACTTTAGGGCACTCAAATCAGGTGTCGTGTTTTTCAGTGCTTCCATCGCTGGCGCGAGGTTATCCGGATAGTCTCCGGCACCATGGGTTGATGTGATAAGGAGAAGGCTGGAGGCATTCGCGACGTCATCAGGCTCTGCTTCATTGATCACATTCACTTTGATGCCTTCTTGTTCCAGAAGATCAGAGAGGTGATCGCCCACGTACTCTGCGCCGCCCAATGTACTGCCGGTGATCAGGGTTAGTTCACTCATAAGATTGTTCTCTAACGGTTTATCAATGGCCGTTAGTATTGAGTGACGGTCACTGCTGCGTCAAGTCAGTTGGGCTGGTAGTGCTCACTTCGGTAAAGGGCATTAAACCCTTTGGGTGACAAGGTTTGTATCTTGTTCTTGCCTCGCTTTTTGGCATTGGCAACCGCATGAATTGCCGTATCTATCAGCTGAAAACCTGCAAGGCAGCCATCATTTGATGTGGTTACTCCCAGGCTTGCTGTGCGCTTAACCGCGGTGTTATCCAGCAAAACCACGCTGCGTCCAATGGCCAGTTTCAGTTGTTCGGCCACACGCATTGCGTCATTTGAAGGTGTATTTCTCAATAAGATAGCGAAGTTGTCGGCGTACAAACGGCCAATGGGCGTGGCTGGCGGGAGTTGTTCGCGCAGAAGTTCTGCAACATGGATAAGCACTTGATCGCCTGTTTGTCTTCCATGCATCTCGTTGATTTGCCGGAAGTCATCGAGATTAATGGCGACGACCGATAGCGGCTCCCCGCGCCGTTGCGTTTGAAAGAAAAGTTCATCGGCCTGGTTATAGAGACTTTGGCTGTTGGAGGTTTCAGTTAAAAGATCCTCGTGAACCAGTTTTCGGGAAGATTCATCAATGCTGTGAAGATCCACCATATAGAAATCGGTCAACGCGACTGATGCAAGCACCAGAATCAGAATGACACACAGGTATGCTGCCCGTGCATTGGTGTCCGTGAGTGCCAGTACAGGATCGGCCGACGGAACCGTTTTAGCCAGAAAAAGCAGAAAAATGGCGATAAGTGACAACCCATAGCGGGGCAGGCGTTCGTTCGGATCAAACACCAGAACAACAGCGGTGGGAACCACCAGCAACAGCAATTCAGTTTCAAAGTTGGCGGACAACACAAATAGAGGGAGGAAGAGTTGTTGGAGGAAGAAAGTAATGAATATCCAATACTTGGCCATCCACAAAACACCTTCCCGGGTCAGCAGAAAAGCGACCAGGTACAGTATGGCAAACAGGCCGTTCAAAAGGGCTGCGGTAGCACTACCAAAGGCGAACCAGAAAAGTGCTGAGAACAACAAGGTACCACTCGCACACAGACAGGTGAGCAAATTCACCATTCGGAGGTGATGCACATGGAGCTTGTCGCAGCGTGTTATCCCCAGATTAAGAATGGGGTTGAGGCTGTTGATCATCGCTTTGGCTGAATCTATGAAAGATGTTTTCAAGTGTAGCAAAAGCGGGACATTTCGGCGGGAAACAAGCCGCCCGAAGGCGGCAATGTATTTATTTACCGATACAGAAGGAGCTGAAGATCCGGCCAAGCAGATCGTCTGAGCTGAATTCACCGGTGATCTCTGAAAGATGCTGTTGGGCAATGCGGAGCTCTTCAGCGAGGATCTCTCCGGCCATGTAACCCTCAAGCTGTTCTTTCCCGATATCGAGGTGCCGGGCGGCTGCATCCAGCGCTTCCAAGTGGCGGCGACGGGCCATAAAGCCACCCTCTGTCGCGCCGGAGAAGCCCATACAGGCTTTCAGGTGCTCACGCAGGGCATCAACACCAGCTCCTGTCTTCGCGCTTAAGCGAATAAGGGTAGGCTGACTGGCATGGCAAATCCCCAGGGTTTCACCTGTCATGTCTGCCTTGTTGCGGATAACCGTCATACCGATATTTTCTGGCAGGCGGTCGATAAACTCCGGCCAGATTTCTTCCGGTGATGTCGCATCAGTGGTGGTGCCATCCACCATAAAGAGCACGCGGTCAGCCTGAGCGATTTCATCCCAGGCACGTTCAATACCAATACGTTCCACCTCGTCTGAGGCGTCACGCAAGCCTGCAGTGTCGATGATATGCAGCGGCATGCCATCAATGTGGATATGCTCGCGGAGCACATCACGGGTGGTGCCGGCGATGTCGGTCACAATGGCACTTTCTTTACCGGAAAGGGCATTGAGCAGGCTGGATTTACCCGCATTCGGACGGCCGGCGATCACCACTTTCATGCCTTCACGCATGATAGCGCCTTGGTTGGCCGCTTTACGCACGTCATCCAGCGAGCTGATGATGTTGTCGAGATCGGCGGCGACTTTACCGTCAGAGAGAAAATCGATTTCCTCATCCGGGAAATCTATCGCCGCTTCCACGTAGATGCGCAGATGGATCAGCGCTTCCACCAGCGTATTCACTTTGCCTGAAAACGCGCCCTGAAGGCTTTGTAGCGCGCTTTTGGCCGCTTGTTCTGAGCTGGCATCAATCAAATCTGCAATCGCTTCTGCTTGCGCGAGATCGAGTTTGTCATTCAAAAAGGCGCGTTCGGAAAACTCGCCCGGACGGGCAGTGCGAACACCGTCGATATCCACAATGCGCTTGATCAGCATATCCATGATGACTGGGCCACCATGACCTTGCAGTTCCAGCACATCTTCACCGGTAAACGAATTCGGCGCCTGGAAGTACAGGGCAATCCCCTGATCAAGTGCGTTGCCCTGTTCATCGTTAAACGGCAGGTATTCGGCGCGACGCACCGGAAGTTCACGTCCGGTGACCGCCAGGGCAACTTCTTTGGCTTTAGGGCCTGATACGCGGATGATGCCCACACCACCGCGTCCCGGTGGTGTTGCCTGAGCAACAATGGTGTCTGAATGAGTCATGAAACTTTACCTGCGGTTTGAAAACGTTGCTTAGTGTATACCAATTTTACCTGACCGCCTGTCGCGTCTTCAGAAAGAAGAAAGGCGGCCAGTTGGCCGCCTTGTCAGTATTCAGTGCGATTAGGTGCGGCTGTGAAGGCCTTTTTTCTCCAGCGCACGATAAATCATGGTCTGCTGGATAAGGGTCACAACGTTCGACACCAACCAGTACAGTACCAGACCTGCCGGGAACCACAGGAAGAACACGGTGAACATCACTGGCATGAAGTTCATGATCTTCTGCTGCATTGGATCGGTGATAGTGCTTGGGCTCATCTTCTGGATGAGGAACATAGAAGCACCCATCAGCAGTGGCAGCACATAGTATGGGTCCGGTGCAGACAAGTCTTGAATCCACAGCATGAACGGCGCGTGGCGCAGTTCTACCGATTCCATCAACGCCCAGTAAAGTGCGATGAAGATAGGCATTTGTAGAAGCAGAGGTAAACAGCCGCCCAGCGGGTTCACTTTCTCTTTCTTATACAACTCCATCATTTCCTGGCTCATGCGTTGGCGGTCATCACCAATGCGTTCGCGCATTTCTGCCAGTTTTGGCTGCAGCATGCGCATTTTCGCCATCGAGGTATACTGCGCTTTGGTCAGCGGGTACATCACACCACGAACGATGAAGGTCAGGATGATGATTGCCACACCCCAGTTACCCACGAAACCGTGAATGGTAGACAACAACCAGTGCAGTGGGCTCGCGATAAACCACAGCCAGCCGTAGTCGACGGTCAGGTTCAGGTTAGGTGCCACTTCAGCCATTTTGTCCTGAAGCTTAGGACCTACCCACAGCGTCGCGTCCAGTTGTGCCGTTGAACCTGCTGCAACTGTGGTGGTTGGGTAACGTACACCGATAAAGCCCTGGCCATTGCTGGTGCGGGTATACAGGTTCGCTTCACCTTCTGAATGCGGGATCCAGGCTGCAACAAAGTAGTGTTGCATCATGCCTGCCCAACCTTGATTGGCGATAGTCAGGTTCAGGTTTCTGTCCTTCATATCGTCAAAGCTGTATTTCTCGTATTTCGCATCGTCAGCCGAGTACACACCACCGCGGTAGGTAGGCATGGTCAGGCTGCCGCCGTCATCCAGCAGGTTTTGTTTTAGCTGCGCATACATTTGTACTGTTGCTGCTTTGCCGCTTTGGTTGTCTACGGTGTAGTCAACGTCAACCGCGTAGTTGTCGCGTTTCAGTACAAAGGTTTTGGTGAAGGTAATGCCGTCTTTTACCAGCGTCAGTGGAACACGCAACTCGTCCTGGCCATCAGCCATTACAAAGTCGGTGCCGCTTGCAGAGAACTGTGCACGGCCATCCAGGGTATCAATACCATCAGGGCCAATCAGGCCGCTTTGAGCAACGAATACATGATCAGGCTGGTTTTTGAGCATCACAAACTTGTCGACAGAGTCGAACTCTGCGTCGTAGTTGTTCAGTTCAGCGCGAAGAATGTCACCGCCTTGTGTGTCAACGGTCAAAGTCAGCACGTCACTTTTTATGGTGATCAGCTTGTTTGAAACTGCGTCCTGCGTCAGAGGCTGAGACGCATCTGAGCTGGCAGGTACATCACCACTGTGTTGTGCTTGCTGTGTTACGCCCTGGCCCTGTGGTTGAGGGTTGGTTGCTTCCGTCCAGTTGAGGTACAACATGAAGGATACAAACATTAGGGCAATCAACAGGATATTGCGTTGAGAATCCATTGTTAATTGTCTCGATTTTTAGGATGACGCGGGGGTACAGGATCGTACCCACCATGATTAAGAGGGTGGCATTTTAATAAACGTTTGCTGGCGAACCAACACCCTTTTATCACACCGTGACGGTTGACCGCTTCTATGGCGTATTGGGAGCATGTCGGCGTGAAGCGACATCGGGGCCCCAGAAGTGGGCTGATGAAGAGTTGATACCCGCGAAACAGTCCAGTGACTATTTTTTTCGCGGCGGTCGAGACAAACGTTGCCATAACTTATCAAGCAGCTGACTCAGTTCTTCGTTACTGAGCTCATTCGCACTTTTCTTTGCTATCACAACATAATCTTTTGCCATCAGCGAGTGCTGGTTGAGACGAAAACTTTCACGTACCAGACGTTTAAAGCGATTTCGGTCAACGGCAAGTTTGATTTGTTTTTTTGGAACAGCTTGGCCTAGACGTGGGCGTCCAAGTTTGTTGTTTCGAGCAAGAATGGTTAAGTGTGGAGAGCCAGCGCGGTGAGGTTGCTGGAAGACGAAGTTGAAATGTTCGGGAGTTAACAGACGTAACTCCCGAGAAAAAGCTAGCTTATTCACAAATCGCTAAGGATTATTTTGAAAGCTTGCTACGGCCTTTCGCACGGCGAGCGGCGATAACCTTACGACCGTTCTTAGTTGCCATGCGCGCACGGAAACCGTGAGTGCGCTTACGCTTTAGAACTGAAGGTTGAAAAGTGCGTTTCATGGTTTCTACCTTAATTACTGATCAGTTTTTAGGTTTGTTAACCCGACGTGGGACAAAAGTCCGACGCCTCTCAACAAAGAGGGCGGATTGTAATCACTGACTGACTTATAGTCAATGTTAAAACCACAGGTGGTTTCAATCCGATTCTCTCAAGGCGCGCAATTATACGTGGTCGCCTGTCAAGCGCAAGGATCCTTTGCCGATCTTATCCACCTTTCCTTGTGCATTTCATGTGCGATCGTCAGGGATAACCCAGTATAGGGTGTGTAAATTTGATCAGGATGAATTTTTTAAGAACATCGATCAGCCGTGACGTTTTGTGGAGTGGGGGAGTCAACACTGTGATCGGATCATCGGATTTTTGAGCCAAAATCGGATAATTCTGTGAGTAAGTGGGGTGTTAGTTGTGCCGATCTGCAAACTAAATGTGCGATCTATGTGTATAACTTAGATCTTATTCACTGCAAAAGGGATCTCTTCGCTAGCGATCCTCCTCGTACAAGTATAAACTTACTTCCCTTTTCATTAATAAATAAGTGTGGAGTCAGACGTGTCATCTTCGCTTTGGTTGCAGTGCCTTCAGCGCCTTCAAGAGGACCTTCCTGCAACAGAATTCAGCATGTGGGTTCGACCGCTTCAGGCGGAGTTAAATGACAATACCCTGACTTTGTTCGCGCCAAACCGTTTTGTACTGGATTGGGTTCGCGACAAATACCTTAATAGCATCAATCAGTTACTGAATGAATTTTGCGGTAACGACTTGCCTTTGCTGCGTTTTGAAGTTGGCAGCAAGCCAGTCGCTGCCGCTGCGCCGCCAAGCCAGCCTGCAGCACCAGCCCCTGTCGCTCCGGCAGCTAAGCCTGTTGGTCGTACCTGGGAGCCTGCACCTTCTCCTGTGCAATCAGATGTGAATCACCGCTCTAACGTGAATCCCAAGCACAAGTTCACTAACTTCGTCGAAGGTAAGTCGAACCAGCTCGCATTGGCCGCAGCTCGCCAGGTGGCAGATAACCCGGGCGCGGCATACAACCCACTTTTCCTTTATGGCGGCACCGGTTTGGGTAAAACCCACTTGTTGCACGCTGTAGGTAATGCGATTTCTGATCGTAAAACTGATGCGCGCGTGGTGTACATGCACTCTGAACGTTTTGTTCAGGACATGGTTAAAGCGCTGCAGAACAACCAGATTGAAGAGTTTAAGCGCTACTACCGTAGTGTTGATGCGCTGCTTATCGATGACATCCAATTCTTCGCCAACAAAGAGCGCTCACAGGAAGAGTTCTTCCATACCTTCAATGCGCTCTTGGAAGGTAACCAACAAATCATCCTCACCTCTGACCGTTATCCAAAAGAGATCAGCGGTGTGGAAGATCGTCTCAAATCCCGTTTTGGTTGGGGTTTGACTGTTGCCATTGAACCGCCAGAGCTTGAAACCCGTGTGGCGATTTTGATGAAAAAGGCGGAAGACCATAATATTCGCCTGCCAGACGAAGTGGCATTCTTCATCGCTAAACGTCTGCGTTCAAATGTTCGAGAGCTGGAAGGAGCGCTGAATCGCGTGATAGCGAACGCTAACTTCACTGGCCGTGCTATTACGATCGATTTTGTCCGCGAAGCCCTGCGCGATTTGCTGGCGCTTCAGGAAAAACTGGTTACCATCGACAACATCCAGAAAACCGTCGCCGAGTACTACAAAATCAAAATGGCGGACCTGTTGTCGAAACGTCGCAGCCGCTCCGTGGCACGTCCACGTCAGGTGGCGATGGCACTGTCAAAAGAGCTGACCAACCACAGTTTGCCGGAGATTGGCGACGCATTTGGTGGTCGCGATCATACTACGGTACTTCACGCATGCCGAAAGATTGAACAGCTGCGCGAAGAGAGCCACGATATAAAAGAAGATTATTCCAACCTGATCCGGACTTTGTCGTCTTAATATGAAATTTACAGTTACCCGTGACCAATTTTTGAAACCCCTGCAGCAGGTGTCTGGTGCATTAGGGGGACGACCTACGCTGCCTATTCTTGGCAATATCCTGCTGAAAGTAGAGTTCGGACAACTTTCCATGACCTGTACGGATTTGGAAGTTGAGCTGATTGCTAATCTGCCGCTGGAAAGTGAAGCAGAAGATGGGGCAGTGACGGTCCCGTCTCGTAAGTTTTTAGATATTTGCCGTGGTCTGCCAGACAGCGCACCTATCAGTTTTACACTGGAAGGTGATCGCGCAGTAATCCGTTCAGGCCGCAGCCGTTTTACACTGTCGACATTGCCAGCGGCTGACTTCCCGAATATCGAAGATTGGCAGAGCAACGTGGAATTCACGGTGCCACAAGGCAAGCTTCGCCAGTTGATTGAAAGCACTGCATTCTCCATGGCTAATCAGGATGTCCGTTATTTCCTGAACGGTATGTTGTTGGAGACTGATGGCACCACACTACGCTCTGTGGCGACTGACGGTCACCGTATGGCGGTAGGTACGACTGCGCTCGATAACGAACTGGCTGGCCAGCAAGTGATTGTGCCACGTAAAGGCGTGACTGAACTGATGCGTATGCTGGATAACCCAGAAGCGCCGGTAACCATCCAGATTGGCAGTGCCAACATCCGGGCTCAGGTAAACCAGTTTGTGTTTACTTCCAAGCTGGTCGATGGTCGATTCCCTGATTACCGCCGTGTCATGCCGCAATCTTCCAACAAAATCATGGAAGCGGATTGTGACGAGCTGCGTCAGGCATTTTCACGTGCAGCGATTTTGTCGAATGAGAAATTCCGCGGCGTGCGCTTGAACCTGAGCTCTGGCCAGCTTCGCATTTCTGCACATAACCCTGAGCAGGAAGAAGCGGAAGAGTTTGTTGACGTCAACTATGATGGCGAAGACTTGGAAATCGGATTTAACGTCAGTTACGTGCTGGATGTATTAAATACGCTTAAGTGCGAGCAAGTGCGTTTTTCGATGACCGATGGTACCGCGAGTACACTGGTAGAAGATGTCAGCAATGATGACGCCATGTACGTCGTGATGCCTATTCGTCTGTAATATGGCGCTGTCCCGACTCTCTATCCATGATTTGAGAAATATTGAAGCCTGTGACCTTAGCCTGTCATCAGGCTTCAATTTTCTTGTAGGGCCTAACGGCAGTGGAAAAACCAGTGTGTTGGAGGCGGTTTACTATCTGGGGCATGGCCGTTCATTTCGAAGCCAGTTGACCGGAAGGGTGATCCGACACCAGCAAGACAGATTAGTTGTACACGGTCGCGTGCAAGCAGGTGAGTCCTTACTACCAGTAGGACTCCAGAAAAACCGCGATGGTTCGACAGAAGTGAAAATCGGTGAAGAAAAAGGGCAAAAGCTGGTGCAGCTTGCCGAAGTTCTGCCGATGCAGCTGATTACCCCGGAAGGGTTTGAGCTGTTAACCGGTGGTCCTAAATTCCGCCGTGCATTTATCGATTGGGGTGTGTTCCACGTGGAACCCCAGTTTTACCCTGCGTGGTCTAGGGTGAAACGGCTTACCAAGCAACGAAATGCGCTGATGAAAACAGCGCGTAGCTACCGTGAGCTTAGCTACTGGGATGCAGAATTAGCGCCTTTGGCGAACCAAATTGACCAGTGGCGAAAAGACTACATTGAAAAGCTCTCAGAACGTGCTTCTAAGTTATGTGAAGCGTTTCTGCCTGAGTATGAAATCAAACTCAACTACACACGCGGTTGGGATAAAGAGACAGATTATGCCGAGTTGTTGCGCGAGAATTTTTTACGCGATCAGCAACTCGGGTACACGGTCAGTGGTCCTCACAAGGCAGATCTTCGCCTTCGCGTGGGCGGCACCCCGGTGGAAGATGTTCTTTCCCGTGGGCAGTTAAAGTTGATGGTGTGTGCTCTTCGTTTAGCGCAAGGGCAACAACTGACCGAAGACAAACAAAAGCAATGCATCTACTTGATAGATGACTTTGCGTCCGAGTTGGATAGCCAACGAAGGGCGCTATTGGCTGAGCAGTTAAAAGCCACAGGTGCACAGGTATTTGTAAGTGCCATTAGTGCAGATCAGGTCGCTGAAATGTGCGACGAAAATAGTAAGATGTTTCATGTGGAAAACGGTAAAATAGCCGCAGAATAAAATTAAGCGAGAGTAACTCAATGTCCAACAATTACGATTCATCGAGTATCAAGGTACTCAAGGGTCTGGATGCAGTACGAAAGCGTCCGGGGATGTACATCGGTGATACTGACGACGGTACCGGTCTGCACCACATGGTCTTTGAGGTGGTCGATAACTCTATCGATGAAGCTCTCGCTGGTCACTGTAATGACATCGTGGTCACCATCCATGAAGACGGTTCGGTATCTGTAAAAGATGACGGTCGTGGTATTCCTGTCGACATCCACGAAGAAGAGGGTGTATCAGCTGCCGAAGTTATCATGACGGTACTTCATGCCGGTGGTAAGTTCGATGACAACTCGTACAAAGTCTCTGGTGGTCTTCACGGTGTAGGTGTTTCGGTTGTAAACGCCCTGTCTGAGAAGCTTGAGCTGACTATCTGGCGTCACGGCAACATCCACCAGCAAATCTACAAAATGGGTGTCCCTGAGCAGCCGCTGGAAGCGATTGGTGATACAGAAGAAACTGGTACCCGTATCCGTTTCTGGCCAAGTGACGAGACTTTCTCTGACACGACGTTCCATTATGACATTCTGGCCAAGCGCCTGCGTGAGCTGTCATTCCTGAACTCTGGAGTGTCTATCAAGTTGATTGACGAGCGCGAAGAGAATAAACAAGACCACTTCATGTACGAAGGTGGTATTCGCGCATTCGTAGAGCACCTCAACCGCAACAAAACACCTATTCACCCAACTGTGTTCCACTTTGAACATGAACGCGAAGACGGTGTGTCGGTAGAAGTCTCGATGCAGTGGAACGATGGTTTCCAGGAAAACATTTACTGTTTCACCAACAACATTCCTCAGCGTGATGGCGGTACTCACCTTGCCGGTTTCCGTGCAGCTCTGACCCGTACACTGAACTCCTTCATGGACAAAGAAGGTTATTCGAAGAAAGCTAAAGCAGCGACTTCTGGCGACGATGCCCGTGAAGGTTTGACTGCCGTTGTGTCTGTGAAAGTGCCGGACCCGAAATTCTCAAGCCAGACTAAAGACAAACTGGTTTCTTCAGAAGTGAAGTCTGCGGTTGAGTCAGCGATGAACGAGAAACTGTCTGAGTTTCTGATTGAGAACCCACAAGACTCGAAGATCGTTTGTAGCAAAATCATTGATGCGGCGCGTGCGCGTGAAGCGGCACGTAAAGCACGTGAAATGACCCGTCGTAAAGGCGCATTGGATTTGGCTGGCCTGCCAGGCAAGCTTGCAGACTGTCAGGAAAAAGATCCTGCATTGTCTGAACTCTACATTGTGGAGGGTGACTCTGCGGGCGGTTCCGCGAAGCAGGGTCGTAACCGTAAGAACCAGGCTATCCTGCCACTGAAAGGTAAAATCCTGAACGTTGAGAAAGCGCGTTTCGACAAGATGCTTTCTTCTCAGGAAGTTGCAACGCTGATCACCGCGCTGGGTTGTGGTATCGGCCGTGACGAGTACAACCCTGACAAACTGCGTTACCACAGCATTATCATCATGACCGATGCGGACGTCGACGGCTCGCACATCCGTACGCTGCTGTTGACCTTCTTCTATCGTCAAATGCCTGAGCTGATTGAGCGTGGCTATGTCTACATTGCTCAGCCACCGCTTTACAAAGTGAAGAAAGGTAAGCAAGAGCAGTACATCAAAGACGATGAAGCGATGGAGCAATACCAGGTATCCATCGCGCTGGAAAACGCTTCACTCTTCGTTAACCAAGATGCACCAGCACTGAATGGTTTGGCGTTAGAAGAGCTTGTTAAGCAGTACAACGGTGTCATGAAGCTGATCAAGCGCATGAACCGTCGTTACCCATACGCGATGCTCAATGAGCTGGTTTATCAACCGCGCCTGAGTGTAGATACGCTGAGCAAGGAAGGTGAAGTACGCGCCTGGATTGATACGCTGGTGGATGTTCTGAATAAAAATTCGACCGGTGAAAGCCAGTACCGCGCTGAGGTGAAGTTTGATGAAGAGCATCAGGCTTACCAACCAGAACTGATTGTTCGTACCCACGGCGTCGATCATGAGTATCTCACCAGCTACGACCTGCTGAATTCAAAAGAGTACGGACGTATTGCTGATTTGGCAGAAGCTCTTGATGGTCTTCTGGATGATACTGCATACATTCAACGTGGTGAGCGTAAGCAACCTGTTAAGAGCTTTGCTGATGCGCTGGCTTGGTTGATTAAAGAATCTAACCGTGGTCTTAGCCGTCAGCGTTACAAAGGTCTGGGTGAGATGAACCCTGATCAACTTTGGGAAACCACCATGGACCCAGAATCACGTCGTATGATGCGTGTGACCATTCAGGATGCAGTGGCAGCAGATGAGCTCTTCACGACATTGATGGGTGATCACGTTGAACCACGTCGTGCGTTTATCGAAGATAATGCCCTGAAGGTTGCCAACCTCGACGTGTAACCACGTGATTCTACGTAAAATCTGAGTACCTAACGCCGCATTAGCGGCGTTTTTTTTACGTAGCGCGATGTGTTTGTTTAAGTTATTGAATTTTAAAACTTTAAGTGTATTCAATAATACTGTTTATCAATTCTTTATGAATGGCCAAAGAAGGATTCTGATAAGACGCCAAGTTATCTTCTAGGTTATTGTTCGCCGCCACGAGAACGTGATTCATCGAACCGATTAATCTTAGGGTCACTTGTTTTTCGTTATCCGCATAAAGTGCAAGCACATCTTCTTTTGTCACTTGTAAATCATGCTCCCCTTGAACAATGAGAGTTTTACCTTTTCTTTGAGATAGTAGAGAACAGGGATCCAGTCTCAGTAAGGAATTCATATAAGGCTGGGCTGATGGCCTAAATAACGGAAAGAAGCTCTCGCTGATGTGAGTGACATTTTCACCTTGTTTTAATGCATCGACAATTGCTTTGGCTTCATTAACAAGTTGGGGAGCGCGCGCTGAAAGTTGTTCCAATATGATTTGGTCTATTGTGCGACCCGGTGTAGCGACGAGCACAAGCGTATCAATGTCTGTTTTCAATCCGGCAGCCAGACCGATGAGCCCGCCTTCACTATGACCAATGACACCCACTTTAGATGTCGGATATCTATTTCGCAGCCAGTCAATCACGTAAACAGCGTCATTGATATAGGTATCAATGGTGAGGTTTTCTTCTTTTAACCCATCTACTTTGCTTTCGCCGACACCTTTTTTGTCATAGCGGTATGAAGCGATGTTTTGTTTTGAAAGGGCATGAGCGAGCTTTTTGTACGTATCCGTTTTTATCGATGGCTGATTACCATCTCTATCAGTGGGGCCACTTCCAGCAATAATCAGATAAACCGTTTCGTTATGTCGATAGGATTTTGGTTCGACTAATGCTCCTGTCAGCTCTCCAACTTTCACATCAGTTTCTACTTCAGAGAGCGTTTTATTCTCGGTCATTGTCTTCCACTCAACCGATGTTTCACGTGAAACGTCAGCGGTTAAATTAAAATGATAAAAGAACACGCCTTACTGTTTACGATCAGATTAGTGGGTCCAAATAGAATATGAACACAAAAAAGCCCAGTCGATTTTCCAACTGGGCGATGTTTCACGTGGAACCTTTGGTGGAGAATTAAGACTCAGCGTAAGCCTTTTCCACTTCCTCTTTAAGTATCTCGACACCCCGTGCAATGGCCTTGTCATCCTGAACATAGTTCATTCTTAGGCATTCACGGGTATGGTCCCAATCCAATTCTGAACCAATAAAAAAGTACTCACCAGGAACTATCAGTAAGCCACGTTTCTTAAGGCGTTGGTAGAGCTCTTTGGTGCTAATGGGTAGCCCTTCAAACCATAGCCAAAGGAAGATAGC
This sequence comes from Grimontia sedimenti, assembly GCF_011045095.1. Lineage (GTDB taxonomy): Bacteria > Pseudomonadota > Gammaproteobacteria > Enterobacterales > Vibrionaceae > Enterovibrio > Enterovibrio sedimenti. The sequence continues at coordinate 63,628 of NZ_JAALDL010000021.1, forward strand.
ACCTTCTGGTTTATGAATTCTAAATCGTTCATCAGGAATCGCTTTCTGAAGAAGCTCGATGCTACGCTTTGCTTTCTTCTGATAGAAAGGCTTAATGACAGTTTCACTGAGCGACAGTAAGTCACCGGTTTTAATCATCTCAAGTGCGAGTGCAGGGCCAACACCACAAGGTGACAAGCTGACAATGCCATTGATGTTGGATAGGGCAGTGATAATCTCTTCCTGCGCAATGATGATGCCGCAACGTACACCTGGCAAACCTAATTTGGATAAGCTCGAACACAGGATAGTGTTCTCGTTCCAGAAAGGCTTCACATCTTCGAAGATGATATTCGGGAAGGGGACGCCATAAGCATTGTCGATGATGAGGGGAATATTGTTCACTCGTGCCAGCTTATCAAGCTTTGCGATCTCTTCATCAGTAAGAACATTACCGGTCGGGTTTGTTGGTCGTGAGGCACAAATAGCCGTAACTGACTCATCAATTTCCAGCGCATCAAAATCTACATGGTATTTAAACTGGCGGTTATCCAGATGCTCGATTGTCGGTTTGAAGCTGGTAAAGATATCAGGGTCTAAACCCGAATCGGCGTAACCAATATACTCAGGTGTTAAAGGCAGGAGGATTTTCTTAAAGCTGCCGTCATCATACTGCCCGCCGAAAAGGTTGAAGAGATAAAAGAAGGCGCACTGACTGCCATTGGTCAGCATGATGTTTTTAGATGTCACCTGCCATCCAAATGTCCTATTCAACATCTCAGCCAGTGCTGCGATGAACGCAGTCTTACCTTGTGGTCCATCATAGTTAGAGAGTGCTGCAACAAGAGAGCCATCATCTAGCATCCGTCTACTCAAGTCTTCGAAATGCTCAAGCATTTCAGGAATCGCCGCTGGGTTGCCACCACCAAGCATAATGGCATCCGGGTTTCTTAGTCCGTCATTGAGATCGTCCATCAACTGTGTGATGCCGGAATGCTGAGAAAACTTATTTCCAAACTTAGAAAACTGCATAGCGCGAAACCTATTTAATCCTTTGTTCCTTCTGGTTAGTCGACAAACCATAACTGATTCATTGCACAAAATGAATGCAATTTCTGCTTTCTTTTTAACATGCAGCGGATGGTGGAAAAGTTGTCGTTTCAGATAAGGGAAGAGGGAGGTTTAGAAAGCGGTGAGAGAGATGTTCCACGTGAAACATGCAGACAATTTAAGACTAAACAGGGTTGAAGATATCGCTTTAGAGGCTGTGAATGAGGCTTGTGTAAAGACAATTATATCGATACAAAAAAGCCCCGTTCAAACGGGGCTCTTGATTAGCTTTTCTTGCCGAGCTTATTTCTGAAGCAGAGAGATATCTGCAACATTCATAAACTGGCCTCGCAGGATATTGAGCAGTGCCAGACGGTTCGCCTTCAGCGCTTCGTCTTCAGCCATTACCATCACATTGTCGAAGAAAGTATCAACAGGTTCGCGCAGGTCTGCCAATTGGGTCAGTGCAGCTTGGTAATCACCGGCTGCAAAGACAGGCTTCAGCGCTTCAACCATTGCGGTGACTTTCTCAGCCAATGCTTTCTCTGCATCTTCCACCAACAGCTCACTGTTGATGGTGTCAGACAATTCGCCGTCGTATTTCGCCAGGATGTTACCAACACGCTTATTCGCAGACGCCAGAGACTCAGCAGCATCCAGTGAACGGAAGTGCGTTACAGCTTTCACGCGCTTGTCGAAATCAGCCGGTTGGGTAGGGTTCATTGCAAGCACGGCTTGGATGGCATCTACGCTATGGCCTTCGTCCTGATACCATGCACGGAAACGACCCAGCATGAATTCGATAACGTCAGCTTCAACCTTATCGTTAGTCAGACGGTCGCCGAACAGCGATTTGGCTTTGGCAATCAGATCGGTCAGATCCAGATCGTAACCGTACTCAACGATAATGCGAAGGACACCCAGAGAAGCACGACGCAGCGCGAATGGGTCAGAACCTTTCGGTGCCTGGTCAATACCGAAGATACCTACGATGGTATCCAGCTTGTCTGCCATCGCCAGTGCTGAAGAAACACCATTGCCTGGCAGTTCATCACCTGCGAAACGCGGCATGTATTGCTCATTCAGGGCAACGGCAACATCTTCTGCTTCGCCATCATGACGCGCGTAGTGCATACCCATCACGCCCTGAGTTTCGGTGAATTCGAAAACCATGGAGGTCATCAGGTCGCATTTCGCCAGAAGGCCTGCACGTTTTGCTTTTTCGACGTCAGCACCAATCTTGTCAGCAATGTAGCCGGCAAGCTCAGTGATGCGGTCTGTCTTGTCTTTGATGGTACCCAACTGCTTTTGGAAAATAGCCGTTTCCAGCTGTGGTAGACGGTCAATCAAAGGACGCTTGCGGTCGGTGTCGAAGAAGAACTCAGCATCCGCAAGACGAGGGCGAACCACTTTTTCGTTACCTTCGATAACGTGGCGAGGTTCCTTCGATTCGATGTTTGATACGAAGATGAAGTTAGGCAGAAGCTGCTTGTCTTCGCTGTAAACTGGGAAGTACTTCTGGTCGCCTTTCATGGTGTAAACCAAGGCTTCAGAAGGCACCTTCAGGAACTTCTCTTCGAAGGTCGCGGTCAGTACCACTGGCCACTCAACCAGAGACGTGACTTCCTCAACCAGGTCATCTTCCAGATCAGCAATACCACCCACCAGCTCCGCTGCCTTTTGGGCATCAGCGATGATAGTGGCTTTACGTGCTTCGTAATCGGCAATGACTTTACCGCGCTCTTCCAGAATCGCTGGATATTGGTCAGCATTGTCGATGGTGAATTCCGCTTCGCCCATAAAACGGTGACCACGAATGGTACGCGCTGAATCAACACCCATGATGGTGCCTTCAATTAGCTCGTCACCCAGCAGGATAGTCAGGGTCTTCACCGGACGGATGAACAGGGTATCTTTGTCACCCCAGCGCATTGGCTTCGCGATTGGCAGATTCGCCAGCGCTTTGTCAGCCAGTGCTACAACGATGTTTTTGGTGTTCTGGCCTTTGACTTCTTGCTTGAACAGCAGCCATTCACCTTTATCAGTCACCATACGATCGGCTTCTGATACATCAATACCACAACCACGCGCCCAACCTTGTGCGGCTTTGGTTGGGTTGCCGTCTGCGTCGAAAGCAGCAGAAATGGCAGGGCCACGTTTCTCAACCATCTTGTCAGCTTGTTGGTCAGCCAGCGCAGTGACTTTTAGTGCCAAACGACGAGGGGTTGCGTACCAAACCACACCTTCGTGTGTCAGTTCAGCGTCTTTCAGCTCTTGCTCAAAGTTTGCTGCAAATGCTTCTGCCAGTGTACGAAGTTGCGTAGGTGGCAGCTCTTCAGTACCCAGCTCAATCAGGAAATTGTTCGCCATCTTACTTCTCCTCACCCTTTTTACACACGCTGTTACGAAGCATGGGGAAGCCAAGAGCTTCACGGGATGCGTAGTACGCTTCAGCAACTGACTTGGTCAGGTTGCGGATACGCAGGATGTAGCGTTGACGCTCAGTCACTGAGATAGCTTTGCGTGCGTCCAGCAGGTTAAATGCATGGCCTGCTTTCAGGATGCGCTCATACGCTGGCAGTGGCAGAGGCTTCTCAAGCTCGAGAAGAGACTTACACTCTTTCTCGCACTGGTCGAAGTAAGTGAACAGGAAGTCTACGTCAGCGTATTCGAAGTTGTAGGTCGATTGCTCCACTTCGTTCTGGTGGAAGATATCGCCATAAGTCACTTTACCGAATGGGCCATCAGTCCATACCAGATCGTAAACTGAATCGACGCCCTGGATGTACATCGCCAAACGTTCGATGCCGTAAGTGATTTCGCCGGTAACAGGTTTACACTCAAGACCACCTACTTGTTGGAAGTAAGTAAACTGGGTGACTTCCATGCCGTTCAGCCAAACTTCCCAGCCAAGACCCCAGGCACCCAGTGTCGGGTTTTCCCAGTTGTCTTCTACGAAGCGGATGTCATGAACTTCAGGGTCAATACCCAGCACACGCAGCGAACCAAGATACAGTTCCTGAATGTTGTCTGGAGACGGCTTCAGGATAGTCTGGAACTGGTAGTAGTGTTGCAGACGGTTAGGGTTTTCACCGTAACGGCCGTCAGTTGGACGACGAGAAGGCTGAACGTAAGCTGCTGCGATTGGCTCTGGACCAATTGCACGCAGACAAGTCATTGGGTGAGAGGTGCCTGCACCTACCTCCATGTCGAGCGGTTGTACGATGGTACAACCTTGTTGGGCCCAGTAATCCTGCAGCGCGAGGATCATGCCCTGAAAAGTTTTAACGTCGAATTTTTGCATCGTCAGGTTCGCGCGATTTAATGAAGTGAAAATAACACGCGATTATAGCGCGCAAGGCTTGGGATAAGTAGGGGTAATGGCGGTTTTTGTCCTTTGGTTTCAAAGGTGGCGAGCGGGGTCGAAAGGTAAAACGGGCGGAGGTTGTATTCCGTCAGGCGTTGAGGCTAAAATGCGCACGCTCTTGGGGAGTAGTCTCTCGCGCCAGCGAGGCCATTATCAACATATTTGAAGCTCAATCTTCATGGTAATGGCGACACACGATAGTGGGTTTGACGAGACCAATGACACTTTACGCGAACCGGGCGGGGCGCGTGGGTTGTCATGGTTTTCGAATAATAATCCTCGCCCTGGAAAACAATAATGAGCGTGTTAGCGATATCCATTGCCACCGTTGCGTTGGCAGAAATTGGTGATAAAACCCAACTCCTTTCCCTGTTACTGGCCAGTCGATACCGAAAGCCGGTACCTATTATTCTTGCTATCTTTTTCGCCACAATCCTTAACCATGCGGTTGCTGCCTGGCTGGGTGTGGTTGTTGCCGATTATCTTACCGAAGACGTGTTGCGTTGGGTGCTGATCGTCAGCTTTGCGGTGATGGCAGTTTGGGTGCTGATCCCTGACAAACTCGATGATGAAAAAAGTGTGTCAAACCGGGGCCCGTTTGTGGCGAGTTTCATCGCTTTCTTTATTGCAGAAATTGGCGACAAAACTCAGGTGGCAACGACTGTACTCGGTGCTCAAAATGCTGAAGCGCTGACCATGGTCATTATTGGTACGACTATCGGTATGCTGCTGGCTAATGTCCCTGTGGTCTTACTGGGTCAAAAGGCTGCAAATGCATTGCCATTGAACGTTGTACGGTATGTGACGGCAGGGTTGTTTGCGGTACTCGCGATCGGTACTTTCTTTATGCGATAAGAAACATAACCAGACACCTGAATGTGTGATTTCATCAGCAACCTCACTGACGGTTCCATGGTAGTTTGACGTTAGTGTCATCGTGATTAAGGAGCGTGTTATGGACAGGTTTCTGGCGATCAGCCCCAAAAGCCAGATGTGGCTGTTCCACTTTGCACTTGCGCTGAATATTCTTGGAATGGTGTTAACTGATATGTGGCTTCCAATGGTGGTTGGCGCAATAGTAACCACTTACTTATCTATTGATGCTATGGTGAGAGTGCGCTACGTATTGCCGATGAAAAAGGCTATGCGGGAACTGGAGCATGAAAACGCCACGCTCAGGCGGAAAGTGAACGACGTTGAGCAAGCATCAGATTACTGACAAACATGAAAAAGGCAGCCTTGGCTGCCTTTTTCATTTCCGCTCGTTTATCTGTTCAGAAGATCTTAAAGACCTTTCTTGATCAGATAGCGGAATGGACTGGTTTCTGACTCATGGGCAACAAGGGTGTGGTCCATGAAACGGCAGAAACTTGGGATGTCGCGTGTCGTGGACGGATCGTCCGCCGTCACCAGTAAAGTTTCACCCTCCGCCATGTTGCGGATTGTTTTTCTTACCATCATGACCGGTTCCGGACAACGCAGGCCTGCTGCGTCTAAAAAGTGATCCGGATTTTCAAATTCTGAACTCATCTGCATTTATCACATTGAAAACGTCGACCCGATCATACTTATGAAGACTAAATATTCAACAGGGGTTGGTTTTGTAAAAAACATGTGTAACTTAATTAACAAGTTGTTAACGAATGATGTTCAAACGAACGTGAACATGGCGAAACAGCTAGGCTAACTCACTCATCGACTACACTCACACCCAGTTTTCTTGGGCTTCCCCGCTTTAATGCGGGATTTTTTTTATCTGGCGTTCGCCAAATATCAATAGACGCCTTTCTTAATCACCCTTATCGGTGACTGGCATGCTTATAATGGCAACGTTACCACTCTTTGGGCATGTTATGGAACTTGAAGATATCTACCGCCGCGACCTAAACCTGCTAATCGCGCTTTGTGTGCTGCTGGAAGAAGGTAGCGTGAGTAAAGCGGCTATCCGTCTAAGCCTTAGCCAGTCAGCGATGAGTAGGGTTCTGGGACGATTGAGAAGCCTTACGGGCGATCCCTTGTTTACCCGGCACGGACAACAGCTGATCCCAACCCAAAGAGCGTTGGAGTTGAATGCTCAACTGACAGCACCACTAGATACACTTCGTCATGTCCTTTCGCCTGAAGAGTTTGACCCGGCCAAGTGTGAGCAGTCTTTTAAGATCGCAACGACTGATTACGCCATGCAAACCATTTTGCCGTTTGCATTGCCGCGTATTTATGAGGAAGCGCCGGGCTTGTCACTGGAATTCGCCCCCTTACAGCATGACCAGTTAATGCGTCAGCTGACCTCGGAAGGGTGCGACATGGCGATTTGCCGCCCGACCGGTCCGGTTGACCCGCTTCAGTCTGACAGGTTGGGACTGGTGAGCGTATTCTGCATGGTGTCGAAGCATCACCCTTTGGCCGACAAAGCGCTGACGCTCGAAGACTACCTGGCTTACCCACATGCAGTGATTGCTATCAGTGATGGCGTGAAAGCGCTGATCGATGAAGCGTTGCGCGGACACCCAGAGCCCAAACTGGCGCTACGTGCTTACCACCTGGAAGCGGCGGTAGCGATGTTGGATAGCCTGCCACTTATCATTACCGTTCCTGCTGACTTGGCGTATCTCGTGGGTGAAAAATACGATCTGGTGATTAAGCCATTGCCGTTCGAATTTAAGCCGTTTGATTATTCTTTGATTTGGCACCCAAGGACGGAGCACTCCGCGGCGCAGGTATGGCTTAGAAACCTGATTAAAGAAGAGTGCAGCCGTCTTATCGATACACGGATTAAAGACATGGGGTTTGTTTGAGCTATAGTCTTTCAAACAAAAAACGGAGCCGATAGGCTCCGTTCTTTTAATACCGCAAAGAAGGCTTACAGTTTGATCACCACACGGCCAGTGATTTGACCATTGGTGATGGCTTCTGCTGCGTCTGGCACTTCTTCCAGCGAGATTTCACGACAGCCGTTATCGTAGTAGCTTGCCGGCAGCAACTCAGAGATACGTTGCCACGCTTTCTGGCGACGCTCGAAAGGCGCGTACACAGAATCCACACCCAGTAGTTTCACGCCGCGCAGGATAAATGGCATGACTGTGGTTGGCAGATCGAAACCGCCCGCCAGCCCACATGCTGCGACTGCGCCGTCGTAATCAACCTGCGCCAGCACTTTTGCCAGCATCTTGCTGCCAACGGTATCTACCGCGCCAGCCCAAATTTGTTTTTCCAATGGGCGAGCAGGTTCTTCAAATTCGCTACGCTCTACCACGCGCGATGCGCCCAGCGATTTCAGCCATTCACTGTTCTCGCTTGAACGGCCTGTTACTGCTACCACTTGGTAACCCAGTTCAGACAGCAGCGTGACCGCCACTGAACCGACACCGCCACTTGCGCCTGTCACCAGGATTTCACCTTTCTCTGGTGTGATGCCAGCATCTTGCAATGCCTGTACACAAAGCATGGCTGTCAAACCCGCAGTACCGATTTTCATTGCCTGATCGCCAGAGAGCTTTTCTGGCAGCGGAACCAACCAGTCAGCTTTGAGGCGCGCTTTTTGTGCCATGCCACCCCAATGGGTTTCACCGACGCCCCAGCCAGTCAGTACCACTTTCTGTCCGGTGGTAAAACGTGAATCTGAAGATTCTGACACTGTTCCTGTCAGGTCGATACCTGGCACCATTGGGAACTCACGACAGATCTTGCCTTTGCCTGTAATAGCCAGACCATCTTTGTAGTTCAGTGAGGAGTAATCCACGTCGATCAGCACATCGCCTTGTGGCAGTCGGCTAACGTCGAGTTCTTGAATGCTTGAAGTGGTGATTTTGTCAGCTTGGTCCAGTACCAGTGCTTTGAACATGGGATGTCCTCCGGAAAGGGGAATAAACGTATGAAATACAGTGTAGAACCAAAGTGGTCATGAAAATAATGAAACTAAATCATGATTAATATGCGTTAAGTGCATAGCTATATAGCAATGCTTCGCTACAAATAGCAAAGCCGGGTATTAAACCCGGCTTTGTTGACGACACGTTTTTGTTTAAACGCGCTCAAACACCGTAGCAATACCCTGACCTAAACCGATACACATGGTGGCAAGACCCAGCTCGACATCATTGTGTTCCATCAGGTTGATAAGCGTAGTAGAGATACGTGCGCCTGAACAACCCAGAGGGTGACCCAGTGCGATCGCGCCACCGTTGAGGTTCACTTTCTCGTCAACTTTATCCAGCAAGCCCAGATCTTTTGCACAAGGCAGTGACTGCGCAGCGAAGGCTTCGTTAAGCTCAATCATGCCGATGTCATCAATGGAGACACCTGCACGCTTCAGAGCTTTTTGCGTTGCCGGTACAGGACCATAACCCATGATAGATGGATCGCAGCCTGCGACTGCCATCGAACGCACGCGAGCACGAATTGGCAGACCGAGCGCTTTGGCTTTGTCTTCGCTCATCACCAACATAGCCGCAGCACCGTCAGACAGGGCGGAAGACGTACCAGCGGTTACTGTGCCGTTAGCTGGATCGAATACTGGGCGCAGACCTGAAAGAGTTTCCACTGTGGTTTCCGGACGGATAACTTCATCGTTTTCCATCAGGAAGAGTCCGCCTTTCTCATCATGGCCTTCGGTAGGCATGATTTCATTTTTAAAGCGGCCTTCCACGGTGGCAGCATCGCGCGCTGGTGGGAGCGGGCAGCAAAGGCATCTTGCTGTTCACGGCTGATACCATGGATGCGACCCAGCATCTCTGCAGTCAGACCCATCATACCGGCGGCTTTTGCCACAGACTTGGAAAGACCCGGGTGGAAGTCGACACCGTGAGTCATAGGAACATGACCCATGTGCTCAACGCCACCAATCAAGCAGACATCGGCATCGCCCACTTGAATGGCGCGTGCGGCATCATGCAGTGCCTGCATGGAAGAGCCACAGAGACGGTTAACCGTAGTCGCGGCTACTGTATGTGGAATGCCTGCCAGCAGTGCTGCGTTACGGGCGACGTTGAAGCCTTGTTCCAGAGTTTGCTGCACACAGCCCCAGTAGATGTCCTCGATTTCTGTTGGATCTAATTGTGGGTTACGTGCCAGCAGTGATGCCATCAGGTGCGCTGACAAATCTTCCGCACGGGTGTGGCGGAAAGCACCGCCTTTGGAGCGGCCCATCGGGGTTCGAATACAATCGACAATCACGACGTTTTTCATGTTGTTTTCCCTCTCAATTCCTTGTGGTTAGGCAGACTGTCGTTGGGCATCGAAATACCCTTCGCCTTTGGCAGCTTTGTCGCGAAGACCTTGTGGCACTTCATAGGCTGGGCCCAGATTGGCCAGTTGGTCAGCCATAGCAACATAGTTTGCCAGTCCAATGGTATCCAGATAACGGAATACACCGCCTCGGAATGGAGGGAAGCCAAGGCCGTAAACCAGCGCCATGTCTGCTTCCTGAGGAGTTGCGATAATGCCTTCTTCCAGACAACGCACTACTTCGTTGATCATCGGCACCATCATGCGGTTGATGATCTCTTCGTCGCTGTAATCGGTCGCCGAACCGAGTACTGATGACAGTAGGCCTGCGACATCAGCATCCACGTCTTTCTTCGGTTTGCCTTTGCGATCGACCGAGTATTTGTAGAAACCGATGCCATTCTTCTGACCAAAGCGCTCGGACTCAAACATCACATCGACAGCATCGCGGTAGCTTTTTGCCATGCGTTCTGGGAAACCTTCTGCCATCACAGCCTGTGCATGGTGCGCAGTGTCAATGCCTACAACATCAAGTAGGTAAGCTGGGCCCATTGGCCAGCCGAACTTCTTCTCCATCACTTTGTCGACTTTGGTGAAGTCAGCACCGTCACGAAGCAGCATGCTGAAACCCGCAAAGTAGGGGAACAGTACGCGGTTTACAAAGAACCCTGGGCAGTCGTTGACGACCACTGGGCTTTTACCCATCTTGGCGGCGTAGGCCACCACGCGTGCTACGGTTTCTTCTGAGGTATCTTTACCACGAATGACTTCTACCAATGGCATGCGGTGCACCGGGTTAAAGAAGTGCATGCCACAGAAGTTTTCTGGTCGCTTGAGCGATTTCGCCAACAGATCGATAGGAATCGTGGAGGTGTTGGAAGTCAGTACAGCACCTTCTGGCAGCAAGGCCTCCACTTCGCTCAGTACTGCAGCTTTCACTTTCGGATTCTCTACCACGGCTTCAACAACCACGTCAGACTGCTCGATACCTGCGTAGTGAAGGCTAGGGGTGATAGAGGCAAGTACTTCTGCCATTTTCAGACCGTTAAGACGACCACGCTCCAATTGCTTGTTCAGCAGTTTGGATGCTTCTTTCATGCCGGTTTCCAGCGAAGCCTGACTGATGTCTTTCATCAATACCGGCACACCTTTGCTGGCTGACTGGTAAGCGATACCGCCACCCATGATGCCTGCACCCAGTACAGCACCACGCTCAGTTGGTTTGCCTTCTTTAGCAGCTTTTTTGGCTTTGGATTTTAGGTACTGATCATTGAGGAAAATACCAACCAGTGCCTGAGTGACATCGTTCTTCGCCAGTTTGACGAAGTGTTTGTTCTCAACCAGCAAGGCGCCGTCGCGATCGGAGCGCGACGCTTCTTCAATCGCCACAACTGCAGTCATAGGAGCTGGGTAGTGAGGACCTGCCACCCGCGCCACCATGCCTTTGGCCATGGTGAAGCTCATGGTGGCTTCAATCTTGTTCAGTTGCAGTGGCGCTTTTTTCTGTGCGCGACGTGATTGCCAGTCCAGCTTGCCTTCAATGGCTTGCTTAGCAAGGGCAATCGCAGCATCACGCAGGTCATCCGGTGCTGTTACGGCATCAACCAGACCGATTTTGAGTGCGGCATCGGCTTTGCTTTCTTTACCTGCGGTGATGAGCTCCATCGCGGTATCAGCACCCACTAGACGAGGCATACGCACTGTACCGCCAAAGCCCGGCATGATGCCAAGTTTGGTTTCTGGCAGGCCGATGCGCGCGGTGGAATCAGCAATACGGAAATCAGTAGCAAGAATACACTCGCAGCCACCGCCCAGAGCGAAACCGGAAATGACGGAAACGGTAGGGAAAGGCAGATCTTCGAGTTTGTTGAAGATATCGTTCGCGTGCGTGACCCAATTTGAGAGTTCTTCCTCTGGCTTGGCAAACAGGCCGAGGAATTCAGTGATATCTGCGCCTACGACAAACGCTGGTTTGGCAGACGTCAGCAGCAGGGCTTTTACGTCGGACTTCTGCGAGAGAGCATTAAGTGCCTCGTTGAGACTTTCCAGTGTCGCAAGGTCGAATTTATTAACAGAGCCGGGTGCATCGAGGTTCAGCTCCGCGAGGCCATCTTCCAGATAGCGCACGGACAGGGTGTCACCTTGGTAAATCATGTTCTATCTCCGTATTGCCAGATCTTTGTCTGGTTTGGTTTACCTTTAGGTAGAGGGTAGTCGTTATAGTCAGCTTTAGTCTGAGCCGGGCTGAACAAAAAGGCAATAGAAATGTTAAACAGATGTTTGAAATTTGTGTTTAAACTATCTGTTTAAATCTTGCGTTCTCACTATTTCAACGAGTTAGCGCTTTTGCTGTGTTACGATTTTCTTATGTTAAAATCCCGCGCCTTTTCAATTTATGGTGACTCGCATGAATACCTCGCCTTATCTGATCCCGTTATCCCTGTGATATCGGAAGAAGAGATAAAGAAGAGCCGCTTTATTACCTACCTCGCCCATACACCAGGCATAGAAAGTGCCAAAGCGTTTGTGGCAGAAATCAAAGCGAAGCATGCTGATGCACGCCATAACTGTTGGGCATTCGTTGCTGGGCGTCCTGAGGACTCGATGAGTTGGGGCTTTAGTGATGACGGAGAGCCTTCCGGTACGGCCGGTAAACCTATCCTTGCGCAGCTATCTGGCAGTGGTGTGGGTGAGATCACTGCAGTGGTGACACGCTACTATGGCGGTATCCGGCTGGGAACAGGTGGGCTTGTCAAAGCTTATGGTGGCGGTGTGCAACAGGCGCTACTGCAACTGGCAACGAAAGAGAAGGCGATTACGGTTCAGTTCACAATAAGCTGTGAATACCCTCACATTGCCTTGATCGAATCGATACTGGCTTCCCATAACGCGGTTCAGGTTAATACTGATTTCAGCCATAATGTGGAGATGACAGTGGAAGTGGATGCACGGAGTGCCGAACAGATCGCAGCGGAGATTTTTAATCGCTCCCGCGGTCAGGTTAGCGTGGCCGGGCTTGATAAAAATACATAATTCAGGCTCACCCCTGAATATAAGGATGAGCCGTCCAAGGCTATGCAATTTCGTTCAATTATCCGGATTGTCGGGCTTCTTCTTGCCCTTTTCAGTATCACCATGCTGGCGCCAGCCGTGGTGGCATTCATTTACCGCGATGGTGAAGGCTTCCCTTTTGTTCTCACTTTCTTCCTTCTTCTCGCGGGCGGTGGTCTTCTCTGGTTTCCTAACCGACGTTTCAGACATGAATTGAAAGCCCGTGATGGCTTTTTGATTGTGGTGCTATTCTGGACAGTAATCGGCAGTGCGGGGTCTATTCCGTTCATGCTGTCGGAACAGCCCAATATGTCGGTTACCGACGCCTTCTTTGAATCCTTCTCAGGCCTGACGACGACTGGGGCAACGGTGATGGTGGGGCTCGATAACCTGCCAAAAGCGGTACTGTTTTACCGCCAGCTTCTGCAATGGTTCGGAGGCATGGGTATCATTGTGCTTGCGGTAGCTATTCTGCCAGTGCTTGGTATCGGTGGTATGCAGCTTTACCGTGCTGAAATCCCGGGGCCAGTTAAAGACAGCAAGATGACACCGCGTATTGCAGAAACGGCAAAAGCACTATGGTACATCTATCTTGCGCTGACCGTTTCCTGCGCATCGGCTTACTGGCTGGCGGGGATGTCGGTATTCGATGCTATTAGCCACAGTTTCTCGACGGTCGCTATTGGCGGATTCTCAACCCATGATGCAAGTATTGGCTATTTCAACAGCCCTGCGATTAACTTCATCACGGTGTTCTTCCTCTTTATTTCAGCGTGTAATTTCTCGCTACACTTCGCTGCTTTTGCCAGTGGCAAGCTGCATCCTGGCTTCTATTTCAAAGACCCGGAGTTTCGTGCGTTTATCGTGATCCAGCTTATTCTGCTGGCGATTGTGTTTGGCATGTTGATCAACCATGGCACTTACGAGTCTGAGTTCGAAGCTTTTAACCAAGCCATCTTCCAAACCGTATCGATTTCCACGACAGCGGGTTATACCACGACGAGTTTTTCTGAGTGGCCATTATTCCTGCCAGTGCTTCTATTGTTTTCCTCTTTTATAGGTGGGTGTGCAGGCTCAACGGGTGGCGGTATGAAAGTGATCCGAATCCTGCTGCTGTCACTACAAGGTTCTCGTGAACTGAAACGTTTGGTGCACCCAAGGGCGGTGTACACCATCAAAGTAGGTAACAAAGCCCTGCCTCAACAGGTGGTGGATGCAGTTTGGGGATTCTTCTCTGCCTATGCGCTGGTATTTGTCATCTGTATGCTGGGGCTTATCGCGACGGGTATCGATGAGTTAACAGCGTTTTCAGCGGTTGCGGCGACCCTTAACAACCTCGGTCCTGGTTTGGGCGAGGTTGCAGTTCACTTTGGCGATATTAATAGTGGCGCGAAATGGGTACTGATTGTCTCCATGCTGTTCGGACGTCTCGAAGTGTTCACCTTACTGGTTCTTTTTACGCCGACCTTCTGGCGTAGCTAATAGCTTTTATAGGAATAATGATGAAAAAGGCGCTTTTACTTCACTCAAGCCGTGAAGGGCAGACAGTAAAGATTCTTCGTTCTATTGAAAGCGAATTGGCAGGTAATTACGAATGTGAGCTGGTGGACCTGCACGACATGCCTGAGGTGAATTGGGCGGAATATGACAAGGTATTGATTGGTGCGTCAATTCGCTATGGTCACCTTAATAAGAAGCTATACCGTTTTATCGAAAACAACCTCTCTGCGCTCAATGAAACGAAAGCTGCCTTTTTCTGCGTGAATCTGACAGCTCGCAAACCTGGTAAAGACACACCGGAAGGTAGTGTCTATATGAAGAAGTTCAGAAAGCTGTCGCCTTGGCAGCCAGAACTGCAAGATGTGTTCGCCGGTGCGCTCTATTATCCCCGCTATAAGCTTTTCGATCGTGTCATGATTCAGTTCATTATGAAGATGACAGGTGGCGAAACTGACCCAACCAAAGAAGTTGAGTACACCAATTGGGATAGAGTAAAGGACTTTTCAGAGCGATTTCGTTCACTTTAATGCCGTTTTGAGCGAAAAGTAATCGAACGCATCGTTTTTCATAAAAAACCTTAAAAAAGCCCTTGCCAGAATTTCAGACCTCCCTATAATGCCGCCTCACCGACACGGAGAGCGGCTACCACAGCGGAAATGCCCACTCAAATCGGTACAGCGAAGGCCTCAAAAATTGAGTTGGAATAAACGCTTGACGCGCTGTTTCGAATCAGTAAAATGGCCGCCCGCTTCAAAGGGAAATTCACCCCGAGAGGCAAGTCAACAAGGTGTTTTGAGGGTTGCGAAAGCAACGCTGAAAAATCTCAAAATTTCTTCTTGACTTCATCGCCCGGCAGCGTAAAATTCGCAGCCCTGACGGTGAGAAGCAACGCTTCTTCAAGTCAACGTTCTTTAACAATTTGACCTATGCAATCTGTGTGGGCACTCGTGATTGATAGACAAAAGATTTATCGATGTTTACTGAGTGACCAAACGAAAACTCTTCGGAGTTATCGGCACAGTCAATTTATACAGTATTTCATCGAGCCAAAAACTTTAATTGAAGAGTTTGATCATGGCTCAGATTGAACGCTGGCGGCAGGCCTAACACATGCAAGTCGAGCGGCAGC
>NZ_JAALDL010000022.1 GCF_011045095.1 Grimontia sedimenti
AGGCTACCGTCCACAGTTCTACTTCCGTACTACTGACGTGACCGGTACTATCGAACTGCCAGAAGGCGTTGAGATGGTAATGCCAGGCGACAACATCCAGATGGTTGTAACTCTGATTGCACCAATCGCGATGGATGAAGGTCTGCGCTTCGCAATCCGTGAAGGCGGCCGTACTGTTGGTGCGGGTGTTGTTGCTAAAATCATCGAATAAGATTTGACGACACACTAGCAAAAAGGGCATCATTTGATGCCCTTTTTCTGCGCCAAATCTTTGGATTGGACTTTTTTTCACCGATTTGCCGCAGTGGACATTGTTTTAGGGATAAGAAAATAGATGGTCATATGAATTTAAATCTATTTTCCTTGTTCTTTTACCTCGCTGACGCGAGGTTGTTGTCGTCTATGAAGTAGACTAGTTACAGGTAGAATGTATGAAAGCGAATGCTGAAGCCCAAACCGGGTCAATGGACGCCCTGAAATGGGTTGTGGTCTTTGCCTTATTGGCCGTAGCGGTAGTGGGAAATAGCCTGTACAGTGATATGTCTGTCGTGCTACGCGCTGCTGCAGTTGTTGTGTTAGTTGCCGCCGCTGGTGGTGTTGCTGCACTGACTGCCAAAGGTAAAGCAGCGATCACCTTTGCACGTGAATCGCGTATGGAAGTGCGTAAAGTGGTATGGCCTACTCGCCAGGAAACTTTGCAAACCACTCTCATCGTTCTGGCTGTCACTGTCGTCATGGCGCTCATCCTGTGGGGCATCGACGGAATCATGGTCCGTCTGGTCCGCCTATTCACTGGCGTGTGAGGTTAACTACATGAGCGAAGCTCCAAAAAAACGTTGGTATGTTGTTCAGGCTTTCTCTGGTTTCGAAGGCCGTGTAGCGAAGTCGCTGAAAGAACATATCAAAATGCACGAGATGGAAGACTTCTTTGGTGAGGTACTGGTACCAACCGAGGAAGTGGTTGAAATGCGCGCAGGACAGCGTCGTAAGAGCGAGCGTAAGTTCTTCCCAGGTTATGTTCTGGTTCAGATGCTGATGAACGATGAGTCATGGCACCTGGTGCGTAGCGTACCACGTGTAATGGGCTTCATCGGCGGTACACCAGATCGTCCAGCGCCGATTTCTGATAAAGAAGCAGACGCTATTTTGAACCGTCTGGAGAAAGCGAGCGAATCGCCAGTACACAAAACTGTGTATGAAGCGGGTGAAGTTATCCGTGTTACTGAAGGCCCATTTGCGGACTTCAATGGTGTGGTAGAAGAAGTCGATTACGAGAAGAGCCGCCTGAAGGTGTCTGTCTCTATCTTCGGCCGTGCGACACCGGTAGAACTGGAATTCAGCCAAGTAGAAAAATCCTGATCATTTTTTGCTCGGTAACAGTTGCGAGGGGCGCGAAATTTGAATACAATTTCGCGCCCTTTTGTTAAACGGGGAGTCTGCTTGTCAAAAGTAGACGTTTGAACCCAAATTTAGGTATTTAGTAATGGCTAAAAAAGTAGAAGCTTACATCAAGCTGCAAGTTGCAGCTGGTATGGCTAACCCAAGTCCACCAGTTGGTCCAGCTCTGGGTCAGCACGGCGTGAACATCATGGAATTCTGTAAAGCGTTCAACGCACGTACAGAATCTCTAGAGAAAGGTCTGCCAACTCCAGTAGTTATCTCTGTATACAGCGACCGTTCTTTCACTTTCGAAATGAAGACTCCACCTGCAGCAATTCTGTTGAAGAAAGCAGCAGGTATTAAGTCTGGTTCAGGCCGTCCTAACACTGAGAAAGTTGGTACTGTTACCGACGCTCAGATCCAGGAAATCGCTGAAACTAAAGCGAAAGACATGACTGGTGCAGACATTGAAGCGATGAAACGCTCAATCGCCGGTACCGCTCGTTCAATGGGTCTGGTAGTAGAGGGTTAAGACAATGGCAAAACTGACTAAGCGCATGCGCGTAATCCGCGAGAAAGTTGATGTGACTCGTGAGTACGACATCAACGAAGCTGTTGCTCTTCTGAAAGAACTGGCTACTGCTAAATTCGTTGAAAGTGTAGACGTTGCTGTTAACCTGGGCATCGATGCACGTAAATCAGACCAAAACGTTCGTGGCGCAACTGTACTGCCACACGGTACTGGCCGTGACATCCGCGTAGCGGTATTCACTCAAGGTGCGAACGCTGAAGCTGCTAAAGAAGCGGGTGCTGACATCGTTGGTATGGAAGACCTGGCTGAGCAAGTTAAGAAAGGCGAAATGAACTTCGACGTAGTTATCGCATCTCCAGATGCAATGCGCGTTGTAGGTCAGCTGGGTACTATCCTGGGTCCTCGCGGTCTGATGCCAAACCCGAAAGTTGGTACTGTAACTCCTAACGTTGCTGAAGCAGTTAAGAACGCTAAAGCTGGTCAGGTTCGTTACCGTAACGACAAGAACGGTATCATCCACACCACCATCGGTAAGGTTGACTTCGACGCTGACAAGCTGAAAGGTAACCTGGAAGCTCTGCTGGTAGCTCTGAAGAAAGCTAAGCCCTCTTCAGCGAAAGGCGCTTTCATCAAGAAAGTGAGCATCTCTACCACTATGGGTGCAGGTGTTGCGGTTGACCAGAACACTCTGGACGCACAAGCAAACTAATTGCTTGAAGCGATGAGTTGCTGTATAATTCGTCGCTTCAAATTTATGGCTAAGTTCGGCTTGCCGAACTTCGTCCAAGACCGTAGGCGTCTTACATAAGTAAGACTTAATCGTTACCTACGTAGACGGTGCCAGGAACATGATAGATATATTTCTTTCTTGGATCTGCGCCGTAATTACTCTCCTGCTGTGAAGCAGCGAGTGGTGTAAAAACAATCCAGGAGCAAATCCAAATGGCATTAAATCTTCAAGACAAAAAAGCAATTGTTGCTGAAGTCAACGAAGCTGCCAGCGGTGCCCTGTCTGCAGTTGTAGCTGATTCTCGCGGCGTAACAGTTGGCGCGATGACTTCTCTTCGTAAACAAGCGCGTGAAGCGGGTGTTTACATGAAAGTTGTTCGTAACACACTGGCTCGTCGTGCAGTAGACGGTACTGACTACGAATGTCTGAAAGACATCTTTGTTGGTCCTACACTGATTGCGTTCTCTACTGAGCACCCAGGTGCTGCAGCGCGTCTTTTCAAAGACTTCGCGAAAGAGAACAAAGATTTCGAGATCAAAGCTGCTGCATTCGAAGGCGCGCTGACTAACGCTGACGTACTGGCAACGCTGCCAACTTACGACGAAGCTATCGCACGTCTGATGATGTGCATGAAAGAAGCGTCTGCTGGCAAGCTGGTTCGCACTATCGCGGCTGTTCGCGATCAGAAAGAAGCTGCGTAATTCGCATTGCTTTTTACTGGTTGCTATTTAAACTAATTGTTGACTTTAAAGAGAATTGTTATGTCTATCACTAACGAGCAAATCCTAGACGCAGTTGCAGAAATGTCTGTAATGCAAGTTGTTGAACTGATCGAAGCTATGGAAGAGAAGTTCGGTGTTTCTGCTGCTGCAGCAGTTGTTGCTGGCGGCGCTGCTGCTGGTGAAGCTGCAGAAGAGCAAACTGAATTCGACGTAATCCTGACTGCTGCTGGTGCAAACAAAGTTGCAGTAATCAAAGCAGTTCGCGGCGCGACTGGTCTGGGCCTGAAAGAAGCGAAAGCAGTTGTTGACGGCGCTCCAGCACCTCTGAAAGAAGCTGTTTCTAAAGAAGAAGCAGAAGCTCTGAAGAAAGATCTGGAAGAAGCTGGTGCTTCTGTTGAAGTTAAGTAATTATTGCTTAGCTTCTTAGCCTGAAAAGGCTAATGGCTGGTGGCTAAATAGCCACCGGCCTTTTTGCGCTGTAGGGCAGTGGTGAATTTTGCACCCCGTTTAGTCACTGCTGACCATGCAAACACATCGGAATTAACCCTCTGATGTTCCTACAGTAAACGGTGGTTATTAGTTACTGTCCCTCAGTCTGGACAGTTTGGGTCACTTATCAGCGAGCTGAGGAACCCTATGGTTTACTCTTATACCGAGAAAAAGCGTATCCGTAAGGATTTTGGTAAGCGTCCTCAAGTTCTGGACGTGCCATACTTGCTGTCGATCCAGCTTGATTCTTTTGAAAAGTTTATCGAGCAGGATCCAGAAGGGCAATACGGTCTTGAAGCTGCCTTTCGCTCTGTCTTTCCGATTCAGAGCTACAACGGCAATTCCGAGCTGCAATACGTTAGCTATCGTCTCGGTGAGCCAGTTTTCGATGTTAAAGAATGTCAGATCCGTGGCGTAACTTACTCTGCACCACTGCGCGTTAAACTGCGCCTGGTGATGTTTGACAAAGATGCACCTGCTGGCACCGTAAAAGACATCAAAGAGCAAGAAGTCTACATGGGTGAAATTCCACTCATGACGGACAATGGTACCTTTGTTATTAACGGTACTGAGAGGGTTATCGTATCCCAGCTGCATCGTAGCCCGGGCGTCTTCTTCGACAGCGATAAGGGTAAAACCCATTCCTCAGGTAAAGTGCTGTATAACGCGCGTATCATTCCATACCGTGGTTCATGGTTGGACTTTGAATTCGATCCTAAGGACCTGCTGTACGTACGTATTGACCGTCGTCGTAAGCTGCCTGCATCGATCATCCTGCGTGCGTTGGAATACACCACCGACCAGATCTTGGACATGTTCTTCGAGAAAGTTGTTTTCGAAGTTCAGGGCAAGTCACTGGTGATGGAATTGGTACCTGATCGTCTTCGTGGTGAAACTGCGAGCTTCGATATTGAAGCTGACGGTAAGGTATACATCGAGCAAGGTCGCCGCATCACTGCGCGCCACATTCGCCAGCTCGAAAAAGACGGCGTGAAACAAATTGAAGTCCCTGTTGAGTACATCGTGGGCAAAGTTGCTGCACGTGACTACATCAACGAGGAAACCGGTGAGATCATCGCTGGTGCTAACCAAGAGCTGAGCCTAGAAACTCTGGCGCTTCTGTCTCAGGCTGGCCACAAGAAGATCGAAACCCTGTTCACCAACGACCTGGATCACGGACCGTACATGTCTGATACCCTGCGTATCGACAGCACGACTGACCGTCTGACCGCGTTGGTTGAAATCTACCGCATGATGCGTCCTGGTGAGCCACCAACGCGTGAAGCAGCAGAACAGTTGTTCGAAAGCCTGTTCTTCTCAGAAGATCGTTACGATCTGTCTGCTGTAGGCCGTATGAAGTTCAACAGCTCCCTGACTCGTGAAGAAATGACCGGTCCCGGCGTACTGAGCCACGATGACATCATTGAAGTGATGCGCAAGCTGATCGATATCCGTAACGGTATCGGTGAGGTGGACGATATCGACCACCTGGGCAACCGTCGTATCCGCTCTGTTGGTGAAATGGCTGAGAACCAGTTCCGTGTGGGTCTGGTACGTGTTGAGCGTGCGGTTAAAGAGCGTCTGAGCCTTGGCGATCTCGACAACGTGATGCCACAGGATCTGATCAACGCTAAGCCTATCTCTGCGGCGGTTAAAGAGTTCTTTGGCTCTTCTCAGCTGTCACAGTTTATGGACCAGAACAACCCGCTGTCAGAAGTTACGCACAAGCGTCGTATTTCTGCACTGGGTCCAGGCGGTCTGACGCGTGAACGCGCAGGCTTTGAAGTTCGAGACGTACACGCAACCCACTACGGTCGCCTGTGTCCTATCGAAACGCCTGAAGGTCCAAACATCGGTCTGATCAACTCGCTTTCAGCGTTTGCGCGTACTAACCCGTACGGCTTCCTGGAAACGCCTTACCGTAAAGTTGTTGACGGTAAAGTGTCCGATGACATCGACTACCTATCTGCGATTGAGGAAGGTCAGTTCGTTATCGCGCAGGCAAACGCTGCGCTGAACGAAGACGGCTCTTTCACAGATGAATTGATCACTGCTCGTCAGAAAGGTGAATCAGGTCTGCACCCACGTGACCATGTTCAGTACATGGACGTTGCAACCAACCAGGTTGTATCTGTGGCGGCATCTCTGATCCCGTTCCTTGAGCACGACGATGCTAACCGTGCACTTATGGGTGCGAACATGCAACGTCAGGCAGTACCAACTCTGCGCGCCGATAAGCCGCTGGTAGGTACTGGTATTGAACGTGCAGTAGCGGTTGACTCGGGCGTAACAGCTGTTGCGAAACGCGGCGGTATGGTTCAGTCCGTAGACGCATCACGTATCGTTATTAAGGTTAATGAAGATGAGCTGGTACCAGGCGAAGCAGGTATCGACATCTACAACCTGACGAAGTACACCCGTTCTAACCAGAACACCTGTATCAACCAGCGTCCATGTGTGATGCCAGGCGAGCCTGTGCAGCGCGGTGACGTACTGGCAGACGGTCCTTCGACTGACCTGGGTGAACTGGCACTTGGCCAGAACATGCGTATCGCGTTCATGCCTTGGAACGGTTACAACTTCGAGGACTCCATCCTTGTATCTGAGCGCGTAGTCCAGGAAGACCGCCTGACTACCATCCACATTCAGGAACTCCAGTGTGTGGCGCGTGATACTAAACTGGGTAGCGAAGAAATTACTGCTGACATCCCTAACGTGGGTGAGGCTGCGCTGTCTAAGCTTGACGAATCTGGTGTTGTATACATCGGTGCGGAAGTGAAAGGCGGCGACATTCTGGTAGGTAAAGTGACGCCTAAAGGCGAAACTCAGCTAACTCCAGAAGAAAAACTGCTACGTGCAATCTTCGGTGAGAAAGCGTCTGACGTGAAAGACTCTTCTCTGCGTGTTCCTAACGGCGTATCTGGTACGGTTATCGACGTACAAGTATTCACCCGTGATGGTGTAGAGAAAGACAAGCGTGCGCTTGAAATCGAAGAAATGCAGCTGAAAGAAGCCAAGAAAGACCTGACAGAAGAGTTCTCTATTCTGGAAGGTGGTCTGGTAGCACGTGTTCGTGGCGTACTGGCAAATGCTGGTTACAGCCAAGACAAACTGGCGAACATGGATCGTCAGGCGATGCTTTCTCAGACTCTTGACGACGAAGCACTGCAAACTCAGCTGGAGCAACTGGCTGAGCAGTACGACGAACTGAAAGCTGACTTCGATAAGAAGTTCGACACCAAACGCCGTAAGATCACTCAGGGTGACGATCTGGCACCGGGCGTCCTTAAGATTGTTAAGGTATACCTGGCTGTTAAACGTCGTATCCAGCCTGGTGATAAGATGGCGGGTCGTCACGGTAACAAGGGTGTTATCTCTAAGATCAACCCTGTTGAAGACATGCCGTATGACGAAACTGGTGAGCCAGTAGATATCGTACTGAACCCACTGGGTGTACCGTCTCGTATGAACATCGGTCAGATCCTTGAAACCCACCTTGGCCTGGCGGCTAAAGGTATCGGTAACAAGATCAACAAGATGATCAAAGAGCAGCAAGAACTGGCGAAATTCCGTGAGTTCCTGCAGAAGGTTTACGATCTGGGTGACACGCGTCAGAAAGTGGACATCAGTACGCTGACTGACGAAGAAGTGCATACGCTGATCAAGAACCTGCGAAGCGGTCTGCCAATCGCAACCCCTGTGTTCGATGGTGCACCAGAGCCGGCAATCAAAGAACTGTTGAAATTGGGTGACCTGCCAGAATCTGGTCAGCTGAACCTGTTCGACGGTCGTACTGGTGAGAAGTTTGAGCGTCCTGTAACTGTTGGTTACATGTACATGCTGAAACTGAACCACTTGGTTGACGATAAGATGCACGCCCGTTCTACCGGTTCTTACAGCCTTGTTACTCAGCAGCCGCTGGGTGGTAAAGCTCAGTTCGGTGGTCAGCGTTTCGGTGAGATGGAAGTGTGGGCGCTGGAAGCATACGGCGCAGCATACACCCTGCAGGAAATGCTGACTGTTAAGTCGGATGACGTGAACGGTCGTACGAAGATGTATAAGAACATCGTCGACGGCGATCACCGCATGGAACCGGGTATGCCGGAATCTTTCAACGTACTGCTGAAAGAAATCCGCTCGTTGGGTATCAACATCGAGCTGGAAGACGAATAAGCCCAGGCTTGTTTGCACTTCCCAGCGTAAAATGAGATGCAGCAATAAGGCTGCATCTCAAATACAAAGGGAATTTCCGGTATCAATATGAAAGTGCAGAGTGTCTGCACTTTTATGGGTCAACTCCTCACAGGAGCCGAATGTGAAAGACTTACTTAAGTTTCTGAAAGCACAGCACAAGACCGAAGAATTTGATGCAATCAAAATCGGTCTTGCTTCACCAGACATGATCCGTTCATGGTCTTTCGGTGAAGTGAAAAAGCCAGAAACCATTAACTACCGTACCTTTAAGCCTGAGCGTGACGGTCTGTTCTGTGCACGTATCTTTGGCCCGGTAAAAGACTACGAATGTCTTTGTGGTAAATACAAGCGCCTGAAGCACCGTGGCGTGATCTGTGAAAAATGTGGTGTTGAAGTTACTCAGACCAAAGTACGTCGTGAGCGTATGGGTCACATTGAGCTGGCTTCACCTGTTGCCCACATCTGGTTCCTGAAATCACTGCCTAGCCGTATCGGTTTGCTGATGGACATGCCTCTGCGTGACATCGAGCGTGTTCTGTACTTCGAATCATACGTTGTGATCGAACCAGGCATGACCGATCTTGAGCGTAGCCAAATGCTGTCTGAAGAACAGTATCTGGACGCGTTGGAGCAATGGGGTGATGAATTCGACGCTCGTATGGGTGCCGAAGCAGTGAAAGCCCTGCTGGCGAACATGGACCTGGCAGCTGAAGCTGAACTGATGCGCGAAGAGCTGGAAGAAACCAACTCTGAAACCAAGCGCAAGAAAATCACCAAGCGCCTGAAGCTTGTTGAAGCATTCCTGCAGTCTGGAAACAATCCTGAGTGGATGATCCTGACTGTTCTTCCAGTACTGCCGCCGGATCTGCGTCCGCTGGTACCACTGGATGGCGGTCGTTTCGCGACATCAGATCTGAACGATCTGTACCGTCGTGTTATCAACCGTAACAACCGTCTGAAGCGCCTGCTGGATCTGGCTGCACCTGACATCATCGTACGTAACGAAAAACGTATGCTGCAAGAGTCAGTTGACGCCCTGCTGGACAACGGTCGCCGTGGTCGTGCCATTACTGGTTCGAACAAGCGTCCTCTGAAGTCTCTGGCTGACATGATCAAAGGTAAGCAAGGTCGTTTCCGTCAGAACCTGCTTGGTAAGCGTGTAGACTACTCTGGCCGTTCGGTAATCACCGTTGGTCCATACCTGCGTCTGCACCAGTGTGGTCTTCCTAAGAAGATGGCACTTGAGCTGTTCAAACCATTTATCTACGGCAAGCTGGAAGCTCGTGGTCTGGCGACCACCATCAAAGCGGCTAAGAAGATGGTAGAGCGCGAAGAAGCGGTCGTTTGGGATATTCTGGATGAAGTTATCCGTGAACACCCAGTACTGCTGAACCGTGCACCGACACTTCACCGTCTGGGTATTCAGGCGTTTGAGCCAGTGCTCATTGAAGGTAAAGCAATCCAACTGCACCCACTCGTTTGTGCGGCATACAACGCCGACTTCGATGGTGACCAGATGGCTGTTCACGTACCTCTGACACTGGAAGCACAGCTAGAAGCGCGTGCTCTGATGATGTCGACCAACAACATCCTGTCTCCTGCGTCCGGTGATCCAATCATCGTACCTTCTCAGGACGTTGTATTGGGTCTGTACTACATGACCCGTGAGAAAGTTAACGCGAAAGGTGAAGCACTTTACCTGTCTGGCCCTGCGGAAGCTGAAAAAGCATACCGTACTGGCAGCGCAGAACTGCACGCACGCGTTAAGGTTCGTATCAAAGAAGTGCTGTTCGACGAATTGGGTAACCGCTCTGAGAAAGTTGAGCTGGTGGACACCACTGTTGGTCGTGCAATGCTGTGGCAAATCGTGCCTGAAGGCCTGCCATACAGCATCGTTAACCAGGCGCTGGGCAAGAAGCAAATCTCTGCTCTGCTGAACACCTGTTACCGTGCACTGGGTCTGAAAGATACCGTTATCTTCGCTGACCAAATCATGTACACCGGTTTCGCTTACGCGGCACTGTCTGGTGTATCTGTTGGTATCGACGACATGGTTATCCCGCAGGCTAAATACGACCTGATCGAAGCGGCAGAAGCTGAAGTTGCTGAGATCCAGGAGCAGTTCCAGTCTGGTCTTGTTACTGCCGGCGAACGTTACAACAAAGTTATCGATATCTGGGCTGCAGCGAACGAACAAGTTGCTAAAGCGATGATGGATAACCTGTCTTTCGACACCGTGATTAACCGTGATGGTGAAGAAGAAGAGCAGAAGTCGTTCAACAGCGTATACATGATGGCCGACTCAGGTGCTCGTGGTTCTGCTGCACAGATTCGTCAGTTGGCGGGTATGCGTGGTCTGATGGCGAAACCAGATGGCTCGATCATCGAAACGCCTATCACGGCAAACTTCCGTGAAGGTCTGAACGTACTTCAGTACTTCATCTCGACGCACGGTGCACGTAAAGGTCTTGCGGATACCGCACTGAAGACTGCGAACTCCGGTTACCTGACCCGTCGTCTGGTAGACGTAGCTCAAGACGTTGTAGTAACTGAAACTGACTGTGGTACCTCAGAAGGTATCAACATGATGGCAGTTATCGAAGGTGGTGACGTTAAAGAAGCACTGCGTGAGCGTGTTCTGGGCCGTGTGGTTGCAGAAGACGTACTCAAGCCAGGTACTGATGAAGTACTGGCGCCACGCAACACCCTGCTTGATGAGAAGTGGTGTGACATCCTGGAGCAGAACTCTGTAGACCAGGTGAAAGTGCGTTCTGTCGTAACCTGTGAAACTGACTTCGGTTGTTGTGCAAACTGTTACGGTCGCGACCTGGCTCGTGGTCACATTGTTAACCACGGCGAGTCTGTTGGTGTTATCGCGGCACAGTCAATCGGTGAACCAGGTACCCAGCTGACGATGCGTACGTTCCACATCGGTGGTGCGGCATCTCGTGCGGCAGCAGAAAGCAGCATCCAGGTGAAGAACAACGGTTCTATGCACCTGCACAATGCGAAGTTCGTTACTAACAACGCTGGCAAGCTGGTGATCACTTCACGTGCATCTGAGCTGACTATCGTTGACGAGTTCGGTCGTACCAAGGAAAGCTACAAGCTGCCTTACGGTTGTGTACTGAGCAAGAAAGATGGCGATGCTGTTAACGCGGGCGAAACCGTGGCTAACTGGGATCCGCACACCATGCCGATCATCACCGAAGTAGAAGGTCGCATCGAGTTCGTTGACATGATTGACGGTGTTACCGTTCAACGTCAAACGGATGAGCTGACCGGTCTGTCTTCAATGGTGGTTCTGGATGCTGCAGAGCGTACATCAGCAGGTAAAGACATGCGTCCTACCGTTCGTCTGATTGATGCATCTGGTAACGCGGTGATGATCCCGGGTACTGATATGCCTGCACAATACTTCCTGCCTGGTAAAGCAATTGTCCAGCTGGAAGACGGTGCAAACGTAGGTGTGGGTGATACTCTGTCTCGTATTCCTCAGGAATCTGGCGGTACGAAAGATATCACCGGTGGTCTGCCACGCGTTGCGGACCTGTTCGAAGCTCGTAAGCCTAAAGAGCCTGCAATTCTGGCAGAGATCACGGGTGCAGTTTCCTTCGGTAAAGAAACCAAAGGTAAACGCCGCCTGATCATCACGCCAACTGACGGTTCTCCATACGAAGAGATGATTCCTAAGTGGCGTCAGCTGAACGTATTTGAAGGTGAGAAAGTTGAGAAAGGTGACGTCATCGCCGATGGTCCAGAATCTCCACACGACATTCTGCGTCTTCGTGGCGTGCGTGCGGTAACTGAGTACATCACTAACGAAGTACAAGACGTTTACCGTCTGCAGGGCGTTAAGATTAACGATAAGCACATCGAGACTATCGTTCGTCAGATGCTGCGCAAAGTAACTATCCTGTCTTCAGGCGACTCTGAGTTCCTGGAAGGCGAGCAGGTAGAATACTCTCGCGTCACTATCGCGAACCGTATGCTGGAAGCGGAAGGCAAACAGCCTGCAAGCTTCGAGCGCGATCTGCTGGGTATCACCAAAGCGTCTCTGGCAACTGAATCGTTCATCTCTGCGGCATCGTTCCAGGAAACGACCCGCGTACTGACCGAAGCAGCTGTATCTGGCAAGCGCGACGAACTGCGCGGCCTGAAAGAGAACGTAATCGTTGGTCGTCTGATCCCTGCGGGTACCGGTTTTGCTTACCACAAGTCGCGCCAAGCGCGTCGCAACGTGGTAGAAGAACCAGTAGCTCCGCAAATCGATGCTGAACAAGCATCTCAGGATCTGGCAGCACTGCTGAACGCAGGTCTGAGCGACGACAACTAATCTCGCGTCATGACTGATAAAAGGCATCCTTCGGGGTGCCTTTTTTATTGCCTGAATTTCAGTAAGTCAGAGACTATCTGAGAAGCGAGAAGCGAGAAGCGAGAAGCGAGAAGCGAGAAGCGAGAAGCGGAGTCTAGAAAACCGGCTGATGAATAACATCAACCGGAAGGACTGAGAACGTTATATATTAAGCGCCGGGAGGAATTGCTAAGCTGTCCGCAATCAGCTGGATCAGCATGTCTTCTTTTTCGAAGCGCATTTCCATGATTTCGCCAACAGTAGAAATGTCGCTGTCAAAACCCGCGAAATTGTCGTCATCTAAGACAAACCCACTGTACTTGTCATTGAAGTTCAGAAGGGGCTCTGTCGTTTCTACTATATGTAAGTAGAGACCATCAATCTCTTCGTTGGTGGAGAAACCAGTGGCTTTCCAACGCTCCATGACCATGTCATAGATTTTGAAGTGACCCGCGGAGATATAGTCCACCAAGGCTTCACAGAAGCGATTCAATTCTTCTTCGGTTGGCAGACAGGTTTTATTGTTGCCAGAAAGACCAGCTACTTTGCAGTACTGAACCAGCAGTTCCTGTCTTAACGTTAACCAGTAGTCGATCACATCACTGTAACCGCCCCACTGTTGTTGTGCTTTTTCGAGTTTATTAAGCATGACCACGTTCCTCATGATCAGCGCACCTGAGCGCTTTTATAGGATTACAGCCATATCAATCAGGCCATCAATTGTCTAACATCAGGTTACTGATTTTAGAGTGCCTCAAATCGCCCGGCCAAGCAAGGATCGAAGTGTTGTTATGTCTGATCAAAAAGATCTTGTATATCTGTGTTGTGTAACTAAAGGACAACTCTGGTTGGCGGATCACAACCTTCCACTTATCTCTAAAAATCAATTGGATAAATGGGTTAAGGCAAGCTACGCCATAGGACACTTTGATGGGCATGAGGTTGTGTATGCGTATGGGCACCACAGTGCACGTGAAACTGAGCTGGCTGGATTGCGATCTTTGTTACACCTGCCCGGGGAATTGTTCAATCTCGCAGGGCGCGCTATTCAGATTGATTACATGCGTGATTCTCAGGTGTTTTGTAGCCGTTGTGGCAGTAAAAACCGTTTTGAGCCGTCTCATCCTGCGATGGTATGCGATGCCTGTGAGACGGTTCATTATCCACGGGTTTCACCTTGTGTGATTGTGGCTGTTAAAAAGGGCGGTCAAATTCTGTTGGCTCATCATCCTCGCCATAAAAACGGTATGTATACAGTGATTGCCGGTTTTGTCGAAGTGGGAGAGACGCTGGAGCAATGTGTTGCCCGTGAGGTGAAGGAAGAAACAGGAATAGATGTTAGTAACATCCGCTACTTTGACAGTCAGCCTTGGGCTTTTCCCTCCAACCTGATGATGGGGTTTGTCGCAGACTATGAGAGCGGTGAGATTAATCCAGACTATGAAGAGCTCACGGACGCGCAGTGGTTTGATGTCGATGACTTGCCGCTGGTGGCACCGGAAGGGACCATTGCCAGACGCTTGATTGAAGCGGTCAAAGTGCAGAATTAAGGGATGCAGAACATCCCTTTTTAGTGGTTACCGGAACCTATTGGGTGTGGGAAAGGATGAGGGCATTAACTGCTGCCGCTTGCTCCATCTGCACCATATGTCCAGCCCCTGCGAGAACGTGCACTTCTGCATTGCTGATGTTTGAAGCGTGCGAGGCAGGGATTACCGCATATGACTCGCCCCAAATCACAAGCGGTGACGGAATAGCATCTAAGTCCAGCGCAACGCCTTGGGTGCCATCCACAAAAAGCTGATCGGCGAGCGTGTTCAGTGAGGTTTTTACTCCATCAAGCCGTTTGTATTTGAGAACATCATCGACCAGATTACGCGTGACCAAACTACTGTCTGCAAAAAGCAGCTGCAAGACAGGTTTTAGGGTTTTCCGGCTTTCTGAATCGACAAAGCCACGGATGTAGTTGCTGTTGATGTCTTTCCCAAGGCCAGCGCTGCCAATCAAAGTCAGCGAAGCGACCTTATTGGGATGGAGCCTTGCGAGTTCACCACTAATAAGCCCGCCCATCGAATGACCGACCAAATGGGCTCTCTCAATATCGAGCTTATCCATCACAGTCACGACGGTGTTGATGAGGTCGTTAAACTGCACATCTGCTGAAATCGCTGACTGTCCGTGGTTTGGAAGATCAAGCGCCAGCACAGGCGCTTTTTCGGCAAGGGCATCCAGATTAAACAACCAGTTATCCAAGTCGCCGCCAAAGCCATGTATCAGCACATAAGGTATTCCAGATGCGTCGGCATTCTGATGACTGTATCGAATGCGTCCTGCGTCGGTGTCGATAAATGCATAGGCGGAGGCTGCTTCTTCCTCGTCTCCTTCTTCGGAAGAGGGCTGAACAAAGGCGGCGATATAGGCATCGACTTCTTCGTCTGTCACCTCTGGTGGCGCAAGCACACCGAGCAGTGCCTGAACCGAATATACATCTCCTTCCACTGCAACCTTGCGTCTTAGGAGCCCTGCATCCGGCGCTTCCACCTCGCTGGCAATCTTGTCGGTTTCCACATCCATGATCACCTGACCGACTTCAACGGTGTCGCCCTCGTCGACATGCCAATCAGTGAGGGTGCCTTCCTTCATGGAAAGCCCCCATTTGGGCATCACCACAGGTATGATCTTCTCACTCATTTATTTGCCCCCATCGTTCGGTTTACGGCGCTGACAATGTCGTTAACGGTCGGTACATAGATATCTTCCAGTGATGGAGAGAAAGGCACGGGAGTATGGGGAGGGGTCACCATGGCAATCGGTGCTTTTAGTGACGAGAAGGCTGACTCAGCCACTTGTGCAGAAACGTCTGCAGCGATTGAGCAGCGTGGGCTGGCTTCGTCTATACACACCAAACGACCTGTTTCTTCGACGCTTTCCACCACAGTATCGATATCAAGTGGGGAGAGGGTGCGTAAGTCAATCACCTCACATTGCACGCCTTGTTTCGCCAGTTGCTCAGCCGCTTCCATTGCACGTGTGACGGTCAGACCATAAGACACCAGAGTGACGTCTTTACCTTCACGAAGTACATTGGCTTCGCCAAAAGGAATGGCATAAGGGGCTTCCGGCACATCAGATTCGGTGGCATAGAGGTTTTTATGCTCAAGGAAGATCACTGGGTCATTGTCTCGGATGGACTGAATAAGCAGCCCCTTGGCATCGTAGGCATTTGATGGGCAAACAACCTTTAGCCCCGGAATATGAGTGAAAAGAGGCGTGAGCATCTGGCTGTGTTGTGCTGCGGCTCTAAAACCAGCGCCGCACATGGCGCGGATCACAACTGGCGTTTCTGCTTTACCCCCAAACATATAGCGGAACTTGGCGGCTTGGTTGAAAATCTGATCGAAGCAGACGCCCATAAAATCGATAAACATCAGCTCTGCGATCGGACGGAGCCCGCAGGTTGCAGCGCCAATGGCAGCGCCCACATAGGCACTTTCCGATAGAGGTGTATCCATCATCTGGTTAGGATGTTTGGCATAAAGCCCTTTTGTGACACCAAGCACGCCGCCCCATGCATCGTCTTCACCCGGTGCGCCGGTACCGCCGACAATGTCTTCGCCCATCATGATTACGTTAGGATCACGGGACATTTCCTGATCGATTGCTTCGTTAATTGCATCCTTGATTGATAGTGTTCTGGCCATCATCACTCTCCTTGTTATTCTGAATAGCTGACGTAAACATCAGTCAGTAGGGCACTGGCTGGTGGTTGTGGCGCATCAATCGCAGCGCGAACGGCATCTTCGATAAGTACGGCGACTTCGCCATCAATGGCGTTGAATTCGTCAGCGTTGATAAGTCCAGTTTCTTCCACGCGCTGGCGGAAGACTTTCAGGCAACAGCGGTTGGTGCGGATATCTTCCACTTCGCCGTCAGCGCGGTAGGTCTGGGCATCCCCTTCAAAGTGGCCAAAGAAGCGCACCATTTTGCACTCGAGCATCGAAGGGCCACCGCCGTTTCTGGCGCGTTTGATGACTTCTCCAGCGGCTTCATAAACAGCGAAGAAATCCGTGCCATCGACAGTGACGCCCGGCAATCCAAAGCCAGTTGCGCGGTCGACATAAGAATCACAGGCCACTGCCCAATCCACGGAGGTTGATTCCGCATAACCGTTGTTTTCAATCACAAAAATGGTGGGAAGTTGCCAGACGGCAGCAAGGTTTAAGCTTTCCAGAAAGGTCCCTTGGTTGGATGCGCCATCACCGGTAAAGCTGATGCCGACACCGCCGTGGCCAAGGTGCTTTGCGGCAAGGGCTGCGCCACAAACCAGCGGGGAGCCAGCACCTAGAATGCCGTTGGCACCCATCATGCCTTTGGATAAATCTGCAATGTGCATTGAGCCGCCTTTACCGCGACACGAACCTGTCTCCTTGCCATAGATTTCTGCCATCATGCCGTGCACGTCCACGCCTTTGGCAATACAGTGGCCGTGTCCTCGGTGAGTGGAAGCGATGCGGTCGTTGTCATTCAAATGCATCATGATGCCAACGGCCGTGGCTTCTTCACCGGCATAGAGGTGCACAAAACCCGGAATGTCGCCGCGGGAAAAGTCGACGTGAAGGCGTTCTTCGAAATCGCGGATGGTTTTCATCATCCGGTATGCGTCCAGCAACTGTTCACGAGAGAGTGGAAATGGATTATCACTCATGAGTTTCTCCTTGATGTTGTCGTTGTGTGTGTCGATGGAAAGCGAAGCAGGCCATGCTCAGCGGCAAAGGCCATACAGCGCGGTACATCGACTGTGTTGAAAGCATCATGTTTGAGGGTGACCGACACTTTGTCGTCAGGGCCAAATGGCAGCTCACGCTCGCCGTCGAGGGCGAGAGAGCCCTGCTGGCTGACAGGCGTAATGAGTAAATCGGGTTCAAAATGCTGGCTGTGCCCAATATGAACTGGCGTCAGCAATCCCGGGGCGAGTGGCGCATTGACGGAATAAATTGCGTCTTGTGGGCTGGTGAAGGAGAGGTGCATGCCCACAGGTGCTTTTCGGGTGATGGGTTGGATTAATCCGGCAATGGAAGAAAGCCCAATTAGTGAGGGGTCGGCAAAGGTAACAAACAGCTCCCGAAGGCTTTCTGGTCGCCAGACGGCGCGGGCACCGATAAAACGTTCTTGCACGACGGCTGCATCGACAAGGGCGATATCACGGGTCTCGTTGACTATGATTTCCAGTAGTTTGTTAGCTTCAAATGCCTGTGATGGAGGAATTTTTCCCGACACTGCAAGACCTGTAGCGATGCCAGTGATGGTGGGTTCTGTCAGTGGCGGAAAAGCATTATTGGTGCCGCTTGAAACGCCCGAAATGGGAGTGTTTCCGCAGGCTTTGACCACCAGACGGTGAGTACCGTCTCCGCCAAGAACGACAATCGCGGAAACACCGAGTTCGCGCATGGCATGGCTGGCATCAAGGGTATCCTGCGCAGTGGATGAAACGGGCATGGAGAGCCAGCGGACATCTGGCATCCGAAAATTATTCAGTGAAGCCTGATGCAGCCCACGTTCTATGTGCGTTCTAAGGCCAGCCCGTTCTGGCATCATCACCACCTGGTCCACACCGCCTTGGGCAAGCCCCGACAGAATGCGAAGTACCATGTTGGCTCTGTCTGTCAGTTGCAGGTTTGCGCCTTTGGCAATCACCCGTCGAATATCACGAGCGGAAATGGGGTTGGCAATGATCCCTACCGTCAATCCTGTCACAGTCATTCCTCGTCCTTGGCTGGTGGAGAGGACAGAACAAGTTACGTGCCAAATTGAAAATTGGATAAATTCCTTTTTATTTCAAAGTTTTGATTGTTTCTCTGATTGGTGTTGAGTGTGGCGTTCACACCACGGTCTGCAACAGGTGTGGCGTTCCATGCTTCAAGCTGTCACAGGGTATTCAACCCTGTGTTGTGATTGAGAAACAAATTGAATAAAACCATGGCTGAAGTCTTCGGGAGTTGTATCTGGGTTCTGTTGCTGATTAATAATTAATCAGTAAACAGGAGCAGTTGTTTATGGCAGTGACGACACAAGTCAGTGAGCACATCAAGGAAGTGCAAAGCGTGATAGATGGAAGCCAGACATCACGCGATGAAGTGATCGCGGCGTCTTGGACGCGGTGTATCGATGATTACCATCTTGACCCTGTGGTGTTGCAGGAGGCTTATATCGTGCCTCACACCCAACTCAAGGAGCACAGGGAACGGCTCGATAAGCTCATCCGCACAGCCAAATATGGTTTGGATGCTTTGTTTCACCAGGTCGCGGATCATGGCTATGTGTTAATGCTGACAGATGCCGAGGGCGTGACGGTCGATTATCAGGGAGATGCATCACTCACCTGGGAGCTGAAAAAAGCTGGGCTCTACCTCGGGGCGGAATGGTCTGAAGCGCGGGCGGGCACTTGCGGAGTTGGTTCTTGTATCTACACCGGTGAAGCGCTAACGGTGCATCAGAGTGATCACTTTGATGCCACTCATTCCCCACTGTCTTGCACAGCAGCACCGATTTACGATGTAGATGGTTCATTAGCAGCGGTGTTGGATATCTCAGCTTTGCATAGCCCCGAGCCCAAAGCCAGCCAGGCGCTCACCTTGCAACTCGTTACTTCCTGTACCCGTCGCATTGAAATGGCGGCGCTGATGAATACCTTCCGGAAGGAATGGATCATCCGCCTGAGTCAATCTCCCGCGTTTTTAGATGTGGATCCTGAATGTGCCATGGCGGTAGATGCCGAAGGAAGGGTCATTGGGATGACACATAGTACCCAACGCCTGCTTTCGCGGATTAAAGGCAACAACTGGCGCCAACCACATGCACTGTTGGGCAGTTTGCTTTCAGACTTCTTTAACCTTGATATCAATGAGCTTCCCGCGCTCAGCCGGGCACTTCCCACAGAAGAGAGGCTACTGGCCACGGTTCATGGTGATTTATGGTTTGCCCATGCTATAGCCCCGCAGCCTTCTTCAATACGGCGGCGCAAAAAAGTCGTGAGTGGCAGCTTGGCATCGCTTTATGGTGATGATGCCAAGATGGCGGATTTGGCCATCAAAGCGACCACGCTATCAATGTCGGACTTGCCACTTCTGCTGAACGGTGAAACCGGCACTGGGAAGGAGTTTTTGGCCAAAGCCATTCATGAGAGTTCGTCACGCAAATCCGGCCCTTTCATTGCCATTAATTGTGCGGCGATCCCTGAAAGTCTGATTGAAAGCGAGCTCTTTGGTTATGCAGATGGCGCCTTTACCGGCGCGCGCAGCAAAGGTAAAAGAGGGCTGATTGAGCAGGCTAACAACGGCACCCTGTTTTTGGATGAAATTGGGGATATGCCCTTGTCGCTTCAGGTCAGATTGCTTCGTGTGTTAGCTGAAAGGGAATTGCTGCCCGTCGGCGCAACCAAGGCTATCCCT
Source organism: Grimontia sedimenti (assembly GCF_011045095.1). Taxonomy (GTDB): domain Bacteria; phylum Pseudomonadota; class Gammaproteobacteria; order Enterobacterales; family Vibrionaceae; genus Enterovibrio; species Enterovibrio sedimenti. Next base: position 19,850 of record NZ_JAALDL010000022.1, read on the forward strand.
GTTTCTTTCCGCGTGCTTGCGGCAACACATAAGTCCTTACCTGAACGGGTGAAAAACGGCAGTTTTCGTGAAGACCTTTTCTATCGTATCAATGGTGCCACCCTCACGATTCCCTCGCTCAGAGAGCGAAGCGATATTCTCTGGCTTGCAGAAACCTTGATCACCAAGCTGGTTGACCGAACAGTCTGTGTTTCAGCCCCGGCTGGGCACATACTTGAGCGTTATGACTGGCCCGGCAATATTCGAGAACTGGAAAATATGCTGCAGTTTGCGCTGGCCTTTTGTGAGGGAAATGAGCTGTTGCCTGAACACCTTCCTGAACAGTTGTTAAACCCAAAGCGCCTGACCTCTAGAGAGACTGAATCTACCGGAGGAACGCTTGAGGTACTCGAAGCCTGTGATTGGAATATTTCGAAAGCGGCGAAAGTGTTAGGTGTAGATCGCTCAACGGTGCATCGGCGAATCAAAAAAGCGGGTATTAAGCGTCGATATGACACGGATTGAGTCGAAAACAGGCAAAAAAAACCCGCCGTAGGGAGGCGGGGGTAAGATGCGATTATGGGTAGTGTCTGTCAGACATTTTGTTATTTGTGCAAATATTTAACATGTCATTAAAGATCCGGCAAATGTACGGTATCACTAGAGACAATATTTATGATCGCCTCCACAAAGGGTGTCTTTTGTTGTCCTCGGAGGGTGGTACAATACCGCCACCAAATTTGCAGGATGTAGACAATGACAGAACTAAAGAATGACCGCTATTTGCGTGCGCTGTTGAAGGAACCGGTAGATTACACACCGGTATGGATGATGCGTCAGGCTGGCCGCTATCTGCCTGAGTACAAGGCAACCCGCGCGGAAGCTGGCGACTTTATGTCATTGTGTAAAAATGCTGAGCTGGCGTGTGAAGTGACCCTTCAGCCGCTGCGACGCTACGATCTGGACGCTGCTATCCTGTTCTCCGATATTCTGACCATTCCAGATGCGATGGGACTGGGCCTTTACTTCGAGACTGGCGAAGGCCCGAAATTCGAGCGCCCAATCACCTGTAAAGCTGACGTAGAAAAAATCGGTCTGCCAGATCCGGAAGGTGAACTGCAATACGTGATGAATGCCGTTCGCACTATCCGCAAAGGTCTGGAAGGGAAAGTGCCGCTGATTGGTTTCTCTGGCAGCCCATGGACATTGGCGACTTATATGGTTGAAGGTGGCAGCTCAAAAGCTTTCACCAAAATCAAAAAGATGATGTACGCCGAGCCACAAACCCTGCACCTGTTGCTGGATAAGCTGGCAGACAGCGTGATTGAGTACCTGAATGCGCAAATCAAAGCGGGTGCACAGTCAGTAATGGTCTTTGATACTTGGGGTGGTGTACTGACCCCACGTGATTACAACGACTTCTCGCTGCAATACATGCACAAGATTGTTGATGGCCTGATCCGTGAAAATGATGGCCGTCGTGTACCGGTCACCCTGTTCACCAAAAATGGCGGGATGTGGCTGGAGAAAATTGCGGCAACAGGCTGTGATGGTGTGGGTCTGGACTGGACCATTGATATGGCTGACGCCAAACGTCGCATCGGTGACAAAGTGGCGCTGCAAGGCAACATGGACCCATCCATGCTTTACGCATCACCAGAGCGTATTCGTCAGGAAGTGGCGACGATTCTGGAAGGTTTCGGCAATGGCACTGGCCACGTGTTCAACCTGGGCCATGGTATCCATCTGGACGTGCCGCCTGAAAATGCAGGTGTGTTTGTGGATGCGGTACACGAGCTTTCCAAGCCTTACCACAAGTAATACCGTTTACGTTTATTGAGGCCAGCAGATGCTGGCCTTTTTCGTTTTTGCCGTCCTGTACAGGGTTCGTCGGGAATTTTCCCAAGAAAGCTGTACATGATGTTTATTTCTTTTAAAAACAAGTAATTATATTGTTCTTTCTTTCATTTTAAAAATTATGTACAGGTTAAAGCTGTTTGACTTGTTAAATGCTGATCAAATTATTGGGGGATGAAAATTTTTGGTTATTTAACCGAAATTGCATCGAACAGGTTCACCGGGAAAATTCCTCGCAAAGCTGTACGATCCAGTTAACGACTTAAAAATCAAGTAATTAAAATTCTGAAGTTGTTTGAGATTATTTGGTGTTCAGAAAAAAGCTGATTGTCATAAGAAAAGCTGATCAATGCGTTTTCTCAAGATGGGCAGGATCTCCGCTTCAAACCACGGATTTTTCCTCAGCCACAGATTATTGCGGGGAGAAGGGTGGGGTAGCGCGATAAAATCCGGTGACCAGTTAGTGTTGGCTTTCACCGTTTCAGTCAGAGTTTTGGGCTTCCCTTCCAGATAATAGCGCTGTGCATAATCGCCAATCAAAAGGGTCAATTCCACATTGGGAAGATGGGATTTAATCGCAGCGTGCCACTTTGGTGCGCACTCGGGTCTTGGCGGCAGATCGCCAGAATTACCTCGACCCGGATAGCAAAACCCCATCGGCATGATGGCGACCTGAGCAGGGTCATAGAATCTTTCTTTACCCATCTGAAGCCATTCGCGCAGGCGATCACCGCTGGGGTCATTCCATGGAATGCCGGTTTCATGCACGCGGGTTCCTGGTGCCTGACCGATGATCAGCAACCTGGCGGAAGACTCAGCCTGCACCACAGGACGCGGACCCAATGGTAAATGGGCTTCGCAGTGGCGGCACTCTTGCACCTCTTTCAACAAAATTCCCAAAGGCGTGTTTGTCATCAATACCCCAGCGTGAAGTCCATTTGATAGTTTAATGGCTCGCCATTTAGCCAGCGTGTGTAGTTGTCGACGAAAATACCAAACACTTGTTCCGGGAAGCTCTCGGCTGAGATATGAGGCGTGGTCGTAATGGAAGGATGTGTCCAAAACGGGTGCTCAGGTGCGAGCGGCTCTTTGCTGAATACGTCCAACACCGCATGCTGGATGTTTCCACCTTCGATTGCTTCGAGGAGACCTTCTTCTTCCAGCACTGGCCCGCGACCAACGTTAAACAGAATGGCTTGTTTGCAAGCAGACAGTGTATCCCGGTTGAGTAAGCCTTTGGTTTCCGGTGTGGAAGGCAATACTGAGACAATCACATCTGCTTTGGAAAAAGCCTCAGTCATGTTGGTGTTGGTGATGATCTTATCAAACCCTTCTACGGCTTTTCCGGAGCGGTTCACACCCATCACCTGCATCCCAAAATGGCGTGCGGTCTTAGCAACATGCGCACCAATTGAGCCTGTCCCAAGTATCACCATACATTTTCCGGTCAGACCCTGATAAGGCACTGGTGACCATTTGCTTTCCAGCTGCGCATCGCGGTAATGGGCAAAATGGCGAGTTAATGTCAGAAGCTGACCGATAACATACTCCGACATCAAGGGGCCGAAAATCCCACGCACATTGGTAAGTTGATAGTCACTTCTTGGTTTGGCCAGCAGGGCATCACAGCCTGCAAAGGTCGACTGCAACCATTGAAGGCTCTCTGCCTTTTCAAGCTCCGGCGCGAATTTCGGCGGGTCGGCGAGGATGATATTGGCTTTGCTGATATCTTCGGTGATTAGCAGATTAGGCAGGGCAGCGTCTTTCAATAACGCCAGATAACGTTTTTGTTGGGCTGAGCAAAGATAAAGATGGTTCAAATCTGTTCCTTTTGCTATTGCAGTATATAAAGTACACTTGCGCGGAAATCCTATCCGGCATTACACGTCGGCAATCACTGTAGACGGCAGACCATGTTACAGAATCCGATCCAGCTGCGACTCGAAAAACTCGACTCATGGCAGCATATCACTTTTATGGCAGCGCTGGTGGAGCGCATGTATCCCAACTATGCGGCGTTTTGCCAACAGACTGAGTTTGCGGAGCCTCAGGCATTCCGCCAACTTTTGGATGCAGTATGGGAAGTGCTGACGGTTAAGAACGCCAAAATCAACTTTGAGCGTCAACTGGAGAAGTTGGAAGAGCTGATCCCGACCACGGAAGAATTTGATATTTATCTGGTTTATCCAGCGATTGATGCCTGTGTGTCGATGTCGACGCTGATCCATACGCTGCTGGACCGCGACCTGCTGCTGGAATCTGTGCTGAAAGTCAGCCAGCAATCGGTGGCGAGTGTGGCGCAGCTTGAAGAAGCGCAAACCGGCGTTGAAGTGACGAACGAGAACCAGAAAGAAATGGAATCTGTCTGTGCCGAGTGGGACATGCAGTGGGCTATCTTCCGTGCACTGAAAGAAGCAGAAGAGCGTGATGTTGAGATGATCCGCGGCATTCGCAATGAACTGCGTGAAGAAGGCGTGAGTAACCTCGGTTTATCACTCTAAGCCAGCATGGCACTGATGAAATAAAAAAACGGGCCTGATGGCCCGTTTTCTTTTGGTGACGATTACTTTGAGGTTTTCTCTTCCTCGTTCAGCGACGTCGATTTCCCGTCCTCGGTGTTCTTTTGAGAGACCTCTTCTTTTTCTGAGGCTTCCGCTAATTCTTCAGTCGCTTTTTCCGCTTCTTCTTCGTCATCATCTTTGCTTTCAATCACGCCATGGGTTTCTTTCCAGTCTTCCCAGCGTTCATGGGCAAGTGCCTGCATGTTTGAAGTCTTGTCGGCCTCATCCATGATTTCTTTGCCCATCAGGTGCTCGAAGATATCTTCCAGTGTGATGATGCCCTGAACGTCGCCATACTCGTCAACAATCAGCGCCAGTTGAGAGCGCTGAGCCATCAGGCGGTCAAATGCTTTTGGCACGATAGTGGAGTCATGAACCACTGGGATTGGGCGCATCAGGCTGCCAAGTTGCTTCTGACCTTTACCGTGCTGGCTGGCGGAGAACAGCTCGAGGCGGTGTACAAAGCCAAGAATATTGTCACGTGACTCTGCGTAAACCAGCGGACGGGAGAACGGCGTGTCGTGGTGCTCACGCAGGAAATCCTCAATGGTCATGGTGGCATCAACGCGGAACAGCACAGGGCGTGGCGTCATCAGCTTGGTAACCGGCACGTCACGAAGGCTCAGTAAGTTGGTCAGCATGGTGGACTCGTCGTCTTCCAGCTCGCCACTTTCTTTCGCCAACATTGCCATCGCAGAAATTTCATCACGCAGTTTTGGCTGCTCTTTACCGTGCGCCAGTCGACGGGTCAGTTGCTCCGAAGCCCAAACGAAAGGGGTAAGTGCCCATACCATCCAACGCAGCACGGTAGCGGCGCCCGGTGCCAGTTGACGCCAGTAGGTTGCACCAATGGTTTTTGGCACGATTTCAGACAACACCAGAATCGCTAGCGTCAGCACGCCGGAGAATACGCCTAACCAGGCATCACCGAAGACTTTTGCTGCTTGTGCACCGGATGCTGCTGCACCTACGGTGTGGGCGATGGTGTTCAGGGTCAGAATCGAAGCCAATGGACGGTCGATATCATCTTTCAACAAAGACAGACGTCCGGCAGCCGGGTGACCTTGCTGTCGCATTTGGGCGAGATAACTCGGGGTAATACTCAAAAGCACCGCTTCGAGCACCGAACAGATAAATGAGACACCAATGGAAAGTGCCACAAACATGAATAGCAGGATCATCTTTTTCCAGCGTAAATGTAATAAACAGGACCAATAGTAGCGCCAAAGATCGGGTCTGAGGGCAGTAAATACAAGAGTTGCCGCCAAAATATACCCAATATTTTGTGAGGATGCGCTCAGTTTGTGGTTAAAGACTCTGCATACAGTCACTTGTAGCGCCACAAACCTTTGCCAGCTGGGCTTCTTTTGAATTAGAGTTCACTTGTCTCAAGAAAACCTAAGAAGGGAAGACCTAATGAACAAGACCAACTTGATCGACCTGATTGCTGAAAAAGCAGACCTGTCTAAAGCACAAGCTAAAGCTGCACTGGAAGCAACTCTGGCGGGTATCGAAGGTGCACTGAAAGACGGTGACCAGGTTCAACTGATCGGTTTCGGTACGTTTAAAGTTAACCACCGTGCTGCGCGCACTGGCCGTAACCCACAAACTGGTCAGGAAATCCAAATTGCAGCTGCAAACGTTCCTGCGTTTGTTGCGGGCAAAGCGCTTAAAGACGCAGTTAAGTAAGTTATACTCCGCCAAAGCAATTTCTTGTTTTGGCGGATTTTTATGCGCGTTAAAGCGTCTCTCCTCGTTTCATCTCTTATTCTTACTTTGGCGGGCTGTAGCTCGACAGAGAAAATTCAACCTCCTGTTCAAACCGTCACTGCCTCTGTGCGGGGTGATGCCACCAGTATTTTCTGGCTTGATGAACGTCAACGCTTTCCCGAGACCCTCACTGAAACAGTGATGATGGGTGACTATGGTCAGTATTCGTCTGAATACCGCTGGCGCAAAGGTGTCGTGCGTGAAATTCAGCGCGAAGGGAATACTTTGATTGATGGTAAGCTAAAGCATCAGTCAATTCTGATCCGCTATGACTCTGAAGGGCAAGCGGTGTATCAGCAATATCGCCTCATGGTACGTTGCTGCCAATACGTACCACTGAGTTGATAAGGTATTACCAGCAAGCAGAAAAGGCCTTAGAGACCGCTAAGGCGCTGGGCAAGAACAACAAAAGCTTCTTCCAAGGCTACTGGAACGAAGGGGTGTTTGAAGAGTGTGGCTCTGGTGAAGTAAAGACTCTGAAGTTCAGTGCCGAGTTTCCGGATTACATTCTGCGCAGGCTGAAGAAAGAAGATAATTTCATCGCAGCTGTCGGCAAAGTTGGCCGCAACACCAATGCGGCAGAAACCATTATCGTGCTGGATAATGACAGTGCGGATTGTTTCGAAAGACCGGAATTCTAAAGTTCGCATCTCCCAGAAAGAAAAAACGCGCCGATTGGGCGCGTTTTGACGTTTTAGTGTAGCATTTCAGCTTGAGGGATTACTCACCCTGCTCACGTGCAATCGCACGGTAGCCAATGTCATCACGGTGGAACATGCCATCCCAGCTGATTTGTGATGCCAGCTCATAAGCACGTTTTTGCGCTTCTGAAACAGTGTCACCCATTGCGGTTGCACACAGCACACGACCGCCAGCAGTCACAACATTACCGTCTTTTTCTGCGGTACCGGCATGGAACACTTTCGCTGCATCCAACTCAGTGGTTGGCAAGCCAGAAATGACATCGCCTTTGTTGTATGACGCAGGGTAGCCGCCTGCTGCCAGCACAACACCGATGGATGCGCGTGGGTCCCACTTGGACTCTACGGTATCCAGCTTACCTGCTACCGCAGCTTCGCAAAGTTCAACCAGATCAGATTGCAAACGCAACATGATTGGCTGGGTTTCTGGGTCGCCAAAGCGGCAGTTGTATTCAATCACTTTCGGTGTGCCGTCAGCCATCACCATCAGGCCTGCATAGAGGAAACCTGTGTATGGGTGGCCTTCTGACGCCATGCCGCGAACGGTTGGGTAAATCACTTCATTCATCACGCGAGCGTGAATGTCTGCGGTGACCACAGGTGCAGGGCTGTACGCGCCCATACCGCCAGTGTTCGGGCCTGTATCGCCATTACCGACACGCTTGTGATCCTGGCTGGTGGCCATTGGCAGAACGTTTTCACCGTCAACCATGACGATAAAGCTCGCTTCTTCGCCATCAAGGAACTCCTCGATAACCACACGGCTGCCAGCATCACCAAAAGCATTGCCTGCCAGCATGTCACGAATCGCGTTTTCCGCTTCTTCCAGGGTCATTGCGACGATAACGCCTTTACCTGCCGCCAGACCGTCTGCTTTCACGACGATAGGTGCGCCTTTCTCGCGCACGTACGCCAGTGCTGGCTCAATCTCTGTAAAGTTCTGGTATTCCGCTGTCGGGATTTGGTGACGGGCAAGGAAGTCTTTGGTGAAGGCTTTTGAGCCTTCCAGCTGCGCAGCAGCTTCGGTTGGGCCGAAGATAGGCAAGCCCGCTTCACGGAAAGCATCAACCACACCAATCACAAGTGGGGCTTCAGGGCCGACAATGGTCAGGCCGATATTTTTATCCTGAGCAAAAGCGACCAGCGCTGCGATGTCTTCGACGCCAATGGCGACATTTTCCAGTTTTGGCTCCAGTGCGGTACCTGCGTTGCCTGGCGCGACAAAAACGGTCTCAACTTTTGCAGACTGTGCGACTTTCCACGCCAGAGCGTGTTCACGACCGCCGCTGCCAATAACCAATACGTCCATTTTGAATCCTTCAATCAAAGCAGCCCAGAGTGACTCTGGGCTGTGAAAAATGCTTAGTGGCGGAAGTGGCGCATGCCAGTGAAGACCATTGACATGCCGTGTTCGTCAGCAGCGGCAATCACTTCGTCATCACGCATTGAACCGCCTGGCTGGATAACACAGGTAATGCCGGCTTCTGCAGCGGCATCGATACCATCGCGGAATGGGAAGAATGCATCAGACGCCATCACGCTGCCTGCCACTTCCAGATTCTCGTCAGCGGCTTTGATACCCGCAATTTTCGCCGAGTAAACGCGGCTCATCTGGCCTGCGCCTACACCGATGGTCATGTTACCTTTCGCGTAAACAATCGCGTTGGATTTCACGTATTTCGCGACTTTCCAGCAGAACAGCGCATCACGCAGTTCTTCGTCAGAAGGCTGACGCTTGGAAACCACTTTCAGGTCATCCAGAGAGACCATGCCTTGGTCACGGTCCTGAACCAGTAGACCGCCGTTAACGCGTTTCACGTCAAAGCCAGTAGTTTGTGTGGTCCATTCGCCGCAAACCAGCAGACGAACATTCTTCTTCGCGCTAACCACTCCTACCGCAGCGTCTGACACGCTTGGTGCAATGATGACTTCTACGAATTGACGGTCAACAATAGCTTGTGCGGTTTGTGCATCCAGTTCACGGTTAAACGCGATGATGCCGCCAAACGCGGAAGTTGGGTCAGTCTTGTAAGCGCGATCGTACGCTTCAAGGATGTTATCACCCAGTGCCACACCACATGGGTTGGCATGCTTAACAATCACACACGCAGGCTCGATGAACTCTTTCACACACTCCAGTGCGGCATCAGTATCTGCGATGTTGTTGTAAGACAGCGCTTTACCCTGAAGCTGGGTAGCCGTAGAGACAGACGCTTCTTCCGGATTAGCTTCGGTGTAGAAAGCCGCAGCCTGGTGGCTGTTCTCGCCGTAGCGCATGTCCTGTTTTTTTATGAACTGTTGGTTGAAGGTACGTGGGAATTTCGACTCCTCATCGCCCTCTTTGTTGTCGCCGTAAGATGGCACCATGGTACCGAAGTAGTTGGCGATCATGCCGTCGTAAGCAGCCGTGTGTTCAAATGCAGAGATAGCCAGATCAAAACGGGTTTGCAGTGTCAGTGAACCCTTGTTGGCATCCAGTTCAGCCAGCACGCGGTCGTAATCTGATGCATTCACCACGATGGTCACATCTTTGTGGTTTTTCGCCGCAGAGCGAACCATGGTTGGGCCACCGATATCGATGTTTTCAACCGCATCTTCCAGCGTACAGCCTTCTTTTGCCACTGTTTCCGCGAATGGGTAGAGGTTGACGACAACCATGTCGATTGGCGAAATACCGTGCTCGTTCATCACTGTATCGTCAGTGTCACGACGACCCAGAATGCCACCGTGTACTTTCGGGTGCAGGGTTTTCACGCGCCCATCCATCATCTCAGGAAAACCGGTGTAGTCTGATACTTCAGTCACTGCCAGACCTTGCTCTGCCAGCAGGCGAGCGGTACCGCCAGTCGACAGGATATCGACACCTTTTTCTGCGAGAGCTTTGGCAAATTCTACAATGCCGGTTTTATCAGATACGCTAATCAATGCGCGACGAATAGGACGAGCGTTTTCCATTGCTACCATCTCTTTAAATGTGGGGATAGGATATTTGGCAAAACCGCCGCTGTGAGAGCCGCTTTGCCAAATACCCGCTACGGCGAAGCCTTAATTGAATCGGCGCACATTCTAACCTAATTTATTGACGCAATCGATTGCTTTTGTGGTTTTGTCACAAAAATACGCGAGAAGGGATCTATGAAGATGTTACAAATCGGGCAGTTAGCCAAGCGCTCAGGCGTGTCGGGCGATACGCTGCGGTTTTATGAAAAAGTTGGCCTGCTGCAACCAGCTGCCCGGAGTGAAAGTGGCTACCGTCTTTACGATGAGGGTGCGGTATCGCACGTGTACTTTATTATCAAAGGCAAACGCATTGGGCTGACGCTAGAGGAAATTCAGGAGCTACTGGAAATCCGTGTGGAGGCGACCCAACACAGCTGTGCAGAGGTGAAGGGCATTACCCAGAAAAAACTTGATGAACTGGACGAGAAAATCGCTGAGCTGACTGAGATCCGCGCTGCGCTAAAGAAGCTCAATGATGCTTGCTGTGGGCATGTTGATGATGATGCCAGCCACTGTTCGATTTTGGAGGCCTTGGCGTCGGAGTAAGTCGTGAGAGGCCCAAAGAGTAAAGAAGAAGGCACGGGGCCTTCTTCTGATTTGCTTTACTGCGCCAGTTCTGCAAGCACTGCCGCGTAGTCAGGTTCGTCAGAGAGCTCACTCACCAGCTCAACATGCAGCACCACACCTTCTTCATTGAGCACCACCACCGCGCGGGCAGCCAAGCCAACCAGAGGCCCTTCAGCAATCGCCACACCATAATCTCTCATAAAGGATGGGTCCCGGAACGTCGATGCATGCTGGACGTTCTCCAAGCCTTCCAGTTCGCAAAAACGGCTCGCTGCGAAGGGCAGATCGGCGGACACACATACGACCTTGGTGTTTTTCATTGATGCTGCTTTCTCATTGAATGCGCGAACGCTGGCAGCACAGGTTGGGGTATCAATGCTTGGGAAGATATTCAGCACTACCTTGCTGCCACGAAGAGCAGCTGGCGTGAGCTCAGACAAATCACCAGCCGCGAGTGAGAAATCCGGCGCATGGTCACCGACTTTCGGTAAGTTGCCAACAAGTGGGATAGGCTCTCCCTTAAACAGGATCTGCGACATTATTCTCTCCTTAATTTACGTCGATAGTCAGAACTGGCTCTAAGTGTGGCACAGGCGTACACTAAATCCATGTTCGAAAACGGGAATACGTAAAAACCAGCTGCCGCGACCAGTGGATGCCAAAATAAGGTTTGGGAACGTGATAAGAGTGTGATAGCGTCAGGGAAATCGAAAGGATAGGTCCCCCGGCTCCAGAGCCTTGAAAAACAAGCATCTTGCGGTCGACTGGGTACATCACGAGTAATAAAGGACAAAGATGTTAAAGGTAAACGAATATTTTGATGGTGGCGTAAAGTCCATCAGCTTTGAAAACAAAGGTCCACTGAGCGTGGGCGTGATGGAAGTCGGTGAATACACCTTCGGTACTGCGGCACCTGAGCGTATGCATGTGGTGAAAGGCGAGTTAACCGTAAAACTGCCAGGTCATATCGAGTGGGAAAACTACGGTGCTGGCGATGACTTTGAAGTACCGGGTGAATCATCATTCCAGGTGAAAGTTGAGCAAACGACCGCGTACTTCTGCGAATACCTGTAATTCGTAGCCAATGATAAGCAAAAAGCGCCGAAACGGCGCTTTTTCTGTTTCTGGGATTTGTTTTGCCAATCAGTTTATGCAAATGGATGATTACAGAACGCAAAAAAGGCAAATCACCAAAGATGATTTGCCTTTTTCGTCAGAAACTTAAGTTCAGATGATTAGTTCATGCCGTACTTTTTGAGTTTCTTACGCAGAGTACCACGGTTGATACCCATCATGGTTGCTGCGCGGGTTTGGTTACCGCGAGTGTATTGCATGATGGTGTCCAGCAGTGGTTGCTCAACTTCTGCCAGTACCAGCTCGTACAGGTCATTGACTTCCTGGCCATTCAACTGCGCTAGGTAGTTTTTCAGGGAGGCTTTTACTGAGTCACGCAGTGGCTTCTGGGTGATTTGATCTTGTGAAGTCACAGTAGTCACTGTCAATGCTTCTGAAGTCAGGTTTTGTTCGAACATACTCTGTCAGCTCTTCTCGTATTTATGCAACGTTTTCGAAGTAATCTTGCAGCGCATCGATCTGCTCGTGAGCGTCTTCGATTGCGTTGAAAGTCTGGCGAAAATCGCCAATTTGGTCATGTTCTTTCAGGTACCAGCTCACGTGCTTACGCGCGATACGCAGTCCTTTTAGCTCACCATAAAACTGGTGAAGCCCCTGAACATGGCCCAACAAAATTGCTTTTACCTCTTCCATCGGTGGCGCATCGAGTGCTTCACCCGTGGCAAGGTAATGTTGGATTTCACGGAAAATCCAAGGACGCCCTTGTGCAGGGCGGCCAATCATTAAGGCATCGGCACCTGTGTAATCCAGCACAAATTTGGCTTTCTGAGGCGAATCGATATCCCCGTTGGCGATAACCGGGATAGAGATAGCTTCTTTGACCGCTCTGATGCTGTCGTACTCAGCTTCCCCTTTATACATGCAAGCGCGTGTACGGCCGTGAAGGGCCAACGCCTGAATGCCACAGTCCTCGGCCATTTTGGCGATCTGGACACAATTCTTGTTGTCCGGATCCCAGCCTGTCCGGGTTTTCAGCGTGACGGGAACGTCTACCGCAGAAACCACTGCTTTCAGGATCTGCTCAATGATATCCGGTCGGGTCAGCAGTGCTGAGCCAGCCAGTTTCTTATTGACCTTCTTTACCGGGCAGCCCATGTTGATGTCGACGATTTGCGCGCCGTTTTCAACACAGAAGCGTGCGGCATCTGCCATCAGTGCTGGCTCAGCGCCAGCGATCTGAACAGAACGGATCCCCTTTTCATCGAGATGAACCATCCGGTTTCTTGATTTGGCCGTGTGCCACATCGCCGGATTGGAAGACATCATTTCACTTACCGCCATGCCAGCCCCGTAGCGCAAACAGAGTTCGCGGAAAGGTCTGTCGGTCACGCCTGCCATAGGCGCCACGATAAGTTGGTTTTCCAGTTTGTATGGTCCGATTTGCAAGGGGATACCTTCTATGTCAGCAAGGGCGCGCATTTTACGCATTTTTTCCTGCTCTGAAAAGGCCAATATTTGAGCGTTTTGCCTTGATTTTTCAAAAATCCAGATAATTCAATTTTTTAGTACAAAAATTGTTCAATTATCACTGAGTTAGGCTCTGTACGCAGTGATGCGACACCATTCCTCTTTTTCGACAATCGCGTCAACGCTGAGTTCATCGCGGTAACAGTCTGCAACAGACTCAGCCTGACTATCCAATACACCGGACATCGCCAGTACACCTTGCGGTGCGATCAGGCTTTTGATGATTGGAGAAAGCTCGCGAAGTGGACCCGCCAGAATGTTGGCAACCACGACTTCGGCTTGCAGGTTCTCTGGTTGATCTTGAGGCAAGTAAAGCTCAAGGCGATCTGCGACGCCATTGCGTTCTGCATTGGCTTTAGATGCTTGCAGTGCTTGTGGGTCGATATCGATGCCGATAACTTTCTCTGCGCCCAGCAGAAGCGCTGCTAGCGACAAAATGCCTGAGCCGCAACCGAAGTCGATCACTGTCTTGCCAGACAAGTCCAGACCATCCAGCCACTCGAGACAGAGTGCTGTCGTTGGATGAGTACCGGTACCGAACGCCAGACCAGGATCAAGCATGATGTTGACGGCCTCTGGCTCTGGTGCATCACACCAGCTTGGGCAAACCCAAAGACGCTGACCAAAACGCATCGGCTTGAAGTTATCCATCCAGGCGCGTTCCCAGTCTTTGTCTTCCAACTGCTCAATTTTGTGCGTGAAGTTTTCATCCAGCAGCGGGCTGTTTTTTAGGATAGCCACTACTGCATTCATGTCGGTTTCTGCGTCATACAGGGCGACGATGTCGGTTTCGCCCCACAGACGGGTTTCACCCGGCATAGGTTCAAACACTGGGGTGTCTTTGGCATCAAGGAAAGTGACTGACAACGCACCGGCTTCTTCCATCAGCATGTCACCAATGGCTTCAGCGGTTTCTGCGGTTGCGTTCAGTTTGATTTGAATCCAAGGCATGGTTTCTTCACTTCTTCGTTTAACGACGATTTTAAGGCGCGGAGTCTAGCATAAAAAATAGTCAGACCGCATAGCCTCGGGGTCAAGAAAAGGAAGAAAAAGGGCAGCGAATGCTGCCCTGAGGAGTTATGCGGTTGCTTGGCGTGTCTTCGTATACTGCATACGGCTAACAAGCAGGAAGGCAAATAGACTGATGGTCAGTGAAGGCACAATGGCGTGTACACCGCCCATGTCCGGTTTAAAGGTCGAAAGCGCGGCATAGCTGCCAAGGCCTGTAATCATGGATACTAACGCACCTGAAGCGGTGGCTTTCTTCCAGTAAAGGCCAAGCACCAGCGGCCATAGGAACACCGCCTGCATACCGCCAAAGGCGAGCAGGTTCAGCCAGATGATCATGTCAGGTGGGTTGGTGGCCGCGACGAATACCAGCAGTGAGAAGATCCCCGTTACCCATAAAGAGAGTTTGGGTAATTTGCTTTCTGCATCCGACGCTTTGGCGGCATTGGGATTGATGTAGTTGAGATACAAATCCTTCAGCAGCGTCGCAGAAGCCTGAATGAGCTGTGAGTCGATGGTCGACATAATCGCTGCCATTGGGCCCGCCAGAAACACACCGGCAACGACAGGGGGCAAAACCGTCATCATTAGCGTTGGCATTATCTGATCCGGGTTATCAATTTCCGGAACAATCGCGCGGCCCAGCGCTCCGGCTAAATGCATGCCCAGCATCAATAGCGCCACCATCGCTGTACTGATCACCATGCCTTTATGCAGCGATTTACTGGATTTGTAAGACATGCAACGCACCGCGGCATGGGGAAGGCCAATCACACCGAAACAGACCAATACCCAGAAGCTCAGCATAAACGGCTCTGACAGGAAGTTATTCGGCCCGTAAGGTGTTACAAGTGCAGGATCGATGGCGTGAAGGTCAGTAATCATCTCACCCAGACTGCCGCCGGCGTGAATGATGCCAACCAGCAACGCAATAGTGCCGATGATCATCATGATGCCCTGCACGGTGTCGGTCATGACTACAGCGCGAAATCCGCCGATGGTGGTGTAAACGCCCACCGTGAAGGCAAACAGCATAAGACCGTGGGTATAGGAAAGCCCGGTGACAGTCTGCAGCAAGCGTGCGCCACCAACGAACTGAACCACCATGGTGCCGAAAAAGGCCAGTAATAAAGCCAGAGAGGCGAAAATTACCACAGCGCGGTTTTTGTAACGCGCATAGAGCATGTCATTCAGGGTGAGCGCATTGTGACGACGAGACTCAATAGCGAACTTCTTCCCAAGTACACCGAGTGTCAGCCAGGCTGCAGGTAACTGGATCATCGCCAGTAGCACCCATCCGAGCCCCATTTTGTATGCCGCACCGGGCCCACCGATAAATGAACTCGCACTGGCGTAGGTAGCCGCGAGAGTCATCGCCAGCACAAATCCGCCCATGCTTCGGCTGCCAAGTAGGTATTCATTCAAGAACCCGCCGCTGCGATCTCCTTGTTTGCGCGAATAAATGGCCAGCGCAAACACGGCAACCAGATATAGCGCCATCGGGATAAGAAGCTGACTATTCATCGGACGCTTCCTCTTCGATGTCGAGTGGCATGTCTTTGTAGATGAATTTCACCATCAGTGCACACAGCAGGGTAAATAAAAGGGGGCCGATAACGCAGGACAGCAAAAACCAAAGTGGCAAACCGAAATAGAGTGTCGGGGGAGTCTGTTCAATTCCTTCTGGGGCCAGACCATAGGCAAATCCGTACCACCATGCAAAATACGCGAGTGCGAGTGCAATCGCCCATTTGGCTTCCTTGTGAGCCTGGCGGTATCGGCTGCTAAGTGTCTTCATTAGAGCCTTCTTACTTAACGCGATAAGAGAGTGTTGATAAGAGGTCTATTGTGACAAAACCACGGAGAATGTGACAGATTTATACGTGCAGGGTTTGGGCGCGAAAAACAAAAAAGGTCGCGTAAACGCGACCTTTTGGCTTTGGCTCAGAATTACTTCTGAATGCCCAGCTTCTTCTCCAGGTAGTGGATGTTTGCACCACCGTGCTGGAAGTTCTCATCTTTCATGATTTCCAGCTGAAGAGGAATGTTGGTTTTGATGCCATCGATGATGGTTTCCTGCAGAGCGTTACGCATACGCGCAATGGCCACGTCACGGTTTTCACCGAAGCAGATCAGTTTACCAATCATGGAATCATAGTGTGGTGGCACTGAATAGCCTGAGTACACATGAGATTCCCAACGCACACCCATGCCGCCTGGCGCATGGAAGCGATCGATTTTGCCTGGGCTTGGCAGGAAGCGCTCTGGGTCTTCCGCGTTGATACGACACTCAATCGCGTGGCCGCGGATTTGGATGTCATCTTGCGTGAATGACAGAGGCTGGCCAGCTGCAATGCGAAGCTGTTCTTTGATCAGGTCAACGCCGGTTACCATTTCGGTCACAGGGTGTTCAACCTGAATACGGGTGTTCATCTCAATGAAGTAGAACTCACCGTTTTCGTACAGGAACTCAAACGTACCTGCACCGCGGTAGCCGATTTCCAAACACGCGCGGCAACAACGTTCACCGATGTACTTGCGCATTTCAGCAGTGATACCCGGCGCTGGCGCTTCTTCAACAACCTTCTGGTGACGGCGCTGCATCGAACAGTCACGCTCACCTAAGTGAATCGCACCGCCCTGACCATCAGCCAGAACCTGCACTTCAACGTGGCGTGGGTTTTCCAGGAATTTCTCCATGTAAACCATGTCATTGTTGAAGGCAGCTTTTGCTTCTGCGCGGGTCATGGCAATAGCGTCAGTCAGTTCTGCTTCAGAACGAACCACACGCATACCGCGACCACCACCACCACCGGATGCTTTGATGATCACAGGGTAGCCGATGCGTTTTGCGAAAGCCTTGTTCTTAGAATCGTCGTCGTCAAGTGGACCATCAGAGCCTGGTACACAAGGTACGCCCGCTTTTTTCATCGCGTTGATGGCAGATACTTTGTCACCCATCAGGCGGATAGTTTCAGCGCGAGGACCAACGAAAATGAAACCTGATTGCTCTACCTGCTCTGCAAAATCTGCATTCTCTGACAGGAAGCCGTAACCTGGGTGGATAGCCACCGCACCCGTCACTTCTGCAGCACTAATGATGCGTGGGATGTTCAGGTAACTTTCAACGCTTGATGCAGGACCGATACAGATAGATTCGTCTGCCAGCAATACGTGCTTCAGATCGCGATCGGCGGTGGAGTGAACGGCAACCGTTTTGATGCCGAGCTCTTTACACGCACGAAGGATGCGAAGCGCAATTTCACCGCGGTTAGCGATGACAATTTTATCTAACATAGCTGTCCTCGATTACTCGATGATGACCAGAGCTTGGTCAAACTCTACTGCTTGGCCGTCTTCACACAGGATAGCTTTCACTACACCCGCTTTGTCTGCTTGGATTTGGTTCATCATTTTCATCGCTTCAACGATGCAAAGGGTATCGCCAACGTTGACTGATTGACCCACTTCAACGAAAGACTTCGCTTCTGGGCTTGGAGAGCGGTAGAAAGTACCCACCATTGGAGACAGAACCTGGTGACCCGCAACTTCTGCTTCAACTGCTGGTGCTTCTGCTGCTGCCGGAGCCGCCGCAGGCGCTGCTGGTGCCGCTACTGGAGCAGGAGCCGCTGCGGGTGCTGCGGGTGCTGCGTAAACCTGAGTGGCAACTGGCGCGGTTGCGCGGCTGATGCGTACTGACTCTTCACCTTCAGAGATTTCCAGCTCAGCGATGCCAGATTCTTCAACAAGCTCAATCAGTTTTTTGATTTTACGAATATCCATGATGTCTATCTCTTTGAAATTATTGTTCAGTTATTCTCTGCTTGCAGACGCTTGGCGACCGCACGTAGAGCAAATTCGTAACCGTCAGCGCCCAGTCCGACAATCACGCCTTCTGCTTTATCAGAGAAGTAAGAGTGATGACGGAATGGCTCACGGGCGTGAACGTTTGAAAGGTGCACCTCAATAAAGGGAATGCCGACAGCGAGAATGGCATCTCGCAACGCCACGCTGGTGTGCGTGAACGCGGCTGGGTTGATAATAATGAAATCAACCTTTCCCATGGCCTGATGGAGGGTATCAATCAGGACGTGCTCCGCATTGGACTGCACGTGTTCAAGTTGGATATTGAAAGATGCTGCTAGTGTCGTCAGATCGGCGACGATCTGATCTAACGATTGCTGTCCGTAATGGCCTGGTTCGCGAACCCCAAGCATGTTCAGGTTCGGACCATTGATAAGTAAAACTTTGCGATTTGTCGTCATATTGATCGCTTTGTTCCTGTTCTTGTTGCGAAAAGGCGTTAACTTCTGCTTTTCAGCACCCAAGGGTGCGAGAACCTGAAAAATGGCACTCCAGCCATCTGCTGATTCGCAATTATAGAGAATTCACCGCAAATGGCAGCAAAATACTGGTCTTATCAGACAAAATCTGACAATCCAGCGTACAGATTACGCAGATATGACAGACATTTCGTGGCAGTAGTTCACGAAATGACCAGCTAGGAGGGTGAATCTGTTAGGCAGATCTCATCCGGTGTTTTAAACGCGCGGTTTTGTGCCACTCATCTTACCGACGTCTTCGGTGTTCTTTGTGTCTAATTGTTGAGACATTAAATCGAAACGGCTTAAGGATGAAATAGTTAGTCGAGGTGAGCAGTTAGGCTCAATTTTCATGCCATTTAATCCACTATTTTTTTATTTCTGGCTCAATGTAGCGGGGCTTTAGGTTTTTAAATGGAATGTCGTTCTGTTTACGGAAGCGATACCACACTATCTGAAAACTAATCAATTAAGTGCTCAAAAAATGATTCACCTGTACGATAATTAAGGCATTGAGGTGCTGCAACACCTCGCTTTAGCAAGCGTCATTGGGTGCGAGCCCCAAGATTATTGGGAGGGGAATATGATTCAGAAGCGCTATGACTCATTGAGTCGACTGTTACATTGGAGTATGGCGGCCATCATCATCTATGCGACGGTGGCGGGCTATGTCATGCATTTAGTCGTGGGGACGAAGGCGTTTGATGTGCTATCTGTGCTGAACATGTCATTTGCGACGATAGGTACTGTCTTGTTCATCATGCGATGGATTTGGAGTTATTTTCGCCCTAAGGTTGAGCCGGTTAACTCAACGACAACGTTTGAAAAAAACATCGCCAAGTTCATCCACAGTGTTATCTACCTTTTAATGTTCTTGGTGTTTGTTTCCGGTTATTTGATGCTCAAAGAGCCTTACTGGTTCTTCTGGCTGGTGAAGATACCAAATCCGGTCACTGATATGGTGATTAATGACTTCTTCTTCTTTGTTCACCGGGCTAGTTGTGCGGTGTTGGGGATTGTCGTGGTCATGCACATCGGTGCCGCCTTGTATCACCAGTTCTGGCTGCGCGATAACCTGTTAGCGCGATTGATGCCACCCAAGCCTGTGGCCATGCATTTCAGTCAAAAAAAGGGCCGCGTATAGCGGCCCTTCGGGATCAAACCTTGGTGGTTATACCACGCTGGATTTCTCTGCGATAAGTTTGTCGACCACGCTTGGGTCCGCCAGAGTAGAAGTGTCACCCAAACTGCCAGTATCGCCGGTTGCAATCTTACGCAGGATACGACGCATGATTTTGCCTGAGCGGGTTTTCGGCAGTGCGTCTGTCCAGTGGATGAAGTCCGGTGTCGCAATAGGACCGATTTCCTTACGCACCCAGTCTTTCACTTCTTTGGTCAGTTCTGCACTTGGCACTTCGCCGGCATTCAGCGTGATGTAAGCGTAGATAGCCTGACCTTTGATGTCGTGTGGAACACCAACAATTGCCGCTTCTGCAATCTTGTCGAATGCCACCAGTGCGGATTCGATTTCTGCAGTACCCATGCGGTGACCGGAAACGTTCAGTACGTCATCTACACGACCAGTGATCCAGTAGTAACCGTCTTCGTCACGACGTGCACCGTCACCAGTGAAGTACATGCCTTTGAAGGTTGAGAAGTAAGTTTGCTCGAAACGCTCGTGGTCACCATTAACGGTACGCATCTGGCCCGGCCAAGAATCCAGCATGACCAGGTTACCTTCGGTCGCGCCTTCGATGATGTTACCCATGTTATCAACCAGTGCTGGTTGTACACCGAAGAATGGACGGGTCGCAGAACCTGGCTTCAGTGCCGTTGCACCTGGCAGTGGAGTGATCAAGATGCCGCCGGTTTCAGTTTGCCACCAGGTATCCACGATAGGACACTTGCTGTCGCCGATAGTCTTGTAGTACCACTCCCACGCTTCTGGGTTGATTGGCTCACCCACAGAGCCCATGATGCGCAGTGAGTCACGCTTGGTGCCTTCAACCGCTTCGTTACCTTTCGCCATCAGGGCGCGGATTGCGGTTGGTGCGGTGTACAGAATGTTCACCTGATGCTTATCAACCACTTCGCTCATACGGGCAGTTGATGGGTAGTTAGGCACACCTTCGAACAGAATGGTTTTCGCACCGTTTGCCAGCGGCCCGTAGATCAGGTAGCTGTGACCAGTGATCCAACCTACATCGGCAGTACACCAGAAGACTTCGCCTTCCTGATAGTCGAACACGTATTTGAAGGTCATGGTCGCGTAAACCAAGTAACCACCGGTGGTGTGAAGAACACCTTTTGGCGTGCCGGTAGAGCCTGACGTATAAAGAATGAACAGCGGGTCTTCTGCGTTCATCTCTTCTGGTTCACAGTTTGCAGACACCACGGCTGTTGCTTCGTGCCACCATACATCGCGGTCTGAGTTCCACTCGATGGTGTTACCAGTGCGTTGGTAAACAACAACTTTTTCAACTGACGTGACTGATGGGTTTGCAAGCGCTGCATCCACATTTTGTTTTAATGGTACCGCACGGCCGCCACGCACGCCTTCATCGGCAGTGACAACCACTTTCGCGTTGGAGTCGACGATACGGCCAGCCAGTGCTTCTGGAGAAAAGCCACCGAATACGATGGTGTGAACGGCCCCGATGCGGGTACATGCCAGCATCGCAATCGCCGCTTCCATTACCATAGGCATGTAAAGACACACAACATCGCCTTTGCGTACGCCTTGGCCTTTCAGCGCATTGGCGAACTTACACACTTCAGTGTGCAGCTCTTTGTAAGTCAGGGATTTGTCGTCGTTCGGGTCATCGCCTTCCCAGATCAGGGCAACCTGGTCGCCTTTCGTCTCAAGGTGGCGGTCAATACAGTTGGCAGAAACGTTTAGTGTGCCATCCTCGAACCATCTAATGTCGACGTGTCCGGTATCAAAAGAGGTGTTCTTCACCTTAGTGAAAGGTTTGATCCAATCTACGATCTGGCCATGCTCACGCCAGAATCCTTCTGGGTTAACAACAGACTGCTGATACATCTCGCGGTAGGTGTCGTTGTTTGCGTGCGCTTTGGCTTCGATTTCCGGCATTACCGGATGCAGGTGAACCTCACTCATTATCTTTCTCCTTGTGTTCCTGCGTGATGCTGTCTGGCATCGTCAAATGTTCGACCACGACAAATTAGAATATAGGGTACGGTCTGGCGGTCTTGTTCCATTAAGGTCGGATAGTTAGGGATTCTCGACAATTAGACTTTAGGATGAAGAGGCCGTTTTCTCTGGGTTTTGTGACCTTTCAACAGTCACAGTGAGGCGTTGCTCTCATTTACATGCAGCGGGTTGCGGGGAAATTATCAATAAGTGGGCATTGGTACATCACCGTACTTTAGTCGAACATAGATCAGCGCCGCACTAATGGCATCATCGAGCGCGTCATGCCGCCCGGAAAGGGGTAGGTCTAGGTGGTGTGCTATCGCCTCCATACTCAGGTCGTAATAGGCATTCGGCAGAATATGTTCCAGCTTACGACGGTATATGTCACTCACTTCTATCGTGCGGTTGGGCAGTTTGAAGCCAAGATGCTTTTTGGCATAGCGGTCAAGTATCGCTTTGTCGTACTGGATGTAGTAACCCACAATCGGTCGGTTACCAATAAACGCGATCAGCCTGAGCATGGCTTCTTTTTCTGAGACGCCATCGCTCAGATCCTGATGTCGGATGCCGTGAATTTTCACCGACTGGGCGCTCAGTGAATTGGGCGCGCGAAGGGAAATGGTGAAAGGCTCGCTGGTGACAATCTTATTGCCGCGGATTTTAGTCGCAGCGATGGTCACCAGTTCGGCTTTGTGCGGGTCGAGACTGGTGGTTTCGCAATCCAATGAAACCAACTCTTCATCACTGGGCGAAGAAAACAGGGGGGCATACTCGCTGTCGCGCCACTTGTACCTGAGCCAGAGCCTTTCCACCAGGTTCATGCTAGTCCCTTACCTGATAGTGCGAAGCCAGCCGTTCTTTGAATTTTTTCACCACGCCTAGGCAATCTCGCAGCAAATCCCGTTCTGTGCGTGAAAGCTGGGTGACGTCTAACTGGTTGCCCGTGCTGGCATCGCTGTCGAGCTGTTGTTTAAGGCGCACCTTCACGAAAAGCTTTAGCGCTTCAGAGAGGTTATTGGCGGTTTCCTGATCCAGTGCCGTGCATTCGACCAGCGCATCCAGTCTTTCAAAGGTGTTGGTTTCGGTGAGCCCTTTTTCCAGTGCCAAGGTGCGAACACCATGCACCAGTGGGAAGATGCCGCCTTTTTTGACATCCAATCCTTCTTTATCCGCCTTTAAGCTACCGAAAAGCGTGAGGGGAACACGGAACGCAAGGCAGGGGCGAACGAAGGTATTGAGCGTCAACATATTGCTTTTGAGTGTGGCATGAAGCTTTTCCATCACAGGTTCCAGCAACGCTTTGTTGCCGGCCACCGCATGACTGTCCGCAATGATGGCTAGGTCCATCAGGGTGCGTTCGTCAGAAATCTTGCTGAGGGAGACCATTTCTTTTATCCACTCAGATTGGGTTTTTACCCAGCGTGGATTGTTAACCATGACATTGCCGGGACAGGGCGGGTAGCCCAGACGGCTCAACACTTCACTGAATCTTTCCATGTAATGTTGAACGTCTGGCCAATCGGCATCGTCAGCGAGAATGAGCCCGTTATCCTGATCGGTTTTCAGTACCTGTTCACCGCGACCTTCTGAGCCCATTACAAACAGGCAGCATTGATTGTGGAAGCTTTCTGGAATGGTGAGACGGAAGGCTTTTTCGATGATCTGTTCGTTGACGGCGGAAATCAGCTCCATGACAAATTGAGTGTGGATGCCGTTGTTGGTGAGATTGGCGACGAGCTGATGTTGGTTATTGGCTGCGAGCGCGAGTTCCTCAATCGAGTGCGCGCGGTTAATTTGCAGCGTGAGTACGTGAGAGTGCGTGGAAAAGAGACTCAGCACCTGAGTCATATCCAGCATGCCGACCGTCTCGCCATCTTCGGTGACGCGCACCCGTTTTACCCGGTCGCGGGTCATCAGGATCATCACGTTGAATAGATACTCGCCCATCTCGACACTGATGACCGGAGAGGTGGCAACTTCACCCACGGGAGACTCTAAGGTGCAGCCATCCTCAACCAATGCGTGCAGCAAGTTGGTTCGGGTAATGATGCCGATATTGTGCGGTTTTCCTTCGAGGGCGACCAGCGCGCAGTCTTGACGCTCGCGGCGAAGGTTTAACGTGGCATCCTGAATCGAGGTGCCATGGGGCATGGTCATGATGGGCTGGATGTTGGTTTCATCCACTTGAGTCAGGATGAATTCGGCAAGGTTCTGCTGTTGTTGCGCCTTTTCTAGCATGCGTTTTCGTTTACTGAAACTGGTATTAAAGTAGTCAGCAAACGACTGGTTTTGGCCATAGAGTTCGAGAAACACGGCTTTGGGCAGCACATAGCAAAGCGTGTCTTCTACCACGCGGTATCTGTGGTGCGCATGGCCTTTCAGTAGTGCACGGGCATCAAACAGATCGTCTTTAATATACTGCGCCTGCACTTCCTTGGTATCAGGGTTAACTTCCTGAACGCGTCCTTTGATGACGATATAAAGGGCATCATTGCCTTCCCCTTTTTCTATCAGGACATCACCGCGGCGGTAATAGGCGACATCCAATGAGGACAGCAGATGCTTGGCTTGCTTGGCATCAAGGCGGTCAAACGGGGGCGAGGAAGTGTCGAACGGTTCAGGCATGGCGGCAAACTCCGTGTTATTAACCACGCGCACAGCGTGTCTTTTCTACTCTCAGTGTGTCGTACGACCCGTTGCCTTGCCAGCCGACTTTAGTCTATTAATCCATGCTAAGTTGAGACTGTAAGTTTGGATGAATCGCTGTCAAAATAGCCACCCTCGTTGCGGCAGAAAGGATGCGCCAGAATGAGTTACCCCCGTCCCACCCCCTACTATTGGCTATCTATATATTACGGCGCCTATTTCTTTGCGTTCGGGGTTTATCTGCCTTTTTGGTCAGTCTGGCTGGCGTGGCTTGGCCTCTCTGCAGATGACATCGGTATCGTGTTGGGCGCAGGCGTTATGGCGCGCTTTGTGGTGAACCTGACCCTCACGCCCCGTTTTCACCTACCCGAGCATTTGCTTCCCGCTATTCGGTGGCTGTCATTTTTAGCCACAGTGATTGGTTTTCTGCATTTGATGGCAACGCCGGATTTACTCTGGCTAACCGCGCTTTCTATTGCGATTAACAGCGTGATAGGGCCATCCATTCCCGTTTCAGATGCATTAGCCAATCATTACAACCGCCGGAAGTTGATTGATTACGGGCGGGCGAGGCTCTGGGGCTCGCTGGCGTTTGTGGTGGGTTCCATGATGGCAGGAACCTTGGTGGAGCGCTTTGGGCCGCCAATCATTGTACCTCTCGCTGCTGGAGCGTTACTGTTGACCTGGTGTTGGAGTCTGTCTTCGCCACAGCAACTACCCGCGAAAGAAGAAACCCAAGCGATGGTTAGAACGCCATTGCTTCAGGTGCTTCGCGTGAAATCCGTGTTGGTGTTTCTTGCTACCGTCTCCTTCATTCAAGGCAGCCACGCCGCTTATTATGCATTCAGTGCGATTCATTGGACCCAGGCGGGCGTTTCCGACGTGATGGTGGGCTACCTGTGGAGCTTTGGCGTGGTGGTGGAAGTGATGATGTTTGCACTGGCCGCAAAGCTATTCGGAAATTGGCAAGTGCAATCACTGTTTCGACTGGCAGCACTGGCGGTGATTCTGCGTTGGTGTTTGACTGGGTGGAGTACAGATCTCGGCGTGCTGTTTGCAGCGCAATCACTTCATGGCCTGACGTTTGGCGTCGCCCATATCGCCGCGATGCGCTATATCCAGCAGCAGGCAAGCGACAAGATCATGGCGTTGCAGGCATTGTATAGCGCAATCCCCATGGGGGTGATCATGGCGCTTCTTACTGTGGTGAGCGGTGAGCTCTACGAACAGTTAAGCGGAGACAGCTTCTACGCCATGGCGCTTCTTGGCTTGCCTGTTCTCCTGCTGACATTAAAAACCGACACCGCGGGAGAAGCAGTAAGGTCCTGAATTTGCGGTACGCATTTAGAGCTCGCTCACGGAGATAAAGTGGCGCGTTGTTGTACAACTGAGAGCATGGTAAACAGACTCTAGTTAAAAGTTTGTCATGGAAGGGATTATGTCGGCGGGATGGATAGTGGTGCCGGTGGCACTGGCATACCTGGGCGTTTTGTTTCTTATCGCCTGGTATGGAGATAGTCGACCGCGCTGGCTTCGTGGCTGGCGTCCGTGGATATATAGCCTCTCTATCGCCGTTTATTGTACCTCCTGGACTTTCTTTGGCACCGTCGGGCAGGCATCGAGTCAGCCTTGGTCATTCTTGCCTATCTACCTTGCGCCCATTTTGGTCTTTACTATTGGCTGGCGGTTTCTCGCCCGGATTATTCTGATCGCCAAGCGCGAGCACATCACCTCGATTGCCGACTTTATTGCCGCCAGGTATGGGAAATCCCAAGGCTTGGCGGTGATGGTCACCGTGATTGCGGTGGTCGGTATTCTGCCTTACATCGCGCTGCAGCTTCGTGGGATCACCATGGGGCTGGACGTGATAGCGCCGGACATTGGCGAGAGTGCTGGGCTCAATGAAGGGCAAATTGCCTGGCTGGTCTGTATGTCACTGGCGATGTTTACCGTGTTGTTTGGTACCCGCCATATCGACTCCACCGAGCACCACCGCGGCATGATGATGGCGGTGGCCTTTGAGTCCATCGTTAAGCTGGTAGCCTTTTTGGTGGTGGGCTTCTTTGCTGTGGGCTTGCTGCTGGATGCTCCAGGGCCATTGCCGACACTGAAAGAGGCCAATGTAGTCGGAACGCCGGATTGGGGCGCATTGCTGGTTCATACTCTGCTGACCATGGCGGCGATTATCTGTTTGCCGCGCCAGTTCCACACCATGGTAGTAGAAAACGCCCGTGCGCAGGATTTGCATACCGCACGCTGGGTGTTTCCGCTTTACCTTGTGTTGATGGGCATGTTCGTTTTGCCATTGGCGTATGCAGGGCAAGCCTTCCTGCCGAATATGTCCGCTGAAACCCATGTTATCCAACTGCCGCTTTCCACCGGTAATGAAGGCATTGCGCTGCTGGCATTTTTGGGTGGTGCATCGGCGGCGAGCGGTATGGTGATTGTGTCGACCATTGCCCTTGCGATCATGGTGTCGAACGATCTGGTACTGCCACAACTGCTTCGCCGCATGCGGGTGTCGAATCGCAACTTTACCCAATTCTCCGGCCTTTTGCTGAACGTGCGCCGTGCGCTGATTTTCCTCTTGCTTATCGGGGCTTGGGGCTTCTATCAACTGATCCTCGAAGTGCCGTCGCTCT
Source organism: Grimontia sedimenti (assembly GCF_011045095.1). Classification (GTDB taxonomy): domain Bacteria; phylum Pseudomonadota; class Gammaproteobacteria; order Enterobacterales; family Vibrionaceae; genus Enterovibrio; species Enterovibrio sedimenti. The sequence continues at coordinate 46,661 of NZ_JAALDL010000022.1, forward strand.
CGGCGATTGGTTTTCTCTCTTTTGCTGCAATTGCCCAGTTCGCACCGCCGCTTGTCGCGGGAATTTACTGGCGTCAGGCCAATAAAAAAGGCGTGTATGCCGGGCTCTTTGCCGGTTTCATTGTCTGGTTGATGACCCTGATGATGCAGACGGGCATGTTGGCAGGGAACGAAGACACCAACCTGGTACTCTGGATTCTGGCACCGCCGGATATCCCATTCTTCCGGTCATTAAGTCCGGTGAACTGGGGCATGATCCTGAGTGTGATGGTCAATACCTTCTGCTTTGTGCTGGTGTCGATGGCGACCCGGCCTTCGCTCAGTGAGCGTCTGCAAGCAGCGAGTTTTGTGGGTACACCGCTCCCAGAAGGGGATGATTCAAGCCTGTATCAAAGCCGTGTGACAGTGGCAGAGCTTGAAATGCTGGCGGCCCGCTTTGTTGGCCGTACCCGCATGCGCCAGACGTTCCGCACCTTCGGCGAGCAACGCGGTGAAGTCTTGTTGCCACAGCAGCAGGCGAGTGCTGCGCTGATTCGTCATACCGAACGTGTATTGGCTGGTGTATTCGGTGCATCTTCCGCCAAGCTGGTACTGACTTCTGCGCTGCAGGGCAGAAACATGCAGCTGGAGGAAATCGCTACCATTGTGGATGAAGCTTCCGAGCTTTTCGATTTCAGCCGTGGCTTGCTTCAAGGCGCAATCGAACACATCAGTCAGGGTATTTCCGTGGTAGATAAACAGCTTCGGCTGGTGGCCTGGAACCAGCGTTATGTGGAGCTTTTTAACTTCCCGCCAGATTTGATTCAGGTCGGCAGACCGATTGCGGATGTGGTTCGCTACAACGCCGAGCGCGGTTTGTGTGGCCCTGGTGATATTGAAGAGCACGTAAAAAAACGTGTGGGCTATTTGCGTCAAGGCTCGCCGCATACTTCTTCCCGTGTTCACCCTGATGGCCGGGTGATTGAAGTGCAGGGTAACCCGATGCCAGGTGGTGGGTTTGTCATGAGTTTTACTGACATCACCGCCTTCCGTGATGCGGAAGAAGCGTTGAAGCAATCCAATGAAACACTGGAAGCACGGGTTATTGAGCGGACCAAAGAGCTTGAAACCTTGAACCGTCGCCTTATCAGTGCCACCGCCAAAGCCGAGCAGGCATCGCAATCGAAAAGCCGGCTATTGGCGGCAGTAAGTCATGACTTGATGCAGCCGATGAACGCCGCGCGTCTTTTTGCTTCCTCTCTTAACGAAATGGCAGAAGAGAAAGAAACCCAAAAAATGGCGGGCCACATCGAGAGTGCGTTGGGAGCGGCTGAAGATCTTATCGGCGATTTGCTGGATATCTCCCGCATTGAGTCGGGCAAGATGAAGGCCAAAATCACCCACTTCGAGCTGGATGAAGTCTTCTCTACGCTGGCTGCAGAGTTTGGCGTGATTGCCAATGAGCAGGGTATCGATTTTCGGGTTCAACACACCGGACTTCGTATTCGCTCCGACAGACGTCTGCTGCGCCGCGTATTGCAGAACTTTCTTACCAATGCCTTCCGCTACGGTCGGGTGCTGCTGGGCGTTCGCCGTCATGGCTCCCAGTGCCGCATTGAGGTATGGGATAACGGCCCGGGTATTCCACAAGAGATGCAGCAGGACATCTTCAACGAATTTACCCGCATTGATCGCAAAGGCGCAGAGCTTGGGCTGGGACTTGGATTGGCGATTGCCCGCGGGATCAGTCGTATTCTGAACCAGCCTCTCAGCCTCCGCTCCTGGCCGGGAGAAGGGACGGTTTTTTCCATCACAGCCCGCATCGAATCAGCGCCTCAGGTTTGTGACACTGGCGTTGAGCGTGAAGAAAAGGACAAAAATAGTGAGCCACTCGCTGGGGTTCGCGTGCTCTGTGTAGATAATGAGAGGGACATCCTGGCGGGTATGGAAAGTCTGTTGACGCGGTGGGGATGTCAGGTTGATGTGGCAGAAGATCTCGATGGCGTTGTTGCGTTGATTGAGCAAGGCCAGAGGCCGGATGCCATTCTCAGTGACTATCACTTGGCGCCGGAACTGACGGGGCTCGACGTTTTGCAACGTTGCCGTGAAATGCTGGGTGATGACTTCGTCGGCGCTGTGATTACCGCCGACAGAACACAAGAAACACGAAATCTGGTGCGGGAACTGGGCTTTGGTTATATCGCCAAGCCAGTAAAACCGCTGAAACTAAGAGCGCTGCTTCAACAAGGGGTAAGCTGATATGGAAGCGTTTACGATTCCCCGATTAGACACCGATGTGGGCTTGGTTCGGGTCGAAGGGACCTGGGATCCAGTGACCGGAGAAATCCAACTGGTTGAAATTGATCAGATGGGCACAGACGGTTGGGTGGACGTGACTTTTTGGCTGTCAGAGCAAGAACACGAAGCGAGAGTGGCGGAAATTCTAACCGCCACCAAACTCTACCTCGTCACTCAATAAAATGACTGGAGCGGCTTATTGCTGCTCCTCGTTCAACAGTGTTTTGTACTCGACGAAAACCGCCGTCGTTTCACCGTAATACAGCGTACCGTCTGATTTCACGACCAGATGGATTTCACTGTCTTCTGAGTTCGGTGCTGGCAGATCAACCCACCATTCTTTATCGTCTGAACCATTAACATCCATATCGACAGGATTTGAACGGTCGCCTTCTTTCTGGATAAGACTGATTTTTGCCCCTTCCAATGGATATTCTGACGTCAGCTTTAACACCACTTCACTGTCAGACAGACTTTCCGAACGCAGCTTGAGTTTGAAGTCGCCATTTTCCAGTGAGCAAATACCACTGGTGTATCGACAGTTTGAGTCAGCAGCGAGTTTGTAGGTTTCCCCTTCTTTCGCTGCGTGGGGTTTCTCACTGACTGCTAAGTCCACGCCAAAATAGGCTATCAATGCCAGAATCGGTGCCACGAGCATGGCGGCAATTACGTGTTTGTTTTTTAACATGATAAAGAGTTCGCTTTCGTCCTTGGGCTAAGGGGTAACATACCATAGTGCAGCAGTCCCTCGAGGATAAAAAAAGCCCCTGAGCGGGGCTTTTTAGCGTTAACGTGACGCTCTTATCTAAGTGCTCAGCGTTGTTGATTAGTGGTCTTGCGCTTCACCCGCACCGCCAGGGATACGAACGTGCTCAACCAGATCTTTAACGTGTTGTGGGGTTTCTGCTGTGACACGTGATACTGCGATAGCGACACCGAAGTTCACGAGTGCACCGATTGCACCGAATGCGTTTGGCTCAATGCCCAGGAACCAGTTGCTGCCCCAGCTTTCCAGGTATTTCCAGTCCGCAATGAACAGGATGCCTTTGTGTTGGAATACGTAGAACAGTGTGATGGTGATACCTGCGATCATGCCGGCAATCGCACCTTCCTTGTTGATGGACTTGGAGAAGATACCCATCATCAGTGCAGGGAAGATTGACGAGGCGGCCAAGCCAAAGGCGAGGGCGACCGTACCGGCTGCAAAGCCCGGTGGATGGAGACCCAGATAACCTGCGAAGGCAATCGCCACCGCCATTGCAACCCGGCTCGCCATGAGCTCATTTTTCTCTGAAATATCAGGCCTGAAGACCCCTTTCAACAAGTCATGCGATACCGCCGACGAGATAGCCAGAAGCAGACCGGCTGCCGTAGACAGTGCCGCTGCCAGACCACCGGCTGCAACCAGCGCGATAACCCAGTTAGGCAGTTTCGCGATTTCAGGGTTCGCCAGAACCATGATGTCACGGTCAACTTTCAGCTCGTTCGTAGACTTATCAGAGGTGTAGTTGATCTTGCCGTCGTTGTTCTTGTCATCAAAGCCAAGCAGACCCGTTTTTTCCCAGTTCTTGAACCAGTCAGGACGCTCGTCATAAGCAAGGTGCTGGCCTGGTGCAGGGTTAACGGTGTCCATCAGGTTCAGACGCGCCATTGCTGCAACTGCTGGTGCAGTGGTGTACAGAATCGCGATGAAGAACAGTGCCCAACCTGCAGAGATACGCGCATCACGTACTTTTGGTACTGTGAAGAAACGAATGATGACGTGTGGTAGACCTGCAGTACCGATCATCAGTGACATGGTGTAAACGAACATGTTAAGGGTGTCACCGCGGACTGATGTGGTGTATTCACTGAAACCAAGTTCAGAGACCACCTGATCGAGCCGGTCGAGCAAATAGGTATCCGTGCCGGACATGGTACTACCCAAACCAATTTGTGGCAGAGGGTGGCCAGTCAGTTGCAGCGAGATAAAGATCGCTGGAATGGTGTAAGCCAGAATCAGTACACAGTACTGAGCAATCTGGGTGTAGGTGATACCTTTCATGCCGCCAAGTACTGCGTACATGAATACGATCGCCATACCGATGTACAGGCCCGTTGCGTAGTCAACTTCCAGGAAGCGACCAAATGCCACGCCCACACCTTTCATCTGACCGATAACGTAAGTCACCGATGCAATGATCAGACAGATCACGGCTACCACGCGTGCTGTGTTCGAATAGAAACGCTCACCGATGAACTCTGGAACAGTGAACTTACCGAACTTACGCAAGTAAGGCGCAAGCAGCAGTGCCAGAAGTACGTAGCCGCCAGTCCAGCCCATCAGGAATACAGAACCGCCGTATCCCATAAAGCCAATCAGACCTGCCATTGAAATAAACGAAGCTGCAGACATCCAGTCCGCTGCCGTTGCCATACCGTTTGCAACAGGGTTTACACCACCGCCAGCAACATAGAATTCTTTGGTAGAACCTGCGCGGGCCCAGATTGCGATCCCGATATAGAGAGCGAATGTGAAACCTACGACAAGGTAAGTAACGGTTTTCAAATCCATGACTACTGCTCCTTACTCGTCATCATCTACGCCAAACTCTTTATCGAGTTTGCGCATCTGAAAGGCGTAAATAAAAATGATGGCCAAGAAGGTATAAATTGACCCCTGTTGTGCGAACCAGAAGCCCAGCTTGTAGCCGCCGATACGAATTTCATTGAGTTGATCAACAAACAGGATGCCGCATCCAAACGACACCACGAACCAAACGGCAAGCAAATAAATCATCAGCCTGACGTTCTTTTGCCAATAGGCTTTGGCGTTATCTTGTTTCTGTTCCTCAGACATCACCATCTCCTTAAGTGACGAGTTAACGGATTGTTACGATTCGACAATAGCAGCCAAGGTACAAGGAGACACTGCAACTTTAGTCGACTGAGAAATGAGGCTAACCCCCTGCTATTAGGGGGTTTCTGTGATTTGAGACAAGGAAATGTCGTGTTAATGAAATGTTAAGCTAGACCAAGGTCTAATAGGCTTTAGGCTAAGGTGTAAAAGTCGAGTATGCCTTGTAGCAAATTACTTGTTGCAACAGCTGCAAGAATGAGTCCCATAACGCGGCTTATGATAGATGCGCCTACATGACCAATGATTCGATGGATAAAATTCGCACTGAGCAACAGCAACAAAGTCACCGCTAAAACCGCCAACATGATGCCTGCAGTGATCGCTTGCTCTGTGATGGCAAAGCGATGGTTATCTGTCAGCATGACGATCGCCATCATGGCACCGGGTGATGCAATGGACGGTACCGCTAATGGAAACACGGCGGTGGCAGACAGATCAGATCGGGACAGCGAATCACTGCACATTTTGGTTTCCTGATCCGGCTTACTTTCCCCAAAAATCATAGTCAGGGCAAAAAGCAGCAGTACTAGGCCGCCAGCCGCTTGAAACGCGGGGAGAGGAATTTGCATGGCTTCCAGCAGGAATTGCCCGGCCACCAGGAAAAACAGCAGAATCATGGTCGCAATCAAAATGGCTTTAAATGCCACGATACGACGCTGCTTTTCTGTCATGTGACTGGTTTGGGAGAGGTAAACGGGTACTGAGCCAATCGGGTCGATGACAGCCCATAGAACAACAAATTGAGTGATAAGCGCGCTAAGCAAACTTGGCCTCCTGATAGTGGGTAAGAGAAGGTCAGTCGGGGCTCGACATGCGCCGAGCCATGAGGCGTGATTATACACGTATTGGCTGAACCGCGCCTGAAAGGCGGATAGGAAAACATAAAACAGTGTGAGGAAGGAAGCTAGGCGTCAGATTCCATTTGCTGCAGCAGGATGACCGCCTGAGTACGGTTTTTCACCCCGAGTTTACGGAAGATCGCGGTCATGTGCGCTTTGATTGTAGCCTCTGACACATCCAACTCATAGGCAATCTGCTTGTTCAGCAGACCATCATTGAGCATGTTGAGCACTTTGTATTGCTGTGGTGTGAGAGAAGAGATCTTATCCATCAGTGACTCTTCATCGCTGTCATCACTGAAATCAATCCCAGAAGGAAAACAGGTTTCGCCTTCAAGCACGTGGTTGAGACTGTTTATCAGCTCACGCATGTCGCTGGATTTCGGAATAAAACCTATCGCGCCATTGGCTTTCACCTGACGGACTACGCTGGCCTCTTCACTGGCTGAAATCACCACGATGGGAAGCTCTGGGTATTGGACGCGAAGATGGATAAGACCGGACATGCCATTAGCGCCGGGCATTTTCAGATCCAGCAGCAACAAATCAATGTCGGGTTCTTTTTCCAGCAGGGCAGTCAGACTGTCTAGCGAGTCTGCTTCCAGCAAATTGGCACCACTGATCGCCATATGCACAGATTGAAACAGTGCATTGCGAAACAAAGGGTGGTCGTCAGCGATGACAATGGTGTATTGAGCGTCCATGGCGATTTCGTTAATACCTCTTTAACAAAAACGCTAACACCGGGGTAGGGATTGATCAATTTGCATAGGTGGGAAGTAAGAGCTTGATCCCCCGTCATTTGTGGGCAATGTCGGGGCGATCAAGTTTGTGTGCAATCAGCCTTGTTTGTTAATCAACTGATTTTGCTCAAGATGGGAAAGGAAGGGTTTAGCCTCCATAAATCCGGTCAAACGCGCATCAGGAAGTGAATTCCCGTTGGCATCCCAAAAATCAATAGTGGGTAAGCCTAGCACGTTAAGGGAAGTCAGCATTTTGATGTCCTGTGGGCGGTTGGCCGTCACATCGGCCTGCAACAGAACAAAGTTTTTCAGCTCTGGTGCCACGTTTGCATCATGGAATGTGTACTTCTCAAACTCCTTACATGCCACGCACCAGTCGGCATAGAAATCCAGCATCACCGATTTGCCTGCGGATTTCGCTGCCGCTAGCTCTCGGTTTAGATCCTCGATATTGGCAATCTTAATGAACTCGACCGATGGCACTTCGGCTTTCGCAGCAGGTGTAAATACGGCGTTATAGGTGTAAGCCGCACCACCACTCAGGCCGAGAATCGCGATAATCCCGAGCGCACTGGCGAGCTTGCCTGGCTGGAGTGTACGGCTGATGTGATACAACCAGCCGAGTGATACCAACATCCAGGCTGCCCACAGCCACACACTGACGCTTTCAGGCAGCAGACGCTCCAGCAGGAAGATAGGCGCTGCCAAGAGCACCAGACCGAAGAAGACTTTGACTCTGTCCATCCAGCCGCCAGCTTTTGGCAGCAGTTTGTTGCCAAACATCGCTGCGATGATGAGCGGAATGCCCATACCCAATGCCAGCGCGTAGAGCGTGACTGCGCCTGTCAGAAGATCACCGCTTTGCGCGACATACAAAAGTGCTCCGGACAGTGGCGCAGTGGTACATGGCGAGCAAATCAACCCGGAGATCGCGCCCATGGTGAACACACCAAGGTTGCTTCCGCCTTTTTGCTGGTTGCTGATTTCGCTTAGCTTGGTTTGAAGACTAGCCGGAAGTTGCAGGTTAAACACGCCAAACATCGACAGCGCAAGCAGCACAAACAGCGCACTCAAGCCAATCAACACATAAGGGTGTTGGAAAGCCGCTTGAAATTGTAAGCCAGCTGAAGCGACAACCAGTCCCAGCAAGGTGTAAGTCAGCGCCATACCCTGCACATAAAGCATGGAAAGTCGAAAGGTCTGCCCGTGAGTTTTCTTTCCACCACCCAACACGATACCGGTCAAAATCGGGTACATCGGCAATACACATGGTGTAAACGCCAAACCAATACCCAAGCCCAAAAACAGCAATGGCTGCCACCAGTTATCGGCGAGGCTGCTGACTTCTGTGGAAGACGAACTGGAGCCTGAGGAGGCTGGTTTTGCCGGTTCAACTGGGGTGCTGACAATTTGTGCTGGTGGCGCTTCACTGCCAGCGGCAACTGCGATTAATGGGACGGTGACGGTTTCTGGCGGATAGCAGAATCCCGCCTCTGCACAGCCTTGGTAGGTGACTTTCAGCAGCGAGTTATCCGTCGCTTCAAGCAGAGGTACTGATACCGTCAGCGGCTCCTTGTAAATCGAGACCTCACCGAAGAACTCGTCTTCGTAAGGTTGCCCTTGACGCATATCCAGCGCGCCAATTCTGGCGTCTTCACTGGGAACAACTTCTATTTTGTCCTGATAGAGGTAGTAGCCAGGTAGAACCTGCCAATCGAGATAAACTCGATCGCCTTGCTGGGTAAAGTTGAAAGGGAATGCCTGATCCACCGGAACGAACGCAGGCGCATTGCCCGCCGCCGGTGTCGGAGAATTGAAAAGGGTAAATTCCGCCTTGGCGGGAAGGGCACTTATCAGCGCCAGCGCAAAAATCGCAAAAAGTCGTGAGCCTATTTTGGACATGGCCTTCATCAAAACGGTTTCTTAAAATTGAATGAACTATATCACTGAGACCGGAAAAGCCCGAATTCGTTTCCAACTCAGATCGCATAATAAAAAAGGACGCCTGAGCGTCCTTTTTCATCGTCTTATTTTGGCTTACAACACAATACCGCCAACCACAAAGCCCAGCGCGACAGCAGTGAAGATAGTCACAACGCCTGGAATGAAGAACGGGTGGTTGAAGACCAGATTACCAATGCGGGTTGAACCTGTATCGTCCATTTCAACCGCAGCCAACAGTGTTGGGTAAGTTGGCAGAACGAACAGCGCACTCACCGCTGCAAACGAAGCAATCGCTGTCAGTGGCGCAACACCAATCGCCAATGCTGCAGGCATCAGGGCAACCGTGGTCGCACCTTGTGAGTAAAGCAGCATCGAAGCGAAGAACAGCACCAGTGCCAGCATCCATGGGTAGTCAGACAGCAAGGTGCCCGCGACTTCTTTGATGCCTTCAACGTGCGCGTTCACAAAGGTTGAACCTAACCAAGCCACACCCAGTACACACACACATGCTGTCATACCTGAGCGGAAAGTTGGTGCAGATGGGATTTTCGATGCGTCGATTTTGGTGGTTGCAACAATCAGCGCTGCTGCTGCCAACATGAAGGTCATGATGGCTTCGTTACGACCCAGCGTTGGGTTTTCAATCAGGCCGATTGAGCCTGAAATCGCTGCTGCATAAGCCACAACCAGCACGATGGCCCCCAGGAAGATGTACGTTGCTTTTTTCGCTGTAGGCGTGATTTCACGCTTGGTGGTGCCTTGCAGTTTGATCAGGCCTTTTTCCAGGCGCTCTTGGTAAACCGGATCATCTTTCAGCTCACAACCCAGGAAGTTCGCCACAAATGCGCCTGCCATACAGGCAACGAACGTAGTTGGAATACAGATAGCCAGCAGGGTCAGGTAACCGATACCCAGCGGTTCAAGAATGCCAGAGAAGAACACCACAGCCGCAGAGATTGGAGACGCCGTGATCGCGATTTGAGACGCAACAACCGCGATAGAAAGTGGGCGTGATGGACGGATGCCTTGCTCTTTCGCCACTTCTGCAATCACTGGAAGGGTGGAGAACGCAGTGTGGCCAGTACCTGCCATCAGCGTCATCAGATAAGTGACGATCGGCGCGTAGAAGGTAATTTGTTTAGGGTTTTTACGAAGAAAATCTTCGGCTTTCTCAACCAGCCAGTCCATACCACCTGCAACCTGCATCGCTGCAATTGCGGTGATCACGGACATGATGATCAAGATAACGTCGATAGGGATATAGCTTTGCGAGGTTGGCATTCCTAAGAATAAGGACAGAGCAACAACACCCGCGCCACCGGCCAAGCCGATACCAATACCGCCAATCCGTGCGCCCAGATAGATGAACGCAAGAACGACGAACAACTCCACTGCTACCATGGGTAACTCCTGTTCAGATTATTAATACAAAAAATAAAAACCAAACGGAGTCACTGTCTTATGGTGCTCATTGCCTTGTAAAAACTAGGGTTTTTAGGGCGCAGTGAATGTAAAAAAGTACCTACGTTTGGGCTTTAAAGCCCAGATGTTCAAAACAGCTGGGCAGAAAACTAAAAAAGGGTACTCATCGTGAGTACCCATTCTTTCAACGCTTAGTTATAGCGCTTCGCTTTATATTGCGGATGCATCAAGTTTTCGACGGAGAAGATATCATCGAGTTGCTCTTCCGTCAGCAATCCTCTTTCCAAGACCACTTCACGGACGCTCTTACCGGTTTCCGCACAAATCTTACCGACGATGTCGCCTTCATGGTGTCCAATGAACGGGTTCAGGTAAGTCACGATACCGATGGAGTTGTAAACGAAGGCTTCACAGATTTCTTTGTTAACTGTGATACCGTTGATGCACTTCTCGCCCAGGTTAACGCAGGCATTAGACAGGATTTCGATAGATTCAAACAGCGCCTGACCAATTACCGGCTCCATCACGTTCAGCTGCAGCTGACCGGCTTCTGCCGCAAAGGTCACCGTGGTGTCGTTTCCGATCACCTTAAAGCACACTTGGTTAACCACTTCTGGGATCACCGGGTTTACTTTCGCTGGCATGATAGAAGAACCCGCCTGCATTTCCGGCAGGTTGATTTCGTTGAAGCCAGCACGAGGACCAGAAGACAGCAAACGCAGATCGTTACAGATCTTCGACAGTTTCACCGCCAGACGCTTCAGTGCGCCGTGAACCATCACGTAAGCGCCACAGTCAGAAGTCGCTTCAATCAAGTCTTCTGCCGGGGTGCAGTTCAGACCCGTCACTTCCGCCAGACGCTGAACTGCCAGTTGTTGGTAACCTGCTGCTGCGTTGAGACCTGTACCGATCGCTGTCGCGCCCAGATTCACCTCAAGAAGCAGTTCCGCGGTGTATTTCAGGTTCTTCACTTCTTCTTTCAGAAGCACTGCAAACGCGTGGAATTCCTGACCCACTGTCATAGGTACTGCGTCCTGAAGCTGGGTACGACCCATTTTCAGTACGCCTTTGAATTCGGTTGCTTTTCCGTCGAATTCGTTTTGCAGGTAGTCGATGGATTCAATCAGCTTCAGGATACTGTTGTAGACCGCAATACGGAAACCGGTCGGGTACGCACAGTTGGTCGACTGGCTCTTGTTCACGTGGTCGTTAGGGTTAACAACGTCGTAGTCACCCTTCTCTTTACCCATCAGTTCCAGTGCCAGGTTCGCGATCACTTCGTTCGCGTTCATGTTCACGGAAGTGCCTGCGCCGCCTTGGTAAACGTCCGATGGGAACTGATCCATGCATTTGCCGGTTTCCAGAATCGCATCACACGCTTTGATGATGTAATCGCCCACTTCAGCAGGGATAACACCCAGCTCTTTGTTCGCCATCGCAGCGGCTTTCTTGGTGAAGACCATGCCACGTACGAACTCTGGTACATCAGAAATCGTGGTACGGGAGATATTGAAGTTCTCAACAGCACGAAGGGTATGAATACCGTAATACGCATCAGACGGTACATGGCGTTCGCCAAGCAAATCTTCTTCGATACGGGTCGCTAAAAGAGGGTTGGTCAGGTTATTTTCGAAATCAATCGTCTGAGACATGATTTGGCCCTAAATGAAATTTATATTGGTTATTCTGTAGCCAACAATTTCGCTGTAGAGTCCATTCATCAGAGATTTTGGCTGGGTGATCGATGTTTTACACCCGGTTTATGCTGGATGATTCTACTCCTCCGTTGCGGTAAAAACATGAGAAAGATCACCAATCAAAGCAAAGCGGAACGATTTGCATAGAACTGTGATCCAGATCGTTAGACAGCTTGTTTGTCTTTGTTTCCTATTGTTTTATCTGTCAGCCGAAAAGTATTGATACAGTTAAATTCTGTACAATATCCGCGTACATTGTTTAAAACCAAGCTACAAACAGATCTCCTTTAATGAGGGGAAATAACGACGCTGTCGATGCAATCATTGAGTCCAGTGTTACTATGATGGTTCGACACGAATATGAGGTTTTGCTGTGTTTCCAATTTTGCTGTTGATGTTCATTACTGTCCCTGTGATTGAAATTGCTCTGTTTATTCAGGTCGGTGGCGTGTTGGGACTTTGGCCGACGGTAGCGCTGATTTTACTGACCGCTGTTGTGGGGGCTTCATTGGTGCGCAGTCAGGGATTGCAGACCTTGATGACAGTGCAGCAGCGCATGAATCAGGGCGAGTTACCGGCACAACAAATCATTGAAGGTGTGATGCTGGCAGTGGCAGGCGTGCTGCTTTTGACCCCCGGCTTTATGACCGATGCCATGGGCATGGCGGTGTTATTGCCTTGGCCGCGAGCTTGGCTGGCAAAACAGTTTATGAGTAAGGTGAAAGTGGCTGGGTTTCAAAGTGGGTTTGGTGGTCAGCCAGGTCAGGGACCATTTGGTGGACAAGACCCCTTTAACCGCGGTCCTCACCAAGGTTCGAATGATGGGGGCAACACCTTCGAAGGTGAATATCAGCGAAAAGATGAAGATCGCGATCGCTTGAACTGATGCCATGAAAATCATAAAAAACGCCATCCTTCGGGATGGCGTTTTGCGTTGTGTTTTTTTCTTATTCCTGCAGCTCAGGACGCTCTTTGTATTGCTCTAGCGATTCTGGGTTATCCAGCGCGCTGAGCTGAGCGACCGCGCGGCCATGAACCACATCGCGAACGGCCAGTTCGGCGAGTTTTCCTGATTTGGTACGCGGAATGTCTGTGATAGGAATAATTTTTGCTGGCACATGGCGCGGTGTACAACTGGTGCGGATAGTGTTGCGAATTTTGCGTTCCAGATTGTCGTTGAGGTCGACACCCGGCTTGAGTTTTACAAATAGTACTACGCGGACATCCTTCATCCAGTCCTGCCCAATTACGACAGAATCGAGTACTTCATCAAGCTGATTCACATGACGGTAAATCTCAGCGGTACCGATGCGTACGCCCCCTGGGTTCAGGATTGCGTCTGAGCGTCCAAAGAACACCATACCGCCTTCGTGGGTGAGCTCGACATAATCACCGTGGAACCAGATATCTTCAATCTTGTCCCAGTAAGCTTTGTGGTAACGGGTGCCGTCGTTGTCATTCCAGAATCCGACCGGCTGGTTGGGGAAGCTGTTGCAACATACCAGCTCACCTTTTTCCCCCTGAACTGGAATCCCTTCATTGTTGAAGACTTCGACATCCAGCCCCAGTCCCCGAACCTGGCTTTGGCCGCGGTAAACGGGGGATATCGGGCTGCCGAGCACGAAGCAACCACAGATGTCTGTGCCACCTGCGATAGAGCTCAGTTGTAGATCCTGTTTGACGTGGCTGTAGACCCAGTCGAACTGCTCAGGTGCCAGTACTGAGCCTGTTGAGCAAAGTGCGCGGAGCGACGAAAGATTATGCTCGTCCATTGGGCTGTATTCTTGCTTTTCCAACGCTTCGAGGTATTTGGCGGACGTGCCGAAAAGCGTCACTTTTTGTGCATCGGTTAAACGCCAGAGTACGCCAGCATCAGGATAAAACGGCGAGCCATCAAACAGCACCAGCGTCGCGCCACTCAAAAGGCCACTGGCGAGCCAGTTCCACATCATCCAGCCGCAGGTCGTGAAGTAGAAAACCTTGTCGCCGCATTTCACGTCAGAATGGAGTTGGTGCTCTTTGAGGTGGTTGAGCAACATGCCGCCCACACTGTGGATGATGCACTTTGGTTTGCCTGTGGTGCCGGAGGAGTAAAGCACATACATCGGGTCGTTAAAGCCGATGCGGGTAAACGTCAGTGGCTCAGCCGGTTTGGAAACAATTGCTTTCCAGCAGGTTTCATCGCTGTTGGGCGCAGTGCCGCCCACATACGGGATCACCACCATGTGGGTGATGTTTTCCACGCCTTCACGCACGGCGCGCGCTTTGGTTAGGTTATCGTGGGTTTTGCCGTTGTAGTGGTAAGCATCGGTGGTGAACAGCACTTTGGGTTGAGTCTGACCGAAACGGTCGAGCACGCTATCGATACCAAAATCCGGCGAGGTCGAGGTCCAAATTGCTCCAAGGGACGACGTCGCCAGCATGGCGACCATAGTTTCTGCGATGTTTGGCAGATACCCTGCCACCACATCACCTTTTTCCACACCGCACTCTTTCAGATAGGCCGCGATACAGCTTACCTGACGTTCAAGATCTGCCCATGACAAACGAACGGCGGATTCGTCTTCGCCAGAAAACACGATGGCATCTTTTTCGGGCATATCTTTCACCCATTGCATCACATTTTCAGCAAAGTTGACTTCAGCATCCGGGAACCAGATGCTGTTTTTATTCGGGTCATTTTCCGGGCGGCTGATAACACGCTCTCCGCGTTCACCGACCACGCTCGCAAAGGTCCATAGTGTTTCCCAAAACGCGTCACTGTGTTTGACCGACCAGTCATAAAGCTGGTCGTAGTTGGTCAGACTTAGCGCGTACTGTCTGTTGACCTCATTGATAAAGTCAGTGAGGTTAGCATTGGCGATACGCGATGCGCTGGGTCGCCAAAGAGGCTGCTCTGACATGCTGTCTCCTAAACATTGTCTGGGTGCGCTTGCTCAAAGGCGGGTAACCCTTGGCAGCGCTGTTCTATTTCTTTCAGTGTCGGGTAAGGAGTCAGATCGAGTGAAAACCGGCGGGCGTTAAACAGTTGAGGAACCAGACAAATATCAGCAAGGGTGGGAATGTCGTCACAGCAGAAAGCCGTTTGTGTTCTTTCCACTTTTTTTTCGACCGCCGCTAATCCTGCTTTCAGCCAATGCAGATACCAGTCCAGTTTTTCTTCCTCACTGTGGCCCATGGGGCCGGTGAGGTGTTTGAGTACCCGAAGGTTGTTGAGCGGATGGATGTCGCAGGCAATGTCGAGCGCAAGGGCACGGCATTTCGTCCGGGCTGCATGGTCGGCAGGCAACAGCGAAGGAGAAGGGTAAACTTCCTCCAGATATTCAATGATAGCCAGCGACTGGGTCAGAACCTGACCGTTATCAACCAGTGTCGGCACCAGCCCGGTAGGGTTCAGGGCCAGATAATTGTCGCCACGCTGATCGCCGTCCAGCAAAGAGACGGCCTGTGATTGATAATTCAGCCCCTTGAGATTCAGCGCAATGCGAACACGGTATGACGCCGAGGATTTACTGTAGTCATAAAGCTTCACTGCGTGCGTTCCCTTTGATTACCTATACGGGACAACTTCCTGATCAATCTTGCCAAAGATTGAACGACCTTCCTTGTCATGCATCTCGATACTGACCTTATCACCATAGAGTAGAAACGGCGTTTTCGGTGACCCAAGATCCAGAATTTCCAACATTCGTCTCTCTGCAATGCAACAGGAACCCTTTGATCGATCAAGGTTTGATACCGTTCCTGACCCAATAATGGTGCCAGCGCCTAAATGGCGACTTTTGGCTGCGTGGGCAACGAGTTCTGCAAAATCAAACGTCATGTCCACGCCCGCATTGGGGGCGCCGAATTGTTCGCCATTGAGGAAGACTTCCAGTGGCAGATGCACTTTGTTTTCCTGCCAGCTTTCACCCAGCTCATCAGGTGTCACTGCCACCGGAGAGAATGAAGAGGCTGGTTTGGATTGGAAGAAACCAAAACCTTTGGCAAGCTCACTCGGGATCAGGTTTCGAAGCGAGACGTCATTCACCAGCATCAGCAGTTTGATGTGGCTACCCGCCTTTTCACTGGGCGTCGCCATGGCGACATCATCAGTGATCACGGCGACTTCGGCTTCGAAATCACAGCCCCAGGCTTCATCGCAAAGCTCAATGTTTTCGCGCGGGCCGATAAATTTGTCAGAAACACCCTGATACATCAAAGGATCAGTCCAGAAGCTTTCCGGCATGTCTGCGCCGCGGGCTTTACGCACCAGCTCGACATGGTTCACGTAAGCGCTGCCGTCCGCCCACTGGAATGCGCGTGGTAAAGGAGATTCGCAATCAGCGGGATTAAAAGGGAAGCGTTCGCCAACATTATTGTCATTCAAAGCGTCATAACGAGCCTGTAAAAGCGGCGAGAGGGTATCCCACTCATCCAGTGCATCCTGTAGGGTGAGTGCAATATCAGAAGCGTCTACTGCCTGAGTCAGATCGCGTGAGACCAGGATGAGTTTTCCGTCTCGGCGGTGTTTTAGGGAAGCCAGTTTCATCATCTACTCCTTAATCTAATGTCTGCGATCTATTCGCTACGGGGCGGCGTGCGCCAGGACAGGACGTAATCATCGAGTTCAGTTTGTTTCGCTGCCTCGCCCAAATCGAGCGGCATGCGGGTATCAATCATCACCGCCACTTCATCAGTTTCTTTCTTCGCAGCTTTGGCTCCGGCAGCAAATGCCTTTGGATGTGGGCCATGGGGGAAGCCGCAAGGATGAACCGTCACCATGCCGGGGTGAATGTTGTCTCGGCTGAAGAACTCGCCTTTGTGATAGAAGATGACTTCATCATAGTCATCATTGTTGTGATAGAAGGGCACCTTGAGCGCGCCGGGGTCGGACTCAATTGGGCGCGGCACAAAAGTACAAATCACAAAGCCATTGGCGACAAAGGTGGTGTGCGCTGAAGGCGGAAGATGATAGCGGTGACTCATCAGCGGTCGTATATCACGCCAGTTTAGCCGGAATACGGTGAGGTTCCCCTTCCAGCCAACTGCATCAAGTGGGTTAAATGGGTAGGTAATGCGGTTTATCGCATTACGGGATTTCAGGTACACCTGCCACGATTTTTCGTCTTGTTGCTGAGCAATAAAAGCATCATCGATCTTGGCATATTCCAGCACTGCCGGATCAAACACAGCATGATCGCCAACGATTCCACGCTCTGCTGTCATATAAGACCCATGAGTGGCTTCGATCATTAGCACAGTAACGGCAGAGTCAGGCTCAATACGCCAATTGGTGGAGCGCGGTAAGATAAGGTAATCACCATCGCGAAAGCGCAGGTGGCCGTAATCACAGAAAAGTGAGCCAGAACCTTCGTGGATAAACAGGCACTCGTCACCGTCACCATTTCGTACCAGATACTCCATTGCTGTGTCGCAGCGCCAGATCCTGACTTTCACATTGGCATTGGAGAGCAAAAGTGGTGCAGTCAGCGGGTTCTCACCAATATCTTCGACCTTATTGGTATCAAACGCATGAGGACGAAGATCGCCTTCCCATTCTGACCAGCCTGTCGGGGCATGTTTATGATACATGTGGGTGGCTGGGCCAAAGAACCCCTCTTTGCCGCATTCACGCTCAAACGTGCCTTCGGGTAAATCACAATGCGCCTGATGTGATGCTTTGCCTTCCACGATAGGAAATGAAAACCACTTTCGCATTTCTCCTCCTGAACTATGCAATGAGTGAGGAATTGGATTATAGTTTCATTTGAAACTAAATTTAGTCTAGCTGCACTGATAACAAAATGGCAACTTATGTGGGTGTTTTGTGCGCTGGCGCATGGGAAGTGAGTTAAGTGTTTGAAGGAGTATGTTGATGGCGCCACCTCTACCGTTTTACCTGGATGACTTTTTGCCTTACAAGCTGGTGAAAGCTGCTGCCCATGTGTCGGATTCTTTGGCACGGATTTATGAAACCGAGTTTGGGATCAGTCGTCCTGAGTGGCGGATACTCGCCTCAATGGGGGCGAAAGATGGCCTTAATGCCAAATCTTTGGTGACGGAAACCAGCATGGATAAGGTTCGGGTCTCCCGTACGTTAAAGGTATTAGAGGAAAAAGGGCTGGTGGTGAAAGTCAAAAATGAAGCCGATCAGCGCGCGGCCTATTTGCATCTTACAGAGGAAGGAAAAGGGCTGTATCTCACCATATTGCCGAAAGCAAAAGCGTGGGAAAGCGCGATGTTAGATGGCATTTCAGAAAAAGAGTACGAAAGTTTTCTTCGCACATTGGATGCTTTGTTGGAGAAAAGCGATGCTGATCCGGCAAGAGCCATTCGCGAACCTTAATCCGATCAGTGGTTGAGGGGCTCAAGTTTCATCTGTTTGCGAAGCGTCACGGCGTAAAGGTAGGCAGAAATACCCGTGATGCCATTGGCGACAGCAATACCAATAAACATCCCTTCCGTACCATCAATTAGGCTGCCAAGCCAGGCCATAGGAAGCAGCAACACAAACAGTCGAATCAGGTTCATGATGAAGGCATGAACCGGTTTTTTCATCGCGTTTAATGCGCTGACCAGCATCATCATCACACCTTGCATGCCGTAACTGACGGGAACCACAATCAGGTAATGCCACAGCTTGTTTTGTACGGCAGGTTCCTGACTGAAAATAGCCGCAATCGGCACGCTGAGTGGCACCATGGCCAGAAACACGATGAATTGAAACAGGATGGAAAAACGCATCGCCCGAAACAGGGCTTCGAATGAGCGTGTTGGGTTGTTGGCGCCGAAATTCTGTGCCATCAAAGGCGTCAGGGCAGAGGTCAGCGCCATCATCACAATCAACAGCAAAGACTCAACCCGTTGCGCTGCACCATAAGCAGCGACGGCTGCAGTGCCTTGCGCCGCGAGCATGGCCATTAAAATCGCACCGGAAATTGGGTTCAACGCATTGGACAGCGCAGCCGGAGTGCCAATGGCAAGAATGTCTCTCCAATCCTGCGCAATTTTCGTTGGTGACGGCCAGGCCAGTAGTTTCTCTCTCTTTATTAATACGTACAGCGAGCAAACCAGCGCGCCAGCCCAACTGATAGCACTGGCAATTGCCGCGCCTTTTACACCCAGCGCGGGAATTGGGCCCAGCCCAAAAATCAACAGCGGGTCGAGAAGACCATTAATAAAGCCAGCCACTATCATGATCTTGGCAGGGGTTTTGGTGTCCCCCGTGGCGCGGATGGCGGAGTTGCCTGCCATGGGGATAACTAATAGAGGGATAGTGAGATACCACACCGACATATAGTCATGAATCAGTGGCAACAGGTTTTCATGTGCACCAAGCATCCGGAATAAGGGATTGATCGTCGCCAGACCCAATGCGCTTGCAGCAATCACCAAAATGACCGCGAGCATCAACCCATGCCCTGAAAGACGGGCGGCATCAATTTGGGCGCTTCGACCCAGTAATCGGGCAACGCCAGTAGAGATACCCACACCAATGCCCATGGTGATGCAGTTCACCGCAAAGGTGATCGGAAAAGTGAAACTCACCGCAGCCAATGCTTCCGTGCCCAGCAAGGAAATAAAGAAGGTATCGACCAGGTTAAACGCCAGGATCGCTACGAGACCAAACACCATAGGGATGGTCATGTTTTTAAGCGTTTGGTCAATGGGGCCAGAAAGCAGGCCGTGTTTGTCCTTCATTCCAATCTCTATAAGAGGTAGCGCTGGGAAGTCAACAATACGCCAAGGTTGCATATCGTTATGTTTGCTAAGGCACGGCTACCCTAATTCATAGAATGTGATGGAGCAAAAGGTATTCGGTAAAAAAATAAAAAAATTTGTACTTAGCCCTTGGGATTGAGAACACCCATCCCCACCTTATACGCAAATCGATTTGAACCTTGAATTGACGCGTCTTTCTGGGTTTCAAAACCTAGGAACTTGCCAGGTGTGGCATGTTCCGATTTCCTTATCACATGGATCACTACATTTATCAGGAGACGACCGATGAACATTCGTCCATTACATGATCGAGTAATCGTTGAGCGCCAGGAAGTTGAATCAAAATCTGCTGGTGGCATCGTTTTGACTGGTTCAGCTGCAGAAAAATCTACCCGTGGCGTTGTGCTGGCGGTAGGTAAAGGCCGTATTCTAGAAAACGGCAATTTGCAGCCACTGGACGTTAAAGTTGGCGACACTGTTATCTTTTCAGAAGGCTACGGCACTAAAACCGAAAAAATTGACGGTAAAGAAGTCCTGATCCTGTCTGAAAACGACATCATGGCTATCGTTGAGTAATTTCTATTTCACTACTGAAGAACAGATTAATAAAGGAAGAGAGAAATGGCAGCTAAAGACGTTAAATTTGGCAATGATGCACGCACTAAAATGCTGGAAGGTGTCAACGTTCTGGCAAACGCTGTAAAAGTGACCCTGGGTCCTAAAGGCCGTAACGTTGTTCTGGACAAGTCTTTCGGCGCACCAACCATCACTAAAGATGGTGTGTCTGTCGCGCGCGAAATCGAACTGGAAGACAAATTCCAGAACATGGGCGCTCAAATGGTTAAAGAAGTTGCGTCTAAAGCAAACGACGCAGCGGGTGACGGTACGACTACCGCAACTGTACTGGCGCAGGCAATCGTAGCTGAAGGCCTGAAAGCTGTTGCAGCAGGCATGAACCCAATGGACCTGAAGCGTGGTATCGACAAAGCAGTAGCCGCTGCTGTTGAGCAACTGAAAGAGCTGTCTGTTGAGTGTAACGACACCAAAGCTATCGCACAGGTAGGCACTATCTCTGCAAACTCTGATGAAACCGTAGGTAACATCATTGCAGAAGCGATGGAAAAAGTAGGCCGCGACGGTGTTATCACTGTTGAAGAAGGTCAGTCTCTGCAGGATGAGCTGGATGTGGTTGAAGGTATGCAATTCGACCGTGGCTACCTGTCTCCATATTTCATCAACAACCAAGAGTCTGGTTCTGTTGATCTGGAAAGCCCATTCATCCTGCTGGTTGATAAGAAAGTATCAAACATCCGCGAATTGCTGCCTACGCTGGAAGCTGTGGCGAAATCTTCACGTCCACTGCTGATCATTGCGGAAGACGTAGAAGGTGAAGCGCTGGCAACACTGGTTGTGAACAACATGCGTGGCATCGTGAAAGTTGCTGCGGTTAAAGCACCTGGCTTCGGCGATCGCCGTAAAGCAATGCTGCAAGACATCGCGACACTGACTGCGGGTACTGTTATCTCTGAAGAGATCGGTATGGAGCTGGAAAAAGTGACGCTGGAAGATCTTGGTCAGGCGAAGCGTATTTCTATCACTAAAGAAAACACTACCATCATCGATGGCGCGGGTGACGAAGCTTCTATCCAAGGCCGTGTTGCTCAAATCCGTCAGCAAATCGAAGATGCAACTTCAGACTACGACAAAGAGAAACTGCAAGAGCGCGTTGCGAAACTGGCAGGCGGTGTTGCGGTAATCAAAGTTGGCGCAGCAACTGAAGTTGAAATGAAAGAGAAGAAAGACCGCGTAGAAGACGCACTGCACGCGACTCGCGCAGCCGTTGAAGAAGGCGTGGTTGCTGGTGGTGGTGTTGCACTTATCCGCGCAGCAAGCAAAGTTGTTGACCTGCAAGGTGACAACGAAGAACAAAACGTAGGTATTCGCGTTGCACTTCGTGCAATGGAAGCACCTATCCGTCAAATCGCACTGAACGCAGGCGACGAAGATTCAGTAGTAGCTAACCAAGTTAAAGGTGGTGAAGGCAACTACGGCTACAACGCAGCGACTGGCGAATACGGTGACATGATTGACATGGGTATCCTGGATCCAACCAAAGTGACCCGTTCAGCACTTCAGTTCGCAGCTTCTGTAGCAGGTCTGATGATCACCACCGAAGCAATGGTAACTGAACTGCCAAAACAAGATGCCCCAGCAATGCCTGACATGGGCGGCATGGGTGGAATGGGCGGCATGATGTAATCATCCCGTTTCCAGCCGAAACTGAAAAAGCCCGCGCAAGCGGGCTTTTTTGTTTTTAAAGAGTGTCTTAACACATCCCGCGTATTTACTGGGCTAGCGACTTACACAAATGAGTCAAAAATAACCGTGCGGATTCTTCAGCATGTGCTTTACTGAATAGTCTTGCGGTAAACAAAACAGTCATTGAAACGACATATTGTCGAAATCTGGATCGTGGCCTCTGATCCTGATCATCAAAGATCTGCAGAAATCTGTTTATCTTTTATACAAAAATGCTGTTTTTGGGCGTTATTTGAACACTTGAACGCGAAAGTGTGATTTTTTTCAAAAACCACTTGCGCCAAATTTCGAAGTCCCTATACTGCGCCACATGACACGGCAAGCGGCTCGCAGAGCAAGCTACCAAGTCAACGTTCTTTAACAATTTGACCTATGCAATCTGTGTGGGCACTCGTGATTGATAGACAAAAGATTTATCGATGTTTACTGAGTGACCAAATCAAGTTGGTACAGCCTTGAGCTGTTTTGATTTCACTTTTTCAAAAGTGAAAACCA
>NZ_JAALDL010000023.1 GCF_011045095.1 Grimontia sedimenti
ATCCAGCTGAGCTACGGTCGCGCAGGCATTGATTGCATAAAGGTATCAATCAAGGTGAAAGTGATATGGCGCGCTCGGGAGGATTCGAACCTCCGACCGCCTGGTTCGTAGCCAGGTACTCTATCCAGCTGAGCTACGAGCGCGCAGTAAACACTTCATGCATCATCCGGATGCCAGCGCTTCGTCGGAAACGGAGCTTCGTCCTTGGAAAGGCAATTGCCTTAGGGGAGTGCAAATTAGGATGGCGCGTCCGGGAGGATTCGAACCTCCGACCGCCTGGTTCGTAGCCAGGTACTCTATCCAGCTGAGCTACGGACGCGCAACTAATTTACAAATGGCGGTGAAGGAGGGATTCGAACCCTCGATACGGCTACAAACCGTATACTCCCTTAGCAGGGGAGCGCCTTCAGCCTCTCGGCCACCTCACCGCACAAATCATGGCGCGCTCGGGAGGATTCGAACCTCCGACCGCCTGGTTCGTAGCCAGGTACTCTATCCAGCTGAGCTACGAGCGCACAACAATTCGGGCTTGTTTTCTGGTATCGACCAAAAAACAAAAATAATGGCGCGACCGGGAGGATTCGAACCTCCGACCGCCTGGTTCGTAGCCAGGTACTCTATCCAGCTGAGCTACGGTCGCGCAGTGCAAGAATGGCGGTGAAGGAGGGATTCGAACCCTCGATACGGCTACAAACCGTATACTCCCTTAGCAGGGGAGCGCCTTCAGCCTCTCGGCCACCTCACCGTCTTGCGGAGGCACATATTACTTTGAGCCAAGAATATGTCAAACACTTTATCGGGAAAAATCCGCAATCTCGTTGTGTTTGCACACTTCTCCGCCATTTGCCGCTTTAGCGAGGCAAAATCGCCACCAATTGTGTTTTAAATGAACAACCTGACCACCTTAAAAAACCACAGTCTGGCAGTCATTCTGGGGCACTGAATCGTCAGTTTAAATGCGTTTAGGTAAAGAAAAGGCCGAGTCTATGTTCGGCCTTTCTGAAAACTTAAATACGCAGTGCTTAGAAGTTACCGCCAGTTGGCGCTGGGTTGCCCTTTTCTGCCTGTATACGCATGTAGATCTCTTCACGGTGAACAGAAACTTCTTTAGGCGCGTTTACACCAATGCGTACCTGGTTACCTTTTACGCCCAGTACGGTAACAGTCACTTCATCACCAATCATCAGCGTTTCACCTACGCGACGAGTCAAAATCAGCATTCTTCTACTCCTTGAGTATTTACAACTTTCTTATTCGTTGAGTCTGTTTGGTCTTCTAACTGCACGAGGTAAACTCACACGGCAGCGTAAGCTCCGAGATGGACTTTCAACTACTTTCCTTCCTTGCGAGCATCCGTTGCGGGCCAATACAGATAACCTGTGCCCGTCTGGCCTTTCAATATGGCTTATTTCTTTAGCTAACTCCAGTTAACCAATGAGATTTCGCATACCGAATCCAGACATTGTGACCCCTGTGCCCAGAAGATCACGTTGTCAGATACTGCGAGGCGGGAAAAGTTCATCCTACCGGGCAAAAATCAGGTGCATGCAGCGAATAAAACATAGCCACACACACATTAAGGCGATGCACTATACAGAGTTAAAAAAAAAGTGCAAAGAATAAACTTATCTTAGTCATGGAAAGAAAAAAGGCTTCCATCGGAAGCCTTTCTTTACATCAACTTAACGGCGTTGAATTGCGCTTAAAGGCGCTCTGTCAGCCAAGGAGCAACGGTTTCCAGAGCCGCTGGCAGCGCCGCAGTATCAGAACCACCTGCCTGTGCCATATCAGGACGACCACCGCCTTTACCGCCGACTTGCTGTGCAACCATGTTGACCAACTCACCCGCTTTCACTTTGCCAGTCAGGTCTTTGGTCACACCCGCAATCAGGCCAACTTTGTCGTCAGACACATTGCCCAGGAACACCACACCGCTGCCCATTTGGTTTTCAAATCATCAACCATGGTACGCAATGCTTTGTTATCTGCACCGTCCAGCTTGCTGATCAGTACTTTGATACCGTTAATATCCTGTACTTTGTTGATCAGGCTTGCGCTTTCCTGAGCCGCCAGTTTTTCTTTCAGCTGCTGGATTTCTTTTTCCAAAGATTTCGCACGGCTCTGAGATTCAGACACCTTCTTCGCAAACTCTTGCTGCTGGCTATAGAACGCATCTTCTGCACCTTGACCCGTTACCGCTTCAATACGACGTACGCCTGCTGCGATACCGCCTTCAGAAACGATCTTGAGCATACCGATATCACCAGTACGATTGGCGTGAGTACCACCACACAGTTCGATAGAGAAATCGCCCATGGTCAGTACGCGAACATTGTCGTCGTACTTCTCGCCGAACAGTGCCATTGCACCTTTCGCTTTTGCCGCTTCAATGTCCATGATTTCAGTAGACACGTCGTGGTTACGGCGAATTTGTTCGTTCACCAGTTTCTCAACGGCGCGCAGTTCCTCAGGCTTCACTGCTTCAAGGTGAGAGAAGTCAAAACGCAGACCTTCAGCACGGACCAAAGAACCTTTCTGTTGAACATGCTCGCCCAATACAATGCGCAGCGCTTCGTGCAGCAAGTGAGTTGCTGAGTGGTTCAGTGCAATCGCCTGACGACGCTCTGCATTCACTTTGGCTTCCACATTGTCGCCAACGCTCAGCATGCCATCAACCAACTTACCGCGAAGACCAATAGCCGCGCCGTATTTTTGGGTATCGATAACTTCGAACTTGCCCGAATCTGTCATCAGGAAGCCCGTATCACCGCACTGGCCGCCTGATTCTGCGTAAAACGGCGTTTGGTCCATGATGATCACAGCTTCATCTGCTGTTGCCAGCGTCTCAGACGCCATACCATCAACAAAGATATCAGTGATCAAGCCTTTGCCTTCGGTCGCACCGTAACCGGTGAACTCAGAATTACCTTCAACTTTGATCACAGAGTTGTAGTCAGTACCAAATTGGCCTGCTTCACGCGCGCGTTGACGCTGCTCTTCCATCGCTGACTCAAAGCCTTCTTCATCAATAGTGAAGCCACGCTCACGTGCCACGTCATTAGTCAGATCAGCTGGAAAGCCGTAGGTATCGTAAAGTTTGAAGACAGTTTCACCGTCCAGCACTTTGCCATCCAGCGCTTCCAAAGCATCGTTCAGAATTGCCATGCCGCGATCCAGTGTGCGACCGAAGTTTTCTTCTTCAATCTTCAGCACTTTCTCGACCATTGCTTGCTGGTTCTTCAGCTCTTCACCTGCGGTACCCATGATCTCAGCCAGAGGGCCTACGAGCTTGTAGAAGTAAGAGCCTGTTGCGCCCAGCTTGTTACCGTGACGAACTGCACGACGAATAATACGACGCAGAACGTAGCCACGACCTTCGTTTGAAGGCATGACGCCATCAACAATCAGGAATGCACAAGAACGGATGTGGTCAGCCACAACACGCAGAGACTGGTTAGACAGGTCTTCGTAGCCAATCACTTCCGCTGCTGATTTAATCAGGGTTTGGAAGATGTCGATTTCATAGTTTGAGTGAACGCCCTGCATAATCGCAGCGATACGCTCGATACCCATACCTGTATCAACAGAAGGCTTAGGCAGTGGTTCCATCGTGCCATCGGCATGACGGTTGTACTGCATGAATACGTTATTCCAAATTTCAATGAAGCGGTCGCCATCTTCTTCTGGAGAACCTGGAGGACCACCCCAAATGTGCTCACCGTGATCGTAGAAAATTTCAGTACATGGACCACAAGGGCCAGTGTCACCCATCTGCCAGAAGTTATCTGACTCGTATGGCTTGCCACCTTTCTTGTCACCAATGCGAACGATACGGTCAGCTGGAATACCAATTTTCTCGTTCCACAGCGCGAATGCTTCGTCGTCTGTTTCGTAAACCGTCACCATCAGGCGGTCTTTTGGCAGTTGCAGTACTTCAGTCAAGAATTCCCACGCAAAGGCGATAGCGTCTTCTTTGAAGTAATCACCGAAGCTGAAGTTACCCAGCATTTCGAAGAAAGTGTGGTGACGGGCAGTGAAGCCTACGTTTTCCAGGTCGTTATGCTTACCACCGGCACGCACACAGCGCTGTGCTGTTGTCGCTCGGGTATAGGCGCGTTTTTCTAGGCCTAGGAAGCAATCTTTAAACTGGTTCATACCTGCGTTTGTGAACAACAGCGTTGGGTCGTTGGCAGGCACGAGCGATGAGCTAGGCACGATAGTGTGCCCTTTGCTTTCAAAGAATTCGAGAAACGCGCGGCGGATCTCGTCGGTGCTCATGTACATTGGCTAATCCTGAAAATTGGAGTTGTAGTAATCACTGCGTCGCTTAACAGGCGACGTGATCAGAGTCAATTGGCGGTCATTGTAAACAACCTGACCAATTGCGAAAAGAGGCATAAACAAGATAGATCGCAGACTATGCCTGCAATCGCTGGGTTTTAGTCGTCTTTCGAGAGGGCGTAGCTTATTTGGTCGAAGCTGAAACCGCGACTTTGCAGGTAACGGGTCCACTTTGCACGTTGCTTGAAATCTACCGTCGGTAAGGTGCCGTCGTAATTACCGAAACGGCGTTTAGCCAGATCTTTTGCCAATTCGAACCAATCATGTTGTTGGTTTTCCTGCGCAATTTCCAACAATGATGTGCTGATGCCCTTGCGTTTAGCGTCAAAGCATATGCGTTGCCAACCATGACCTTTCGAGGCCCCGTGGCGAAGCAGCATTTCGGCAAAACGTTTATCATCCAGCCAATTATGGAATAGACAGTGTTCTATTGCGGCATCGATTTCTTCAGGAGGGCACTGTCGCTGCGCCAATTTCTGACGCAGCTCCAGTTCAGAATGGTCGCGGCGGGACAACATGCCCACCGCCAATTCTTTTGCAGTTAGACTCAGAACGCTTCCTCTTCAGGCAGTTCAGCGTCGTTGTTCTCTGCTTGCGGCTGACCGGTTTGTAGTAGCATGTCACGCAGAGTCTTATCCAATTCTTTCGCGATTTCTGGATTCTCTTTCAGGAATCGACATGCGTTTGCTTTACCCTGGCCAATTTTATCGCCGTTGTAGCTGTACCATGCACCAGCTTTCTCAACCAGCTTGTGTTTCACACCCAGGTCAATCAGCTCACCGTAAAGGTTGATACCTTCACCATACATGATTTGGAATTCAGCTTGTTTAAACGGTGCTGCAATCTTGTTTTTCACGACTTTCACGCGGGTATCGTTACCCACGACTTCATCGCCTTCTTTGATAGAGCCGATACGACGGATATCAAGACGAACAGAAGCATAGAATTTCAGTGCATTACCACCAGTAGTGGTTTCTGGGTTACCGAACATCACACCAATCTTCATACGGATTTGGTTGATGAAAATCATCAGGGTGTTGCTGTTTTTGATGTTCGCCGTCAGTTTACGCATCGCCTGAGAAAGCATACGTGCCTGCAGACCCATGTGAGAGTCACCCATCTCACCTTCAATTTCCGCTTTCGGCGTCAGTGCCGCCACGGAGTCAATGATGATAACGTCAACTGCACCTGAACGCGTCAGTGCGTCAGCAATTTCCAGCGCCTGCTCACCAGTGTCTGGCTGGGACACCAGCAGGTTGTCGATGTCGACGTGCAGTTTGCGTGCATATACAGGGTCCAGTGCGTGCTCCGCATCGATAAACGCACAGGTTTTGCCTTGCTTTTGTGCTTCTGCAATAACTTGCAGTGTCAGAGTGGTTTTACCTGAAGACTCAGGACCATAGATTTCAACAATACGGCCGTATGGCAGACCGCCTGCGCCCAGCGCGATATCCAGAGAAAGAGAGCCAGTAGAAACGGTCTCAATGTCCATCGTGCGGTCATCACCCAGACGCATGATAGAACCTTTACCGAATTGTTTTTCGATCTGTCCCAGGGCTGCGGCTAACGCCTTCTGTTTGTTGTCGTCCATTTGATTCTCCAACGGAAGCAATAATCGCTCAGATAACTGTTTAATTGATGCTAAGTATACTGTCCATTTATACAGTGTCTAGCCCTGTATAAAATTTTTCTTCGCTTTTCGTGTTACTGCTCCGGTTTTTCGCTTTCTAAATAAGAGAGTAAGCGACACAGACTATGTGCAATGGTATTGCGGCGAATTTCATGCCTGTCACCATCGAACAAACAGGTTTCTGTGACAATGCCTTTGCGGGTTGCCCAACCGAAGCACACCATGCCTACCGGCTTTTCTTCACTGCCACCGGTGGGACCTGCAATACCGCTGACGGCCAGGGCGAAATCAGCATTGGCTTCTTTCAATGCACCTGCGGCCATTTCCGCAACCACCTCTTCACTGACGGCGCCATGATCCACCAACGTGTCTGTTGCCACACCGACCAATTCACGCTTTGCGTCATTGCTGTAGGTCACAAAGGCTCGCTCAAACCACGCAGAGCTCCCTGCCACCTCGGTCAGTACATAGGAGATACCGCCACCTGTGCAGGATTCTGCCGTGGTCACCGTTTGGTTCGACGCTTTCAGTCTTTCGCCTATTTGTGTTGCCAGCTTAACGAGTTGCTCCATGATGTCCTCTTACGGCCTTGTTTTTACTTCATCGCGAGATCGATACTTTACCCATTCATCGCGATTCACGTATCCTTGTTGCCTTCTCTTATCTTTGTAATTTTGCAGGCCAGATAGTGACAGTACAAGCGACAGCAAATCACACGCCGATGATGCAGCAATTCCTGAAAATCAAAGCGCAGCATCCCGAAGAACTTCTTTTCTACCGAATGGGTGATTTCTACGAGCTGTTTTATGACGATGCTAAACGCGCATCCCAGTTGCTTGATATCTCTCTGACCAAACGCGGTGCCTCAGCCGGTGAACCGATTCCGATGGCAGGCGTTCCGTACCATTCTGTAGAAGGATACCTCGCCCGTCTGGTTCAGCTCGGAGAATCGGTTGCGATTTGTGAACAAATCGGCGATCCAGCCACCAGCAAAGGGCCTGTTGAGCGTCAAGTCGTCCGTATTGTGACGCCGGGTACCGTTTCCGATGAGGCGCTGTTAAGTGAACGCGTCGATAACCTGATTGCGGCGATTTTCACTCACGGTGAACGTTTTGGTTACGCCACGCTGGATATCACTTCTGGCCGTTTCCTCCTGAGTGAACCCGCAACAGAAGAAGAAATGCAGGCAGAATTGCAGCGCACTCGCCCGGCCGAACTTTTGTATCCGGAAGATTTTGCATTTCCATCGTTGACCGACATGTGCAAAGGCAGCCGCCGACGCCCTATCTGGGAATTTGATTTAGAGACAGCAAAACAACAGCTAAACCAGCAATTCGGCACCAAGGACCTGGTCGGTTTTGGTGTTGAAGAGTGCTCGCTTGGTCTTGCGGCTGCAGGCTGTCTGATGCAGTACGTCAAAGACACGCAGCGCACCGCCCTTCCCCACATTCGCGCCTTGGTGAAAGAAAACAAAGATCAGTCCGTGATTCTGGATGCCGCCACACGACGCAATCTGGAACTCACCCAAAATCTGTCGGGTGGACTGGAAAATACTGTCGCGTCTGTCCTCGATAGAACCACTACGCCGATGGGCAGTCGTCTTCTGAAACGCTGGCTCCACCAACCAATGCGTGATTTTAAGATTGTGAACCGTCGTCTGGATGCCATCACGGCTCTCAAAGACACAGGGCTCTACGTCGATCTGGCAAACTCACTTCGCCCTGTTGGCGATATGGAACGTATTCTGGGGCGACTGGCGATTCGATCTGCACGCCCTCGCGATATGGCAAGACTCCGCGGCGCATTGCAGCAATTGCCGGAAATCGAAAGCTTACTGGATGAGGTCCAGGATCAAGCGATTGCCCCGCTGAAAAAAGCCAGCGCCCCGATGCCGGAACTTGCTGAGCTACTCGAACGCGCCGTTGTGGAAGCGCCACCAGTGGTTATCCGCGATGGTGGTGTCATTGCCCCGGGCTACAATGCCGAGCTTGATGAATGGCGCGATCTGGCTGATGGCGCCACACGCTATCTTGAGGAGCTGGAAGCACGTGAGCGAGACCGTCACGACATTGATACGTTGAAAGTCGGATTCAATCAGGTTCATGGTTTCTACATTCAGGTCAGCCGTGGTCAAAGTCATCTGGTGCCGCCTTACTACGTGCGCCGTCAAACACTGAAAAATGCTGAACGTTACATTATCCCGGAGCTCAAAGAGCACGAAGACAAGGTACTCAATTCCAAGTCAAAAGCACTGGCACTTGAGAAGAAGCTCTGGGAAGAGCTGTTCGACCAACTGCTACCACATCTTGAGAAGCTGCAACGCGCCGCTGAAGCGCTTTCCACCCTCGATGTACTGGCTAATCTGTCTGAACGTGCTGAGTCACTGAATTACTGCCGCCCGACGCTGACTGAACAACGTGGCATTGATATCGCTGGCGGTCGACATCCAGTAGTTGAGCAAGTGATGGACGCACCGTTTATCGCAAACCCAACCTCACTCAATCCAGACCGCCGTATGTTGATCATCACGGGTCCTAATATGGGTGGTAAATCGACCTACATGCGTCAAACTGCGCTGATCACCCTGATGGCACATATCGGCTCTTATGTACCGGCAGAATCCGTCACCCTGGGTCCTGTCGACCGTATCTTTACGCGTATCGGTGCATCCGATGATCTGGCTTCTGGCCGCTCAACCTTTATGGTCGAAATGACAGAGACAGCAAACATTCTTCATAACGCTACAGAAAACAGTCTGGTACTGATGGATGAAATTGGCCGCGGTACCAGTACCTATGACGGTCTTTCACTGGCATGGGCAAGTGCAGAGTGGCTGGCAGAAAAGCTTAAGGCGATGACGCTGTTTGCGACCCATTACTTTGAGCTGACGGAATTGTCCGGGCAGGTGCCGGGGTTAGTGAACGTGCATTTGGACGCTGTAGAGCATGGAGATGAAATCGCCTTTATGCACGCGGTTCAGGAAGGCGCGGCGAGTAAGTCATACGGTCTCGCGGTTGCAGGGTTAGCAGGTGTACCCAAAACCGTGATTCAACGAGCGAAAACCAAGCTTCGCCAGTTGGAAGCCAGCGGACACGAAGTAGTGACAGGTGAGCAAGCCACACCAACCAGCAGTGCCGCCGCCCAGCTTTCACTGCTGCCAGAGCTTAGTGAAGTAGAAAAAGCGCTGGCTGATGTCGAGCCGGATAACCTGACGCCAAGACAAGCACTTGATGCCTTGTACCGTCTGAAAGCGCTGCTTTGACTTATCGACGCGCCAGATGATAAAAACAGAAAAGCCCCAAAAGGGGCTTTTTTATTGAGCACACAAAGTGTTGATAAAAAGGTGCTATCAGTGCTCAGTGTTGAACAGAGACTCGATGTTCAGTCCCTGATGCGTCAGCATGTCACGTAAACGACGCAAGCCTTCAACTTGGATTTGGCGAACACGTTCGCGTGTGAGACCAATTTCACGACCCACATCTTCCAACGTTGACGCTTCGTGACCCAGCAAGCCGAAACGACGTGCCAGCACTTCACGCTGCTTAGGGTTCAATTCCTGAAGCCAGTGAACGATAGACTTTTTCATGTCATCGTCTTGCGTGGTGTTCTCTGGACCGCCTTCTTTCTCGTCAGGGATGATGTCCAGCAATGCTTTCTCTGAATCACCACCAATCGGGTTATCTACCGAACTGATACGCTCATTCAGGCGAAGCATGCGGTTGACATCTTCAACTGGTTTGTCGAGTTGCAGGGCAATGTCCTCTGCTGTTGGCTCATGATCCAGCTTTTGTGCCAGCTCACGGGCGGTACGCAGATAAACGTTAAGCTCTTTAACCACATGGATAGGCAGACGGATAGTACGCGTCTGGTTCATGATGGCACGCTCGATGGTTTGACGAATCCACCACGTTGCATAGGTAGAGAAGCGGAAACCACGCTCAGGATCGAATTTCTCAACCGCACGGATCAGACCGAGGTTGCCTTCTTCAACCAGATCAAGAAGTGCAAGACCACGGTTAGAGTAACGACGGGAGATTTTGACCACCAGACGGAGGTTACTTTCGATCATACGTTTGCGGGCAGCTTCATCGCCGCGAAGGGCACGACGTGCATAGAGTACTTCTTCTTCCGCTGTCAGCAGAGGAGAGTAACCTATTTCGCTTAGATAGAGTTGCGTTGCATCGAGAGCTTTCGAGGATGCCGCAAACGATACGGACTCTTCTACCTCTTCAGCTACTTCGTCTTCAGACTCGATTTCTAGTTGTTCCATGTCAACATCTTCAACAACCAAGTCGTCAACTTTCTTTGCAGTATTATTCTGACTCATAGCGCCTCCCAATTTTGGCGTAGCAGCTAGACAGTACAGCAAGATCTGTCTCGGATTACCGTTTCGGCAAATACCTTAACGGGTTCACCGATTTTCCTTTATAGCGAATCTCGAAGTGCAACCGGACACTGTTTGTACCAGAGCTGCCCATAGAAGCTATTTTCTGCCCCTTTTTGACGCTCTGACGTTCCGAAACAAAGATGCGGTCATTATGCGCATAGGCACTTAAGTAATCATCATTGTGTTTAATAATGATTAAGTTTCCGTAACCCCGTAGCGCATTACCTGCATAAACCACTTTTCCATCTGCTGAAGCGTTAATGCTTTGACCACGGTTACCAGCGATGTCGATCCCTTTATTTCCGAGCTCTGAGCTAGAGAATCCTGAGATGACTCGTCCCTTAGAGGGCCATTGCCAACTAATTTTTTCGGGGGCACCAGATGGTTTGTTAACGGTTTTATCAGTAGACGGTTTGTTTTTTGTTACAGGTTGACTGTACTCCTTCACTTTTTGCTGTTCAACATTTTTCTTATTTTGAGATGACGATCCCGACTTTTTTTGCGAAGCGATTTTTTGATTATCTTGCTTCGATTTAGCAGAAGATCCTGAAACAGCAGGAGGTGTTGTTGCCACAACGGCAGGTGCCGTTGCTGCACCAGCGGTCGCTGCAACCACCACAGCGGCACCCGCGTTAGCGTCCTTCTTACCATAGGCTGGAGGAACATATTTCTCCCGCCATAAGTTCAGCTTCTGACCGGGGAAAATGGTATAGGGCGCGCTAAGGTTGTTGGCAGAGATAATGTCGTTAACGTCACGATCCGTGACGTAAGCGATATAGTACAGTGTGTCGCCTTTTTGAACCTCATAGTAGCTGCCGCGGTAGCTGCCACGTTCAATCTGCCCATAATCGGGGCCAACACTAGAGACAGGTGCAGGGCTTGTCACAGAGCATGCAGACAATAATCCCAACACAGAGAGAAATACTAAAATTTTCAACTGAATTGAAACCACTGCCACCAAAAGTTACCTACGCCAAATCACCAGCTACAAGTGGTACAAATCGAACCGCTTCAATGGCTTTTGTTTCAAATTCGTCACCACTGCGTGTAACACGATACAAGGTTTGATCGTTCTCACCGACAGGTACAATCAGGGATCCACCGTCTGCCAGTTGCTCAATCAGCGCCTGAGGCATGCTTGCTGCAGCTGCTGTTACAATAATGGCGTCAAAAGGACCTTTGCTTGCCCAACCTTGCCAGCCATCCCCATGTTTTGTCGAGATATTATACAGCTCAAACTGCTTAAAACGGCGCTTCGCGACCATTTGCAACTGCTTAATTCGCTCCACGGAATAAACATGCTCAACCAGTTGCGCTAGCACACATGTCTGAAAACCCGATCCTGTACCAACTTCTAGAACACGACTGTCGTGTCGCAGACCGAGAAGCTCCGTCATTTTCGCAACGATATAGGGCTGCGAGATAGTCTGCCCAAAGCCTATCGGCAGTGCATTGTTGTCGTAGGCTTGGTGCGCCATGGCTTCAGAAACAAACAGATGTCGCGGCAAGCGTCCTATTGCTTCCAGCACACGTTGATCTGATATTCCCTGTTGGCGAAGTAGTTGAATAAGTGAATGCGAGTAATTCACTAATGTCACCCTTTGTTATTCCGTTGCGTTTGTAACCCAAAGATTCAGAGTGTCGATCGTATCATGCGCTGTCAGATCGACCTGAAGTGGTGTCAAAGAGACACAATTATTTTCAATGGCATAGAAATCAGTGCCTGGGCCAGCATCTTGCTTTGCACCCGGAGGGCCAATCCAATAAATCGCCTGTCCACGGGGATCCTTATCTTTGATCATGTCTTCCGCACGGTGACGCGCACCGAGTCTTGTGACTTGCCACCCCTGAATTTCATCCAAAGGAACGTCAGGGACATTGATGTTTAACAGGCGATTGCGCGGTAGTGGCATCTCTTTATCATTGAGCACCACTTTTTTTACCACCTGCGCCGCTGTATGGAAATGCGTGTTGCCGCAAAGAGAGACGGCTATCGCAGGCACTCCCATGAAAAAGCCTTCTGTCGCAGCGGCGACCGTGCCTGAATACAGTACATCATCACCGAGATTGGCTCCGTGATTGATCCCTGTAATGACAAAATCCACTTTATCTGTGACGATCGCGTTCAACGCGACATGCACACTGTCAGTCGGTGTGCCCTGAACAGCGTAACGGCGCTCACCCACTTCCCGCAGGCGAAGCGGGTTTTCCAGTGTCAGGGAGTTAGAAGCGCCGGAGCGGTTTCTATCCGGGGCGACAACGGTCACTGTCGCTATCTCAGACAGCACTTCTGCCAGTACATTGATGCCGTCAGCAAACACGCCATCATCATTACTGATCAAAATGTGCATCTGATTCTCCCTCTGATTTGTCTTCCATGATTTCTCGCATCACCGCTGTCGCAAAGCATCCGGCAGGCAGAGAGAACTCAATCGTTAAAGTGTCACCTTCATGTTGCCAGCTCATTTCCTGAGGATAGAGCAGCAACGGGCGACGCTCGTGACGCATGCGGTTACCGCGAATCACTGCCAGAAGATGTGGCTCAGTATCCACGATTTCCTGTTCAAACAGCTGTGCTTCACCTTGAGTAGGCAGTGCATTGTCACCGGTCATTGGGCCGGAGATTTGCCATTCGTGGTTTTGCAACTGTGCTTCCGCAGAGGCGACGTCTTCCACCAGTTGGACCTGCTCTTTGTCGTCAATCAGCAGATCACCCAGCATTGGTGTATGGCAAAGCTGCTTTTCAATTCGAACAGACAACACTTGGTTGAACAGGAATGATCGAGCCGCAGACAGGTAGAAGCTCCGTTTACTCTTATCACGTACTCGGAATTTATCCTGGCCCCAGTCGCGCGCTGATGTCACGTTATTACCGTTACGACCAAATCGCTGGCTGCCAAAGTAGTTTGGTACACCTTGGTCGCGAATGTCGGCAAGGCGTGCTTCAATTGCGTCATCACCGTCAAATTCTGTGATCACTAACTTGAAGCGGTTACCAATCAGATCACCCGGGCGCAGTTTTTTGTCGTGACGGGCAGTGTCCAAAATGGCATCAACACCTTCATGTGTCGCGACAAACTCGCTTAAATCCGGATCTGGCTGCCCTGGCAAGTGCACACTGAACCATTGTTCCGTCACTGCGTGGCGATCTTTCAGACCAGCCCAGCTCACATCACGGGATTTAACACCACACGCTTTAGCCAGCTCATTAGCAACGTATTTAGTGTTCTCGCCAATCTTTCGGATACGTACCAGAAAATGCTCACCGTGTCCGGCAGGCGTGAAATCCAGTGCTTCGCTAACGAAAAAATCTTCTGCTTTGGCCTTTAGACGGCCAGTTGCTGCTGGCTGACCATGCAGGTAAGCCAGTGCGTTCATTACATCAGTCATTGGAATCCTTACGGATGATCACCACAGCCTCACAGGCGATGCCTTCTTTGCGGCCGGTGAACCCCAGTCGTTCGGTGGTTGTCGCTTTCACATTCACGTTGCTGACATCCGTTTCCAGATCCTGGGCAATCGCCGCACACATAGCATCAATATGCGGTGCCATTTTCGGCGCTTGCGCCATGATGGTGACATCCAGGTTACCAATCACATAGCCTTTTGCTTTCACTTTGGCGTAAACATCGCGTAGGAGAAAACGGCTGTCAGCCCCTTCCCACTCAGCGTCGGTATCAGGGAAATGACGGCCAATATCGCCAGCCGCAATTGCGCCAAGCAGAGCATCACACACTGCGTGCAGCGCCACATCACCATCGGAGTGCGCGACCAGTCCTTGCTCATAAGGTACTTTCACACCGCCAATGATCACTGGGCCTTCACCACCAAATTTGTGTACGTCAAAACCGTGTCCAATACGAATCATGTTTCTTCCTCGTGTCTCACTGGCCGCTATTGCGTTGGGCCAGGAAAAAGGCGGCGAGCGCGAGATCTTCGGGCTGCGTCACCTTGATATTGTCTGCATGTCCAGAAACCAGCTTGGGGGCGCCACCCGCAAGCTCAATCGCGGAGG
Organism: Grimontia sedimenti; assembly: GCF_011045095.1. Taxonomy (GTDB): domain Bacteria; phylum Pseudomonadota; class Gammaproteobacteria; order Enterobacterales; family Vibrionaceae; genus Enterovibrio; species Enterovibrio sedimenti. The sequence goes on from NZ_JAALDL010000023.1 coordinate 14,374, forward strand.
CTTCATCAGTCACTGCCAGCGATTTATCCAATGCTGTTTCTAATGCATGAAGTAACTGCTCACGCTTAAACATTTGTGGCGTTAAGGCGTGCCAAAGCTGCTCGCGGCACACTGTGGTTTCAATCTTGTTGTCGCCCGTGCCGCGCTTCATGGTATCTCGCACCGGACAGGCTAGAATAGCGCCATGGGTGTGACTAATAGCCTCTGCAATCAGTGCATCGATGTCCTGATGTCTGACACAGGGCCGGGCAGCATCATGCACCATCACCCATTCCGCATCAGTTGTGCGAAGGCCAGCCAAGACGGAGTCTGCGCGCTCTTTGCCACCAGTTGTCACCACAACACGCTTATCACTGCCAAGGGATGTTGAGTGGAAATATTCATCCTCTTCACCAATCGCAATCACGACTTTATTGATGCTTGGGTGTTCCAGCAGGTAATGCACCGTGTGTTCAAGCAGCGTTTTATCTTCGATGGTGAGGTATTGTTTCGGCAGGTCCGCGCGCATACGCTTACCTACTCCTGCCGCAGGGACAATCGCGACCACTTCAGGCGCGACAGATTGCGGCGAGCTTACGGTTTCTTCACTGGCCGGGGTATTCATGTTTCTCTACTTTAAAGGCGAGAGGGCTAATCGCTGACAACCCGGAAGAAGGTTTCTCCCGGCTTGATCATGCCCAGTTCATTGCGGGCACGTTCTTCAATCGCTTCTTGCCCACGTTTGAGATCTGCAATTTCTGCGTACATTTGTTGGTTACGTTGATGGAGCTTGTCATTCGCCTGTGCCACAGACTCGGCCACGGCTGTCACTGCAAGGTAATCGTCTACCCCGTTCTTACCCCACCAAAGGTGATACTGGAGCCATCCAAACAATACGAACAGCAAGACTGTCAGCATTCGCATTGAATTTTCCTCCACACACTCAACAAAACCCGTCTGGCATTCATCGCCAAACGCAGAACATGACCCACAAAGTCTAGGCTCAGTGGGCACTTACATAAAGAATAGCCGTAATAATCCCACATTCGCCCCTGTCACACCAGTAATGGCAGCGACAGAACAGTGAATTGTGGTCTTTTCGTAAATAAGTGACAGGAGAATGGTCAGGCGTTGAGGTGATAAACCGGATTGGGAAGCGCCCCCAGCAAGGCAGAGAGGTCTCTCACTGCAAACGCAAAGGTATATTCCGGTGGACCCGGTGTGTACATCAAAGACTCAAAATCAAACAACACGCTATCGACTATCAGTGGTATGTGATCTGGCATACCAAACGGGCAAACCGCCCCGGGTACACAGCCAAGACTTTCTAGCATCTCTTCGTCTGAGGCAATGGAAGGGCGTTGCCCCACCAGCGCTTTGATTTTCTTGCTATCCAATCTCGCATCACGATGCGTCAGTAAAAGCGCATGACCACCCTTCTTGAATTTAAGAAACAGGCTTTTAGTGGGTGTTGCAGTCCAACCCAGGCGTGTGCCGACGATTTCATCAGTGGCAAAATCAAGAATAGGTTCATGCTGCCACTCTTGATAACTCACGCCGCATTGCGTCATCAAACTGATATTCTTTTGCAGAATTTCATTCAACGTCTGCGCCATTTATCCCTCCAGGCCCATCATCCATTTTTGCATCAAAAGAAATGCTACATAAATCATCATGCCAGCAACCAGAATATCAATGGTTTTCCGCACATTAGGCTTGGAAAGCACTGGCGACATTTTCGCAGCGCCCAATGCAATACCATAAAACCAGACCATAGATGCAAGCATAGTGCCGACTGCAAAGGCGGTTCGCTGTGCAGGTTCAAACTGACCGCCAATTGAGCCTAGTACCACAACGGTGTCTAAATACACGTGAGGGTTCAGCAAAGTCACTGCCGAAGCGCCAATCAATACCGCCATGAGTCCTTTACCGGTTTTTTCTCCCTCCGACTCGGCACTTTCCTCTTCGCCAATCCAAGCACGTTTAAGCGATTGGTAAGCGTAGGTCAGCAGAAAGGCAATACCTCCCAGTGTCACGACACTCAGCAAGGTTTCATTACTGGAAAGTATTGCACCACCGCCAAAAACGCCGAGAGCAATCAAAGCAAAGTCGCAGAGAAAGCAGAGTGTCGCCGTCGCAACATGATGATGACGGCGGATCCCTTGATTGAGGACAAACGCATTCTGCGCACCGATCGGAATGATCATACTGAGCCCTAAACCAAACCCTTGTAATAAAACACTGCTATTCATCACTTTGTCTCCACATTCATATTGCTGAGGTACAAATTAGAGGGGTGACAAACGTAAGTAAAACTAATAATTTTAATCACAGATAAGCAAAACTAATGAGACGTAAATGAAGGGATTAGATTACCGCTGGCTGGATGCACTGGATACCGTCATCGCCAACGGCGGCTTTGATAAAGCCGCAGAAGCGCTTTTCATCACCCAATCTGCCGTTTCCCAGCGAATCAAACAGCTGGAAACCTTGGTCGCACAGCCCGTATTGATTCGCGAAACGCCGCCGCAACCCACCGCCATTGGAAAAAAGCTGCTCGGCCTTCACCGACGTGTTCAACTGCTTGAAAAGGAAACGCTGCCAGAGCTAACATCCGAAGGGCTGGCAGGTCCTATTACTGTACCTATCGCCACCAATGCAGACAGCCTTGCTACTTGGTTGCTGCCAGCCCTTTCCCCGTTAATGAAAGCGCAGACACTCGAAATCAACCTGATTGTTGATGATGAAAGCCGCACGCTGAACCGGCTGCGATCAGGCGAAGCCGTTGTTGCCATTAGCAATGAAGCTACGCCACTGAAAGGCTGTGTGGCGGAATCCTTGGGAGTGATGGAGTACCTTTGCGTATGCACTCCAGCCTTCAAAGCCACCTACTTTCCAGATGGTTTGAATGCAGAAGCGGTGAGCCGCGCACCCGCAGTGGTGTTTGACCGTTTCGATGATATGCACACTCAGTTTGTGTCTGAACGCTTTCAATTGCCCACTCCCGGCTGGCGTAGCCATATGGTTCGCTCGTCTGAGGCTTTCGTCAAAATGGCCAAACTAGGTGTGGCTTACTGCTTGATACCCCGTCTACAAATTGAGTCAGAGCTGGCATCCGGTGAGCTTATCGATCTTTGTCCAGGCGATGGTGTCATCCGCCACCTATACTGGCACCATTTCGCGACGGAAAGTGGCGTATTGGCGGAGATGTCATCAGCCTGTTTAAATTATGCGCGAAAGACTGTCGGCGAAGGAAAAATATCCCGCACAGTGTGAATTATTTCCGCCTTGCCGGAGTCATAGCCATATAACTTCAAAAAACAACATGGAACCCAGACCATGAAAAAACACCTTATTGCTTCGTTAGTTGGTGCAGCCATTGCGCTGTCTTCCCCGTTAGTTTCTGCTGCCTCACCGGATTTTCCGCACCTGGAAACCATGGGAGTTGGTGAAATTGTTGCCCAGCCGGACACCGCCACCGTAGACGTTGCTGTCTCACTTACCCGCACGTCTGCCCAAGCCGCCAAAAAGGCGTCTGATGACGCTGTAGCTACGCTTTTGGAACGATTGGAGAAAATGGGGATTGCACGTAAAGACATCGAAAGCGCCAATCTTAACCTTCAGCCTCAGTACAGTTACCCAAAAAACAGCGAGCCCAAATTGAACGGCTACCGCGCCACACGAAACGTAACGGTGACCGTGAGCGATCTGTCCCGACTTAACCGCGTCTTGGATGGCGCATTGGCTGATGGACTGAACCGGGTAAATGGCATCAGTTTCTCCTCCAGTAAGGAAGTAGAACTGAAAGAACAAGCACGAATGGCAGCGATTGCCGATGCAAAAGCTAAAGCGGAATCTTTAGCAAAAGGCTTCGGCGAGAGTCTTGCTGGCGTTTGGGAAATCCGCTACATGACATCAACACCGGTTCGCCCAACCATGATGCGTATGGCAGAAGCCTCGAATGTCGCTGCAAGCTATAACGATGCTGAAATCACTATCCGTGATCAGGTGGAAGTGGTTTACGCACTGGGCGAATAAACCGCAGATTTATTCAACGTGTTGAAAAGAAAAATGGCCGCTAATGCGGCCATTTTCCTTTCTGGGATAGACATTTGTTAGGGGGAACAAATCGTCAATCAATGGAGTATACGAGCGCGAAGGGTACCTTCGATCGCTTTAAGTTTCTCCAATGCTTTTTCAGAGTGCTCGGTTTCGACGTCGATCACAACGTAGCCGTACTCGGAATTGGTTTGTAGGTACTGGCCCGCAATGTTGATGCTCTCTTCTGCGAAGATGGTATTGATTTTGGTCAGGATACCTGGCTTGTTCTGGTGAATGTGCAGCAGACGTGACGTACCAGTATGCTCAGGCAGCGACACTTCTGGGAAGTTTACTGAAGACAGAGTTGAACCGTTGTCTGAGTACTTCACCATCTTACCGGCTACTTCGATACCGATATTTTCCTGTGCTTCCTGAGTTGAACCACCGATGTGTGGTGTCAGGATGACGTTATCAAACGCTTGCAGCGGAGAAGTAAATGGGTCGCTGTTGGTTTTCGGCTCTGTTGGGAATACGTCTACTGCCGCACCGCCAATGTGACCGCTTTCCAGTGCGCCACACAGCGCATCGATATCAACCACTGTACCGCGCGCGGCGTTGATGAAGATCGCGCCCGGCTTCATGCGTGCAAACTCTTCGCTACCCATCATGTCTTGGGTTGAGTCGGTTTCCGGCACGTGAAGGGTGATCACGTCACTTTTGTTCAGAAGCTCTGACATTGACGCCACTTGCGTCGCATTACCCAGTGAAAGCTTGTTTTCAATGTCGTAGAAGAAAACACGCATACCCAGGTTTTCCGCCAGAATACCCAGTTGGGTACCGATGTGACCGTAACCAATGATACCGAGGTTTTTGCCACGCGCTTCGAACGAACGGTCCGCTGACTTCATCCACTCTCCGCGGTGAGCCATAGCGTTCTTCGCTGGAATGCCACGAAGCAGAAGAAGAATCTCGCCAAGAACCAGTTCAGCAACACTACGGGTGTTTGAGAAAGGTGCGTTAAATACGGGGATACCGCGCTTCGCTGCCGCAGTCAGGTCAACCTGGTTGGTGCCAATACAGAAACAACCCACTGCAACCAGTTTTTGCGCTTTCGCAAACACTTTCTCAGTCAGTTGGGTACGGGAACGAATGCCCACGAAATGCGCATCAGCAATTGCCGCTTCAAGCTCTTCACCGGCTAGAGAGCCTTTGTGATATTCAATATTGCTGTAACCTGCACCCTGAAGAACTTCCAGTGCAGTTGGGTGAACACCTTCAAGGAGAAGGATCTTTATTTTGTCTTTTTCAAGCGACACTTTAGCCATTGCAGTTCTCATCCTTAAAAAAAACCTGTCGTTAAATTCGGTTTCCGTCTTCCAGACGTCAAAGGCCGCTTTTTGATAGGATTATGTCGGCCTTGTACAATTAGTGACTAAGGTAACAAAAATTTATTTGCATGGGTAAGAATATTACGTAATAAGTGCGAAAAAAAACGGCGCCATGAAGGCACCGCTAACTTATTGAGTTACTTATACGCAAACGTTTGGCTTTTGCTTCAAAAAAACTGAAGTGTTAACCCATTAACGCTTAACTGTTTTTAGCTTTTTACTACACCGTTTGCAGTACCTTCCAGCACTACATCTGCGCCACGGTTTGCAAACAGGCCAACAGTTACTACGCCCGCAATCGCGTTGATCTTGTCTTCCAGTTCTTTGGCATTGGTGATTTGCAGGTTGTGCACGTCCAGAATCACATTGCCGTTATCGGTGATACAACCTTCTCGGTAGCAAGGATCGCCGCCCAGCTTAACCAGTTCACGCGCCACGTAAGAGCGTGCCATTGGGATCACTTCCACTGGCAGAGGGAATTGACCCATCACGTCCACTTTCTTGCTGTCGTCGATGATGCAGATAAATTTCTCGGAGATCGCCGCCACGATTTTTTCACGCGTCAGTGCAGCACCACCGCCTTTGATCATTTCGTTGTTTGGGTTGATCTCATCCGCACCATCAACATAAATGTCCAGACTCGCCACTTCGTTCGCATCAAAAACTGGAATACCAATCTTCTCCAGACGCTCGGTCGATGCAACTGAACTCGACACTGCACCTTTGATTTGCTCTTTCATGGTTTCGAGGGCATCGATGAAGTGATTAACGGTGGAGCCAGTACCAACACCAACGATGCTGCCTTTGGTCACGTATTCCAACGCAGCCCAACCAGCCGCTTTTTTCATTTCATCCTGAGTCATGAGGATCTCCTGGGTAAATAGGGGTAATTCGCGACGCCGATTATACAGATCTGATTTTGGAGCGGGCAGATTTTTATAAACGCAGATCCCGTTATTCGGGATCGATGTAGATCAGGTTAGATCGTCCACTTCCAGTGCTTGGATGGCGTCAAAATCTCTGGCAAAGGCACATCCCACGCTTCAACAGGAAGGTCATCAACCTGCTGGCAATCATGAGCGATACCAACAGGCTTCGCCCCCCGTCCTGATTCATACCAAGGAGCCAATGTGCGGTCGTAATACCCGCCGCCCATACCCAGGCGCTGCCCGCTTTTATCGAACGCCACAAGCGGTGTACAAATCACATCAAGCTGGTAAGCGGGCAAAACATCAAGCACGCTCAGTTTCGGCTCTAGAATACCGTAGCGGTTTGGCACCAAGGTGGACTTGGGATGATAGTGCAGGAACAACAAATGCCCTTTGCTGAAAGGATGAATCACTGGCAAATAAACATCTTTCCCCTCTCGCCAACAATGCTCAATCAGAGGTTGGGTATCCAGCTCACCATCTACTGACAAATAAAGCGCAATTCGCTGGGCGTTAAGGATGCTGTCAGCTTGCTGAAAATGGGAAAGAAGATCTGCCGCCGCATGACGCTGCTCGTCATCGGTCAGGGATTGTCTTTTGGCTCGGGTCGTTTTTCGCAGTTCATTGCGAAGAGATGAAGTGTTCGCTTGCATCGGCTGTCCTTGCCGCAAAGCTAATGGGGATTGGCCCCGGAGTGCCGTTGGGATCTTTTGCCCTTGAACCCTGCGGTTCAAGGCGGATGAGAAGAACATACCGTAGGCTTCTCGGTACAAGCCGAGCTTGCTCAAAAGCATGTAACATCCCACCCTTAGATGTGCTTATCGGCTCAGGGACGCGGATCCGCTGACGCACACTCCAGGGTCAAACTGGTTCGGAAGGCTTATGCTTCCTTCGACGCGCTGTGTTTTAACAACGCCTCTTCAATCGTTTGCTGCAACAGCACAATGCGCTGTTCCATATCATTCTTATCGTCGGTGTTTTGCTGTCTTTCTGCACGCAATTCGTAGCAGATATTCAGGGCCGCGATAGTGAGCAGTTGCTCTGTATTCGTTACTTTAGTGCGCTCAGACAATTCGTGCAACCGTTGATCAAAGTCGTCTGCCGCTTCTTTCAGCGCTTGTTCCTGACCTGCCGGACAGTTAACACGCATTATTTTGCCAAGGATCTGAATTTCAACAGCTTGCGTAGTCATATTCTTTTCTGAGCTCCCTTCAAAGCGCGGTGTCGCACCCTGACGTCACGGGCGCAAACTATAGAAAATGGCAGATTAAACTTCAAGTCTATCCTATCGCGTATTGTCTCTCGACGGACTAAGCAGACGAAAAGTCGTCAATGTGATGAAAATCAGAGCTATCGTGAACCTGATTCTCGCTTTTGCTTTCTTCTATCGTGAAGAGAGGTTCAGTGACTTAGGACTAACTGGTAGTATACGGACAAGACAATTTCGGTACCCAAGGTGACCCCGTGACCCAAGTAACTTTACCTGAATACAGCAACATGGTTTCCACGCTTCGTGCTGACTCTCTGGCCGTAACACCAGCAGAAATGCATGGCCTTCTGGCGGGAATGTTGTGCGGTGGACTAGACCCTGAGTTGGGTAACTGGATGCCGATGCTTTATGACTACACCAATGACGGTGCAGGCTGGCCACATGAATCAAAAACACTGGCCGCAACCAGCGTTGGTCTGGCGAGCCAGCAACTCACTGGTGGTCAGATGGATTTCGAAGTGCTGTTGCCGGATGAAAGTGAATCCTTGCTTGATCGCGGTGATGCGCTGTCTGAGTGGGTAAGTGCTTTTATCGCAGGTATTGGTTTAGTCGGTATCACTGCAGGCAAACTGTCTGACGACTCGAAAGAAGTGCTGGCAGACCTGACAGAAATTGCACAGCTTGGCATTGACGAGGACGATGATATGGAAGAGCAGGCATTGCTTTTCGAACAAGTCATCGAGCACGTCCGCGTCTGCGCAATGACGCTTCATGCCGAGCTTGGCATCAAACCGCAGACCGAAGAAAAACCAACCCTGCACTAACAGATCACTGTCGGAGACTGACGCAGAATGGATGCTGAGCCATCAACACAAAATTTTGATGTCGTGATTGCAGGCGGCGCAATGGCAGGTGCCACTTTGGCATTGGCCATTGAGCAACTGACGCAGGCTGGCTTGTCCGTGGCGGTAGTGGAAGCCACCATTCCGGACAACAGCCACCCTGGCTATGATGCCCGAAGCATTGCCCTTTCCTATGGTAGCTGCCAGTTGCTCGACAACATCGGCGTGTGGAAAACCTTGTCGCCATTTGCCACTCCGATCAGCAAAATCCATGTCTCCGACCGCGGCCACTTCGGCCTGACCGAAATGAATGCCCGTGAAGAAGGTCTGGATTACCTCGGCAATGTGATTGAGCTTGCCGACGCCGGGCGCGTTTTTCACCATGCGTTGGGTAAAGCCAAAAACATCTCGCTGTTTTGCCCGGCTTTTGTCACTGATATCAAGCGCGAAATCGACAGTGTCACTCTGACGCTCAATGATGGAAAAGCGCTGACCGCAAAACTGGTCGTCGCAGCGGACGGCGCCCTATCATCTTGCTGCGATATGGTGGGGATTGAGCGCCATGAGCATGACTTTGAACAGGTTGCGCTGATAGCGAATGTCACCACAGAACTCGCTCATCAAGGCCGTGCCTTCGAACGTTTTACCGAAACCGGCCCTGTCGCCTTGTTGCCGATGTCTGAAGGCAGAAGCTCACTGGTATGGTGCGTCAAACCTCACGAAGCGCCGGCGATGCTTTCCATGTCTGACGATGAGTTTGCACAAGCACTGCAACAGGCTTTCGGCTGGCGTTTGGGACGACTATTGCATGTTGGTCAGCGTGGCAGCTATCCGTTGATTCTGCGTCAGGCAACCCGTCTTATCAGTCACCGCTTTGCCGTGGTTGGGAATGCGGCACAAACGCTTCACCCGATTGCCGGCCAAGGCTTTAACCTTGGTCTTCGTGATGTGGTATCGCTGGCTGAAGAAATCGCCAAAGCGCACGCTGATGGCAAAGATTGCGGTCAAATGCCTGTGCTTCAATCATACCTCGCACGACGCGAACCAGACCGCGATACCACAGTCGCCATGACATCAGGTTTGGTTCACGGATTCTCCAACACCACAGCACCACTGATTCTGGGACGAAACCTGGGGCTGGCAGCCATGTCAGTCTTTAGCGAATTGAAAGCGCCATTGCTGAAACGTGCAATGGGCTTGGTAGAACGATAATGAAAATGACAAATGTAGACATCGCCATTATCGGCGGTGGCATGGTTGGTCTGACACTCGCTGCTGCACTGGCAGACAGCGATCTTCGCATCGCGATCATCGAAGGCAAAATGCCGGAGCCAGAACTCGCTCCCTTGCCCGACCTTCGCGTTTCTGCGTTGAGCCGCGCCAGTGAGCGTATTCTGAAAAACGTCGGCGCGTGGGAAGGCATTCAATCCCGACGCTCAAGTCCATATCAAAAAATGTCGGTATGGGAACAAGACAGCTTCGCCGCAATTGATTTCGATGCGATGGACTTGGGTCAACCCAACCTTGGTTACATCGTTGAAAACCGCGTTATTCAGCTGGCACTGTTTGAGCGCGTGAAGCAGCAACAAAATGTCACCCTATTCTGCCCAGACCGCTGCGCCAGCATGATGTTTGGTGAGACAGAAGCCTGGCTAACCCTTGAATCGGGCAGCGCCATTACCGCGAAACTCGTGGTCGGGGCTGACGGTGCTAACTCCTGGGTACGCAACCAGCTATCGATTCCATTAACCCATTGGGATTACGGACATAGCGCGCTGGTCGCCAATATCCGGACCGAAGAGCCTCATGATGGTGTCGCACGCCAGATTTTCACTCCGGATGGCCCGCTGGCTTTCCTGCCACTGTCTGATCCGAACCTAAGTTCGATCGTTTGGTCGCAATCACCGGCAAATGCCGATGCTCGTTGCTCCATGCCTGAAGACGAATTCAACAAAGCCTTGAGTGCTGCATTCGATCTCCGCCTTGGCCTTTGCTCGGTTGACGGTGAACGTGCAGCCTTTCCACTGAAAATGCGTTACGCGAGAGACTTCGTGGTCGAGCGCGCTGCCCTGATTGGCGATGCCGCCCACACGATTCATCCGCTGGCAGGTCAAGGCGTAAACCTGGGCCTCTTGGATGCCGCGACGCTGGCACAAGAGCTGATCCGCTTAAGTGATGAAGGCAAAGACATTGGTGAAAAAACCAACCTCCGTGCTTTCGAACGCTGGCGTAAAGCTGAAGCCGCACAAATGATTGCCGCAATGCAAGGGTTCCGCGATTTGTTTGCTGGCGAAAACCCGGCGAAGAAACTCATTCGTGGTATTGGCCTAATGGCAGCCGCCACACTTCCGGGCATCAAAACCCAGTTCATTAAGCGGGCGCTTGGACTGACAGGTGATTTGCCAAAACTGGCGAAGAAGTAGATTTATTTAAGGTCCCAGGACTTAGGTCCTAGAAATAGAATTCATACCATTGTGAAACGACAAAACGGTACTGAGCATTTTCATTTCACCGAACCTGCACTTCCTAGGCACTAGGATCTGCTCTTCTCCTAGGACCTTTTTTCCTAACCCCATAAAAAAACGGCGCCTTTCGGCGCCGTCTTCAATCAAAAGTTGCTTCGGGTAAGCGATTACGCTTGGCCTTTAACTTCTTTCAGACCCTTGTAAGGTGCTTTGCCAGCCAGTGCTTCTTCGATACGAATCAGTTGGTTGTACTTAGCAACACGGTCAGAACGGCTCATAGAACCAGTCTTGATTTGGCCAGCCGCAGTACCTACCGCCAGGTCAGCGATAGTTGCGTCTTCAGTTTCACCTGAACGGTGAGAGATAACAGCAGTGTAGCCTGCGTCTTTAGCCATCTTGATTGCAGCCAGAGTTTCAGTCAGAGAACCGATCTGGTTGAACTTGATCAGGATAGAGTTAGCTACGCCTTTCTCGATACCTTGAGCCAGGATCTTAGTGTTAGTTACGAACAGGTCGTCACCAACCAGCTGGATTTTGCCGCCCAGCAGTTCTGTTTGGTGCTTGAAGCCATCCCAATCAGACTCGTCCAGACCGTCTTCGATAGAAACGATTGGGAACTGATCTACCAGGCCAGCCAGGTAGTGGTTGAACTCTTCTGAAGTGAAGGTTTTGCCTTCGCCTTTCATGTTGTAGATGCCAGCGTCTTTGTCGAAGAACTCAGATGCTGCACAGTCCATCGCCAGAGTGATGTCTTTGCCCAGCTCGTAGCCAGCTGCTGCAACTGCTTCTGCGATAACTTCCAGTGCTTCTGCGTTAGATTTCAGGTTAGGTGCGAAACCACCTTCGTCACCAACTGCAGTGTTGTAGCCTTTAGACTTCAGTACTTTTGCCAGGTTGTGGAATACTTCCGCACCCATGCGAACTGCTTCTTTCAGAGTTGCAGCGCCAACTGGCTGAATCATGAACTCTTGGATGTCAACGTTGTTGTCTGCGTGCTCACCACCGTTGATGATGTTCATCATTGGCAGAGGCATAGAGAATACGCCAGCAGTACCGTTCAGCTCAGCAATGTGCTCGTACAGTGGCATGCCTTTCGCAGCAGCTGCTGCTTTTGCGTTCGCCAGAGAAACAGCCAGGATTGCGTTTGCACCGAACTTAGATTTGTTCTCAGTACCGTCCAGATCGATCATGATCTGGTCGATTTCTGCTTGGTTTTTCGCGTCTTTACCTTCCAGAGCGTTAGCAATTGCGCCGTTTACTGCATCAACTGCTTTCAGAACGCCTTTACCCAGGAAACGTGCTTTGTCGCCGTCACGCAGTTCCAGTGCTTCGCGAGAACCGGTAGATGCACCAGATGGAGCAGCTGCCATACCTACGAAACCACCTTCTAGGTGAACTTCTGCTTCTACAGTTGGGTTACCGCGTGAGTCAATGATTTCACGGCCCAGAACTTTAACGATCTTAGACATTGTGTTTCCTCTCGTATGTCAATAGCTTAAGAATGCGAAAAGCGGCCGCACAACCTTCGCGACCGCTTCCTTTTTTCAGTTACAGCTCACCACGCTGATTTTTACCTGCCGCTGCCACGAAGCCTGCAAACAGAGGGTGGCCGTCGCGTGGAGTAGAGGTAAATTCAGGGTGGAACTGGCACGCCACAAACCATGGGTGCGCAGGGTTTTCGATGATTTCAACCAGCTTTTTATCCGCAGACAGGCCAGATACAACCAGACCCGCTTCTTCAATCTGCGGACGCAGCACGTTGTTCACTTCATAACGGTGACGGTGACGCTCGTGAATCGTCGCGTTGCCGTACAGCTCACGTGCTTTAGTACCTTCTTTCAGGTGACACAGCTGCGCGCCAAGACGCATGGTGCCGCCCAAGTCTGATTTTTCAGTACGCTCTTCAACTTTACCTTCGCCATCTACCCACTCGGTGATCAGGCCAACAACAGGGAACTTGCTGCCCTTGTCGAATTCGGTAGAGTTCGCGCCTTCCATGCCTGCAACGTTGCGCGCGTATTCGATCAGCGCAACCTGCATGCCCAGACAGATGCCAAGGTAAGGAACTTTGTTTTCGCGAGCGTATTTCGCTGCCAGAATCTTGCCTTCTACACCACGGTCACCGAAGCCACCTGGAACAAGAATCGCGTCCAGACCTTGCAGCACTTCGTCACCACGGGTTTCCACGTCTTGTGAATCAACATACTTGATGTTCACAGTCAGTCTGTTTTTCAGGCCACCGTGCTTCAGGGCTTCGTTAACAGACTTGTAGGCATCTGGCAGTTCGATGTACTTGCCCACCATACCGATGGTTACTTCACCGGTTGGGTTCGCTTCTTCATAAATCACCTGTTCCCACTCAGACAGGTCAGCTTCTGGCGCTGTGATGCCGAAACGGGTACAGATCAGGTCATCAAGACCTTGAGAACGGATCAGTGAAGGGATCTTGTAGATGGAATCTACGTCCTTCATAGAAATGACTGCTTTTTCCTGAACGTTACAGAACAGCGCAATCTTCGAGCGCTCGTTCGCAGGAATCACGCGATCACTACGGCAAACCAGAATGTCTGGCTGAATACCGATAGACAGCAGTTCTTTCACTGAGTGTTGAGTTGGTTTGGTTTTCACTTCACCGGCTGCTGCCAGGTAAGGAACCAAAGTCAGGTGCATGAACATCGCACGCTCGCGACCCAGTTCTACCGCCAATTGACGGATAGCTTCAAGGAACGGCAGCGATTCGATATCACCTACGGTGCCACCGACTTCAACGATAGCAACGTCGTGACCTTCACCACCGGCAAGCACACGCTCTTTAATAGAGTTGGTGATGTGTGGAATAACCTGAATGGTCGCACCCAGGTAGTCGCCTCGGCGCTCTTTACGCAGCACGTCAGCGTATACACGACCCGACGTAAAGTTGTTGCGCTTGGTCATCTTGGTGCGGATGAAGCGCTCATAGTGACCCAAATCCAGGTCAGTCTCTGCGCCGTCTTCCGTAACGAATACTTCACCGTGCTGGGTTGGGCTCATGGTGCCCGGGTCCACGTTGATGTAAGGGTCAAGCTTCATCATGGTCACTTTAAGACCACGTGCTTCTAGAATTGCCGCCAATGACGCTGCTGCAATACCCTTACCTAGGGAGGAAACCACCCCGCCCGTAACAAAAATGTAATTCGTTGTCATGCTAAACCTGAGAGTTGGATTTAGGGGAAATTATTGGAAATCTGGACGGGACGACATGTTACCAGAGCCCGAAACTTCCCACAACGTGAAAACTATCACACAGAATGCCGTTTTTTTTTGTCGTAAATCAATTGAGTGATTTACGTCGATTTGTTGCCCTCATCACGCTTTACTTCTTGCCACAGATTTTCAAGCTCATCTGGCTCACTTTCCTGCAAGTTTTTACCATTATCGCGTAATTTCATTTCAATTTTGCGAAAACGACTTTCGAATTTTAGGTTCGCTTTTCGAAGTGCCATTTCCGGATTCGTGCCAAGGTGGCGGGCAAGATTGACGGCGGCAAAAAGTAAATCGCCGACTTCTTCATCGACTCGTTCTTGGTCGACATCTACCATCAAGGCTTCTTCCATTACCTCTTCAAGCTCTTCCTGCACTTTTTCGGCGACAGGGCCTACGGAGTCCCAATCAAAGCCGAAACGCGCGCAACGCTTCTGCAATTTCGCTGCACGGCCCAATGCCGGGAGTGAGGTTGGTACATCATCCAAAATACTGAGCTCTGCATCCGGTTTGGCTTTGGCGGCACGTTCCTGCGCTTTTATGCCTTCCCAGTCTGCTTTCTCCAGCGGGTTGCCATCGGCATCCTTTTCACCAAAAACATGAGGATGGCGACGCACCAGCTTGTCGCACATGGCACCGGCAATGTCTTCAAATTCAAACAGGCCCTGCTCTTTTCCGAGTTGACTATAGAACACAATCTGAAACAGCAGATCGCCCAGTTCATCGCGAACATCTGCCCATTCCTGGCGTTCAATCGCATCCACTGCTTCAAAAGTTTCTTCGATGGTGTAAGGGATTATGGAATCGAAGGTTTGCTTCTTGTCCCAATCACAGCCGTTTTGCGGGTCCCTGAGGGTAGCCATAATTTCCAGCAATTCTTGCATTCGCGACATTTTTTTCATCTGTTACCCGCCCAAAAGAAAAGGGAAAGCAGCGCTTTCCCCTTATAGAAATTGAATATTGTTAGCGAAGCCGTTTGGCTTCATGCACGTCTTTGACTTGCTCCAAGCGTGAGATCACCCGGCTCAGCACTTCAAGGTCACTCAGCTCTAAATCAAAGTCCATGATGGACATTTGCTGCTTATAGTCGACCCGGCTTTGCATACCAGAAACTTTCGCTTTTTCGTTCAGCAAGACATTGGTGAGATCTTTAATCAAACCACTTCGCTCAGATGCAGACACACGCACTGTGATTTGATAGTTGCCGATATAACCGCCGCCCCACACCGTCTCGATAAGACGCTCCGGTGCATGATGGCGAAGTTCAGCCAATTGCTCACAGTCTGCACGGTGCACTGAAATACCGCGGCCTTGCGTTACGTAGCCTTCGATTTCGTCACCCGGAATTGGCTGACAGCATCGTGCAAGGTGAGTCATCAGGTTGTCCACGCCTTCAACGACAACAGCATCTCGGCGTGGTCGCTTGGTTGTGGTCTGCGTTTCTGCTTGCTCCAGCTTGGCGCGAAGCTGCTCATCTTCCTGTTCTTTGGTCAGTTTGTTGACCACAGAGTTGATGTAATTCACCACTTGGTTGATGCGCAAATCACCGCTACCAACGCCCGCGTAAACTTCATCAAGACTGTTAACATTGAAGCGCTTCATGGCGAGTGTGGCATCTTTACTCGCCGCACCAATCTTGGCGAGTTCAGCATCGAGAATTTCTTTACCTGCCTCGACGTTCTTCTCTCGCGCTTGCTTACGGAACCACGCGTTAATCTTGGCGCGTGCGCGGCCTGACGTCACAAAGCCAAGGCTTGGGTTCAGCCAGTCACGGGAAGGGTTAGGCTCTTTCTGGGTAATGATTTCGACCTGATCGCCCATGTTGAGGTGATAGGTGAACGGCACGATACGCCCTTCCACTTTGGCCCCGATACAACGGTGACCCACTTCAGAGTGGATGTGGTAAGCAAAATCCAGAGGTGTCGCGCCGATTGGCAGGTCAACCACATCACCTTTTGGTGTAAAGGCATAGACGCGGTCATCGAATACCTGACTACGAAGTTCATCCAGCATTTCGCCGGAATCAGACATCTCTTCTTGCCAAGCCAGCAGTTTACGCAGCCAAGTGATCTTCTCATCGTAGCCACTGCGACCAGCTGAAGAACCTTCTTTATATTTCCAGTGCGCTGCGACGCCAAGCTCTGCATCGTCGTGCATCTGCTTGGTACGGATTTGGATTTCTACCGTTTTGCCTTCCGGCCCCAATACGACAGTGTGAATCGATTGGTAACCATTTGGCTTCGGGTTCGCCACGTAGTCATCGAACTCTTTCGGCAGATGGCGGTATTTGGTGTGAACGGCACCCAGTGCGGCATAACAGTCCTGGAGCTGATCAGCGATGATGCGCACAGCACGCACATCAAACAGCTCATCAAATTCCAAGCCTTTTTTCTGCATCTTACGCCAGATGCTGTAGATGTGTTTTGGTCGACCATAGACCTGCGCGTTGATGTTGGAGTTTTCCATCGCGCTTTGCAGATCAGACACAAAGGTGTCGATGTACTGCTCACGGTCAATTCGGCGTTCTGCCAGCTGTTTGGCGATTTGCTTGTAGGTCAGCGAGTGCTGATAACGGAACGCGTAATCTTCAATTTCCCACTTGAGCTGGCCGATACCTAAGCGGTTAGCAAGCGGGGCGTAGATGTTTGCACACTCTTTCGCAACCGCCTGACGCACTTCATCAGACTCGTTTTTCACTTCACGCAGGTAGGTAATGCGCTCTGCCAGTTTGATGACCACACAACGGAAATCATCCACCATGGAGAGCAACATACGGCGCACATTGTCCACTTGCGCAGCGGTCGCTTCTTCATTGTTGGCGTTCAGATGGCGAATCGCCGCCATTTCCTGAACCCCTTCCACCAGCTTGGCGATATTGTTTCCGTAATGCTCTTTGAGCAATTCATTGCTGAGCACGCCATATTCCACCATGGGGAAAAGCAACGCGGCCAGCAAGGTTTCCTTGTCCATACTCAAGGTGACAAGGATTTCAATCATCTCTCGACCACACCAGAGAGGCTGCGCGAGCGTTTGCTCATCGCCCAGTGTCTGGCAATGGTGATAGGCTTTGGTTAAAGCCTGAGATACGGCAGCCTCCTGGGCAAGACCTTCCACCCAGCGTTCAAGCACAAATTCTTTATTGTCGTTTAGGTGCGCGCCACGAATTGCGACCATTTCACTATCCTGTTTTTCTTATCCTTAAACGGGCAACCATCATGCTTGCCCGCTGGGCGACTCAATCTTTGACAAACAGCGCCATCGACTCCAAGTGCCCTGTATGTGGGAACATGTCCAACATGCCCAACCTAACCAATTGATACCCGTTATCCAAAAGCACCTGACTGTCACGTGCCAAGGTTGCCGGATTGCAGGAAACATACACTACCTGCTCAGCTCCAGATTGTGCCACATAAGGCATAACCCCTAAAGCACCAGCACGCGCCGGATCGAGCAAAATTTTGTTGTAGCTTTCACGTCCCCAGACGGTTTCAGCCGCATCCAGCTCCAGGTTGGCATGATAGAAACGCGCATTGCCTTGCTGATTACGCATCGCATTGTCTGACGCGCGCTGCACCATCTCTTCCACGCCTTCAATGCCGACAACGGCTTTTACCTTCGCAGCCAGCGGTAAACTGAAATTGCCCAGACCACAGAAAAGATCAAGCACCGCATCATCTTCTGTTAATGACAGCCAATCCAGCGCCTGCGAAATCATCTTTTCATTGATATCCGCGTTGACCTGAATAAAGTCCTGCGGCTCAAAGGCAAGCGTCAGATCGCCAAGTGCGTAATTGGGCTGCTCACCTAGGACGCGCTGCACGGCATCATCGGCTTGCTGCAAGTAATAAATCAAACCGTGTTGTTCTGCGAAGCCTTTCAGCGTTGCCTGATCGTCTTCGTGCAGCGGCTTGGTAGCACGAACCAGAAGTACTCGACCTTGATTGGAAGCCACCAGCTCAATATGACCAATAATACGACGGCCACGAAGACCATCCAGCAAGGTATAAACATCCGGCAATAGCGCATTCAACTCAGCATCAAGCACCGGACAGTCTGTGACGGTCACAATGTCATTGGCGCTGCGTTGACGGAAACCCATTTCAAGCTCACCACTTTTGCTCACTTTGACACTCAGACGTGCGCGGCGTCGGTAACCCTTTTCTTTAGACATCACCGGCGCGTCTTGCTCAAGCTCCGCTGACGCAAATTTCTTCATCAACTGGGACAGCGTTTCCTGCTTGGCATTAATCTGAGCATCATGGCCCAGGTGCTGGAGATTACAGCCGCCGCAAGTACCGTAGTGCTGGCAAAATGGCTTGATGCGCTCACCACTCGGTTTGGTGACTTTGATAAGGCGGGCACGGGCAAATTGGCGTTTATCTTCTGTCAGTTGCAGCAGCACTTCCTCGCCCGGCAATGCGCCAGCAACAAACACGGGCTTTTTCCCGTCAAACGCCACACCATCACCTTGATGGTCGAGACGGGCGATGGTCATTGCCTTGTGTTTGGTATCAAGGGTCTTTTTCTTCTGTGGCTTAAAAAAACGCGCCATGACTTATGTTCCAGCTTTCGCAGCAAACTGAGGTGCAGTCTGCGCATAGATTCGAATATTGGCGACCATTCAGTTGTGATAACCTGCTGAATTCTCGCCATCAGCTTTGATGTAGCAGCGCACCACCGTTTAGAATGGTCTTTAGGTACGCCGCAAAATTGGCGGCAATTCTCCCACAGAATAGACAGCATGACCAAATACGGACTTCGCGCCAGAGTAATCACCCTAACCCTTGCCCCGACGCTAATCATCGGCATATTGCTGAGCGCCTATTTCATTAAAAACCGCTATCAGGAACTGGAGCAGCAACTCGCAGTAGCCGGGCAGGCGATTATCGAACCCTTGGCGATTGCCAGTGAAATCGGCCTTGCCAATGAAAGCCGGGAAAATGTGCGGCGACTGATTGGTCACACGCACCGTCAGCACAGCGAATACATCCGCAGCATTGCAGTGTTCTCCAGCCAGAACGATCTGTTTGTCACCTCCAACTATCACCGCAACCTCGACTTGCTGGCAGTGCCCCGCGGGCAACCCTTGCCAGAGCGTCTGGAAGTCATTCACCTGAAAGATGCGCTTCTGCTTCGCGCGCCCATCCGCGCGATTGCTGGCTTTAACAATGCGCTGGTACAGGAACAACCTATCGGCTACATCACCATGGAAATGGATCTTTCCACGGTGAAGCTCAAGCAATATCAAGAAGTCATCTCCGCTGGCGTGGTGTTGATTCTCGGCCTGATCCTTTCTTGCTTCTTTGCCTATCGCCTGCTGCTTGATGTCGAAATGCCGATCAAGCAGATGATAAGCATGATCGACAGAATCCGTCGCGGGCATCTCGATGTTCGGATTGAAGGCAAATTACTCGGCGAGTTAGATACCCTGAAAAACGGGATCAACGCGATGGCGATTTCATTGTCGGAATATCACCTTGAGATGCAGCAAAGTATCGATCAGGCGACCTCCGATTTGCGCGAAACTCTGGAGCAGTTAGAAATCCAGAACGTTGAGCTCGATATCGCCAAGAAAAACGCACAGGAAGCGGCGCGGGTGAAATCGGAATTCCTCGCCAACATGTCGCATGAGCTTAGAACTCCGCTGAATGGTGTCATTGGCTTTACCCGTCAGATGCTGAAAACCCAGCTTTCCAGCAGCCAACAGGATTATCTGCAGACCATTGAAAAGTCAGCCAACAATCTGCTGACCATCATCAATGACATTCTGGATTTCTCGAAACTGGAAGCCGGTAAACTGCTGCTGGAAAACATCCCGTTTGATTTTGAAGACTCGCTGGATGAAGTCATGCGTCTGCTCGCGCCAATGGCACACGAAAAAGGCCTGGAGCTCAATCTTCGCATCGACCCTCGCATTCCTGCCGGCGTGATTGGCGACCCGCTTCGCATCCAGCAAGTGCTCACTAACCTGATTGGTAACGCCACTAAGTTTACTGAGCGCGGTCATATCAGCGTCAGTGTAGAGCTCAAGCAGCAGCGCGATGAACGCCTTGAGCTTCAGTTTGTTATCCGTGATACCGGTATCGGTATCTCTGAGCGTCAGCAATCGCAGCTGTTTCAGGCTTTCCGGCAGGCAGATGCCAGCATCAGCCGTCGATATGGTGGTACCGGCCTTGGCCTGGTGATCACCCAGAAGCTGGTGCAGCAAATGGGCGGCGATATTGGTTTTTCCAGCCGTCTGCATCAGGGGTCAACCTTCTGGTTCACCATGTCTTTGATCCAAACTGATCTGCCGCTGGTGCACCCTATCGATACCGAAGCTCTGCAAGGGCAATCACTGATGCTGATTGAACCTGACCATGAAAGCCGTTTGATGATGCGTGAACGTCTGGCGCATTTCGACATCGCATTGAGCGATTTCGCTGAGTTGCCTGAAACGTCTGAGCGGGTTTCCTCTGTACTGATTTGTGTTGATGCTGTCGACGTACCGAAAAGTGATGCGCTGATTGCACAGGCTAAACGCGCAGAAGCCTTCAGTGAGCGCGTCATTTTCTGTTTGCCGACGACAGAGCTTGCGCTTTCAGAAGCCCTGCTCGCTTCCGGTGTGGCGGCTTGCCTTGCCAAGCCGCTGTCTGTGCGAAAACTCATCGAGCAACTTCAGGGAGAGCAGCAGTCCCTTGCTCTGCTGCCACCCGCGGTTGAAGTCCACACTGACAAAGCACCGCTGACGGTGATGGCAGTGGATGACAACCCAGCCAACCTCAAGCTCATCACCGCCTTGTTGAAAGAGCGCGTAACCAATGTGTTTACTGCATCAGATGGTAAAGCGGCTCTCGACTGTGCACAGAAGCAACATTTCGACCTCATCCTGATGGATATCCAAATGCCAGAAATGGACGGTGTAACGGCTTGTCAGGAAATACGCAAAACACCGCTCAATCAACACACGCCTGTGGTGGCCGTGACAGCCCATGCCATGACAGGCGAGCGCGAACGCTTGCTCAACGAAGGGATGGACGACTACCTGACCAAGCCGATTGAAGAACATATTCTCGAGCAGGTACTGCACCACTGGACGCATCCGCATAGCGGTGAAGTTCAACCCAATTCGCCACTGATCACGCCAAATAAGTTGGGCGACACCCTCAGCATTGACTGGTCATTGGCAATGAAGCAAGCGGCAGGCAAAGAGGATCTCGCCAGAGAAATGCTGCAGATGCTGGTGCGTTCTTTTGATGAGGTCGAAGAGAAAGTCAATCTGGCGCTGAAAGACAACAAGGTCGACTTGAGCGCGGTGATCCACAAACTCCATGGCAGCTGCGCCTACAGCGGTGTACCAAGGCTCAAAAACCTTTGTCATGAACTGGAAACCCAGCTTAAAAAAGGCGCAACGGTCGAAGACATCGAGCCAGAGCTTTTTGAATTGTTAGATGAAATTCAGAACATTCGGGAGCAATCGCCTCATTATCTGGGTATCAGCAATTAAATCGTAAATAGCAAAACGCCCGCATCCGCGGGCGTTTTTGTTTGTGTGGTCAGCATTGGCGAAAAAGCTAGTTGGTCTCTAACAGCACCGTCGCCACGGCATAGCGTTTCTCATCAGCGATGGTGAGGAAAATATTCTTCACCCCACGCTCATCGGCAAGCTTTCGCGCTACACCAGAGAAATCCACCACAGGCTTTCCAAGCTCATCGTTCGTTACTTCAAAGTCATGGAAAGTCACACCACAAGCTATCCCCGTCCCCAGCGCTTTTGAAGCGGCTTCTTTCACTGCGAAACGCTTGGCAAGAAAGCGGGCCGGGAAGTTGGAGCTGGAATAGGTTTCCAACTCGTTTTCTGTCAGCACACGTTTAGCAAATGCATCTCCAGTGCGCGCAATGATTTTCTCAAGACGCTCAATTTCTACGATGTCAGTGCCAAGGCCAACCACAGCCATTAGCGACGTGCTTCCAGCATCAGCGCTTTCATGTCTGCAACTGCTTTTGGCAGGCCTTCAAAGACTGCGCGGCCAACAATCGCGTGACCGATGTTCAGCTCATAAATCTCTGGAATTGCTGCAATAGGCTTCACGTTGTGGTACGTCAGGCCGTGACCAGCGTTCACCTTGATACCCAGATCGTCTGCATAGCTCGCACCCGCTGCGATTTTCTTCAGCTCTGCCTGCATGTCTTCTTCGGTCGTCGCCTCTGCATAGTGGCCTGTGTGCAGCTCAATAAAAGGGGCTCCACAGGCTTTTGCTGCGTCGATTTGCGCACGGTCTGCATCGATGAATAGCGACACTTTAATGCCCGCTGCAGTCAGCGTTTCCGTTGCAGCTTTCACTTTCTCAAGCTGGCCTGCCACATCTAAACCGCCTTCAGTGGTCAGCTCTTCGCGTTTCTCAGGGACCAGACACACGTAAGCCGGCTTTACTTCCAGCGCGATGTTGACCATCTCATCAGTCACTGCCATTTCCAGGTTCATGCGGGTCTGGATGGTGTCTTTCAGAATATGAACGTCGCGGTCTTTAATGTGGCGACGGTCTTCACGCAAGTGAACGGTAATACCATCCGCGCCCGCACGCTCTGCAATATCTGCAGCGTGGACAGGATCAGGGTATTGGGTGCCACGTGCATTACGAACGGTCGCGACGTGGTCAATATTGACGCCCAGATAAATGGTACTCATTGCGTTAATTTCCTTGTTCTTAACATAAAAAGCTCACGGCTTTTGAGCGGTTTGGAGCCAAGATAAGGCTTGAGGGCCAAGCGTGTAAAGCGCTTCGCCGCTTTTAGCTGTTCTGCCGTTGAGAATTGTCTTGTTGCCAGCGCTTCTAAGTCGCTGCCCGTAAAAGTGAGGTTATTGCTTTTCATCAGCGAGGCGACAAAACCTTGCTGCTCCCGGAAGATATACGTCATCGATGCATCGACTGGCTCACCGCTACCCGCACAATGCAGGAAATCGACCCCGTATCCGAGCGAGTCCAGTAAAGCGAGTTCGAAGCGTCGTAGCGCTGGCTCAGGATTACTGTGCTGAGCCAGATCAGTCAGCGCATTGACGTAATCAAAGAAGAGTTGATGGTACGCGGTTTCAGGTTCTACAACCCGGCTTAAGATCTCATTGAGATAAAAGCCTGAAAACAGGGCATTGCCTGAAAGCGGGATCGCAAGCCCCATGGCTTCAGCATGACGCAAGGTATGCATTTCGCCGCGGCCGGACCATTTCATCAAGAGAGGAGTAAAAGGCTGGAGCGCCCCTTTTAAGGGAGAGCGTTTACCACGGGCGCCTTTTGCCATCAAACTGACGCGCCCGTGATTTTCGCTGAAAACATCCAGAATCAGGCTGGTCTCACTGTAGGGTCGTGAGTGCAGAACAAAGCAGCGCTGCAAGCCTTCCATATTGCTCCTGAATGTCTCAGCCAATGACGCTGTTAAAGGTCGTCGATGTAACCGAGGCTGCGCAGTGCGCGCTCGTCATCAGCCCAACCGGATTTCACTTTTACCCAAAGCTCAAGGTAGACCTTGCGCTCGAAAAGGTCTTCCATATCGAGACGGGCTTCACGGCCGATGGTTTTGATTTTGTCGCCACCCTTGCCGATCACCATACGCTTCTGACCGTTACGCTCAACCAGGATCAGGCCATTGATTTCAAAGCCATCCGTTTCTGGGTTGTAATCAAAGCGCTCGATTTCAACGGTGACTGAGTATGGCAGTTCATCACCGGTGAAACGCATCAGCTTTTCACGGATGATTTCAGACGCCATAAAGCGCTGAGAACGGTCTGTGACGTACTCTTCCGGGAAGTACCACTCGCCTTCCGGCAGGTGGTTACGAACCAGCTTCTCGACCACATCAATGTTGGTGCCGTGTTTCGCTGAAACAGGAACTACGTCGATGAAGTCCATTTTCTCACTGACTTCCTGAAGGTGCGGGAACAACTCGCCTTTTTCCTTCACATTATCGACTTTGTTGATCAGCAGTACGGTTGGCAGCTCAGCTTTCTTGAGCTTGTTCAGTACCATCTCATCATCTTGCGTCCACTGCGTGCCGTCCACCAGGAACAGTACCAGTTCAACGTCAGTCAGGGAGCTTGAAGCCGCACGGTTCATCAAACGGTTAATGGTGCGTTTTTCTTCAATGTGCAGTCCCGGTGTATCCACATATACCGCCTGATAACCATCACGGGTATCGACACCCATGATGCGGTGTCGGGTGGTTTGTGGTTTACGCGAGGTAATAGACAGCTTCTGCCCAACCAAGCGGTTGAGAAGTGTCGATTTGCCCACATTCGGGCGGCCAACGATGGCAATAAAGCCACAGTGGTGCGTTTCGTGCGTGTCTGTCATGAGTCCAGCTTTTGCAATGCCAGTTCTGCAGCCGCTTGCTCAGCCTTGCGACGACTGCTGCCTTTACCTACGACAGGTCGATCCAGACCTGCTACTTCACATTCCACCGTAAATTGCTGGTTATGCGCTTCGCCTTGTACCTTAGTCACATTATAGGCAGGCAGCGGCTTACGACGCCCTTGCAGGAATTCCTGCAAACGTGTTTTCGGATCTTTCTGGTTCGCGCCCGGCTGGATAGTTTCCAGACGTTGTTTGTACCAGCTCAATATAATTCCACGTACCGTTTCCAGATCGCTGTCGAGGTAGATAGCGCCGATGATTGCCTCAACGGCGTCTGCCAGGATAGAGTCACGGCGGAAACCACCACTTTTCAGCTCACCCGGCCCCAGTTGCAGCACATCACCCAGTTCGAACTCGCGGCCCAATTCAGCCAGCGTGTTACCACGAACCAAGGTTGCACGCATGCGGCTCATATCACCTTCATCAACGTTCGGGAAACGATGGTAGAGGTCGTCAGCAACAACGAAACTCAAAATAGAATCGCCCAGAAACTCCAAACGCTCATTGTGATTTCCACTGGCGCTTCGGTGTGTCAGGGCGAGACTGAGAAGCGCCGCATCACTAAATTCATAGCCGATGCGACGCTGTAATTTATTTATAGGTGTTGTCATGTCGTTCCAAGTTAATCAATGCCGCCGATGCGATTGAAACGCACCCCGACAGGTACCCAAGACGGCAGGAAACTGTCGCCTTGTTCATCAAATTCAAAACTGATCCAGATACCGACTGCTTTACCTACCAGATTAGCTTCAGGTACAAAGCCCCAGAAGCGGCTGTCTTTACTGTTGTCACGGTTGTCACCCATCACGAAGTATTCGCCTTCCGGCACCACCCACTCACCCAGACCCGGTGTTGGGTAATACTGACCTGCTTGATTCGGCATATATGGGTTCACCAGAATCTGGTGAGGCTCAACGCCCAACTCTTCCTGCGCCTGAATCAGGTTCGCGCCGCGCTGAACGAACTCACTCTTGTGAACATCATCCACGGGCACCAATTCACAGGTCGATTCACCTTTCTTCTGGATGCACAGGCGTTTGTCTTCGCTGTAGCGAACCGTGTCACCCGGCACACCAATCACGCGCTTGATAAAGTCGATGTTTGGCTGTGGTGGGTACTTGAACACCACCACGTCACCGCGCTCTGGCTTCCCGGTTTCGACCAATTGATGGCGGAATACGGGATCTTTCAGGCCGTAAGCGAACTTCTCCACCAGGATAAAGTCACCCACCAACAGTGTCGGCATCATAGAACCAGATGGGATCTGGAACGGCTCGTAAATAAACGAACGCAGCACCAGAACAAGGCCAATAACAGGGAACACGGAAGCTGAGGTTTCTACCCAGCTTGGCTGAGGGGCAACTTGTGCAACCTGCTCTTCACTTAACTCACCACCGTCCACATTGAGCGCTTCAGCCGCTTTTTGCTGGCGTCGCGGCGCCCATTTGAACTTATCCAGTGCCCAGATAATCCCAGTAAACAGGGTGACAAGCACCAGAATCAGCGAGAAAGTATTAGCCATCGTGTTCCCCTAAACCTTTAATCCCTTTTTATTACTTATCTTTGCCTACGTGCAGAATCGCCAGGAACGCTTCTTGAGGCAGTTCGACGTTACCGATCTGCTTCATACGTTTCTTACCTTCTTTTTGCTTCTGCAGCAGTTTCTTCTTACGGCTTACGTCACCACCGTAACACTTCGCGGTGACGTTTTTACGAAGCTGTTTCACGGTCGAGCGCGCAATAATGTGGTTACCGATTGCTGCCTGAATCGCGATGTCGAACTGCTGACGAGGGATGAAATCTTTCATTTTCTCAACCAGATCACGGCCACGGGATTGCGCCTGATCTTTGTGAGTGATGATAGCCAATGCATCCACATTGTCGCCGTTCAGCAATACGTCAACACGCACCATGTTAGATGCTTCATAACGCTGGAAGTTGTAATCCAGAGAAGCATAACCGCGAGACGTCGATTTCAGACGGTCGAAGAAGTCCAGAACCACTTCTGCCATTGGAATATCGTAAGTCAGGGCGACTTGGTTGCCGTGGTAAACCATGTCAACTTGAACGCCACGCTTCTCTACACACAAGGTGATAACGTTACCCAGGTACTCTGAAGGCACCAGGATATTACAGCGTGCAATTGGCTCACCCATCACTTCGATATCGTTAACCGCTGGCAATTTCGCAGGGCTATCAACGTACAGGGTGTCACCGTTGGTCTTCTTCACTTCGTACACTACGGTTGGTGCCGTGGTGATCAGATCCAGATTGTATTCACGCTCCAGACGCTCCTGGATGATTTCCATGTGCAGCATGCCAAGGAAACCACAACGGAAACCAAAGCCCAGTGCTGCTGAGTTTTCTGGCTCGTAGAACAGTGACGCATCGTTCAGGCTCAGTTTGCCCAGTGCATCACGGAAGTTTTCGTAGTCGTCAGACGAAACAGGGAACAGACCCGCATAAACCTGAGGCTTCACTTTCTTAAAGCCTGGTAGCGGTGTTTCTGCACCGTGTTTTGCGTGGGTCAGGGTATCACCCACTGGCGCGCCCAGAATGTCTTTAATGCCACAAACAACCCAGCCCACCTCGCCGGTGCGCAGACCTTGGGTGTCAGTTTGTTTTGGTGTGAAGATACCAATGCGATCAACGCCCCACACCTGACCGGTGCTCATGACTTTGATCTTATCGCCTTTCTTCAGCTCGCCGTTCTTAATGCGAACCAGCGATACAACGCCCAGATAGTTATCGAACCATGAGTCGATGATCAGCGCTTGCAGCGGCGCTTCTGGGTCTCCTTCAGGTGCCGGAACATTCTTAACGATATCTTCCAGAACCAGATCTACGCCGAGACCCGTTTTCGCTGAACAGCGGGTCGCTTCAGTCGCATCGATACCCACGATGTCTTCAATCTCTTCCGCTACGCGGTCAGGATCGGCCGCTGGCAGGTCAATTTTGTTCAGGATTGGAACCACTTCCAGATCCATTTCAATCGCGGTGTAGCAGTTCGCCAACGTCTGAGCTTCTACGCCCTGACCCGCGTCCACCACCAGCAAAGCACCCTCACACGCCGCCAGAGAACGAGAAACTTCGTAAGAGAAGTCAACGTGTCCCGGGGTGTCGATGAAGTTCAGCTGATAGGTTTCCCCATCCTGCGCTGCATAATTCAGCGTCACACTTTGTGCTTTGATGGTGATACCACGTTCGCGTTCAAGATCCATAGAATCCAGAACCTGCGCCGCCATTTCACGGTCAGTTAGGCCGCCACAGACCTGAATAAGACGGTCTGACAGAGTCGACTTACCGTGGTCAATGTGGGCAATAATCGAAAAGTTACGAATGTGCTTCATAAATGGTGTGACTAACTCGTTAGTTAAAATAAGAGGATCTTACGATCAAGTGGCGGGATTCTACCGAAATTAATGGCTAGTCGCTATCCTCTGTTGCGGCATTTATCACCGCCGCCGGGTCTACGGGATTACCTAGGATGCGTAACAGTTTAGGCGTTGCGCCTGTTTCCTGCTCCAGCTTTCGCGAAAAATGGCGTGCTACAAGGAATCCCAACCCGCCAGCAAGCAGAGAAAACAAAATGATCACGCCTTCTCCCGCTGCCATCAAATCTGCGAGAAACTGCCCGAAAACAGCCCCTGCAATCGCAAACAGCAGCGGCAGAATGTAAACCACCAGCGCTGAACGCAGCACCGTCTGCTCTTCCAAGCCGATTTCAACCAAGGTTCCTGCATCGACTGGTTTTTCTGACGGTACACGGATATCCAGTACTTTGCCCGGCAGCGCATTACTGACAATGCCCGTGCCGCAATTGTTCTTGGAAGCGCAACTGCCACAGCTGGTTTTCTGCTGGCAGCGAACAGTCAGGTAACCCTCGCCACTGCCAGTAACCTCTGCCAATGCCGTGATCATGGCGTTGGCGTTCCTTCTGCGGCTTGTGGCGCTGTCATACGAACTGATTCAGCCACTTTTTTCGCGGTCGCCGGTGGAATGTCTCCCACGACGGTAATTTCTGCATTGCCGGAGACATGGCTGTGCAGGGTGCGGCGGCCTTTTCTCACCAACTGCTCACGCACTGACAGGTCATCAGCTTCGGACAGATAGACCGAGAAACTAAACAGACCATCGCTGAACATCTGGCTTTCAACCGGGCGCTCAGTGATCATCAAGCGGTGACGATTGCTGTAAATCGGCGAGAAGCCTTCCGGCAAAGAAGTGACTTGCCAACTCAGACCAGCGTCCCGCTGCTTTGGCACCTGAACCACAGGCGGCAATTCGATGGCAGACATCTGCTTCATCACATCACCAATCTGCGGAGATATGACCA
Source organism: Grimontia sedimenti (assembly GCF_011045095.1). GTDB lineage: Bacteria > Pseudomonadota > Gammaproteobacteria > Enterobacterales > Vibrionaceae > Enterovibrio > Enterovibrio sedimenti. Next base: position 43,189 of record NZ_JAALDL010000023.1, read on the forward strand.
ACGACAGTGCGCGGTATTGCTCAATGGGATCGCCATCGCGATCGAGAAGGTCGGCGCGGGTCAATAGCTTGGTCTTCTGGTCAATCCAAAGCACATAGGAATATCGCGCACCGTCTTTTGGTGAAACGCGCACTACATCACAAGGCAACCCGGCTTCACGTGCTCGTCCCAGCGGCACGAAATCGTACATGGTCGAGAGATGGTCAATATCGGAATGCATGATGGCAGGCAAGGGTGCCACCATTTGGTTGCTTGCAATGGTAAACGGGTCAATACCAGGCTCGAAGTAACTCACTTCATCACCACGGCGAATCACTTCGCGTGGAGGGCCGGCAAGATAAGCGATATGACCGAATGACTCGCCGTCAACTAACGCATGGCGAAAACGAAGGGGCTCAATACTGTTTTTGCGGACCAGAATATAGGAAAGTTCGTAGTCCAATTGTTCGGTTGCCTGGCCCATCTGATGCAACAATGCCTCGGCGGGATTTTCTTCCGTCGAGGCATTCGCGACCAGACTGACCAGTGCAAAAGCACCGATCAGGAGTTGTTTCATCAATCTAGTTGCTCACTTCTGGTGTTAGCTTCTCGTCTTGTTCAATCATTTCATCAGCATTGAGGCGAAGCTGCAACTCATAGTCCTGGAACATGGCGTTGACACGGCGACGCTGCTCCATCAATTGCGCTTCAGTCGGATTCCCCTGCAAGGTTTCACGGCTAAGGCTTACTGGCTCAGCAGAGCCAGCCAAAGGAATGGTCTGTAAAACTGGGGGCTGTGATGCTGCAAGAACCGGATCCAACTGCTCACCACCGTTGTATTGCTGAACACCAACAATCACGGCCAGTGACACTGCGGCAGCCATACCCACCTGGGTGAGTTGCTGCAACCAAGATGGCATGCCTTTTTGGCAGCCGCTGGCGTAGGTTGTGCTTCCTGAATCGGAACAACATTGGGTGCAGAGTGCGCGCCGTGCGCAGGCTCAGCTTCCAGTGCCATCGCAACATTTGATGCGATGTCCCAACTCGGATTAGGCGTTTCTCCACGCATTACATCACGGGTAACAGCAAAGCTTTTCCATGTTTGCTGAGCCGATTGATCGTTTTCAAGCGCATCAATCATCGCCTGATCAATCTCGTCACCATCAAATAATGCGGAAAGGTTTTCTTTTTCAGCCATTTATTTCACCGTTATCAACAGGTAACACTGTTTAGTGGTTCATCAGAGGACGAACACGTTTGTCTACCGCTTCCCTGGCACGGAAAATACGCGAACGTACCGTTCCTACCGGGCAGTCCATCACTTCTGCGATCTCTTCATAGCTTAAGCCATCAATTTCACGCAGGGTGATCGCCGTTTTCAGATCGTCAGGTAAAGATTCAATCGTACTGAAAACGACCTGTTTCAACTGTTCTGACAACATAAGGTTCTCAGGGTTCGAAATTTCTTTCAGTGCGCCACCATTTTCATAATTTTCCGCTTCTTCTGCGTCAATATCGCTTGATGGTGGGCGTCTGCCCTGTGCAACCAGATAATTCTTCGCTGTGTTCACCGCAATACGGTAAAGCCAGGTGTAAAACGCACTTTCTCCGCGAAATCCCGGCAAGGCGCGATACGCTTTGATAAAAGCTTCCTGCGCAACATCAGGCACGTCGCCGCTGTTGCTGACATAGCGAGAGATCAGATTGCATACCTTGTTTTGATATTTTACGACCAGCAGGTTAAACGCCTGCTTATCACCATTCTGTACGCGCTCAATTAAGGCTTGATCGGTTAACTGCTCGCTCATTCGAGCGCCTTCTCCTTATTATTGATACCAGTAGTCTGCTTTCACTGTGGCAGTGTTCACCGCTAAGGTCAGAACACTGTCAGCTACCGGTATTTCTTCTCGCTCTTTGCCACTGTGGTGCCCGGCTTCTTTTTCTACCGCGCGGTTTTTATTGAGTGAGCAAAGTGTATGAGTGAAACATTAAAAGAAAGTTCCCTAAACGGATTTCCGTCGTTATACGATTAGATCCGGATCGCAAAGTCTATCAGAATGTTTGGTCACACCCTAACCAACTCTCATTCAGCCGTTCCCACTCTGTCGCATAATGAAGCAACTGGCAACGTTCTACGTGTTGCCACATTAGTGTAAACTCACTGAAATGACTCGAACTCGTTGTTTCAGGTAGCGGCTGACATGGCTACTTGGGAGAAAGGAATACGTAATCAATGAGCAACCAAGAACACGTGTGTGATGTGCTGGTGATCGGCAGCGGCGCTGCTGGTCTGTCTCTGGCGCTCCATTTGGCCCCGACCCAGAAAGTGATGGTGCTGAGCAAAGGACCGCGCAGCGAAGGGGCGACCTACTACGCACAAGGCGGTATTGCTGCAGTCTTTGATGAAAGTGATTCTGTTGAATCCCACGTTGAAGATACGCTGATTGCCGGTGACGGCATTTGCGAAGAAAACGTGGTGAGCTTTATCGCCGAAAATGCCAAGGAATGCGTTCAATGGCTGATTGATGGCGGTGTCCCTTTTGATCGCGAAGAAGACAGCGACGATGATGAGCCCAAATTCCACCTCACCCGTGAAGGTGGACACAGCCACCGACGCATTCTGCATGCTGCTGATGCAACGGGCGCTGCCGTGCAAACTTCTCTGCAAGAAAACGTGATGCAGCATCCCAACATCAAAGTGATGGAGCGTCACAACGCACTGGATCTTATCACCCGTAAGAAAATTGGAATTTCCGGTGCCAACCGCGTGCTGGGTGCCTACATCTGGAACCGTGACCGTGAAGCGGTAGAAACGGTGCGCGCTAAGTTTGTGGTGCTGGCAACTGGCGGCGCATCTAAGGTTTACCAATATACCTCCAACCCAGATGTTTCTTCCGGCGATGGCATTGCTATGGCATGGCGCGCAGGCTGTCGGGTTGCCAACCTTGAATTTAACCAGTTTCATCCGACCTGCCTGTTCCACCCAGAGGCTCGTAACTTCCTGCTGACAGAAGCGCTACGTGGTGAAGGCGCATTTTTACGCCGCCCTGATGGCTCACGCTTTATGCCGGACTTTGATGAACGTGCAGAGCTTGCGCCGCGTGATGTGGTCGCCAGGGCGATTGACTATGAAATGAAGCGTCTGGGTGCGGACTGTATGTATCTCGACATCAGCCATAAAGATCCCGAATTCATCACCAAGCATTTCCCAACCATTGATGAAAAGCTGAAAACCTTTGGTTTCGATTTGACCAAGGAAGCTATTCCTATCGTGCCTGCCGCGCACTATACCTGCGGCGGCGTGATGGTTGACCAGAACGGTCAGACCGATTTGGAAGGCTTATACGCGATTGGTGAAGTCAGTTATACCGGACTTCATGGCGCTAACCGCATGGCATCAAACTCGCTGCTCGAATGTGTGGTGTACGCTTGGGCAGCTGCCATGCATATTGGTGAAAATGCTGCCACAGCAGAAATTCCCCCCACACTGCCGCACTGGGACGACAGCCAGGTTTGTTGCTCAGACGAAGAGGTTGTTATCCAACACAACTGGCACGAGTTACGTCTCTTTATGTGGGACTATGTAGGGATTGTGCGCTCCACCAAGCGTCTTGAGCGTGCACTTCGCCGTATCGAACTGCTGAAGCAGGAAACTAACGAGTACTACAGCAACTTCCGCGTTTCCAACAACCTTCTGGAACTGCGTAACCTGCTTCAGGTAGCGGAGCTGATGGTGCGCTGTGCAATGGCACGTAAAGAAAGCCGAGGCCTGCATTACACTATCGATTACCCAGACAAGGCCGAAGATTCGGGCCCAACCATTCTGGTGCCAGACTTCCCTTGCTGAATCGCGATAGCAAAAAGCCCTCATAAGAGGGCTTTTTCATACCTGGAGCGATACAGCTATCTACTCAAGAACGGAAGCTCGATACCGCTGATTCCAGCTCACGGCTTTGTGCTGCGACCCGCGCTGCTGCTTGAGCATTTTCAGTGGTCGAGACAGTGTTCTCTGAGGTGATTTCCTGAATCGAATGAACGTTCTGGTTCACTTCTTTTGCCACCATGCTCTGCTCTTCAACCGCAGCGGCAATCTGGGTACTCATATCCATGATCTGCTGCATATCGATGATAATGTTATCCAGCTCTGATGCGGCTTCTTCGACATAACTGACCGACTGTTCGCTGTCACGCTGACAATGGTTAATGCGGTCAACGACGCTGTTGGTTTGCTCCTGTAGTGAAGCAATCATGGTCGCGATCTCATCCGTCGATTTGTTCGTGCGGGTAGCCAGGGAACGAACCTCATCGGCAACCACCGCAAAACCACGACCTTGCTCACCGGCACGTGCTGCTTCAATCGCTGCGTTCAGAGCCAACAGGTTAGTTTGCTCCGAAATGTCTTTGATCACATCTACCACAGTGCCAATCTGTTGAGAGAGCGACACCAAACTATGAATGTCATTGTTTGCGGTTCCCAAGCCGTTAGACAATGTCAGGATAGCTTCACGGGTTGTCTGCACTGTTTGATGACCTTTCTGAGCGCGGGCAAGGCTTTGGCCTGCATTCGCAGCAGCCGTTTCAGTGTTGCTGGCAATCTCACGAATCGTCGCTTCCATTTCATTGACGGCTGTCGCGGCCATGTCGGCTTCTGAGTGTTGACGGCCTAATGCCGCTTCAGCGTTATTGCTACGAGATTGCACATCTGAAGCGGTGGCATTCAATGTTGTGATTGAGACTTTTACACCGGCAATCAGGGTCTGACAGTGTTCCAACACAGAGTTAAAGTCTTTTGCTACCAGCGCAATCTCATCCTTGCCTTCGGCTTCTGCACGCAGGGTTAAATCGCGGTCTGCCGCCACTTGCTCCATGGTGCGGGTTAACGTGCTCAAACGGCGCTGGATAAAACGGTTAAGCAAGATACTGGCTGCGATAAGCAGCGATGAAATCACCACCAGCACTATCAAGGCGCTAATGGTCAGAGTGCGTTCTGCACTTTCCAACTCGTTGGCCAGTTGTGCACGCATGTCGTCAAAGTCAGCTTCCACCTGATGAGTTTGGCCTCGGATGTTCCCTAAAAGACCTGACTTGTGATCAAGCCCAACCTCACGGCTGACTTGCATATAGCGCTCTACCAATGCTTTCTGTGCGTCCAGAGAAGTAAGACCGGTTTCACGCTTCACGTTTTGCCAGACACGGCTGAATTCTTCAAAGCGCGCTTCATTTGCATCCACCATCAAAAGCCGGCTCAGCGTCACCAGATACGCAATGTCATCGATTGATGGGTTGTCTTGCAGAAGCTGCTCGTTATTTGCAGTCAGCTCGCCATGAATACCAGAAGTACGGTTCAAGCCAAGTCTTTCGTATCCCTTCGACAACGTCAGAAAACCGCTGTGGTAATTCTTCATCGCCTGAGAAACCGCACTGATTTGTGGCAGGGGGATATCCAAACGGTTAGCTTCCTCTGCCAAGGTATTCAAATCGTCTTCAAACTTGGCAACGTTACCGGAGAAGCGCTCTACGTATTTGGCATCCAATCTCGCCAGAAAATCTTTTTCATTACGACGCAGGTTAAGCAAACGCACTTCGAGCTCTGCAACCAGGGATTGTTTAGTTTTCAGATCCACCATTCGATCAGAGGCTTGCCATCCAATGAACGCGAATAAAAGTAACGACAGGGCGGAAAACGCCGTCAGACCGTATAATTTTGTTCTTATTTTCATGTCACCTCTTCCCTTTCCACTTCTTGAGTCGGCGGCAGCACTGATGCCAGCTTGAACCTTTATCGGCGCAATCAATGGTTCGTTTAGATATGACGTACGCTAAAAACAAAAAAAGGAAAGAGGATCACATTTTCAACACTAGACAAACACGACTGAGGTGACGAAAGGTATCACTATCAAACGCATCATATGCCAGCGCTAAACGACGGCACTCAAAGGGTGAAGTCAATTCCAGAACAACCAGGTGACGACTGAAAAAGCGCACCCGGGAGACATGGAAGTTATCTCCATTCAAGCGGCACACTCCATCGATATTGAGGAAAAGCTCACCACCATGAAGCGTAAAAAAGGACAACTGCGTGTGTGCTTCACGAATCAGGAGACAAAGGAGAAGCACTTTGGCTTCGAGAGGGATGGCACTGGCAACAAACAAAGTGAAGGCTGCCAGCGCATAGATTAGACCTACTCCGACCTTCAAAAGTCGGGAAGGCTGAATATCGGTATTAACGGAGTTTGCTGCGGTTGTGCTCGACAATTTTGTCTGTCATCGCCGCCAGCTCAGGCTTCTCGCTGCGGCCATGCCCCATCAACCAAGTAAACAGATCCGGATCATCACATTCCAACAAAGCGACGAAATGAAGTTTTTCGTCTTCTGTCAGTGAGTCAAAACATTGCTCAAAAAACGGCATGATAATGACATCCAGTTCCAACATGCCACGACGGCATGCCCACTTGATACGCGCTTTATCTTCTGCGCCCAGCATGAGTACCTCGAAAATTAGGCCAAAATAACTGGCCCAAATAGTATCAGCGAGCTGATCGCCTTGCTACGGCTCCCGGATTGAATCTTGTAACCCTGTGATCTGACCCCATATCAGTGGTATATAGACCGCAGTCGCATTAACATATAAATCCTGATTTTTAAGCGAGAAACTCCATGACGAACTGGTATCAATCACACGCTTTCAACCGTCTTCCTCTTTCTTCAGACAGCGCGTTACCAGCCCTGTCAGTGATCGCTCTGGATAACCTTTCTTTGATCACCGCCATCGGTCAGGACACTGTGCCATACCTGCAAGGCCAGTTGACCTGTGATTTGGTGTCGCTGGAGAAAACCCGGTCAACGCTTGCTGCTCACTGTGACGCCAAAGGAAAGGTGTGGTCTGCCATTCGCCTGTTCCATCACAACGAAGGGGTGGCTTACGTTCAGCCCGCATCTGTCGCTGAAAAACAGCTGGCTGAAATTAAGAAATATGCTGTTTTCTCTAAGGTCGAATTTGCACTTTCTGAGCAAATTCTGGTGGGTATTGCCGGTGAAAAAGCGGACAGCGCCGTGGAATCACGCTTTACCGGAGAAGGCGATGTTCGCACGACCCAAACCGGTTCGGCTGTTCGCATCGATAAAAACCGCTGGTTGCTGGCGATGAACGCAGATGAAGCTGACACACTGCTCACTGAGCTGGGCGAACGAGCCACCCTGAGTGACAGCTCACTATGGACACTGCTGGAGCTTCGCTCAGCAATGCCTGCGATTGAAGAGGCGAACATCAGCGAGTTCATCCCTCAGTCGATCAACTTGCAGGCGCTGGATGCCATCAGCTTTAAGAAAGGCTGTTACACCGGACAGGAAACCGTTGCGCGCGCGAAATATCGAGGTATCAACAAACGCGCGGCTTACCTTCTTCAGGGTGAAGCGGCAGAAGCACCGAAAGCCGGTGATACCTTTGACCGTAGCGTGGGCGAAAACTGGCGTACCGGTGGTACCGTGCTCTCTGGCTACCGTTTTGAAGACGGTCAGGCACTGGCATTGGTCGTACTACCAAACAACCTTGATGATGACAGCCAATTCCGCTTGGCCGACACAGAGGCGCTTTGGCAGAAAGTTGACCTGCCATACAGTCTGGAAGACGACGCCTAATGATGTCTTCAGTTGATACCCCTATCCTTTCCATTTTGCGCGATGCGGGCATCGCGCACCGCTTGTTGCCTCATGAAAGTGAGGCAACGACCATACTCGATGCAGCCAAGCAACGCGGTGTCGAACCGGATCAGTTAGTCAAATCCATGTTGCTGCGCGATATGGGCGGGCAGATGGCATTGGCATGCGTGCCAGGTACGGCGTCTGTTGACCCCAAGAAAGTTAGAGACCTTCTTGGGTGTCGGCGCATGACCATGGTCGACAGCAAGCATGTGCAGAGCATTACCGGGTATTCACCTGGCATGGTGACGCCTATTTCGGTGTTTGGCATGTTGCCAATATTCTTTGACCCAAGCCTTGCTGAGTTCGAATTCATCAACATCAGCAGTGGCTCACCCATGGCAGGCGTAGAACTTCGCTTTCAGGATTTGGTCGACTTTTGTCAGCCTACCATTGCTGATATCCGACGTGATGACGAGACCAGTGCATGAAGCCGGTGAATTGGCGCGGCGTTGATCTCAACCTTCTGGTTGCCTTCGCTGCGCTAATGGAAACCCGCAGCGTGACCCGCGCTGCCGAGAAGCTCTCAATTGGCCAATCGGCAATGAGTCATAACCTCTCTAGGCTGCGCACCCTGCTCGATGACCCGCTTTTCCATCGTCAAGGCAATGAAATGCAACCGACGGCACGAGCCTTCGAGCTAGAGCCCGTTGTCACTGCGCTTCTCGACACGATTGCCACCGATGTACTGACCCCGGTGTCGTTCGAGCCAACGCAATATTCAGGGCCCGTTCGCATCGGTTTAACCGACTATGCCGAGTTGGTTTTTGCCCCAGCGCTTTTTGATGTTTTTCGAGAGCAAGCGCCACAGTGCCAACTCAGTTGTCGCCCAGTCGATCGGGTCAATTACCGCGAAGCATTGAAAAACGACCAGGTTGATGTGGTATTGGGTGCAGTGGAAACCGAAGACCCAGTGTTATTGATGGAAGAGCTCTATACCGAAAAACATGTCTGCTTGTTTGACCCAGAATCCACGGGGCTGAACGCTCCTCTCTCATTGACCGACTACACCAAAACGCCTCACGCCTTGGTGACGGTAGACGGCCAGTTAAGCAGTCCTGTTGATAACACGCTCAAATCCCTGAGTTGCGATCGCCAGGTTGTGATGGGCTCACAACGTTTCCTTACCGTTCGTCATCTTCTCTCTGGACGCAACCTTATCTGCACGGTGGCGGAGTTAATGGCAAAACTCGACATGTTCAATGACAAGCTTGCTATCAGTGCCACACCCATCGATGTCAGCAATTTTGTTATCCGCCAAATCTGGCACAAGAAAAATGCCACCAGTGCTAAAAACCTTTGGATACGCCAAACCATTGATAAAACAGTACGTAATCAAGTACAGGATTTACGTGCCAGATAGATAGGCTTAATGCCTTACTTTCCATACTGTGACCAACCCCAAAGTCACACGATTACATACCTAAAATTTTGGGTAAGTGTCATATCTGTCACACAGTAGTCATACCCCTCCCGCTATAATGCCGCCCGCCAAAACCGAGTAAGCAGGTGACAGTTTTTCGTTGTCAGCAGGTCTTATCGGTTTAGGAAGTTGGCAGGAAATATAACCCAAGGCTCCAAAGCTTCAGGGATAAAAATAAAAAGGAATTGCGAATGCGGATGTTTCATCGTTATGTCCCAACCCTTATTGCGAAACACGTTTACCGGTTATTCAGTGGACGGATTCACATTGATGGACGGGGTGATTTCGACTTTCATCAAGGAATGGTGCAGGCGCAGTCAGATGGAAATATTGAACACTTTCGGACAGTGAAGGAGATCAACACTGAGATCCGCAAGCTGAAAGAAATGTACTGATGGCTATAGATCGTTTGATCTGGCACTTCGCTTGAAAAAAACACCGCGACTAACGCGGTGTTTTTTTATCTTCACAAAGAGGAGATTATTCTTCCTCTTCAATAGAGTCCTGATAAGCCTCGGCATCCAACAGCTCATTAATTTCCGCGGAATCCGTGATGCGAATTTGGAATAACCATCCATCACCGTATGGGTCGCTGTTCACCAACTCTGGAGACCCTTCCAAGTCTTCATTGATAGCCACAATCTCACCGGTCAACGGCGTGTAGATATCTGACGCTGCTTTTACCGATTCCGCCACGGCGCAATCATCACCTGCGTCTACCGTATCACCCACATCCGGCAAATCCACAAATACCATGTCACCTAGCAAAGCCTGTGCATGGTCGGAAATGCCTACGGTATACACATCGTCACCTTCTGGTCTCACCCACTCGTGGGAAGTTGTGAATTTCAGCTCAGATGGGATATTGCTCATAAATCAGATTCCTTCTAGAAAAACGTGCTGCAGCGTTCGACAAATAAGGGATAGCACACGGTGTTAGATACGCAAATTAGGAAAGCCTTGAACAGTTCGCAAGAAAAATCACCACACAAAAACCAATTGTTTTAACTCGATCAAGCCTTGCTCTTATCTCGTGAAAATCAGCCCCATTCTTCTGACATTCACTACCAAAGAAAAACGCCAATGATCAGTCTCGATCATTGGCGTTTTTATCACGTCTCAGGTGAGAATTAACCGTCGACTTTGTTCAGGTGGACATCCATTTGCGGGAATGGAATTTCGATACCTTCTGCGTCCAGCGCCTCTTTCATCGCTTGCAATAGGTCGAAGTAAACTGCCCAGTAATCTGCAGTGCGAACCCATGGACGAACCACCAGGTTCACAGAAGAGTCTGCCAGTTCAACCACGCCAATGGTTGGCTCTGGGGTAGTCAGCAAACGGGTTTCTTTTGCCAGTACATCAGCCAGCACTTGTTTGGTTTTTTGCAGGTCAGCACTGTAAGACACGCCTACAACGTAATCGATACGACGGGTGTCATGCTTGGAATAGTTAGTGATTGGGCTTGAGATGATCGCACCGTTTGGTACCACAACCATCTTGTTGTCTGGTGTTTTCAGTACGGTAGAGAAGATCTGAATAGAATCAACTGAACCCGCAACACCAGCTACTTCTACATAGTCGCCTGATTTGAATGGGCGGAATGCAACAATCAGTACGCCTGCTGCGAAGTTAGAAAGTGAGCCTTGCAGTGCGAGGCCAACAGCCAGACCGGCCGCACCAATAACCGCAACCACAGAAGCCGTTTGTACACCCAGGCGACCCAACGCCGCGATGAGCACGATAACGAACAGCAGGTAACGAACAAAAGTATGCACGAAGTCGACAACAGCATCGTCGAGTTCTTTCTTACGCATGACTTTAGCAACACCATTGGCAATCGCTTTCACGATCCAGTTACCAATGATGAGAATGAGGAGAGCAGAGATGATGTTCACACCATATTGAAGCAGCAGATCCTGATTGCCGTTGAACCAGTTCATGGCTTCGTTAGTAGCATTTTCCATTGCGGTTTCCTTGGTATAGTTATGTCTGTGTTTGTTTACTTCCTGAGATTCGACAGCACTGTATCTCAAAATCCTGGCGAAACGACTCGGATAAAAATCAGAGCAGAGTTTACAGTTTAAGCAGCATTAAAAAGTGTCTCAAATTTAAAACGAAAACACTGTTCCTTCCTGTTCTCACGAGAGCATAGCCATAAAAAAACCCTGTCGTATGACAGGGTTTCAGCATTAAGTTTGAGCAGCAAGACGCTTATGCAACTTGCTTTTCTTCTTCTGGAGCAGCTGCTTTTGCCATTGCTGCGTGGTAGTGAACGTCCATTTGCGGAAATGGAATTTCAATACCCTCTTTATCCAGACCTTCTTTGATGGCTTGCATCAGGTCAAAGTAGGTTGACCAGTAATCTTCTGTTTTCACCCACGGGCGCACAACAAAGTTTACTGAAGAGTCCATCAGCGCATGAACACCGATAGTTGGCTCTGGATCTTTCAGTACACGCTCGTCCGCTTTCACGATACGGGTCAGTACTTCTTTGGTCTTCTGCAGATCAGCCTTGTAAGACACACCAATGATGAAATCGATACGACGGGTCGCATGACGTGAGTAATTGGTGATTGGGCTAGAAATGACAGTACCATTAGGAACCACTACCATTTTGTTGTCTGGGGTCGTCAGTACTGTAGAGAAGATCTGGATAGACGCAACAGAACCAGCCACACCGCCTACTTCTACATAATCACCGGATTTGAACGGACGGAAAGTCACAATCAGCACACCAGCTGCGAAGTTCGACAGTGAACCTTGCAGTGCCAGGCCGATAGCCAGACCCGCCGCACCAATAACCGCAACGATAGACGCGGTTTCAACACCCACACGACCCAATGCCGCAATCAGCACAATCGCGAACATCACATAGCGAACCATGTTCTCGATAAAATCGACAACTGTTTGGTCCAGATCGCGTTTCTTCAATACTGCAGCGACAGAGCCTGCCACTTTCTTCACTACCCAGTTACCGATGAACAAAATAAGTAGCGCAGTCACAACGTTCACTGCGTATTGGATCATCAACTCTTGGTTGGAGGCCAACCAGTTCATCGCTTCAGTTGCTGTTTGTTCAACAGACTCAACAGCGTTTTGCTCAGTCATTTACATCTCTCACAAAGGCTAATACCAATCGTAGTCAATATCTGCTCATCCTAGCTTGTTGAAATGCTCGATAACTGCGTTGAAAAATTTGATTGTAGAATAACGACTTATCGAAATTTTCCGCCTTGTTCTCGAACATTTTTCCTGCGCTATTTCTGACCATCTACCTACTGTGATTGGTATAAAAAAACCAAACCACCTCAAGACGTTGAAAGCTAATCTTCGGCTTTCTATCTCTTGAGGTGGCTAGGGAATTTGGCTGCTATCAATCAGGTTGAATAACAGCCATAAAAAACCCGCTAAATTTAGCGGGTTTCATCACGATTTGTAATTAAATTTTTTAAATAAAACTTAAATTACAGTACGTCGATCGCGTTAAGATCTTTGAACGCTTGCTCAAGACGCGCAACCATACCTTCTTGACCAGCACGCAGCCATACGCGTGGATCGTAGTATTTCTTGTTAGGTGCGTCTTCGCCAGTTGGGTTACCGATTTGACCTTGCAGGTAATCGTGGTTTTTCGCTTCGTACTGACGGATACCATCCCAAGTCGCCCACTGAGTATCAGTGTCGATGTTCATTTTGATAACACCGTAAGAGATAGACTCTTCGATTTCTGCTTGAGAAGAACCAGAACCACCGTGGAATACGAAGTTCAGCGCGTTAGGTGCGATACCGAATTTCTCTGCACAGTATGCTTGAGAATCGCGCAGGATGGTTGGAGTCAGAACAACGTTACCTGGCTTGTAAACGCCGTGTACGTTACCGAAAGACGCAGCGATAGTGAAACGGTGGCTGATAGCATTCAGTTTCTCGTATGCGTAAGCAACGTCTTCTGGAGAAGTGTAAAGCTCAGACGCGTCCATATCAGAGTTGTCTACGCCGTCTTCTTCACCACCAGTACAACCCAGTTCGATTTCCAGAGTCATGTTCATCTTTTCCATGCGAGCCAGATACTCAGCACAGATTTCGATGTTTTCTTCCAGAGATTCTTCTGACAGGTCAATCATGTGAGAAGAGAACAGTGGCTTACCAGTAGCAGCGAAGTGCTCTTCACCTGCAGCCAGCAGACCGTCAATCCATGGCAGCAATTTCTTAGCTGCATGGTCAGTGTGCAGAATAACTGGCACACCGTAAGATTCAGCGATAGCGTGAACGTATTTAGCACCCGCTACTGCGCCTTTGATTTGTGATTCCTGACCTTCCAGCTTCAGGCCTTTACCTGCGAAGAACGCAGCGCCGCCGTTAGAGAACTGAACAACAACTGGTGCTTTAACTTTCGCAGCTGCTTCCAGTACTGAGTTGATAGAGTCAGTGTTTACTACGTTTACCGCTGGAAGAGCGAACTTGTGCTCTTTAGCAATTTCAAACACTTTCTGAACGTCGTCACCAGAGATAACGCCAGGTTTTACGAAATCAAAAACTTTAGACATAACAATAGTCCTATTTACTCTGTTGTCTTGAGTGAAATCCTATCCAAGCCGGTCTTTCCTACCGACTTGTTTCAATTCGGCAAACGTTTGCGAACAGTGCTGCGCATTGTACCCAAACGTGATTCTAAACACATTATTTTTTGCGTTTAGATATGCATTCCAATGATTACAAAGTTATCAAAGATGCATAAAAAACGGGGGCAGTAACCCCCGTTCCTCATTACGCTTTAGCGCGAGTTTCCAGCATTTCTACTGCAGGCAGTACTTTACCTTCAACGAACTCAAGGAATGCGCCGCCACCGGTAGAGATGTAAGAAACGTCAGCTTTGATACCGAACTGGTCGATAGCTGCCAGCGTGTCACCACCACCTGCAACAGAGAAACCTTCAGAAGCAGCGATCGCTTCAGAGATACCTTTAGTACCTGCTTCGAAGTTCTTGAATTCGAATACGCCTACTGGGCCGTTCCACAGAATGGTTTTTGCATTCTTCAGGATTTCAGCCAGCGCTTGTGTTGAGTCTGGACCCAGGTCGAAGATCATGTCGTCGTCCTGAACTTCAGAAACGTGCTTGATTTCTGCTTCTGCGTTCTCGTCGAATGCTTTTGCACATGCAACGTCAGTCGCTACTGGAATCGCACACTCGTCCATCAGTTTCTTAGCAGTCTCAACCAGGTCAGCTTCGTACAGAGACTTACCTACGTTGTGGCCTGCTGCTGCGATGAAGGTGTTTGCGATACCACCACCAACAACCAGTTGGTCAGCGATTTTAGACAGAGATTCTAGAACAGTCAGTTTGGTAGAAACTTTAGAACCACCAACGATTGCCACCATTGGGCGCGCTGGGTTGTCCATGGCTTTGCCCAGTGCTTCCAGTTCGTTTGCCAGCAGAGGACCTGCACATGCGATTGGAGCGAACACACCAACACCGTAGGTTGATGCTTGTGCACGGTGAGCAGTACCGAACGCGTCCATCACGAATACATCACACAGTGCAGCGTATTTCTTAGACAGTTCGTCTTCGTTTTTCTTCTCGCCTTTGTTGAAACGTACGTTTTCCAGAACAACCAGCTCACCTGCGTTCAGCTCCAGGCCGTCCAGGTAGTCTTTTGCCAGTTTAACGTCACAATCCAGTGCGTCGTTCAGGTAGTTAACAACAGGCTGCAGAGAGAATTCTTCAGCGTACTCGCCTTCGGTCGGACGACCCAGGTGAGAAGTAACCATCACTTTCGCGCCAGCTTCCAGGCAGTGTTTGATGGTTGGCAGAGACGCCAGAATACGCGCGTCAGAAGTCACTTTACCGTCTTTTACTGGTACGTTCAGATCGGCACGGATAAATACGCGTTTGCCAGCCAGATCCAGATCGGTCATTTTGATTACAGACATTTTCGTCCTCTCTCTAAGTTGCAAAAATCAAAAAATTTGCTGTGGCTTTCTTTACTTCGGAAAGCCGTGGCTCAAGCCTTCGAGCCACTGGTAACTGTTGCCATGGCCAACGCCGTATCCAGCATGCGGTTGGCAAATCCCCATTCGTTGTCGCACCACACCAACATCTTTATCAGATGATGGTTACTCACTCGTGTCTGCGAACCATCCACAATGGCGCTGTGGGGATCATGGTTGAAGTCTATCGAGACAAGTGGTGCCTCGGTATAGTCGACGATGCCGTTCAATGTACACCGAGCGGCCTCCTCGAGTGATTGATTTACGTCATTAACTTTCACTTTTGTGTGAACAGTAACACTCAAATCCATTGCTGTGACGTTAATTGTTGGCACTCTAACCGAAATCGCTTCAAATTTGTCAGAAAATTTCGGAAAGATTCTTCCAATTCCTAAATGTAATTTGGTGTCGACCGGAATAATAGACTGACTGGCAGCGCGCGTGCGTCGCAAATCTGGGTGATAGGCATCTATTACCTGCTGGTCGTTCATGGAAGAGTGAATCGTGGTAATGGTGCCTGACTCAATCCCAAACTGCTCATCCAGTACCTTAATCACTGGCACGATACAGTTGGTGGTGCAGGAACCATTGGAAACAATGCGATCCGTCGGTTTGAGGGTTTCTTCATTCACACCAAAGATGATGGTGTTATCCAGGTCGTTACTGCCTGGATGGGAGAACAGCACTTTCTTGGCACCGGCGTCCAAATGCGCCTGACCGTGTTCGCGGTTACCAAACACACCCGTACAGTCGAGCACGATGTCGATGTCCAGATCTCGCCAAGGGAGCAAATTGATATCACTAAGGTGCAGGATGCGGATTTTGTCGTCGCCAACAAACAGGGACTCCTGACTGTTGGTCACTTTCTTGAAAAAGCGGCCATGACTGGAGTCATACTGAAGCAGATGCGCCATGGCATCGGGCTCAGCTAATTCGTTCACCGCAACCACTTCTATCTGGTCACGTTTGTCACTTTCATACAGCGCGCGGAGCACGCTACGGCCAATGCGGCCAAATCCATTAATTGCGACGCGTAATGCCATATCCCTGCTGTTCTGTGTCATTAATGAAATGCGGCTGACAGTCTATCTCAAGCACGTGAATTTCGCACGCAGAATGTGACTGGTCTCTCATCAATGTTTCTTAAGGATTGGATAAAGAACTGGAAAGAAAAAACCCGCCAGTTGGCGGGCTTTCAGTATTGATTGGGTATTTACGCCAACAGTTCTTTTGCTGTCTCAACCACGTTTTCGGTGGTGAAACCGAACATCTTGAACAGCTCACCTGCCGGTGCAGATTCACCGAAGGTGTGCATGCCGATGATACGGCCGTCAAAGCCCACGTACTTGTACCAGAAGTCCGCGATGCCCGCTTCGATAGCCACACGTGCCGTCACGTCTGATGGCAGTACCGATTCACGGTAAGCCGCATCTTGCTTGTCGAACACGTCAGTCGATGGGATAGACACCACGCGAACATTGAAACCCTGCGCTGACAGTTCAGTGCTTGCTTCAACCGCCAGTTCAACCTCTGAACCGGTCGCAATCAGAATGAGTTCAGGAGTGCCAATGCAATCTTTCAGGATGTAACCACCCTTGGCGATGTTTGCCACTTGCTCCGGTGAACGCTCTTGTTGAGCCAGGTTCTGACGCGAGAAAATCAGCGAACTTGGGCCGTCTTTACGCTCAATCGCCAGTTTCCACGCTACCGCAGATTCTACCTGGTCGCATGGGCGCCATGTGCTCATGTTTGGTGTCAGGCGCAGAGAAGCGATTTGCTCAACAGGCTGGTGCGTTGGGCCATCTTCACCCAGACCGATAGAGTCGTGAGTGTAAACCTGAATGTTCTGAACTTTCATCAGTGCCGCCATACGCATCGCGTTACGCGCGTATTCCATGAACATCAGGAAGGTCGCACCGTAAGGAACGAAACCACCGTGCAGGGCAATA
>NZ_JAALDL010000024.1 GCF_011045095.1 Grimontia sedimenti
CCAGGACCCAGGACCCAGGACCCAGGACCCAGGACCCAGGACCCAGGACCCAGGACCCAGAACCCAGACCAACCATTGGCTTTGAATTCTATGTTCAACAAAATCCTCGTCGTCTGCGTCGGCAACATCTGCCGTTCACCGACTGGCGAATACCTTTTAAAAAGCTTACTGCCCGGGAAACAAATTGATTCAGCGGGAATTGCAGTAGAAAAGAGTAAATTAACCGGGAAACCCGCCGATAGCATGGCAACCCAAGTGGCCGCAGACCACGGTATCAGTCTTGTAGGGCATGGTTCCCGACAACTGACTGAAGCCATGGCGAGCGAATATGACCTGATTCTGGTCATGGAAAAAGGCCATATCGATGCAGTGTGCAATATCGCGCCCGCCGCACGAGGAAAGACCATGCTATTCGGGCAATGGATTGGCCAAAAAGACATTCCAGACCCATACAAACAAAGCCGAGAAGCCTTCGACTTCGCCTGGTCGTTACTCGACGAATCAGCGCAAGCATGGGCGAAGAAGCTTTAAAAGAAACTAAAGAACGGGCCTGGGGAAGAGCGTGAAGCGGAACTAGGAAAGGTTTAAAGAGCGGACCTAGGACCTGGGAAGAGCGGGATCTGGGAAAAGCTTAAAAAGCGGACCTAGGACCTAGGAAGAGCAGGGCCTAGGAAGAGCTTAAAGAGCGGATCGACGACCGTATTTTCCCAGGACCGCTCTTGCTTTCCCCAGGACCCAGGACCGGTTTTTCCAAGGACCGCTCTCGGCTCTCCCGAGGACCCAGGACCGGATGTTCCCAGGACCGCTCTTGTTCTTCCCTTGACCGTCTCTACCAACAATTTATTAACTGGCATTTATGACTACATCAAATATTTCCCATTCCCGATCGACTGATTCGGATGAAATCGATCTGGGTAAGCTGTTTGGCATTTTGATCGATGCCCGCTGGATGATCATCTCTGTAACCGCAGTGTTTGCCGTGGTTGGTGTGGCTTATGCACTGCTGGCAACACCCGTATATAAAGCCGATGCGCTGATCCAGGTGGAGCAAAAAAGCAACGGTATGCCGGCGCTGGGTGAGATGGGGGAACTGTTTGCCAGTGAATCGTCTTCTACCACGGAAATCGAGATCATCAAATCTCGTATGGTACTGGGTAAAACCGTTGATAAATTCAACCTGACGACCATTTCCTCGCCAGAATACTTCCCGGTTGTGGGTAAAGGCTTGGCGCGTTTAACAGGTAATGTAAACAGCATTGATATTGCGCGCTTTGAAGTACCAGATTATGCGCGCACTGAAGCGTTCCGTATCGTCGTGACCAACGCAGAAAACGGTGAATACCGCTTAGAGAATACCGAAGGCCGTGAAGTGCTGGTGGGTAAGGTTGGCGAGCCTGCTCAGGAAAACGGCTTTAGCCTGATGGTGCGCAGCATTGATGCAGACACCAACGACAGCTTTACCGTGGCCAAGCGCGGAAGATTAGAAGCCATTCAATGGTTGCAACAGAACCTTGGCGTGAGCGAACGTGGTAAACAAAGCGGCGTGTTGCAGCTTTCTTTTGAAGGGGAAAACCGCGCGCTGATTGAAGCCTTGTTGGATGACATTGCCACTAACTACTTCCTGCAAAACGTAGAACGCAATGCAGCGGAAGCAGAACAAAGCTTGGAGTTTCTGAACAAAAACCTGCCAGACATTAAATTCAAGCTGACCGCAGCAGAAGACAGGCTGAACGTTTTCCGTCAGGAAAATGAATCCGTCGATTTGAGCCTGGAAGCCAAAGCAACACTGGATGTGATGGTGAAGCTGGAAGAACAACTGAACGAACTGACCTTCAAAGAAAGTGAAATCAGCCAGCGTTTTACCCAAGAACACCCGGTTTACTCAGCATTGCTAGACAAGCGCCAAACCCTGCTTCAGGAAAGAGAGCGTATTGTTAAACAAACCCAGAAGCTGCCAAAAACACAACGTGAAGTGCTGCGTTTAACCCGTGATGTAGAAGTGAACCAACAAATCTATGTGCAACTTTTAAACAAAGTGCAGGAACTGCGCATTGTGAAAGCCAGCACTGTGGGTAACGTGCGTATTCTTGATGAAGCGGCATCTTACAACAAACCAGTAAAACCAAAGAAACCTTTGATTGCAGTTTTGGCAACCTTGCTAGGCGGCATGCTGGGTGTGGCGATTGCATTGCTGAAAGCGGCGTTTAACCGCGGCGTTGAAAACCCGGATGATGTCGAAGCCATTGGCTTGCCGGTATACGCCAGCCTGCCGCTTTCTGACCTGCAAGTTCAGATAGAAAAGAAAGCGAAAAAACAGCGCGGCCTTTCTGCAAAAGAAGCGCTATTGGCAGAAGCCAACCCGGCTGACCTTTCCATTGAAGCGCTGCGCAGCCTGCGAACCAGCCTGCACTTTGCCATGATGGAAGCCAAGAACAATATTTTGATGATTTCTGGCCCAAGCCCGGGCATTGGTAAATCTTTCGTTTCTGCCAACCTCGCGGCTGTGATTGCCAAAACTGGTCAACGTGTGCTGGTGGTGGATGCCGATATGCGTAAAGGTTATATGCAGCGACATTTTGGTTTGCAGTGGGACAATGGCCTTTCCGACTTGCTGGCAGGTCAGGCTGAGCAACAAGACGTGATCAAGCCAAGCGGTGTAGAAAATCTGGATGTGATCACCCGTGGTAAAGTACCGCCGAACCCTGCAGAGCTGCTAATGCACCCACGTTTTAAAGCGTTCACAGATTGGGCATCAGAAAATTACGACTTAGTGATTATTGATACCCCACCCGTATTAGCGGTCACCGACCCTTCGATTATTGGTGCACATGCGGGTACCACTTTGATAGTTGGACGATTTGGTAAAAACCCAATTAAAGAGATTGAAGTCGCCAATGAACGCTTTGCAAAAGCAGGTATTGAAGTGAAAGGCTTTATTCTCAATTGTGTAGAACGTAAAGCAGCCAACGCATATGGAGGCGGAGCCTACGGTTACTATAATTACAGTTATAAATAGTAAGCATTTTAAAGGCTAAAATATAGCTTATTAATCCCAATGAGAAAAGTGTGATTGTTTTTAACTCTTTTAGCCTGAGCAGAAACACCCTCAAGACTCAAACTTGTTATCTCAATGCTGGAGTGAGTAAGTTCCATAAACTTTTCTATGGCAAATTTATTTGGTTGTTTTTAGTTCTTTAAAAGTGAAAGTTTACATTATGTAAATGTCTGTTTTATAGGAATTTTTTGGTGCTATAGATGCAAGAAAATATAAAATGAGGCGTTATGATGACTGAGGAAACACTCTCCCTATTCGTCTATTTCGTCTGTTGGATAGTATTTGTATACATAATATATAGATATAAAGGTGGATTATTAAAGAATTTAGCATACTTCTATGTTATGGCATGGTTGTTGATGTATGACTTCTTAACACCGACTTATGGACTACTTAATGATTGGTTGGGTTTATTTGGTAATGATATTTCTGAATATTTCCCAAAGGGAATTCTATTAACTATATTATCTGTTGCATTTTTTGGAATTGGATATCTATTAACACCTAGAAAAGAAACTGAGTTTCTAGTAACAAATGAAAGTAAAAAAATAAGTGTTACATATATAAGGCTGGTTTTAGGTGTTTCTATAGCATCAGTTATTTTGTGGGCGGCTATAAGTGGATATGGTATTAAAACACTATTTCTTGTAAATGTCTTCTATGACACAACAGGCGGATGGGAAAGAGATAGCTATTACAGATTCAATCACTTAAAACAAATATTTGAATTTTCGATCCCAGCATTAGTGATGGCTTATGCGAGTAGCATGCGAAGAAATGAGTTTTTCATATGGTCTATAGTTGTTGTAATAATAATGTTGGGATTTGGCTTTAGATATAGAATAATCATTCTAGTCTTTGCGTTATTTATTTGCCATATATATTTAAATGGTGTAAGCAAAAAAAGCACATTAAAAATAGCGATCGTATTGGTTATCTTTATCGGATCTAATGTATTGTATGGGAATGTTAGAGGTTATGTGAAATCTATATCCCGAGGTATTGAGCCAGCTGCCGAACTCAGTATGCATGGAAGTTACGAAAAAGGGCCTTTAGAAAGTGTTTTTAGATATACCAGAAATTATATATCAAACATGTCTTTACTGAAGCATATGGAAGAAAATAATGTAGAATACGATTTTGGTGAAAGTATGTTTCTTCATGTTTTCATAAGGGTCTTACCAAAATCAATATTTGATAATGAAACAAAGCCTTTCCCTAAATCGCTAGAAGAGTCGGCTAAATCTTGGGGGAGTATGGAAGGCTTAAAGGCTGGTGAAGCCTTTACATATGTTTTAGAGTTCTACTTCTCGTTTGGAATTATTGGGGTTATAATTTGCTCGACTTTATTTGGAGTTGTAGTCAATAAAATTACTGGTAATATATCCACCGAGAAAAAATTAATAATGTCGGCGGTGACAACCGCAAGTCTTTTTCACTATATTACTAGAGGATATCTTCCGGGATACTTGATGTCGTATCTTTATATGGTATTACCTATCATTTTATAAGATATGAGAGTCAGTATAAAAATGATTGATCATATAAGAGTGGTGTTTTCGAGAAGTGTATTTTCCCTATTACTTAACTTCTTAAGTGGACTAATTTTAGCTAGACTTCTCATTCCTAGTGATAGAGGAGATTTAGCAATCCTTATAGCACTATCAATAATTATATCTGCGATTTCTAATCTTAGTTCAAATGAAATTATTGTTAAGTCAAAAGGCAATCCCACTTTACTTGACTTATTAAGCGGGATCGTCATTTCTATACTTATTGGACTATTTGTTTTATTTTTTCTTCACATTACTTCATACAAAGAGTTAATACAAGGGTATTACTGGTACTTTTTGATTTTTATACCACTTAACTTCACCACTTTAATATCAATTGCTCTATTGCAAAGAGATAGAAAATTTAGTGGCTTAATGTTGGTAAGAAATATATATCCACTGCTTAACTCTATTTTAATTATCTCTTTTGCTACAATAGAAAACCTAACTATATTAGGAGTTTTAATTTCGTATCTGATATCAAACTTTATTGTGGCTATTTATTCAGTGTATATTGTTAGGGATATGGTGAAGCTAGAATGGAAACTTTATTGTACGCGTCGAGTGATAAGTAATATTCATATTTTTCATCCGATTACCTGTTTAACAATATTATCGTCACAGCTTGATAAGTTAGTGGGGAGTTCAATTCTGAGTTCAGCTGAATTCGGTAACTATGTTGTAGCAATTACAATCCCTTTAGCGGTTACTACGGTTATAATATCAACTGCACAAACTATACTATTACCGATAATTAATAAAGATAATATTAAGGATATTGTATGTTGGCAGCTTTATTTTTTCATATGGGTTGGCTTACCTTGCTTTTTGGTTCTACTATATCTTACTGATTGGTTAGTTCCACATATATTTGGGGATAAGTATTCGCAAGCAAGTTTTATGGTATATGTGGGGGGACTGTCTCTATTCTTTCAAGTGTTCAGAAAAGTTAATGTAAAATCTATAAAGCAATTAGGTATGGAGGGGAAATTTATACTTGTCGAGATAACAATAATATTGATGAATGTATTTTTATTATCCTATTCAAGCTCTTTGAATTCAAGGCTATTATTTTTTTGCTTTCTCGATAACTATGAGTTCATTTATTGGTTTTTTATTCACAGTGCTAATTATCGGTCGTGAGTTGAAATATAACCTCTTTAAATATGTGTTACTTCCTAGATTACCTTTAAAATTGAAGAAATAAAATGAAAAAAGTACTAGTAATTGCAAAGCCAGATCATTCATTAACTTTCATTAATGACAGTCAGTTTTTTGAAGAGAATGGAATTTCACTAAGCGGTTATTGTCTAAATGCTACAAATAGAAATGGATTGCTATCAAAATTATCGAGAAAAGTTACTATTTTAAACGATAATATTAAAGGGTCATTTACTCTTACCATTCTAGGCCATATAAATAGATTTTTAATAAGAAAAGGTATTGATTCTGGCAAGATTTTTTATGCTGCTTGTGATCTATATTTTAGCCGAGTTAACTATAGAGACGTGGTTCTAGTTCACCGATGGCCGATGTTTTGTTACGGAAGTTGGCTACGTAAATTAGAGCTTAAAGTAATTTCTGACTGTTATGAGCTTAACCCAATATATCTAAAAAATATATATGCTGATGAATACAATAGATATGGACTAAAATTTCATTCTTCTAATTTATTTAGACATGAGCATAATTACAATACACTAATCGATAGTGATTATATAATAGCCCCTTCAAAGATTGTAGTTGATAGTTATAGAGGAATTATAGACCCCGAAAAATTTGTAGTGAACTCTTATGGGACAATGGGTATGTCATATAACCCTAAGCCTATTAAAGAAAACATTATAAAGAACTTTGTCTTTCTTGGCAGAGTTTGCCTAGAAAAAGGAATAGGCAAAATTTTAGAGGCTGCAAGATTATTATCTACTAATGATATTAGTTTTACAATAATTGGGCCCATTGACGAAGCATGCTACAAATTGATAGAAGATTTTGACGATGTTAAAAATGTCAAATTTATCGGTCCGGTAAGCAAAAGGGATGTGCTATCTAACCTGAAAGATGCGGATTTTTTTATTTTGCCAAGTCTATCCGATGCATATGGAATGGCTGTAATTGAAGCATTATCTCTAGGGATTCCTTGTATCGTATCTTCAAGAACCGGTTGCTGTGATGATATAGTCACATATGGTATGGGAAAAGTGTTTGATGTTGAGGATAATGATGAATTCTACCAGTGTATTCTAGAATTTTCAAATTTAAGTCTTGCTGATTATTCTCAGTATAGAGAAGGAATAAATAAATTTTTTATTGCGGAGAAAAGTAGCAACTATAAAAATAGAACTTTAAGTATTTATAAAGAAGTAATTAAAAATGAGAAATAAGTTAGAAACAAAAAATATTACATATATTTGGCCCAACACACAATTCGAAAATTTTGGTGATTTAGTTATTAATAAATTATTAATAGAAAATCTAAGAAGTCACTCTAAAATTAAAGTAAATTCAGCAGAGATTCCTGTTGAGTTTTTTCAATCACTCAAGGTTGATGAAAGCGAAGAGGTAAATAAGTCTAATTTTTGTTTCCTTGTTGATATGATTGTAGAAAGTTTGATTTTGAGGAAGAAGGTATTCTTCTTTACCAAACCTGGCGATTGGTCAAAGCAAGATAGTATTAAAGGCTATATGTCTGGTTTAATGCAGTTAGTGATTTACGCTATTCTATATGCATGTAATGTCAAGATATGTAAGTTTGGAGGTTCATTTAGCGGCTTTGGTAAAAAAACAGAGAAAATCGAAAGGTTAAAAGGTCGATATTTTTATAAACATTTTTTGAGAGACTCTAACTCTATAAGTTACGCTGGTAGAATCGGGATTAGCAATGTTGAAAGGTCAACAGACCTAGCGTTTCTTCTTGAAAATAGTGAACCTATATCTGATAATTTAAAGAGGAAAGTTGCACTATCTTTTAGAAGGGATAATAACGATGAGTTAATTGAAGGAATAGGGAAAGTTATAGAACATTTCGGCTCTGATAATGTCGAGTTAGTATATCAAGTTGAGAGAGATTTAGAGTTTATGAATTCAATAAAATCAAAATTCGAAATAAACTCTGAAGTTAAGAAAGTTGATAACATATGCAAAGGATATAATGATTACAAAATCGTATTCTCAAATCGTTTACATGTACTGATTTTTGCAATGTCTCGCGGGTGTATTCCAATAGCTTTGATAACGGAATCTAACGTTAAGATTAGCTCACTATTCAGAGATATAGGAATTTCAAATAATATAATTAACTTGTCGCATTTAAGTAAGCCTAATCAAGTTTTTATGATGGGAGAAAATTATAATTGTTTTAATTTTGGGCATTTGTTTCTTGAACAAAGAAATATGGTGAAAAATGATTTAGAAAGTATATACGAGTAGTATGGTTATGGTGAGAATTTATAATAATTCTTTTTCAGAGAATAGACAGTTACATGTCATATTTGACTTTCTAAGAATAATTTGCGCGATAATTGTGTTTTTGGGGCACTTTAGAGCGGTTTTAGCACCAACTTACTCTGAACTATACTCACCGGATATTGCTACCAAAATTTTTTATTTTATTTCAGGGTTCGGTCATCAAGCGGTAATTATTTTTTTCTTTTTTAGTGGTTATTTCATTCATGGTACTATAAAAAGAGGCATTGATAATAATGAGTTTTATTTCTCGTACTATTTACTTAATAGATTTTTTAGATTCTTTATTGTTCTGTTGCCAGTTCTAATCATTACATTTTTTTTAGATTCTATAGCGCTAAGCTATAGCTCAGTTTATCACTTAGGTGAAGTTGATGGTTCTGTCCCTCCAAAAGAAAAAGTCGATATCAGCCTTATTATCTTTATTATAAATCTATTATCTCTTCAGGAGTTGATAGGAAGCCACTTTGGTAGTAACTCACCTCTTTGGAGCCTATCATTTGAGTTTGTATATTATCTCCTATGGCCATTTATAATATTCTTTTTCTTAAAAAGGAGTGTCTTTTTTCCTATTTTGGTTGTTTTTGCAATATATTTGATTAATGAAAAAGTGATCCTACTATTACCATGTTGGATGATCGGAGCTCTTTTTTATCACTATAAAGTAGTTATTAACAAATATTTGTCAGTTATTGTGTTTTTAACGGTTTTGATCTGTACTAGATTTGTTACTTTTGGTGTTTTGGAAGACTATGCGCTGTCTCTAACATTTTATCTGTTTGTATCTAGTTTTAGTTTATATATCAGAAAGTCAAATGTATTGAAAGTTGGAAGAATCGGTGCGGATTTGGCTAAGATATCATTTCCTCTATATGCAGTACATATGCCTATAGTTGGTTTTACATTCTTTGTGATTGAGTCTTCTTCTCCCGATAACCATATGCTAATTTGCTTACTATCCATCATTGTTACTGTTTTCATATCTGTAATCTTAGCGAGAATGGATGGTGGGCATAGAACTTTAACTAGATATACTATAAAGCTAATTGGAAATAAGGCGTAATTGTGAATGTTCATATAATTCAACCAGCTCTTCCTAGATATAGAGTCTCACTCTTCGATAAACTGAGTGATTCGTTTTTGCTCAAGGTCTATGCATCTAAAGTGGATTTTCTTGGAGTGAATTCCATTTCTGGTAGCAAATATTTTGTCGAGATCGGTAATTTTAAAAAGATATTTGGTGGCATTTTTTTTTGGCAAAAAGGCGTTCCGTTTCTTTGTTACAAGAAAGGTGATGTTGTAGTTATAAATGGTAATCCAAGAATTATTAACTACATGATTTTATTCCTAATTTGTAGAATCAGAAAAATAGAGACAGTCTGGTGGGGGCATGGATGGACAGCTGGCACGAGGGGGCTTTCTTGCCAAATAAGGTTCTTTTTGATGAAAATAGCTAATAAGGTCTTACTCTATACAGATTACGAAAGGGAAAAACTTAAAAAAAAGCATAATAATATATACTCGTTAAATAATGGCTTAGATAGTAAGGAGATTAGGTCCTGTTTTCCGAAAGGTTATATTAATGATGCTAACTCTAAGGGGGAACGTCTAAATGCTCTTTTCATAGGAAGGCTTACTGCTAAAAGCGATATTAAATTTGTCCTGCGTGCAATGCATGAAGTTTCTGATTGTATATCTCTACACATAATAGGTGATGGCCCCTGCTATAATGAAGTTGAAACTTATTTGAATGCCAATGGATTGAATGGAGTAGTTAAACTATATGGCAATGTTACTAGTGAATCAGAAATAGCAAGTATTGCGACAAAATGTGATTTTTTTGTTTATTCTGGTTCAGTAGGACTCAGCCTTATCCATGCTTTTAATTATGGGTTACCTGCTATTGTTCATGATGATAGACAGCTTCATATGCCAGAATTTTCAGCTCTTGTTGAAGGATATAATGGCTGGACATTTCCTAAGGGAAACTTAGGTGAGCTTATTAGTAAGATGAAGGCTTATAATGAGCTTAGTATTGAGGAAAGAATTCTGTTTAAGAAGAACTCTTTAGATACTATCTCGATCAGTTATAATTCTGATGATATGTATAAACGATTTTCAAATGTTATAAGTGGATGATATGAAGATCCTTTTTGTGGGCCTATGCCTAAGCCTTTTACTGGACAATCTTTAGCTTTTAAAGCGATCTATGAAGGTTATACTGGAAAAAAGAGTCTTTATGACTTCTCGACGCCAGAAAATTGGCTTTTAATTATAATTCATTATTCATACTCTTTATTCCGTTTTTATTTTAATCTGATTTTACGCAATGACCCAATTTCCGTTTATATAACAACCTCAAGATCAAGGTTTGGCTTTTTAGAGATCTCTTTTTTTTACTTCCGGCTATTTTATTTAGAGTTAAGATAGTAAATCATCTTCATGGTGCGGACTTTAAATTATTTTATTGTAATCAAGGCCGGTTTTTAAAACATTTGATAAGATCAGTTTATAAAAGAATACATACTTCAATTGTTTTAACTGAATCAATGAAAGAGCAGTACTCAATGTTTCCAAATATGGAGGTTAAGGTAGTCCATAATTTCTTTGATTTAGATGTTGTTGACAAGACTGTGTATAAAAAGAAAGAGTTGAGTCTATTGTATCTCTCAAATATTATGGAAAGCAAAGGGGTATTTAAATTAATAGAGGCTGTAGATAACCTCAGAGCAAGAGGAGTTGAGGTTACTTTGGATGTTGCTGGTGCGCCTATGTCAGATGATTTTCTTTCTTGCGAACAAGTGAAAATTAAATTTAAAGACCTTATTAAAGATAAAGATTACATTAGATATCATGGCTCGATTGACGGAAAAGAAAAAGCAGTTCTACTCCATGAAAGTATGATATTTGTATTACCATCATTTTATAAAACTGAAGCGCAACCTTTATCATTAATAGAAGCAATGGCCTCTGGTTGTATATTAATTACCACAAATCATAATTACCTCCCTGATTTAGTGAAACATGGTGTGAACGGATCTCTAGTTACAAAAGGATCTGTAAGCGAATTAGAGTCTGCAATATTTGATTATTGCAGAAATGTAGAAAAATCCTTGACAATATCCAAATATAATATTAGTTACGCTGAAAAATACTTCTCAAAAAGTAAATATATAGAAAATTTAGCAAAAATCATCGGTTGAATAAGGTGTTTGAATGAAAATAGCTCTAATTAGTGGTATCACAGGACAAGATGGTTCCTATTTGGCAGAATTACTTTTATCGAAAGGTTATGAAGTTCATGGGATAATTCGTCGAGCTTCCTCTTATAATACCGAGCGCATTGACCAAGCTTGTAACGATAATTCAAACATTCATTTGCACTATGGCGATTTGACCGATACCTCTAACTTGATTCGACTAGTTAAAGAAATTGAGCCAGATGAGATCTACAATTTGGGTGCAATGTCGCACGTGGCGGTTTCTTTTGAATCACCAGAGTATGCCGCTGATGTCGATGCTCTCGGCACTATACGTTTGCTTGAAGCAATTCGTATCAACGGGTTGGAAAAGAAAACACGTTTCTATCAAGCATCGACCTCTGAACTCTATGGTGAAGTGCGTGAAATTCCACAGCGTGAAACCACACCTTTTTACCCTCGCTCACCCTACGCTGTTGCAAAAATGTATGCGTATTGGATTACGGTAAACTACCGTGAGTCATACGGCATGTATGCATGTAACGGTATTCTATTTAACCATGAATCGCCACGTCGCGGTGAAACATTCGTCACGCGTAAGATTACACGTGGCATCGCAAATATCTCTCAAGGCCTGGAAGATTGCTTGTACCTGGGCAACATGGACGCACTACGCGATTGGGGCCATGCGAAAGACTATGTTCGCATGCAGTGGATGATGCTTCAGCAAGATGTAGCAGATGACTTTGTTATTGCCACAGGCAAGCAAATATCAGTGCGCGAGTTCGTTCGTTTGTCTGCGAACGAGGCAGGCATCACACTTGAGTTTTCTGGCGAAGGTGTGAATGAAATTGCGACTGTGATAGCGGTCGATAGTGCAAAGGCGCCAGCTGTCAAAGTGGGTGACATCATTGTTCGTGTTAGCCCTAAATTCTTTCGTCCTGCAGAAGTGGAAACTTTGTTAGGCGATCCATCAAAAGCGAAAGAGAAGCTTGGTTGGGTGCCGGAAATTACGGTAGAAGAGATGTGTGCAGAAATGGTGGCTTCTGACATCGACAAAGCTAAGCAACATGTTTTGCTGAAAGAGCACGGCTTTGATGTGGCAATTTCTCTAGAGAGTTAAGGGATTGGCTTTGAACAAGAAAAGAGTATTTGTTGCTGGCCATAAAGGGATGGTCGGCTCTGCCATTGTCCGCCAGCTTTCAGAAAGGGATGATGTCGAACTGATTGTCCGAGGAAGAAGTGAGCTTGATTTACTCGATCAAAAAGCTGTTGAGAGCTTCTTTTCAGGGCAAAACATCGATGAAGTCTACCTGGCGGCCGCGAAGGTGGGCGGAATTTACGCGAACAACACCTTCCCGGCAGAGTTTATTTATGAAAACCTGATGATGGAATGCAATATTATTCACGCAGCCCATAGTCATGGTGTTCAGAATTTGCTGTTTTTGGGCTCTTCTTGTATCTACCCAAAATTGGCAGAGCAGCCCATGACAGAGTCCTCATTGTTGACCGGTGTACTTGAATCCACGAATGAGCCTTATGCTGTGGCAAAGATTGCCGGCATTAAGCTTTGTGAGTCATATAACCGTCAGTACGGTCGAAATTACCGAAGTGTAATGCCTACCAATCTGTATGGGATGAATGATAATTTTCATCCAGATAACTCTCATGTCATTCCTGCATTAATGCGCCGTTTTCACGAAGCTAAACTCAACAATGACTCTGAAGTCGTTGTTTGGGGAACGGGCACACCAATGCGCGAGTTTTTGTATGTGGATGATATGGCGGCAGCCAGCATCCACGTTATGGAACTGTCTGACAACACATATCGTTCTTGCACTCAGCCTATGCTTTCACACATTAACGTTGGCACTGGCGTTGATTGTACGATTCGTGAAATGGCTGAAACCATGGCAAAAGTTGTAGGCTTCGAAGGGACCATTTCTTTCGATGCGACAAAGCCTGATGGAACGCCCCGTAAGCTGATGGACGTCTCGCGTTTGGCCGACTTGGGTTGGAAGTACACAACCGATTTAGAAAACGGTTTGGCGAAAACATATCAATGGTTTTTAGAGAATCAAAACTCCTTCCGTAACTAGTAGTTAAACCGCTATGACGCAACGATTAGATATTGAGACATTCAAAACGGTCGTTGCATCTACCCCATTGGTATCGATTGATCTGATTGTGCGTAATAACGCCAATCAGGTCTTGCTCGGTTATCGAACCAATCGCCCGGCCCTGGGCTATTGGTTTGTACCCGGTGGGCGTATTTGCAAGGACGAAACCTTTAATGATGCTTTTCAGCGTCTGACTCACATTGAACTTGGTGAAAAGATTGACATTGGACAGGCAGAATTTATTGGGCCTTACCAACACCTTTATCAAGATAACTTCTCCGGGACGACTTTTTCAACGCACTATGTCGTGCTCGGATATCAACTTAGTATTGACCTAGAATTATCAGAACTTCCACAAGAGCAGCATAATAACTATAAGTGGTGGGACATCGAAGAGTTATTAAATTGCCATCAAGTGCATCGCAATACTAAAGCCTACTTCTCAGATTCATACAAATAATAAAAGGTAAAACATATGTTGTTACCCGTCATTATGGCAGGTGGCTCAGGTAGTCGTCTTTGGCCACTATCTAGAACACTATATCCAAAACAGTTTTTATCACTCACCAAAGATGCCACTATGCTGCAGGAAACGGTGAACCGATTGGGTGGCTTAACACATCAACCTTCTATTTTTATTTGTAATGAGGAACATCGGTTTATTGTCGCTGAACAATTAAGAAAAGCGAATATAAAAAATGACGGCATTATCCTCGAACCGATGGGGAAGAATACAGCGCCAGCAATTGCCTTGGCTGCATTAAAGGCCGTTGAAAATGGTGACGACCCACTATTACTCGTGTTGGCTGCTGACCATGTGATAAAAGATACAGATGCTTTTATTCAATCGATAGAACGTGCAAAGAAAAGTGCTGAAGACGGCAAGCTTGTAACGTTTGGTATCGTGCCTACTCATCCAGAAACAGGATATGGCTATATTCGGGGCGGCCAAAGTATTGATGATGGTATTTATCAGGTTGATGCATTTGTTGAAAAGCCTGCTCTGGATATTGCAAAAACATATTGTGAGTGTGGGGACTATTACTGGAATAGCGGAATGTTTCTTTTTAAAGCATCCAAGTTTATTCAAGAGCTGGAAGCCCATTCTCCCGAGATCTTAAAGGTCTGTAGAACGTCACTGGATAACGCTGAAAAAGATTTAGATTTTTTCCGCATTCCTTCTCAAATTTTCTCTGAGTGCCCCAGTGATTCTGTTGATTATGCCGTTATGGAGAAAACTAATGACGCTGCAGTGGTGCCACTCAATGCCAATTGGAGTGATGTGGGGTCATGGTCTTCTTTGTGGGATGTCAGTACAAAAGATAATGATGGCAACGCTGTACAGGGTGACGTTCTTCTTGAGAGTACAAAGAACAGCTACATATATTCTCAAAACAAATTGGTCGCGACGGTTGGTCTTGATGATTTAGTGATTGTTGAAACCAAAGATGCGGTCCTTGTTGCGCATAAAGATAAAGTTCAGGATGTAAAGAGTATTGTTACGCAACTCAACGAACTTGGGCGCGACGAACATCTTCAACACCGTGAGGTTTATCGCCCTTGGGGAACACACGATGAGATTGCTTCTGGAGATCGATTCCACGTTAAGCATGTGACGGTGAAACCTGGCGAAAAAACGGCGACCCAGATGCACTACCATCGCGCAGAGCATTGGATTGTCGTCAAAGGAACAGCAAGAGTCAGAAATGGCGAAAAATATTTCCTTCTCACTGAGAATGAGTCTACTTACATTCCAATTGGCGAGCCGCACTCTATTGAAAATCCCGGGCAAATCCCACTTGAATTGATTGAAGTCAGATCGGGCGCGTATCTTTCCGAAGATGATGTGACACGTATTGAAGACTATGGCGTAGGTTATTGATGAAAGTTAGTATTATTACGGCCACTTATAATAGTGCTGCAACCATTACGGATACGCTTCGCTCATTAGAGTCACAAACGTATCCCGATATTGAATACATTATTGTTGATGGTGATTCTTCTGATAATACACTGGAAGTCATAGCAAACAACTGTACTCGTGTATCAAAAACCATTTCAGAACCAGATAATGGTATTTATGATGCCCTCAACAAAGGTATTCGCGCAGCTACAGGTGACATAGTAGGTTTTTTGCACTCGGACGATCTGTTTGCTTATCCCGATGCTGTAGCTGACATCGTATCTGCAATTAAAGAGAATGATACAGATGCGGTTTATTCTGATTTGCAGTATGTAGATAAGTTGGATACCAATAAGGTACTCCGGTATTGGAAGTCTAAAGAGTATAAACGAGAGTCGATGAAATATGGATGGATGCCCCCTCATCCAACGTTCTATATGAAAAGATCACTGTATGAGAAATATGGGCTGTTTGATCTGTCCTATAAAATCGCTGCTGATTATGACTCACTTCTTCGGTACCTCTGGAAAGCTGAAATTACATTGGCTTATGTTCCTAGTGTAACAATCAATATGCGCGTTGGCGGAGCAAGTAACCGGAGTCTTTCAAATATTATTCATAAGACAAGAGAAGATATTCGAGCACTTAACAACAGTGAGGTCCCTTGGGCTAAAGCAATTTTGGTCAAAAATCTCTCAAAAATACCTCAGTTCTTTAAGAGTGCTTAATATGTTAATCACGTCTAATGTTATCTCCGGTTCAGGCATACAATTTGGTACAAGTGGCGCCAGAGGCCTGGTAGAGCAATTTACTCCAGAAGCGTGTGCGGCTTTCACGCATGCGTTTATCTCTTCCATTCGTAGTCAATTTAAGTTTGATTCGGTTGCCATCGCGATAGATAACCGACCTAGCAGCCCTCAAATGGCCAAAGCCATTGTCAGCGCCGTAAAAGATATGGGCTTAATCCCAATTTATTATGGTGTTGTTCCAACACCGGCTTTGGCATATGTCGCTATGCAAGATGGAATGCCTTCTATTATGGTAACGGGCAGCCATATCCCGTTTGACCGTAACGGCCTAAAGTTCTATCGCCCAGATGGCGAAATTACGAAAAGCGATGAGCAAGCCATTCTGAATGTGAGTGCTGAGTTCACTCTATCAGCCGACGAACCTGAGTTAGCAGTATCTTCAAAAGCGGCAAAAACTTACATTGAGCGAAATGTGACCCTTTTTGATGGCCAGTTTCTTAAAGGGCGACGTATTGGTATTTACGAGCATTCGAGTGCTGGGCGTGATATGTATGCGCAGATGTTTGAACACTTGGGCGCGGAAGTTGTCTCATTGGAGCGCAGTGACCAGTTTGTCCCTATCGACACAGAAGCGGTATCAGAATCAGACAAGCTAAAAGCCTTAAAATGGTCGGAAGAGCATGATCTGGACTTTATTTTCTCGACAGACGGTGATGGAGACAGGCCATTAGTGTCAGATGAGAAAGGGAACTGGCTAAGAGGCGATGTTCTAGGGCTGTTGTGTGCAAAAGAGTTGGGTATTGATGCGCTGGCGTTACCTGTTAGCTGTAATACATCGGTAGAGCTTTCCGGCGAATTTCCACATGCTTCCCGCACTAAAATTGGTTCACCTTACGTGATTGCTGAGTTTGCTCACTTGGCGAAGAAATATCGCAATGTCGCGGGTTTTGAAGCCAATGGCGGCTTTCTGCTTGGCTCTGACGTTTCATTTAACGGTTCTGTTGTGAAGGCGCTTCCAACACGAGATGCTGTTCTGCCTGCCCTGATGCTGCTTTCTGCTTCTCGCAATTCGCTGATTTCACATTTGGTCGATCAGTTGCCAAAACGCTTTACTCATAGCGATCGGATTCAGAATTTTGCTACTGAAAAGAGTCTGGCGATTTTAGAAATTGCCAAAGCACAGCCAGAATCTTTTCTGGCGACCTTGGGCTTCGACAACGTGCAAGTTGAAAGTATCGACCTGACCGATGGGCTGCGCATTGCTCTCGTCAATGGCGATGTGATTCACTTTAGACCTTCAGGTAATGCGCCGGAGCTTCGTTGTTACGCCGAGTCGAATACTGAAGAGCAAGCGCAAAGATTTGTCAGTCAGGCGCTTACCAACATTCAAACATCTAACTTCTTTTAACAGCAGAGATAAAAATGAAAATTGCTATTGCTGGGACAGGCTATGTTGGCTTGTCTAATGCTATGCTTTTGGCGCAAAACCACGAGGTTGTTGCTGTCGATATCATTCAAGAAAAAGTTAAACTGCTTAACGATAAAACCTCTCCCATTGTCGATAAAGAGATTGAACATTTTCTGAAAGAAAAAGCGCTCAATTTCTATGCGACGTTAGATAAAGAAGAAGCTTATAAAGAGGCTGCTTTCGTCATCATCGCGACACCGACTGACTATGACGTAAAAACAAACTACTTTAATACCTCCTCGGTTGAGGCAGTAATTAAAGATGTGATGGCCATAAACCCAGATGCGGTCATGGTCATTAAATCTACGGTTCCTGTGGGTTATACAAAACGCATCAAAGAAGAGTTTGGGTGTGAGAATATTATTTTCTCGCCTGAATTCTTGCGTGAGGGCAAAGCGCTTTACGACAACCTTCACCCTTCCCGCATCATCGTCGGTGAGCGAAGCGAACGTGCGCAGATTTTTGCCAACTTGTTAGTTGAAGGTGCAGAAAAGAAAGATGTTCAAGTACTGTTCACGGATTCTACAGAAGCTGAAGCCGTGAAGCTTTTCTCGAATACCTATCTCGCGATGCGCGTGGCGTACTTTAATGAGTTGGATTCATACGCCGAAGCACATGGTTTAGACGCGCGTCAAATCATTGAAGGTGTTGGCCTCGACCCTCGTATCGGCAGCCACTACAACAATCCGTCATTTGGTTACGGTGGCTACTGTCTGCCAAAAGACACAAAGCAACTACGCGCCAACTATGCGGAAGTGCCAAACAACATCATTCAGGCGATTGTTGATGCCAATACGACACGCAAAGACTTTGTTGCTGAGTCTATTTTGCGAAAGAACCCAAAAGTGGTCGGTATTTACCGCCTGATCATGAAGTCAGGTTCAGACAACTTCCGTGCATCCTCCATTCAAGGGATCATGAAGCGTATTAAAGCGAAAGGTATCGAAGTCGTCGTATATGAGCCGGTACTGAAAGAAGAATCGTTCTTCCACTCAGAAGTCATGACTGACTTTGAAGCGTTTAAAGCCAAATCTGATGTTATCGTTTCAAACCGCATGGCGGAAGAGCTGGCAGATGTCGCTGATAAAGTTTATACGCGCGATTTGTTTGGGAGTGACTAGCGACTAGAAGTCGCGAGATCTGAGTAAGAGCAGGGAGAGCAGAGAGAGCAGAGAAAGCAGGAAAGGCAGAGAGAACAGGAAGAGCAGAGCTCGTTCTTGTACCTCAACTCTCAAAACTCAGGTCTTCCATTCTCGTTCTCGTAGCTCAACTCTCAAATCTCAGTTCTGTTGTTTTCGTTC
Organism: Grimontia sedimenti; assembly: GCF_011045095.1. GTDB lineage: Bacteria > Pseudomonadota > Gammaproteobacteria > Enterobacterales > Vibrionaceae > Enterovibrio > Enterovibrio sedimenti. The sequence goes on from NZ_JAALDL010000024.1 coordinate 18,815, forward strand.
TCGAAATTTAAAGCTTACAACTCAATAATTAAAACCATGATTAAAAAATGTCTATTCCCCGCAGCTGGCTACGGCACACGCTTTCTACCAGCCACCAAGTCCATGCCGAAAGAAATGATGCCTATCGTCAACAAACCACTCATTGAATACGGTGTTGATGAAGCGATTCAGGCCGGCATGACGGATATGTGTATTGTTACTGGCCGTGGCAAGCACTCTCTGATGGACCACTTCGACAAGAACTATGAATTGGAACATCAAATTTCAGGCACCAGTAAAGAGGCTTTGTTGACTGATATCCGTGAAGTGATTGATTCAGCGAACTTCACTTACATTCGCCAACGCGAAATGAAAGGTTTGGGCCATGCGATTCTGACTGGCCGTGAACTGGTAGGGGATAACCCATTCGCGGTTGTGCTGGCAGATGATCTTTGCATCAACCTTGAAGAAGGTGTACTGGCGCAAATGGTGGCGCTGTATAAACAGTTCCGCTGCTCGATTGTTGCTGTAGAGGAAGTGCCTGCGGAAGAAACCCACAAGTACGGTGTAATTGCCGGTGAAGCGTTAACGGATAACCTGATTCGCGTCACCGACATGGTTGAAAAGCCAGCACCCGGCACAGAGCCTAGCAACCTTGCCATTATTGGCCGTTATATTCTGACGCCCGATATTTTCGATATCCTCGAAAACACTGAGCCAGGGAAAGGCGGTGAAATCCAAATCACGGATGCACTTCTTGAACAGGCAAAGAACGGTTGTGTGCTGGCGTATAAGTTCAAAGGCAAACGCTTTGACTGCGGCAGTGTAGAAGGGTTTATCGAAGCGACGAATTATTGTTTTGAGAATGTCTACAAGGGGTAAACCCTTGCTAGGTCCTGGGAAGAGCTAAGAGCGGGTCCTGGGACCTGGGGAAAAGCGAGAGCGTGAGAATGTCCCCAGCACCGCTTTTGCTCTACCTAGGACTCAGGACCGGATATACCCAGGGCCGCTTAAAGGGGTAAACCATTGCGAGGTCCTGGGAAGAGCTAAGAGCGGGTCCTGGGACCTAGGGAAGAGACAAGAGCAGGATCTTGGGAAGAGCATAGAGCGGACAAGAGCAGATCCAGAGCGATTTTGTTTTTAGCTTTTGCTCTTCCCAGAACCGTCCTTGCTTTACCTAGGTCCTAGGGCCGTTTTTGTTCTTCCTAGGTTCGTTTTTCGCTCTACCTCTTGTTCTTGTTCTACCTAGGTCCTAGGACCGGATATTCCCAGGACCGATTTTCGCTCTACCCCTAGAACCGTTTCTGTACTACCAATTTCCGCCAAGCTCTATCCCTTGCGGCTTGGCTAAATTTTCTAACCAAAACCTAAATCATCATGTCACTCGCAATCTTAACAACATTTTTGTTGTCCTTTGTGCTGCTTTTCTGTTTCCGAAAAGTGGCGAAGAAAATTAATTTGGTCGATAAGCCCAATGCGCGTAAACACCATAAAGGTGCGATCCCGCTGGTGGGTGGGGTGTCGATCTTTTTTGCCATGTTTATCGCGTCGCTTTTGTACTTGGATATCGGTCAGGATGACTGGCTGTATCTGGGGTGTGGTGCGGTGCTGATTATTATTGGCGTGCTGGACGACAAATTCGATATCAGTTTCAAAATACGCCTTTTCGTTCAGGCTGGCATTTCATTGGCAATGATTTTTGCTGCTGGCCTTAGCCTTGAAAACTTGGGCAGTATCGCGGGTAACGTGCCGGTCGCTTTGCCGGATTGGGTGAGTTATTTGGTGACTGTGATTGCCGTGATTGGTGCCATTAATGCCTTCAATATGGTCGATGGCATTGATGGTTTGCTGGGTGGCCTGGCATCGGTGTCGTTTGGTGCGTTGGGGATGATGTTCTGGCTTGAAGGGAACACGCCTTTGGCAATGAACTGTATGATGTTTATTGCTGCGCTGGTCCCTTACATTTTGTTGAACCTCGGTATTCCTTTGGGTCAGCGCTTTAAAATCTTTATGGGTGATGCTGGCAGTATGTTGATTGGTTTTACCGTAGTGTGGTTCCTTATCCGCGCTTCACAGGTAGAGCACACCAGCACTATTCGCCCTGTCGCTGCACTTTGGTTTATTGCGCTGCCACTGATGGACATGGCTACCATCATGACACGCCGTGTCCGCAAAGGGCATTCGCCGTTTAGACCAGACCGTGAGCACCTGCATCACATTTGTCAGCGTATCGGTTTGTCGTCGCGTATGACTTTAGTGGTGATTTGCCTGCTGGCAACCAGCTTCGCGGCGATTGGCATCGTAGGCGAGATTTACCAATTCAATGAAACATCGATGTTTATCGGTTTCCTTGTGCTGTTCTCAGTGTATTTCTACACCATCAGCCATATCTTCCGTATCACCGCGAAAATCCGCCAGTGGCTAGGGAAAGCGCCGTTGGTAGAGGAAGCGGTTTAAGAGCGGGGAAAGCGAGAGCTCAAGAGAGGGTCCTTGGAGGAGCAAGAGCGGTCCTGGGTCCTGGGAAGAGCTTGAAGAGCAGGGAAGGCGGGGCTGGGAATTCGGCTTGGGTTGTGCAAATTATTCTGACTTAGAATGGAAAGGCGATGGGTGACCATCGCCTTTTTTCGTTTTATTGGTTTAATGGGTTGGGGTGTTTTTAAACACACTCACTTTGAACCCAAGGCCGATTAGATCTAGGTCGCCGTCATTGTCTATATCGGCAAGTAACATTTTATCCGGGTATGTTGTTGATTGAATTTTATGTTCAGTAAAATCGGTATGTTTATTACCGATGTAACGGTACAGAGCCGCTTTTTCTCGGCCTGTTGTTGGGTCTAGGGCGCGGTTCATCATCACGATATCTTGATGACCATCGAGATCAATATCACCAACGGCAGGTAGGTTGCGGTCTGGGTTGTGAGTAGAAACGGTGTGGCTGGTATTGAAGTTGGCAAAGCCATCATTGGTGAATACGATGGTTTCACCGTCGTACCAATCTGTCGCTAGAAGATCAAGATGTTCATCACCATTGAAATCTGCAAACTGCACCGTTGCGATGTTCGCGCTGCCGAGCGATATGTTTTTGAATGTAAAATTGCCGTTACCGTCGTTAACTAAAAGCGAGTCTGCCCAGATATCAACGTAACCATCGTTATTTACATCGCCGACAGCGATCGCACGTGCCGTGTCTGTACTGTAGGTGCTATTTAATTCGAAGTGGTTATCTGCGTTGAGTTTAAATATGCCAAAGTGGGTACGGCTCGTGGATGCAAGAATCTCTAGGTTTCCATCATTGTTGATGTCTACCGCTTCAAGTGACTGTTGGTCAACATAGGACTGTGCTAGTGCTTCTAGGGTTTGACGAAGGGTGTACTGATTATCCCCTTTGTTTTCATAAATCATCAAACCGCCATTTTCAGCCTTAAATGACGCTGACATCAACAAGTCATTTTTACCATCCCCGTTAATATCTACGATTTTGATTCGTGTCGATGGGTAGGCCACATCAATAAGGGATGAGGTTGGAAAAACACCACTTCCATCGCCATAAAATATCTGGACACGATTGTCTTCTAAAGCCAAAGCAAGATCTATATTACCGTCACCGTTTAAATCACCAGTCGCACCATGATCAAAGAAGTTCTCAGGGCGATAAGTGTGAAGTTCAACAAATGTACCTGCGCCGACTTCGGAATTGCGAACTAACGTCAATGGAATATTTTCGACAGAAAGTGGTGCGATAGAAAGTGTATCTTGGGCTGTGCTTACACCAGACCTCACCTCTACCTGATACTCACCCGCAACAAGGTGGGTTTTGAACGTGCCAGCGCCAATTTCTGAACCGGTAACACCGATTTTTTCGCCGTTTAGTAAAACGTCTGCGCCTTCTGCAGGTGTCCAGTTTTCGTTTACGGCGTTGATGCGAAGGGTGCCAAGAATGCGGTTGGTGATAATGCTTTCGCGTTTCAGGGCAACCTTACAACCCAGGGTTTGGTTGGCCTCTACCGTGACATCCGTCGTGCAGCTGGTAAATGGCGTTAGCTCAGCCAAGTCTTGCGAGTGTTGGGTGTCGTAAAAAGCCAGATATACACCCACTTTGTCAGCCCCACCCGTTTCGAACATGTCTTTTGCAATGTGGCTGCCGTTAACATCTAGAATATCCAGTACACGCTCTTGTGCTTCGATACCACCTGCAGTGATGGTGGCTTTCAGGGTCAGGTTTTCCAGACCACCCACTTCCTCAATCAACACATCTGGAACGTTAAACGCGAAGGTACCGCGGTCTTTGATTTCATCGACTTCAAATACCACATCAGCCTGTATTGGCACGATGTCAGTTTGGGCGTTTTCGCCTTCGACAAAGTTAACCGTACTGTCTTCCTCGTTTTGGCCGACCATCAAATCACCGTCGTAAAGGCGAAGCGACAGGGTGTACTCACCCGGTTCGACATTCATGGTGATTTCAGCAAGCCCGGTTTCTTTATTGATCTCAAAAACCTGCTCATCGCCACCGTTCACCGACAGACCAAATTGTGGCTTGTTCAGACCTGCCAGTTCTTCGGCTTTCCATTGGAAAGCGAGTTTAGACACATAGTCTATTTCGTCGAAGTTTGTGATGGTGTCGCCAAGGTTCGGCTCAACTACAAACTCAATCGCCGGTTGTTCGCCTTCCAAAACCTCATGACCCAGCGCTTTGGCGAGATACTGCTTAGGGTTGGCGCCTTCGGTAGTCAGTAGCAGGGCAAAATCATAAGTGCCAGGCTTTAGGGTGAGTGCGCGGTGAGAGGTTGTGGTGACATTGCCATCAGCATCAACCGTTTGTGTCACAGGCCAGTCAAACACTTGCTCTGCGCCAGTGTCCACATTGGTGACTTCTAGCTGACCCAGATAACGCACCTGTGTTTTTTGGGCTGCGTACTGAGCGTCTTCAACAGGAGCAATATATGCCGCTGCTTGTTGATTTTTGCCCGGTAAGGTTTGGATATAACGTGCGGAGAAGGTGGTTTGAACATCTAAAGGTGTTGCGTTGGAGGTCACTTGATTGTCATCACTACCACAACCCGAGAGCAGTACGCTGGCCACGAGCGTGCTGATAAGTGTTTTTTTCATTGTTCTTAAATTGTCCAGTTTATTGGTATTTTTGGAAGCAGAATCATACATTTGTATGTTATTGAATAGGAAGGGAAATCGTTCTCGGAATGAGAGGGGGAAGGGCAGAGAGAGCAGGAAGGACAGAAGAGAGAGCGGACCTAGGAAGAGTAAGAGCGGTCCTGGGACCTGGGAAAGAGCCAGTGCTCAAGAGCGTGCAGAGGAGTGCTGCTCCCCAGAACTGTCTTTGCTCTGCCCAGGACCCAAGACCCAGGACCCAGGACCCAGGACCGCTCTTCCTCAACGAAAACAACATGATGAATTAAAAAGCGACGGTCGCCCCGTCGCATTTTTCGCCTGTTTCCCCAGGACCGCTTATTTCTTTCAACCTACCGCTTATTCAACGATGGCTTTAAGTTTGAAATCACCCATTTCTACAAGACCCGGTCCTTGGCAGTAAACGCGGGTTTGATATTCGCCGCTCCAGCTAAGGTACTGGTTTGCATAGATACAGTTTTCCAATTTGGTCTGACCATATGGATAGCTGATTTCTGCTGCGACAATCATGTGCATGGTGTCTTTGAAATCAGTCTTGGTGCCAACTTCTTCGGGATTACAACTGTTAGAAATGACTTCTTGAGTCATGACATCTGCGCGCGCGGCGAGTGTACCAACGGGAACTGATGGGTAGCCTGTGGATGCTTCGAACGTGTTAGAAACGACGCGCTCACACTCACCGTTGATGTATTTGATTTTGTTTGAGGTTGGCGTGTTTTCTATCCACTCCATGCTCCAAACTACGTCACCATTGACTAACTGCTCTTCTCGAATAGTGCGTCCAGATTGTGCGTCGTAAGTGAGGTGATACTCGTTGGCAGTTTCAACAGCGTCCTGAAGTTCCACTTTACTCACTGTTGGTGTGAGTAACTCACCCAAATTGATCACAGGAGTGGCAGTCGTATTACCCGCCCAGTTTCCCTCTTTATCAATCACGGTTTTACCGTTGATTTGAATTTCACCTTCTACGTTTAATACTGCGTGATCATTGGCAGCGAAAGCGGTTGAGGAGCAGACCAGCGCCAGTGCCGTCATCATGAACTTTTTCATCATTACTTCCTTATTTTGCTGAAATCGTGAGATTGCCTTGAACGACCAAACGCTGAGGCGCATCTTTGCCCTGAGCGATGGTAAACGGCATATCGGGAGTGGTTTCGACAATAAGCGTTTCGTCCGCCTTTACGCTGACTTCCTGATAAGACACGCCTGTCGTTGGATCTTTAACGATGGTTGCCTGTTCAAACACTTTGTCTGCTGAAACTGTGTTAGGTGAAGTTTCACCGCCACCGGAACCGGTATCGGTTGAATTGCCGCCATCACCGCCACAGCCTGCCAGCAAGAGCGCTAAACAGAAGGTGGTTTTCTTCATTGAATGATACTCCATGTTGATGGAGGCAATATTCTGACCGTTAATTCAGTCAGTGAGTATGGACACTTCTGCCTAATTAATTGTATTTGCGAGTGTTCTCAAACGTCTGTTTACGAGAGTGTTAGATGCCTCGATGGCCGAAAATCTCAATGTGAGACCAATGCTTTTTTGTGAAAGGGGCCGTTGTATTTCTTAATGCTTGGCAGGAGAAGGCTTTCAGTTGGTTGCCGTTCTTCGATGATGTTCAAATGGTGAAAAAAACATGCTTTATCTAAATGTTAATGCTGAAAGATCCCAATAAAGAGATTTTTATTAAGCCAATGTTTGAGTGTTTTTCGATAGTTTTAGCAATTTTTCTTGTATTGAATTCATGGGCTGAGCTGATGTTTGGATGTTGCTCGATAGTTTGTAGGGATGTGTATTATCAAAATCAATACACTCTGTAAGGTTTAGATGAACAATCATTAATAGCCTGTCTTGCTGTATGGCAACTTGTCGAGGTCAAAATGGGAAAATCTATTCTTGTTATTACTCATGGCATGGGTGAACACACCGCTGATTCATTAAAGAAAACCGTCATTGACGCCGCCAATGCAACACTAAAAAGATATAAATCAACTGAGCATATTAATTTTGAAGACCATGTGGATGTATTTCCCATCGCATATAATCATATCTTTGATGAAGAAAGGAAACGGATTGAAGCAAGTGCCAAAAGCATAGGTAACTATTTTAAAGGGCAACTTCCTAATAAGTTCATTGCTGAAATTGTGAATTTTGAAAGCAATGTCGGCAAAGACATTTTCTTCAATACCCACATATTGGATGTGATTCTGTATGCTGGTTTACACGGAGAAAAAGTCAGAACGCATCTTGCTGCGGAGTTTGCCAAGGTATTGGTGCATCGGACGTCGGGACGGCGACTTCATGTGATGGCACACTCTTTAGGCACTATCGCTATGCACGATATGCTGGCTAAAACCTATGGAGACACCGGCGCCAAAATCCCACCCCGAAATAAAATAGATTCGCTATGGATGATTTCGAATGCCAGCTATCTATTTTTCAAAGTGAACGAAACATTGTTAAAAACAGGAATTGACCCTTTTTCAACCATTGTGAAACCCAGTCGAGGTGATGCAGGTTGTGTGACAGACTATTACAATGTTTTTAATAAGTTCGACCCGTTAACGTGGTTTTTACCTTTTAACCCTGACGTTGACAAAAACTGGGTTGATCCGCTCACTTTAGAGAAAAACTTTCATTCGCTTAGAACAAAGCAACTTTTTTCAACGAAAAACCCCCATGCGTTGGAGGAGTACCTGAAAATCCCACAGTCTCAGCTCAATTTCTGTACCGAATCATGCCCGAAGAAGGCTTTCCTATTGATGTCGAGGAGTTGATTGCGGTGAACGGGAAGATAAAACCTAAGTTGGGTGCACTTCCGGAAAAAGATGGTCACTCTGTTGAAAATCTGAGGGACCTCTTTGACCTACTCAAGACTTACAAAGACTTTTTCACTGAGTGATAGGAGGCGCCAAGATGAAACTTTTTCATGTAGTCATTGCGATGTTTTGTTTACTGAGTGCTTTCTCTTCTCAGGCTAATGAATGTCCCCAGGGCGAGAAAAACGTGAGCTTTAAAAAGCTCACTCAACTTTCCCAAAACTTCGGCAAAGCGCTGGTTGAAGGGCCGAAAACCACCCGTGAAACAAAAGCGGTGCTTTGGATTAATGAAGTGAAATCCAGCGCATCAGATATTGACACACTGGTGCAATTTGATGACGGAAAAACCGCACTTTCTCTTGTAGAAGAGTTGGAACGCAACACTTTCCTTTCTGAGCAATGGCTGGCAGGGGGGGAACCTGAAAATGTGAATAGCCTTGTTGGGCTGTATTACCGAAAGTCTGCTTTTCTGAGTGAAAACCCAGATGAAATTTACGTTGATGTTGAAAGTGGCAAAGTGACATTAAACCTGGATGCGGTGAAGCATAAAGGATGTCGCGCTTATTTGATGGGGTGGGTCGATGCCATTAATACCTACAGGGATATTGCGTTTCAACGCAACGCCCAAGTAGTGTCGGATCTTGCTATTGAATACGGCAAACAGTGGAACCGGTATTTTGATGAAGGTCGCTCGCAGACACTTATAGACCGACCATTCACGGCTTGGTTCTACAGTGATGAATTAAGCTCTCAGAATTTTGTATTGCCGCCAAAGTATCAACTGTTTCTGGCCCATCCCAGTGTGTTGATGGAGTACGTTGGTGATGCCAACGACGGCAGTCAGTTTGAAGCCGCGCTGGCGGTAGAATGGCTGGGTATTAATGCTTGGCAAAGCTGCTTCGGGGCGGATTTCGCCTGTGGGGCTTCGCTGGTGAGTACTTATTCCGACCGGGCCGGTGTGGATGATATTGGCCATGGCTTGATGCTTCATGTGAAGAACAGTTACTCCTTTGGTGCCACGGTGCGCGATGGAGATGTGGGTTACTTCATTACTGTGGACTTACTCAAAGCGTTTGAAGATAAGCAAAGCGAAGTGAAAGCTTGGCAAATCAAAGCTAACGAGATCCTCGGTAAGGAGACGGGTCAATGAAAAAGCCATTAGAGATGCCAGTGATTGCTCCGTTACCTATCAAAACCAAAGACCAGCCATTTCATATTCAACTCTGGCGCTGGGTGACGTTTGTGCGCCAATGGAAACTGGTTGAAAACTGGGCCTATGAATATAAAGGGCACCGGTATGTGGTTCCTAAAGGCTTTGTCTTTGATGGTGCCTCTATTCCCAAACCGCTATGGTTTATTCTGTCGCCGACAGGACTCCTTTTAATCCCGGGCTTACTTCATGATTTTGGTTATCGCTATATGTATTTGTGGGAGGTAGATACCTCTTCACCGACGGGATACAAAAAAGCGTGGCGCTGTGAAGAACGTGGCCCCTGGGATGACCTTTTTCGTGAGGTGAGCCTGCACGTGAATGGAACGAAAGTGATCAGTTTCCTGGCGCTTGTTGCTCTCAAGCTCGGTGGTGGAAGAGCGTGGCGACAAAACCGCGAGAGAAATGCTGAAGATATTTTTCCTGAATAGTATTTGCCGGTGGTTTACCAAGTCAGGCAAGCATCACGATATCATCGCCAATTAATCGCATTGAGCGATGATATTTTTCCCCCTGTGCACACTTATCCACCCTGTGATAATTAATGTCAGCATTATATAAGTGTCTTATAAGACGCTTTGGTTCTATGGTGTTGATAAAAAGTCAATCATGAAACGACAAGACGAGTTGGTCGGTTTGTTTGTTAAAAAAAATAGACAGGTACCATCTAAGGCTTATACATGCTCAAGGGTATATTTGGAATGATTATCACGCTATGTGATTAATTCCTTGCGTGGTGACTATTTTTATGAATTGTCTTGCGAGCTTTGTAGTATTGGTTTATTTTTTCGCGAAATTGATTAAGAGTGGAGCCCAATGCTTATTTTTTCTAATACATGTTGTCCGAGTTGTCATGAAAAAGCCGGGTTCACCCGACAAAAGCGAACATGGTGGGAAAAAAATGTGTCACATCGCCATGAGCAAAAAGCGAAATGCTACAGTTGCAAAAAAATTGTATTTCTTGGAGCTACAACTAACCCATCATTAGATAACTGCCTTGGGAAGATATAACTCGATCATGTAAATGACAGGGAGGTCATTTACGCAATTACATGATTTCCCGCGACTCCAATTCCTTTGCCTAGTCAGATCTACTGTTATGTGTTGAGTCAATAATTTGACTTGTATATGGTTGCTTTTCAATCAAGCCGGTGCGTTTTAAAGAGGATAAGTTGTTGGAAGTGCCACTTTTTCAATGCCCACGTTGTGGCGAAAAAATTCAGTTTACCCGCCTAAAGAGAAACTTGCTGCAAAGGCATATTTTTAGAAGACAGCAAATCTACGTTTCCTGCCTGGCGTGTATGGAGAAGTCTTTTATTCGTGAGAGCGACATACTCAACGAAAAATAGTCTTGCACATTTTGTGGGTCCTTGGATATGGAGGCTTTGTCTTTCTTGTTTCCCGCGCTGAGTGTCTTAAACATGCTCGTTGGATTGCTTGTGTGCCTATTTTTTGAGACGCTATCAGCTAAGATGACAATGTAACCGAGCAAAGCGAGTGAAACCTTCCTCTATATTGACTAAACCCTTTTATATCTCCTCTTTTTTGATGTTATTTCTGCTTCTTTCATCACTCTTCACCCCGGTGGGCTTCAATGTGTTGTCGATTGATAGTACGGCCTATCTTTGGGGGCATGGTGACTTGGTGGCGCACCTTCTTCTGTTCAGCCTTGCGGCTTGGATGATGCTGCCTTTCCGCTTTCGGGGCTACCTGTGGCTGCTTTTGATCTGTGTAGGTGTATTATCTGAGGTAGTTCAAGGTTGGTGGTTGGTTGGCCGAGAGGGAAGTGTTTTGGATGCCATCACGAATATCGCAGGCGTATTGGTTGTTATTGGCTGTTGCTATGCTCGTGAACGTCGAAAAGTCAGCCAGGCTGTCGAAACACCTTAGGCTATTGTCCTGTTGTTGATGTGATGAAGTTTAGGTGAATTGTGTACACAGTGTTCATCCTGAGTTTGATTATGGGATGAGGCCTTAAGGGACGATAAAGGCGGTGCATTCACGGAGAGGTTTGGCGCTGACTAGCCGTCAGCACCTTATTTGGAAAATTTTCGTCGATTCAGGCTTCGCTTTGTGTGGGTAACTCTTCTTTATTGAAGAGACGGCGGATGAACGTCAGGATTCGCCACACATAAGCCAGTGAAAGGTAATACGCACCAAACGTTGCGATAAATAGCCCAAACATTATCCACTCTGGAATCGCCATATTTTCACCAATGATGCCGAAGCCGACCATGGATGCTGCAACGGTACAGATTGCCAGTAATGTCTGAAACGGATTAAGGCCGGCGCGCTGGCAGATATGATGGAGATGTTCACGGTCAGGTTTGAAGGGAGAGTCTCCGCGTTTTATCCGTCGGATCATAATCGCCGCCATATCCATCAGAGGAAGTGCGATTATCCACAGTGCGGTGACTGGGCGCATGACAGGTTCAAACCCGGGTTGTGATGCTTTAATCAAGAGCCATACGACGGTAAATCCGATGAGCATGGAGCCAGCATCGCCCATGAAGACTTTTCGTTGTTTGCCGATAATGCCCAAATTCATCAAAATGTAGGGGATCAGTGAGGTAATGATGACGAGGCAGATAGCCGCTAACTCGGTAATGCCTGCATTCATGAATAAGTAACCTAAAGCGCCGAATGTGACCACGGAGATCCCACCAAGAAGGCCATCAATACCATCAACCATGTTAAAAGCATTGATTGCACCCACTACCGCTAATATCGTCAGCGGATAACCAAATATCCCTAATTCAACGTCACCCAACGCGAATATATCTCCTATGTAAACTAACGCGACATCCACGCTGCTGATCATCACGACTGCAAGAGCGATTTGGATGAAGAAGCGGAGTTTATAGCTGACATCAAACTTGTCATCCAATGCTCCAATGAAGGTCAGCACACTGATGGATATCAGGTAGACGACTGCAGTGGCGTCCATTGAATGAGATAGTAATAATAAGTAGACGAGTAAACAGACATAGAGTGATAGGCCGCCAACAAGCGGAATGGCACCTTGATGTAGCTTTCTGGTTGAGGGGGTATCCAACAGACCAATGCGGAACGCGAGTATTCGCAACACATACAAGGATAGGAACGACAATCCGAAGATCATCGTGGTAATGATAAGCATGATAGCTCCTGAATATTAGCCATTTTTTCGAAAGCGAAATTGACGTTGCTTTTGCAGCCTGTTTTTGTGTGTTTTTTAATCAGTACAGGCTGGCGATATTCTATGGAACTGAGTACTTACATGAAGAAATGTGTCTCATTTATGCGATCATGGTGTCATAAAAATGACAGCGTTGGGTGAAATCCCGACGCTGCCATGCGGACATTGGTTAAATAAGTGGATTGTTAAATCGTGCGTTTGATAAACCGCACCACAAAGAAACCGGGTAACAGATACAGTGAGAGCAGAATGCTGACTTGTATCGCTAGAATCGCCCAAGGGTTGCCCTGAAGTTCCACCACCCAGAATGGTGAGTGCTGGTAGTAGGCGTCGACGATGGTATCTCCATACGGCAAGGGCTTGATGACGTAGTCGCGGACAAATCGCAGATGATCAAGTATCAGCGGGCTTTGGCTGAATGCCATTGTGGCCAGAAAACAGCGACTGTCACTGGATGCTGGGGTAGTCTGAGAGTCGGATGGCGCTCCAACGGTGAACGAGACTGATACCGTTTCTTTTTCTGAGTCGTTGGAAAGCAGAAGTGATGTTGTCTTTCCGTTCACTGTGATGTTTGATTCGTCCAGTGCCTTTCCATCGAACGTCACGCTCCTTATTTCCTGGGGTGTTTGCGCCGCTTGTGTCAGTGATAAAATGACACTCTCCTTGGGTTTGGTAGACAGGACAAGTCGGTAGTTTCCTCCCTGCTTAAAGGCGACATCGAGCGCTGCGCCCGTCGGGTCTATGCTGACATAGTCACCGGTATCTAGCCCTAACTGCCAGTGTTGTGACGATTCCACCTGTCCGCGTAATTGCCAAATCGCTGCGCCTTGCTGATCTGCTATTTCCAGGATGCTCGTTAGTGGTCCAACGGTTTCGGTGTTCAGCAGCATTAACCCGTTTTCTATAGCACTGACGATTTGTGAGCTATTCGATGGGGTCAGATAGGGGTCGGCATCTTGCGGGAACCCTAACTGGGTGAGCGCGAATTCAATATGAATACCTTGAGGAACGATGCCGAAATCGATCAGGTTATCTTCCTGCTCTTGAGCGAGCGTGATTTCCATGAACGTTGAGGCTTGTTGACCGTCGATGACGGAGAGGTGTTCTTTGTCTGTCGAATAAGTGTAAAGCGCCCGAATTCTTATCGCCGCCGGTGATGATTCAACCGGTAATAGAAACTGATTAGCAGGCGCTTTGACGATAGCTTTCTCTGCGTATGGCTTGCCCGGCATGCGCCACTCAACTTCATAAGTCTCGGCAAACTGGGTGCCACGCCAAGTAACGATATGGTCTTGATTATTATTCAATAATTCGAGTTCTGCGGGGGCTGGTAACTCAGGTTTAACCAGCAAGCTAAGCCTTTTCCCGGAAGCTGTTGTGGCTTCTATCCAACCCACAGGCATAGAGAAATCAAGGAAAGTCACGCTTTCCTTACTGACTGATTCAGGAAGGATTGGGGTATTGATTGAAGGGGAGGTTGCAGTGACATATTGCCAGTCATTGATTTGATGCAAGTTGACACCATAGACGGACAGTTGGTTTTCGTGGGTGTCACTGTGATGCAAAAAAGCCTCATTGGGTGTAGCGGTAACCGCGGCTTTGGCCTTTAACCGACCGCCGGAAATAACGCGTTGTTGAAGCGTGGCTTCATGGGCGACATTTTGAATAATCTGTGCTTTAACTTCTTCGGCAGACAGAGATGGATGCTGTTGCAATATCATGGCTGCAGTGGCTGAAACCAGTGGAGTGGCCATGGATGTGCCGGTTTTTGTTCCCGAATCATTGTTTGGCAGTGAACTCAGTAAGTCGGTGCCAGACGCGGCGATATCGACGCTGCTTGCTCCATAATTGCTGAGGGTATAGAGATTGCCCGTTTGATTGTCCCAGTTCGCCACGCTGATAAGGCCTCCGAGGCGTTGAGAATACGCGGCAGGATAGTAGGGTGAGTTGGCAAGGTCTCTGCCTGCGTTCGCCGCCGCAGCAACTTGCACAATGCCACGCTGATTTGCATCAGTCAGGACGTCTAACAGCGCTTGGTTTTCTGAGCCTATTGCCCAAGAGTGGTTGATGATTTTGGCATTGTTATCAATAGCCCACTGGATGCCTTGTATGGCATTTTTCAGTGTGCCACCGCCAAAACGGTCTAAAAAACGGATCGGGTAAACGGTTGCTGATGTGCATGCCCCCTGAAGTTCAGGAAATGTTTGTGTTGCCTGAGCGGCAATGAGCCCGGCGACATGAGTGCCATGTCCATAAGGGTCGTCGCTGGTGTGAGTGTCGGTAATCGTATCGAGCGCATCTGGAAAGTTAACTTGGTTAAATGCGGGGTGCGCAATGTCAACGCCAGAGTCTAGTATGGCGATGGTTGCCATATCGCATTGTCTCTGGCTGTGTGTTAACTCTTTGAACCCGTCGTTTTCGAGAAAGTTTTGCTGTTGAGATTTAACAAAAGCGCGTGCGACGGGCTTTTTGCGACTGATAATCTCGGGCGCTTTTTCAAAGTAAATAACGGCATCGTCGCTAAAAAGTTGTTTAGCTGCTTTTTCAAAAGAGGTTTCATCCAAGCCAAGTAACTGATCGCCATTTGAAAAAGAATAAACAGTAACGGCGTTGAGGTGGGGCTGGGCATTAAAACTGGGAGAAACTCTTACCAGCCAGTCATTGGAAGAAGCCGCACCTGACATAAGCATCAAGACGATAAAATATAAGGCCCGGGTAATTTTCGAGAATATTGAAGGCATACGACGATTCTGCTGTGTGATGATGACAAAAAGGCGGCCTAAGGCCGCCTTTTATTTCGGAACATTATTCGATGACGATGTCACCGTCAGTTTCGTACTCCACGTTCAACTGAGAGGCGCGAAGCGTAAAGGGTTGGATACACATCTTGCCTGTTGCTTCCCAGGTGCTGCCAGAAGTGAAGGTACTTACATCAGGATTGTCACAATCAACACTGAATGTATATTGATCGCCATTCACTTCGTCCCACGAATACGTTTCGTTGAAAAAACAGTTATTGTAGTTTTCACCATTGAGAGAAAATACACCGTCCTCAAATAGTGTTGCAGTGCCATCTTTGTTTAAGTCAATCGAATCGAAAAACTCTGGCGTTAGTGTATTGATCGAATCAATTTCTCCCCGGCGCTTGTCTGCTAGTGCTAGGTGGTACTCTTCTGATTCAGGAAATAAAATTGCATCGTCTAAGTGACGCGCAATATCGTCCTCGCGCCACTCAATTGCATAACGAATGGGTTCCAGCACATTCTGCACGCGGTTTTGGTAACCATAGTTCACCATACCTGCAACCCAGCGCTGGTTTTCCTCATCCCAACGGTATTGTGTAGAGGCCTGATTGACGCCTCCAAATGCTAACTCAGTACAATTTGCCTCTGCAGCAGACGCTTTAAGTCCCTCTGCGACGGCAATTTTTTCGAGTGTCGCGCTCAGATACATCGCAGGTTCAATGTTCACGTCCCATTCACTAACTTCACTTGATAGGGATTCGATGAGATACCCCTGAACAGTGTTGCCATCGACAAAGGTGTTTTTGACGCCATTAAGCTCAACAAAGGCTTGTTTCCAGAAGTCACTACCGCCCTGATAGCTGCTAATTTCGGCAACCTGCACCGTTTCGATTGGCACGCCCTGAGTATCATCCCAGACCATGACGTCTTCTAGACGGTTGATTGTATAGACTGGACCTGTCGCTTCGCCATCATCCACTTTGTCATTGAACAGGCCCATTTCCAGGTTTGCATAGCGGGCACTCCATGTGTCTGTGTTCCAATCACTTTCAGATAGCCCAATATAGCGGTCTCCAAGTAGAAGGCCTGTATATGCACCTGCTGCCGTGTATTCCTGGAAAAGGAGAGCTAAAGAACTATTTTTCCAGAAGTGGGTGCCACCGATCTCATTCCCAAAGTCATCGAATTTGGGTGTTTGCTCAGAAAAATAAATCGGATAGAGATTGGTTTCCTGACCATCCTTCATTACGCGCAGGATTGGCTGAAAGGCCGTGGCATAATCCGTTGGACGCAGGTTGTTTTCATTAAGAACACCGGCGTTGACCAACAGGTCTTGGAAGAAACTTTGATTCGAATTAGTGCTACCTGGGTAGGTCAACGCTGATGGCAAATGCACACCAACAATGTTGCCAGTAATGCCCATGGTTTCAGCCGCAGTCTGTGTCCCTTCTACCGTTGGATCCCAGTCTTGCGTTGTGTTGTTTAACAGGCTAAGTGCTAGTGGCTTATCCGCGGTCCAGGTCGCTTCAATACCACGCAATTTCAGTGAGTGATTGCCTGCAGTCAGTGTGACATAACTGACGCTGGTTTCCTGCAATTGGCTCTGGCTGTTGTAGAACTTAGCTTCAATTCTGTATTTACCTGGCAGCAGGTTAATCGTTGCGTTGGAAGCCTCTGGCGTCAGCGAAACCGAGGTGGCGAAATTACCTTTTAGCGCACCTTCATGCGCATTTCCGCAGTTGATCTCGCCATCAGGGATAGGGGCCGGGTTGTCACCGTCAGTGTCTGGATTACAGGCCTCATAGACTTTCTTGACTTTCCATGCATCGCCTTGACTGCCAACAATACCGGTTTCATAAAATTCAACATCGACTGTCGTTGAATCGCCAATCCAAGCTGGAGAAGCCTCCGGTTTTGGAAATTTAACGCCGACGGAGAGAGAGGCCGCACCAGTTATACCTTCCGTTACACTGCCATTTTCTGAGCCACTGTTTTCAGTTTGCTCAGAGCTATTGTTAACGGTGGTGTCGTTCACTGAGGCCAGTTCTTCAGAGTTACAGCCAGCCAATGCCAGCGATGCCATTATGACAGCCGCAAGCGGGTTCAGTCTGAGTTTCTTCATAATATTCAAGTCCTTTTGAGAATTATTCGATTTCAATGTCGATGTTTCCGTCTTGTTCGGTGATGCTGAAGTTCACTGTCTGGCTAACTTCCTGACCTAGCTCATCCGCAATATATGCAGTGACGCTGTAGGTGCCCACGCCCAATGAACCGGCTGGGAACACTACGGTGTTATCCATGTCTGTGATGGTGATGCCGGTGTTGGATGTCCAACCGAACGAGAGGAGGTCTGTTTTGTCGTCAGACGCTGCAACCGTGATAGTAATTGGCTGACCGTTTTTCTCACCCGCGAGGACTTTTTGTTCCGATGGCGAGACAGACATGGCGGTGATAACAGGTCGATTGTCTATATCGACGGTCAGTGACTGACTGTCGCTAGAAGACTGGCCCATCTCGTCGCTGACTGTCGCAGTGACAACAATGGTGCCCTCGGTCAGGCTGGTACCCAGTAAGGTCGCTGTTAAACCGTCTTCACTGACGCGCAGGGCTGCAGCGTTAGAAACTGTCCAATTGATAGACAGTTCAGATGCCTCGGTGTAGTCATCTGATACGCTGGCCGTAAATACAACATCTGTTGAACCTCCGCCTTCTTCACTCATGGAAACATGGGTGTGTGAAGCAGATACTGAGATGGTTGGGTTTTCATCGTCGGAGATAGAGACGACAAGTACCTGAGAAGCACTGGTTGATTGACCATATTGGTCAGCGACAGTCACTCTTACCGTGGTATTTCCTGCGGTGAGGTCACCTGCTTTCAGGGTTGCAGTTTGTTTGTCTGAGGAGACAGCCAGCACTGCACCATTACTTGCTGACCAAGTAACGACCAGATCGGCTGTGGGAGTGAAGTCATCAGAGTAGGTTGCTGTGAAGACAACATCATGCGCCCCCTGACCATTTTCAACCATTTCCACTGTGGCGTGGCTAGACGAAACAGTGACTTCTGGCGCAGCATCATCCGCGACATTCACGGTCAGAGATTGCTGCTTCACGGTAGATTGGTCGTAGCCATCTGTGACAGTGATGATGACGTTTGTTTCTCCAGCGACCAGAGAACCTTCGACTATTGTGGCTTGTGTTTTGTCTGCTGAGATAACGAGAGGCACACCGTTATCTGTCGTCCAATTGACGGTCAGATCTGCTGTCGGTGTCATGTCATCACTGAACTGAGCTGTAAACACTACATCATGTGCGCCTTGGCCATACTCTGCGATATCAACAACGCTGTGGCTTGCAGAAAGAGACACTTCCGGTGCGACATCTTCGGTGACTATCACATCTATAGTGACTGTTTTGGATGTGGTTTGACCAAGGGCATCCGTGACGCTGATAGTGATGTCAGTTACACCTGCAATCAGGCTCTCTTTGCGAAGTATGGCTGTTTGAGCATCTTCAGAGATTTCCAGTGGTAGGTTGTTTGTGGCTGACCAACTTACTTCCAGTGAGTCTTCGCTGGTACGATCGTCACTGAAGGTTGCTTCAAAGGTAATATCCTTTGCGCCTTCTCCCTTGTCAGTCATTTCGACAACTAAATCTGAAGCAAGTAGCTCGACAACAGGTGGCTCATCTTCTGTGACGACAAGTACCGTTTGAACTTGCGTTGTTTCACCTAGGTTATCGGTTGCCGTGACGGTAACGGTGTATTCACCAGTCTCAATCGACATCCCTTCTACAAGGGCAGCTTGATGACTGTCGAGAATGGTAAATGCTTCACTTTCTGCCTCGGAGCTATTTACAAATGCCCATGTAAGAGTTGGTGAAGGATCTTGGTCATCACGCACAATGGCTCGGATACGCCATTCTTCTTGTGTGAATCCGTTTGCCGTCAGTACCTCTGTGGAACTCGGTGAAACCAGAACTTCCGGTGCCTGGTTGGGGTTAACCGAAATAATCAGGTTTGCTTCTGATGACTTAGGTGTTGCGTTGTCATCCGTTGCTGTGACCGATAGCTCGATATTGCCTGCCGCGACTGAAGGGTATTCGCAACGAGCCTCAGCACAGTTACCTTGTGGTAGGTTTTCCCATGCATAATTAATGCTGTCGCCTTGCATATCAATCGCAACAACATCAATGGCAAGGTCTACCCCTTCAACGACGTTTAATGCATTGCCTGGAGCATAACGTTGGCCGTTGACATCAAAACCTACAATTTCAGGAGCAACATTGCCGTTCGGCTTAACATCAAAAACCAGCGCTTTAGATGCGGCTTTGCCATATTCATCTTCAGCGGTGATGGTCACAGTGTGCTTGCCCTCAGCGGCAAATCTGACAGTACTATATTCGCCACCATTGTCTGTGATGGAGCAGGCATTCGTGCAGGTGATTTGGTAGGTGAAGTCATCACCATCACCATCAGAGATGTAGTATGAAAATTTACCTTCATCTGAAACGCGCAAGCTGTTTGAACTAGACTTCCATGCAGAGATTCTTGGCGCGCTGTTTTCTCTTACAATGGTAATGCCATTGTATACATCGCCCGGCTGTAAACCCTCGGGTAAAGTGATGGTTTCGACTTGATCTAACAAGCTCAGCGTGACGTTTCCTTCACAGTTTGAAGAGAGTGAAAACTCACCGTTCTTGTCGGATACGGCGTAGAGTCGGGTACCAGCTGATCTTGTCTGAATCCATGTATTTGCGATTGGTGTTGTGCCATCGGGTTCTACAATAGAACCAGTGATAGAGCATTGGAATGGGTTCATCAGCTCATGAGAAACATCAATGTTGACGTCACATTCGCCAGTGGTAGAAACGTTTGGCTGGTAGTTTTCACCTGCCCGAGTGAAATAGTTGTAGGCGTAGACGTTGTAGTTTGCTGAGTCGCCCTCGATGGCTTGGAAGCTTGCTGAAACATTACCGTTGTTATCAGCGTAGAGCCATTGGGTACCACCATCTGGCAGTGTTAACGCTACATCACGTGTGTAGGCTTCTCCGCGTTCGTAGGAGAGTTTACCGGTTACACAAGTTTGCGTAGGTTCTGCAAAAACGGGCCAGTCGAGGTTTATCCACTGAACCCACTCGTTTGCGCTGGTCACTGGGATGCTCACGTAAACCGAATCCGGTAGGCTTGCCAGATAGTCAGGCAGGGTGCCAGTGAGTTGTCCGTCAAGCGGGTCGCCTAGGCTATCGGTCAATGTACCGTTACCAACAAATTCCCATTTGCTGTATCTATAGATGTAGATAGGGACTTGAATGCCGGCAATATCCAGCGCAACGTCTTCAGTAATGGTGCGATAGGCTTCAGGAGAAACATATGCCTGCACCGTTGGGGTATCTCCCGAGGCGGCTAGCCTTTCAGAGATTGGTAATAAGTCACCATTTTGGTCTGTAATAGAGATTTGCGCAAAGGTGGTGGAAATGAGGCGATAAGGGTCTTCCTGTGAATTATCGACAGAAAAGTTGGTGCCGACACCTTGGTTTTCCGTTTCACCATATCCGACAAAATCACCTGGGAAGGATTGAATGTCTGTGATATCGGCTGAATCGAAGTGTGCCATTTCCACTGTCAGTGCTTCGACATCATCTCCGATAGCTTCAATTGGGAGGTCAATTTTTAAATCTGACTCAGTTTCAGACATCGCTAGCGGCGTGCCTGCACGAATTGCTTTGCGACCGTCACCGTCTTTGACCAACGAGAAGGTGACACTTTGTTTGTCGCTGCTGCTTGCAACAATCTGTAGATCTTGCTTTTTGAAAGATTGAACAACAACGGGGGAGATAATGGCGTCTGCTGCAATGGCAACAGAGCTTTCATCAATGGCGAATAATCTCTCACCGCTCGTGAAGCCAGCTTTGTTGTAGCTTACGATTACTGATGTGGCGCTGCTGGCATTCTCAAATGTTGGCAACTGTGCTTCAAAAACACCGTCTGAATCTGTTGTTGACGATTGCAGAAATAGGGGGGTTCCCGCTTTGTCGACGATGCTAATGCTTACATCAGCGTTAGGGATAGCTTGATAATCTGGGGTAGTCAGGGTGCCAGATACTGCTTGGAGTAAAGTAGCCTGAGGTGAGGGATTACCGGTATCTGGGGTGCCCGTTTCCGGGGTTTCAACATTTGGTGTGGAAGTGTTGGGCGAGTCATCTCCCGAGCCGCCACAACCGACGAGTATCGAAGCCAATGCAATGGCCAGGATCGAGGGTTTCGTTTTGAGCATATGTCCGATTCCTTGGATAAAATCGGCTTATTATTTTCAACTTAAAGCTCTAATGTAATTAATAATTTATTTACAATGTCTCATGTGCGAGACACTTCAAATGTGTAATTAGTCTGGTTGGGTTACTCAAAAGAAATTTGGAAATTTGGATAAAAATGTAGCGGGGATTTTTTGAGTATTTGGCTGCAGAATGCGATCTGCAGCCAAATATTTGCGCTGGTTATGAATGGTATTGCTCGCAAGCCAGCAGGGTATTCTCAATTAGCGTTGCCACTGTCATTGGGCCAACACCGCCGGGTACTGGCGTGATATGACTGGCTTTCTCAGCAGCCACGCCATATTCCACGTCACCCACCAGTTTGCCATCTTCTAGTCGGTTGATACCCACATCAATGACCACTGCGCCAGGCTTAATCCAATCACCGGGAATGAAGTTGGGTTTGCCGACAGCAACAACCAAAAGATCTGCTTGGCGAACATGACCTTCCAAATCTTTGGTAAAGCGGTGACACGTGGTGGTGGTGCAGCCAGCCAGTAACAGTTCCATCGTCATTGGACGGCCAACAATGTTTGAAGCGCCGACAACAACAGCATGTTTACCCCGCAGAGGCACGTTGTAGCGCTCAAGCAATGTGATGATGCCTTTCGGTGTGCATGAGCGCAGTTTCGGCATGCGCTGGCACAAGCGACCAACATTGTAAGGGTGAAAGCCGTCTACGTCTTTCTCAGGGTGGATGCGCTCAAGCACATTAGTCGGGTCCATTTGTGCAGGAAGCGGCAATTGCACCAGAATGCCGTCAATTTCTGGATCGGCATTCAAATCATCAATCAAACCAAGCAGTTCTGCTTCGCTGGTGGTTGATGGTAAGTCGTAGGATTTAGAGACAAAACCCACTTCTTCACACACGCGACGTTTGCTGCCAACGTAAACTTGGGAAGCTGGGTCATCACCCACCAACACCACGGCCAGGCCCGGCGCTCTGAGGCCTGCTGCTTTTCGGGCTTCGACACGTGCAGCAACTTCCTGGCGAACAGTTTGAGAGATAAGTTTTCCATCAATGATTTGAGCGGCCATGTTTTTCCTTTGGCAAAGAGATAGACGGGAAAGTGGCGCTATTTTGACAAAAAAAGTGTGACATGGCTATAGGGCAAACGTTTGCGTCAATAGTGTATTAAAAAGCGCCCGAAGGCGCTTTGTCTGGAATTAGAGCGGTTATTCACTGAGATAGGCAGCTGAAAAACTTGGTGTGCCGGCGGTGAGATTGTCGATAGAGTCGCCATAGTAGGTTTCGATAGACTCGATAAGCCAACCCCTGACGTAAAGTGTTGAAACAAACACACTGGTTCGTTCGTTGCCAAGGGTGCTGCCATCAAGCATGCGGAAACCGGAGCTGGACATACCTGAAATGATCCCTACCAGTTCACCGTTATCGTTGAACGCGCCGCCGCCGCTCATGCCGGACTGAATGGGCGCATCAGTAATGCTTGCCGGGCATCTTGCAAATAAAGTGCTGTCGACAAAATTGACGTCACGATAGTACTTACCTTTACCGAGCAGCACTTTACCAGTAAGCCCCATGCCGACGGTAGTGATGCTGCCATCTGTTTGAACAGTACCCAAGGAGGCTAAGCGTTTGTCAGTATTGTCTTCTTTGATAAGGGCAACGTCGCAATCCGGGTGATATGCAATCACTTCACTGTAATCAAGTTTGGCGACATGCTTTGCAGTCAAGCTGATTTCCGGAGTGAGGGGAACGCTGGTGCCATGTCCTCCGAGTACGAAGGGGATGCCTATGGCGAGATAATTTACATCGTGCTCGTTGGAAGTATCTGCATAATCCAAAGGCCCGTTGATCAAGATACAGCCTTGCAGGCTAAATAAAAGAAACACACTGACTATCACTTTCGGTAATGCTTGGAACATGCCGATACCTCCTACGCTGTGATGTGAGTCTCAATTTCTAGACCCACAATTTGAGCGTAGGAAGTGTTTAAATGATGTACAAAATGCTATTGATTATTTCGTCATTAAAACTATTAAGCTATTGATATATATAGTTACATAGCCGCATTTCTTTTATGGTGATAGCCAAAAAGTTGGATCTGTGACAGTTTTATACCGTCGTCTGTTCTTTTTTCAATGAGATGCCTTGGACTTCTGTTAAAACACGGTGTCAACTGCCTGCTTATTTGGTCGAAATTCCACTAACTGTATGATGTACCGGAAGATATTTAACATTACTAATAAAGTATTTTGTCAATAAATGAGTGCGTTAGCGTTAAGGGGTGTTTCGATGTGACTCGCGTCAAAAAAATACGGCGGTATTTAGACGCACTACATACCTTAAATGTGTTTTTGGGGCTTTTTGTATAGAAAATTTTGCAGTGAGAAGGATGTGGAGCAAAAAGGCCAAGAGAGGGAAGAAAGGCAAGGCGCTAACAATGAGCACCTTGCTTAAATTACTTTTTGAATCAAATGTCTACCGATACCGCTTCGTCAACACCGTCAGTGCCGGTTGAGCGGTTGCGCTTGGTTGAACCGAGCATGTAAAGCAGAGTCGCTGCGAAGCAGACCACGAAGTAGAACATTAAGCCGCCCTTCATCGACATCGCCTCACCTGCCAGGACAGGGCCGATCACGGAACCTACGCTATAGCTCAGTAACATCAACTCTGCAGCTGCTACGATTTTTGATTCATCCACGTTGCGGCAAGCTAGTGTAATAGCAACAGGGTATAGTGCAAACGCAGATGCTCCCAGCAGGAACATGCCCGCCATCACGCCTGCTGATACGGTAGCGATTTCAATCATCGCAATGGAAAGCAAACCGAGGAAGCAGAACAGCGCCATCAGTAAAGCTTTCTCCATGCGTGAGTTCAACCAGCTCACCAGCGGTTGCACCACCATGCCACCAAGGATCACGATAGCCATCAATGCGCCGACCTGGTCGTGGCTGTAACTGCTTTCGAGTTCCAGCGGCAATAGGCCGTATATTGACCCCAGCACCAGACCAGACACAATACAGCCAATGTAGGCCGCTGCTGGCAGGGTTTTCATCTCGCTGACTTTGATGCTCGCGTGGCCTACCGCTTTCGGGCGACCCCTTTTGAACACCAGTGGTGGCAAAATTGCAGCTGAGAATAGGCTGGCGACGACAATCAGTGGCATGGCGCCTTCAGTACCGAACATGCCAATACCTAACTGACCCAATGCAGAGCCACCATAAAGCGATGCCATGTAAAGGCCCAGACGTTTGGCGCGGGCTTTTTCTGTGTCTGCCATCAGTAGCCAGGATTCGATCACAACGAACACGCCGGCAACTGCGATGCCTGCAACAAAACGTGCAAACAGCCATGCAGCCGGTGAGGCGCTAAATGCCATTAAACCCACGGTACTGACAACGATAAGCAAAAACGCAATTAACGCACTGCGATGGCCAAACTTGCCAACGATGCGTGCACTGATCAACGCACCGCCAAGCAGGCCTGCGTAAAACACGCTCGCGAGCCAGGAGGCAAGATTCACCGACATGCCACGTGCGTCAAGCGCAAGCGGGATGAGGCTCATCAGGAAACCTGACGCAACGGCAAAAAGGCTTAGGCTAAGAACAGGCACAAGAGGGCTGTTGCGATCAGCCTGCATAACAGGGTTCTGTTGCAATGTTTTTCCTTAATTGTCTGAATTGAAATTAAAAAACCTGCACAGGAAGTGCAGGTTTTAACGCAGAGAATGGTGCGTTCAGGCGCGATTATTATTTCGCCACCCACAAACGTAAAGAGAGATAATTTTGTGGTGACGATAAAATCTTTTGATGGTAATGGTTGTGCAGAATGACCGCTTACTAGTCGATGATATCTGCATGTTTTCCGGTCTTTTTCCGCTTTTTCTCCCAACGTTTATGCACGCCTTTTGTTAGGGAAGAAAACGTCGTTTCAACTTTATCCAGACCAACAAGAACAAAAAGTACAAACGCACAAAGAAGCAGTGCCTGACGTCCGTAGTCAAAAGCGATCACCATACCAAGGCCCGCCATCAACCAAACGACGGCTGCAGAGGTCATCCCTTGTATTTGACCATCACGCGCCATCATGACGCCTGCACCCAGAAAACCAACACCTGTAACTATCTGACCGAGTACTCGCGCATGATCCAGCGAGTTATCTGAAAGGGATGTTGCCAGACGCATAAAAAGGTAGGTACCGAGAATAATGAGGATTGCTGTGCGAATACCCACGGGCTTTCCGCGAAGTTGGCGTTCAAGGCCTAAAATCCATCCGCAGGCGGCACAGGTGAGTACGCCTTCCCAGCTAAACGGGGTGATATCCCAAAACTCATTCATTCTCTTTACTTCCGGGCTAGAAAAAATTTAACCCCTCGGGTCTGCAGACCGTGGGGTATTTGTGGCGCAGAAATATCCGCCTTAGCGAGAAAAAGAACAATAGGGAGCACGATGAAATCATTTTATCGTCAGAACAGATGTTGTTTGCCAATAGAAACAGAGGATGAAATGGAGGGGATTTTTCGCGTTAGGATAACAACTATGTTTGTTTCTTAGGCATTTAACAGCAAAGCACAAGGAAAAGCGTTGACGAAGAAACTCGTGCCTTTATAATCCTGCCCTGCGTTCACACACTGTGTGAATGAAGTGCGCCCTTAACTCAGTTGGATAGAGCAACGGCCTTCTAAGCCGTGGGTCACAGGTTCGAATCCTGTAGGGCGTGCCACTTTCTACTTCTTCCTCGTACATATTCTCATCGCAATTTTTTCCCGAACGCTTCTCACTGCAGATTCTCGACGTTGATTGAAAAGAAGATCCTAGGAAAAGAAGATCCTAGGGAAGAGCAGGTCCTAGGTACTAGGAAAACAAGATCCTAGGAAGAGCAGGTCACTAGGTCCTAGGAAAAGCCAGAGCTGAGAGCTGTAGGGCGTCTGATTTAAGCGGTTTTGGTCATCATTTTTATCTTAAAGTTGAAATACCAATTCTATCTTTCTCTAGGACCTAGGACCTAGGACCTCTTTGCTCAGATTTTCCATCAAGTGCGTGAATACATGAATATGCTCTCTTGACATGAAAACCTCATAAGTATCGTCTTCTAGGACCCTAGGACCCTAGGACCTTTCTTTTTCCTTCCCCCCTTGAAATCCATTTTCTCGCCCCAATCTCACAGAAACATGACGATGGACCTAGCCCGTCTCGACTCGACAGGGCGGTGCCGCTATAATGGCGCGTCTTAAAAATCATGCCTCGTATTTTGAGGCTAATCGATACCCGCGCAAACGCGCTGTGTATCCAGATTCACAGGCGCTATGGCGAACGATTCGCTGTAGCACGAAAGGATGCTACCGGCAGGAGCCGGGCAACATCACTCAGCGACCCTGAGTAAGTTTTGAGGTTATTAATACAATGCAAGTTACCGTTGAAACCACAGAAGGCCTAGAGCGCCACCTGACTATCACCGTTCCAGCAGCAAACATCGAAGACGCAGTAACTGCAGAGCTTCGCAATATTGCTAAAAATC
This sequence comes from Grimontia sedimenti, assembly GCF_011045095.1. GTDB lineage: Bacteria > Pseudomonadota > Gammaproteobacteria > Enterobacterales > Vibrionaceae > Enterovibrio > Enterovibrio sedimenti. The sequence continues at coordinate 45,676 of NZ_JAALDL010000024.1, forward strand.
GTCGTTTCGATGGTTTCCGTAAAGGTAAAGTGCCTTTGAAGATGGTTTCACGTATGTACGGTAAAGCTGTACGTAACGACGTGATGGGTGAAGTGATGCAGCGTCATTTCATCGAAGCGATCATCAAAGAGAAAATCAACCCAGCGGGTGCGCCAACTTTCACTCCAGTTGACACTGAAGAAGGCAAAGATCTGGTATTCAAAGCTTCTTTCGAAGTTTACCCAGAAATCGCGCTGAAAGATCTGGACAAAGTAGAAGTGGTTAAGCCACTGGCTGACGTTAAAGAAGAAGACGTTGCTGAAATGATCGAGACTCTGCGTAAGCAGCAGGCTTCTTGGTCAGAAGTTGACGCAGCAGCTGAAGCAAGCAGCCGCGTAACGATGGACTTCTCTGGCTCTATCGACGGCGAAGAGTTCGAAGGCGGTAAAGCAGAAGGCTTCGCGCTGGTTATGGGCCAAGGCCGCATGATCCCAGGTTTCGAAGACGGCATCGTTGGTAAGAAAGCGGGTGAAGAGTTCACTATCGACGTGACTTTCCCAGAAGACTACCACGCTGAAAACCTGAAAGGTAAAGCAGCGAAGTTCGACATCAAACTGAGCAAAGTTGAAGCGCAAGAACTGCCAGAACTGACTGAAGAGTTCGTTGCACGTTTCGGCGTTGAAGACGGCAGCGTTGACGGCCTGAAAGCAGAAGTTCGTAAAAACATGGAACGCGAACTGAAGCAAGCGGTTAAGAACAAGATTAAAGAGCAAGTGATCGATGGTCTGGTTGCTAACAACGACATCGATGTACCTGCTGCACTGATCGACCAAGAAGTTAACGTTCTGCGTCAGCAAGCGGTTCAGCGTTTCGGTGGCAACATGGAAAACGCACCAGAACTGCCAAGCGAACTGTTTGAAGAACAAGCAAAACGCCGCGTAGTGGTTGGTCTGCTTCTGGGTGAAGTGATCAAGTCAGAAGAGCTGAAAGCTGACGAAGACCGCGTGAAAGCACTGATCGAAGAAATGGCTTCTGCATACGAAGATCCATCAGAAGTTGTGGCTTACTACGAGAAAGACCAGCGCCTGATGGAAAACATGCGCAACGTTGCTCTTGAAGAACAAGCAATCGACGCACTGCTGGGTAAAGCACAAGTTTCTGAAAAAGAGCAAGCTTTCTCTGAGCTGATGAACCCAGCTCAAGCATAAGTGCTAGAATTGTTGAGTGGACAATTGACTTAGAATTCACTCTTCTGATAACAATGGTCCGTATGAAGTAATTTCATCCGGGCCATTTATTTTAGGGATATAACACTATGAGCTTTCAAGAAAAAAACGGAATGCCTTCTATCATGGATGCATTGGTGCCGATGGTGGTTGAACAAACTTCCCGCGGTGAACGTTCGTATGACATCTATTCCCGCCTTTTGAAAGAGCGTGTGATCTTCCTGACGGGTCAGGTTGAAGATCATATGGCGAACCTTGTTGTTGCGCAGCTGCTGTTCCTGGAATCAGAAAATCCTGATAAAGATATCTTCCTCTACATTAACTCACCGGGAGGTTCGGTGACTGCAGGTATGTCTATTTACGATACGATGCAGTACATTAAACCAGACGTGAGCACGGTATGTATGGGTCAGGCTTGCTCAATGGGGGCATTCCTGTTGGCGGGTGGCGCAAAAGGTAAGCGTTACTGTCTGCCAAATTCCCGTGTCATGATTCACCAGCCACTTGGCGGATTCCAAGGTCAGGCGTCTGACATTCAAATCCACGCGCAAGAAATTTTGACCATCAAGCAAAAGCTCAACACTCTGTTGGCTGAGCACACGGGTCAACCGCTGGAAGTGATTGAACGCGACACTGATCGTGACAACTTTATGGCTGCACAGGATGCGGCTGACTATGGTCTGGTTGACGCGGTACTGAATAAGCGCGATTAATTTATTAATTCTGAGACGGTTAGGTTTACTTAACACTAACTGTCCTGGAATTGAGTCTCTCGGTGTTCGGAAAATTTCCCCGAGATGTTATAGACTCAGATCATGGTAAACATAGGCGAAGGCCTAAAGAGGTTAGCGAATGACAGACAAGCGAAAAGACGGTGGCAGCGGCAAACTGCTTTACTGCTCTTTCTGCGGCAAAAGCCAGCATGAAGTACGCAAGTTAATTGCTGGACCTTCTGTTTATATCTGCGATGAGTGTGTTGACCTGTGTAACGACATCATTCGTGAAGAAATAAAAGAGGTCATGCCTAAGCGCGACAGTAACGAGCTTCCAACTCCGCAAGAGATCCGCGCGCACCTGGATGATTACGTTATCGGTCAAGATCGTGCGAAGAAAGTATTGTCTGTAGCGGTATACAACCACTACAAACGCCTTCGTAACGGCGACACAACGGCTGATGGCGTCGAGCTGGGTAAAAGTAATATTCTTCTGATTGGTCCTACCGGTAGTGGTAAGACGCTGTTGGCAGAAACGCTGGCGCGTTTTCTGGATGTGCCGTTCACCATGGCAGATGCCACGACACTGACCGAAGCAGGTTATGTGGGTGAAGACGTTGAAAACATCATCCAGAAACTGCTTCAGAAGTGTGATTACGACGTAGCAAAAGCAGAACGCGGCATCGTATACATTGATGAAATCGACAAGATTTCTCGTAAGTCCGACAACCCATCTATCACCCGCGACGTTTCCGGTGAAGGTGTTCAGCAGGCGCTGTTGAAGCTGGTTGAAGGTACGATTGCTTCTGTTCCACCACAAGGTGGCCGTAAGCACCCGCAACAGGAATTCCTGCAGGTTGATACCTCAAAAATCCTGTTCATTTGTGGTGGTGCATTTGCCGGTCTCGACAAAGTGGTAGACCAGCGTGTGGCGAAAGGCAGCGGTATTGGCTTTGGTGCGGAAGTTCGTACAAAAGATCAGGAAGCAACACTGAGCGACCTGTTCAGCAAAGTGGAACCAGAAGATTTGGTGAAGTACGGTTTGATCCCGGAATTCATCGGTCGTCTGCCAGTCACTGCGATTTTGGGCGAGCTGGATGAAGATGCACTGGTGCAGATCCTTCGCGAACCTAAGAACGCACTCACCAAACAGTACGCAGCCTTGCTGGAATTGGACGGTGTTGAACTGGAGTTCCGTGATGACGCCCTGACTGCAATTGCCAAGAAAGCGATGGACCGTAAAACCGGTGCACGTGGCCTGCGCTCAATTGTGGAAGCAGTGCTTCTGGACACGATGTACGATCTGCCTTCAAGTAAAGAAGTCACCAAAGTGGTGATTGATGAATCTGTGATCAAAGGTGAATCTGATCCACTGCTGATTTATGAAGCATCAGAAAATCAGGCGGCTGGCGCAGAGTAACGCGTACATCCCATAGGGTTAAATTGCTTATTTAACCAACAAATTACCGAAAAAAAGGGAGCATTAGCTCCCTTTTTTACTTTCTGCCGGATATGCCGTTGAATCCTGACAATCTATCCCCATATACTCAGTAATAACGAAAACGGAAGAGAGAAAAATATGAACTTGGAGCGTTCCGAGCGCATTGAGATTCCGGTCCTGCCATTGCGTGACGTAGTTGTCTATCCTCACATGGTCATCCCGCTGTTTGTGGGACGGGATAAATCCATTCGCTGCCTTGAAGCGGCAATGGACAATGACAAGCAGATTCTATTGGTTGCGCAGAAAGATGCCGCTACCGATGACCCATCCATTTCCGACCTTTACAAGGTCGGTACCGTCGCTTCTATTCTCCAACTGCTGAAACTCCCTGATGGCACAGTAAAAGTGCTGGTGGAAGGCTTACAGCGTGCAGAAATCAGAAAGTTCCGTGAAGACGACTTCTTCACAGCAGATGCCGAGTACATGCTTACGCCAGAAATGGACGAACGTGAGCAAGAAGTGCTGGTGCGCACGGCGATCAGTCAGTTTGAAGGCTTTATCAAACTGAACAAAAAGATCCCACCGGAAGTGCTGACGTCACTGAATGGTATTGACGAAGCTGCCCGCCTTGCAGATACCATTGCCGCGCACATGCCTTTGAAACTCAATGACAAACAGCAAGTGCTGGAAATTATTGATATCGCTGAGCGCCTTGAATTTTTGATGACCATGATGGAGTCAGAAATCGATCTGCTGCAGGTTGAGAAGCGTATTCGCAGCCGCGTTAAGAAGCAGATGGAAAAGAGCCAGCGCGAGTACTACCTCAATGAGCAAATGAAGGCCATCCAGAAAGAGCTGGGTGAGCTGGATGACGCGCCTGACGAATTTGAAAGCCTGAAGCTGAAGATTGAAGAATCTAAAATGCCTCAGGAGGCCAAAGAGAAAACTGAGCAAGAACTGCAGAAGCTGAAAATGATGTCTCCGATGTCAGCGGAAGCAACGGTGGTTCGCAGCTATATCGACTGGATGGTCAGCGTGCCATGGTCGAAGCGCTCGAAAGTGAAGAAAGATTTGGCGAAAGCTGAAGAGATTCTGAACTCAGACCATTATGGCCTTGAGCGTGTGAAAGAACGCATTCTTGAGTACTTGGCGGTGCAAAACCGTGTGAACAAGCTTAAAGGGCCAATCCTGTGCCTTGTGGGGCCTCCAGGTGTGGGTAAAACTTCTCTGGGTCAGTCGATTGCGAAGGCAACAGGCCGTAAGTACACCCGTATGGCGCTGGGCGGCGTGCGTGATGAAGCGGAAATCCGCGGTCACCGTCGTACTTACATTGGCTCTCTGCCAGGTAAGCTTATCCAGAAAATGGCAAAGGTCGGTGTGAAAAACCCACTGTTCCTGCTTGATGAAATCGACAAGATGTCTTCTGACATGCGCGGCGATCCATCTTCTGCTTTGCTGGAAGTGCTGGACCCAGAGCAAAACAATGCGTTCAACGATCACTATCTGGAAGTGGATTACGACCTGTCAGACGTGATGTTCGTGGCGACCTCGAACTCGATGAACATTCCAGGTCCATTGCTTGACCGTATGGAAGTGATTCGTCTGTCGGGCTACACCGAAGACGAAAAACTCAACATTGCTAAGCAGCACTTGGTTGATAAGCAGGTTAAGCGTAACGGTCTGAAGCCAAAAGAAGTTGAGATCCAAGATTCAGCGATCATCGGTATCATCCGTTACTACACCCGTGAAGCAGGTGTGCGTAGCCTTGAGCGTGAAATTTCCAAGCTTTGCCGCAAAGCAGTGAAAGAAATTCTGCTGAATAAAGACACGAAAACCATCGTTATCAATCAGGACAACCTGAAAGATTACTTGGGCGTTCAACGCTTTGACTACGGCAAAGCGGACGAGAGCAACCGTATTGGCCAGGTCACCGGTCTAGCGTGGACGGAAGTGGGTGGCGATCTGCTGACCATCGAAACTGAATCCATGCCGGGCAAAGGCAAGCTGACACAAACGGGTTCTCTGGGCGATGTGATGCAGGAGTCGATTCAGGCAGCGATGACAGTAGTTCGTACTCGTGCCGAGAAGCTGGGTATCAATAACGACTTCTATGAGAAGCGTGATATCCATGTGCACGTGCCAGAAGGTGCAACACCAAAAGATGGCCCAAGTGCGGGTATCGCCATGTGTACGGCGTTGGTATCTAGCCTGACGGGCAACCCTGTGCGTGCAGATGTTGCCATGACGGGTGAAATTACCCTGCGTGGTGAAGTGCTGCCAATCGGTGGTCTGAAAGAGAAGCTGTTGGCTGCTCACCGTGGCGGCATCAAAACGGTGATCATTCCAAAAGAGAACGAACGTGATCTGGAAGAGATCCCTGAAAACGTTAAAGCAGACCTCGACATCCATGCTGTGCGCTGGATCGACGAAGTTCTGACTCTGGCGCTACAAGACAACCCTCTCGGAATAGAGCTGGTTTCGTCGCAAAAGAGTGACGTGCAGCAAAATTAAGCAACGTAAAGCGCTGACAGTCGGTAAAAGGCTTGTCAGCGTTTTTTTTGAGGGCTAAGTTAATTAAAACGCTGCAAGCCCTTAATTCATAACAGCTACAGCGTTTTTAAGTCTTGTTTTAATAACTATTGGCGCCATTAATCGGTTGCCGCCGCAAAAAATGGGATTTGTGGTTCGTTTGTAAAGGGGATGAAAAAGTGAACAAGTCGCAGTTAATTGATAAAATTGCAGAAAATGCTGACCTGTCTAAAGCGTCAGCGGGTCGCGCTCTGGATGCACTGATTGAAGCAGTATCAGATAGCCTGAAAGACGGTGATCAAGTTGCTCTGGTTGGTTTCGGTACTTTCTCTGTTCGTGAGCGTTCAGCACGTACAGGTCGTAACCCACAAACTGGTGCAGAAATTAAAATTGCAGCTGCTAAAGTCCCAGGCTTTAAAGCTGGTAAAGCTCTGAAAGACGCGGTTAACTAATCTTAAACGTTTCGTTTTGCTCTTTGTCGCACCAGTCCTAGTTTTAAGCTGTAAAGTGTGCGACATCAGCGTATAATCAGGCTCAATCAGAGTGTAAAGGCGCATCTCTCGATGCGCTTTTTTAGTTTTAATCGAAACAACTCCTCTTGATACAAATTGACTGTGTGCATATCAGTGCATTGGCTTTTTGCTGTGCAAGAGAAGCTGTATGAAAGACGAACGTTTCAATAAGCAGGAGTGACGGCGCGTTATGATGGAGCGACTACGCGAAGGCGTAAACAGCATCGCGGTTAAGATCATCTTAGGCCTTATTATCTTTTCCTTTGTTTTCGCTGGTGTTGGCGGCTACCTGGCAGGTGGCACCGTGGTACCTGCGGCAACGGTAGGTGATCAAGAAATTAGCCGCAATCAATTCGAGCAAGCTTACCAAAATGAGCGTGCACAGATGCAAGCACAGGCCGGTGACTTCTTCTCTACTCTGTTGAGTGACCCTAGCTATCTCGCGCAATTCCGCCGCAATGTTCTGGATCGTATGGTGAATCAGGCGTTGCTGGATCAGGAAGCGAAGAACTTAGGTCTTCGTGTGAGCGATGCACAAATCAAACAAACCATTCGTGATATGCCAGCATTCCGAGGCTCAACAGGTCTGTTTGACAACGATTTATATTTGGCAGCACTTCGCCGCAATGGCCTGTCTCCTGATCAGTTTGCTGAGTATGTACGCCAGGATCTGGTTCGAGAACAGTTCGTTAATGCCCTGATCAGCAGTGAATTCGCGCTGGAAGGTGAACTGGAAGCACTGTACAAGCTTGAAGGTCAAACGCGCATGGTTCGCACTTTGACTCTGCCGCTAGCCGATTTCGCCGATAAAGCGGATATCACTGATGAGCAAAAGCAGGCTTACTACGAGCAAAACCCATCGCAGTTCGTTCGTCCAGAGCAATTCAAGATTTCTTATGTTGAGCTCTCTGGTGAAGGTATCGCAGACGTTGCCGACGTGACGGAAGAAGAAGCGAAGACCTACTACGAAGCAAACAAAGCCAATTACGGCACCGCTGAGCAGCGTAAAGTCAGCCATATCATGATTCAGGGTGACGACGACGCTGCAAAAGAAAAAGCAGAAGCGGTCTTGGCTGAGCTGAACAGCGGTGCTGACTTTGCTGAACTGGCGAAAACCCGTTCTGACGACACTTTCAGTGCTGAGCAAGGCGGTGAGTTGGACTGGTTTGACAAAGGCGTGATGGATCCAGCATTCGAAGAAGCGGCATTTGCACTGGCAAATAACGGCGATGTGTCTGAAGTGGTTCAATCTGAGTTTGGTTTCCACATCATCAAGCTGGATGATATCAAGCCATCTGATGCGAAGCCTTTTGCGGAAGTGCGTGATGAAATCATGGCGCAACTGAAGCAAAACCACGCGGTTGAGAAGTTCTACGCTCTGTCTAACGAACTGGCTGAGAAAGCGTTCGAAATGCCAGATAACCTTGATGAAGCGGCGAATGCTGTGAATGCGAACGTTGAGAAAACTGATTTCGTAGCGTTGTCCGATCTGCAAGGTTCATTGGCCAACCCTCTGGTTGCTCAGGCTCTGCAACAACCGGAAGTGCGTGAAGACGGTCTGAACTCTGACATCATTGAGATTGCTCCTGAGCATGTAGTGGTTGTGCGTGTTGACGAAGTTCGTCCTGAGACAGTGCTGCCTTTCGAAGAGGTAGAAACTCAAGTGACAGATTTGCTGAAGCGTCAGGAAGGCGAGAAAGCTGCTGAAGCGTTAGCAAACACCTTAGTGTCTGAGCTGAGTGAAGGCAACGACGCGGGTCTGAATGCATCAGGTTATGCGTTTGGTGAAGCCGCTGAGCTGGCGCGCGTTTCTCAAGACCGTGAAGTCGTTGAGCTTGCGTTCACTATGGCAACACCGGCTGAAGGCAAAGCAGAATACGGCTTTACCCGCACCTTCAATGGCGATGTACTGGTTGTTGCTCTGGATGCGGTGAAAGAGCCGACGACGGAAGAGATCAGCCTACAAAGCCAGATGGCAGAGCGTGTTGCGCGTAACACCGCTAACATCGATCTGGAATCTGTCATCGCACAGCTGAAAGAAAGCACTGAAGTGACTTACACACTTGACGCTGTTGAGCAATAAATCAACCCAACTTGATATGATTGTAAGACGACTGTAATTGATAAGTTGCATCGACGGGGGACTTTATGTCCCCCGTCGTTTTTTTTATCCCTTCAACTCGCACCATTCCCTTCATCCGTTATGTTGGTCATACCAATCAACCCCATAAAGGAAATGGACATGAAATCGATTGTATCGGCAATGATATTTGCCATCTCTCTCATTCTCTCACCGTTGGCAACCGCGCAGGACGGCGCTCAGGGTGTCCCTGTCGAAGTGAATATCAACACTGCTGAAGCCGAAGAGCTGGATAAATATTTGGATGGTATTGGTAAGGCGAAAGCGCAGGCAATCGTAGATTACCGCAATGCCAACGGTGCCTTTGAATCGGCAGATGATTTGAAGGGCGTGAAAGGTATTGGCAACTCAATTGTTGAGAAGAACCGCGACCGCATCGTGCTCTGATCTCAAGAAAGTCTCCTAATATCCCCAACGTTGTGTGCCGGGGAGCACGCTCTCCCCAAATCCCGCTTATCACGATTAAGGCTTGTTAAATTCGCCTGACGACAACAGAATGAGTAAAGAACTGTTCTAATGACGTCAAGGAAGCCATGAGTCAGAAAACCAGCCACTTTTTTGCCCATCTCGCGCGTATGAAGCTTATTTACCGTTGGCCGCTGATGCGTAATGTCTCTAATGAAAATATCTCTGAGCACAGCCTCCAGGTTGCCTTTGTTGCTCACGCGCTCGCGCTGATAGAAAACAAAAAATTCGGCGGGCAATACTCGCCGGAACGCGTCGCACTGCTGGCGATGTTTCATGACTGTAGCGAAGTGCTGACAGGCGATCTGCCAACACCTATCAAGTATTTCAATCCAGCCATTGCCGATGAATACAAAAAAATCGAGCAAATAGCCGAAGACAAGCTGGTTGGCATGTTGCCAGAAGAATTCCGAGAGGATTACCGACCGCTTATCGACAGTGAAGCCATCAATCAAGATGACTATCGGTTGGTGAAGCAGGCTGATGCCATTTGTGCCTATCTTAAATGTCTTGAAGAGCTTTCTGCGGGCAATCATGAGTTTCTACAAGCCAAACGTCGGTTGGAAAAAACCATGAGCGAGCGTGGCAGTGAGGCGACTGAATATTTTATGACGACGTTTGCGCCAAGCTTTGAGCTTTCCTTGGATGAAATCAGCGATGACTGAGTTTGCACTATTACCTGATTGGGAAGCGCGTCTTGCTGAAGAAAACAAAAAGCGCCGTAATGACAAGCGTTCTGTGTTTCAGCGAGATCGTGCCCGCATACTGCATTCTGCCGCGTTCCGACGCTTGCAGGCGAAGACACAGGTGTTGGGTGCGGAGCACAGCGAGTTTTACCGCACGCGCCTGACACACTCACTTGAGGTCTCTCAGATAGGGACGGGCATCCTCGCTCAAATCAAAGAGAAACAGCCTGAGTTTCGCGATATCTTGCCTTCAACCAGCTTGATGGAAAGTCTGTGCCTTGCACACGACATTGGCCATCCGCCTTACGGTCATGGTGGTGAAATCGCCCTGAACTATATGATGCGCAACGACGGCGGCTTTGAAGGAAACGCGCAGACCTTTCGCATCGTTACCTTGCTCGAACCTTATACCGAACATGACGGCATGAACCTCGCCCGTCGCACCTTGCTGGGGTTATTGAAATATCCGGCGCCGATTGCGTCCATATCGCGTTCAGTGCTTTCGCCTGATGTTGTCGAGTTTCGTCATTTAAAAGCCTCAGAGTGGCACCCCGCCAAGGGTATCTATCAAGATGACCTGGAAAGGTTTAACTGGGTGTTGGGTGGCATGTCTGGAAACGACGCTAAACTGTTTACCTCGTTGAAATTGGCACCAACGAAAGAACAGCATGGCCGCACACAATACAAATCCATTGATTGCTCGATCATGGAACTGGCGGACGATATCGCATACGGTGTCCATGACCTCGAAGATGCCATTGTGATGGGTATTGTTCAGCGTGACCAATGGCAGGAAGCCGTAGCCAGCAAACTGGCGGAATGCGGTGATCCTTGGCTGGAAGCCAATATTGGGCATCTGAGCGATCAAATGTTTGGTCCGCATTACGAGCGAAAAGATGCCATCGGCGCATTGGTGAACACACTGCTGACATCCATTGCGATAGAACCTTCCGTACAGGATGGTGTGAATCGTTTTGACGATCCCTTGCTTCAATGGAACGCCAAGCTGACCGATACCATGGATTCAGTACTGTCAGTCCTAAAAGCTTTTGTCAGTGAGTTTGTGGTGCAAAAGCCAGAACTTCAGGTGGTGGAATACAAGGGTCAGCAATTGGTGATGGAGCTGTTCGACGCGTTCGATGCTGACCCGCAAAGATTGTTACCCGTCGCGATACGCGCTCAATGGCAACAGGAAATCGCGGAAGGAAAAAGCGGTCGCCGTGCTATTGCAGACTACATATCAGGCATGACAGACGGCTATGCCCAAAGGCTTCACGCGACCATGTTTACCGCTTCAAGTCAGGGACCGCTATATCCGATTCGATAGATTTGAGGTCCTAAGGAAATAAGGTCCTAGGAAGAGCAAAGAGCGGTCCTAGATCCTAGGCAAAGCAAAAGCTTGATGTCACAGCTACGACTTTAAAATCTTTGTAGGACCCTAGGACCCTAGGACCCTAGGACCCTAGGACCCTAGGACCTATCTTTCCCCCCATAATGCCGCTCAAACACACCGGGCGGCATTTGTTTTATCTGAAACTCAATCATTTCATTGAAGGCATTCATTAGTGGTTCGAAAGGCTCGCTGTCTCCTGCCATGGCCGACAGGGCGTAGAAACCTGCTTCAACGGTTGAAAGGCCTCCATCGACTGGGGATTTTCGGATGCGGTAATTTCCGCTCTGGATATCATCCAATTTTACGCAAGGAAGCGCCTGCAGATTTTGGGAAAGCTGATACATTTTAAAGGCTTTTCGCCAGGTACCGTCGAGTAAAATTAAACCGCATTGTTTGTTTTGAGCCATTCCATCTAGTCGCCAGTTCCCGATTGGCTCAGATGTTTCAGCCGGGTAAAGCAGGGCGTAATGAACATCGTTGTCCAAAAGTTGGTTTAGCTCATCATTGTCACTGAAGTCTTCTCCCACGATTATTCGACAGTTTGGGAGCGACAGGGAAAGAATACGTGCCGTACCGATGGGTTGTTTGACCTCTGAAGGGTGCTGAAGAACGATCACTGGCACATCACTTTCAATCCTCTGGATGAAAGCGCAAATGCAGGCTTTGTTGGCTTTTCCGCACTGCGGACAATATCGACTGGCTTTCTGGTTCATGACCACGGTACGCTATAACTTACTCATATCACAAAGCTTGGAGCACATATTGGCTCATCTTAGGTTGGTTGGCTTACTCGCCATCATCATACTCATTGCCCAAATCCCTTCTATCCATCAACTCATGGTATGGGATCGCACGGATATTCTTGCAGGGCAATGGTGGCGAATCGTAACAGGAAACCTAACACACACCAATGGTATCCACCTTGCTATGAATCTGGCGGGGCTGGTGGTGCTCACTTTTCTTCATCGCGAATACTACGGCAGCAGAAGTCTTATCCCAATGGTTTGGGTGATGATGGCGGTGATAGGCGCGGTTATGTTCGTCAGTCCCTTTGATTGGTATGCCGGGCTTTCTGGTGTGTTACATGGCTTATTTGTTTGGGGCGTGGTGCGGGATATTCAAAACAAAATACCGTTGGGGTGGGTGATGCTCATCGGCGTGATTTTGAAGCTCGGATATGAAGCCTACACTGGCGGGGACTCGATGACTGCGGAATTAATCGACGCAGGCGTTGCCTATCAGGCGCATTTGGCCGGGGCGTGCGTAGGGCTTGTTTTTGCTTTGGTAAGGAAACAAGGCCCTAGGAAGAGCAAAGAGCGGAACTAGATCCTAGGAAGAGCAAAAAGCTTGACGTTGTTGCAACAACTCAAAAATCTGCCAGGACCCAGGACCCAGGACCCAGGACCCAGGACCCAGGACCCAGGACCCAGGACCCAGGACCCAGGACCCAGGACCCAGGAC
>NZ_JAALDL010000025.1 GCF_011045095.1 Grimontia sedimenti
GCCGCTCGACTTGCATGTGTTAGGCCTGCCGCCAGCGTTCAATCTGAGCCATGATCAAACTCTTCAATTAAAGTTTTTGGCTCGATGAAATACTGTTGTGTTCTCACCCCTCTCTACAAAGTAAAGAAAGAGCAGAACGAATTGACTGTGCTCTTATTGGTTTTCACTTTTGAAAAAGTGAAATCAAAACAGCTCAAGGCTGTACCAACTTGATTTGGTCACTCAGTAAACATCGATAAATCTTTTGTCTATCAATCACGAGTGCCCACACAGATTGCATAGGTCAAATTGTTAAAGAACGTTGACTTGGTAGCTTGCTCTGCGAGCCGCTTGCCGTGTCGATGAGGCGCATTATAGAGAGTTCACTTTCGTTGGCAATAGCAAAAACCAAATAATTTTCAAAAATCTATTCAAATGGTCACAAAGCCAGCAAAAACGGCAAAAATGAGTATTTATCCAACAATTTTGACCCTAAAAGAGGAAAGAAAATTGAAATGAAGCACACCTTCATCCCTGCACACAGTAGAGATTGTGTTTAAGAAGCCGCTGATGAGCCCAATAATCATCGAGCTTTTTCTTGTCATTGGTAATTAGAACGAATGTGGCAGGGAGAAAAGCATCATTAAATAGAGGTTAGAGTAAAGGAACGTAATAAAGAGGGATTTTTGGAGTGCCAATAGAAAAGCATAAAACGAAAAAAGCCCCAGTCTTTCGACTGGGGCTTTTCCGGAAATTGGTGCCCGGGGCCGGACTTGAACCGGCACAGTGTCACCACCGGCGGATTTTGAATCCGCTGCGTCTACCAATTTCGCCACCCGGGCAAGTGCGAGCAATTATACGCAAGCAATGGGTTGAAGCAAGCCTATAATTCACAAAACCTTCTCGATCGGTTCTTTTTTCACCACAGTGCTATAAACACGCGCTATCTGCCCTATTTTTACGCATTCAACACTGCCAATTAGGCTGGTAAACTACACACAGTACTCATTTCTAGGACAGAACAATGGCTCAATCATCGACACAGTACAGCGTACCCAAGGGCGCTAGCTTTTTCCGCCGCTTTGGCGCCTGGCTTTATGACTTTCTCGTACTCATCGCTGTGGAGATGTTAGCAATCGCATTAGTCGTCGGTGCCGTGGCTATCGCTGTGCAGCTCGGACTATCCATTGATGGCTATGAAGATGTCAGCGATTACCTGACACGCAACCCGGCAGTCAGCCCTTTCTTTACTATCTATGTGTTTGCTATTGCAGCTGGCTTTTATGGTTACTTCTGGACCCGAGCAGGACAGACAGTTGGAATGAAAGCATGGAAGCTTAAAGTCATCAGTGAGTTTGGTGGGAACATCACCTTTACCCAAGCCCTTATCCGAATGGCAACTTCTTGCTTAGGTATTGGCAACCTGCTGGCTCTGTTTGACCGAAACAACCGCGCGTTTCAGGATCACTTCTCCAACAGTCAGGTGATTAAAGTCGATACGATTAAATAATTCGTAATAATGCTGATAATAAAGAGGGAGCCAACAGGCTCCCTCTTTTGTTTTCCAATCTGATATCGCCTTTATCAGAGCTTTCGGTTTAATAGATAAAGCGTCACACCGATAAAAGCCAAACTCGGCGCCACCGCACCAACAAATGGCGGTAGCTTATAGACCAGTGTCATCGGGCCAAAGACTTCATTAGATATATAGAAGGCAAAACCAAAGATCACACCGGATAGCACCCTCGCCCCCATGGTCACTGAACGCAACGGTCCAAAAACAAAGCTCAGCGCCAACAGCATCATGACACCAATCGACAATGGCTGAAGTGCCTTACGCCATAAAGCCAGCTCATAGCGGGAAGCATCTTGCTCTGATGCTTTCAGGTAATCCACGTAACTGTAGACACCACTGAGAGAGAGCTCTTCAGGCTTCACCGTCACAATCGCGAGCTTCTCTGGCGTTAGTGTGGTTTTCCATGCCAGCTCCGCTTCTTTGGTTTCACTTATCTTCACCGGGCCATCGAAGTGCGTCACTGTCACTTTCTCCAGCATCCAACTGTCTTTATCCAGGTATTTAGCTTGCTCTGCGAAAACCTGAGCCTGCAGGTTTTGGGTGTCATCAAACTTCCAGATATTCACACCCGTCAGCGACTCTTTCTGATCAGTTCGTGCAATATAGATGAAGTCTGCGCCGTCTTTTGCCCACACGCCGGTTCTCACCGACATCACGTTACCGCCAGATTTGGCGAAGGCGCGAAGTTCACGCGCAGCTTTCTGAGCGTCAGGCGCACCCCACTGCCCCAGAGCCAGTACTACCAACATCAAAGGCATGGCGGTTTTCAGTACCGAAAGACCGATATCAAGCTTGGAAAAGCCTGCTGCTTGCATCACCACAAGCTCAGAGCTCGAGGCCAATGTGCCCAGTCCAATGAGAGCTCCTAGCAACACAGCCATCGGAAAAAACATTTCAATGTCGCGAGGCATACTGAGTAGCACATACTGAATCGCCGTCATCATGGTGAAGATCCCTTCACCCACTGAACGCAGTTGCTCAACAAACTTGATGATGGCGGACAGACCAACCAGTGTTGCAAGACACAAGGTTGTTGTAGCGATAATTGTGCGGCCTATATAAAGGTCGAGGATCTTAAACATTAGGCCGCTCTCCTCAATCGGTATTTCAGTTTACGCATTGGCAGACTATCCCAACTGATCAGCATTAACGCCACCAGCAACGCCAATATATTTACACTCCAAAGACCAATCTCAGGTGGCAACTTGCCTTCCTCCACCGCAGATTTCGCCGCACTGATAGAAAGGAAGTAAGCCAGATAAATTAACACCGCAGGGAAGAGTTTTGCGAAACGTCCCTGACGCGGGTTCACCGCCGAAAGCGGGACCACAATCATGGTCATCAGCGGGATACATAGCACCAGAGAGATACGCCACTGAAGTTCAGCCTGAGCACGTGCTGAAGGCTCGTTGAGCAATACCTGGGTAGGGACTGCATCCCAATCACGATGTTTCTGACGCACTTCACGCTGACCAATCAGCACCTGATAGTTCTCGTAATCTGTCACCGTGTAATCAAGTAAGGTGGGCACACCTTCATAGCGCATACCGCCATTCAGGTCGAGCACCTGACGTCCATCAGGTAACTCTGAGATATAACCTTTCTCAGCCACAACAACGTTGGGGCGCAAGGTGCCGCGAGGGACAGGTTGTGCAATAAAGACTTTATGGAGATCTTTGCCTTCTCCGGTGATCTCGCTGACAAAAACCACGGCCTGTCCATCTGGCGTTGTTTGGATTTGCCCCTGCACCAAAAGCTCAAGACCTGTATCCGCCTCAAGCGTTTCCATCACTTTGATTTCTTTATCATTTGCCCATGGCGTTAACCATAAGGCGTTGAAGGCCGCCACCGTACCGGTAATCACCGCCAAATACAGCGCCGCACGGATCAAAAACTTGTTTCCGATACCTGTCGCGTTCATGACGGTAATTTCACTTTCTGCGTACAAACGCCCAAAAGTAATCAAAATACCGATATAGAGGCTGAGCGGCAGCATCAACATGCCCATCGACGGCATGTATAACCCGACAAGGGTTAACACATCACTGCCCGGAATTGAGCCATCTGTAGCGTTGGCCAGCACTCGGATAAATTTCTGGCTAAAAAAGACCAGAAATAGCACAAACAGCACCGCAAGTTGCGTTTTCACTGTTTCTCGGATCAAATACCGAACAATAATCACGGCGTTTTACCTTTAGAAAACTTGTTTTTTTACTCGAATCGCTATAGTTTTTCGGTAAATTAGTTATTTTTTAATCTTTCGGCCAAGTGTTGGCCTGCTTAATGAAATTTACGTCGAACACGGTTTCGAGTTCCGATAAAGCGGGCATTATCCAACATTTAGCCTCACTTGTCTTTAGGATGTAGGAGTACGCATGGAGTTCAGTGTAAAAAGCGGGAGTCCCGAGAAACAGCGCAGTGCATGTATCGTTGTAGGTGTGTTTGAACCACGCCGCCTGTCACCAGTGGCAGAACAACTTGATAAAATCAGTGACGGTTACATCAGTAGCCTGCTGCGCCGTGGTGACCTCGAAGGAAAGCCTGGCCAGATGCTGCTATTGCACCACGTTCCTAATGTGCTGTCTGAGCGTGTGCTTCTAGTGGGTTGTGGTAAAGAGCGTGAACTCGGTGAGCGCCAATACAAAGAAATCATCAAAAATACCATCAACACGCTGAACGAAACGGGCTCAATGGAAGCGGTTTGCTTCCTGACTGAATTGCACGTGAAAGGCCGCGACACCTACTGGAAAGTGCGCCAAGCAGTTGAGAGTACCAAAGACAGCCTCTACACCTTCAACCAGTTCAAGAGCGTGAAGCCAGAAACCCGCCGTCCGCTGCGGAAACTGGTATTCAACGTACCAACACGTCGTGAACTGAATCTGGGTGAGCGCGCAATTGCACACGGTTTGGCGGTTGCTTCCGGTGTGAACGCATGTAAAGACCTTGGCAACATGCCACCAAACGTTGCAAACCCAGCATACCTTGCTTCGCAAGCACGCCGTCTGGCGGATGACTTTGAAAAAGTCAGCACCAAGATCATTGGCGAGCAAGAAATGAAAGAGCTTGGCATGACTTCTTACCTTGCTGTGGGCCAAGGCTCTAGAAACGAATCTATGATGTCTATCATGGAGTACAAAGGCCACCCAGATCCAGATGCGAAGCCAATCATTCTGGTAGGTAAGGGCCTGACGTTCGATGCTGGCGGTATCTCACTGAAACCGCCTGCCAACATGGACGAAATGAAGTACGACATGTGTGGTGCAGCCGCGGTATTCGGTGCCATGAAATCTCTGGCGAAGCTGGATCTTCCAATTAACGTGGTGGGTGTGCTGGCAGGCTGTGAAAACATGCCAGATGGCCACGCATACCGCCCAGGTGATATCGTGACCACCATGTCAGGCCAAACTGTTGAAGTACTCAACACTGACGCAGAAGGCCGCTTGGTACTTTGTGACGCGCTGACTTACGTTGAGCGTTATGAGCCAGAGTGTGTGATTGACGTGGCGACCCTGACCGGTGCATGTATTGTGGCACTGAGCCACCATATCAGCGGTCTGATTTCTAACCACAACCCACTAGCACACGAAATCGTCAATGCATCAGAGCAAGCGGGTGACCGTGCGTGGCGTCTACCAATGACAGAAGAGTACCAAGAGCAACTCAAGAGCCCGTTTGCTGATATGGCAAACATCGGTGGCCCTGGTGGCGGTACCATCACTGCAGGTTGTTTCCTGTCACGCTTCGCGAAAAAGTACAACTGGGCACACCTTGATGTAGCCGGTACTTCGTTCAAAGGCGGACAGAACAAAGGCGCAACAGGCCGTCCTGTCCCATTGCTGGTCCAGTTCCTTCTGAACCGTTCTGGCCTTGAAGTCGCAGAGTAAAACTGCACAAAGAGAAAAGGAGGCCTAGGCCTCCTTTTTTGTTGCTGCTTTTTGTTGCGTGAGTGAGCAACTCGCCGCACACTGAGCCGAAAACAATGGCGTTATCAACACCGCCCAATGGCTAAAGAGGGAAATCGATGACAGGCATGGCGACCTTCTACTTACTGGATGAATCGCAAGACCAACCAACACAACAAATGTTGGAAAAGGTTAGCCAACTCTCTGCCCTTTTTTGTCAGCAAGGTATGAAGGCATTCATCATGGCTGAAGATAGAAAACAAGCCGAAGCGATTGATGAATGGCTCTTCCAGCAAACCACGGAACACTTTGTGCCTCATAACCTCGTTGGCGAAGGTCCCCGAGGGGGAGCACAGGTTGAAATCGGTTGGCCAGGTGTACGCCATGCTGGCCACCGCCAAGTGCTAATAAATCTGGCGCAAGAAGCAGCAACTTTTGCGCCTTCCTTTGCACAAGTGGTAGACTTCGTGCCTTGCGAAGAAGCTCTCAAGCAACAGGCTCGGGAACGCTACAAAATTTACCGCATGGCGGGGCGTCAAATGCGTACCCTCGCCATTGAAGAAATGTCCTATTAAATCAGTCCATCAAGAGCGCTATGGAAAAGACATACAACCCAACATCAATTGAAAAAGCGCTGTACCAGCGCTGGGAAGAGGCTGGCTACTTCAAGCCTCACGGTGACACATCAAAAGCTGCTTACAGCATCATGATCCCACCACCCAACGTCACGGGCAGCCTGCACATGGGCCATGCGTTTCAGGACACCATCATGGATACCCTGATCCGCTGCGAGCGCATGAAAGGCAAAAACACCCTGTGGCAGGTCGGTACTGACCACGCAGGTATCGCGACCCAAATGGTTGTTGAGCGCAAGATCGCGGCAGAAGAAAGCAAAACCAAGCACGACTACGGCCGTGACGCTTTCATCGACAAGATCTGGGAGTGGAAAGGCGAATCCGGTGGCACAATCACCAAGCAGCTGCGCCGTCTAGGTGCGTCTGTCGACTGGGATCGTGAGCGCTTCACCATGGATGATGGCTTTTACGCTGCTGTTCAGGAAGTGTTTGTACGTCTGTATGAAGATGACCTGATCTACCGCGGCAAGCGTCTGGTTAACTGGGACCCGAAACTGCACACGGCCATTTCCGATCTGGAAGTAGAAAATAAAGATGTGAAGGGCCACATGTGGCACTTCCGTTATCCACTGGCTGACGGCGTTAAAACCGCTGACGGTAAAGACTACATCGTGGTTGCAACTACCCGTCCAGAAACCATGCTGGGCGATACCGGTGTTGCGGTAAACCCAGAAGATCCGCGTTACAAAGATCTCATCGGTAAAGAAATCATTCTGCCAATCGTTGACCGCCGCATTCCAATCGTGGGCGACGAACACGCTGACATGGAGAAAGGCACAGGTTGTGTGAAGATCACCCCTGCGCATGACTTCAATGACTACGAAGTTGGCAAGCGTCACCAGTTGCCAATGATCAACATCCTGACGTTCAACGCAGACATCCGCGACGCAGCCGAAGTGTTCAACACCAACGGCGAAGCGAGCGATGTATACAGCACTGACCTGCCAGAGAAATACCGCGGCATGGAGCGTTTCGCTGCACGTAAAGCGATCGTTGCTGAGTTCGAAGAACTGGGCCTGCTGGACAAGATCAAAGATCACGACCTGACTGTTCCTTACGGCGACCGTGGTGGCGTGGTTATCGAACCAATGCTGACTGACCAATGGTACGTTCGCACTGCGACACTGGCACAACCTGCCGTTGAAGCAGTAGAAAATGGCGACATCCAGTTCGTGCCTAAGCAATACGAGAACATGTACTTCTCGTGGATGCGTGACATTCAAGACTGGTGTATCTCCCGTCAACTGTGGTGGGGTCACCGCATTCCTGCGTGGTATGACAACGACGGCAACGTTTACGTCGGTCGTAACGAAGAAGAAGTTCGCGAGAAGAATGGTCTGGCACCCGTTGTTGTGCTGCGTCAGGACGACGACGTTTTGGATACCTGGTTCTCATCTGCACTGTGGACATTCGGTACACTGGGCTGGCCACAAGAAACGCCAGAACTGAAAACCTTCCACCCGACTGATGTACTGGTAACCGGTTTCGACATCATCTTCTTCTGGGTTGCACGCATGATCATGATGACCATGCACTTCATGAAAGATGAAGATGGCAAACCACAAGTACCGTTCAAAACTGTTTACGTAACGGGTCTGATCCGTGACGAAAACGGCGACAAGATGTCGAAGTCTAAAGGTAACGTGCTTGACCCGATCGATATGATCGACGGTATCGATCTAGAGTCACTGGTAGAAAAACGTACCGGTAACATGATGCAGCCACAACTGGCAGCGAAGATCGAAAAGAACACCCGTAAGACCTTCGAAAACGGTATCGAAGCCTACGGTACCGACGCACTGCGCTTCACTCTGGCTGCCATGGCTTCAACAGGTCGTGACATCAACTGGGACATGAAGCGTCTTGAGGGTTACCGCAACTTCTGTAACAAGCTCTGGAACGCAAGCCGTTACGTGCTGATGAACACAGAAGATCAGGATTGCGGCATGCAAGGCGGTGAGATGGAGTTCTCACTGGCTGACAAGTGGATCGAATCTCAATTCCAACTGGCAGCGAAAGAGTTCAACGCGCATATCGAAAACTTCCGTCTGGATATGGCATCGAACACCCTGTACGAATTCATCTGGAACCAATTCTGTGACTGGTACCTGGAGCTGACCAAACCTGTTCTGTGGAAAGGCACTGAAGCACAACAGCGCGCGACCCGTCACACGCTGATCACCGTGCTTGAGAAGACACTGCGACTGGCGCACCCAGTGGTTCCATACATCACGGAATCTATCTGGCAGAGCGTGAAGCCGCTGGTAGACGGTGTTGAAGGTGACACCATCATGCTGCAGGCACTGCCACAGTATGACGAAGCACAGTTCGATGAAGCAGCACTGGCTGATATCGAGTGGGTGAAAGGTTTCATCACAGCCATCCGTAACCTGCGCGCTGAATATGACATCGCACCGAGCAAACCGCTGGATGTGATGCTGAAAGCCGCTGACGAGAAAGATGCTGCGCGTGTTGAAGCAAGCAAACAGGTTCTGATGTCACTGGCGAAGCTGGAAGGCATACGCATTCTGGAAGCAGGCGAAGAAACACCGGCATGTGCAACCGCACTGGTTGGTAAATCTACCCTGATGATCCCAATGGCAGGTCTGATTGATAAAGACGCCGAGCTGGCTCGTCTGGACAAAGAAATTGCCAAGACCCAAGGTGAAATCAAACGCGTTGAAGGCAAGCTGAATAACCAAGGTTTCGTAGCGAAAGCTCCTGAAGCGGTTGTTGCTGCTGAACGTGCGAAGCTGGACGGTTACGCAGAAACCCTGACTAAGCTGGAAGAGCAGAAAGCAGTTATCGCTGCACTGTAATCTCACCGCGTAACTTACGCTCACAAACGGGTCTTTCAACGGAAGGCCCGTTTTCTTTTCTCTCCACCCACCATCACTGTTAAATCTATCAACATTTCGACGCATGAAAGTGACATGCGCCGCAATTGATGAGCAACTTTGACATTCGCGTCGAAATCCATTACTACGCTTTATAGAACGCCATTCTGCAACTAATGAAACGTAGAAATGAATTCAATCGCATTCAGGCTGCACCTCAGCCTGATAACACTGACGGTTCTCTTACTCACCGTATCATCTCTGACTGTTTGGGTCGCGCTTAATACCCGAAGCAGTACTGATGCGCTGTTAGATAAGGCACTTCCCAATACCATCAACACCATACACATGGTGGATGAACTTAGCGAGATGCTGTTCAACCTAATGAGGTATGTGGAAGAAGAGGATGTGGAAGGCCATACGGCTTTTTTGCAGCATCTAACGACATTCGTTAAACATAAGCAGGATCTCAGCGTTTCAAAAGGTCTGGCACTTACTGAGGACATTTCGCAGCTCAGAGCACTGCATCAAACCTTTTTATTAAAGGCGCAAGACACGGTTTTCAATGTTTTTGACCCAACCGCAGATCAACGAGCCCGCTCCCTTGTTACTTCTACCAGCCAGCCCTTGGAAGCTCTCCTCGACAAACTCCATACCACAATTAACGGGCAGAACGATCTGACTATCTTCCAAATGATCACGCCTCTTTACGTCGTTACGATCTTGAACTGCTTGATGAAATGCAGGACATGACATCTGACTTGGACAACTACCTACTGGGTTACCCTTTAGCTGAAACACGCTTTCTCGCCAATGCGGAAGAATTCAGACACTACCTCAAGTCCTTATCCGGCGTAACAGATGATCCGGTTATTCAGGATCAGCTTAAGCGCATTCAATGGCACTTTGCCAAGTTCTTCGCGATTGCAAATAACGTTTTCGACCACCATGACAACACCGCTAGAAAACGTGCACTGAAAGCGGTCATTGCGTTGGAACAAGGCGTATTTCTGGATATGAAAACACTACTCAACAAAATGGCTGACCAGTCGGACAGCCTATTGATCGAAGAATCTCATGGGCTGCGCAATATAGCCAACAAATCCATGTATTTACTCATATTTGTTACTATTTTTGCGACTATTTTACTGACATTCATTGTCCTCTTCTTCCAGCGTTCACTGTTCAGGCCGTTAGAAAAAATCAACACAACCATTCAGGCATTGCGTCTGGGTCACCGCAATATCCCTTTCGAAGACATTGAAGACAATGAGCTGGGACGGATCACCCTCAGCCTGAAAAACTTCCAGGTCGGCCTTTCCCGACTCGACCAACTGCAGATAGAGAATGCTAATCAGAAAGAAGCTCTGAAACGCGACAAAGAACAACTGACAGAGATGTTGGAGAGCCTGAAGTCAGCGCAGGATAAGCTCATTGAAACAGAGAAACTTTCTTCCCTTGGCAGCCTGGTTGCGGGGGTTTCCCACGAAATCAATACGCCGCTTGGTATTTCAGTGACCATGGCAAGCACGCTGGAAACCGAGCACCTTTCATTTTTGGAAAAGCTCAAAACCGGAGAAATCCGACGGGAAGATCTCGACAACTTTGAATCACACAGTGCCGATGCCTACAGCGTAATGAATCGCTCATTGCAAAGAGCGTCTGAGCTCATCAACAGCTTCAAGCAAGTCGCCAACGACCAAACCAGCGAGCAATTGCGCGAGTTTGAACTGGGTACCTTGATGCGCGAGATTTATAGCACCCTGCACCACCAAATCAAAAACCGGCCGATTCAGTTTTCCTTGCACGCAGAAGATGATTTAGTCATGAGCAGTTACCCCGGGCCGATAGGACAGGTGTTTACCAACCTGTTTAACAACTCCATCCTCCACGGATTTGATCAGGATGGTCAGGGAGAAATTTCTCTGACGTTATCTCGTGAAGAAGGACGTATCAGGTGGCTGTACCGAGATTCAGGTAAAGGGCTCTCTGGTGAGGGACTCAAGCGCATCTTTGAGCCTTTTTACACCACCCGCCTTGGCAAAGGCGGTTCGGGAATGGGCATGCACATCGTCTACAGCATTGTGGTCAACATGCTTCAAGGAGACATTAAGGTATACAACGATAACGGTGCCGTTTTTGATATTTCCATTCCGGCATCCATTCAACAAGCTGAAGGTGGACAATGAGTGACTTTAAAATCAATATCATCGATGGACCATCTACGCCTTCGAAGCCATCGGTAAATGCAGGACGAAGTTGGAAGGTCGCCATCATTGATGACGAAACCTCCATGCATCAGGCCACCACATTGGCGCTGAACAAAGTAGCAATTCTTGGGTATCCATTGACCTTCATCCATGCATACTCTGGCGCCGAAGGACAGCAACTTCTTGAGGAAAATCCAGACACTGCTGTGGTGTTGCTCGACGTGGTGATGGAGACAGAGGATGCCGGGCTGCGACTGGCCAGTTACATCCGTAACGAGCTAGGCAACCACACGACACAGATCGTGCTTCGCACAGGCAACCGGGGTATGCGCCGGAAGAGTCCGTGATCGAAAACTTCGAAATCAACGATTACAAAACCAAAAACGAACTTACCCGGGCCAAACTCTTCAGCACCCTTTGCACATCTATCCGCTCCTACCACAATCTGGTGTCGATTCAGAAAAGCCGTGATGGCCTAAGAAAGATTGTGGATTCCGCCGCCAATCAATTTCAGGAGCGATCACTGGCGAGCTTTACAGAAGGTGTTCTGGAGCAAATCAATGTGCTGTTTGATATTCATTCTGAGGGGATTTTCTGTGTTTCCAGTCGCCCTTTAAATCCCCCTCAGCAGCTTGAGAAAATATACTGTCACGCCACCAGTAAACGGCAAGAAGATGAACACATCATTGTCGCTGCCAGTAAAAAGTATCAAAAGGTGTTTGGCCACCCTCTCGACAGTGTGGAGCTTGAGCCATCTTCCCAGTGTGTGATTCGCCAAGCATTCAAAGAGGGAAAAAACGTCATTCAGGATGGCAATATCGCCCTTTATCTCGACACGCCCAGCCGCTGGAAGGCCGTGATTTATATCATGACCGATAGGACGAATTTGCTCGACCAACTGGATCCAGAGCTATTGAGTGTATTCATCCAGAATGTGGCTTTAGGACTGGAAAACACTAAGTTTATCAATCAACTTTTTGATGCCGTATTTACCGACGAAATCACCGGTCTCCATAGCCGTCTGGGTTTTGTCGACTCCCAAGCGCCCACACTGTTAAAACAAACCGGCCGTTTGACATTGGCAGTGATTGATATTGATGATTTCCACCAAATCAATGAGTCGCTGGGTTTTGAATACGGCAACCGTGTGCTCAAGGTGTTTGGTAAAACCCTGCAACAGGCTTTGCCTGCAAACAGCATAGTGGGCCGACTTCATAGTGATGCATTTGCCGTCGCAACGGAGCTTGAAGAACCTGAGCTGTGTAATATGTTGCAAAACCTGCAGGACACCCGGTTCAGCATGGACGGTGGGACATTCTATCTCAGCGCGACCGCTGGGCTTTTCAGCGTGAGTTATGATGGCGATATCTACGATATTGAAGTGGCATTGAGGCGGGCAGAAATCGCGCTCAAACAGGCAAAATCCAAACGTCGAGGCTCTACCCTCACCTTTGATGACGGCATGGAAAAAGCCTGTACTGAGCGCTTAAACCTGATCAATAAGCTGCGCCATGACCTCGCTGAAAACCGTCTATACCTCGTCTTCCAGCCAAAGGTAGATCTGCGTGATGACAGGATCATTGGTGCAGAAGCGCTGATTCGATGGGAACACCCCGAACTGGGGGAGGTTTCACCCGGAGTTTTCGTGCCTATCGCAGAAGCGGCGGGATTAAGTTTCGAATTAGACACCTACGTTTTCCGCACTGCCTGTGAGATCCTCGAAGCCAATCCTCACTTCCCCGAGATTGCGGTAAATATCTCCCCGCTCACCTTGAGTCGAAGGGAGTTGTTACCCGTACTCAACGGTATCTTGCAAAAATATGGCGTCGATAAAGATCGGATCTCACTCGAAATCACTGAAGGCTGCTTTGTTCAGGGTGAAAACACCAAGTTCAACATCACTATGCTTCACCGCCAGAACTGGACTTTGCATCTGGATGATTTCGGCTCGGGCTATTCATCTTTCGGCTATTTGCTCGATCTTCCCGTCTCAGTGATCAAAATCGACCGCATTTTCACTTGGGGACTGAGCAAGTGTGATCGTTCAGAAACTTTGCTGGGCGGCATGGTGAATATGTTGAAAGGAATGAATAAACAAGTGTTGATTGAAGGGTTGGAAACCGAGGAACAGCTCGTTGCCGCAGTCGCAGCAGGTCTCGATATGGCTCAGGGGTATTTGTTCTACAAGCCCATGCCTTTGGAAGCTTTTAATCTTGCACTTCAAGAACAGGTAGCGATAGCCTGAACCACTCCCCCGGCTTGGTGCCACAAGCCGGGGTTTGCCTCTCTTTTTCTCTCTTCGAGCAACACCTTACTCACTTCAGCCTTGTTCAATAGTTTTCACCTATTAAAACAATTAACAGAAACCACATTTACAAATGAGAATTATTTGCAATAATGAAGTCATACCGAATGAGGGAACTGTTATGAAAAAGACCTTAAGTTTTGCTGTGATTCACTTTACCGTTGCGTTTACAGTCGCGTATGTCCTGACTGGCGATATTCTGCTGGGTAGTTTGATTGCCATGGTAGAGCCTATGGTCAATACGGTCGCGTTCTACTTCCACGAAAAAGCGTGGGACAACATATTACTGAAGCGTCTGGCAACAAACCATCCAGGCCGTAAAACGGCAAGTTTCGCGGCTGTACATTTCAGCGTGGCGTTTGGTGTGGCTTACCTGCTGACGGGTGATGTACTGATTGGCAGTGTGATGGCAATGATTGAACCTTGTATCAATACCATGGCGTACTACTTCCATGAGCGTGTATGGCAGAAGAAAGAACGCCTGAGCATGATGCAATGTCACCACCATCCAATGGCAGCTTAATACAGAACACGTCTGGAAATAAGAAAGGGCAGCGTAAACTGCCCTTTTATCATTTTGTCTGGAAGCTGTTTGCAGCCTCTATACGGCTTTCTGTGTCTGGATGGGAACTTAGCCATTGCGACATTCCCCCGGTCTGATGTGCCTCGCCAAGCAAGGCAAACATTTCCGCCTGTGCACTGGCATCACCATAAATAGCACTGAGGTATTTAGCCGCGAACTGATCGGACTCTTCCTCATCTGCCCTTGAATACCCTGCCGTCGCTGCAAGTACACCCAAACCTGTCATCAAGTCAATAACCCCAGTGCTTTCACCGGTAATCACGGCTACAGAGACTGAAATCAAGGTCGAGCGCACTAGCCCTATCATCACGTGCTGGTGATAAACATGTCCAAGTTCATGCAGTATCACACTCTCCAGTTGCGCATCATTTTTGGCTAGGTTTACCAGCGGATCGAGCAGCACGACAGTGCCATCGCTTAAGGCAAAGGCATTGGGTCCCTGTTTCCAGTTGCGGAAAACCAACTTAGGTTTGACAGGCATCGGCGGTAACATCTCTACCAGCTCATCAAAACGCTCATTCAGCGCTTGCTGGCGTTCAGTATCCAGATCTGAAGCAGTAAACATTCTTTCATCGAGCTGAGACATCACATGCTCACCCACCGCCATCGGAATTTCATCCGGTAAAAGCTGGGTTATTCCTTTACTGATCCCAGGCAAGCCAATATAGAAAAAGGCCACCATAAACAGCAGCGCAGCCGCAAGGGAAGAAATA
The DNA here is from genome assembly GCF_011045095.1 of Grimontia sedimenti. Taxonomy (GTDB): domain Bacteria; phylum Pseudomonadota; class Gammaproteobacteria; order Enterobacterales; family Vibrionaceae; genus Enterovibrio; species Enterovibrio sedimenti. Next base: position 14,741 of record NZ_JAALDL010000025.1, read on the forward strand.
ATTGCCGTTTTACTGCTCTCAAGGCGTGTCAGCCATCCCCGCTTTTTCGCCCGAAAACAATAGGGCAAATCAGCCTCATCATTCGCAATAAAGAGCTCACCCTCTGGAAAACGAAGCTGCAAGGGAAGATTACCAATGCGCTCAGAGCGGGAGACTTCATCCAAACGGCATTCAATGGTTTTGCCGTCGAATCTCAGTATCGCTTTGGTCTCGCCCATGACAAAGAGCTCAGCCTCATGCTTGCCTGACTCACCTGCCGCAAACGCAGTACCTTTTGCCATCAGCTAATCCCAATATCCAAGTCGAAGACTTGTGACATTTCATCACCCACAGCGGACTTAGCGCCATTTTCATCTTCATAAACACTCAGCGCATCAAGGTCGCCATGAACTGCAGTTACTGACAATACATAGCGAGCGGTACGAACCATCACCCAAGGGCGCGCCAAACCCAACGTGAAAACCTGCATGAAGAAGTTCGTGGTAACGAGCAGCGTGTAATCCGCGGTATTCATTCTTGAAGACAGACGATAATCCTCACTATCACCAACCATCATTTGGCTGAACACGTGATTTCGGGTGCGGGTGTGAATAAACGCAGTCACAACCAACATGGAAGCAAACAACATAAAATACATAAGCACCATAATACTCATTGCGCCTAACGCTGTTGCGATATGTTCAATATTAAATGTCGAAAGTTCAGCGCTACCTATATCTGGGAGACTGAAAAATTGCCCGCTAACAACAACAAATAATGCGCCTATTGCCAATACACCGATAGAAGCCAATATCCAGATAAACACGGCCCAGATGTAAGTGCGGACAAAAAAGCCTGTCGACAACGTGGCGTCAAATTTTAGCTTTCCGTAACCATAGCCATTGGCGAAATAGCTCGCGATGCCTTTCATCATCCATGCAAACATCACCAACACAGAAGTAAGTCCACCAACAACAAAAAGGAAAGTGATAAAACCACTGGTGGGCGCGGTAGCAAAAGTCACAAACACGATGATGGTAAGGATCAACAAAACACCCCGGCCTAGAATAGCTGCATAAGCGCCCATCAAGGTGCCTGTAAAGTTCAGCCTGACATTGCGGTAACTCGTCATACGGGCATTAAAGCGGGCATTGTTTCTCGCCAGCCATGGCATCACAGCTAAACCCAAAATAAACAAAATGCTAGAAAACAGCGGAGAAAAATGACCGGACAAAAACCAGATGACAAATGCCGTAACCGCAATCGCCCGCCCGATCAGAATTTGTTTAGGTGTGGCATGATAATCAAAGCGATCACCCGCAAGTTCAGTGTTTCCGTAGAAGTATTTTTTTGTCCGTACTTTTGCCCAAGCTGAATAGATACCGAGCGTCAGAAGGCTCAGTATTATATTCACAATCCAGATACCAAAAAATTCACGTCCGTTGCCGTGAAAAGTCATTTTGTTTTCCATGGTCAATCCTTTGCCAACTGTTTTATTATGGTTTTTGCCATCATAATCATTAAGCTCGACAGGCTCATCGCCAAATTAAGCAAGTGTGAATCAAGAGGCTTGATTTTGTGCAAAACGGAGCAATGACCTCCGAGCTGCTTACTTACCCAAAGACAGTAAGCCACAAAGGAAAGTGACACATTCGGTGTAAAATGGAGACACAATGACTACAGGTCCGGTTGAAATCAGATCGCTCGTCCGCCAGCTTCTTCGCCATCGCGGATTGTTGGACAACATCTATGGCACAGCAGGCCTAACGACCGTGCAATGCCACGTCATGATTGAGCTTGAGCAGGAACCTCTGACTGCTGAGCAGCTTTCTGAACGTCTCAATATTGATGTCGCCAATGCTAACCGCACACTGGCTATTCTCATCAACAACGACAATGTTGCTTCTTCTATCGACCGTGAAAGTAATCTGCCACGCTATTCTCTGTCTGATGTTGGCAAAGAACGTCTGGATGAGCATCACTTTGGGATCAATCAGCAAATCGCCTTGTATCTGGAACAGCTAGATACCGACGAAATTGAATCCCTTTCCACATCACTGCATCGCTATAACCGCGCAATGGAGCAAAGCGAACGCCAGAAAGGTTTTACTCTTCGTCTGTTGGAGCCTGCCGACAACGCAGCCATTGCTACTGTTATTCGCAAAGTATCCGAAGAGTATGGCCTGACGGCAGATAAAGGCTACAGCGTGGCAGACCCGACACTGGATGTACTGAGTGAAAGCTACAAAGCGGATAATGCGGCTTATTGGGTAGTCGAGCAGAACGGAAAAATTTTGGGTGGCGGCGGCATTGCGCCTTTGCCGGGTGAAGAGGGTGTTTGCGAATTACAGAAAATGTATTTCCGTCCTGAACTTCGCGGCCGGGGCTTTGCGAGAAGGCTCGCGGCAATGGCCATGAAGTTCGCACGTAATCAGGGTTATCACAGCTGCTATCTAGAAACGACGGCCTGCCTGAAAGAAGCTATTCGCCTTTACGAGTCACTCGGCTTTAAGCGTGTCGATGCTCCACTTGGTAACACCGGACATACAGACTGCGAAGTCGCGATGCTGAAAAAACTATAGGTCACCAATTAACAGAAACAAAAAAGCCGGAGTCTTTAACGCTCCGGCTTTCTATTCGACAAAGACGATTAATCGTCTTCTTCCAGTTCACCCTCTTCCTCGGCGTCTTCTTCGTCCGATTCAAAGTAAGTGCCCCAGCCGTCGTAATCGATGCTGAATTTCTCAGCCAGCTTCACCAGTTTCTCGACCTGTTCGTCAATGCGGTCTGCATCCAGCGCCGATTCCATCACTGCATCAAAGCAGATCACTGTGGAACCGTCTTCCAGTTCAAGCTCTTCCGCTTCCAGCACTTCAAAGCCCATTTTGAACGCTTCTACTGCCGCGCCTTCAAGCTCTGCGAAGCTGTCTGCAGACAGGTGGTGCTCAATGGTATACAGCGCATCAGGATCGCTACCATCTTCCAGCAGGGCTTCAATGATTTCACGGGTTTCCGCTTTTTGTTCTTCAATAATGTCAGCGTAAGACATCAGATCACTCCAGGCACTTAATTAACGGCAGAACTATGGCATGGATTGGCATGGTTTACCACGTCAATTTCCCACACTCCCTACATGTTAATTAAAAGTAAAATTGACCTTATCGAACAAGGTTGTCATTATTTGAGAACAGGGCAACAACAACACAAGATGCTGGATAAATTTAAAAAAACCCAATCTTGCGCCAACAAAACCCTGAATTATGGAATAGTGTGCATTTATATCGCATAGATAAGCACCGATAGATGCATGACGGGCTTTCACACTCGGCGAAGATCGAGCAAACCAAGGTTAGCCTTCACGCAAAAAGGTAAATGGATTTACGACAAATTTTCAGGCGTCTCTACTATCCGACGCCACGAATACAGAATTCTGTCGCTTTATCTCCATTTTCCCCACCGTTCCTGCTACGCACTGACATGACAGAGAGGCGAGCGCTCTCTTCAACCTAACTCACGCGAAGTAAAACGGTGGAGGTTAATAAAAATTCAAGAGAGAAACGATCATGAGTCAGCTATATGTGGGATCTGAAGTCGGTCAATTGAAGCGTGTGATGCTTCATCGACCAGAACGAGCGCTAAACCACCTTACGCCGTCTAACTACAAAGACCTGTTGTTTGATGATGTACTTGCGGTGGAACGTGCAGGCGAGGAGCACGATCAATTCGCGCAAACCCTGCGTGACCAGGGCGTAGAAGTGCTGTTATTGCACGATCTGCTGGCCCAAACATTAGAAGTGTCGGAAGCCAAGACTTGGCTGCTCAACACCCAAGTGGGCGAATACCGTCTTGGTTACCAGTTCGCCCATGATGTGCGAAGCTATTTAAAGAGCCTGAGTAACGAAGAGCTCGCACACATCCTTCTCGGCGGTTTGAGCTATATCGACTTTCCAAACCATTCAGCGTCGATGATGCAGGCAATGCACGAACGCATGGATTTCATCATCGACCCACTGCCGAACCACTTGTTTACCCGCGATACCTCTTGCTGGGTTTACGGTGGCGTGTCCTTAAACCCAATGGCGATGCCTGCCCGTCAGCGTGAAACCAACCACCTGCGCGCTATTTACCGCTGGCACCCACTGTTTGCGGGTCAGGACTTCATCACATACCTTGGTGATGAGCAGCGCGACTACGACAATGCCATGGTCGAAGGCGGAGATGTGCTGGTTATCGGCAACGGTGCAGTTCTGGTGGGCATGTCTGAGCGCACAACACCACAAGGTGTGGAGGCGCTGGCACGCAGCTTGTTTGCTCATGGTCAGGCAAAAGAAGTGATCGCCATTAACCTACCAAAGCACCGCTCCTGCATGCACTTGGATACCGTGATGACTCACATGGACATCGACACTTTCTCTGTGTATCCACAAGTGATGCGTAAAGACCTGCAAAGCTGGCGTCTTATCAACAAAGGCAATGGCGATGTGGAAGTGAAAGAAGCTGACTACTTCCTGCACGCCATCGAAAAAGCGTTGGAGTTGCCTCAGCTCAACATCATTACCACCGGCGGTGACAGCTTTGAAGCAGAACGTGAACAGTGGAACGACGCTAACAACGTGCTGACCGTGCGCCCAGGCGTGGTGATTGGTTATGAAGGCAACGTGTACACCAATGAAAATACGACAAAGCGGGCATCACCGTTCTTCCTATCCCGGGCGACCAGCTTGGCCGTGGTCGCGGCGGTGCACGCTGCATGAGCTGCCCTATCGAACGCGAAGGGCTTTAAAAAGCAACCGAACTCTCCCACTCTCCTTAATCGAACGAGCCACCTCATCGCGAGGTGGCTTTTTTCGTTTCTCCGGGAAAATGTCGACCAAACACAAATAAATATTTATTCAAAGGGGTTGAATTAATACTCACAAATAAGTCAGAATCGTGATTAATATCAAGGTGACAAAAATTTATACCCAAACAACCTGAAGACGCAGGATTCAGCGAGCTTGACTGGCGTCGTGATCGCGGCGTTCCTTTGTAGGTGTAGTCACCTCCATCAAAAAGGAACAACAAAGAGCACGGCGTCAGTCAACTCGCCCGAAGGGAGGGCCTCAATGCGCCCACTTCTTCGTTAAATTCCACGGAAATAGAACCACTATTCCTCGTGAAATTTGCCTCGAATTGAACGCATTGATGACCTCTGAATACGCGCATCTTCAGATTGTTTGGGTATAGGTCACATCGCAGTAAACGGATTTTTAGAAAGGGACCTCAACATGGCATTTAATCTGCGTAACCGGAACTTTCTCAAGCTGCTGGATTTCACGCCAAAGGAAATCGCGCACCTGCTGGATCTGTCAGCAGAGTTGAAGAAAGCCAAGTACGGTGGCTACGAGCAGCCTCGTCTGAAAGGCAAGAACATTGCCCTGATCTTCGAGAAAGCTTCTACCCGCACGCGATGTGCCTTCGAAGTTGCCGCCTTTGACCAAGGCGCACAGGTTTCCTATATCGGCCCATCTGGCTCGCAGATCGGTCACAAAGAGTCGATGAAAGACACTGCGCGTGTTCTTGGCCGTATGTATGACGGCATCCAATATCGCGGTTTCGGCCAGTCTATTGTTGAAGAGCTGGGCCAATTTGCAGGTGTTCCGGTTTGGAATGGTCTGACTGATGAATTCCATCCAACGCAGATCCTGGCAGATTTCCTCACTATGCTTGAGCACGGTCAGGGCAAAAAGCTTTCCGAAATGAAGTTTGCTTACCTTGGCGATGCACGCAACAACATGGGTAATTCCCTGATGGTGGGTGCAGCGAAGATGGGCATGGACATCCGTCTGGTTGCCCCAAGTCAGTTCTGGCCGGAAGAAGCGCTGGTTGAAGAGTGTCAGGCGATTGCCGCCAAGACCGGTGCGCAGATTACCCTGACAGAAAGCGTGGAAGAAGGCGTTCAGGGCTGCGATTTTCTTTACACCGACGTATGGGTATCCATGGGTGAATCAAAAGAAGCCTGGGACGAGCGTGTTGCTATGATGAAGCCTTATCAGGTCAATATGGACATGATCAAAGCCACAGGTAATCCAGACGTCAAATTCATGCACTGCCTGCCGGCGTTCCACAATGATGAAACCACCATTGGTGCAGAGGTAGCAGAGAAATACGGCATGAAAGGGCTCGAAGTCACCGAGGACGTCTTCGAATCTGAATACTCCATCGTGTTTGATGAGGCAGAAAACCGTATGCACACCATTAAAGCTGTGATGGTAGCTACGCTGGGCAGTTAACCCTGTCACATCGCTCCATGAAGCCGCGCATCTGCGCGGCTTTTTATTTTATAGGGCGACACGATGTCATTCGCTCTGCCTTGCACAGGACAAAAATGGGCGTATAATCCTTCGCAATTTGTCAAAAAACGAATCGGAATGCCAACATTAGCGACACAACTGACTGCTAAAACCTGCCGAATCTCGGCACTGGCACCGTTTTTTGTTTTTACTGGATTCTCAAGAAAAGCCTCCTGATCGGGAGGCTTTTTTTTGACCAAAATGTACCATCCACCATGTTGCACTGGCTGTTTTTACCCAGCCAACGCATGGAATCTGTTAAGGGAAGAGAAGACATGGCGACCTCGCTGCACAATAAACACATCATCTCCATCCCGGAGTTGTCCCGCGAAGAACTGGAACTTATCGTCGACACTGCCGGCAAACTGAAAGCGGAACCGAACCCTACCGTGTTGAAGAACAAGGTAGTCGCGAGTTGCTTCTTCGAGGCATCTACACGCACCCGTCTGTCTTTCGAAACCGCGGTTCAGCGTCTTGGTGGCACAGTCATTGGCTTCCCGGATGGCGGAAACACGTCTTCCGGTAAAAAGGCGAAACCTTGTCTGACTCGGTACAGGTCATCTCTTCTTATGTTGATGCGTTCGTGATGCGTCACCCGAAAGAAGGCGCTGCCCGTCTGGCTTCTGAATTTTCGAAAGGCGTACCAGTGATTAATGGAGGCGACGGTGCCAACCAGCACCCAACACAAACCCTACTGGACCTTTTCAGCATTTACGAAACTCAAGGCCGTCTGGACAACCTGAAAGTGGCCATGGTCGGTGACCTGAAATACGGCCGCACCGTGCATTCTCTGACTCAGGCACTGTCAAAGTTCGATAACAACCAGTTCTATTTCATTGCACCGGAAGCACTGGCGATGCCGGACTACATTCTGGAAGAGTTGGACGAGCAAGGTATCCCTTACAGCCTGCACACCAGCATCGAAGACGTCGTGCCGGAACTCGACATTCTGTACATGACCCGTGTCCAGAAAGAGCGTTTTGACGAGTCCGAGTACCAGCACATCAAAGCGGCGTTTATTCTCGACACCCCACAGCTTGACAATGCCCGCGATAACCTCAAGGTGCTTCACCCGCTGCCACGCGTAGATGAAATCACGGTCGCAGTCGATAAAACCCCTTACGCCTACTACTTCGAGCAGGCGGAAAATGGGGTGTATGCACGTCAGGCGTTACTGGCACTGGTTATCAACGGAAGCGTTTAAGGCAGGAGAATCAATATGGTTAAAGAACACAAATTACAGGTTGAAGCCATCAAGAACGGCACAGTTATCGACCATATCCCTGCAAATGTCGGCTTTAAGGTCATGAAACTGTTTAAGCTGCACAAAACCAACGAACGCGTGACCGTGGGTTTGAATCTGCCTTCCTCGGCATTGGGTGCGAAAGATCTGATCAAGATTGAAAATATCTTCGTGTCTGAAGAGCAGGCGCAACAGCTGGCACTCTACGCGCCTAAAGCAACCGTTAACCAAATCGAGAACTACCAAGTCGTCGCGAAAATCCCTTTGACGCTGCCTAAGAGCATCTTGGGCGTGTTCCGTTGCCCTAACTCCAACTGCATCACTCACGACGAAAAAGCCGTTGAGAGCAGCTTCAACGTGATTGAGAAAACTGACGATATCCACCTTAAGTGCAAATACTGTGAGAAGGTGTTCTCACGCGAAATCATGACAGAAAGCCACTGATCGTTTTCTCTGCACTCAAAAAGCCAGCCTTTGCGCTGGCTTTTCTTGTCTATGAGCGGAACATTACATGGCGCCGGGTATAAAATGTGATGGAATTGGGTTTACGTCAGGCGAGTCGCCATGCAGACTAACCACCCTACCGAAATACATTGAATGAAGGATTGGTAAATGACTAAAGTGCTTCACACTGAACACGCTCCAGCAGCAATTGGCCCATACATTCAGGGCGTCGATCTGGGTAACATGGTACTGACTTCAGGCCAAATCCCAGTGAACCCAGTCACGGGTGAAGTATCAGCAGACATCGCGGTTCAAGCACGCCAGTCTCTGGAAAACGTGAAAGCGGTTGTTGAATCTTCAGGCCTGACTGTTAGCGACATCGTTAAACTGACCGTATTCGTAAAAGATCTAAACGACTTCGGTACTGTTAACGAGGTATACGGCAAATTCTTCGACGAGCACGGTGTAGAACACTACCCAGCACGCTCTTGTGTTGAAGTCGCTCGCCTGCCAAAAGATGTTGGCATCGAAATCGAAGCGATCGCAGTACGCAAATAATCTCTCTCAAGGTCTGATGATTTTGATATCGGACGAGAATGAAAAAAGCGACCACAAGGTCGCTTTTTTATTGTCTGGGCAAATTGTTAAGCTGCCAACTGCACTTCAATCTTGTCGACAACCTGACGGAACCAGGCCGTAAACTGCTCGGGCTTTTCCCCCATTGCAGCACTCATTTCCTGCTGAGGCCACCAGCGCCAGTCCATCACTTCATCTGGATTGGGAACCAAGGTGACATCGTCTACCTGACAGACAATGATTTGGTCCAACTCATGCTCAGTCAGATTGTTATCAAGCTCAGCGCGATAACAAAAAGATTCGCCCATCTCGAAGCTGAGCGGCGCAACAATGCCAAGCTCTTCGTTCAAACGACGCTTCGCTGCGGCCTCAAAAGACTCCCCTTGCATAGGGTGCGAGCAGCAGGTGTTAGTCCACAACCCACCGCTGTGATACTTCCCCATTGCTCTTTGCTGGAGCAGGTATTCACGGCCATGCGGGGTTTCCCGGTAAATCATCACCGAAAATGCCAGATGTAAAAGCCCTTGCTCGTGCGCAGCCAGTTTTTCGGCAAGCCCTGTTGGCTCGCCATTTTCTGTTACCAGAACAACCTGATCTCTCAGCATACCTGTCTTACTTCTCTTACAAATCAGAGGCTTCTTAAAACACAAAAAAGGATACGCATCTGCGTATCCTTTGGTTTTACACTTACTGAGTAGTCTATTACTTCTTGTTGAGCTCGGCTACTTCTGCGTCCAGTTCTGCCAGTTTGGCCGCCATGATATCATGACACTTCTTCGCCAATTCACGCACATTGTCTTTGTCATAGCCTTCGATAGAAATCGGATCCATCACTTCTACAATGATGTGTCCGTTATCGCCACGTGAAGCACTCAGGTGCTTGGTTGAGCTACATACGATAGGAACGATAGGCACACCTGCACCGATGGCAGCATGGAACGCACCGGTTTTGAATGGCAACAGACCACGGCCGCGTGAACGCGTACCTTCAGGGAACAGCCAAACAGAGACGTCATTGTCTTTGATTTGGTCAACCACCTGACCAATAGTGCCGACGGCTTTACTACGGTTGTTGCGGTCAATCAGGATGTTACCGGTCAGCCAGTACAAGGTGCCGAAAATAGGAATGTAAGCGAGGCTTTTCTTACCCACGGTCACCGCACGTGGACGAACAGCGTTTGATACGGTCACCAAATCCCAGTTGCTCTGGTGGTTGGCGATGTAAACACAGGTGCCAACGTCTTTTGAGGCTTCAGACTGGCGCAGGTCAAGCTTGATACCAAACAGGGAAGAAAGCTTGCCGAACATGCGGCCGAAAGTATAAACGTGCTTTGGATTTCTCGGGCTGAACAGGCAGTAACCACAACCGAATACAAGCATGAAAATCGCAAACAACGCGACAGCCAGCAGTCGCAGTATAAAGTACATTCAAATTCTCCTAACACCATTTAGCCGCAAAGAATCAGGCTGTTGGCCTGGGGCGGTCTGGTAAAAATTACAGCGTACACTTGTTCGCTTAAATTGGCTGCGACTAGTATACGCATGCATTGATAAAAATCATCAACCTTCGGTTAACAAGACGAAAAAAAGCCCTCCGTAGAGGGCTTTTCTTATTCAGCTTCCGGAATATCTGGCGCAGAGGTTTCTGCCGGCGATGTGTCTGGTGTCACCACCTCGATAGCCGTTACTCGCTGCAAACCTCGCGGCAGCATAGAGCCACGTCGACCGCGCTCGCCACGGAAGTTATCCATGTCCGCAGGTTTCAATGACAGCTTGCGCTTACCGGCATGCAGAGTCACGGTTGAGCCTTGCGGGATAACAAATAATTGCGCCAACAACTCTTCACGTGCTTTCGCGCGCGCAGAAGGAATGTTGATGATCTTGTTACCTTTACCTTTGCCCAGTTGAGGCAACTCTTTCACCGGGAACACCAGCATACGGCCTTCGTTCGTGATGGCGACAATATCGTCATTGTCGATATCAAACACACGTTGTGGTGCCATCACTTCTGCAGCCTGAGGCAAGCTCAGCAAGGCTTTGCCGCTACGGTTTTTCGACAGAAGGTCGTCTTGCTTACACACAAAACCATAACCCGCATCAGACGCCATCAGCACAAGATGATCATTCTCGCCCATCATCACATGGCGCACTGTCGTGCCTGCTGTGATGTTCAAGCGGCCAGTAATCGGCTCACCCTGACTACGCGCAGAAGGCAAACTGTGCGACTCCAACGCATAGCTTCGGCCATCAGTACCGATAAACACAGCTGGCTGATTACTCTTACCACGTGCGGACGCCAGGTAATTATCACCTGACTTATAGCTCAGCGTGGTCGCATCAACATCATGGCCTTTGGCATGACGGATCCACCCTTTCTCAGACAGAACCACAGTAATTGGCTCGCTCGGGATCAAATCGCGCTCAGTCATTGCTTTCGCTTCAGCGCGTTCAATCAATGGCGAGCGGCGATCGTCGCCATACTTCTCGGCATCAGCCAGAATTTCTTTCTTCAACAGAGTGTTCATACGACGCTCAGAACCCAGCAGCTTTTCAAGTTGCTCGCGCTCTTTGTTCAGCTCGTCCTGCTCGCCACGGATCTTGATCTCTTCCAGTTTGGCTAACTGGCGGAGTTTGATTTCAAGGATCGCTTCGGCTTGCTTCTCGCTGAGGTCAAAACGACTCATCAGCTCTTTTTTCGGCTCGTCTTCGGTGCGGATGATCTCAATCACTTCATCAATGTTGAGATACGCAGCCAACAAACCTTCCAAGATGTGCAAACGAGCCAGTACTTTGTCCAGACGGTTTTGCAGACGGCGACGCACGGTTTCACGGCGGTATTCCAGCCACTCAGTCAGGATTTTAACCAGACCCTTCACCTGAGGACGGCCATCAAGGCCAATCATGTTCAGGTTAACGCGATAGCTCTTTTCCAGATCCGTTGAAACAAACAGGTGGTTCATCAACTGATCGCAATCCACACGGTTTGAGCGTGGAACAATCACAATACGGGTTGGGTTTTCATGATCCGACTCGTCACGCAGATCGTCGACCATCGGCAATTTCTTCGCGCGCATCTGGTTAGCGATTTGCTCCAGAAGCTTCGCACCGGAAACCTGATGCGGCAGCGCGGTGATCACGATATCGCCGTTGTCTTTGTGCCAGCAAGCACGCATCTTGATGGAACCACGACCATCGCGGTAAAGCTTCTTGAGCTCTACCTGCGGTGTAATGATTTCTGCTTCGGTCGGATAATCCGGGCCTTTGACATGCTCAAGCAGGTCATCCAGCTCCAGTTTTGGCGTATCAATCAATGCCACCAGCGCATTCGCGACCTCACGGGCGTTGTGCGGCGGAATGTCAGTCGCCATACCAACCGCAATACCGGTCACGCCGTTCAGCAGAATATGCGGCAGACGCGCTGGCAGCGCTTTCGGCTCCTTCATAGTGCCGTCGAAGTTTGGCTGCCAGTCGACAGTGCCTTGTCCCAATTCAGACAGCAGCACTTCCGAGAAACGTGACAGGCGCGATTCGGTGTAACGCATCGCCGCGAAGGATTTCGGATCGTCCGGCGCCCCCCAGTTACCCTGACCATCAACCAGCGGGTAGCGGTAAGAGAACGGCTGAGCCATCAATACCATAGCTTCGTAACAGGCAGAGTCACCGTGCGGGTGATACTTACCCAGCACGTCACCGACAGTACGGGCAGATTTCTTGTATTTGGCAGTGGCCGACAGGCCAAGCTCAGACATCGCATAAATAATGCGGCGCTGTACCGGCTTCAGGCCGTCACCGATAAAAGGCAGTGCACGGTCCATGATGACGTACATCGAATAGTTGAGGTATGCATCCTCGGTAAACTTCCTCAGAGGAAGCTGTTCGACACCGTCATAAGTGATATCAGTCATTGAAAACGTCCGATCTTAAAATTCTTGCTTAAACTTCGGTCAGCTCAGCCATGTCGCCTTTGTCTTGCAACCAATGGCGGCGGTCTTCTGCGCGTTTCTTACCCAGCAGCATATCCATCATGCGATCCGTTTCTTCCTGATCGTCAATGGTCAACTGAACCAGACGGCGGGTATTCGGATCCATGGTGGTTTCGCGAAGCTGCAGTGGGTTCATCTCACCCAGACCTTTAAATCGCTGTACGTCAATTTTTGCGCGCTTTTTGCTCAAACGCTCAAGGATGCCCGCTTTCTCTTCGTCATCCAGCGCGTAATACACTTCTTTGCCGCAGTCGATACGGTAGAGCGGCGGCATTGCCACATACACGTGACCGGCTTTCACCAGCGCCTGGAAGTGCTTCACGAACAGCGCACAAAGCAGTGTGGCGATATGAAGACCATCCGAGTCCGCATCGGCGAGGATACAAACCTTGCCGTAACGCAGGCCGCTCAGATCTTCACTGTCCGGGTCGATACCCAGTGCTACAGAAATATCGTGGACTTCCTGAGAGGCCAAAACCTGATCGGCTGAAACTTCCCACGTGTTCAGAATCTTACCGCGAAGCGGCATGATGGCCTGGAATTCACGGTCACGGGCTTGTTTGGCAGAGCCACCCGCCGAGTCACCCTCGACGAGGAAGAGTTCAGTGCGCGCCAGATCCTGCATTGAGCAGTCTGTCAGCTTGCCTGGCAGTGCTGGGCCTGACGCCACTTTCTTACGCACGACCTTCTTCGCAGCGCGCATACGGCGGTGCGCGTTGGCAATACACACTTCCGCCAATTGTTCCGCCAGTTGCGGACGCTCGTTCAGCCACAGGCTGAAGGCATCTTTGACAACGCCTGATACGAATGCGGCACATTGACGTGATGACAGACGCTCTTTGGTCTGGCCGGCAAACTGCGGGTCCTGCATTTTAACAGACAGCACGTAGGCACAACGATCCCAGATATCATCGGCTGTCAGCTTAACGCCGCGTGGCAACAGATTGCGGAATTCACAGAACTCACGCATCGCATCCAGAAGGCCCTGTCGAAGACCGTTCACGTGGGTACCGCCTTGAGCTGTTGGGATCAAGTTAACGTAACTTTCAGCAATCAGCTCTCCACCTTCCGGTAACCAGATAACCGCCCAGTCGGCCGCTTCATGCGGCGCGTTGAATTCACCCACAAATGGTTCTGCCGGCAGCAGCTCGTAACCTTTTACGCCTTCTGCCAGATAATCTTTCAGACCGCTTTCATAGCACCACTTGATGGTTTCATCTGTGTTCTTGTCGGTGAAGACAATTTCAAGCCCAGGGCAAAGTACAGCCTTGGCTTTCAGAATGCTTTTCAGACGGGAAACAGAGAACTTCGGTGAGTCGAAGTAGCTGGCATCAGGCCAAAAGTGGACACGTGTGCCTTTCGCACGGCGGCCACAGGTGCCTGTCACCGTCAGTTCCTGCACTTTATCGCCATGTTCGAAGGCGATTTCATACACTTGACCGTCACGTTTTACCGAGACTTCGACACGGTTAGACAGGGCGTTTACAACCGAAATACCCACACCATGCAAACCACCACTGAATTGGTAGTTTTTGTTGGAGAATTTACCACCGGCGTGAAGTTTACAAAGGATCAGTTCAACCCCTGAAACCCCTTCTTCCGGGTGGATGTCCACCGGCATGCCGCGGCCGTCATCAATTACTTCAAGGGACTGATCCGCATGAAGGATGACTTCCACTTTACGTGCATGTCCCGCCAATGCCTCATCGACACTGTTGTCGATAACTTCTTGACCGAGGTGGTTTGGACGGGTCGTGTCTGTATACATGCCAGGGCGGCGACGCACTGGCTCAAGACCATTGAGAACTTCAATGGATCCCGCGTTATAAACTTGGTCTGTCATAGATGAATGGTTTTCTAAATTTTGTCACATGGTCAGTGATGCCGCGCTAGCTTGTCAAATATTGTCACAGCTAACGAGGTTATTCTGTGAGTTGTGGTCACAGTCCCAGGAATTGAATGATATCAGCGGGGTATCTGTCGAATCCGACAAAGGCGTGATCGCCACCTGCTTCAACGGTCTGCTTACACCCCTGGTATTTAACGACAGCTTCTCGGTAATCAAGCACTTCATCGCCCTCTTGCTGCAGCAACCAGAGTGTCTCCGGATGGGAAATCGAGGCCACATCCAAGGCTTTCAACTCATCCATATGATGAGGCTCAAGCAGGTACGTTTCTCCGGTATAAGGGTTTTGCTGTGGTCCGAGGTAATCAGCCAGTAAGTCATAAGGCTTCACGGCTGGATTCACCAGCGCAGCACGAAAACCATACTGGGCATTAAGCCAGGTCGATAAATAACCACCGAGAGAACTACCAACCAAACCTATCTGATAGTCACCTTTGAAGGTTTCAATAATATGTTGGAGTTGGTGTGCGGCTTCGGCAGGGTAACAGGCGAGACGGGGAACTTCCAGCTTTATATCTGGACGGTGCAATTCGCACCAAGCCCGCATCTGCTCAGCCTTCGCAGAGAGTGGCGAGCTATTAAAACCATGAATATAGAGGAGCAAGGGCTTCATATTTTAGTAGCCTGTGGAATTCATATCAGGCTGAAATTCCGTGCCCTTGAGTCGTCCTACGTGAGTGATAATGGTGCCGTCTTGATGCAATTCAATTTCGCGCCAGCCAGGGTTAGTAGAATCCAGCGCAAAGTCATCAGAATCCGGTTTGAATTGGATGCAGGTTGAAGGTGCAGCCATGACGCGACGACCTTTATGTTCGGTATCCAGCGCTTGGTGAATATGACCACACACTACACCTTTCACGTTGTTGTGCTTTTCAACCACCGCCCAGAAATCTTCCTGATTATGGAGTTGGTGTTGGTCCAGCCATGCGCTACCAGCAGGGAGCGGATGGTGGTGCAGCAGCACCAGGGTGTGACGGTCTTTGTTCGTTGATAGCGCAGTATCAAGCAAGGAAAGTTGCTCTTCAGAAAGGCGGCCATGCGGGACGCCCTTCACTTGGCTGTCCAACACCACGAGCTGCCAATGCTCTCCAACTAACACGCTATCACAACGTTGCAGCGTGGATTGCGCCAGAATGGATTGCATTTCCTGTTGGTAATCATGATTGCCAGGTAGCCAGAAGCAAGGCTGCGGCCAGTGAGCAATCCCATCAACAAAACGTTGATAAGATTCTGCCGTGTGATCCTGGGAAATATCGCCGGTTGCGATAATGGCATCAAACTCAACCTGACTGGATTGGATTTCACCGACTACTGCCTGAAAACTCGCAGCCGTATTCACCCCAAGCAGACAGCCATAGGGGTCTGCAAAGAGATGGGTATCTGTAATTTGTAACAACCGGACGGTCTGGCTGTGTTGGCTTGGTAGATGGCTTATCCGCAACGTCTTGAAAACCCTGATCGTAAATACGCGCTCAAGCGCGTCAAACTAATAAATTATATTCTGTTTTGTTATACCGTTTTGCAGGCAATGCGCTAACCAGTCAGCAAGAAACGCATTAACCTGATGCTTTTCATCTTTCTGGTGCATACGCGGGTTCGGATAATCATAGCGCGGCTGAATACGAGAAATCTGCTGTGTGGTACACACTTCGGCCACACGTGCATCATGATACATACGAACTGTGAGTCTGGGTCGCAAATATTGAGGGACTTCACCCCGCTGCCAAATATCAAGCAAAGTGGTATAGCGCGTTGACTCCACGATATCCATCTGGAACTCATGTCCCTGAATTTCGTACACGCAGGATTCCCCCACGTTGTCGTCACGCGGCATTAGTCTTAGCAATTTAGCGTAGTTGGTCTCGTACATGCGCATCAGCGCATTCAAGTCGACTCGATACCCTTGCCTCAACATACCCTTATTCCCAATCGCAGCGTGTTCACCCAATGCTGGATGACTCCGCACGAACCCTGTCACGATTCAGTGCCAGCCACTGCAGAGCAATAAGAGACGCGGCATTTTCGACCTTGCCTTCGTTAATCCATTGCATTGCTGTGTTAAACGGCACCACATGTACCAATATGTCTTCGCCTTCTTCTGGCAAGCCATGAACACCTTTGGCTCCTGACGCATCGACCAATCCAAGGTATAAATGAATGCGTTCAGAACATCCCCCGGAACTCGACAGATAGCTGGTCATCGGCTCAAGCTTTTCAACAGTCAGCCCAGCCTCTTCGTCCGCTTCACGCAATGCCACTTCTTCTGGTGATTCATCTTTGTCGATAATCCCAGCGACAATTTCAAGCTGCCAGGGAGATTCACTTGCCACCATCGCACCAATGCGAATTTGCTCCACCATGACGACCTGATCAGTCACCGGATCGTAAGGAAGCATCGCGACAGCATGACCACGCTCGAAAAGCTCACGATCGATGGTCTCGCTCCAGCCACCAGCAAACAGGCGATGACGAAATCGATATTTCACCATCTTGAAGTAACCATTATAGACAACGTCACTTGCTTCAATTTTTACGTCGTCTTTCCCAAACTGGGACGGTGCATTTTGCTGTGGCACGGAATATCCCTTTATTCCTGCAAACGGGTGGCAAATGATAAATGGTCGAAATATGGGGCTGCAATGTCACACCTCGACTTTTTTGGTATGGATTGCAGAATTATTTGAATATCTTTATGGTTCAGATGGTTTTACAATCAATTTTTCTCAAGAAACCATCACATTGTCAGTTCCAAGTAAGCATCCATAGTTTAAACTAGGGGCTAGCCGTAAGGTCCGGATACCTTCTGAAAACTGACCAAATAACGATACGTTCAGGGATTACCTACTATGAAAAAATTGCTCCCCCTCTTTATCGGGGTTGCGCTGGGCACCGCCGCTCCCCTGGCAAGCGCTGATGATCTGATTCAGGTTTACGAGCAGGCGAAGCAAAGCGACCCACAACTTCTACAAGCTGCTGCAACCAAAGACGCTGCTTTCGCGGCCGTTGACACTAACCGTGGCACCTTGCTGCCGCAGATTAATCTGAATGCTGGGTACAACCTATCGCGTTACAGTACCAACTCTCAGACCGGCCCTTTTGATACCAATATACTGAGTGCCGGTGTCGATTTAAGCCAAGAACTATTCGAGCAAAACAGCTGGATTACTCTTGATATCGCTGAAATCACTGCCCGCCAAGCGGATGCGGTTTATGCGGCAGAGCAACAAGGTCTTATCCTTCGTGTTTCTCAGGCATACTTCAACGTACTGCGTGCCATTGATGACCTGATTTTTGTCCGCGCAGAGAAAGCCGCGGTTGGTCGCCAGTTAGAGCAAACCAAGCAGCGCTTTGAAGTCGGTCTGTCAGCAATCACTGACGTGCATGATGCCCAAGCACAGTTTGACTCTGTTCTGGCGCAGGAAATCCTGTCAGAAAACCAGGTTTCCAACAGCTATGAAGAGCTGCGCGAAATCACTGGCACCCGTCACGCTGACCTATATGTCCTGAACACCAGAACCTTCTCAGCAACCCGCCCACAGCAAACAGCTGATGAATTGGTGAAGCAAGCAGAAGAAGGCAACCTGAGCCTGCTGGCTCAACGCATTTCCCGCGATGCGGCGAAAGAGCGCATCAGTCTGGCAGAATCTGGTCACTTGCCATCCCTGACTCTCAATGCAGGTTATGATTACGCTGACACAGATAACAAAACCACTGGCAATAGTAGCGACAACAACCAGCTAACGGCTGGCATTAACTTTAATATGCCTCTCTACACTGGTGGCACAATCACTGCGGGCGTAAAAGAAGCGCAATTCAACTACGTGGCGGCTTCTGAACAGCTGGAAGGCACATACCGCTCTACCGTGAAGGATGTACGTGCTTTCTACAACAACATCAATGCCAGCATTGGCGCACTACGTGCTTACGAACAAACTGTGATTTCACAGCGTTCTGCACTGGAAGCGACAGAAGCAGGTTTTGAAGTGGGTACACGTACTATTGTTGATGTGCTGGATGCGACCCGTCGTCTGTACGATGCAAACCGCAACCTGTCCAATGCGCGTTATGACTATGTCCTGAGCGTGCTGCAGCTTCGTCAAGCTGTGGGTACATTGAGCGAGCAGGATCTGGTTGATATCAACAACGGTCTTCTGCCACCGAAGAAGTAATTTTCGGTATGCATAAAAAGGCGCCTAAGGCGCCTTTTTTGTCTCTATCTCGGTCTATCACAAAAGCCATTAGGCCTTGTTGTGACCACCTAGGATAGAGTTGATGATCTCCGTGGTTGAGCAACCGTCTTCAAAATTCAGCACGCGAACTTCACCGCCTGCGGCAATCACTTCTTCACCGCCAGCGATATCTTCCGGCTTATAATCGCCGCCTTTCACCAAGAGATTAGGCAGCACTTCACTGATAAGGCGTTTCGGCGTTTCTTCACCGAATGGTACAACCCAATCCACAGCGCCCAAACCTGCCAATACTGCCATGCGGCGATCGGTAGGATTCACAGGACGCCCCGGACCTTTTAGTCCACGCACAGATTCGTCAGTATTCACGGCAACAATCAGACGATCGCCCAGTTTTGCTGCTTCATTTAGGTAAGCAACATGTCCTGCGTGCAGAATGTCGAAACAACCGTTGGTCATCACTACTTTCTCACCGCGTGATTGCGCCATCTGAACAGCGGCTTTAAGTTGCTCTTCAGTCACGACGCCATAGCCAGAATGATGACTGCCGTGAACCGCTTCAGTCAGTTCAATAGTCGACAGGGTTGATGTACCCAGTTTACCAACCACAACGCCTGCAGCAGCATTCGCCAGTGCACACGCATCTTCAATAGGTTTACCCGCGGCCAAAGACGCCGCCAGCACAGAAATCACGGTATCGCCTGCACCCGTCACGTCATACACTTCTTTCGCCAACGTAGGCAGATTCAGTGGTTCATGGCCTTTACGAAGCAAGGTCATACCGTTTTCGCTGCGGGTAACCAGCAGGGCTTCGAATTCGAATTTTTCGATAAGCGCCAAACCACGCTCAACAATATCTTCTTCCGTGCGACAAGTACCAACAACGGCTTCAAATTCGCTCATGTTTGGTGTCAGCAACGTTGCACCACGGTACCGTTCAAAGTCAGCGCCTTTCGGGTCAACCAGTGTTGCAACGCCTGCCTGGCGTGCCAGCTGGATCATTGGCTGAACATTCTCCAATGCGCCTTTCGCGTAATCAGACAGGATCATTGCCTTCGCTTTAGGCAATGCTGCTTCAATGCGAGCAAGGATTGGCTGAATATCGACATCATGGAAGCCTTCTTCGAAGTCCAGACGAATAAGTTGCTGGTTGCGGCTCATCACACGCAGTTTGGTGATGGTTGGGTAGTTCTCCAAGCCAACAAAATCACATTCCACTTTCAGTGAGCTCAGCGTGTCATTCAGCACTTGTGCCTGCTCATCCTGGCCGA
This sequence comes from Grimontia sedimenti, assembly GCF_011045095.1. GTDB lineage: Bacteria > Pseudomonadota > Gammaproteobacteria > Enterobacterales > Vibrionaceae > Enterovibrio > Enterovibrio sedimenti. Next base: position 34,662 of record NZ_JAALDL010000025.1, read on the forward strand.
CCAAACCAATCAGTTGTGCTTTGCCGCCAAGCGCAGCAATGTTCATCGCCACGTTCGCCGCACCACCAGGACGCTCTTCAGTCTGGTTGATTTTCACGACCGGCACCGGAGCTTCCGGAGAGATACGTCCCGTTGGGCCATACCAGTAACGGTCAAGCATCACATCACCAACAACCAGAACGTCGGCTTGCTGATAGTCAGGCAAAGTCAGTTTCATTGTTTTCTCCAGGGAAAAAGGAACGTCGGCGATATTATCACAAACCTCAGATTGCGACAGAAGGATGCCAATATCTATCAACTTAATGTCTAATGCTTTGCTATTGGCAAAGCAGCCAAAAAATGTAATACAGCACGATTTAAGGTTACAATGCCAACTCTTTCTACTTCCGATTTTGACAGGACAATTCCCACCAATGAGCCGTCATTTTGAAGCGCCAACATTCAAATGGTCCTTTCTGCACCCCAAGTACTGGCATACTTGGATTGGTGTCGGGTTGATGTTTTTGATCAGCTGGCTGCCCTATCGTGTTCAACGCTTCCTTGGACGCAAAATTGGTCTACTGATCATGAAGTTCTTCAAAAGTCGCAAGAAGATTGCCGAGCGAAATCTAGAGCTTTGCTTTCCCGAGATGACAGGGGGAGAACGTGAAACCCTGCTCAAAGAAAACTTTGAACACATGGGGCTCGCTCTTTTTGAAACTTGTATGGCGTGGTTTTGGCCAGATTGGCGTATCAAGAAACACATAAAGTATGTGGGTTTTGAGCAGATTAAAGAATTTAAAACTAACAAAAAAGGTGTACTTGTTGTTGCGGTGCACTCTTTTAATTTAGAGCTGGGAGCAAGAGCATTTGGTGCCCATACCCCGGGTTACGGCGTTTATCGTCCAAACACCAATCCTGTTTATGACTGGTTTCAGTGCCGAGGAAGAACTGTTAATAATCAATTAATCGACAGAAAAGACGTCAAGCAAATGATAAAACGCCTAAAAGATGGCGCTTTGGTCTGGTATGCCCCCGATCATGATTATGGCAAACGCCGTTCAGCATGGGCGCCGTTTTTTGCAGTAGAAAAAGCCTGCACTGTAACGGGCACTCACCTTTTGGCGGCAGCCAGCGGTTGCGAAATCACTACTTTCACGATCACACGCGACCGTAACGGTACGGGTTATACCTTAACCCTAGATAAACCAATGGATGCGTTTCCTTATGACAATGTGAACGCCTCCGCCGCCTACGTAAACAAGTTTGTGGAACGATCAATCATGCGTGCGCCTGAACAGTACATGTGGCTACACCGTAGATTTAAGAACCGCCCAGAAGGCGAGTCGTCGCTTTACGACTAACGGTCCTGGGTCCTGGGTCCTGGGTCCTGGGTCCTGGGTCCTGGGTCCTGGGTCCTGCAAGGCTTTAGATTCGCTGCTACGACGCAAAGCTTTTGCTCTCCCCAGAACCTAGGCCCTTCTCTTCCTAGGGCCTGTTTTACAAAGGCTCCATCCACTCTTCCCAAGCTGCTTTCACCGCTTCGCGCTCTGCCATGAATGCACTGTCGTCCACTTCCACGGACGCATCGAGCAGGTTCAGGCGATGAATTTCATCACGCATTGCGACATAGGCGTCGCGTAACGTCAGTGCTTGCGGCGTACTGAGAATACCCGCTTGCGCCATGTCTTCGAGGATGCGGACGTTATCACTCCAGCGGGTCAACGCTGGTTCATCTTTAGCGTTTGCCAAGACGAAGAACTGAGTCATGAACTCAATGTCTGTAATCCCGCCCGGATCTTGTTTGATGTGGAATTTGCCCTTCTCTTTGCTACCAAGGTGGTCACGCATTTTATGGCGCATCTCGACCACTTCCTTGCGCAGGGCATCAACGTCGCGCTCTTTCGTCAGTACGCGCTTACGCACATCTGCAAATCCCTTTGTCAGCAGTGCATCACCATAAACCAAGCGGGTACGTACCAGCGCCTGATGCTCCCAGGTCCAGGCTTCTTCGTTCTGATATTCTTCGAACGATTCGAGCGTTGTCACCAACATGCCTGAAGCACCAGAAGGGCGAAGGCGGGTATCGATTTCATACAAAACGCCTGATGCTGTGCGGGTAGAAAACAGATGGACGATACGCTGAGCCAGTCGCAAATAGAACTGGCGGCTGTCTATCTCTTTCGGGCCGTCAGTGTAGGTGTTATCCGGGCAATCGTGAACAAACACCACATCTAAGTCTGAGTTGTAACCGAGCTCAATGCCCCCAACTTTGCCGTAACCAATTACCGCAAAGCCGCGGCCATCACGGCCGGATAGATGAGATGGTTGCCCGTACTTTTCAGTCATCTGATACCAGGCTTGATTCACCACCGCTTCCACGATGGCTTCAGAAAGATAGGTCAAGTGATCGCTCACCTTCATCACTGGCAACACATCAGCAATATCAGCCGCAGCGATACGGAGCAACTGGGTTTGCTTGAATTGGCGGATATTCTCCATCTGCTGCTCCATATCCTCTTCCGGAATACGGGCAAGAAAGTCAAACAGCTCGTTGCGGTATTGATCGAGTGGCGTTGGGTTGTAGAGGTGTTGCAGATCCAGAAGCTCATCCAGAAGGATCGGGTAATTCGCCAGTTGCTCTGCCACCATTGGGCTTGCGCTGCAAAGGCGCACTAATTGGGTGATTGCTCCATGGTGCTCATCGAGAAGTTCCAGGTACGTTGTACGCGTGGCGATTCGAACCAACAGTTTGAGCACCCGCTCAAGCACCGCCATCGCATCTTCACGGCACACAATGTGGCTGAGCATCAGAGGCATCAGGCGGTTTACCACTTCACGGCCGCGAGGGCCCAAGGTGCGTTTTGCTAACTCCTCTTTGAATCGTAGCAATGCTTTGGCCTGATCTTCAGCGCTTTGCGCCTGCATATCGGTCAGGATCTTCTCAACCAAATCCGGATCGCGTACAGCATCCCAGATCTCACTGAATTCAGCAGCGATCTTCTCTTCTTTGTTTTCCTCTTCGTCGCCAATCAGATTATCGAAGATGTCATGTACACCCTGCATGTGGAAAGCAATCTTCTCACGAAGCGCGTCCCACTCCGTTTCACCCATGGCCACGGCAAGACGCAACCTGTCACGATCGTTATCAGGCAAGGTTTGGGTTTGTTTATTACCAATGGCTTGCAGCAAATTCTCTACTCTACGCAGATAGCGGTACGATGCTTCGAGCGTGTCAGCTTCCTTCTCCGGCAGCAGCTCCAGTTCACGAATCGCATTCAAGGTGATGAAAAGACCGCGTTTACGCAAAATCGGATCGCGACCGCCTCGGATAAGCTGGAAAGACTGGACGATAAACTCGATTTCACGAATACCCCCCGCACCAAGCTTGATGTTGTCTGTCAGGCCACGGCGACGCACTTCACTACGGATCATCGCCTTCATCCGACGCAAAGACTGGATCGCACTGAAATCGATATATCGGCGGAACACAAAAGGACGCAGCATCTGGCGCAGAGTCTGGTAACAGGCAAACTGCTCTTTCCCCATCACCCGTGCTTTGATCATCGCGTAACGTTCCCAGTCACGCCCTTGCTCTTGATAGTAATCTTCAAGCGCTGCGAAACTCATGACCAATGGGCCACTGTCGCCGAATGGGCGAAGGCGCATGTCGACGCGATAACAGAAACCGTCATAGGTTTGCTGATCCAACGCTTTGATCAAGCGCTGACCGAGACGGGTGAAGAACTGGGCATTGGCAATGCTGCGGCGCGCACCTTGGGTTTCGCCGTTCTCGGGGTATGTGAAGATAAGGTCGATATCAGAAGAGAAATTCAGCTCACCGCCACCCAGCTTGCCCATGCCGAGGATCAACATTGGCTGTGGATTTCCGTCCGCATCACAGGGCGTTCCCCACTCATTGCAGCAGAAACGGTAAAGCCAGCCGTAAGCTTCCATGATCATGGCTTCTGCCAGTTTGGAGAGATGCGCAAGGCCATCATCAAGGGAAATGGTGTCGTTAAAGTCATGCCACGCCAGCCAAACCATCTCACGTCGACGGAAACGGCGAAGCTCGCGCAACAGACTATTTTCATCCTGCTGGCTATCGAGCTGCTCTTTCAGCAGTTTACGGTATTGCGCGATACGAAGACCGGAGCCGAGATTGTCCTTCAACCAAGGCAGCAGGTTTTCGTCATGAAGCACCGATTCATTGATGAAGTCGCTCAGTGCCAATGTGCGGGAAAGGGTCTCCCTGTCAGCACCTTGCCATTGTTCAAGGTTATCAGGCTGCTTTTCAGCCAAAGTGTCGATAGCGCGGGTTGCACAAGCATCCAGTTCCGTGGGAAGCGACATCGGTGTTCTTTCCTTTGATCTTTCTAGTTAATCTTAAAATATCATAAAAAAAGCCCACACAATCGGTGGGCTTCCTCATTCCTAAGCGGAAATCAAACCGCAAACTCTTTGATTTTCAGATCCAGCTGTTCTGCATTGCCTTGCATGCTTTCCGAGGTTTCAGCCAATTCAGTCACCACAGTGACCGATGCTTCCACCAGCTCACGGACATTGGTCAGATTCTGGTTCATCTCATCAGCCACTGAGGCTTGCTGCTCTGCAGCGGTGGCGATATGGAAGTTCATGTCGTTGATTTGGGAGATTTGCTCCACAATCAGGTTTAGCTCTTCACCCGCTTTGCTGACTGACTCTACGCTTTCCACCGCTTCCACCACGCTTTGTTCCATCAAGCCAACCGCCTGCTGAGCAGAAGACTGAAGCTGGGTGATCATATCCTGAATTTCTAAAGTGGCTTTCTGCGTATTTTGCGCCAGGTTACGAACTTCATCGGCTACCACGGCAAAGCCTCGGCCCATTTCACCAGCACGCGCTGCCTCAATGGCCGCATTCAGTGCCAGCAGATTGGTTTGCTCTGAAATCCCCTGAATGGTCACGACCACAGAACTGATTTTCTCAACGCGCTCTTCCACCTGATTGACCACGCTCGCTGACTCGCGGATATCATCAGACAGCTTGTTGATAGTCGAAATCGTGTTGCTCACGTACTGCTGACCGTTTGCCACCTGCTCGCGGGACGCTTCTGTCGCCTGAGAAGCTGCACGCGCATGACCCGCCACATCTTGTACCGTGGATGTCATTTCACTCATCGCTGATGCCAACTGGTCGATTTCACCGAATTGCTCTTTGGCAGATTCGCGGGTCTCGTCCATGCTGATGCTCATCACCTCAGCCATGTCAGACAACTCTTCCGAAGAGTGACGCTGCGTTTTAATCACACTCGACAGTTGAATACGGCTTTTTTCCAGTTCACGCGCCAGCTCACCGAACTCATCTTTGCAGTCCATCACCACTGGCACACTCAGATTCTTCTGAGCCATATTACGCATACCGTCAATCAAGCAATTAATTTGGCGAAGCATCAGGTTAGAGCCGCCCAGCAGGATGACCATAAAGGCAACAATCATAAGCGCGGTTTGCCATGCCACCTGAATCAGATAAGCGTTGTAGTATTGTTCTGCCGCGGAATCTGGTTGCGAAGAAATGGACAGCCAGTCTGTATTTCCTACAGGCACCGCAATGCCATGACGCCCTTCGTTGGCAAGATGGTAGGTAAATTCACCCTGTGTATTTCGAATCACTTCCGTCAGCATCCGGCCATTTTCAAGTGGCAGGTTCAATCCATCAAAATTAAGGATGCTTGGGTGCGCCAGAACTTCACCGGTTTTACGGTTGGTGAAGTAGATGTATTGGTTCATTTCGCTGGTCGCGTTTTCTCGGCTCACCACACGCTGAAGCAGCGCTGTGCCGTTCTCTTCTTTCAAAAGCTCTTTTGCCATTTCAGCACTTCGCAATGCCAGACTATGGCTTTGCGCTTCAGTGACCTCACTGACAGAGTCTCGGAACGTATTGGCGTCCCACAGCTGTTTTGCCACCAATAGCAAGGTACTGAAAACCATTAAAAGAATGAGTTTGGGAACCAGTTTGATGTTGGCAACGGCCTTTTCCCAAGGCCTGAATATCATCTGTGACATTCTCGATGACTCCTTGATAGTTGCATCGCCTAAACTGCGATACAGTAGAGAGAAAGCAAGCGGAATAGGGTTAGGTATCTGTCGAGAGTTAACTTCGGTAGAAATGCTGAGCCCTAAAGAACTAACGGCAGCACAGGTTGTTTATTGAGTGATGAGCGAGACCGAAACGAAAAACTTAGATCTGAATCCGATGGGATTGTTGAGTCTGTTGCTTTCCTTTGTCTCACTTTGTGTGGTCACTACCATTTTATTGCTGCCTAAAAGCGACCCTCTTTATACCTTATTGCTAGGCATCGATACGCTGATTTGTCTGATATTTTTGCTACAAATCGCCCTACATCTTCTTAAAAGTGATAACAAAGTCACTTATTTGAAAACACATTGGATAGATATTCTCGCCAGCATCCCTGTGGTTGAAGCATTACGTTTCGCCCGCATTTTTCAAATCTTCCGGGTCATCCGTCTTATTCAGCAAAGCCAGTCGCTGCTCACCTACATGAGCGAAAACAGAAACGAAACCACCATGGCAACCATTCTGTTGTTGCTGACGGTTCTTGTTTCCACAGGCTCTGCGGCGGTGTTTGCACTCGAAAGCCCTTCAGACGAAGCCAACATCACCAGCCTGACTGATGCTATCTGGTGGGTGTTTGTCACCATTTCCACCGTGGGTTATGGTGATTACTATCCTGTGACGCCAGCAGGGCGCGCCGTCGCGGTCATAGTGATTATGTGTGGTGTCGGTATTTTTGGTGCTATCACTGGCCTTGTGACTTCCTATGTCACCAAACCAGAGAAGAAAGCGCAGGAAAGAGAAGAACGCCGCCGCGAAGCATTGGAACTGATTCTCACGCAGCAAACTGAAATATTGGAACGTCTTGCGGCAATTGAAGCCAAGCTGGAGAACAAGCCACCTCCGCAACAAGCAAAAAAATAGCGCCATCAGGCGCTATTTTTCGATATTCAGAATTTAGATATCCCAATAGGGATCAAGCTGTAGGCCAATCTGACGCGATTGCATCATGGCATGCAGCAAAGATTCTTCCTTGCGACCCAGCCATTTCTCGATCTGCGCGCGATCTTCCTCTTCCAAATCTTCATCGTCAGCCAGCTTTCTCACAGGCTCAAGCAGTTGAAAATCTTCAATGCCCTGCAGCAGATCAAGCCAAGGAAGACGGAAAGTTTCCCGCTCTTCAGTCTCAAATAAGGCAGCGACACAACACCCTGACATCAGGTTTCGGGTCAGGCGCGGCTGCTGATCCAGATAAGCAAAGCGATCCAGTTCATTACCTTCCGCGAAGACACTCAAAAGCTCATCCCAGGATTGGGCCAGCGATCGGTTGGCAAACTGACGGATAGGCTCACCCAGTTTCTCACGGGCTTTGTCATCCAGGAACGGTTGCCAGCCTCGGGTAAGAATCCAACGGCTCAGATCCAACAACAGGTTGCAGTAACGGCTTGAGTGCAGGAGTTCCAGCACTTCAGCACGCTCTGGCAATTCGTCGTATCGATCAGAAAGCTTTGCCATCAATGGTTTTTGCGCGTTCAGTTTACGCAGGAAGTGACCTTTATCGTCGAGCAAGCGCTCAATGGCACGGCCCTCGTAAACCCAATCCAGTTCCCCTTCCAGCCATTGCAGCTCCTGACGAAGCAGTGCACTGGCGCGACGCGGGATCAAACCACCATAAAGCACCAGAGCCTGGCGGATAAGCGACACTGCATTGCACATCTCAAAGATGGCTTCCTGCTCAGGACGCTCCACGTAGACCTGCTCATGGTAGTGCCAGTGATCAAGCGCGTGCTCGAGCGCTTTCACAAATGACTGCTCGACCGTCATCTGGCCATTCACTTTGACCATGGTCAGCGGTTTCACTGGCTCGCCTTCGTAGCCTGTCGCCAGGCGGTAGCCACGGGCGGCTTTACTCAGGTTACCCAAACGCAGGCCGCCGTTTTCTGCCAGCTCGCGTGCCAATACAAACAGCGCATCCGTCTGACCAGACTTCAGTTCAAGCTCTACCTCACAAATCGGGTCATAACCGCCCTCTTCCGTTGTGACCTCACCGCTGTCGAAAGCCAGTTCTACCTGACTGCTGTCAGGCATCGCAAGCAGCCACTGCTGGCGCTCAAAATCAGTAGAGAACAAAGGATTCAGGTTAGCACTGAGTGCTTCGATGTCTAAACCTTCTGGCCAGGCATCGGCAGGGATCAAGGAAAGGTCAGGAACCGGAGAGTCCAGTTCTGCATTGTATTCCGGACGTTGATGAAGTCCTGCAACAACGCGTCCTGCGGTTTTCAGTGTCTGCACAAACACATCGTCATAGCGCCTGACACGAAGGCCTATATCATGGCGTCGCAGCAGGTAATCCGGGGTGTCATAGTAAATATTGCCGAGGTCTCGCTGGCGTTGCTGCAATACCTTTAAATCAGCAATTTTGTCCCGGATCTGGCGTGAAAAATCCGTCGAAACAAAAAACTTTAGCTCTATCTCAGTTTCCATAAAGGTACCTATAACCAATAGCAGAACAAGGATATGGATATTCGCTAAGTCGGGCAAGAGACTTTCATTGATCTGAAACGGTATCAATACAAATGTGATTGCGATAACATTCGCCGCCTAAATAACCATCGCGTCACTAGAAACTCATACTCCTGAAACATTCAGATGAGTTCCGGTGTAATATTTAGCCTGTTCCTTTGGACAGGTCTTTTAGGTAGATACGGCTATGCCTGTAAATACAATTGTTGGGCTGTTTGCAAAGAGCCCTTTAAAACCTTTGCAACGACACGTGAGCCGCGTTAATGACTGCTGTTCACTGTTGGTCCCTTTCTTTGAAGCATGTGAGCAAGGCGATTGGGAGCGTGCAGAACAACTGCGCCACGAGATTTCCACGATTGAGAAAGAAGCTGATGTGCTCAAACGTGAAATCCGTCTCAAATTGCCTCGCGGTCTGTTCCTCCCGGTCGACCGTACAGACATGCTCGACCTGCTTATCCAACAGGACAAGCTTGCAAACCTCGCCAAAGACATTGCCGGCCGTGTGATTGGTCGACAACTCCAAGTCCCTTCCTTGCTCTATACCGACTTCGTCGCTTACGTGCAACGTTGTCTGGATGCTGCCGAACAGGCACGTCGCGTTATCAGTGAATTGGATGAACTGCTGGAAACTGGCTTTAAAGGACGTGAAGTCACTCTGGTTGAAGAAATGATCCACCAGTTGGATACCATTGAGGGCGATACTGACTCAATGCAAATCAAACTTCGCCAGCAATTGATGTCAATCGAGAGTGAATACAACCCGGTTGATGTGATGTTCCTTTACAAGATTCTTGAATGGGTCGGCGCTATCGCTGATCAGGCACAACGTGTTGGCTCGCGTCTTGAGCTGATGCTGTCGCGCTCGTAACGCACCATTCATCTAAGAGATAACAAGGTAAAACAATGGAAATCCTAGCGAATTACGGCACCATTATTATTTTGGTGGCCGCAGTCTTTGGTTTCATGATGGCTATCGGTATCGGTGCAAATGACGTTGCCAACGCCATGGGTACGTCAGTGGGCTCTAAAGCACTGACCGTTAAGCAAGCCATCATCATTGCGATGATTTTTGAATTCGCCGGCGCTTATCTGGCCGGTGGTGAAGTGACAGACACCATCCGAAAAGGGGTGATTGAAACGTCGCTTTACGCTTCCCAACCTGAAGTGCTGGTTTACGGCATGATGTCTGCGCTGCTGGCTGCAGGCACCTGGCTGCTGGTTGCGTCCTACATGGGCTGGCCGGTTTCTACCACTCACTCCATCATTGGTGCGATCATCGGTTTCGCCTGTGTGTCTGTGGGTACAGAAGCGGTGGATTGGAGCTCAGTGCAAGGCATCGTAGGTAGCTGGCTTGTCACGCCATTAATTTCCGGTGTGTTCGCTTACGCGATTTTTGTTAGCGCCCAGCGTTTGATTTTTGATACCGACAAACCGCTGATCAACGCCAAGCGTTTCGTACCCGTCTACATGTTCCTGACGGCGATGATCATCGCTATGGTGACGATCAAGAAAGGTCTGAAGCACGTCGGCTTGCATCTTTCTACCGGTGAAGCCGTGATGGTATCCATTGCGGTTTCTTCTCTGATCATGATGTTCGGTTACGTCTACATCAGCCGCAAATACAAAGATGACACAGCAAGCGCAAATGGCTATCAGGGTGTTGAGCGCGTATTCAGCCTGTTGATGGTCGTAACAGCCTGTGCGATGGCATTCGCACACGGTTCTAACGACGTAGCAAACGCGATTGGCCCACTGTCGGCTATCGTGTCTACCGTTGAACACATGGGCCAAATCACCGAGAAGAGCACCATTGCATGGTGGATTCTGCCACTGGGTGGTATCGGTATCGTGGTAGGTCTCGCAACCTTGGGTCACAAGGTGATGGCGACCGTGGGTTCTGGTATTACTGAACTCACGCCGAGCCGAGGTTTCGCTGCACAGCTGGCAACCGCATCAACGGTTGTTCTGGCATCTGGTACGGGCCTTCCTATCTCTACCACGCAAACGCTGGTCGGTGCGGTGTTGGGTGTTGGTTTTGCCCGTGGTATCGGTGCACTGAACCTGGGTGTCGTACGTAATATCGTGGCATCTTGGGTGGTCACCTTGCCAGCCGGTGCGCTGCTTGCAGTGATTTTCTTCTACGTCATGCAGGCTGCATTCGGCGTATAAGAGATACTAAGAAAGGCATTTCAGTCACGTTTTTGTGCAGTGATGTCAGTCTTCGGTCAAAAAAGGGAGGTTATGCCTCCCTTTTGTTGTACCTGAACCGCAAAATTTTTTAGTATTTGGCACAAACAGATACTCACGACCAAAACAAAGGAATACTCCGTGAAGCAACTTTTCTCTGCCCTGGCTGTACTTATGATGCTGGCGGTTCCTACTGCACATGCGAAGGACAACTACATCTCAGATGAGCTTTTCACTTACATGCATTCTGGCCCGGGCACCCAATACCGCATTATCGGCAGTGTGGATGCGGGCACGAAAGTGACAGTTGTGGACAGTAACCGTAACGCTGGCTACACCCAAATTATTGATGATCGTGGTCGCAAAGGCTGGGTTGAAACCAAGTATGTATCTAAACAACCTGGTCTGAAAGTTCGTGTACCTGCATTAGAAGAAGAACTGAAGCAGGTAAAAGAAGCACTGTCGAGTGCACAAGGCGATGCGGAAGCAAAAACCAAAGGCCTGATTGAGTCGCTGGATCAGCGCAACGCACAGGTGAAAGAGCTGGAGCAACACACCAGCGAACTGAACCAGAAGCTGATCGATGCGCAAACTGAAATCCGCGAACTGCGCGCACGTATCGACACTCAGAAAGATGACCTGCTAATGCGCTACTTTACTTACGGTGGCATGGTTGCCGGTGGTGGCCTGCTGTTTGGTCTCATCCTGCCGCACATTATTCCACGCCGTAAGAAGCGTAATAACGGTTGGGCGTAAGCGATAACCGAACGACAATAAAAAAGCCGCTAAAGCGGCTTTTTTGTTTTTGAATCAGCACAAAAGGCGATAGCGCTTAGCTCTTACTGCTTTTCCCAGACCCTAGGTCCTAGGTCCTAGTCCTAGGAAAAAACTCTAGAGGCGAACTCTTGAATTACCATGTCGTCAACGCTGGAATCGCGATAAGCGCATCTTCAAACTGCACCACTACTTGCTGGGGCTCGATGCCTCGAAGTAATACACCATCTGCCACGAACTGACCTTCACGGGCTTCTTTGCCATTGACCTTCACCCAACGGTTACTCTCATTAGAGGTATAGATATGGGTCTGAAAGTCCATCGCTGGTAAGCGGTTCAATTGCGCAGAATTCAGTTCAGCAATCGGCACGACGTTGCTTTCTGGCTGGGCGCGGTCCAATTTCGCTTCCAAGGTGCGGGACTTATCACTGCTCATGGCGGCTTCGACTTTCTGTGCCAGTTCAGGAGAAAGCTCAGATAAGTCCAAATCTTCCAGTGTCAGCTCGTTATTCCCTTTCAGTTGCGTCTGATTCGGCGCGGTAAAGGTTGTGCTGCCGATTTCTACCACTTCAGGCTCTGACGGCTCAGACTGAGCAATCTCTTCTTCCACAACCGGCTCAATGACAACCTGCGGCAAAGGCTCAAGCGCGAGTTCAAAGACATCTGAATCTGGCATCACCACGATTTCGCCTTCTGAAAGCGCCAGCTTCTCGCCCGGTGTAGCATCAATGCTACCGACCAGCGTTGGCCCAGGCATTTGCAGCACCGAATCGAGCACCATAAAGGTCATTGCTCCCGGAATACCGTCTGCATCCAAGCCTTTACTACGCTGGAACTCGCGCACTTTTACGCGCTGCTCCTGACCAAAGGTATTAGATACCGGCGCATTCTCGCCCAGCACCAGATTCAGGCGCTGATCCAGCCATTGAACACGCTCGCCGCGCTGACCGAAACGGATAAAGTTAGGATTACCCAATGGCGGACGCCAAAGCACCAACGCATCGCCACTCCAGTATTGGTTCAGGAATTCTTCGCTCACCAGCAGACGTTTGTCAGCTGCCAGCAATTCAAACTGACCGTCGCCTCTGCCATACAGCACAGCAAACCAGTTCTGGCCACCTGTGCCGTTCATTTCAAGCACTGCTGGGCGATCGATGGTCAACAATTGGGAAAGCGGTAAGTTTCCTTTAAAGCAGGCAAGCTCGCCACGCACGTCTGATGAACAGCCCGCCGCCAACACATCGGCATCAAAGCCCCAAAGCTTATAAAGGGACTGCATCGAAGAACCTGCACTCAAACTCTCACGAGTCACTTCGCTAAGTGGTAAAGTGACAATGGTCTGAACAGGCTTGTTAGCCTCGACTTTCACCACAGATGTCGGCTCGGAAACGACAACGACAGGCGCTGGTTGCTCAACCGCTTCAACAACCGCTGGCTGAGTGACAACCACAGGCGCAGGAGATTCTGTGGCGACCACCATCGCTTCATCCTCGCTGCCAACACCAAGTCCCACTCGAATGGCGATAGCAAGTAAGGCTGCACCACCAATCGCACCGGCATAAACCGGCCAATAACGTTTGTAGTCAGTCTGTGGCTTGCTTTGTACCACGCCCTGCCATTCCAATACGTCCTGACAAGCACGTGCGGCAATATCTTTGTTGACCTTCTGGCGCGATTCTTTAAACGCCATCTTCAGCGCTTTATCACACACCAGATTCACCAGACGCGGCACGCCGCCCGTTTCGTTGGCAATAAGCTTAATGGCAGCCCCATCAAACAAAGGCTCCAAACCACCCGCGCAGCTGATACGGTGTGTGATGTATTGATGCACTTCATCCGGTGTGAGCGGCATCAGGTGATAACGCGCGGTAATGCGCTGAGCAAGCTGACGAAGATTGGACTGACGCAGCATTTGCTGCAGCTCAGGCTGACCAATCAGAATCACTTTTAAAAGCTTACGGTAAGAAGTTTCGATATTGGTCAGAAGACGAAGCTGCTCCAACACATCCGGCATCAGATGTTGGGCTTCATCCACCAGCAACACAGTTTGGATGCCTTTGGATTCGTTATTGAACAACTTATCGGATATGGCGTCGTAGAGGCGCTTAAAGCTGTCATCCTCTTTGTATTCCACGCCCAGCTCATCGCAAAGCGTTTGAAGCAGTTCGAGAACAGACACACTCGGATTCAGGATCGTTGCAACCTGCGTTTTCTCGGGCATGCGATCCAACAAGGCTTTCATGGTGGTGGTTTTACCCGTCCCCACCTCACCGGTTAACAGCGCCAAACCGCCGCCATCCTCAATGCCATTCAGGACATGACTCAGCGCTTCTTTGTGCCTTTCGCTCAAAAAGTAAAATTTAGGATTAGGCACGATCGCAAATGGCGACTCGGTTAACCGGAAAAAGTCTTGGTACATGAATATTTCTCTGTTCCCTCAATGGCTCGCAAGGTAGCGCGGCCTAAAGATGAAGTAAAGCCAGTCACAGCTTCAGACTGTGTAATCAGGGACAGGTTCGCAGCTTTTACACACATCCCTGTATTCTGCGCACGGTTCGCGCCTGCATAGACCCATGGTTTCGGTATATGATGATCACATTATTGCTTAGATTTCGGATAGTAATGTGAAAACCTACCTTGTCGGCGGTGCCGTTCGCGACGAACTCCTCGGTCTGGAAGTCAAAGACCGGGACTGGGTCGTGGTCGGCGCAGACATTGATTCCATGCTAAACGCTGGTTACCAGCAAGTGGGCTCGGACTTCCCCGTTTTCCTCCACCCTAAAACCCATGAAGAGCATGCACTGGCGCGCACAGAACGTAAATCAGGTAAAGGCTACACAGGTTTCGTCTGCGATTTCACGCCAAAAGTCACACTGGAAGAAGACCTGCAGCGACGCGATCTGACCATCAATGCCATTGCCAAAGCTGAAGATGGATCTCTGATTGACCCTTACGGCGGCCAGAAAGATCTCAACGATCGCCTGCTTCGCCATGTTTCCCCTGCTTTTGTAGAAGACCCGCTACGCGTGCTGCGCGTTGCACGCTTTGCGGCAAGATTTCATCATCTTGGTTTTCGCGTGGCTGAAAAGACCCATGCGATGATGCAGGAAATCGTCGAGAACGGCGAGCTTGAAGCACTGACCGCCGAGCGCGTCTGGAAAGAATGGGAAAAGTCACTCACTTCCCAGCACCCTGAAGTGTTCTTAAGCGTGCTGCGAGACTGCGGTGCATTGGCTGTCGTACTGCCTGAGATAGACGCCCTGTTCGGCGTACCTCAGCCCGAACAGTGGCATCCGGAAATCGACACTGGTGTTCACACCTTGATGGTCGCCGGACAAGCTGCCTTGCTGACCGAAGACCCGGTTATCCGCTTTGCCGCGCAAGTGCATGACTTGGGCAAGGGCCTGACGCCCAAAGAAGAGTGGCCAAGCCACAAGCTACATACCAAGCTCGGCTTGAAACCGATTAAAGCACTGTGCGAGCGCATTCGTGTACCGAACGCCTACCGCGACGCCGCCCTTCTGGTCTGCGCCGAGCACACCAATGTGCACAACGCGGGTGAGTTAAAAGCCGCCACTTTCGTCAAGATATTTGACCGCAATGACTGCTGGCGAAAGCCCGAGAAAATCCCACAACTCGCCACGGCGAGCAAAGCCGATAACCAAGGCCGTACTGGCTTTGAAGAGCGTGAATACCCGCAGTCTGAATGGCTGATAGGCGCCTTTGATGCTGCAAGTGCCGTTGAAGTGAAACCGATTGTCGCCGCAGGTTTTAAAGGCCCAGCGATTCGGGAAGAGCTGACAAGACAGCGGATTGAAGCAGTGAAAAAGTATCTGGAAGGGAATAGGGTCCTAGGGTCCTAGGGTCCTGGGTCCTGGGTCCTGGGTCCTGGGTCCTGGGTCCTGGGTCCTGGGTCCTGGTCTGG
>NZ_JAALDL010000026.1 GCF_011045095.1 Grimontia sedimenti
GCTGCCGCTCGACTTGCATGTGTTAGGCCTGCCGCCAGCGTTCAATCTGAGCCATGATCAAACTCTTCAATTAAAGTTTTTGGCTCGATGAAATACTGTATAAATTGACTGTGCCGATAACTCCGAAGAGTTTTCGTTTGGTCACTCAGTAAACATCGATAAATCTTTTGTCTATCAATCACGAGTGCCCACACAGATTGCATAGGTCAAATTGTTAAAGAACGTTGACTTGAAGAAGCGTTGCTTCTCACCGTCAGGGCTGCGAATTTTACGCTGCCGGGCGATGAAGTCAAGAAGAAATTTTGAGATTTTTCAGCGTTGCTTTCGCAACCCTCAAAACACCTTGTTGACTTGCCTCTTCACCGCATTTATCAATGCCTTGATGAGGAAGTTTTCGCGTTTCGACTTGGTGGACATTTCCTTATTGGGAGCCGCTTGCCGTGTCGATGGGGCGCATTATAGGGAGGTCTCGAATTCTGGCAAGGGCTTTTTGCGAAAAGAGTCACAAAAACCGATTAACCGTTCACTAATCCAGCAGGTTGGTGAATTTAGACACAGAAACCGGGAGAGAAAGGCTTTGAGCTGTGCCATTTCTGTCATTCCAGCTGACTTTAACATCCATTATCTTGGCGTAGGTTACGGCCATACCACTGGCTGGCGTGTATTGAAGCGTTTTGGTAGGCGTCACTGAAAGGCTATATAACGAGCCTTCATTCAGTGTTAACTGACAGCTTTGAATATTTTCTACTGTTTTGCCTTCGCAATCTGAACCTGTGGTATTCAATGTCTGCAGTAAAGCAATCTGAGACTCCGCAATTTGCTTTGCTTCAACAAACATAAGTGCGTTCGCCTTCTCAACTTCGAGGTGGCTATATAGCTTTAACGTTCCAACACCAGACAAAACAACGACCAATATAGCGATAAGCGTCTCTACAAGTGAAAAGCCTTTGTTAGAAGTCATGAATACTTCCTTTTACCAGCTTTGGCTCGGAGGGAAAAAGTTCATCATCATCGATGCTTTCATCATACCCTGGTTTGAACGCGCCAAAGACCTTTGACGTTCCTTTTTCTACGTCCACAATGTAACTGCCTTTTGTTTCAAAAGAGCCATGGAATAGAAAAGGAAGATATTTCCAGTTGTCCACTTCCATTCCTAATGCATCAGGCTCATTAAACAAATCACAAAAAGTTGCCATTGGACCCGATGTACAAGAAACGTTAGTTACCTTATTTCCTTCATCATCAGTCGACTCGCTGACATCCAGCCATGAATTTTGGAAATCATTTCTTTCATGATTAAATTGAAAAATAGAACCATTGAAATTGGCCAATGCACCGCTGTAAGCAATCACTCCATCTTTCACCACGATAAATACAGGATTGGCACTATCGCTAGCCACTCCAGCCATATTGCAATCCCCATCGACCCAAACTGTTACCAATTTGCCCGTCGCGTGCCCAGCTCCCGCAACTATGCTATTTCTCTTATCCGTAATCGTCTTCCCACATAGCTCGACATTACTTTTTACTGTCTCTGTACCGTTACCATTGTCTATAGTCGTAGTACCCGAAGTACTGAACACTGCGTCAAAGTCATCCCTCACTTTTTCCCAGTTACTTTTAGGTTCTTGAAACTTTTCTTTGAAAAGGTTCATATTAGGTTGCTGATACAAAATGTCCGACTCGAAGTCATTCATCTTTCGAGTTTTAGATGCGACAGTTGTACTGAACCCTTCCTTGCACTGCTCTAAATTGGTAGCCAATAGTTCTGATTGGAAAGTAGCGTTCGAGTCGCCCGTATCAATCGTAACGTCCCCCCCTGCAACTATAGCTAAACACTCATAAATATTGGTTTGCCCTTCCTTACCTACATGAGCCCCTTTGGCTGGTACCCACGAGTTACCTCCCTCTATAACCAAGCTACCAGAAGTTTTGAAAGCAGATGCAGTCCCCCCGCCTCCACTGACCATAGCGCTATACGTTGCATAGCCTGAAGAAGACGTTAGCAACCATGGACTTTCTTTACCAGAAAGCACAATTTGGCTGCCAGTCTTTTCTCTACAGTTGTCAGAAATAGTGGTTCCAAAACTTCCGTCACTTAGTGAAATGGCTGTCGGTCCATTCTGCTCAAACACCGCAATCGCACAGTCCAATCCGGCCTTTGCACTCGCTCTCTGCTTTGCATCCAAAATCTGGTTTTGCGTCTTCTTAACGTCGGCCAGCCCAGAATTAGCAACCGAAACCGCGAACAAAGCAACAATAAGCAAAATGCCGCTGACGACAGCGAGGGTTGCCATTCCTTTTTGACTCTTCATGCTTGTTAGCCATCCACATTCGCAAGTGATACGGTGAAATTCACGGTATCTTTGATTGAACTATCATTTTCAATGATGCAGTGATGGTCACATCAACCATTTGGGCCTTGTTGGTCGATGCGACTCCTTGTAGGAAAGTGCGTTTAAAAATAAGGCTCTCAATGACCAACCGGTCAAATGTCATATCTCGCCAGTAGCCACTGTCACATTTCCAATTCGCTAACGCGCCCCAGTTTTCGTAAACCTCGATTACCGAATTGTTTTTGCTGTCCTTACCTAATCGATATCCTTTGGCGTCATCTTTATTGATTGCTGAAGCCCCGGAACGCTTATCGTGGTTATAGGCAAACCGGATACATTCCCCGCCCTCAACCTTCGAAGCGCTGTCATCAATCAATACTGATGATGAAGCACCTGCCTCATCATCCTTAATAAAAGGGTTCACCGACGTACAGTCGTAGCAAAACCCTGCACGTGCTATCTCATTTTTCATCGTGTCTGCGATGATGTTTAATTGGGATCTCAGAAAGTCGTTTTGAAGTTGCTTGGTCCCAAATTCGGTATTGATGGTAAAAAGCGCCAGAGAGGAAGCCATGACAATCAAACTGACGGTCACACCAACCATCATTTCTACCAGAGTATAACCGCGGGCACGTCTCATGATGGACACGATTCCCAACCGGTCACAGCAGTATTGCTACACCCTTTCAATCCGACATACCTACGGATCATAATCCCTGATTCTTTGCCGGTTTCTTCTCCATGCGCTAATTTCACCGTTTTGTCATTTGAAGGCATGCCAGATATAGGAGAGAAATAGAAAAGTTTTGCTGGTTCTGTAAGTGCAGGCTCTTGGACATTAACCATTGCCCCTTTCTCCAAAATGACCTTCTGCAGACCTTCACTGTCAGAGCAACTGAAGTTTGCGACTTCGGATTTTTCACTGAGCCCAATACAGCCGTTATCCGTTTCACTTGAGGGCACATAATGCACATAAATATTGCGATGGCGTCGCAGGGATTCTGATTGTCCAACTTCCAGGACCGAAAGTAATTGGGAGGCCTTATTTTCTACAACAGCCGCTTTGTGGGAAGACACATAGGTTGGCACAGCCACCGCTGTGACGACTGCCAATACAGACACCGTCGTTATCATTTCAATTAAGCTAAATCCGCGCTGTAGATTCCAATATCTCACAACAAATTCCTTTAGCGTCTGCTGTACCTTGTTTCCATACTATCAACGGCGATACCGTAGATCTCTGGAATTAAAACGAATTTTACGCATGGCAAACCAAAAAATGACGCTGAGAACTAAGACATTACATTTAGGTATGACGTTGCTCGAAATCTTGATAGCAATTGCGATTATTGGCGCCATTGCAACGATTGCTGTACCAGCGGTAGGGGAATACCTAGTCAAATCAGAACGTAGCCGAGTCCAAGTGGATTTGTATCAGCTACAGACTCATGTTGAGCAGACTTACACCTCGAAAGGTGGTTACCCTCAAGACCCTGCTACTGAAGCCAGCAAAAATATTCCTTTAATTTGTAATAAGTGCCAGGTTTCTGATGAGTATGATTTTTCAATTACTTTTGGAAGCAACAACGATGCCTATCGCCTTCAGGCAAAACCTAAATCCACATCACGACAAGACAAAGATACTGACTGCCACACCATGGTTATCAATGCCGCTTCAGAGCAGTACAACTTCAAAAAAGATGGAAGCGCCATAGCTGACAACGGTGATTGTTGGACATAAAAAACCGGCGAAATTCGCCGGTTTTTAATTTTTATCTCTCTCTGACTGTTAGCTGGTCAGATCGTCAAAGAATTTCTTCACGCCATCGAAGAAGCCTTCTGATTTAGGCTTGTGCTTTTTCGCGGCACTGCCACCCAGTGATTCTTCGAACTCACGCAACAATTCTTTTTGTTTGCTGCTGAGGTTTACCGGGGTTTCTACCACCAGTTTACAGATCAGGTCGCCAAGGCCACCACCACGCACTGACTGCACACCCTTGCCACGCATGCGGAACATACGGCCAGTTTGTGTTTCTGTCGGAACCTTCAGATTCACGCGTCCGTCGAGCGTTGGTACTTCTACTTCGCCGCCCAGTGCTGCCATGGTAAAGCTTACTGGTACTTCGCAGTACAAGTTGTTGCCATCACGGGTGAAGATGTGGTGATCACGCACGTGTACCTGTACATACAAATCGCCAGCTGGTGCGCCAAATTCTCCGGCCTCACCTTCACCTGTTAGACGAATACGGTCACCCGTGTCTACGCCTGCAGGGATTTTCACACTAAGGGTCTTGGTCTTCTGAACACGGCCTTGGCCATGACAGCTATCGCAAGGGTCTTTGATGATTTTGCCGCGACCGTGACAGGTTGGACAGGTCTGCTGTACAGCAAAGAAGCCCTGACGCATCTGCACTTGGCCTTGGCCGTGACAGGTTCCACACGTTTGTGGCGATGAACCTGGTTTTGCACCACTGCCACCACATGGGTCACAGCTTACGTAAGTCGGGACATCAATCTCTTTGGTCACACCACGGACTGCTTCTTCTAAAGAAAGCTCCATGTTGTAGCGAAGGTCTGCACCACGCTGGGCACGGGCCTGACCGCCACGGCGACCACCGCCAAAGATGTCGCCAAACACGTCACCAAAGATATCGCTGAAGTCTGCGCCGCCACCGAAGCCGCCGCCACCGCCCATTCCACCTTGTTCAAAGGCTGCATGGCCGTATTGGTCGTAAGCTGCGCGTTTTTGATCGTCTGTGAGGATTTCGTACGCCAGCTTCACTTCTTTAAATTTCTCGGCTGCCGTTTCATCACCTGGGTTTTTATCCGGGTGGTACTTCATCGCAAGACGCTTGTACGCCTTTTTGATGTCACGCTCACTGGCGTCGCGGCTTACGCCAAGCACTTCATAAAAATCACGATTTGACATGTTTTGCTTGTCACCTGCTTCTATACCGGGCAAAAAAAGTTAGCCCCGTATCATACAACTACGGGCGAAGGAGAAAATCCTCCTGCGCCCGTGCGAAATAAAAACGGTTAAATCTTTCGATTCAGGTCTTGCTGCTTTTCCGTCGCAAGACCTGTTTCTGGGACGTTATCCAGTCTTATTTTTTGTCGTCTTTTACTTCTTCAAACTCAGCATCAACAACGTCGTCGTCTTGCTTAGTTTGCTCTGCACCGGCGTCTTGAGCTTGCGCAGCTTGTGCTTGCTGCTGAGCCACTTCCATCAGCTTCTGAGATGCTGCGATCAGTGCCTGCACTTTTGCGTCGATAGCTTCTTTATCTTCGCCTTTACGTGCTTCTTCCAGCTCGCTGATTGCTGCTTCGATCTTCTCTTTCTCGTCAGCTGGCAGTGCGTCGCCTGCTTCTTCGATTTGCTTGCGAGTACCGTGAACCATTTGGTCAGCTTGGTTGCGCGCAGACGCCAGTTCTTCGAACTTCTTGTCGGCTTCTTTGTTCGCTTCCGCTTCCTGAACCATTTTCTCGATTTCGTCGTCGCTCAGACCGCCAGATGCCTGGATAGTGATCTTCTGCTCTTTACCTGTGCTCTTGTCTTTCGCAGATACGTGCAGGATACCGTCAGCATCCAGGTCGAAGATAACTTCGATTTGTGGCATGCCACGTGGTGCTGGGTTGATGCCTTCCAGGTTGAATTGACCCAGAGACTTGTTGTACGTCGCCTGCTTACGCTCACCTTGCAGTACGTGAATCGTTACTGCACTTTGGTTGTCTTCAGCAGTAGAGAACACTTGGTTCGCCTTAGTAGGGATAGTGGTGTTCTTCTCGATGAGCTTGGTCATCACGCCGCCCATGGTTTCGATACCCAGAGACAGTGGCGTTACGTCCAGCAGCAGAACGTCTTTCACGTCACCTGCCAGTACACCGCCCTGAACCGCTGCACCTACTGCAACTGCTTCATCCGGGTTCACGTCTTTACGTGCTTCTTTACCAAAGAATTCAGCAACTTTCGCTTGAACCATTGGCATACGAGTCTGACCACCAACCAAGATTACGTCGTTGATGTCGTTAACAGACAGGTCTGCGTCAGCCAGTGCTACTTTCAGTGGCTCCAGTGAACGTTGAACCAGATCTTCAACCAGTGACTCCAGCTTCGCACGGGTCACTTTAACATTCATGTGCTTAGGACCAGTCGCATCTGCAGTGATGTATGGCAGGTTCACGTCAGTTTGCTGCGCAGAAGACAGTTCGATTTTCGCTTTCTCAGCTGCTTCTTTCAGACGCTGCATTGCCAGTGGATCTTTACGCAGGTCGATGCCTTGGTCTTTTTTGAACTCTTCAACCAGGTAGTTGATCATACGGTTGTCGAAGTCTTCACCACCCAAGTGAGTGTCACCGTTGGTTGCCAGTACTTCGAACGTCTTCTCGCCGTCTACTTCGTCAATCTCGATGATAGAGATATCGAAAGTACCACCACCCAGGTCGTAAACTGCGATAGTACGGTCACCACCTTGCTTGTCCAGGCCGTAAGCCAGCGCAGCAGCAGTTGGTTCGTTGATGATACGTTTAACTTCCAGACCCGCGATGCGGCCAGCGTCTTTAGTCGCTTGGCGCTGTGCGTCGTTGAAGTACGCAGGTACTGTGATAACTGCGCCAGTGACTTCCTCACCCAGGAAATCTTCTGCAGTTTTCTTCATTTTCTTCAGAACTTCAGCTGAAACCTGAGGAGCTGCCATTTTCTGGCCTTTAGCTTCTACCCATGCATCGCCGTTGTCAGCCTTAACGATTTTGTAAGGCATGATTTCGATATCACGCTGAACTTCTTCGTCTTCGAAGCGACGACCGATCAGTCGTTTGATTGCAAACAGCGTGTTTTCTGGGTTGGTCACTGCCTGACGTTTTGCTGGCTGACCTACCAGAGTTTCACCGTCTTGGGTGTACGCGATGATTGATGGCGTTGTGCGATCGCCCTCTGCGTTTTCGATTACGCGTGGCTTGTCACCGTCCAGTACTGCTACACATGAGTTGGTAGTACCCAAGTCGATACCAATGATCTTACCCATTTGGTTTTCTCCGAAAATTCGTCTTACGTCTATGTTGCGTTAACCCATATATGGGGGTCGCGGTTTAGGGTTCAACCCTGCACAAGAAAAATTTTTAAATTTTCTTTTTGATGCACCTTAAATAAGGGCGACTTATTGGCTTTCAAGGCCTGAAATGAAAAAAACCCGCAAAAAGCGGGTTTTTCCTTAAATTCGGCTTATGCCTGCTCGTTCACGTTACCAGCAGCGGCTTTTGAAACCATTACCATGGCAGGACGAACAACACGACCATTCAGTTCATAGCCTTTCTGCATCACGAACATCACAGTATTTGGCTCGTGATCTGCGCTTTCCTGAATAGACATTGCCTGATGGAATTCTGGATTGAACGGTTCGCCGTGTGGGTTCAGCTCTTTCAGGCCGAATTTTTCCACTGCGTCTTTCATGGTCTTCAGCGTTAGCTCAACGCCTTCGATCATCGGCTTGAGGGCGTCATTTTCTTTGTCCGCCATCTCTACTGCGCGTTCCATGTTGTCGATAACAGGAAGCAGTTCGTTCGCGAAACGCTCCAGAGCAAACTTACGTGCTTTGTCGATTTCCTGCTCGGTACGACGACGCATATTTTCAATATCTGCACGTGCGCGCAGTACGCTGTCTTGTTGCTCTTTCACTGTCGCTTCACTTGCTTCAAGTGCAGCTTCAAGCTCAGTGATCCGGCTAATCATTGCATCAGTTTCAGCATCAAGGGCATTTTCTTCAGCCTGTGCTTCCACTGCTTCGTTTTGCAATTCTTCTTCCTGGATCTTGTTTTCTTCTTTGCTCATGCTCTCTCCGACACAATACACTGTGTTGAACCCCAAAAATCTCAAGGATTGGGGCATCAATCTCGACGGTTTTGCTTATTATGGGGATGAATGGTCACGTTTCAAGGTGTCTCTTGCCGCAATGCACGACAAGTGTAGGGCAATCACTTATACTCAAGCCACTAAACTGTGCAGGATCAATAAGATGTCAAAGCGTTTTAACACTATAGCTTTGGTAGGAAAACCGCGAAACCCAGAAGCGGTAGCAACCCATGAAAGCCTGTATCACTGGCTGACCCAACAGGGTTACCGCACATTGGTCGACAATCGTCTCGACAATTACCTCGATATTCCTGCTGATGACTTCCACGATTTACTTTCGCTGGGTGCTAAAGCCGATTTAGCTATTGTCATTGGTGGTGATGGAAATATGCTTGGCGCAGCCCGTGTCCTTTCCCGTTTTGATATTTCTGTTATCGGTGTCAACCGGGGCAACCTCGGCTTTTTGACCGATCTCGATCCGGATGAATACGAGGACGCACTGACGTCAGTATTGTCCGGTGAGTACATCGAAGATCACCGATTCTTGCTCGAAGCAGAAGTGCACCGTCACGGTCAGGTAAAAAGCCATAACGCGGCGCTTAACGAAGCAGTGCTTCACCCTGGGCAAGTCGCGCACATGATCGAATTTGAAGTCTATATCGACGATAACTTCGCCTTCTCCCAGCGTTCCGACGGCATTATCATTTCGACGCCAACAGGCTCAACGGCTTACAGCCTTTCTGGTGGTGGTCCTATCCTGTCACCGAGCATTGATGCGATTTCACTCGTTCCCATGTTCCCGCATACGCTGTCGAGCCGTCCTTTGGTCGTCGATGCTAAACGACATATTAAGCTTGTGGTTTCACCGGATAACGGCAGCACCTTGGAAGTGAGTTGTGATAGTCAGGTGTCTTTGCCTGTTAATCCGGGGGATGAAGTACATATCTACAGAAGCCCTTCACTGTTGAAGCTTATCCATCCTAAAAATTACAGCTACTACAAAACGTTGCGAACCAAATTGGGCTGGTCGAGCAAACTCTTCTGATAAAGCAGGAACGAACATTGTTTATGAAAAGAGTGGCTTAGGCTGCTCTTTTTTATTTTCACCACTCTCACTGCTCGTTTTTTAACCCACATCACAATTTCATCTCTAATTCATACCTGATCATCTTTACTGTATACAAACACAGTATATACTGTACAAACAACAGGTGATGATAAATACAGGTATAGGCTCATGCTGGCACACATCACAATTCAAAACTTTGCCATTGTTAAAGCACTCGAACTCGACTTCCAACAAGGAATGACCACCATTACCGGCGAAACCGGTGCAGGTAAATCCATCGCTATTGATGCTCTGGGTTTGTGTCTGGGCGATCGCGCGGATGCTTCAATGGTTCGTCCCGGTGAGGAAAAAGCCGAAATCGTGGTGCTCTTCCAACTCCAGAACAATCCTGCCGCGAGACGTTGGCTGGAAGACAATGAGCTGGTCGATGGTGATGAGTGCATTCTGCGACGTGTGATCACCAAAGAGGGCCGTTCACGCGCCTTCATTAATGGCAGCCCTGTACCTGCCTCCCAGCAAAAAGCACTGGGGCAACACCTTATCAATATTCATGGTCAGCACGCCCATCAGCTTTTGATGAAAAATGATTATCAACTGACATTGCTCGACCAATATGCCGGCCATCAAAACCTGCTCGCTACAATGCGCCAACGTTATCAAGACTGGCGTGCCGCACGAAACGAGCTCAAGCAGTTGGAAAAGAACAAAGAAGCATTCGAAGCCCAACGCCAGCTTTTGGAATACCAGGTAAACGAGCTCAATGAATTGGCGTTAGGTGAAACCGAATATCCAGAGTTGGAAGCGGAGCACAAGCGTCTTTCCAACTGTGGCGACATTGCGATTTGCAGCCAAAGCGTCCTCCAGGCATTAAGTGAAGATGATGAAAACAACGCGATGCAGTTGCTGCAGTTTGCCCAGCAGAAACTTGCCGAGCTCGCCGCGATGGACAGCCGTTTCGATGACCTGACACAGATGCTGGACGAAGCTTGCATACAGGTGCAGGAAACCAGCCACGAGATCTCAAGCTATATGGATAGCCTGGATATGGATCCTGCGCGTCTGAGCTATTTGGATGAACGTATGGCGACCATAATGCGTCTGTCACGCAAACATCAGGTTTCTCCTGAAGAGCTGTTCTCCACCCATCAGTCTCTGGTCAATGAGCTTGAAAACCTCAATGACAGCGATAACCAGATTGAACAGCTTGCCGCTCAAGTCGAACTCAAGCACCAAGCGTGTCTAGCAGCCGCTGAGAAACTCAGTAAGAGCCGTAAGCGTTACGCCAAAGAGTTGGATAAACTGATTTCTGCCAGCATGCATGAACTTAGCATGCAAAACGGCAAATTCCATATTGCACTGGATAGCCAACCGGAAAGTCATTTGTCACCGCTGGGCTTCGACAGTATCGAGCTTTTGGTTTCCACCAACCCGGGCCAGCCAATGCAAGCGTTAGGGCGCGTGGCTTCCGGTGGTGAGCTTTCCCGTATATCTTTGGCGATTCAGGTGATTACTGCACAGAAAGTGGATACACCAAGCCTTATCTTCGATGAAGTGGATGTAGGTATCAGTGGCCCAACAGCTGCCATTGTCGGCAAACTGCTTCGTAAGTTAGGTGAATCAACACAGGTGATGTGTGTGACGCACTTACCTCAGGTTGCGGGCTGTGGCCATCAGCAAATGTTCGTGGCGAAAGCCAGCGAGAAAGGAAAAACCACTACCAGCATGATCCCGCTGGATACTCAGTCCCGCGTTCAAGAACTGGCACGACTGCTCGGTGGCAGCGAAATTACTGAACACACACTCGCCAATGCTAAAGAGCTGCTTATTGCGGCATAGAGGCTCTTAGCATAAAGAGAAAGAAACTTTTCCCCAATAGCACGGTCGAACAAGCAAGTTGAGACAAGAGTTTTTTACTTCTCTCACTTGCTTGTTTATCATCGTCCCCTATTTTGGAAATGAAGTAAGAAGTCATGCGTTGGAAACACATCGTTGCGGCATCCCTTGTTCTGGCTAGCCTCTCAGGCTGTTCTTGGGTTAACAAGCTGGTTTATCGCATAGATATTAATCAGGGAAATTACATCGACCAAACCGCGGTCGAAGAGCTCAAATTTGGCATGACCAAAGAGCAGGTTAAGTTCTTACTTGGTCCACCTATGCTGGTTGAGTCTGGCTATCCGAATACTTGGTATTTTGTTCAATATCTAAAGCCTGGACATGAAGAGCCAGAACAGAAAGAACTGGTTCTTTCTTTCGACGACAACGGCCAGTTGGTCGGCATGAAAGGTGACTATCAGCCAGGTACGGGATTTTTCGAAGCCGTTCGCTAATTCGATACCTAAATGCCAGAATCAAAAAACCCGCTCACCGCGGGTTTTTTATTGACCTGTACAATGTCGATACCAAAGCGCTATTTCAGCATTTTTTCCAACTGCTCTTTGTTGGTATGACGGATGTCTTTACCTTTCACAAAGTAAATAATGTATTCACAGATGTTCTGGCATCTGTCCCCCACCCGCTCAATCGCGCGAGCAGACCACATCACTTTGAGAACATTAGGAATAGAACGCGGATCTTCCATCATGTAAGTCATCAACTGACGTATAATAGCTTCGTATTCCTTATCCAGATGGTCATCGCTGTGGTAAACCTTCATTGCCGCATCCACATCCATGCGCGCAAACGCATCCAACACATCATGCAGCATACGTGCAGCTTTGTGGCCCAGGTTTTCCAGTGACACCAAAAACGGTTGTTGATGATTGGAAAAGTTATCTAGCGCCATCTTCGCGATACTGTCCGCGACATCGCCGATACGCTCAAGGTCGGTAATGGTTTTGATAATCGCAATCACCAAACGCAAATCACCTGCTGTAGGTTGGCGTTTTGCAATGATTCTGGTACAGGCTTCATCGATAGCGACCTCCATCGAGTTGACCTTATGGTCTTCACGGATCACCTGTTTTGCCAGTTCCACATCCTGATAATGCATCGCACGCAAAGCGTCAGTCAGCTGTCGCTCTACCAATCCGCCCATCGCGAGCACATGGGTGCGGATAGCTTCCAGTTCAGCATTAAACTGTCCTGAAATATGGCGGCTGATATTTTGGTTGTCCATCATTTGCGTGCAATTCCTTAACCGTATCGGCCAGTGATGTAATCTTCGGTTTGCTTGTTTTTCGGTGTGGTAAACAGCGTGTCTGTATCGGCGTATTCTACCAGTTTACCTAGGTTGATAAAGGCAGTTTGATCAGACACACGCGCAGCTTGTTGCATGTTGTGGGTAACGATCACCACAGTATATTTACGTTTAAGATCGTTGATGAGTTCTTCAATCGTCAGCGTGGAGATCGGATCCAGTGCCGATGTAGGCTCATCAAGCAAAAGGACTTCTGGCTCAATCGCGATAGCGCGCGCAATCACCAATCGTTGTTGCTGGCCGCCAGACAAACCAAACGCGTTGTCATGAAGGCGATCTTTCACCTCATCCCATAACGCTGCCGCACGGAGCGAACGTTCTACCGCGTCGTCCAGCGTACGTACGTTTTTCACGCCTTGCAGACGCAATCCGTAGATAACATTTTCGTAGATAGACTTTGGAAAAGGATTCGGTCGTTGGAACACCATGCCCACCTGACGGCGAAGTGCTGGCACATCCACCGCTTCATCATAGACGTTGGTGCCATGAAGCAGAATTTCCCCCTCTACCTTACAGCCATCCACCAAGTCATTCATACGATTGATGCAACGAAGCAGAGTAGATTTTCCGCAACCGGAAGGGCCGATAAACGCCGTGACCTTACCTTTAGGAATACGCATATTAATATCGAACAATGCCTGAGAATTGCCGTAATGGAGATTCAAATTCTGGATAACCAGTGCCGTCTGCTCATCAGGAAGTGATGACAGATCGATAGGTCCCGGTAATCCAATGTTGGCATTGATAGATATCATTTCGTCGCGATGTCCTCTAACGCTTAAATTTCTTGTTCCAGCGCGCGGTACTTTTCGCGCAAGTGGTTACGGATAGTGATAGCCGCCAGATTCAGGCTGACAATCACAGTCACCAACAGCAAGGATGTGGCATAAACCAACGGCCTCGCCGCTTCAATATTTGGGCTCTGGAAACCCACATCATAAACGTGGTAACCAAGGTGCATGAACTTTCTGTCCAAATGCAGAAACGGGAAGTTTCCATCCAGTGGCAGACTCGGTGCCACCTTTACAACACCTACCAGCATCAGGGGTGCCACTTCACCCGCCGCACGGGCGATAGCCAGAATCAGTCCCGTCATAATAGCAGGACTCGCCATAGGTAAAACGATACGCCAAAGCGTTTCAGCCTGTGTCGCGCCAAGCGCCATAGACCCGTGACGCACAGAGTTGGGGATTCGAGCCAAGCCTTCTTCAGTTGACACAATCACCACAGGCAACGTCAGGATTGCCAGCGTCAATGACGACCACAATATCCCAGGCGTGCCAAACGTTGGGTTAGGCAGTGTCTCCGAATAAAACAGTGAGTCGATACTGCCGCCGACGAAGTAAACAAAGAAGCCCAGGCCAAAGACGCCATACACGATGGAAGGCACACCCGCCAGGTTCACTACCGCAATGCGAATCACTCGGGTGAAAGCATTCTTTCTGGCATACTCATGAAGGTAAACAGCCGCCAACACGCCGAGTGGGGTCACCATGATGGACATCAATAGCACCATCAGCACTGTGCCGAAAATAGCAGGAAAAACACCGCCCTCTGAATTGGCTTCCCGCGGGTTATCCGTGACGAAGTTTGCAATCTGACTTGCCCAGTGCGCAACCTTTTCAGGCCAACTCATGTCATTGGGATACCATAGCCCCAACACATCATTCAACGCGATACGGACGTTGTCGCCATAGCGGTCTGTAACAATAAGGCTATCCAAAGAGAAATCCGCACGACGCTGCAAAAGCACTTCTTCAAGTGATTGGTAACGCAACTCCAAGGTGCCGATGGCATCCTGAATTTTTGCAGGAACCGCTTTTCCGTCACTCAGATAGGACGCTCTCTCTGTTTTCAGAGCATTGAGCTGATAGTTAACTTTTTCAATTTCTCGCTGCTCGATAGATGCAATCTCAGCACGTCGCATCTCAGCTTGGGTAATCTTCTGTTGGAAAAACTCGTGAGTAAGTGCGGAAGTGGTGACCTTTCCATTATCCAAATAGCCTTTCGGAATACCGAAGAATGCACCATTTTCAGTGCGTTCAATGACTGCGAGGTCAGGATTAGCAACCTGAGATAGGATGTTTTGTTCCAGCACCGAAATGAAATCATGCGCTTCACGCTCACGATTCGCCACCTTAATAAGCAGCCTTTGATGCTCTTCAAGCTGCTTGTCTTTGAGATCAACACCGGCTTCTTTCAATTGACGGGAAGGAATAGACTCCACGCCATAGATTTGTCCAAAGGCAGTTTCCTCACCATGCGGCGTTTCAATTTTGAACTCATAAACAGGCGCTGGCCAGAAATACGCCAAGCCTTTCCAGCCGATCAGAAGCATGACACCAAGCACTGCCACCAGACAAAGACTCACCATGCCGCCTGTCATCCACACCCATGGAGAGCTGCTGTTTAATCGCTTAAACATGAGCAAGATCCAAGCAGGATTGTTGAGTGGCGAATGCATTACAACGCACGGTATTTATCTCGTAGCTGTTGGCGAACAAATTCCGCCACGGTGTTAAACAGGAACGTAAATGAAAACAGAATAAAGGCAGTCAGGAACAACACACGATAATGGGAACTGCCTACTTCAGACTCTGGCATTTCCACCGCAATGTTAGCCGACAAGGTTCGAAGCCCTTCAAATGGGTTCCATTCCATTAATGGCGTGTTACCTGTTGCCATCAATACAATCATGGTCTCACCCACAGCGCGACCAAGTCCCATCATCACCGCAGAGAAAATACCTGGGCTTGCCGTGAGTAACACGACGCGCGTCAACGTTTGCCAGTGCGTGGCTCCAAGTGCCAGAGAGCCATTGGTCAGGTGACTGGGCACTGAAAAAATCGCATCTTCCGCAATGGTAAAAATAGTCGGGATCACCGCGAAGCCCATCGCCAATCCCACCACAATGGCATTGCGCTGATCGAAATTCACGCCCAATACGTCAGTCACAAACACCCGGCTGTCCCCTCCCATGAAGGTATCTTCTACCCAGGGGCCAAGAGCAAATGCGAGATATCCCAGCATCAGAATCAGTGGCACCAGCACGAACAAATGACCGCCTGGTGGCAATTTCTTGCGCACTGAGCGTGGCAGTGCCGTCCAGACGAATGCCGTCAACAGGAAGGAAACCGGCATAGCGACGAAAATCAGAAAGACTGCGGGTAAATGGGTTTCAACGATAGGTGCCAGCCACAATCCGGCTAGAAAACCCAAGATAACCGTTGGCAAGGCCTCCATGATTTCGATCGTGGGTTTCACCACCTTACGAAGACCAGACGGCATGAAATACGCAGTATAAATCGCGCCACCGACCGCGAGTGGAATCGCAAAGAGCAGCGCGTAAGCTGCCACTTTAATCGTACCGAATACCACAGGAATGACGCTCAGCTTGCCTTCAAAAGACTCGCTTCCAGACGTGGATTGCCAAACAAACTCCGGCTCCCCATAGCCTTCATACCATATGCGATTCCACAATGAACGGACGTTGACTTCAGGGTGAGGATTATCAACATTCAACAATGTCAGGGTATCGCCCTTCTCCACCAACAGACGATCTGCCCTAGGTGAGAAACCCAAGGTGTCAATTTGGCCAGCTATTTCGGGCAACTCAAAGTTGTCACGTATTTCACTTGGCGCATGCCAAAGCGTCAGATCACCGCTCGGCGTCAGGTTGGCGAAAACATTGCGATGAGGCTCCACAGCAAGGAAGCCACCTTGAGTGTCAAACTCACGCACCATGGTCAGCGAACGCTCACCAGACTTCACCACATCAAACCACTGCGTCAGTCTGCCATCATCCAGACGCACCATCAGCGAATGTCCACCAGCCAGCAATGTCATAGACTCTGGCATCGCGCCGGTCACGAGTTCAATGTCCACTGACTCGCGCAAATCGATTCTACGATCTGACACCGAATACACATTGAGCTCATTACCGACCATCTCAAACAGCTTCTGACCCCGGGGCGCTATTAGCACGCTGGCATCAGCGCTTGTCGGGACAGCTGCGTGCAGTATCTCATTGCCATCGCGCTCGATAACAATGTTCAACCAGTCTCCTGCCACGCCTGCAACAACGCGGTCATTATGTCGTTTAGCAAAGGAAAGACTGGATATCGGCAAGCCATTGCTGAGCTTTACCGAATCCATACGCTGGATATCCGGCGTGAAGGTTCTTTTTCCGTCTGCATAGTGAGACAAAAAACGCAGGCGCTGAAAACTCACAGAGCCATCTTCAAGCCCATAGGCGCTGACACCTGCATAAGGTTGAGGTGCGTAAAAGCTGCTGGGAAATTCAGCGAGCTTCTCACGGGAAACCAACTGCCCTTTTCCATTCAAAGAGAATATGGATAGAAACCCATCATCGGAATAGCGGAAGCCGAGTTGATTATTGTCATCCATACCAAGCTGGACGGCTGGGCTTTCAAAACCGAGGTCAAAGGTGCCTTCAAGCGTAATCGACGGGCTTTTGAACAGGGGGAGAACCACATACGCGAGGTAGAAGAATATCAACAGCAATGCCAACAAAACAGCAATGCCACCTCCCTTCACGGAAAGGCGCGCAAGTCTGTCTTTGAAACGCCGCCGGGAGTCTCCCTGAGTCAGCGCATGTGTGGCGTTTGCCATTGGTACCTCATATTTTGGTTAAGCGGCTCATAATATTTCTTTTTGATGACATAAATGTGACAGTTGAAAAATCAAGACAAGTTAAGCCCATGAAATAAAAGTGTAATAAAACATGTTTAGCCTCAAGTAACGTTGATGTGAGGCACAGTTCGGAAGTGCCTGCTTCTGAGAGGGGTAGACACGGTTTTAAAACCGCCTTAATAATGACCATTCCCCTCCGCTGTTGACGCAAAGGATCGACCATGAAGCAGTTAGTAATCACCCTCATCGGTACGGATCGCCCAGGTCTGGTAGAAACACTTTCCGACACCTTATTCCAGCATCACGGAAGCTGGCAGGCCAGTAGCCTGAGCAAACTTGCGGGCAAGTTCGCTGGTATTGTTCAAATTGATATTAAAGAAGAAAATGTGAACGCGCTGACTGATGCGCTAAATAGCATTCCCGATCTCAACGTTCTTATCGCTGAAGCTGCACACCAAGCAGAGACTTATACAACAACGCATACCCTGTCCATTACAGGCAACGATCGTCCTGGCATCGTTCAGGAGGTGACAAGGGAAATCGCCAAGTTTGGTATCAACATCAACAATCTGGAAACCGATGCAGAAAGCGCGGCCAATTTTGGTGGCGTGATATTTAAAGCTGAGTTTGATCTCGACATCGCCAACAACATCTCGCTGGATGACCTTGGTGCAGCTCTTGAAGGGCTGTCAGATGACCTGATCGTGGAGTTTGACGAAAGCGACATTTAATTAAGGAAAGGGGAAAAATGAGCGCGGATACGCTTTACGTAGACAAAGAGTTAAGTTGGCTGTCTTTTAACGAAAGGGTACTTCAGGAAGCTGCAGACAAAAACGTTCCTATCATCGAACGTGTGCGATTTCTCGGTATCTTTTCCAGCAATCTGGATGAGTTCTATCAAGTCCGTTTTGCTGACGTAAAGCGCCGTATCCTGATCAACGAGGAGCAAGGTGGCGACAGTAAAGCCAAGGAGCTCCTCAATAAAATTCAGGACAAGGTTCTCAAGCTCAACCAGGATTTCGACCACCTTTATAATGACATTTTACTCGAAATGGCACGTCGCCATATTTTTCTGGTTAACGAGCGACAACTGACGGAATACCAGCAAAATTGGCTGAAAAGACATTTCGTCAGTAACCTGCTTCCCCACATCACGCCGATTATTCTGACCGACGACATGGATGTACTCTCTTTCCTGAAAGATGCGTACTCCTACCTTGCCGTTGAAATGAAAAAAGAAGGCCAGCCCAACCGCTACGCACTGATTGAGATCCCAACTGACGAAATAGAGCGCTTTATCAAGGTGCCGGAGCCAAAAGGTAAGCGCCGCCGCAAGACCATCATCCTGCTCGATAACATCATTCGTTTATGTCTCGATGAGATTTTCAGTGGCTTCTTTGATTACGACAGTGTCGAAGCTTATGCCATGAAAATGACCCGTGATGCGGAATATGACCTCACCAATGAGGTTGACCACAGCCTGCTAGAAAACATGTCAGACAGCCTGGATCAGCGCTTAACTGCCCTTCCGGTCCGATTTGTTTATCAAAGGGACATGCCACAGGATATGGTAGAACATATTCTCAGCATGCTGAGGATCTCCGATTACGACAGTGTGCTTCCCGGGGCCCGTTACCACAATTTCAAAGACTTTATCGGCTTCCCGAATGTCGGGATGAAGTATCTGGAAAACCCTTCGCTACCGCCGATTGAGTCTGCCGACTTCACCACCAACGCCAATGCATTTGATGCAATTCGTCAGCGTGATGTGCTGCTCTACTATCCCTACCACACTTTCCGACATATGACGGAACTGGTGCGTCAGGCTTCCTTTGACCCAAAAGTTCGCAGTATCCGGATCAATATTTACCGCGTGGCGAAAAATAGCCGCATCATCAACTCCATGATTGATGCCGCCAACAACGGCAAACGCGTCACGGTCGTGGTTGAGCTTCAGGCTCGCTTTGATGAAGAGGCTAATATTGAGTGGGCACGTGTGCTGACCGACGCTGGCGTAAAAGTGGTCTTCGGTACACCGGGCCTGAAAATTCACTCCAAGCTTTGCCTCATCACACGTCGTGAAGATGATGGTTTGCGCGAATATGCCCACATAGGTACCGGTAACTTCCACGAAAAAACCGCACGCATCTATACCGACTTCTCGCTGTTTACCGCGGATAAATCGATCACCACGGAAGTGCGTAAGGTATTCAACTTTATCGAGAACCCTTACAAGCCAGTGAAGTTTTCTCACCTGATTGTATCGCCACGTAACTCGCGCGCGCGTATTTATCGTTTGATCGAGCGTGAAATCGAACACGCCAAGAACCGTAGGAAAGCGGGCATCACCTTGAAGGTGAATAATCTGGTGGACAAAGGCTTGGTGGACCTGCTCTACAAGGCGAGCAATGAAGGC
The DNA here is from genome assembly GCF_011045095.1 of Grimontia sedimenti. Lineage (GTDB taxonomy): Bacteria > Pseudomonadota > Gammaproteobacteria > Enterobacterales > Vibrionaceae > Enterovibrio > Enterovibrio sedimenti. The sequence continues at coordinate 19,516 of NZ_JAALDL010000026.1, forward strand.
GTAAAAATTCGCATGATTGTGCGCGGCATGTGTTCATTGATCCCTGGAGTGAAAGGCCTCAGCCACAACATCAAAGCCATCAGTATTGTCGACCGTTTTCTCGAGCATCCACGTGTATTTGCGTTTGAAAATGGCGGCGATCGCGACGTTTACATTTCATCGGCTGACTGGATGACCCGTAATATCGATAACCGCATCGAAGTGGGTGCGCCTATCAAAGATGAGCGCCTTAAACAGCGCATCATGGACATTCTCGAGCTTCAATTTGCAGACCGCGCCAAAGCACGTGTCATTGATAAAGACATGTCCAACGCTTACGTGAAACGCGGAAATCGCAAAAAAGTACGTTCACAAATCGAAATTTACGATTACCTTAAACAAGTAGAACGTACAGAGAAACGGCAAGCGAGCAAACAAAAGAATGAATGATACTACCCCGGCTGAAAAGCCAAGGGAAATCGCCGCAATAGATTTAGGTTCAAACAGCTTTCACATGGTCGTCGCCCGCGTCGTTGGGCAAGGCCTTCAAATCATCAGCCGCCACAAACAACGTGTGCGGCTGGCTTCAGGACTCGACGATTACCTCAACCTCGATAACGCCGCTATTAACCGCGGAGTGGAATGTTTGGCCATGTTCGCGGAACGCCTTCAAGGCTTCGATGAAGCAAACGTCCGCGTTGCGGCAACCTTTACCCTGCGTGAAGCGAAAAACAGCCATATCTTTGTGCAGCGGGCGCGCAATGTCTTCCCCTATCCGATAGAGATCATCCCCGGCGTGGAAGAAGCCCGTTTGATCTACCTCGGTGTTAGCCACACCCAGCCAGGTGATGGCCGAAAATTGGTGGTAGACATTGGTGGGGGCAGCACTGAGCTTGTTATTGGCAAAGGTTTTAGTCCGACACTCACCAACAGTAAACATATGGGTTGTGTCAGCTATAACCATCGCTTTTTCAAAGATGGACAAATTTCTATCAAACGCTTTGCTCAAGCCCAGCTCGCGGCAGAGCTGAAGTTAGAAAGCATCGCCAAAAAGTACAAGGATTGCGGCTGGGGAGAAGCCGTGGGTTCCTCTGGCACCATCAAAGCTATTCGTGAAGTGTTGATTGCCAGTGGGCACGACGATGGCATCATCACCCGCAAGCGGCTGGATGGCTTAATTGAACAGGTACTGCAGGTGAAGTCGGCCAGCGAGCTGAAGCTGCCCGGATTAACAGAAGACAGACAACCCGTGTTTGCCGCAGGTCTTGCGATTCTCTCCGGTGTGTTTCACGCACTGAGCATTGAGAAGATGGTGTATTCCGATGGCGCGCTTCGTGAAGGCCTTTTGTACGAAATGGAAGACCGCTTCCAACACAGTGATATACGAAGCCGCACCGCAGCAGACCTCGCAGAGCGCTATCATATCGACCGGCAACACGCAGAAAACGTCCAGCAAACTGCAGAGAGTTTTTATCTCCAGGCAGAGCCCAAACTTGGCACCAAAAAAGCCGAACTTGCCATATTGCTAAGCTGGGCAGCGCTGCTGCACGAAGTTGGATTAAGCATCTCGCACTCCGGTTTCCACAAACACTCGGCGTATATTCTGCAAAACACCAATCTACCCGGCTTTAACCAAGAGCAGCAAACAGTGCTGGCAACCCTCACCCGCTTCCACCGCAAAGCGTTGAAGCTTGATGAAATGCCTGAGTTCACTCTGTTCAAGACCAAGCAAATTTATCCGCTTATCCGCTCTTTAAGATTGGCTTGTGTGCTGAATGTGCAGCGCAGTGGTGAATCCATGCCCGAGGTAAAACTCGACGCTAAGGATGACAGTTGGTCACTCACGTTCCCTGAGAACTGGCTAAGCCAGAACAAGTTATTGGCTGCCGACTTGGAAGTAGAAAAGAACCTTTGGGATTCGGTGGGCTGGAAACTGTTGGTTAATGACTAGAGTCTACTGACCAACAACAATAAAAAACGGTGCCGAAGCACCGTTTTTTATTTTTCTAGTCCGAGCAGGATTAGCTGCTGTTCAATCAATTCATCCGGTAGCGGCACAAAGCCTTCCGCTCCCACCAACGCCTGCCCCTGACGGGAAAGGATAAGCTTAACGAATTCCGCTTCCATTCTCGGCAAAGGCTTATCCGGCACCTTGTTCACGTAAACAAACAGGTAACGTGAGAGCGGATAAACACCGGAGATGACATTATCAACGGTGGCATAAACCTGCTCGCCCTCGACATCCAGTGGCAGCATCTTCGCCCCCGCTGTGCGATAGCCCACCCCAGCATATCCAACCGCGTTGAGTGATGAGCTTACCGATTGCACCACAGAAGCAGAGCCCGGTTGCTCATTCACATCCGGACGGAAATCGCCATCGCAAAGCGCCTGATCTTTGAAAAATCCATAAGTGCCCGACACCGAGTTGCGGCCAAACAGCTGAATATTTCGCTTTTCCCAGCTTCCCGGAAGACCGAGCTGCCCCCATTTATCAATCCGCTCGTTGGAGCCACAACGCAGCGTTTTGGAAAACAAGGCATCAACCTGCGTCATGTTCAGTACATCAAGCGGGTTGTCCTGATGAACAAATATCGCCATCGCATCAATCGCGACTTTAATCGCCGTTGGCGGATAGCCATACTTTCGTTCAAACAGTTCAATTTCACGCGGGCGCATTTCCCGGCTCATGGTGCCAAACTGCGCCGTTGCTTCAATCAACGCTGGCACCGCAGTAGAAGAGCCCGACGTCTGGATTTGCACATTGACACTTGGGTAATACTTTTTGAAAAGCACGCCCCATTGAGTGACCAAATTAGCCAGAGTGTCTGAGCCAACAGTCGACAGGTTACCGGAGACATTATCTACGCGGTGGTATAGAGGGAGATGATCGTCAGCGGCAGCAGGTGCTGCCACTAATAGGAGTCCAATCAGGGTCAAAGCCCGTTTTAACATGCCAGACGCTCCGGAAGGGTGAACGAGAACGTACTACCCTGTCCCACCTTACTTTTGATTTCAAGCTCGGACTCGTGATGATTCAGCGCATGTTTCACAATGGCCAAGCCAAGACCACTGCCGCCCGTTTCACGTGATCGCGCTTTATCGACGCGGTAAAAGCGCTCGGTCAGTCTATCGATATGTTGTGGCGCAATACCTTCACCACTATCAATCACTTCCAGCCTTGGCCCTTTGCGGGACTTATACCACCGGACTTTAATTTTGGCGCTGGCTGGTGTGTGTTTCACCGCGTTATACACCAGGTTAGAAATGGCGCTGCGAAGCTGATCTTCATCTCCCAACACTTTGAGCGAATGATCGATTTCAAACTCAAAGTCATGCGCCTGATCGCCACTGAGTGTCTGAGCTTCTTTTTCCAGCACATCAAGCATTGCTGGCACATCGACTTTCTGATCCAGCGCGATCTTCACACTCGCCTCAATTTTTGACAGGGTCAGAAGCTGTTCCACCAAACCTTCCATTCGGGTCAACTGCTCGGTCATCACTCCATGAGCTTTACCCCACATTGGCCCCACCAGCATCTCCGGATCTTCAGACATTTCCAGATAGCCGCGCAGTACCGTCATTGGCGTACGGAGCTCATGAGAAACGTTTGCAAAGAAGTTACGGCGCATACCTTCGAGCTGTTTAAGCTGGGTAATATCACGCACCACCATCAGGTACTCACCTTCGGCATAAGGCATGGTACGGAATTCGAGGGTTTTCGAAGCGTGTAGGGTCGAACGCATTTCAAACGGTTCACCCAGTTCCGCGCGGCTCAGGTACTCAATAAACTCCGGCGTACGGATCAGGTTGGCAATGTACTGACCGGCATCGTCAGGCATACGGAAGCCCAGTAGCTCCTGCGCCAGCTTGTTACACCAGACAATCGAGCCGTCATGCTCAAACACTACGACCGCATCGGGCAGAGATTCTGCGCCATTGCGGAAACGGCGGATAAGATTGGCAAGCTCTTTACGACGACGACGGTTACGCTTTTGCAGACGGTAGATACCGTTAAACAGCGGCGTCCAGCTTCCTGAGCCGGTTGGTGGTGTCAGGCTGCGCTCTTTCCAAAGCCAGTCAGAGAGTTTGAGTTGGTGGTAGAAGTTCCACAGCAACACCAAAACCGTTGCCAATAGCAACAACCAAGGCAGACCGCCAAAGAACCAGCCTATGAGAAACCAAGGTAGATAAAAAAAAGCCAGCTCAAGAGCCAGCTTTTTCCATGTAAGTCTTTCGACCATCAATGTCTCCAAGTTGCCACCCGGTGGCCTTCGGATGACCTATGACAATAATGCGTAATCAGGTGCGCGTCGAGAAACGGTAGCCTGCGCCACGAACCGTTTGTACCAGTTTGTCGTGACCGTCTTCTTCCAGCGCTTTTCTTAAACGACGAATATGCACGTCAACGGTACGATCTTCAACATAAACGTTAGTGCCCCAAACGTTATTCAGAAGCTGCTCACGACTGTAAACACGCTCTTGGTGGGTCATGAAAAAGTGCAACATCTTAAACTCGGTTGGACCCATTTCCAGCGGCTTTTCATTTGAAGTGACGCGGTGTGATACAGGATCAAGCTTCAGACCATGCACATCAATCACATCATCCAGCGACGTTGGTGATACTCGGCGCATCACCGCTTTCAGGCGCGCCATCAGCTCTTTTGGCGAGAAAGGCTTGGTGATGTAATCATCCGCACCGACTTCGAGGCCGCGTACTTTATCTTCTTCCTCCCCACGTGCTGTGAGCATCACAACCGGGATTTGGCGGGTCAATTCATCACGCTTGAGATGTTTGATCAGGTTGATCCCTGAGCCACCTGGTAGCATCCAGTCCATCAGGATCAGTTCAGGGTAAGGCTCGCAGATTTTTTCCAGAGCACTGTCATAATCTTCTGCTTCTACGGCCTGATAACCTTTTTGTTCCAGCACGAAACACAACATCTCGCGAATAGGTGCTTCATCTTCGACAACAAGTATCCGTCTTACCATTTTCCATACCCAGTTAGAGTGGTTTATTTGTATTTCTTGGACGCCATTATGTGATTATATTATGACATTTTTGTGACCTTTCGCGAGGTTTGGCGCGGTAGACAACCAGATACTGCTTTTTAATCCAGATATTTACTGACTGTTTTTCACCCGCCCAACCTACTGGACACAGCATTAGCCTTCGCTTCGGGCTAACTGCTTCTCTTTTATCAAGAAACGCGGAATTTGTTATCCAGCTCACTAACACCCAAGCCTGTTTTTTTAGAAACATGGAGTTGAGTCGGAATGCGTTCTTTCATCGCTTCAATGTGGCTGATCACCCCGATCATCTTGCCAGATGCATTCAGGTTATCCAGTGCATCCAGCGCCACATCCAAAGTCTCACTATCAAGCGTACCAAAGCCCTCATCAAGGAACAGCGAGTCGATGCTGGTCTTGTGACTAACGAGATCCGATAACGCCAATGCCAATGCCAAGCTGACAAGGAAACTCTCACCACCCGACAGGGTTTTAGTATCACGCTCAATATCACCCTGCCAGGTATCCAACACACTGAGTTCCAACCCTTCACCCTGCTTGCGGTTCAGCTGGTAGCGCCCATGAATTCGGTCGAGTTGTTTGTTCGCCAGATACACCAGATTATCCAGCGTCAGACCCTGAGCAAACTTACGGAATTTATCGCCTTTTTGTGAGCCAATCAGGGAATGCAGATACTGGATATCATCGTATTCCGCACGCAGGCGTTCGATCTCAGCAAACAGCGCCTGTTGGTTCTCTCGTCTTTGATGATCAGATGCCAAAGCATGGCTCAGCTCACCACTTCGGCGCACGAGCGTATCCATGGCCTCTGATTGTGCCGTTAGCGTCGATTCCACTTCATCATGCGGAATTTGCTGCCACACTTCTGCCTGGTCATGGGCTAGCACTTCAACCACATGCTGACAGGCTTTCTCCAGCAGCACTTTTGCACCTTCAAGGGCATTTTCCAGCGCGCGTTTATCGGTAAGTAACTGTTGTTTTTCTTCCTCCGGAAGCAACGCGGCCTGGAACATTTCCAGAGAATCAAAAGGCGAAGCCCCAAGGCTTTCTTCCCATTGGGATGCATAACTCTGTGCCTCGGCATTCAGCGATGCCAGCGACTGAGTTTGGCTTGCCACTTCTGCCTGAATCGCGCGCAGATCGCCCAGACATTGCTGCGCAAAGGCTTGTGCTGCTTGATGGGAAGCTTCCCCTTGTTCTGTCTGAACAGCAGCGCGGCGCTTTTCATCTTCCACCCGCTTGTCACCAAAGAGCTCAGTGCGTTTTGCTTTCGCAGCTTCAAGCTTGCCGGTCAGCGAATCAATCTCAGACTGAAGCGCGCCCAGCTGCTCAGCGAGTGCCTGGCTCTCTTTCACGCAATTTGAAAACTCAGCCTCAAGCAATGCTACCTCTTTGGACAAGACTTCTTTTTGCTGCTGGTTTTGCTCCCATTTTTTGGCATCTTGCTTTCTCGACGCTAACCAGACCTGAAGCTCATCATGCTCAGGGGCTTGGTAACCACTGTCTGCGATTTGCTGGCTCAGCACGCTTTCGAGGGTCTCGAGGTAATCAAGCTTCTGGCGCTTATCAGCGGCCAGCTTCTGCGCTTCCTGTTTTTTGCTTTCAATCGTCACCGACAGAATGGAGAAGTGTTTCTCAGTGCTATCCAATGCACGGATAGCCTCATCCCAATGCTGTTTTGCCTGCTGCAGGGTTTTCTCTTGCGCTTTGAGTGCATTCAAGGTTTGAGTCAGCGCATCACGCTGCTGGGTTTGTTGCTCATTGAATGCAACAAAGGCGTCACGCTGATCGATAGTCAGGGCTAAGTTGAGTGGCAATGCTGCCTGTGCCCACTGCTCGCTAAGCGCAATTTGTTGTCGTTGGGTGCTATCTAACTGCCTTTGGATCTCTTCAACGTAATGCTTTAAAGATTCATACTTCTCTTTAGCCGCTCTACCTTTTTCGTAGATCTCCTTTTTTGCAGTCTGCACTTCGGTCAATTGACGCATTGATTCAGACACATTGACTGCTTCACCTGATAAGGCTGGATGTTCGGTTGAGCCACAAAGTGGGCAGGCTTCATTCGGATTTAAAGCAGCCCGGTAGTGGGCAAGATGTTCTTCCTGATCGAGAAGCTTTTGCAACACTTCAATCAACTGCTCTTTGTCTCTGAATTGCTGACTCAATACCGTGACTTCTTGAGCTAGACCTTTTCCGGACTCTTTTTTCTCCGCCATTACTGAGCGCTTTTCCGCGCTCTCTTTGTCCAGTTCCAGCCATTGCTGCTGCCATTGACCTAATTGGAAGTAAGTGGAAAGTTGTGCATTTAGCTGCTCGCGCTGTTTATCCAGAGCGTCAACATCACCGTTTGAGGTTGCTTGCTTGAACGCTTCTTGCTTCGCTTCCCATGCTTGTTTGGCTTGTTCGCTTTGGCTAAGTGCCGCCTGTTTTTCTTTCTCGGCATTTTCCGCTTTCGCGATCTCTGCCTGCAATTGGGTATTAAGTTCGGTTTCGTATTCAGTCAGTTTGCCAATCGCATTTTGTTCTTGCGCGATCTGCTTACCCATCTGTTCCCACTGGCCAAGGTGTTGTTTAAGCTGGCCTGCAAACTGATGGGTGGTCAGATAAGTGGAAACGTCTTCCAGAGCCCGTTTTTTGGTCTCAAGGTTCTCTGTAGTTTTTTCCTGTGATGAAGTCAGATCAGCCTGCTTGGTTTTCAGGCCCACCTGTTGCTGCAAAAACTCCTGCAGCCGCAGAGATTGGTGTTTGATGTCAGTGTCGAGAGGCAAGACTTGCTCACTGATCAACACTTCCAGCGCACTTTGCTGGTTTTTCGCCAGTGTGAGCGCTTCTGAAGCTTTCACCAACGCCTCGTCAGCCTGTGCAGTCTTTTCTGTGTTGGCTTTCAATGCTTCCTGTTTGATAGCCAGCAAAGCGGTCGTTGATTCCACGCTTTTTGAAGATGACTGCCAACGCTCATAAGGCATACGCAGCTTTTCCGCTGGCTCACTGTTGGTGAGTTTATCCAGTTGTGGTTTAGCGGCCTTCCAGTTTTCTTCAGCAGTTTTTAGCTGTGCTTCGGCCTGATTTTTCTCTTGATGGCTTTTTTGGTGTTCTTTCCACCATGTCAGGTGCGCTGTGAGATCGGCCTGCTTTTCACGCTCACTCTTGAGCAAGGCTTCTGTTTCTTCCTGTTCTTTTTCGAGGGCTTCAAGCTCCTCGCTACTCAGCAACTGCACGCCTTTCGCTTCGGCCTCTTTCTGGCTCAAAGCCTGCTTTGCTGAGGCAAAATGCTCATGCACTTTTTCAGAAATCCGGCCGTAAATTTCTGTTCCGGTCAGTTCTTCCAAAAGCTCCGCGCGCTCGTTTTCCTTGGCATTCAGGAAAGCGGCAAACTCCCCCTGAGAAAGCATCATGGATTTGGTAAAGCGGGCAAAATCGAGACCCGTAACACGCTCAACCAATTCATTTTTCTGCTTCACCTGTGTGGCCAGTACCTTGTCGGTTTTCACGTCCACCAGCTCCACATCTGCTTGCTGTAAATTACCGTCCGCTTTCCCGCGGGAGCGGCGCATGCTCCAAAACGCGCGATACGGGTGGCCTTTTACTTCGAATTCTACTTCGGCAGAACACTCTGCCGTGCCACGGGTCATGATTTCATTGCTGGAAGTGGAGATCAGCCCCAATCGCGGGGTCTGGTGATAGAGCGCCAGACAAATCGCATCAAGCAGTGTGGTTTTACCTGCGCCCGTTGCGCCGGTAATGGCGAACAGACCATTGTCTGAAAAAGGTGTTTGGGTGAAATCAATCTTCCACTCGCCTTTCAGTGAGTTCAGGTTCTTAAATCGAAGGCTCAGGATTTTCATTCTTCACCCTCCGCATGCTCAACTTCCGCCACAATTTTGGTGAACTGGGTTTGAATCCGCTCTTTACGCGCAAGTTCGTCCTCTCCCTCAAACACCTCGAGAGCCAGTCGCTTTTGGAAAACATCATTCGGTGTCAGCTCAGAAAGGGTTTCTTTTGCTTCTTGCGTCAGCGCCTGAGCTTTTGGCCCACGGGTGCGCTGAAGCTGTAACACCTCTACATTGAGCCCTTCAGTCATCAATTGAATACGTTGTTGTAAATCAGAGAGGTAGTCCTGGACAGAGACTTCAATGTGCAGCCAGACAGCTTTTGGATCATCATGTTCCAAATACTCTGAAAGCTGTACTTCTATCTCTTCCAGTGACCCTTTTAGGACACCCATAGGCTGAAAGCTCGGAACGCTGATCGGCTCGATACGCGCGCGCTGGTCGCCGTCGAATTCCACCAGCACCACCTGCTTGTTGAATTTGAGTTCATCAAAGCTCAAAGGGATCGGAGAGCCGCTGTATCGGATATGCTCAGACTTGGCGACAATCTGCGGGCGGTGGATGTGCCCCAGGGCAATGTAGTCGGCAGGCGGAAAGCCATCTGCCGCAAAGCCATCGAGCGTACCAATGTAGATATCACGCACGGATTTAGATGGGCTCACGCCAAGCGCTGTTAAGTGGCCCGTCGCGATAATTGGCACTTGCCAGCCGGCATCATCGCGCAGCTTCACTGCTGCCTGATACAACTCGTGGTAGTGGGATTTAATGGCATCACCCAGCGCCTGGCGCTTGTCAGTGCCTGATTCGCCAGCTTGACTGGTCAACACATCGCGCGGACGTACAAAAGGCACCGCACACACAATCGCACCGATTTCGCCATCGTGGTTTTTCAGTGTAATGAGTTGGTCTTGCAGATCGTCGCTGGTGTTTGCCACCACATGGGTATGCAGGCAAGCCAGCAGGGATTTGGATTCTCTGAGTGTGGAAACCGAGTCATGGTTACCACCCAGTACCACTAACGCACAGTTGCGCTGACTGATGGATACCACAAACTGGTTATACATTTCACGGGCGTAACTTGGCGGCGAACCTGTGTCGAAAACATCTCCAGCCACGATGACGGCATCAATCTGATTTTTATCTATTTCCTGTAAGAGCCAGTCCAGAAAAGCCTGATGTTCCTGCTTGCGGCTTTTGGTGAAAAAGTTTTGCCCTAAATGCCAGTCTGACGTGTGGAGTATTTTCATTGAAAGGTGTGCGCCTGTTCTTGTGCTCAGTGCCTGATTGTACCGTATTTGAAGCGACATTCTCTGCCTGATGCAATACCATGTGGCCTTTGTCATTACCGGATGGATAAAGCCTCGCCATGATTTGGTTCAAGAATATTTTCACCTACCGCCTGACCCGAGACATCGACCTCGACCCGGAGCATATTGAAAAACAACTGTCTGAATTCCGCTTCACGCCTTGTGGCAGTCAGGACATGCAAAAGTTCGGCTGGACCACCGCGCTGGGTAAACACGGCGACATGATGACGCACGTCAGCGATGGCAACATTCTTATCTGTGCCCGAAAAGAAGAGAAAATGCTGCCAGCCTCAGTCATCAAAGATTCACTGACCGCCAAAGTGGACGCGATGGAAAAAGAACAAGGCCGTCCGCTGAAGAAGAAAGAAAAAGACAGCATCAAAGATGACATCGTGATGGATCTGCTACCACGTGCATTCAGCCGTATGAGCCAGACTTACGCCCTAATCATGCCAAAAGCAGGCCTGGTGCTGGTTGATGCGGGCAGTTCTAAAAAAGCAGAAGACATTCTTGCGTTGCTGCGCAAATCCCTCGGTAGCCTTCCCGTGGTGCCCGTGGAAACCAACAAGCCGGTTGAGCTGGCAATGACTGAGTGGGTTCGCTCTGGCAACGCACCAAAAGGCTTCGAAATCGGTGAAGAAGCTGAGCTGAAAGCCATTCTGGAACAAGGTGGCGTGATCCGTTGTAAGCAGCAGGATCTGTCGAGCGATGAAATTCTGGCTCACATCGAAGCAGAAAAGTTAGTGACTAAGCTGGCGATGAACTGGCAAGACCGTATTGAGCTGATGCTGTGTGATGACATGTCCATCAAACGCATCAAGTTCTCAGAAGAACTTCGCGACCAGAACGCGGATATTGACCGTGAAGATGTGGCGCAGCGTTTGGATGCAGACCTGTCACTGATGTGTGGTGAGCTGGGTACTTTCCTGCCAAATCTTTATGAAGAACTTGGCGGTGTCGACAAAGGCGAGTAATTGTCTTCACACATAGCAATAAATAGAAAACGGGGCTTAAATTTAGCCCCGTTTTCTGTTTCTTTGGTTCGTGCTTACTTGAACTGTGCTTTCAGCATTTTCTTATCGTAAGCCGCGACAGATTTCTTAAAGTCCGTCATTTCAGCACGCGCGACAGACGTCGCCATTGGGATCTTCGCCGTCATCGGGTTCACTGCGCGGCCACGAATCAACAACTCGTAGTGAATATGCGGGCCAGTAACACGGCCACTTCGACCAGACAGCGCAATGCGTTGACCGCGAGTCACACGCTGACCCTTACGCACCAAAATCTTACTGTTGTGCAAGTAACGGGTTTTGTATTGGTTACCGTGGTCGATCACTACGTATTTACCTGCGTAAGGGTGATTACGCACCATCACTACCACACCGTCACCAGTGGAAAGAACGGGTGTACCTGTTCTCACCGCGAAGTCAGTCCCGTTGTGTGGCGAAACACGGCCAGTAACCGGGTGTTTACGGCGTGGGTTAAAGTGCGAGCTGATACGCTCTTTACGATTGGTCGGATAACGCTGGAAGGCGCGTTGCAGACTCTGGCCGTCTTTATCGTAGTAGTTACCATCGGTGTGCAGGTAAGCCGTGATAGGTCGGCCACGGCGTTCAATGCGGATCGCTTTAATTTCACGCGCTCCACTTGCCTGTCCATCCACAAATTGCTCTGCACGAACCACTTCAAACTTATCTCCTGCGCGAAGATCGCGGGAGAAGTTCATCTTGTCCTTGAGCAGGTTGGTAATCACTTCCACATCGTTGTAGCTCAGGCCAGCACGACGCGCAGAGACCGAGAAACTGCCTTCAATATCGCCAACAGTGACAGTTTCAACCCAAGTCCCCGGAACCGACACTTCGTTGAATTCATAGCTGCCATCGTCAAGTTGTACATATTGCACTTTCGAGGCGATATTGAACTCAAGCTCTAGTTTTTGCAGATGTTTTCCATCAGAGTCAACCCAAAACCGCAGGATGTCATTGGGTTGCAGGGTATCGATGCGAAGGTGGTTAAGGTCAGCTTCCATCAGCTTTAACAGGTCACTATACGGAATGCCGAGCTTCATGAAAATTTCGCTCAGACTGTCGCCCGTCTGAATCGTGTATTCGTATGCAGGAAGGTCGACGGCACTTTCCGCCTTGACTGGTTCTTCTTTCTGAATAAAAGAAGGGACGACAGATTCTGGCAGATTGAGAGGGACAATCCGGATCGGCTCTTGTTGTAGCGTATTAATTGATACCGCTACCGTCACGAGCGACAAGCCCATCAGGCCAAGCATCGATTTAGACAGCATGCTAAATCTCTTGGTTTTCTTTTCGTACATCAGTCCACATCTCAATGTTGCTGGTTCTTTCGCCTTAAAAAAGCCGAGAATACCCTTACAACCTACATACCTTTCTAAACTTGTGTCAAATCATTCACTAAAAATGAATGAAGACCTGAATCTTCCAAAAGACAACCTTTTCTGCAAATGGTTTCCCGATCGGAACTGGCTATGTTAACAAGATCACAGTAAAATCGCCCGCTTCCCCGCACCACTTTTTGATGCGGCCTGACTTATACTCAGAATTAGTAGAAGCAATGACTATGTTTGTACCAGAACTTTTGTCCCCAGCCGGTAGCCTGAAAAACATGCGTTACGCCTTTGCCTATGGCGCTGATGCGGTATATGCCGGCCAACCTCGTTACAGCCTTCGAGTGCGTAACAATGAGTTCAACCACGAGAACCTGCAAATCGGTATCGATGAAGCGCATGCGCTTGGCAAGAAGTTCTACGTCGTATGTAACATCCAGCCGCACAACTCAAAGCTGAAAACCTTTATCCGTGACCTGAAGCCTGTGGTTGATATGGGTCCTGACGCGCTGATCATGTCTGACCCAGGTCTGATCATGATGGTACGTGAAGCATTCCCTGAGATGGCTATTCACCTGTCTGTACAGGCGAACGCGGTGAACTGGGCGACGGTTAAGTTCTGGCAAACCCAAGGCGTTGAGCGTGTGATTCTGTCGCGCGAACTTTCGCTGGAAGAAATCGAAGAAATCCGCAAAGAAGTGCCCGAAATGGAGTTGGAAATCTTCGTTCACGGTGCACTTTGCATGGCTTACTCTGGCCGTTGTCTGCTGTCTGGCTATATCAACAAACGTGACCCTAACCAAGGCACCTGCACCAACGCATGCCGCTGGGAATACAAAACAGAGAAAGCGACTGAAGACGAAACAGGCCAAATCGTTGAGATCCAGCCTGCCGCATCGGTTCAAATCCAAGAAGCTGAAGAGCGTCCAGACAACACCATTGGTCTCGGCAAGCCTACTGATGAAGTGGTTCTCTTGAGCGAAGCGCATCGTCCAGACGAAAAAATGGCGGCGTTTGAAGACGAGCACGGCACTTACATCATGAACTCGAAAGATCTGCGTGCGATTCAACACGTTGATCGTCTGACTAAGATGGGTGTCCACTCACTGAAAATCGAAGGCCGTACCAAGTCTTTCTACTACTGTGCGCGTACCGCACAGGTTTACCGTAAAGCGATTGATGATGCTGTTGCCGGTAAACCGTTCGATGAAACCCTAATGACCACGCTGGAAAGCTTGGCTCACCGTGGTTACACCGAAGGCTTCCTGCGCCGTCACACCCACAGCGAATACCAAAACTACGACTACGGCTACTCAGTGTCTGACAGCCAGCAGTTTGTGGGCGAATTCACCGGTAAGCGCCGCGAAGGCATGGCGGAAGTGGAAGTGAAGAACAAATTCATCACTGGTGATTCACTGGAGCTGATGACGCCGAAAGGCAATGTGGTCTTCAAACTGGACGCGATGGAAAACCGCAAAGGTGAAACGATTGACGATGCGAAAGGTAATGGTCACTTCGTTTACATTCCAGTGCCGGAAGACATGGATCTGGAATTTGCACTGCTGATGCGTAACCTGACCGACGGTGCAAACACCCGTAACCCAAATGCTCCACAAGCGGTGAGTGCGTAATCGATGGCACTGCTGATCACCGAGAAGTGCATTAACTGCGATATGTGTGATCCTGAATGTCCGAATGAAGCGATTACATTCGGCGCAGAGATCTACGAAATTGATCCGGACAAATGCACGGAATGCGTGGGTCACTATGAAAAGCCAACCTGTCAGTCGGTATGCCCTATCACCAACTGCATCATCATTGATCCTGAACATAAGGAAACCAATGATGAGTTACTGGAAAAATTCGTCAAACTCCAGGGTTTGGTTTAAACATTACTAGGTTAATGAAGAAAAGCGCCTGTCGGCGCTTTTCTTGTATCTGGGCATTGGTTGTATAGGGACAGGGAGAGTTACTGGGTTAATACCACCTCACACTGACCCGGTTTTATCTTCACCCGCTTTTTCTTAGTGGTGGTCACTACTGATTTTGTCTCGTCGACAGGTTTCGGGCGCCAACTGATCAACTCCGCACCGCAACCATCGCCCGCTGGTGGTGCATTCTGGGAAATACAGTTTAAGCTTCCTTCCGGACATTGAAGCCTGACATGCATGTGATAGTGATGTCCCCACCAAGGGCGAACTTTGCGTAGCCAGTTTCTGTCTTCCCATGACATTTCACACAAGGTCTCTTTAATCACAGGGTGGACAAAGATACGCGCTACCTCTGGCTCAGATGCCGCCACTTGAAACAGGATGGCATGCTCTTTCATCCAGTTATCACGTTTCAGTGCATAATTCTGCAAATCCACCAAGCTGACAGCCGTTGGGCTTTCCAGGGAATCTTTGGTTAGCGATTCCGGCGCAAAACTCAGCCAGATATCGGCGTCTAATCCCGTCTGGTGGCTGGAATGTCCTTTGGTGAAATTACCACCACGCGGCATGGAAATATCTGCAATCATCAAGTCGTCCAAGCCAAAACCTTTGGTTTTCTTGGCCAGCTTAGTGAGATAGGCAATCATGTTCGGGTGGCCGTAATAACGGTTCCTTGAAGAACGAATCACCTGATACCCTTCCCCTTTCAATGGTAAGGCCTCACCACCACTCAGGCAGCCATTGGCGTAACTCCCAATCGATTGTTCCACACCAAGATACGGTTCCTGCACCTCTTCCCAAGGATTGGCTTCTGCTGGCGACATCGCCATCCAGAATCCAAGCAGAAACATGAAGATAAACAGAATCATCAGAAGGTCTTTTTTCATGGTGTCACCACCTAAAAGGGATTATTTCAATCTTAGCAGTCAGGACTTAGGACAATCAGAGAAGGTTACGGGAAGTGGAAAATTCTGCCGAGAAGATCAAAAACAGGCGGGCAACATTGAAGATAAAACAAAGGGGAGCCAAGCTCCCCTTCATTGAGACTTAGAAGCCCCAGTTCAGACCCAGACGGATGTTACGACCCGCTTCGAGTGGACCGTTGTAATCTTCGCTAAGGCTAGATTGATCACGGTAAGCCTTATCAAAGACGTTTTTCACTGACGCTGTCAGCGTCAGGTCTTCACCAGAAACTGGCATCCACTGTGCGTAAATATCATGCACGCCATAGCCAGGTTTTTCTTCAGTACCTTCTGGCACATCTGTCAGGCGGTCAACAAAGCGGCCTGTCCAGCCAAACTCCAGATCGTCGTTAGCATAGTAGCTCAGTGAGGTCACCAACGTGTCACCGATAGAAGTACCGATATTCATGCTGCCATCGTTGAGTGGCTCACCGTTAAGTTCAGGTTGTGCTCGGCTAAAGCCAATCGTCGCAGTCAGGCTGTCCAGCTGGTATGCAGCAGTGATGTTGAAGCCTTTGTTGTCCAGTGTGCCACTGTTTTCGTAAACGGTGCTGTCGCGATCTACCACGTCTTCAATTTCGCTATCAAAGACCTGCGCTGACACATAACCGTTATCGAAGCTCCAGTTCACGGTAAATTCGGTATTTTTCGCCGTTTCGCCTTTACGGTCCTCCGAGCTATAAACGTAGTCCAGCAGCCAAAGTTCGCCCACTTGAGGACCACGGAACGCTTCTGCGTATCCCAACACGACATTCAGATCTTTGGTGATGTAGTAAGTCACTGCTGCATTCGGGCTGAAACCGTTGTCTGAAATATCAGTGCCTTCAGAGCGGGTATCACCATCACGAAGATCTTCATCCAGAGAATAACGGTCATAGCGCGCACCAGCACTCAGAACCAGTGATTCTGTTGCGTTGTAATCACCCTGAACATAGACACCAAACTGATCGCCCTTGTCTTCAAACGTTTGGCCACTGCCGCTGAATGTAGAGGTATCCTGACGGAAATCAGTACCATAAATCAGAGTCAGTTTTTCAAGCGCTGAAGTGTTGCGGATATCACCGCCAACAGTTTCAGTGTTACCGACATACGTTCCCCAACGAGGGTCATTCAAACGCTCAAGTTCAAGATCGGTGTAGTAAAAAGTGGTATCGAGGTTTAACCACTTACTGTTCGGCGCTAAGACATAATTCAGTGTCGCTGTATCGCGATAGGTTTCTTGCTCTAGCGGATAGTTTTTAACGAAGTCACCCATGTGAGGACGGGCATAGCGTGTTGCTTTGTCTTCTTTGCGCTCATAGCTGATGATAATTGTTTGGTCTTCAGTCAACTCACCAACGACTTTAGCGAATCCTGAGCCATTGCGGAAACCAGTGTGCTCTGCCGTGTCGCCGTTACCGTCTTTATAGTCATCTTGGTCGTTATAACCCAGAGAAGCCAAGACACTCACACTGTCCGTTATTGCACCATAACCACTGGCGGTCGTTTTAAAACCATCAGTGTTGTCGTTGAAAACGGTCTTTACACGCCCACCGAAGTTTTCACCTGCGGCCAAAAGTGCACGTGGGTCTTTTGTCTTCATTCGAATGGCACCACCCAACGCACCGGCACCGTCAGTCGCGCGGCCAGCGCCTGCAGAAACCTCAACCTGCTCGAGCAGTTCAGGCTCGACAAACAGGCTACCTTGGTGGTGGAATAGCGAACCTGACTGAACCGCACCGTCAATGGTGACATTCAACATGGTGTCTTCGAGACCACGAACATAGACTTTCTGTGCATAGTCAGTGCTACCACCCACAGAGACTTCAGCACTTGAACGGAAGATATCGTTTAGGTCGTTCGCCTGAATAGCATCCAACTGATCAGAATCGACGAACACTTCTGGTGCTGCCTGGGTGTTTCCAGTGACAACGATAGTTTCGTGGTCATCTGTATTAGCGATGGCAGATTGAGAAAACAGAGCGGCGATCACAGCGGCACTGAGTGGAGAGATTTTAAAAGAGCTTCCTTGAAACATTACAACGTCCTGCAACTACAATGATAATGATTCGCATTATTATTCATTGATACGTTGTGCTGTAAACGCCTTTTACAACTGTTACAAAGTCAGCCTAATAAAACTAATTAATTGATAAGTAACATACCCAAACAGCCTGAAGATACTTGTATTCAGCACCTTTAGGTTGTTTGGGTATAAAAATAGCGCCAGATGGCGCTATTCAAGAGAAGCAATATCCTTTTCCATGGGCGGTCTGTAATCGCTCAGCCGCCATGCCGACCCCCACCAGCTTCTTTCGCACTCTGCTCAAATGCATATCAAGACTGCGATCGTACTTTTGGAAGTCCCTCGCCAATACCTGCCTGTAAAGAAAGTCTTTGGATAACACCTGATGCTGCTGGAACACCAGTGTCCAGAGCAATTTGAACTGAATGGGTGTGACAGAGACTTCCTCTCCATCATAGAAAACTGTCTGATATTTTCTGTCCAGTACCAACTCGTCCACCACCAATTGGGTTTTGCTCTCTTTCGCAGGAATCTGGGCGCTTCGCCTTAGCACGGCAGCAGCACGCCAAACGATTTCATCCAGAGGCTGCTGCCTCGTTATATAGTCATCTGCGCCAAACAAAAAGCAGTTCATGCAATCATGATGATTGTAAGTATCATCCAGCATCAGAATCGGCGTTGCAGCCTCCTCCCGGTAGCGTTTCAGCAAACGAAAACCTTCCATTTCAGGCAGGTCGGCAGCAAAGATGACGAGGTCGAGATTGGTGGTTCGATAGATGTCTGAAGCCTGTGAATCAGAAACACAACGCCTGATGGCAAAGCCTCTCTCATTGAAACGATGTATCAGCTTTTCGCAATACGTCCGGTTTCTGTCAACAATCAGGATTTGCCCTGCCGATGGCGCACTGTGTAGGGACATTCCGTTACCTAAAGGTTATCAACTCATAAACGATAATGATTTCGATTATCAATATCATCATTTAAAGTTAAAGCATGAACCTGCTTTAGGGAGATCGAGATCACATAATCAGGTTAAATAATCTGGGCAGCCAACAATTCTTGATGAGTTCTCTCTCAGTAAGCTCAGTTTCATCTCATCCAATGCCGCTTTGTCATCCAATAATGTCTGTTTCACATTATGTCCAAACCATTCCAATGAAGCCGTCGCTGCAGGCTTACCGAGCAGCTGTGGCAAAAACTGTTGATAGTCCATTGCCCCTTCCAGCAACGGCACCATGCCGTATCGACTCCCTGTTGGCGAGTAGACATTTTCCGGAGCAAAAACGGTTAGCAGTTCCCGCGACAGCACATTCTTAAGGTGATAATGACCAACGTGCTCTTCTACCTGCTGGTGAAATTGAGCCGGATCCTCGCCGGACTCCCAAACATGCAAGGTGTCGTAATTAAGCTTCAGTGCTGGATGATCAACTTCATCAATCAACTGCATGATTGATGATGAGGTGTCGGCCAACGTACCGGGATGGGTTTCTACCAGCACATCCAAACCCTGATCGGCGGCGTACTCACAGATCCCTCTCAGGCGCTGTGTCATTTCCTTACGCACTATTGCTCCCACTTCGCTACTCGCTTGATGACCAGCAAAAGTGCGCACCTTCTTGGTATCCCACTGTTTTGCCAATCGACAGATATGGCGGCATTTTTGCCAGGCATTGCGCTTATCACCCGCAATGGGCAAATAGTCACTCAACATGGAAATCGATAGTCCCATGTCGTTAAGCCACTTGGCATCATATTGCGGCTGTGCCTCCAGGCTCAGGGCATGAGCTCCCCAAAGCTCAATACCCTGAAACCCGTGGCAACAAGCCCACTCCGCCAGATTGTCCATTGAAACAAGCTGGTGTCGGAATGAAATGGTACAGATTGAAAGCTGCATATCAGGCAACCTCTACTGCCGCTTCAAGCGGTAAATCGTTCAGTTCGCACCAATCACGATAGACTTCGTTGAGGCGTTTTTTGATGCGAAACTCCGTACGATCCTGCTTATTCAGCAAAGCGTAGATCTCCACCTGCAGATCCAAATCGCCGGTTTCTGCCAGCTTCATGATTTGGTATTGGATCCGACTATAGGTTTGGATGAGCTCTTCAATCACATCACACCAGATCTCAAAATCATCATCGGGCAGACCAAGCGCGCGCCAGAAGAAAGCAAAGCCGTGCTCGTAGGCATATTTGCGCACTGCGATCACCCGAATTTCACGCAATGCCAATGACAGGTCCGTGAGTTTTATCCCTGCATAGCCGCGGACATGAGCGTCCAGAATACGTCGAATTGCACTCGTCAGCGGGTTGCCGTCAGCAATAAAGCACGCCTCAAAGTAAGCTTGAACATCGCGATCATCCGCATGCTTTAAACCGGTTTCATCCAGCAGGTAGCCGCCTGCCACACTCGGTTGGGAAATTGCATTGAAGATACGCGCGCTTTCGAGCTCTCCTTCCCAACGGAAATCCGGATCGGACATAAACAGGGTTTTCGGATCATGGGTGTTCTCAAGCATCACGTAGTGTGGAAATGGGTTCTGATTGAACTTATTCTCACGCTCCGGCAATTGATACATATCCAGCATCACCATCAGGTGTGAGGTTTCTGCTTTGGTTGCCAACAGACGCTGCATTTCTTCAATGTTGTCTTGTTTGGTTTTGCCTTCGTCATACCAAGGAGCCAGTGCCACACCATACAGGCGGTGGTACCATTCAAGGAAACTGCCATGGTTTATCTCGTCGGAGTGGTATTGAAGCTGGTAGTTATCACTGATGGTGAAGGTCGCATCCCAAACGCCGAAGTAAAACGGACGGTGATCAATGCCTTTTCGCTTTAAAGACTCACAGACGCAACTGACAAAGCAATGCACTTTGACGTCTTCAAATTCTTCCTCCTGCGCCTTTTGTGCTGGCTCATTCCGTTCAATGCGACACAGGAAGTCAGCCAGACTGGAAACTGTCGCATAGTCTGCCGCGGTAATATTTTCCTCCGGGACGGTCAAACCCAGATCCAGCTCAAGGTGCAGGATTAGCTGAAGGATTAGCACCGAATCCAGATAAAGGTCTTCATTCAGCCTTGCACTCTCACTGAATTTCTCCATGTGGGCATTTTGCATGTTGTCGCTCAATACCTGGCGAATGGATGCAATCAATTGTTCGCGTTCCATGGGCGCTCCTTAACCTATCGCTGGAATGGAAATTTTGCTTTGAGACAGCACGTTACGGTTGATTTTTCCGTTGGCCATCTTTTCAATCACTGTGCACTGTTCAATATCGACGGGCAGTTGATAGGAAGCCAGCCGTGTCGAACACCACTTTCGGATCCGGCTTGGCTCAAGCGCATCGCTTGCAACAAACTGCAGGCAGACCCGCTCACCGGATAGCGGATCCGAGCGTTTGAATACCACAGCTTCGGAGATCTCTGCGATCTCAAGTACCACGTTCTCAACGTCCTGTGGGTACACATTCAGGCCAGAGACATTAATCATGTCGTCGGCTCGGGAAACGAAGATCAACTGACCCTGCTCATCGAAATAGCCCAGATCTTTGGTAAAGATGATGTCATCCCCTTTTTGCACCACGATCTCTCCCGGTCTTGAAGTGTCGATACCGGCATTGACCTTGAGATGTCCGAGCGGGGTACCGATGTGATTCGCCGCTTTGGTATCCGAATTAATGGCAATACAGCCAGCTTCTGAGCAGCCATATTGCTGGAAGACATGCTTGGCTTTTTCACGCAGTGACTCAAACCAGGCTTTGGGTAGCACAGTGCCCGAGGTCATCACGGCATTCAGTTGTTGGCCTTTTGGGTAAAGCTGTACCACTGAGTGAATCAATGCAGGGGACGAATACAGCAAATGATCCGGCGTCGTCATCAGCTTTTTCAGCAGGAATTTCGGGTTAATGTTGTTAATGATGACTGGCGATTGACCACGCTTCAGTGCCACAAATACGCCAGCAATCAAGCCATAGGAATGGGTGATCGGGCAGGCAATCAGTGGCGTCATCTTGTTCGGCTTTTTGAACTTCGCGACGTAGCTTTCTACTTCTTCGTCGATTGAAGACCAGCTTCGGGTGATCACCTTTGGTTCACCGGTGGTACCGGAACTGGTTTGCACCAGCACAGCCAAGTCATCATCACCTTCCCGCTGAATCGACATCGCAGGTTGCCCTTGTTCAAATAGCAGGACGTGGCACTGGGCGCGTGTTGCTAATCGTTTGGCAGCAAGACGGGGCGTCGGTGCGAAAATAGGGTAAAAAGAGCCGCCATTGGCTTTCAGGTATAAACACACCGCCAGCAGATAAGCTGGATCTTCTGTGCATACAGCAAAGCGCTTCCCTGCGCAGCTGCCAAGTTCAGGGTGTGAGCGGAATGCTTCGTTACTGCGCTCAAAGAATTCATGACTGAAAAAGTCATCATTTACGTAAATCATAACGTCCCTATTTTTGAGAATATTTATGAAATGGATTAGGCACCGTGTGGTGACACTCAGCCTGACTACCTTTGAACTTTCGGGTCATCAGAGACTCCGTCAGAACCTGTGCCTCGGTGTAACCAAGTTGCTGCAAGCGGCTATCAAGTTCTGGGTGGTCATCGGCATAGTCTTCGAGCTTTTGGCCTACCATGTTCCAAAAGCTTTGTTCGCTCATGCCATAGCTTTTTTCTATAAGAAAAGAGACCTCTGTCAGGCTGTAAATAAAGAGGGTGTCCATCACCAATTCACGCAATAACTCCACCGAACTCATGCCGTAGTAGTCATCGATAGGAGCATCTGCGAGGAAAGGTTCAATGGAAGCAAAGTCTGGTAACCATTCCGGATTGGCCAAGAATGGCATGTGGTACTCCACGCTTTCATGGAAATCCCGCACTATGACTCGTTCCGGCCAGCCATCACGATGAACCAACACCATGTTCTGACCATGAGGTTCAATACCAATGCCGTGTTTAACCAATAGATGCCACACAGGTAGCACTACGACATCGATTAAACGGCTCAACCAGATATTCAAACCATAGGTTTCTACCCAGCCAGCAATGAAAGGTAAGCCATCGTCTTCAAGCATCATTAATGCGTTGAAGGGAATCGCTGACTCACCCTCACGCAATTTTGGCTGCAAACTTTCGCGGAAGATAACAGCAACTTCTGAAGCCAACGGAGACGTTTCAGATGTCATCCCTGGCACATGGAAACGGGCACCTGCGTACTCTTCCAAAATAGAGAGCGCCGACAGTTCGAAGTCACTTTCAATAATCCGGTTAAGCCAAGAAGAAACCACAGGCGCCAGACAAATAGAGTGCGGTGCCAATGTACGCTTCGATGAGGTATTCACCATGCTCAAAGGCAATTTGATATTGGCTCTATCGGAATAGCTTGCATTCATTAAGGTGCGAACAGATTGCGATGCGGTGTATTGATCAGCTCCCAAGCCCAGAAATATGAGGGTTTGATCAGCAAGTGGCTCAAGCAATTGTTCTTGCTTCAACTGTTGCCATTGCCATGGATGCATGGGCAACAGCGAATATTCATCCCAACTTTTGTCATGCGCACTCAATGCCCCAGACAGTCTTAACCATTGTGTGCGACCAAGCTCTTTGAGCCAGAAAGCGTCATGGGGTTGTGGTAAATTTTGTTTGATGTGGGTGCGCTTAACGGCCAGCCAACAAAGGTAAAAGGGCTTGGAAGATTCTGGGCCGTAAGCCTCGTGATCTGCTGCACTGAATCCGGTACGAGCCTTGAAGGAAGGATGGTAAGGATGTCCTTCATCAAGCGAGCCTTCCAAGATTTCAAAATCCTGGTAGCGACGGGATTCAGGCTTACTAACATGTCGGCGGTTCCATTCGCAAAGGGCAGCTGTTTGTGAGAACTCTTCGGCAAGCGCGTATTTGGTTTTCTCTGTTGCAGGCAAATCTTCAATGATCTGCTGCCAATGCGCAGCAACATTGGCTCGAACACCATCAATACATAGCGACTGAATATCGAGTCGATAGCGACCAAATGCGCCTCGCTGACCCGAGATGAGATATTCTCTTCCCCCGAGCTTCCAAGCGAATTTCCCCTCTTTATCAGAGACTTCAACGCAATTTTCAAACAGTACTGCTTCTAACAGTTGCTTGATGACTCTTTCAATCGCTGACAAGTTCTGGCTATTAGGCAGAGGCATAACTCACCTCCATCGGTTCTTCCAGACAAGTCATCACAAGCGGGTTGGAAATCGTGCAGTAGATAGCTTGTTCGTTGTCTGCCAGCAGTTCATCAACATCATGAACACGGGTTAACAAGTTAGCTTTTACCGGGATAGCTGATTCTGACAGCAGCTTTTCGACAAACAGTTTTCCCGCACCGGAAAGGGTGTTTCTCAGCGCATAAAGCCTCTGCTGAACGAAGCTGATAAGGATTCGCTCTTCAACCAGACCATCTGCTCCCATGCGGCCAATAATGGAGAACAGATGGTTGATGAACAGGTAATAAGCAAAACGATCGCAGATAACATCGTCATCGAAATAGAGAGAGTCTACGGTGACAGAATCCGGCTCCATGGTTGCCAGATATCCACGATACGCTTTGGAAAGGTAGAAGCCCTGGTTATCACGGAAGTAATAAACCGAAGGAAGCCCCTCTTTCATCTCAATCACACTGTTTTGCTGGTGAGCTTCAAGCGCAATTCCATGTTCGTCATAAAGCGCAATCATTGGTTCTATGGCGCATTCCCAGTATTTGGCAAACCACTTGATGGCAATGCGCAGGTAATCTGCTTCATTTCGGTTCGCAAGCTTGCTGATGACGTCATAAAGCATTGAGCTTTCACCTGGCATTGGAGACTGAGTCAATGCCGCGATGGTAACAACATCTTGATCATTGCCTTCAGGGAAAGGATTCTCGCGGATGATGACTTCAAAACCACTTTCTTCCTGACCAGACAAATCGACTGTGATGTATGCGGGATCAGTAATGACCTTGAAGCAAGCATGGCGCTCACTGAAACCCGTTTTGCGATATAAGGTCGCCATGACCACACCAGCATCCAACTCATGGCGTTTGTTAACACGCAGTGAGTTGGTGATTTTTACTGGCAGGGAGAATTTGTACATCCAATCCAGATTCGGGTGATAGAGAGAGCGCACAGAAGATGTAGCAGTAAACTCTGGGCCATAACTTCCCAAATCCTTAATATCACCTGCCTTTATCAACTCTCGGATATCATTTTGATGAAGAAGCCACTGCGCTTGAAGGGGATGCATGGGAACCACAATATGGGTTTCTGGTTTATCCGCCGCTGCAGGCAAAGATTCAGTGATCACTTCTTCTGCGGTTAACGGGATTGCTGACCGTTGCTTGATCAGAGCGCGATCAATACTGAAGTAGTGAAGGGGAAAGCGCCCTTTTGTTTCAGGTGCATAGAATGCATGGTGATATTCCAGCATTCCCTGACGACTTTTCGGTGTGGGGTGTTGCCAGTGACCAAAAAGCAATGATTGTTCAGCGTCAATGAAATTTGGCTTGCTGAGCGATGGATCACCACGACGCTCTTCAATGTATTGCGTCATTAATCTCTGGCTTTCAATCACACGGAGCATGAGCTCTTGCTTGCATTCAAAAGCGGCTGACTTCGCGTGGAAGATCCCTTCGATCAGTTGTTGTAAAGCATGCGTCTCTGAGATCACCTTCCAAGAGAACTTATCAACTTGAATCAGTACTTTGCCAAATTGGTGATTCCCCACCAATGAGCGGTATTCAACGTTTACGGCAAGCTTTCCTGCCAAGTGTGGCAGTGAAATCTCGACAATCCACTTGTCTTTTGCCACATCCCCCAATCGACCCACCGACATCTGCCAGCGTGAAGCGGGAGACCAATCTCCAGCATCGACCTCTTTCAGGTAACAGTTAAAGAATGCTTGAAAGGATGCTTTCTCTGCGATGTTGCTGGCTATCTGACTCACGTTTCCCTCGCCTTATACCAAGCGCGCCTGAATGGCGTTTAATCTGATAAGGCCAAGGATCCTAATTGATATTAATTCTCATTACACTAAAAGTTACTATTGTTACAACACGCCATAAGGTAAGTCCCACATCACCTTTATTGCACGTGAAGATAGTTTTCTCTTCACGCATCATTACTGTCCATTATTCTCTCTATACAAAGATTATGACTTCCAAGAACCGTGTGTTGGACGCACCGATAGTCCCGACCTTCTTCTATTTCGCCATCCCTTCATTCATTGGTCTCGTTGCTATATCAAGCGCCAGTATTGTTGATGGGATGTTCGTCGGCAGATTTCTGGGTGCCGACGCACTGGCCGCCATCAATCTGCTCATTCCTTACATCACGTTTGTTTTCGCCGTGTCTTTGATGATTGCAATTGGCGGAACTGTTCAAGCAGGGGAACATATAGGCAAGGACGAACTTGATAAAGCCAATGCAGCCTTCACGCAGGCTATGTTAGGCGCATTTGGGTTCAGTGCGTCGATGGCGATTATCAGCTCAATATTCAGCACAGAACTCTTTTACTTTCTAGGCGCACCGGTTTCACTACATCCGCTCATGGAGCGCTATTTCAGTGTTCTCGCCGTCTGTATGATTGTCCAGCTGACCACCATGGTGCTCTATTATTTTGTACGCGCTGATGGTTTCCCAATGCTAGCAACCGCCGCGCTTATGATAGGCGCAGCGACCAACATCACTCTTGATTACGTTTTCCTGGGAGTACTGGGACTTGGGATAGAGTGGGCTGCGTGGGCGACAACCTTTGCACAGTTACTACAGCTGTCGGTGCTTATTTTCTATTTCGCGAAACCTTCGAGAACCTTGTCACTCTCTAAAGCAGGATTAGAGATAAGGAAGTTTGTGAGCGCGCTTATCAATGGCGCTTCGGAATTCATTAATGAAATTTCAGTGGGTATCGTTATCTTCACCGTACATTGGTTATTGATGAAAAATGGCGGCCAGGAAGCGGTCGCAGGTTTTTCGATTGCCAACTACATTCTGTTCGTCAGCATGATGATGTTCTATGGCGTGGTCGATGCTATCCATATTTTAGTCAGTCAAAACAAAGGGGCGGGTAACCTACACCGTATCAATCGTTTCATGGCACTCGCCGCAACCACAATCATAATTATTAGCAGTGCCTTGGTTTATCTATGCCTTGTAAAACCAGATACAGTGACCGAGCTTTTCCTGACAGATTTGGATGAGAAAGCATCTTCACACGCTCTCAGTTACATCGCCATCATTTGGCCATGCCTGATGCTAAGCGGAATTAACGTTCTTATTTCCGCTTACTTCACCGCAATGCAACTGCCAAAACAATCAGCAGCCATCGCGTTGAGTCGAGGATTGGTACTGCCTGTTTCACTGATCTTCGGTTTGGTTCTTTTCTTTAAAGACCAGCACTTCCTTACTGCGCTTCCTCTCGCCGAATTCTTTACCCTCCTCATAGCCTGCGCTCTGTTTATCAGGCAGCAAAAGCACATGAGTATAAAAAGGCCTCTAGCGACCAATAGTGCTTAAACGACAAAGCCCTGCTGAACCAGCAGGGCTTTAAATAGTATCGAGTCATCTTCCTACTTGTCCTTCGACAAAAAACCTGCCAAGTCGAATCACGAATTCAAGATAGTCCTTAAAAAACTTAAACCATAAATAAGTAGAACTGAGGAAGATATGTAAAAAGGATCTCTGTTAGCACACGATAAGTGGCAGCTACCTCTGGCGCGACGGCCCAAAGTGAGCAGAACTATTCTGGAATCGCAGATAGCAAAAAACCTCAGCCTTTCGACTGAGGTTTCTCTAAGAAGTGGCGGAGCGGACGGGACTCGAACCCGCGACCCCCGGCGTGACAGGCCGGTATTCTAACCAACTGAACTACCGCTCCACACTTAAATTGGAAGCCTGGCGATGTCCTACTCTCACATGGGGAGACCCCACACTACCATCGGCGCTGTTACGTTTCACTACTGAGTTCGGCATGGAGTCAGGTGGGTCCATAACGCTATGGTCGCCAAGCAAATTC
>NZ_JAALDL010000027.1 GCF_011045095.1 Grimontia sedimenti
TCAGCAGACCGTCTTCCGACAGCAGCGCATCAAACGCTCCGGTCGCCACGTTCTCTACCCAGCGCCCTTTCGCACGGCTGAAGTCGTAGTACGCCAACAGGTCTGCCTCACCCGCTACCGGCGGCGTCAGCATGTATCCCTGCACCTCACTCCCGCTCAGCGCACGGCTCCACACCTGCACATCGTCTACCTGACCGTTGATGTAGAAAGCACCACCAAATGAGTTATTCATTGCCCCAATTAATAGAGAACGCGCAGAATTCCCTTTAAAGTCAATGTTTGACTTGCTTAATACATTGATTCCATTTAGGTAGCCATGAAGTGACTTCGAATCTTTGTCATAAGTGACAGTTACGTGGTTCCAAATAACAGATGGGTTAAATGTATCTTGGGGCGAATTACCGATATTTTTTCCAACGCCGGCAATTAGCTTGCTACCATTTCGACCGACATAAAATCGATGATCACCTCCATCTCTGGATCCCGACAACTGATATTCACCATCATATCCGTGATGCATTACCCAATACATCAGTGTCATTGAAGAATTGCTATCGGCATGAATCCCAGTGAGTGCATATGATTCTGAATCTCTTAATTCCAGAACACGATCACCAATACTTACATTTAAGCCACTTGTCTCATGATCAGCATATTCATACCAATTACTTTTTCCATTAGAATTAGAATCAACCCAAGAGTCCGCTAATAAAACATCACTTAAATTCGTAAACTCATAACCATCAGAAATTCCATCACCATCTGTGTCAAATAGACAGGGATCAAATCCATTCTCTATTTCAAAGCCATCTGAGAGTCCGTCATTGTCTGAGTCAAAATCATCGAAACTGTTACACCCTCCGCTCTCTTGAAAATCATATAATCCATCATTGTCTTTATCACTAAAGCCAAACTCATAAACCAGAGATTCAATGCTATTTTCAAGACTGCTGTATCCTACAACTTTCCATTTTACCTTTTCTCCACTTGTCACTGAGAAATAGTCAGAAGGAATTATCAATTTACTTTCTTGCAGGCCAGATTTGTATTTGGTACTTTCATTTCCATCGCTGATATAGACATCAAAAAACTTTACTCCGCTTGGCTTAGACCAAGTCAATCTGACGGTATCAGTTTGTACTTCTTCATTCATCAATGGACTTAACAACAGGATTGGGTCACTAAATGCCACATTATCAATATCGCCAGAATAAATAACATTCCCCGCCCCGTCATATATGTACGTAGATTTTTCGCTGGCATGCTCCACATTATTGATAGCTATCAATCTACCTAACAAATCATATTCGAAAGAGTAACTGGAACCATATGCCTTACCGACAAACATCAATACAATGATAAAAAGTGAAAGTGATTTCATAAGTTAATGGCCAAGAAATTAGATACTACAAACTTAGCTACTTAATAACAAAACCATAAGGGGAATAAATGATTTATTTGATGAAGATCCTTAAATCCCATATATAAAACACACAACTTGACGCATATAAAAATAATTTAATAGCAAGCATTATCACTAAATGTGATGAGTTACATTTTCAGTGAAAAAGCAATTAATCACCTCATTATCCACAACTAAAAAATGGTTTTAAATTAACTCTTAAACCCCAACACTTTCCGCAAATTCACTTTTCCACTCTTAACCACCGTCTTATTCCAGCCTCCACGGCCATAAATCTCACTTAGTCCATTCGCTGCTGAGTAATTGGCGATGAGATTGACAAAAGCAAGAAACAGAGAGCGGGAAACCAACGCTACCACGCAGGTTAACGCTGCATAGATAAAGTACTTTTTCCTGTCATCGTTCAGTATCATCGGGCGTGATACTTTCCATGCCAGATAAATCTGCCCAAACAGAAACGCGGAAATCGCACCATATAGGCTGTTTTTGTCCAAATACGCGCCTTGCGCAGAAACATTGGGAAAGATAATTAGAGAGGAAACAAACAACACCAGCGAAATGGCTTTAAGGCTAAAGCGGCTGTAGGAGGCAGCATGCTTTCCTTTCGTCGCCAAGTCCTTTTCCAACTGCGTTTGATACATCTCTTCAAGGTAAGCCACTGCAACATCAGTGGTCTGTTGCTGAAGCTTAGTTTGCTTCGGGCGTCTGTCTGCCAATGCTTTCAAAGACGAAGTGTTATAGCCGTTGCCATTCAACCCCAAGTGCAACTGGGTAAGAAGAATACAGATGGGGTAGTGGAAATCCTCCGCCTCTTTTGACGGTGAGTGCTGCTCAAATTCCTGCGGCGGCGCAAACCAAGCCATATTTGTGGTGATCATGGCGTGAATAAACTCTGGTTTGTCGTAATGGTAGGTCTCTTTCGCCAACCCTTTTTCCTGCTTTAATCGGATAAGAGTTTGCTGTTGCCAGTCCACCACCACATGGAAATGCGGATTGGCATCCAGGTTGGCTGCAACCAGATTCCAAAAGACAATCGCCTCGTCAAAATGCTCCTCGGCCAATAGACGGGAAAGCGCGATAGTGGCACAAAGATCACGCGCTTTAGCCCTTTCCATTAACGTCTCGATACTCTCACTTTCTATCAGCAAGGACACTTGGCTATCGACCACCAGCCGATAGACAAACTGTTCAGGGAATCGGGTAAAAGCATCGATACTCTCGGGCAGATAGTCATGAGGCTTGGCGGCAAAAGGCAGAATGAGCGAAATCGGCCCGCTAAGTTGCCGTTCGGGCAGCGGTGGCAAGCTATCCATCACCGGTTGCTTGAGTGCCCCACCCGCTCCAAGGTGGGAAAAGAACATCAGCGCCCAATCAAAAACGCCCTCAAACGCAGTTTCCTGCCATACACTGGCAATCTCATACTCTGGGTTGGCACTTCGATAGAAACAGAGTGAATCAGCATAGTTAGGATACATATTGGTTTCATGAAGCTCTTCCATGACCAAGACTTCCGCTTGCTCTAACTGTCGATACCAAGTATCAGGCAGCAAAGGATGGCGACGAATGCACTCCAGCCAATCATCCTTGGATAGTGAACTTAACTCCTCCATGGTCAGGGCTTCTTGTGAGAAGAAGGCGTCGGTTTCATAGTGCGCCAATTTTTGCTGTAGCGTTTCAGAACCACCCTGCGTTTCCATCACTTCTTTTAAGCATTGCTGCGCGAGAAGAATGGCGACACGTTCACTGCCATTTCCCAATGCGTCCAATTCCTGCTTTAGCGCTTGCTTGAGCGAATGCATCCATGCCCAGCTGCCGGAGTGCGCCGCCCATAGTACTTTGACGACCAGCGCTAAAGATCCCTCTGCACCAGTAAAATCGAGTCTGTGGCTAATCGCATTATTGTCATGCCCTACAAGCTGGCCACAAAGCCAGTCATACATCAGCTTTTCTGGGGCGCTTTCAGGTACCTCTAACAATTTTCGCTCATTGCGCCAGAATACAGGTGGCAGCGGGTTCCAGCGCTGACGTAAACATGCCAATACCAACGCCAATAAGCGATCTTGACTGAGTACGGAAAAATATTGCAGATCGGCGGCTTCAGACCAGGCATTGAGTAAGAGGAGTTTTTCCGTCACCGTTTCGATCGCTTTTGAGTGACCGATAAGCTTGGCTGCCTCCGCAATCACTTCCCATTGAGCGAGCGTGAGGGTTTCTGCGGGGCGTTCAATGAGGTCAGACACCAAGGCCTCGACAACTGACGATGACGCTGTTTTTATAGCGACATGCGCTTTAAGAAGGCTGATTTGAACATTGAGCAGATTCGGCATGACAAACGTCAGCGGCTGCAGCAGATGATAGTGCAACGCATCCACTTGCCCACGTGACAGAGCAATATGGAGAGGACGCAAAAAGCTCAGTACAGCCCTTTGTTCCGATGCACTCAGCTGAGTTAGCTCTTCGAGGGAGACAGACAGGGGTAACTGTCGCCATTCATTGAGAAACTCACCAAGTTCAACTTGCTGTTGGTCCCCGTTCAGCAAGAGATTCCAACTTAAACCGTGCCAAAGCACATCAATGATCGCGGGGGGCAACCAGCGGTTTGCTAACACCAGAGTCACAGCGTCGTCTGAGATCTTCTGCTGCTCATCGATTTGCAGCATCTGTCCGGTTTCTGTCCAGACTTTCCAGCTCGTCAATTCCATCCGCTTTGACGCATCTTGAAGCAGTGCTTTCAACGCGCTGATGTGCGGGTGTTCTGTCGCTGTTTCAGGGTTTTCGGGGGCTGATTCCCTGTTGGTTTCTCCATTGTCATCAGCGCCGCCTTTCAGCCATTGAAGAATATTTTCATACGCTTCGCGTACCCGCTTGAATCCTTCTGGATCGTCTTCTGGGTGATGTTGGCGAAGTTTGACGCGATACGCCTTCTTGATGACCGATTCATCTTGCGTAGGTTCAAGATCGAGGGTTGCCCACATGTTCATGACTGTGTCTCCCCTTCTTCTTCACTCAACAATGCACGGAGTGATTCCGGCTGAGGGATCACCGGCAGCGTGGTGTTCCATTCCAAGGCAGGAATGGGACAGTCTTTGTCTTGCTCAAGACTTTGAAAGAAGTTACTGAATCCGATATAGAAACCGTTATTGAGCAGGTATTTGACGTTGTCGATATCTTCGTCTTGATCGTTGATATATTCCCAATAGTTGCGACCAAAAATGAAGCTCTGACTGTATTGTTCCCAGCTTGAGAAGTGCTTTTGAATTTGAAGGCAGAAATAGTTGAGCAGGAAGGCAAATTCTTCTTGGGTGACTTTGCCCGCACTGAACCCTGCACGGGTAAGAAAAGAGCCACGGCAAAAATCCCACGCTTTAAAGCCGGCAATACCAACATGGCGGTAAGCCGCATCGAGATACTGCATTTCAGCCTTAGCGACCTCATTCTGCACACTGTCGATACGTTGTTGCCATTCATTGGCGCTCATGCAGGCGCGGCGTCCGAACTCTCCTTCCCAGACATCACCGTGAACTTCCCCCATTGCGAGACGGTGGATCATCTGGTGCCATTCACGGCGGGTTTCAATCCCCCAGCTATCAGCAAAGCTTTTTCCCCACGCCTCCAGATCCTCTGCATCGCGTTTTAGGCTGGGCAAGTCGTAGTCATATTCGCCACGGTTATAGCTAATTTGGGGAGCAGTTATCGCCAGCCACCATTGGCAATGGGGCAAGGAAAAGTCGAATGTGTAAGGAGTTTGCGCTTTCATCCTGAGCCTGCTTTTCTTAATTGCTTCATGCAATTAGCTCAGAATGACGTTTTCGGGCGTCAAAGTGTAGTGAGATGGATCAGGTTATCGGGCATTGAGCAGTTTGGCTCAGTTTAAGTGTTCCCTTGTCTCACCAAAGTCCCGCTTTCTTAATCTCGTTATAGGCAGACATAACGTCATCAGGAATAGCTTGTTCAATCTGAAAGCCTTGGGCTGGGTAATCCTTAATGCGCTCGAAATCACTCACCGTGGCTTCAACAACATGGTCAAACGGGAGGTCTGCCGTCGGATATTCCAGGAACGGGATAGGCGGGGATGTACAAACAACGCTTTCTACGTCATCAGGCCACTGTTTTAGAAACGTCGCGTAAGCCCTGCGCTCCATAAAAGGCTTTTGAACCAGAATGAAACGACTGAACGTCAATCCCTTCTGTGACAACACTTTGTGTGACAGCGTCACGTTTTCACCTGTATTGGTGGCTTGGCTTTCCAGTAGTATCGCCCGGTCTGGCACACCCTCATCACGCAAAATCTCGGCAAACGTTTCGGCTTCCGATTTTTCGAAAACGCCTTCAGTAAACCTGCCTCTTCCACCAGACACCAGTACGTAAGGTGCCATTCCTCGACGGTAAAGGTCGGCGGCGTGCTCAGCGACTCTCAAATCATTGCTGCATAATACAAACAGGCAGTCTGCGGGCTTAACTTCATGCCCCATAAGGTGGTAATTCCAGATAGTTTCAAGATGTTGATATAGACGTGCAGGCATTTCAGTATTCCCAGATAACGATGTATGGATACCAATACTCCTAACGCCCTTTCATTTCAAAGCAATGACACGCTTTTTCTGAAATTCGGTAGCGAATGGTTAATTCGCCACCACTTTAGCAAGCTCAGACTCTGATTCCCAAGCAAACGGGGCAAACAGTTCAGGCAAATCCACACTCACGCCAAGACGCGCTGCGAGCAGGTACAAGCCGCCGATTTTCCGGTGGAGGAAGAGTGCATCCACGGGTGGTGTGTGCCAATACCCTTGCTCGGTGCTCAGTGCCATGCCGGCATCATGAATGCGCTTGGCAAGATCACTGTGGCCGAAATCATAGGGCCCGTTATGGCGCAGAGGCTCACAGGCCGTCATCACCAAATTTACCACAGCGTCTTTTTGTTCTGGGAAGATATGCTCGCTGAAAAAGCCAATTTGGGACATGGCATCCGCCACCCCTTCTCTGTCGTTGTGCATCGCAGACGTCAGCAGCTTCTGGTAACCCTGACTTATAATGTCTGAATACAAACGGGTTGCGCCAAAATCCAACAAGACGATTTTTCCGGTATCGCGCTGGTACAGGTAATTGGCAAAGTTGGGATCGGTCTGAACACGTTGGAAGTCGAACACTTCGCGGAACAACAAGGTAAACAGATTCGAAACCAGCTCGGTTTTCTGCGTATCTGGCAAATCATCGAGGTTTTCAATCTGTTCGCCCTGCTCGTAACTCATGGTCAAAATCGACGACGTGGTCAGCGCATCATTGATTGAAGGCACGACGAATCGCTTATCACCTTTCAGCAGCTCACCAAACACCTTGGCATGTTCGGCTTCCAGTTGATAATCCGCTTCGGCGTGAAGTTGTTTTTTAGCTTCTTCAAGCAGGCTTTTGTAATCGACTTCTTTAGGCACTAGCCCTGTCAGGCGAAGCAGTGTGACGACATTATCGACATCGCTGCTGATGCTTTTCTTCACGCCAGGGTACTGCACCTTTACCGCCCGCTCTGAACCGTCGTCGTCATAAGCAAAATGTACCTGACCAATTGACGCTGCAGCGATAGGCTTGAATTTGAAGGAAAGGAAGTGTTTCTGCCAATCAGTGCCCCACTCGCTCGCCAATACATCAGCAAGTTGCTTGGCAGGCATTGGCGCGGCGTCAGAGCGCAGTCGGGCGAGGATATCGGTAAGTTCTTTTGGTAAGGCATCACCCGCATCCATACTCAACAACTGGCCGACTTTCATTGCTGCGCCACGAAGTTGTGCAAGCTGCTCAGTAATATTGGAAATGTTCTTTGGTGTCAGCAGCAGGTCTTTGGCTTTCGGGCGCTTGCCTGCAATCAATTGCTTGGCACCTTCAGCCGCCATGTTGGTCGCTACTTTGGTGACCACAGAGCCAAACATGCCGACTCTGCTCATTCGGTTGGTAGGCACCTTTTTACCGTCGTCGTACTCAGCCACAATATGCGTCCTTTTTGTTGTTTTTCCTTGAACCAGTACGAACCGAACAGAGAATCGTTCACTGGGCATCTTCATGTTGTTTGGGTGTAAACCCAAGATACAAAAAAACCGCGCTAGTGAGCGCGGTTTTTCGGGGAAGTGAGGGTTTAAACCTTCTTCACGAACTCAGACTTCAGCTTCATTGCGCCGATGCCATCGATTTTACAATCGATATCGTGGTCACCGTCTACCAGACGGATGTTTTTCACTTTAGTACCCACTTTAACAACCAGTGACGATCCTTTCACTTTCAGGTCTTTTATCACGGTGACAGTGTCGCCGTCCTGAAGAACATTGCCGTTAGAGTCTTTAATTACCTTCGTCTCTTCTGCATCAGCAGATGCATCCTGAGACCACTCGTGACCACACTCAGGGCAAACGAACAGCGCGCCGTCTTCGTAAGTGTATTCAGAGTTACATTGTGGGCAATTTGGTAAAGACATGATTGATCACCTCGGTAAGGATGGAGAATACCAATTGGACTAAATCGTCAGTCCGATTGGTACAAAGAGGCGCTAGTCTAAACCAAACCCCTAGCTTCGCATATAGCGAAACGTGATAAGCACACACTTTTTCCGGGTTTAAGATTATTTAGCCTTTAACTTGCAACAGTTAGGTGAAAATCGAGCCACATTATTGCCTACAGCCGCATAACTGAGCGATCCGTTTCCTTACATTTAAATGCATCGGATCACATTTCGGAAAAATGTTAATTCGTCACAATAAATTCATTCCAGCTATGAATTTACAAGTTAAAAGCCCACAGCCCTTTGTCTATCTAGCCAGACAGAATGCCATTTTATTTCTGTGACATTTTTGCAACATATTCAGCAATTTTGACAGCAAGCAAATGTGAAACCAGTTGCTAGAATCATTTTTTGATAAAGCCCATTATTTTAAACACTTAGTCTTTAGGGAGAGAGACATGAACGCCTTGTCCATCAGGCAACGTTTATCGTTGATCATCGTGATTGCCCTGTTGTCTTTGGTTTCAGTCACCACCATCTCGCTGATCATCAAGCGAGATAACATGCTCGAAGAACGAAAAAATCAGATTCAGGTATTAGTAGAAACCGCCGAGAGTCTGGTTACCCGCCTATACCAAAAGTCCCAGACTGGAGAGATTTCGGTTGAGGAAGCACAGCAACGGGCGATCACAGCCATGGATGCGATGCGCTACGGCACCAACGGTTATTTCATGATTTATGACATGAAGTCCACCATGGTGCACCACCCTATTGCGAGCAACCTGATCGGTAAAGATCTCGCCGACCTTCAGGACGTTAACGGTGTTTACATCATTGCGGAACAAGTGAAAAAAGCCAGAAATGGCGGTGGGTTCGTTACCTATCACTGGAAGAAAGCCGGGGCCGATGAAACACCTTACCCAAAAATTGCTTATTCTCTGCCGTTCAAGCCTTGGGGATGGGTGCTCAACACTGGATTGTATGTGGATGATGTTGATGCCATTTTCTATGAGGATGTACGTAAGATGCTGCTGATTGTGGCGGCGGTGGCTTTGGTATTAGCCGGCATTTCATTCACCATTGCCCGAAGCATCACCACTCCTTTGAGTACGTTGCAGCGCCAGTTCCAGAATGCTGAGAGAAACCTGGATCTCACCGTGCGCTCACGCCTGAAAGGCAAAAACGAAATCACGGATCTTGGCCGTGCGTTCAACAACCTGATGAATGCTTTTGAAGAAACGCTGACAGGGATTGCGCAAGGTGCCAATCAACTCAACAGCGAAGTGACCAAACTGGAAACCTTGTCCAATCACATCGTTGGTGCGTCTACTCAGCAATCAGAAGATACCGGGAGCATCGCGGCATTGGTGGAAGAGTTTGCCGCCAGCATCAATACCATTTCCCATGACGCAGACAAGATGAAGTCGCTGTCGAATGAGAATGGTGCTCAGGCTCAGCAAGGCGCCAACACCATGCAGTTGACCATCAGCAATATGGATCAGATGTCTGAGAAATCTCAGCGTTCAAGTTCAGCAGTGGCAGAGCTCGACCAGCACTCCAAAGAGATTGAAGGCATCATTAGCGTGATTAACGATGTGGCGGAACAAACCAATCTTCTCGCCCTGAACGCAGCGATTGAGGCAGCACGCGCCGGTGATCAAGGGCGTGGCTTTGCGGTTGTGGCTGATGAAGTACGTAATCTCGCAGTTCGCACTTCAGATTCCACCAAGCAGATTGCTTCTACGATTCAAGAGCTCAGAAGCGGCATTGAAACCACGGTCAGTCATATTGAAGACAGTGTCTCTGTAGTCAGCGATAACATGTCGCAAACCCACACGGCAGAACAATCAGTACGCGAAATGCATCAGAAATCGATGGATCTCATCAATATCATTGAAGAGGTCTCACGCTCATTGCATGAACAAACCATCGCAAATCAGGAGTTAGCACGCCGTATTCAGGGTATTGCCGATATGGCCTCCAACAACCATGAATCAGCGGCCGACGTTCAGGGCTCAGCCCGTGAAGTCAATGATTTGGTGGGCAAGTTCAGAAGCTCAGTGAGTCGCTTCAAGGTATCCAGCGCCATCTAACCATGTAAGCCCTTTTCTCCCTGTCCGCCCACTGCCGGGCAAGAGAACGAACAAAGCCCCATTAAGGGGCTTTGTTCGTTTTTTCCTTAGGTGGTTTAACTATACCCAAACGCCCTGAAAATGCAGGATTCAGGTCGTTTAGGTATGAAACATGCTCTTAGTCTCTAAAGCTGCACATAAACACCACAATCATTAGCGATACCTTGAAGCAAATTTAATAACCCCGTCCAATATGTCCTAGGGTCTGTTGGTGTTGTCGGGGGATAATAATCTGTCAGGAGTCTATTCAGTGCACGCTATGCAAAGAATGTCGGCGTTGAAGATATTCGCAATGAGCTTTCGCGAAGCGGTTTTGGCCCTTTTTCCCTATATTGTTCAACGTCACCATCTATGACCTTGGTTCTGGTTATTCCAGTCTCTCCATGCGGGCTAACCTCAATGCCGATTTCGTTAAGTTGGATCGGCAGTTTCTGGAAAACACTTCCAGCGAATCTGGGCAAGTACTTTACCGACACATCAGCCAGGCACTGGAGGAGATGCACTACACTGTGATTGCAGAGGGTGTCGAGAATGACACAGAGATTTCCTTAGTCTTGGCGTGCAATATCGACATTGCCCAATGATATTTCTATCACAAGGCACTGAGTAAGTCAGATATTGAAAAGCTCTTTTAGTTTCGACCCTAGGGGGCTGTTGACCATGAAATGAGGGATTTCCGCAAGCAGATAACATAATGGGGGGGAATTCCCCACCCCGGCAACCCAAGACGCAGAATTTCCGCTGTAAGACGTTGTTAAGCTTTTTATACCAAACAACACAAGGATGCACTTCAATGCCGCTTATCTCAGGAAATCTTAGTCATTTTGCTAACCCAAAATCTGACCCTTCAACTTGTTACTCCGACCAGCAAAAAGAAGTTCTGAGTGTTAGCGCAGCAGAAAGTGCCATCACAGACATTACTCAGTGGCCGGGTTACGAAGAGACGCCACTTCTGAGCCTTTCTGATTTAGCCCGAGCCAGTGACCTAGGTAAAATTTGGTACAAAGACGAATCAAAACGCTTTTCGTTGAAAAGCTTTAAAGCGCTGGGTGGCGCATTCGCCGTCGCCCGTCAACTTCAGGCTATTTTGTCGCAAAGGTATGGCCAAACGCCAACCATAGCCGAGTTACTTTCCGGCGAGTGGAAATCACAAGCCAGTGAATTAGTGGTGACCTGTGCCACGGATGGTAACCACGGTCGTTCTGTTGCGTGGGGCGCTCAGATGTTTGGTTGTGGTTGTGTCATTTATATTCACCGCGACGTGTCTGAAGGACGCAAGGAAGCCATGGAGTCGTTCGGTGCCGACGTTGTAAGGATCACTGGCAATTACGACGACTCCATCAAAATTGCTGACGCTGAAGCGAAAAAACATGGCCGTGTGATTGTCTCCGACACCTCATATGAAGGCTACATGGAGATCCCCAAAGATGTGGCGCTTGGCTATACCGTTATGTTGTCTGAAATCGTCTCTCAGATGGATGGCGAAATACCAACCCATGTTTTTGTCCAAGGTGGTGTCGGAGGTTTAGCTTCTGCAGTATGCGGTTACTTCTGGGACCTTTGGGGAGATAAGCGACCAAGATTCATCATTGTTGAACCTGAGCAAGCAAACTGCCTACAGCTCAGCGCCCAGGCCGGAGAACCTGTTGTGGTTGATGGGGAATTGGAAACCCTGATGGCAGGCCTAGCCTGTGGTGAAGTCTCAGAACTCGCCTGGAGGATTCTCAGCAATGGTGCCGATGACTTTATGACACTGTCAGAGGACGCTATACCAGCCACAATGAAAATGCTCGCCAAAGGTTTTGAGGGCGACCCAGCCATTGAAGCTGGTGAGTCCGCTGTACCAGGTTTGGCTGCCGCTGTTATCGCGCGATCTCTCCCCTTCCTCTCGGAAGCACTTTCCCTTGACGAGAACAGTCGTGTGTTGGTTTTTGGCACAGAAGGGGCGACTGATCCAGAGCTGTATAAACAACTTGTCGGCTAACGTTTCGTTACCACATTGAGGGCAGCCCAGATGATTGACTGCCCTCCTTTTTCCAAAGCAGTGTCCCTTCTTACGACTCGTCAATAGGAACGGTCAGCCCTGTTTTTACCCTGTCCATCACTACATTGGTATGGAAGCTTTTGATGTTCACATTGTCGAAAAAGGCCTCTCGTGTGAAGACGTCGTACTCCTCCATATCAGCCGCGGTCACAATCAAAATAAAATCCGAGCTGCCTGTCACGTAATAGCACTGCTGTACTGACTTGTTAGCCTTCATTTCCTTCTTGAAGTTATGCATCAGATC
Source organism: Grimontia sedimenti (assembly GCF_011045095.1). GTDB lineage: Bacteria > Pseudomonadota > Gammaproteobacteria > Enterobacterales > Vibrionaceae > Enterovibrio > Enterovibrio sedimenti. The sequence continues at coordinate 12,325 of NZ_JAALDL010000027.1, forward strand.
CACCCTTTCTCTTTCAAGAGTGACTTGCACAACAAACGTCATCGCTTTCCCTATGGCTTTAGGATCAATAACAGATACATCAGCTTTGATGATTTTCTGTTCCCGTAACTTTTTTAATCTTCTTTGAACCGCCGCAGGAGACAGACCCACCATGTCGGCAATTTGATCAGATGTCGCCCGATTGGAGTCCTGCATAATATTGAGAATTTTCCGGTCAAAACTGTCGATAGAAAACGTTGATGAGCGTCCCATGCTCTTTTTACTCCCTGTCTATGTTGATTTCACTCGCTATCAAGAAAAGCTAGCAACCCGAAGCCTGATTATCCGCTTTGAAGGCGCATTTTCCTCAGCAACTTAAATCTCACTATAGACCACAAAAATTGCGGATTTCCCTCGTTAAAAGCGTCGTTATTTTGGTTTTTCTTCAATGTCGTCGCGAGAAGATGGTGTTGTTAACGAAATGTCATCAATACAAATGAGGTAGTAATGAAAGCCGTAGCCCTTTCGCCACAATACAGTTTGAGCCATCTGGCACCCGATGGGCGTGTTGGGGTTATCGCACTGGCGACGGATTTCAATATTGAGTACGAGCTTGCGACACTTCTTCCTGAAGATATTCGTGCTTTTACCAGTCGGGTAAAAAACATCAATCCACTGACTATCGAAAACCTAAAAACCATGGCGCCGGATATTACGCGTGCTGCGGATTGTATTCTGCCAGGCACAGATCTCGATGTGATTATCTATGCATGCACCTCAGGCACGATTGCCATTGGCGATCATCAGATTAGAGAATTAATCCATTTAGCGCGCCCCGATGCCTTGGTGACAAATCCTGTCAGTGCATCTCTGGCTGCCTTCAATAGTTTGGGCGCTAAAAATATCTCTATCCTGACACCCTACACAGAGGCGGTGAACAGGGAGCTGGCTGCATTTTTTGAAACCCAAGGCTTGGAGGTTATTAACATTGCCGGCTTTGACTTTGAAGACGATACCGCAATGACGTTTATCTCTCCGGAAGATATAGCTCAAGCTGCCATAACGATTTGTGACCCGGAGGCTGATGCGCTGTTTATCTCTTGCACGGCACTGCGCGCCGCTGAGGTAGTATCGCGTATCGAAACAGTCATCGAAAAGCCTGTGGTCACCAGCAACCTTGCCCTAATTTGGCATACGATGACGCTTTTGAATGACAATACGCCAATAAAAGGATATGGTGTGCTTCTGGAAACGCCATACTCAATAAGCAATTCAAATTAGCGCCATCTGGGATCTAACATGGCGCCAATCAAAAGATACCGTTAAAAAGAGACATTCAACCCAGAGCTACGGAGAGCTTCAAAACTATGTCCAACCTGCCCCAACAACTGATCAGCGATATGGTTGCATGGCGACACCACCTGCACCGATTTCCAGAGTGTGGCTTTGACGTCAATCTCACCGCTGATTTCATCGCGGATAAGCTTCAGAGCTTTGGCATTGAGGTGGTACGTAACATCGGCCAAACGGGCTTGGTAGGCATACTCCGAAATGGCACCAGCGATGCCAGCATCGGCTTACGTGCAGACATGGACGCTTTGTTCATTCATGAGCAAAACGAGTTTGATCATGCTTCTCAGCACGAAGGACAAATGCATGCCTGTGGGCATGACGGCCACTCAGCGATGTTGCTTGGCGCAGCAAGCTATCTTGCAGCCAACTCGGACTTTGATGGCACGGTGTATTTCATTTTTCAGCCGGACGAAGAACATGGGTGTGGTGCTCAGGCGATGATTGATGACGGCTTGTTTGAGCGCTTTGCCATTGACGAAGTTTATGGCATTCACAATTTTCCCGGATTGGCCGAAGGTGAACTCATGGTTAGGCCAGGTTCACTCATGGCCAGCGAAAGTGGATTCGAAATCAACATCGAAGGCGTTGGTGGTCATGCTGCCCTTCCTCATCAAGGTGTTGATCCGCTTGTCACCGGTGCGCAAGTCATTCTTGCGTTACAAACTATCGTATCCCGTAATCTCAGCGCCATCAGTGAAACGGCTGTGATTTCAGCAACAGAATTTATTACTGATGGCACCGTCAATGTGATCCCCGGAAAGGTCACTATCAAAGGCGATTGTCGCTGTTTCACGGAGAAAACGCTGGAACACATCGAGCAGCGAATGAAACAAGTCGTTGCCGGTATTTGTGAAGCAGCAGGAGCAAACCACACCTTTCAATTCACCAATACCTTTTATCCTACCGTCAATTCACCCCAGCAAACGGCCTATGCGGTGGAGGCTGCGGAAAAAGTGCTAGGCAAAGGCAAGGTCAATGCGAGTTGCGAGCCACTGACAATCTCAGAAGATTTTTCCAGCATGCTGAGAGTCAAACCCGGTTGCTATGTGCTGTTAGGAAATGGCACAGAATCGGTAGGAGGCTGCGCCCTCCACAACCCAAAGTACGACTTCAATGACAGCATCCTGCCTTTGGGTGCCCGTTATTGGATCCAACTGGTCAAAGACCGACTTGGTAGGCCCAATGGCTGACCTCTCATAAGCGACTCCCGCTCTTCATAGGGCACAGATCCAAAAGCACAAAAGCCGCAAGTGGCACCGCCGTCTTGCGAGGGACAGTGCTGTCTGAATTTCGACATACGAGGAATGTAAGGATGAAGCAATTTGGCATTATGTTATTGAGTCTTGGCATGATTTTCAGTGCTCAGGCAGAAACGTGGAAGTTTGCGTCTGAAGAGGACAAAACCGACGTGCAAGACATCTACGCGCAAAAGTTCGCGGAGGTGATCAAGAAAGAGTCTGACGGAGATATACGCGTCCGTATTTACTATTACGGTCAACTCGGTACTGAGAATGACATCGTTGAGCTGGCAGCCAAGGGCACCATTCAATTCGTGTCTGTCGGGTCAGGACACCTTGGCTCTTATGTCCCAGAAGTGCAAGCAGTCAGCCTTCCCTACGTATTAGGTACGGATGAAGTTGTGACCCATAAAGTACTGACTGGAAGCCCGACCATTTATGAAAACCTTGCTGCTAAGTTTGAGAACGTCAACCTGAAGCTGCTTTCAATGATGTCAGAAGGCGAAATGGTTTGGGGGGCTAACAAAGCCATTCGCACCCCCGAAGATTTCGCTGACCAAAAGATCCGCACCTTTACGTCAACCATCCCTGTTGAAACCTATAAAACGTTTGGGGCAACCCCAACACCACTGTCTTGGGGTGAAGTCTATGGTTCTCTGCAACTGAAAACCATTGATGGCATGGTTAACCCTATCTATTTCATCTACAACGCTAAATGGCATGAAGTACAGGATTACCTGATGTTCCCTGGCCAACAGCCTTACGTCAGCACGGTTTCCACCAACAGCAAATGGTTCACCGAACTCGCGCCTGAAAAGCAAGCCATGGTGAGAAAAGCGATCAAAGAAGCCGACAAAGCCGCTTATGACTATCAGCTGCGAATCAACCAAGAGAACCTCGACAAAATTATGGCCGAGCGTCCGAATATGCAGGTCGTGAAGCTCAATGAGGAAGAGCGAGAGAGATTTAAGCAGCTGAGCAAAAACTTGCACGAAACTTACTTCGATGTTGTCGCAAATACCTATCCAGCCGAAGAACAAGCTGCGGCCAGGAAAGAGGCCAAAGCCATTCTCGAAAGTCTGATTCAGGAAGTCAAAGTCGCGGGTTCACAACAGTAATCGGTTGCCTTCAGGGAGCACTGTGATGCGCTCTTTGAAGGCACATTTGCCTTTCTTCGAGGCAAGCAGACAAGATGTGGGACGTTTTATGAAACATCTGCTGAAGAAAATCAGTGCGTTTACTGAGCAATTGGAGCGGGTTCTAATTATCAGCGGCATCATTGCCATGATGGTAAATTCCACCGCCAACGCTATTGGACGGTACGCGTTTAATAAAAGTATTTTCTTTTCCGAAGAGCTTAATCAATTCCTGATTGTCGGCGTGACATTCATCGGCTTTGCCTATGCTGTTCGGAAAGGACGTAACATCAGAATGACCGCGCTTTATGACGCGCTTGGCTACAAAGCCAGAAAGGTTCTAACGACTATCATCGCTCTTTTTACTGCCCTTCTGCTGTTCTACCTCGCGTACCTGTCTGTGTTTTATGTTGCTGAACTTAAGAGCATTAACAGGCTCAGCCCTGCGCTGCAATTTCCGGTGTATTACATCTACGCCATTATTCCGATTGGATTCGCGATGGCCGGTCTTCAGTACGCCATGAGTTTTGCCATGAACCTCCTTCACCCGGAAATCTACGTTTCTTTGGATGTCACTGAGGAAGAAGAAAAAGACAGTATGGGAGCACTCTAATGAATGACATCATCCAATTCCTATCTGACATCGTCGCGGGTGAACTCGATATTTATGTCATCACATTCACGCTCGTTTCCGTGATGATTGTGCTGCTTTTCCTTAGCTTCCCGATGGTTGTGCCATTGGCAATCGGTGCTTTAATAGGCCTGCTTCATTTTTCGCTCGTCGATCCTGAAGTGCTCATCCAGCAGATGGTGACGGGGATTTCCCCCAACGCACTTATCGCCGTGCCTATGTTCATCTTCGCTGCAGACATCATGACCCGCGGCCACACGGCCAATAATCTGCTCGGTCTGATTCAGGCGTTTGTTGGCCACTTAAAAGGCGGCTTGCCGATTACTACCTGCATCAGTTGTACATTATTTGGCTCTGTCTCTGGCTCTACACAGGCGACTGTGGTTTCCGTGGGACAAATCATGCGGCCTAAATTGCTGCAAGCTGGCTATAAAGATAGCTTTGTCATGGCACTTATCATCAACGCTAGCGACATTGCTTTTCTGATCCCGCCCAGTATCGGTTTGATTCTTTATGGCACACTTGCCAATGCCAGTGTCGGTGAACTCTTCATTGCGGGTATTGGGCCCGGCATTGTCCTCACTATCTTCTTTGCTACTTATAGCTACTTTTATAGCCGCAAACATTCAGACAGCATCAGTTTGGTTGAAGAAACCAACCGTGAAGAAAAAATGGAAGCGATTAGAAAATCTATCCTTCCTTTAGGCTTTCCTGCTCTGATCATTGGCGGGATCTATTCAGGTATTGTCACACCCACAGAAGCAGCGTCCTTCGCCGTGCTCTACGCTATTGTCGTTGAGTGTGTGTTTTACCGAATTTTAGGTACCATAGATGTGCTTGATGCTGCATTAAGCACAGGCCTGATTACCGCGGTCGTATTTGTTTTGGTTGGGATTGGACAGGCTTTTTCTTGGTACATCTCGTTCGAACAAATTCCGCAGGACTTGCTGGCCCCGTTAGACCTCAGCAGCGCCTCTCATGAATACATTCTGTTTGTTATCGCGTTGGCGTTTTTTGTCGGATGTATGTTTGTCGACTCCTTGGTGGTATTGCTGATCCTAACACCTATTTTCGCGCCAATTGTTGATGCAGCAGGGCTGGACCCCGTTCACGTAGGCGTGCTTATCACCCTGCAAATGGCGATAGGATCTGCAACACCTCCTTTCGGTTGCGACATCTTTACTGCTATTGCGATTTTTCAGCGTCCTTATCTTGAGGTCATTCGAGGTGCCTTGCCTTTCTTCCTCATTCTGTTGGTGATGTCAGCATTGCTCATTTTCTTGCCGGATATTGCACTTTTGCCGAGAGACATACTATTCAGTAAATAACATTTGATAATCAAGGAGAACAACGTAATGCCCCTATTGCCACTGAACCCACCAGCCAGAGGCTTTGCTCAACGTGAATTCGAATTACGCACTTGTGAGCTACAAAAACAGATGCGGGGAAAGCAGCTTGATGCCATTTTCTTCACGACTGAGGCTGAGTTTCGCTATTTCAGTGGCTTTAAATCGCAGTTCTGGGAAAGCCCTACCCGACCTTGGTTTCTGGTTGTTCCTGCCGAAGGAAAACCCATTGCGGTCGTCCCTGAAATTGGCGTCTCTGGTTTTGAACTCACCTGGATAACGGATGTGCGCAGCTGGCCCTCGCCCAGACCTGAGGACGATGGCATCAGCTTACTCGCCAAGACACTGCACGAAGTCAGCACACGGTTTCGCCGCATTGGCGCCATGCTGGGTCCGGAAACCCATTTACGCATGCCAGCGAACAACTTCGCCTCGCTTCAGAAATTGCTGTCACACCACTCTTGGGTAGATGTATCGAACATTATCCAGACCATAAGAAGCGTTAAATCCAAAGCAGAGATAGAGAAAATCCGATTCTCATGCAATATCGCCGCTGAAGCCTTTGACTACCTGCGACAACACTTATCTGTGGGCGTTACTGAAAGAGAAGCGTGTAAAGCCATGCATTTAGAAATGCTCAGGCTTGGCGCGGATTCGTGTCCGTATCTTATTTCAGGCTCTGGCCGCGCAGGGTACGACAGTATCATCATGGGGCCTACCGATCGGATACTTGCTGAAGGTGATGTACTCGTTATCGACACAGGCGCCAACTTTGACGGCTATTTCTGCGATTTTGACCGAAACTACGCGTTTGGTAGCGCAACGAAAGAAACGGTAGACGCCTATGAAGCGGTTTATGCGGCCACGGAAGCAGGGCTAGCAGCTGCACAGCCGGGTCGCACGACAGGCGATGTGTGGCAAGCCATGTGGTCAGTCTTAGAACAAGCAGGGGCACTTGGCAACGATGTTGGGAGAATGGGTCACGGTCTTGGCATGCAACTAACTGAGTGGCCTTCTTTTATTCCTAAAGGAGATGTGGTGTTAAAGCCCGGTATGGTGCTTACCTTGGAACCAGGAATGGCATTTGCCCTCAACCGTATGATGGTGCACGAAGACAATATCGTTATCACGGAAAATGGGTGTGAACTTTTACACCCGAGAACCTGGGACAAACTGCCTGTTATTGGTTAGTACTGATTCTATTTCCACATAAGTACTTCACATCCGCTAAGGCAAGCATAGGTAGATCTTCATCAGTATCCCCATAAGCATATACCTGAGTATACTTGTTAAGGTCTACCGTTTTCCGCACTGCAGCAGCTTTGTTTTCGCAGCTACAATCACCATTCAGATATCGCCCTGTGAACCGCCCATTTTTTACTGACATAGTGCTGCAAAGCAGTTTTATATCATGGCGTTCGCAGAAATGACGGAGGTAGATATTCAGTGTGGCAGAGACAAGATAAACGTCGTCACCATTTGCCTTATGCTTGGCAAGCGTTTCCATCGCATCTGGCTTTAATACGGTTGTCAGATACTCGACAGCAAAGCGCTTGGCAATCAGATCGACCTCTTCTTCGCACCGACGCCAAAACGCGACGTATGCAAGTACTGGGCGTGTTTTTCTGGCAGGAAGAAGGCCAAGCTTGTATAGCAAAATAACTGGCCACACCAACGCAAAACCTATCGCGAGCCGACGTTTTGGGGTCGCGTAGAAAAGAAACGCAGTGAAGGTATCTTCCGTGGTGATGGTGCCATCAAAATCAAAGAGCGCTAAATTCATCGGTTAAAATGGCAGCCCCATCAGCTTTACGTCGTCTGATGGCCAGACTTTGTTCAGGCTTTTCGCCATGGTTTTTCCAGCCAATATCCACCCGTTTTCCGGGTTATGCATGAGGACATTTGTCGTCGTTTCATAGCCGCTGGAGCTGTAAATCTCTGCTTCCCCAAACAACAACGCAAAATCATCTCCTGCGGCCAATCTATGCTGATGCACTTCTTTGAGTATCTGCTTGACCAGCCCCTGACCACGAAATGCCTGATTGACACAAACTTCCGCAATACCCGCAATGGAATACTCAATTCCATCAATAGATACCTGTTTTTCGTGGACGGCAATATGCGCAGCGAGTTCATCACCTTCCCAAGCCATATATCGGTGTTGAGGCATTTCTTTGTAATAGCGTTGCTGAGCAAAGTGTTCAGGGTCGTTGTTGTTGAGGAAACAACGGCTGAGGAGTCCTCTGATTTGCTCATCAATCATGTCAGTCACATCAGAGTCTGGGAGGTATTGAATTCGCATTGTTTACCTTATGACGAGGTGAGTTTGCAATTACTCTATATTATTGATTTTATTATTTCTACGATTAAAAAGGCGGGAAAGAAATCCGACTTGGAGATAACCATAAACCAGCTGAATGGAAACAATAATAGGGACTAACCAAGTCGGCAGATGTATATCCAGGAACGAAACTAAAACAGAAGGCAGACCCAGTACAAATAAACTCACTGCCACAAAAGCGGTTAAGCTGTAGTCGAATACGCCCCAGTCTGATTTGAACCCCAAACCCAGCACAACGCTTAATGCCAGAAACCAAAGACCGATCACGACAACAAAGTGGAGCAGACTAAAAAGAAGAAGTTTTGGTGATGACAACAGTTTTACCACTCCCGCCAGTTTTCAGTGATGTCTTCTTCAACACTGTGCCCTGCCTGAGCGACAACATAGAATATCAGCTCACAAATACCTTCACGCTGATCGGTTTCTATCAGGCATTCACCACATTGTTTGTTCAAGTCGTTCAACGCCAGGACCAAAGCTTTCACTTGCGCATCCACCCAAGATATATCCGCTTTTTTGCCTGACAACATCACGTTACCGGCAAAGTTATTGAGCAGTTCACCGCAGTATTCGACCTGTGACAGCTGATACGGTGGATTGTCATCATTTGCAATGAACTCCGCCATCCAATAAAGGATGCTTTTGCGCATCGATTCGACTTCCTTATCCAAGGCCTAATATTCCTTTTATTGCTGTGTCTGGTAATTAGTATGCCTAGGGAGGAAAATAAGGAATGTTTAGTCATCAAGACTGGAAGGAAGAAATCCAGCGGGCACATTCGTCCCGCTGGTTGAGTTTTTCTAGGAGGCTTTGTCGAGCTTATTGCTTGCCACTTTATTGCCTTCTACCCAACACCCTTCATACTGGCGTTGGTGGAAATGACAAGGTAAGCCTTCGTTAGGTTGCGTCCATGGCGATTCTTTCAGCGCCTGTTTCATGTCGTTATAGCCACATTCGCGGCGCAGACGGATAGAGCGGCGGGAGAACTCAGCATCGCTGAGTGGAATATGCCCCTGAAGCGGATCAAAAGTGATATGTACGATATCTATCTTATTGCCGACTTTCAGCGTCGTCACATCCGGCACTTGCGCGCTGCCTACCAGTTCTGGGGCGGTTTTCAGCACATGGTCGAGGTTGCGTTTGGCAATCAAAGCTTCAACATGCTCGCTGGTACGGCTGGCAAATTGAATTTCCTTCTCGCGCCACAGCACTTCACTCATGGTTTTCGGCAACTCTCCATTCGCGTTCCAAAGGTCGACCATAAAAATCAGCAGTTCATCATCACCCGCCAGATCCAAAATACCATTCACTGGCGTGTTCGAAACTACACCGCCATCCCAGAAGTATTCCTCCCCAATCTGAGTGGCTGGGAAGCCAGGAGGCAAGGAGCCGCTTGCCACTGCGTGGGCCGGTTCAATTTCGTCTGTTTTACTGTCAAAGAACACCAGTTCGCCATCTGTCACACGGGTCGCACCGACGGTTAAACGGGTTTTGTTTTGATTGATCAGCTCAAAGTCAGCGAGTTCAGCCAAGGTTTTGAAAAGCGGTGAAGTATCGTAGAAACTGGTTGCCGCTTCACCCGGAGGCGCGAGCCAAGGATTAATCGGGCGTGGCGTAAAGAAATCAGGTTGACCAAACATCAGTGCTGAAGAAGCACTCATGGTGTTGAATGCCATTGCCAGTGACATTGGAATATTTGCATCGGTATCTGGACGTGAAATGCGTTCCCAAAAAGCTTCCAGTTTGCCTAATCTGTCTTCAGGCTTATTACCCGCCAACACTGCTGAATTCAACGCGCCAATAGAAATGCCTGCAAACCAGTCTGGCTCAAACCCCGCTTCTTTCATCGCTTCATAAGCGCCAATGTGATACGCCCCTAAAGCGCCGCCACCTTGCAGCACCAAACAAACTTTAGGCTTCTTGTTGCGTCTTGTTGTTGCCATGTCCCTGTCTCCTGTGATTTGAACTGACTTCTTTATAGACCAGTAAATTAGGCATTGGCATGACGTTTTTTATTTGTTCAGGGACAAGCACGGTGCGGTCACAATTTGTGTTTAATGCTTACACCCAGACGATCTGAAGATGCTGGATTCAACAAGTCGCTTCAATTTTTTAAGTGCACATACTTTTCTGTGAATTGTTCGCTGATGCAGAAAATAGACATAGGCATTTGCCCCACCTGCTAATTTGTAGAAATAATGACCAAACAATCATTAGCCACTAGAGAGGCTGGTATGGAAGACGTATTTTCAAGAAAAGATGATTCATTGTATTCCAATCCCTATTCGTTTCTTCGCCTGCCCATGGTTAAAGATCCAAGAGATACCGCTGCCGATGTAGTGGTTTTGGGCATGCCGTATGACATGGCAACAACCGGACGATCAGGCACGCGTTTAGGACCTGATGCCGTCAGGCGTGCGTCGGTGAATCTCGCGTGGGAAGGGTTTCGCTACCCTTGGCCGTTCGATCTTCGTGAGCGATGCAATATCGTTGATGCCGGAGATTTAATTTTCACCTGTGGTGACAGCGAAGATTTCCTCGACATGGCAACCAGTGCAGCGAATGACATTCTCACCACAGGCAAAGCCATGCTCACACTGGGCGGAGATCATTTCGTCACCCTTCCTCTGCTTCGCGCACATCACGCCAAGCATGGTGAAATGGCGCTCATTCATTTCGATGCCCATACCGATACATACAGCCAAGGCAGCAAGTACGACCATGGCACCATGTTTTATCACGCACCCAAAGAAGGGTTGATTGACCCATCAGCCTCAGTACAAATTGGGATCCGGACAGATTACGACAGAGACCACCATGCGTTTAACGTGATTTGTGCGGAAGCCGCCAATGACATGACGCCGGATGAGATCGCCAATCATGTCAAAGCTTTGGTAGGCGGAAAGCCCGCGTACATTACTTTTGATATCGATTGCCTTGATCCCGCCTTTGCTCCCGGTACAGGCACACCGGTGATAGGCGGAATAACCTCTGACAAAGCATTGAGGATCTTACGTGGGTTGCGCGGTATCAATCTGGTTGGGATGGATGTAGTGGAAGTCAGCCCGCCTTTCGACAATAGCGAAATTACAGCTTTAGCCGGCGCGACGATCGCCACTGAGCTGCTCCACCTTTGGGCATCAAAATAAACTCGCAGAAGCTTGGGTAGTCAGCCAGCGTTGCGTTTCTGGCTGACTTCCTGCTCGATGGGATGCGCTTCAATAAAGTGTTCGACATCATGTCGGTATGACTTGTAGAACAGATTAGGCGCATGCCCACATCCCAGATAGTAATTTACGGCCATTTCCGGCTGAACTTCCCGCATTTTTTTCACTATGCCTTTAGTGAGCACGTCTGAGTGCAAACCGTGCATCAGCATTAGCGGCAAATTCAGGTTCCCAAAATGTCGCCAGAGATTCATCGGCGGAGAGTTGGGGTCATACTGCGCCAGAATTTGAGGATCATAGTGCGTGGTGTAGTCACCGTTTTCCAGCCTTCGGACGGAAGCCGAAATCATGGTGTGCCATTGTTCGCAAGTGTGGGGACCAAATGGTTGGTATAGCGTTTGGAGATATTGGTTAATTTCGTTATAGCGACGGAATGCGATGGGTTTCTGCACGTAATTAACGATACGCTCTAACGCATCTTGCGGCACTTCCGGGCCAATATCGTTAAGCACCAATGTGGTAATCCGAGCACCGAAATCAGGGCTGGACGCGATCAACATGCCAATCAAACCGCCCATACTTGTACCAACCCAATGCACTTTATCGCAACAATAGAAGTCCATCAGTTTCACAGCCATATCAATGTAGTTGGCGTAGCTGTATTCGGTTTTCGGATTATCCGCCCACTGAGAAAGCCCTCGTCCAAGGGTGTCAGGTGCAAGCACCCGGTAGCCTTTTGCAGCCAGCTCATCCCCAAGCTCAACAAAATCGATGCTGTTGCGTGCCAAGCCATGCCAGCAAATCACTGTCTCCCCGCCTTCAGGGTTCCATGCACGAACGTGGATTTCGCGTCCGTTGATAATTGGATACTGATGCAGCATTTCAGACATGATTTGGCTCTCCCTCCGTGTTCCCCTTCGCGCACATCACCATCTATTGGTTTGGATTTCACAGGGGGTAAGACTAATTATTTGACCGATTTCACATTTCCTCAACTCTACTGTGAAAAAAAGTCTGTTTCTCTTCAATCCAGATCCGATACCATCGCCGTTAACCATTTCAAAACCACGCGAACCTCTATGAAAAAAGTGCTGGTCAGTGCCTGTCTAATGGGCCAGAAAGTCCGTTATGACGGCAATGCCCTTCTTCAAGAATCTGAAGCATTTCAACGGTTAACACAACAGGCAAAAGTGATCACATTCTGCCCTGAGGTCGCCGGAGGTCTTCCTACCCCGCGCCCGCCAGCTGAAATCGATGTTGCCGATGGCGATGCGGTTATTGCCGGTACAGGAAAAGTCATTTCCGTCCAGCAGTTAGATGTGACAGACGCCTTTATCTCTGGGGCCCGTCAAACCCTCGCACTTTGTCAGCAACATGGCATTAAGATCGCCGTGTTGACCGAATCCAGTCCTTCCTGCGGCAGTTCACTTGTCTATAGCGGTGAGTTTGCTGGCAACAAAATTCCCGGTCATGGTGTGACCTCCGCATTACTCCGACAGCACGGCATTAAAGTGTTCAGTCAGTTTTCAATCGAAGACGCTTTGGCTGAACTATCATTATGAAAGCGCTTTCACTGAAATTAGTGACTCACAATTGAGCACTTCAGTATCAAAAGTGTTAATTACTGAACATTTGTGAGCTATGCAAAGCCTTTCTATTTGGCAATGCGTCGCATTTCGTGGCAAAACTTACTCTATTTGAAAAAATAGCCGCGCCAAATGAATAAAGTTGCGAATTCAACTGACCCTAGGTTTAAGACGAAGATTCGTATCCATTAGTCATCACTAAAGAAAGCACTTTCATAGCAATGGAAGGCAATAAAATCACGGCGTGCAACATCAAGTTAATGAAAGGAAGAGCTCGTTGATTACCATTAAAGAAGTGGCAGAGCTGGCGAATGTTTCCCAGTCCACCGTGTCACGGGCATTGAATGGTCACAAGTCGGTGAAGGAAAAAAACCGCGTGAAAGTATTCGATGCCATCGAGAAACTCGGCTATCAGCCTAATGCCTTTGCCCAGGCATTGGCGTCGAACAAGTCACACAGTATCGGGATGCTGGTAGGTACCTTTGATGGTCCCTACTTTGGCCCCTTGATGCACCATGTCGAAAAAGTAGTTCGTCAGAAGAATTATCACCTCATCATCACCAGTGGCCACGAAAACTATGATGAAGAGCAGGAGTCTATCTGTTTTCTGAATGCGAAAAAGATCGACGGTTTGGTACTGACTTCAGACATGATGAGCGACGCGGATATTCTACAGATTGTGGAAAAAACACCTGCGACCATGCTGATGAACCGCTATATCCCTGAAATTTCAGATCAATGTATCTGCATGGACAATGAGTGGGGTGGCTATATCGCCACCGAGCATCTGATTAAAAACGGTCATCGCCGCATTGGTTGTGTCACCGGTCAGCTCAGCAAGATAGACAGCCGCGAGCGCCTTCAGGGTTATCGCAATGCGCTGGAAAAATATGGCATCGAATACGATCAGAATCTGGTGGTTGAAGGTCGATTTGACCACGATGGCAATGACAAAGCGGTTCGCCGTCTGATGGATCGCGACAGCAGTATTACCGGCATTTTCTGTTTGAACGACAGTATCGCACTGGCCGCTTATGGTGTTTGTCATGACCGTGGCATGAAGGTAGGCGAAGACATCTCCATTGTTGGATTCGATAACCACACTTACAGCCAATACATGACGCCAAGCCTCACCACTATCCACTTCCCACTGGAAGACATGGCATGTCAGGCTGCCCGAGGTGTTTTGAACATGCTGGAAGGCAAGCCTCTCTCTAACATCAACACCCGTTTGTTCCCTACTCTGATGGAGCGTGGGTCAGTGAAAACCCTCTCCACTGCTGAGGTCACTACGGCTTAACAACTGTTGATTTATCAAGCCTCACATAAAAAAACAGCCGCATCATGCGGCTGTTTTTGTTTTCGCGATTGTGATTAACCGGCAGGGTTCAGTTTGCTGCGCGGTACATCAACAGTGATTTGTGCGATTTCGCCGGTACGGCTAAATAGCTTCTTACAAACAGATTCCGGCATCTTGTAGCCTTCAATAGAAAGCACGTCACCAGAAGTCAGCGTTACCACAATCTTGGTGTTTCCGCTGTCGTTCAAGCGGTAAACAAACGGTACCTGACAGTAAGTAAACGCCAGTTCACCTGCATTCAGCGCAATGCTTCTCTGCTCACCCTGCATGTTCACATAAGGGAACTCAGCCTCTTTACTAGAGAACTCACGTTCGAACAGCAGTGATGGAGAAATGGTGATCGCGCCACTTTCCACCAGCACACCGAGCTCACCAAATCGGGTGATGATTTCTTCTTTCACCTGACCTGTCATACCTGGCTGTTGTGCGCCCGCATGTTTTGGTGTGTGTGAGTATGGGTCAACCGGGAATGCACCGTATTCCGTTGGTGTTTTGTTGAAGCCAATCCCTTCGCGTACTCGGTAGTAGTAATCCGCCAGTTTGCGAGTTTCCGCGCTGTGTGGGTTTTCTTTCCAGCTCGCGAAGTAAACTTCCTGAACCGCCAGCAGCAGCTTGGACACCATGTGCCAGTAGATACAACCCAGGCCTTCATAACCAAACATGGTGCCGGAACGACCAGTGAACTCACGGTGGTTAAACACTGACTCATAAAGCGCCAGCACGTTTTCGTATTGCTCGTCTGACATTTGCGGGTAGTCAGCGCGAGCTGAATCCAGAGTCGCTTTCAGTGCCCCTGCATTTTCGAACTCAGCGTTGAAGTGGAACACACCATCAAGGTCTGCATACACCACACGCTTGTCACCACGCTTGTTCATGTCACGCAGCAAATCATTCTTACGCACCGCTTCTGCTTCGATACAGTTACGACGGCTGAATCCTGCCAGTTCGCGATCTGGATAGAGCATGAAAGACTTCTGGTCTTCACGATACATGTCGCTGTTGAACAGGTTATCCAGCAGAGTTACGGCCTGAGCCCCGCTCAGTGCGCCAGAACTCAGAGCTGCAACCTGACCTTCCAACATTGGGTACAGCGGCATAGAATCCAATGACTCGCTGTTGTATTGAACCACGTTGTAAGCATTGAACAAGCCATCTTCACGCAGGTTACGCTGGGTGCTGCTGTGCAGCAGATCCAAGCTGGTGTTCAGCAGCGCTTCAATGTCGTGCTTGTTAACCAATGTTTTACCGCTGAAACCTTGTTGTTGGTAAGCCTGATGACGGAAACGGCTCGCCGCATCCACCAGCTCGGTCAGCAACTTATGCTTGGTCTGGCGAGTGATCGTTTTCTTCTTCACATCAAGCAGCGTTTTATTCAGGATTTCGCTGGTCTCTTTCAACCAGGTTGCCACTTCATTAGAAATACGCACTTTTTCCGGTGCTTGTGCAAACAGTGGTTGCAGGAACTCAACATAACGACGCATGTAGTACAGCGTCACCATCGACAAACCGTTGCCTACAATCGCGTTGTTGGCGTCATTCCACTCAGGACGCTGCGTATTGAGCCAAATACCACCATCTACTACCCAGTTACCCAGTTTCGATAACAACGGCACCAGCAGCTTCTCAGAGAGGTTGACGAGGTACACTTCTTTGTCTGAATCCAATAGCAGACGACCATCGCTACCGATCATCTCGCTCAGTTTTTCTGTCTTCTCGTGCAGCTCGGTATCAAACGTCACCGTATCCTTCGGGGTCGAGAATAAGGTGCGCGTGTCTCCGATACGGTATGGCACGTTGGCATAGCTGTAGATTTCGCGGGACAGGTTTGCTGTCAGCTGTGCAGGTTCAAAACGCTCAGACCATTCCAAGAACTTCAGCAAGTAGATGATCTGGTGATCACCCCAGTAACCGATGTTGCTCCATGGATCTTCCGGCTCCAGTACTTCCCAGTCGATACCGTCTTTGGTAATACGGTAAGGGTTGTAACCATCGATCGTTGAGGCATTCACGAATTTAGCGATGAACGAGCGCAGGTAGCCCGGATAGCTCAGTGCCAATGCTTCCCAGTTCTGGAAAATATCACGCCAGTTACCCTGATAAGCCAGCAAGGGGTTGCCTTCTTTATCTTTTACTTTGATGTCGTAGTGGTTCCAGGGACGGCTTGGGTCACCGTGACGACGACCAAACGTCAATGGCAGATACTCGTAGCAAAGACGCAGCAACTGAATGTCATCCGCCTGCTCTGCGCGTTTTACCAACTCTTCATGGGTAAATGTGGCAGGCAGTGCGTCATAAAACGCTTTATTACGCAGTACCACTTTCTTGTTTGTGTTCTCTGCGGTTTGCAGCACGTCGTCTTTTCGCAAGGTATAGCCTTGCTCAAACACACCGCCACGCATGCTGTTGAACAGCACGTTCGCATAGTGGTGGTTACTGGTGGCTTCTTCTTCTGAGAACTGCCAGCCATCGACTGCGGAAATGAGAGAAACCAACTCTTCGTGGTTTTTCGCACAGTCTTGCTCTACCTTTTCGCGCAGTGATTGCTGGTCTTTTTGCTCATTACGCAAAGCAACCACACCTGCGTGATCTTTTTCGATGTCGATAACAAACAGCCAATCGTTAGTCTCGTTACCTGCCAGATCGATCATTTTGTGGATGAAGTATGCACCACGAACGCCGCGCGTCAGCGTTTCGCTTTCAATGATGTCGCCACGACGGAAAGCTGGAACCTGTTGGCTGCTGAGCAGAATTTCTGATTCGTCATTGTCGATGCAGAATACCGTGTTTGCAGTCAGTGCTTCTGCTGGGTCTGCACGGTCACTCAGCTTGGCGTACATGGTGTAAAGCGCCAATGTCGTTCCATCAACACGCTCATTCCATTTGTACGCATCTACCAATGCACTGCTCTTTTGCAACGCCACCATAGGCGCACCATTTGGCAAGATATTCTGAACGCCATCCAGCACTTCAACTTTGCGTGAATAACCTGAGAAATCGCTCAGTTCAGCGCGACGCACAAAACCATAGGTATTCCCGCTCTGCCAGCTGTATTTGAACGTCAGACGCAACGTCTGGTTAGTTTCTTCAAATACCACTTTGTCGCCCGTAATGTTTTTATAAAGGTTACGGGTGACGTTGAATTTGCCGTCATGCTGCGGATTGAACGGTTCCCAGGTCACCACATCACCCACCTCATCTTCAAGGCGGATGAAGGTTTTCGGGCCGGTGTTTTCAGCATTCTCATGGATCATATCCACTGAGCGGTACGGAAATAGGGCGTTTTCAGGGTTGCCACGGCCCGCTGACAAACATCCGGTCGACGACGCAAACAACCAGTGATCATTGGCAGACACCACACTCATAAAGAATGCAGGCATTTGATCCACATTCTCGATGCGATAAAAACGTTCGCCATTGACGTCTACGAATTGCCCCTTAACAGGGGTACTTGCCAGTTTAAAACAATGTTCCATATTTCTTGGTTCCTAAAAAGAAAGCGCTTTCTTTTTGATTTCAAAATTTCCCGGTGGGCTTTTCAACCATCACCGGGAGGTCGATAAAAAGTTTACGCTTAGTTAGGGCCTTATAGCCTTAGAGGTGGTGACACCTCGCGTAATGTCCTGGTTTGACTTCCGTCGCCTCAGGCATGGATTGTGTGCACGCTTCCGTCGCAATTGGGCAACGCGAAGCGAACGGACATCCGACACTACTGGGTTTCCACAGCGGTATCTCGCCCTTTTTAACCGATAGATCGCGGCGTCCTGCTCGTCCCACTTCTGGCACGGCTGACAGCAGCAATTTCGAGTAAGGGTGCTGGGGTGTCTGCGTCACGCTGTCGCTATCGCCCCACTCCACCATATGACCGACATACATGACGGCCGTTTTTTCTGCAAAATACCGCGCGGTGGCAATATCATGCGTTATGTACATAAAGGCGATCCCGTGTTGCTCTTTGAGATCGGCCATTAAGTTCAGAATGCCCAGACGTACTGAAACGTCCAGCATAGAAATCGGTTCATCGGCCAGAATCACTTCCGGGTCGACAGCAATGGCTCTTGCAATTGCTACGCGCTGACGCTGACCGCCACTCAACTCGTGCGGGAATTTCTCTGCGGTTTCTACCACCGGAGACAAGCCCACCAACTCAAGCAGTTCGTACACCTTATCTGCCACATTTTGCTTGTTAGCCCGCTTGTGAATCAAGAGCGGGCGAGCAATGTGGTGATAAATATTATGCACCGGATTCAAGGAGCCAAATGGGTCCTGGAAAATCATCTGCACTTGTCGCGCATATTCCAGCTCACCGTTTTCCTTGATGTATTCCGCCAGCGGCTTGCCTTTAAAGTTGACCGAGCCGCCGGTGTTTTCATAAATACGGGTGAGTATCCTTGCACCGGTACTTTTCCCAGAGCCAGACTCTCCCACAATCGCTAACGCTTCCCCTTTTTTCAGTTCAAAGGAAACGTCGTTTACCGCACGCATCAAATTGGACTTGGAGTGCCCAATGCGAAAATCCATCACCAGGTTTTTAATTTCAAGAAGGGTCTCTTTGCTTTCCATTTTAAGCTCCTTCCTTAAACCAGATGACACGCGACCTGATGCTCAGGCGCGATAAGTTTTAACTGCGGATCCTGCTCAGTGCAGGGCGCAAAACACTTGCTGCAACGCTCCTGAAAATTACACCCTTGTGGTGTATTCAGCAGGTTCACCGGATTCCCCGGAATCCCGTACAAACGCTCTTTCGGACCATGAATGGTTGGAAACGAAGACAGCAATCCTTGTGTGTAAGGATGCTGCGGCGCACCGAACACGGTATGCGCTTCGCCCAATTCAATCATATTGCCCGCATACATCACGCCGATACGGTCAGCAATTTCGCCCATCAAACTCAAGTCATGGCTGATGAACAGAATGGAAAAACCGAACTTTGCTTTAAGATCATAAAGCTCGTTCAAAATTTCCCTTTCAACGACAACATCCAATGCGGTCGTCGGCTCATCCATGATGATGAGTTTTGGTTCCAACGCCAGTGCCACTGCAATCACCACACGCTGTCGCATGCCGCCACTCAACTGGTGCGGAAATGCGGACAAACGATCCGGGTGAATCCCTACAATTTGCAGCAGCTCTGCCGCTTTTTCCGTCGCCTGTTTCAACGACACCTTTTTGTGCGCCAAAATCACATCTGTCAGCTGTTCACCAATGGTGATTACAGGGTTGAGAGAGTTCATCGCACTTTGAAAAACCACTGACACTTCATTCCAACGGAATGCGCGCAGCTGTTTATCATTCATCTTCAGCACGTCTTCGCCTTTGTAGAGGATTTCACCCTCTGAGATCAGCGCAGGCGCTTTGTGAAGACGCGATATCGCAAACGCCAGTGTGCTTTTTCCGCAGCCAGACTCACCGGCAATGCCCAGTGTTTCACCTTCGGCGATGCTCACACTGACATTGTTTACAGCTCTTGCCACGCCATTTGGCGTCACGTAGTCCACGCAGAGGTTGTTAATTTCAAGCAAGTTTGCCATTACAACCCCCTTCTCTTGTCTGCCGCTTTTTTCAGTTTGCGCCAGAGCTTCATATGTGGACCGGTTTTGAGTTTCGGGTTACTGACCTGATCAATCGACATATTGATCAGCGCCAGTGCGCCACCGGTGATAGCCAATGCCAAAGCCGGCACCATCATTTCCCACCAAGCGCCCGTGTAGAGTGCCGACGACGTTTGAGCCCAATAGAGCATTGAGCCCCAGCTCACTTCTGTCGCGTCACCCAGGCCTAAAAAACCCAACCCTGCTTCGGAGCCCATAGCGTAGATGACGGCACCCAAGAATCCGCCGAACACAATGGAAACAAGGTTGGGTAAAATCTCGACCAAAATAATACGCAGTTTCGATTCACCCATGACTTCTGCAGCCAGAATGAATTCTTTGTTGCGAATTGCCATGGTTTGCGCGCGAATCACGCGTGCGCCCCAAGGCCAGGAGGTCACCCCAAGTAAAATCGTTATCACCAATGAGCCCACTTGCCCCAGAAACGCCGCCAGGACGATCAATAAGGGGAGCTGTGGAAACACCAAGAACACATTGGTTAAAAAATTCAGTCTTTCATCAATCTTGCCGCCAAAGTAGCCAGCGGACACACCCACTGCCACGGCAATGCCCATTGCAATGAGACCCGCAAACAGCGAAACAGTCAGCGTTTTACGTGCGCCATAAAGTACTTGGCTGTATACATCACGCCCGCTTCGTGTGGTGCCCATCAAGTGCTTCTCACTCGGTGGCTGATGCGGACGCGCAACACGTTTTTCCGCTGAATATGGCGCCAACAGGTTGGCAAATATCGCCCCGACCAACACCATGGTAAGCAGCAAGGTGCCAAGAATCGCTGGCGGATTACCATAGAAAAAGGCGTAAATGCTCTTGCCAGCGCGCTTTATCGTTCCACCTTTGTTTGGCAGTTTCACTGGCTTGTTCTGGCTCGATTCCATCGTCTTATCCATGTGCCCGCTCCTTAATTCGCAATGCGCGGGTCAAGCCAGACATACAGCAAGTCGGCGATGAAATTCGCGGTGAGCACAGCCGTCACCAATATCAGCAAGATGGCCTGAATGAGCGGATAATCCCGCGCCACAATGCCTTTCAATAAAATGTTGCCCAGCCCCTGATAGTTGAACACCACTTCAGTCATGATCGAACCAGCAAAGGAAAAACCAATCGCCATTGCCACTGCAGTCGCCACAGGCAATATCGCATTACGCCCAGCGTAGCGGTACATGACACGGGTACTGCTCAAGCCCTTGGCTTCCGCCATGGTCACGTAGTCTTCGCCAAGCACATTGATCATGGCGTTGCGCATGTTGAATACCCATGCAGCAATACCAACAACCACCATTGAGCCGACTGGCAAGATGGCGTGTTTCAGCACGCTGCCGATAAATTCAAGATTGAGCCCCGGATCCAGCGACGGATCGTAGGTGTAGGCAATCGGCAACAAATCCCATTTAATCCCGAACAGGTAAAACAGGAACAAGGCAGTCACCACGTAAGGGAAGTTACTGAGAAACGCCAATACAGGCGGTACCACTTGCCCTACAAAACCCGTGCGGCGGTAAGAGGCATAAGTGCCAATCGACACACCAATAATCAACGCCACGATCAGCGAGCCAAGCGCGAGGAACAAAGTCCAAGGCAGTGCATTACCAATCACTTCCGATACGCTGATGGGGAACATCAATACTGACGGTCCCAAATCCAGCGTAAACACGCTTTTGATGTACGCCAGATACTGCTCAAAGACGTTGCCATCAAGGAAGCCGTACATTTCACGCACAGCATCCATTTGTGCTGGATCCATTTTCCCTTGCGCTGCCGCAAACAACGCTTCAACAGGGTCACCGGGCATTAGGCGAGGCAACATAAAGTTGAACGTTATCGCGATAAGAAACGCGCAGAAGTAAAAAATGAACCGTCGCAGTAAAAATGACATCGATTCGCTCCTCAACAGTCCTAGAATTCAGCGTATTCGCTTAT
This sequence comes from Grimontia sedimenti, assembly GCF_011045095.1. Classification (GTDB taxonomy): domain Bacteria; phylum Pseudomonadota; class Gammaproteobacteria; order Enterobacterales; family Vibrionaceae; genus Enterovibrio; species Enterovibrio sedimenti. The sequence continues at coordinate 33,991 of NZ_JAALDL010000027.1, forward strand.
TTCAGGTGCAGGTTATTGAGGATGATGACGCGCTTACCGCCGTCGTACCAAACTGGCTGAACGTATGGGTTTTCCTTTGTTGGCCAGCCATCGATTTTCTTGGTGCTGTACTGGAACCAGGTAGGGTTCGAGAACAACGGAATAAATGGCATGTTTTCGGCAGTAAAGACCTGCAGCTTGTCCAAAATCGCTTTTTGCTCTTCCGGTGAACCGGTCTGACCGAAGCTGTCAATGAGCGCATCAATTTCTGGGTCGTTAACACCGTGTCCCGCGTGCCAGCTGTTACCAACGCGCGAAGAAGAGAAGTATTCCTGATACGCGATGATGGGGTTAGTCGCCACCATTGACCAGTTAATCGCTACGTCATAGTTGCTTTGCTTGAGGTTGCTGTCATAGACCGCCCAATCCACCGTTTTGACGTTCGATTTGATACCGATCTCGTCATAGAACTCGGTGACCATCTGAACCACCTGGATCCAGTCAGTCCAGCCGTTAACCACCTCGATGTTGAACGCCAGCTTGGAGCCGTCCGGGTTGTCACGGTAGCCGTCACCATCGAGGTCTTTCACACCGGCTTCATCAAGCAGTGCTTTGGCTTTGTCTTGGTTGAATTCGGTCAGAGAAGCATATTGCGCAGAGATGTCTTTATTGATGTTTTGCGCATACAGCTCACCGATGCCACCTGCGTTGAAGTTAGCCGTTGGGTAACCGTAGGCTGCGATATCAACAATCAGGTCACGATCCAGTGCCATCGAAAGCGCCTGACGCACCCTCAAATCGTTGAAAGGCACTTTCTTAGTATTCAGGTAAAGGTGAATCGCATCGTTCGCTGGATACCAGAAATGGTTGTTGTCTGGGTCACGCTTCACGAACGTGGTTTCAATGTCTGCAATAAAGTTCGAACCCCAGTCCACTTCCCCTTTCATCAGCGCGGGTTGCACCTGAGAGTTATCGTTGTATGAACGGAAGTTCACACAATCCAGATAAGGGCGGCCTTCAAGGTAGTAATTCGGGTTACGGCAAAGCTCCATCTGTTGAGATTTAAGGAACTTTACTTCCGTCATTGGGCCTGTCCCGATAGGATTCGGGTTAGTGAAGGTGGTGGCGTTTTCCGCTTTGGACCAAACCTTCTCAGGCAGTATGTGGTATTTCTCCAGATTCCAGATAAAGGTTGAATCAGGATTGGTCAATGTAAACACCACGGTGCGATCGTCTGTTGCTTCTACCGATTGAAGGTTCCCCCCGGACCAGATCCCTTTTGAATCAAATGCCGGGTTGTCTTTCGCCAGAACAAAGCTGAATGCCACATCTTCTGCGCTCAGTGGTGAACCGTCTGACCATTTCAGACCTTCACGCATTTTCACTGTGATAGTTTTCAGATCGTCTGAATAGTCAGCAGACTCTGCAAGGCGGAAATCTGTTTCGCCAGTCATGTTGTTGAACACCATCAAAGGCTCAAACATGATGCCGTGGAAAATGTCTTTAGTGGTGTACGGATTGTAGTTTTCGACAAAACCAGTGGTAATGATCGGCACATTGAGCGTTCCGCCCTGCTTGATGTCAGCAGCCTGAACACCCGCAGTCAATAACGCACTGCAAACGAGAGAAGCGATCATTTTCTTATTGTGCATCTTGCCGTCCTTTTGTCGTTTTATAATCCGTTTCAATCACAGGAACTGCCCTTACCGCCATTCCAATGAAAACTTATCTAAATCTTTAATTTTTATGAGTGTAGCCAACTACTTTCCGTACGCCTTCTTGTTTAAACCAAAAAGAAAGCGCTTTCTTTGCGATAGATATTAGAAAATCCATCGTTCTCAACAAGCCGTCGTTTACCTTTTTGTAACAATGATCACAATTCCTCACTCATGGAATTATCACGAATGTCATTAATGAGACTGGTTGCATCGTTGCAGAATGATGTGTGGTGATGCTCGCAGGATTTTTGGCAAATAAGACGAGGTCGTTCCTAGCCATGAAACGCTGGAAGCAGCCAACGTTAACTAAAGTAGGAGAACGCTAACCGTTACAGAGGTTCACATGCGTTCATTTTCAACACAGTTCGCCCATGGCATTGAGAACGCTTCTAAGCCAGGCTTTTTGTCTAACAGCCTGACGCGAAAGCGTAGTCCTATTCTTTCAGATTCCCACAACCGCCTTAACACGCGAAGTGACCTTCTCTCGACCCCAACAAAAAAACTCGGAGACAAGGTAAGTACTTCCCCATCCACAGAAGAAACAAACGGTTTGATAGATCAAGCATCCGGCCCTTCAACAGCACCAACAACCACTTCAGTTCCAATAGCGCCCGCAACGACGCCAGCAACACCCGGGGTCGCATCCTCTGGCGTAAGGGTCACGTTTCCCCGCCACATCAGGCCAAGCACTTCGCCAATAAGTATGCCCGATAGAATTCCTCCCCGCGTTGACACACCGATACAAGTCAATGTGCAAGGATGGCAGTTGCCGATGAATGATGTTGCTATCAGTGTCGTCGGCGCTGGCGGTGGCAATGGTTCGTTGACCATCAATGGCAGCGCCAGGGCACACATTAATGCGAACCAGACGCTGCAACTTCGGGGGGTTAATCAAACCGCGGTCGGAAACGCCAACAACCTCAGGTTGGTTGCTGATTTCTCTGGCAATAGAATTGCTCAAAGTGCACCGTTTTCTGTATCAGCCATACCTCAAAATGGTGCTGTTTCTTTCAATTCTTTGGTGACAGGGACACGCCGAGGCGTCGTGGTTAATTTTTCCGTTGAATCTGACTCGAATACGCTTAGCGACCTTAATGAGGCCGAACATTCAGAGCAGGTGCAATATGGTTCTGGAACTGGCTGTCTTGCCGGTGCGGGGGCTGGCGCCCATAACTCTTCATATATGGCAGCCACATCTACAGGCCTCACAGACACTCATGGCACCCCAGTCAGCATGTTAACCAGCACAGGCTCTATTGTTGCCGAGCAGGTATTTACCTTTAATGACAAGCGAACTGGCGCCACAGATATTCCAGCGAGAAATACAGGCTTTCGCATTAGTCGAATTGTGTCACAACCTTCCGCAGGCAATTTTGTGATTACAACATCAAAAGTTGGTGTTGCCACGACAGCCAAAGGATTTTCCTCGACAGCAGGTTCCGGCTCGGTGTCGAGAGCACAGAATGTTTGATCTTTCGCTTTCACCTAAAAAAACAAAGGGAGCCAAACGGCTCCCTTATTATTTTAATTGCATTTAGATCAGAGCATTATTTACTGAAGTAAATGTTGTCAAGGTAGATGTCTACCGCCTGGCTTCCATCTGCACGTGCTGCTGAGATAACGATTTGAGCAATAGCGTCTCTTGATAAGTCGCCATTTCCACTCGCGTCGCTGAACTCAGCTAACGGAATAGCCAGTGTCACCACATCAGTGCTAGTAGGAATACTGGTGTATTGAATCGCACCAGTTTCTCCTGCTCCGCCGGAGTGGTTAGACAGTTTAATGTTAACCACCTGACCTGCTAACAAAGGATCAACTTTGTATTGCATGTTGAAAGTCGTGAAGCTTGAAGCATCAAACGCCGCCGATGAGAAATCGATACCGGCAAAGACTTGACCTGCACCAACAGTCATGACTTTCGCTGGGCTGCCATTAAGCTCGCCATCAATGATACGTGCTGATGAATCACCCCAGTTAGGACCCCACTCATTGACAGTGATATCCGTGTAGTCATCACTGGAGATGGAAACAACGTCTCCTGTTGTGTCAGTGCCGCCATCAGTACCACCATCGGTGCCGCCGTTAGTTCCACCATCACTCGCGGTAGGAGAGATAACAACATTGTCTATCACGTACTGAGAACCGATTCCTGTATCCCAAGCTGGGAACACCATAATCAGGTCAATGGCAGTGAGGTCTAGACCATTGTTTGACAGGTCGCTCAGGTTGAACTGGTAGTTCTTCCATACATTCAACTCTGGAAGAGTGTCTAAAGGCAGTTCCACAGCTTCATTGCCACCATTTGACTCGACTTTGAAGTTCCAAACATCAGCTGGCGTTTCACCTGCAGCAATCAGCTTGATATCAAAGGAGATCACGCCTTCTACCATCCATGCATTCACATCGACTGGCTGAGGATCTGTAGCAACACCTTCACGGGAACTAAAGCCGTTTACTGTCGCATTAACTACCTCGAAGAAGGTCACTTCACCATACTGAGCATCGCTATCAGTGATAACTGGCGGTGTGGTATTACCACAGCAATCCCACGCTACCCACTGAGGATTCGCTGCATTGTTGAAGATAACAATTGGCGTGGTGCCGGTTGTTCCACCGTCAGTCGTGCCACCGTCAGTCGTGCCACCATCTGTCGTGCCACCATCTGTCGTGCCACCATCTGTCGTGCCACCATCTGTCGTACCACCATCAGTCGTGCCGCCGTCAGTACCGCCGTTGCTGAAGTAGATGTTATCCAGATAGATATCTACAGACTCATCCGTGTCGGCTCTTGCCGCAGAGATAACAATTTGTGCGATCGCATTGCGTGCCAAAGAGCCACTTGCATCTGCACTGGTAAAGTCATCTAACGGAATTGCCAGGGTCACAACGTCTGAACCTGTCGGTACGCTGGTGTATTGAACCGCGTTGCTCTCACCTGCGCCGCCTTCGTGATTCGACAACTTAATGTTAACCACTTGACCTGCCAACAAAGGTTCTACTTTGTATTGCATGTTGAACGTGGTGTAACCCGTTGCGTCAAAGGCTGCTGATGAGAAGTCAATACCTGCGAAGGTTTGACCTGCGCCAAGCGTGATCACTTTGGCTGGGCTATCGTTCAGCGTGCCATCGATGATGCGTGCTGAAGCGTCGCCCCAGTTAGGGCCCCACTCATTAACAGCGATATCTGTATAATCATCACTGAATACAGATACTACAGCATCTGTAGTACCACCATCGGTACCACCATCAGTACCGCCATCGGTTCCACCGTCAGTACCACCATCGGTGCCGCCGTCAGTGTTGCCGCTGAAGTAAATATTATCCAGATAGATATCTACAGACTCATCCGTGTCGGCTCTTGCCGCAGAGATAACGATTTGTGCGATCGCATTGCGTGCCAAAGAACCACTTGCATCTGCACTGGTAAAGTCATCTAACGGAATTGCCAGGGTAACAACGTCTGAACCTGTCGGTACGCTGGTGTATTGAAGTGCGTTACTCTCACCTGCGCCACCGTCGTGATTCGACAACTTAATGTTAACCACTTGACCTGCCAACAAAGGTTCTACTTTGTACTGCATGTTGAACGTGGTGTAACCCGTTGCATCAAAGGCTGCTGATGAGAAGTCAATACCTGCGAAGGTTTGACCTGCGCCAAGCGTGATCACTTTGGCTGCGCTATCGTTCAGCGTGCCATCGATGATGCGTGCTGAAGCGTCGCCCCAGTTAGGGCCCCACTCATTAACCGCGATATCGGTGTAGTCGTCGCTGAAGATAGAAACAACACTTCCCGTTGTACCACCATCAGTGCCACCATCGGTGCCGCCGTCAGTACCACCATCGGTGCCGCCGTCAGTACCACCATCGGTGCCGCCGTCAGTACCACCATCAGTGCC
>NZ_JAALDL010000028.1 GCF_011045095.1 Grimontia sedimenti
GGTGGTTAAATTTTGTTCTCGCTATAAGCGTTTTAGGCGCGGCGAGGTGTGTGCCGCCTAGTCATTCTAAGCAAATACACCTCAACAAAGCATAAAACGCTTAGAGTACGGGACGCGCAGTCGAACCCTTCGGGCAGCGTTTGTGGGGAATTTCTGCTGCGTTATCGGCTTCTCATGTAGGCGAGCTACACATCGAAGCCTCTGCCTTGCATAAAATCCCCACAAACTGCTGCAAAAATCATCACTAAAGGTCAACAGCCCCTAATAGCTTGCTCTTTTTGATTGTGACGCCAATACCTTCCTAGCAAAGATAAACAGCCCCTAGCGTTTTCCTTTCATAAATCCCGCTTTCTGTGCAGATTGGTATAGATTTCAGCGCTATGCTCATGACATCCAATTCGTATTGTTCAACTTATCAAGGATGTGATCATGAGAGTGATTCGAAGCGCGAAGTTCACCGCGGAGAATGCCTGGGGAGCGATGGATATCGCCAATATGAACGGTATCACCACCAGACTGCACTGGACTGACAAACCCTACAAATGGCACATCAACGAAGGCGAGGAAGTCTTTGTGGTGCTGAACGGCATGGTTGAAATGCATTTTCGCGAGGAAGGTGACGAGAAGTCTGTAATGCTTCAGGCTGGCGATATTTTCTACGCTTCTGAAGGCACAGAGCACGTTGCCAAACCTTTGGGTGAAGCACGGGTGTTGGTGATTGAAACCGATGGCAGTGTGTAATTCTTTCCTCTGAATTTCCTTCCTGACGGGTGTTTGTCGCATGGATGACGCCCCGGTTTGATAAACGACTAAATCACGCTAACCTACTGTTTTAAAAGTACTGTCATGTATGTGTCGGGTGAATGACGTTCCTGACAACAAGGAAAGTTCGGTAAATTTTGAAGCGTTCACAGCGAAAAGGAAAAACAAGATGATTGTCAGGAAATTACGATTGCAGCGCGGCTGGTCGCAAGAGCAACTTTCTGAAATGAGCGGTCTCAGTGTCCGCACCATTCAGAGAATTGAACGTGGCGATAAAGCAGGTCTGGAATCGCTGAAGTCTCTGGCGGCTGTCTTTGAAATCCAAGTTTCAGACCTTCAAAAAGAACCGGAGCCCGACATGACAGAAGAAGTGAAATACACCGCCGAAGAAGAACGTGTGATTAATCAGGTACGGGAAATTAAAGGGTTTTATTCCCACCTGACCACCTACGTGCTGGTGATAGGATTGCTGTTTGTGATCAACTTCCTCACCAGTCCAGGTTACATTTGGGCATGGTGGCCAGCGATGGGCTGGGGTATTGGTATTACTGTCCACGCTTTAAGCTCATTCGAAATCCTGAACTTCTTCGGCCCAGATTGGGAAAAGAAACAGATCGAAAAGCGTCTCGGTCGCAAGCTTTAATCTCACTCCACAAACTGCTGCAAAAATCATCACCAAAGGTCAACAGACTCTAGCATTTTGCTGGCCTTTTGCTTTTCTAACCCTAACAACTCCGACCTCATCTTGTTGAACCCACTTGGTGCAGTTTTTCTCGCTAATGACACACTTGCCATTTGCCGAAACCGGTTTCGTTAAATAGTTTTTAAATTATCAGTACGGAACAAGGTGGTTTATGACGTTCAATCAGAGGGTGTCAGCAGTGGGTCGAGGTGTACGTGAGAAACGTCCCACGATCAACGAACTATCCAAGGCATTGGGGCTTTCCAAAGGCACGGTTTCCCGTGCACTCAATGACTATCCTGACATTTCTCCGATAACCAAACAGCGCGTTCGTGAAAAAGCCAAGGAAATGGGATACCGCGCGCTCAGCTATGCGCAGGCAATCAAAACCGGGCAGGTTTGCGCCATTGGATTGGTATTGAACCTTGGTAGTGACAATGCCCACAGACCCTTCCTGACCAACTTTATTGATGGTATCAGTCGGGCGGTGAGCCGCCAGAACTGGACGTTAACTGTTGCGACCGCTAATGGCGAAAAAGATGAATTGCTAACGCTTCGTCGCCTGATAGAAGAGCACAAAGTGGACGGATTCATCCTCCCTAGAAGTAAAGCGCATGACCCGCGTATTGCCCTGCTAAAGGAAGAGGGCGTGCCCTTTGTGATTTTTGGCCGCTCGCAGGATTTGGATAACGTCAGTTTCTTCGATATCCGTGGTGAAGCCGCGATGCTCGAATCGGTTCAGGTTCTCGCTAGGCGCGGCCATAAGCGCATTGCCTTTGTGAATGGTGGCGATGAATACAACTACAGCCATTTGCGGGAAGACGGTTTCCGCCAGGGCATGCAATTGTCCGGTCTGGAAGTGGATGAAAGTCTGTTGCTGCGGGGCGGCATTACCAAGGCGGCAGGACAAAGATTAGGTGAGGAATTACTTTCTCAAAGCGAACCGCCCACTGCGATTGTCTGTGCGCTTGATATTGCGGCTCTCGGGGTCTATCGCGCTGCCTCAGAGCGCGGGATTGAGATAGGAAAAGATCTGGCAGTGATTGGTTATGACGGTCTGCCTGAAAGCGAATTCGCCTCGCCACCACTCACAACGTTTTCTGTCGACATGCGTTATTCAGGCGAGCAGTTGGCGACGCTGCTGCTTCGTCAAATCAATGGGGAGCGGCCGGAAGATCTCCGAAAGCTGGTGAATGCCCAATTGATAAAGCGCCTGTCCCATGGAATCAAGTAATAGTAAGGAAAGTGAGCACATACTACGCTTTAGTAAACAGCGGGTATTAGACGACGTAATGAACGCGCACAAAAAGGAGTAAACCATGAACAATCAGCAGACTGGCAAGCGCCGTTGGCTGGCGGGTATCGTGATAACAGCGATGTTTGGCGCCTCATCGGTATATGCCGACTCCATCCGGTTCTGGACAACAGAAGAGCAGCCAGAGCGTCTGGAGCGTCAACAAGAGATGGCGAAAGACTTCGAAAAGCTGACCGGTACCAAGGTTGAAGTGATTCCGGTGACTGAGAGTGATCTCGGTACCCGTGCGACAGCAGCTTTCTCTGCAGGTGATCTGCCTGACGTGATTTACCACACTTTGCAATACTCCCTCCCATGGTCAGAAGCCGGTATTCTGGATGCGGATGCTGCCACAGAAGTGATTGAAGAGCTGGGTATGGATACGTTCGCGCCGGGTGCACTGGAAATGGCGACGGTTGAAGATGGTTACGCGGCAGTGCCTGTCGATGGGTGGACGCAGATGATCGTTTACCGCAAAGACCTGTTTGATGCCAACAAACTGGCCGCGCCGGATTCCTATGAAAACGTGCTGAAAGCGATCGAAAAACTTCATAACCCGCCAAACATGTTCGGCTTTGTGGCGGCGACTAAGGTGGACGAAAACTTCATGAGCCAGGTGCTTGAGCATGTTTTCCTCGCCAATGGCGTGACGCCAGTAAACAAAGACGGCATTCAGCAACTGGATAAGAAGAAAACCATCGAAGTGCTGGAATTCTACAAAGCGATTGCTGATGCCTCGCCAGATGGTGAGCTCTACTGGAAGCAATCCCGCGAGCTTTATTTTGGCGGCAAAGCAGCGATGATCATCTGGTCTCCATTCATTCTTGATGAGCTGGCAGGTCTGCGTGACAGCGCGCCACCAACGATTAATGACGATCCAACCAGTCGCGAGTTGGCTTCGAAAACCGGTATCGTGACCCGTTTCTCTGGTCCATCTAATCCGGAAGGTGCCGCATGGGGTGATGTACGTTACTTCGGTATCACGACAGATGCAGACATCGACAATGCCATGGCTTTCGTCCGTTATTCCATGAGCGATGGTTACACCAATACATTGTCGATTGCGCCAGAAGGCAAGTTCCCGGTTCGCCGCGGTACTGAAGATAACGCAACGCTCTATACCGAGGCGTGGTCAAAACTGCCGGTTGGCGTTGACCGTAAAGCGCCGCTGTCTGAGCTGTATGAAGCCGAGATGATTGATGAAATCGTTGGCGGCTTGAACAACGCACAGCGTTGGGGTGTGGCAGAAGGCCAACTGGCGCTGGCATCAAAAGTCATCAATAGCCAAGTGATCAACCGACTGGTACGCGAATACATCGACGGTACGCGTGATGCCTCTGCCACGGTCGATGCCATGAATAAAGCACTGGCTGAGCTTTACTAAGCGACGCATTCATTCCCGAACACAATCACCCAACGGGAGCGGAGAAATCCGCTCCTGACGGGGAAGTCATATCCAAGGAACTGGGATGAGCGAATCAATTAACACTGTAAAACCTGAGCCGCCCAAGGGTGTCGGACCGCTGCAAAAACGGGAAACCCGGCTGGCATGGGGCCTGTTGTCGCCCACGTTGATTTCGGTCGCGCTGGTGGTTCTGCTTCCATTGCTGTCTATCTTTTGGATCAGTGCCAAGCCGATAGAATTGGCCGATTTGCGCCCTGTAGAACCGAATGTCTATGAGCGCTTCCGCGGCAAGCCAAAAGCGGCGGGCGATGAAATCAAAATCGAATACCGTCTGACAAACCGCTCGAAAGAGAAGGTGATCGAGAGCGTCACGCTGCGTGATGTGCTCCCAGAAGGTCTTACCGCACAATCTGTACCTGAAAACTGCACCCTGAATGGCCGCGAGATTTTCTGTGAACTGGGAGATTGGGAGCCGGGCTATAAAGAGCGTATGCAAATCCCGGTTGTGGTCGAAGAAGCCTATATCGCCAACCCCGTGGGAATGCGTGATTATCCGGCAGAAATGGCAGGTATCAGTAGTTCAGACCTCTTTAATACCAGCTTCACGTTCGACAACTTCACCAAGGTGTTCGACAGTGATGAGTTTGTCGAAGTCCTCTGGGTGACCATTTTCTACACAGTTTTCGGCACCATTGGCGCACTTGTCGTCGGTATGATGGCGGCGCTTCTGCTTAATAAAACATTCAAAGGTCAGGGTTTCATTCGTGGCTTAATGCTTTTCCCCTATGTTGCGCCCGTGATTGCCGTTGCCTTTACCTGGGTGACACTGTTTGACCCGTTTTCCGGTTCGGCCAATGCGCTTTTGATTCAAATGGGTGCAATCACTGAACCCATCAACTTCTTCGGCGAAAAGCCGTTGGCACTGATCAGCGTAACAGTGTTTGAGATCTGGCGTTACTTCCCACTCTCCTTCCTGTTCATTCTGGCAAGAATGCAGTCGATAGACGCTGACATGTACGAAGCTGCTCGGATGGATGGCGCGTCGCCCTTCCAGCAATTCTGGTATCTCTCGATTCCACAGTTGCTTGGCATTCTGTCGGTTCTTTTCCTGCTGCGTTTTATCTGGACCTTCAACAAGTTCGACGACATCTTCCTGCTCACCGGCGGTAATGCCGGGACGCGAACACTGACGGTGAATGTGTATGAGCAAGCCTTTGCACTTTCGAACATTGGCGCGGGTGCAGCCGTGGCCGTGGTGATCTTCGTCTGCTTGCTGATTTTTTCGTTCTTCTTCTTCCGCTATGTCAGCCGTGAGGAGGGTTTATGATGACGGCTTCAGAAAAACGCTGGTATCGCCAGGCAGACTTGGTTGCCGCATTCATCGGCGCTGGCTGGGGCATCAGCGCCGCCATTACCGTGACGGTGGCGCTGGCATTGATGACCGGTGCGGGTGTGGCACCTTATGTGTGGATTTCCCTGCTGGCTGGTGCAGTGTGCGCAGTGTATGTGCTTCGCATGCAACACCGTCTTGAAGGTACGTCTTTGGTGGTCAGCGCCACCACCGTCTATTTGCTGATATTCATGGTGCTGACACTTGGCACACCGTTCACTATTTCGTTGGCTGAGCATACGTCGTCGCAGGCTGTGGCATTTGTTGTCATGGCACTTTTCACCGTCTGGCCGCTCTCTCGCATGCTGGTGGAAACCCCTGAGGGATGGCTGGATCGCCATGAATTTGAAAGTGCGATCATCAACTTCATGTATTGGTTCGGCTACCTGTTTTTCATCATCATCGTGGCAGTGCCTTTCTATGTGATGGTGATGACCAGTTTGAAAAGCCAGCAAGCGCTGCTCGCCAATCCACTCGATTTCAGCCTGGATCTCGACAAAGGATTGGGTCTGTTCCGCTCTTATGTCGAACTCTTTGAGCAGTTCAATTTCGGCGAATACCTGCTGACTTCCTTCAGCGTGTCGTCGCGACCGTGATTGTCACGTTGCTGTTCAGCGTGCCAGGGGCTTATGCCGTTGCCCGACTTCGTTTCCGCGGTCAAGCGGCGATGTCGCGCTCGATTCTGCTGATTTACATGGTGCCGATGATTGTCCTTGCGCTGCCCATCTATATCGGATTCAGCATGTTGGGCCTTCGCAATTCCCTGTTTGGCATTCTGTTGATTTATCCGGTGACCACGATTCCTGTGGCGCTCTATATGCTGCAGGGCTACTTCCGCGGATTGCCGGCAGAAGTGGAAGAGGCGGGTCTGATGGATGGACTGTCGCGACTCAAAGTGATTCTGAAAATCACGCTGCCACTCAGTTTGCCTGCCATGGCATCGGTATCGCTGTACGTCTTTATGATCGCGTGGAACGAGTTCCTGCTTGCTTTCATGCTGCTCGACGATCCGTCCAAATTCACTCTGACCCGCGGGGTCGCCATGCTCAACAGCTCGGAAATACCCCGTCAGCATTTGATGGCTGGGGCAGTGATTGCCACCGTGCCTATCATGATGATTTTCCTGGGTCTTGAGCGGTTTATGGTGAAAGGCCTCACAGCGGGATCGGTGAAATAACGATACGCCCAAAGGCGCGAGATTCGCGGTAAAGCGCCTTTCGGCCAACAGCTTAAAATTTTGGGAATTTGATTATGGAAGCTCTGGATAAACAAGCCATCGACATACTGACAGATAACGATCGAGGCGGTTACACCATACCAACGGCGGGTTTATACCCGTATCAGTGGAACTGGGATAGCGCCTTTGCGGCATTGGGCTTTTCAACCTTCGATTTACCGCGCGCCTGGCAGGAAATTGAAACCTTACTGACTGCCCAGTGGGATAACGGCATGGTGCCGCACATTGTTTTCCACCAACCCGATGAAGGTTACTTTCCGGGGCCGGAGGTCTGGGGTGGAAAAGGGCCAATTGCGTCGTCAGGCATCAGCCAACCGCCATTGGTGGCAACCTTTGCGCGCAAGATTTATCAGCGTGACGAAGCGTTAGGTCTGGAGAAACTTAAAGCCATTTATCCAGCGTTGGTCGAATGGCACCGCTGGTACATGGCTTGCCGCGCGGAATCGGGTGTCGTGGCAAGCACGCACCCTTGGGAGAGTGGCCGAGATAACGCGCCTGATTGGGATGAAGCCTCAGAAGCCATTGATATCTCCAATGTCGGTGAATACCAACGTCGTGATACGTCTCATGTGGATGCATCGATGCGCCCGACCAAGCTGGATTACGACCGCTATCTGTCGCTTTTGTACTTAGGGCGTGACTGCGGCTGGGATGAGAAGGTGATAGAGCAAACCAGTCCTTTCCGGGTCGCTGATCCCAGCCTGCATTTCACCTTGCTTCGTGGCCACCGCGATTTGGCGGAGATCGGAAAATTGTTAGGTGAAGATGTCTCCGAGATTGATGGTTGGATCTCTACGCTGGAAGAAGGCTGCAAACAAATCTGGAACAGTGAGATGAATGCATTCGACAGCGTGAATCTGCGAAACGGCAAGTTCGCGGGAAGCCTGTCCAATGCCTCTTTTCTTTGTTGGTATGCAGGCATTGAAAGCCCGGAAATGGTCGGTCACCTTGAGCGGATTCTCGGAAATGGGCATTACATCGTGCCGAGCTATGACCCGGCAGGGGAGAAATACGACGCAATGCGCTATTGGCGCGGCCCTGTATGGGCGATCATGAACGCGCTCATTGGCTGGGGACTGGAAGAGCAAGGACACGTGACGCTGGCGAGAGCAGTGCGCCAGCAGACCGCGGGTTTGATTTCAAATTATGGCTTCGCCGAATACTTCAATCCGGACAACGGAACGCCGGCAGGCGGCGGGCACTTTACTTGGACAGCAGCCGTTTGGCTTTCCTGGTCGCTGTCTGACTTAGCAGGAGGCTGACATGGGCTCAATTCAACTGAACAAAGTCGAAAAATGGTATGGCGACACGCAGGTCATCAAGGGAATCGACCTCTCTGTAGACGAGGGCGAGTTGGTGATTTTTGTTGGGCCTTCGGGTTGTGGCAAATCTACGCTGCTCCGGATGATTGCCGGGCTGGAGGAAACCAGCCGCGGACAGATCTTGATTGACGGCACTGACATGACAGATCAACCGCCAGCCAAACGCGGTTTGACCATGGTATTTCAGAGCTATGCCCTGTATCCACACATGACAGTGCGCGACAACATGGGTTTTAGCCTGAAAACCCAAGGGCGTCCGCAGTCTGAAATCGACGAAAAAGTGAATTACGCGGCGCAGGTGCTCAAACTTGAGGATTATCTCAACCGTCGTCCAAGGCACCTTTCCGGTGGTCAGCGACAGCGCGTGGCGATTGGGCGCTCTATTGTGCGTGACCCAACAGCGTTCTTGTTTGATGAACCGCTGTCGAATCTGGACGCGGCGCTGCGTGTGGAAATGCGTTACGAAATTGCCAAGCTTCACCAGTCTTTGCAATCCACCATGATTTACGTGACACACGATCAGGTAGAAGCGATGACCCTTGCCGACAAAATTGTTGTGCTGCAAGGTGGTGTGATTGAGCAGATTGGTAGCCCGAAAACGCTATACGATCACCCTGCGAACCTGTTTGTCGCGCAGTTTATCGGTAGCCCTAAGATGAACATCATGCCCTGCGTGACAGAAGGGGGAGAATATGGGCTGGCAGGCGGCAAGGGCGGGACGTATCCGCACTCACGTTCTGCAACTCAGCTTGGCATCCGTCCAGAGGCCATAAATCTGGTTTCTCCGGAAGAAGGTAACTGTCAGGGCATCGTAGATGTGACTGAATACCTTGGTGCGGATATCTATGTAGTTGTTGATTGTGGTGAGCTCGGCAAAATAACCGTTCGCACCGATGGGGAAAGCGAGGTAAGAGCTGGCGACAACGTGGGTCTCCAGTTCCATACCAATAAGCTGCACTTCTTCGACGCGGAAGGATTATCTGTCGCGCAATCATGATCAAGTGTCTTCGGTTTTTCGAGTTTACTGAAGGCACACATTCTCCATTTGATGCAGTTCTTTCTTCCAGTGAACTGCAAAACACTCCCCCGGCATTTTCTCCTTGGATGCCGGGCTTTTTTTGCCACTTCAGTGGCAGAAAAGTACTGATATTCTTACTCATCTCACTTCATAAACAAATTTATCATGATTAATTGAATAGCCTTTCTCTAAGTCAGGGAAACACACTGACTGATATGGATAAAAATAAAAGGATATTTGATGAATCTTAAACATCTAAAAAGAGATATAGGGATTGTGACGAGCCTTGGCGTGGCGCTTTTTTCTGCAACGGCATTGGCAGGAAATTATACGGCAAAGGATTTTCCCGATGGGCAATTGCCGAATGACGACAACAACATCACGTTTACGACTTACAACGGAAACTGGGTGGGCGAGATAAAATTCCCCACAATGCCTCAGGACAAAACCATTGTGAATCTGGTTTCCAAGGCGGGTTATACCTCTTCAATCAGTCATGACTCTCTGGATTTTGAAACCGTTTATCTCTACACCAATGACTCGGTGACGTTCCGCTATGATGCTGCCACCAAAGCGTGGGGTATGGACATGGATTTCCAGACGCCAAACAAGGTGGGGGATACCATCAAGAACGATGCGGGACAGCGTTTTGTTCGCTATCACATGTACAACAGTAACTGGACGCGGGCGGTGAAACTGCCTGAAACCGTTAATCAGCTTCAGGGCATAGTGATCACGTCCAACGCGTCGTGGACATCACGCATTGATGAAGCGCAATTGGGAACCAAGAGTACGGCTTCGATCCGAACCAAAGACAAATACGTGTTGGTCTACAACAAGCAGTATAAAAAATGGTTCTTTAAGTCTGCACCGGAGCGCTTTATCAATGCGCGTGATATTAAAGACGGTGTGGTGCCAACCCCCTACTCACCGATGACAGTGGTGCAGTTTGCCAATGCTAATTACATCGGCAACATTTCGTTGCCCAGACAGGGCAAGGAGGGGGACACCGTGGCCATTCGCTCCCGCGCTGACTGGAATGCCACCATTATGAATACCCGTACCAATGTGGGCGCGCCTCTGACGCTCAGAAACGGTCAGGAGTATGTGTTTGTTTATCGTGGTGACCGAAATCTGTGGAGCTTGTATAAGAGCCCTGAAGTACGCCTGAATGCAAGAGATGTGAAAAACGGTGAGCTCAACATCACTGCGCCTGATACGCACGTTTACTTTTCTAATGCCAATTGGGTTCGGGATTTGAAATTGCCAAACCGTGGCGAAGGCACCCGTGTTCACGTGAAAACGGATGCCGCTTGGTCGTTTGTGGTATCTGGGCAGGGTATGAGCCCCAACAGACTGTACCGTGGCGAATGGGCAACCTTTGTCGTCAATGGCAGTGGAAACTGGGAGCGGGAAACCGTCACCATCGATTTGCTGGCCTACTACAGCCATCGAAACGTGCAGAAAATTGGCGAAACCAAATCACGTGCTCGTTTGGTGGAAGGCTTCGTGAAAACCAATGAAGCGCTGTTGAATTCAGGGGCAAATTTCCGTTTCCGCATGGTTTCTCTTGAGAAATTCCAGACGCCGGATACCTGGCTGAGACTTGGTGATGTGCTGCGCGAAATACGCTCAAACCCAGTTGCCCAGCAACGACGTGATGCCCTGAAAGCGGACGCGATTTACTATGAGGGTACAGAAAGTGGTTGCGGCTTAGCGTATGTGAAATCCAGCCGTTTCAACATGGTGGCGTCGGGCTCGCTGAACTGTGGCACCAATGTTATGCGCCATGAACTGGGACATAACATGGGATTGAATCATGGTGTACTGACGCCGGATTTGGCACGCAATATCGCGGTTGGTTACTCTGCAGAACGCACTGTGATGGGTGGCAATGCTATCCCGTATTTTTCGACGCCGGAAAAGCTTTCTCCGAATACCAAACTGCCGCTGGGTTTTGAGAACCAGATCGACGGTGTGAAAGCGATGAATAACTTCTCGAAGCAGGTGTCGGGATACAATTAAGCTGTTTCCTTTGTATAGAAAAAGCCCTCCAACGTTTGGAGGGCTTTTTGTTGGTTAAATTTCCACGTCGGTTTCTGCGTGCACCTGTGTCACTTTTACCTTGGCGACACGATTGTGCTTAACCTTAAGGACCTCAAAGCGCCAGCCTTGATGGACTAGCACCTCTCCCTCGCCAGGCACCCGCTCGGCCAACCAACTCAACATGCCATTTAGGGTTTGGAAACCTTCGACTTCTTCGCCCTCCAAAGTCGAAACCCCAAGCCGGTCTTTTAACTCGTTCAAAGGGATCAACGCATCCATCACCCAACCACCTTCTTCCAGAGTCTGCGCCCACAAATCCTGTGGAGAGAGCGAGAGTTCACCGGCAATTGCTTCCAGCAAATCATAGTGGGTAACCAGCCCTTGAATATCGCCGTATTCATCAACAATAAACGCCATTTCTGCCCCTTGGCGCTGCATGTAATCGAGCAGCGTTAGTCCTTTCATCGACTCTGGCACATACATAGGGCGTTTAAGCAATTTGGCAATGACGGCGGTATTGATGTCGCCGACATGGTTCAGCAGCAGTTTCGAAGAAACCGTGCCGATGACGTTATCCAGATTGCCACGACAGAGAGGGAAAACGCTGTGTTTGGTACTGCGAATACGTGCCAGTACCTGATCGACAGGCTGGTTGATGTCGAGATAATCGATGTCGCGGCGTGGTGTCATCAGCGAGCTGACCAGTCGATCATTGAGGTGCAGAATGTTGCGGATCATGGTCTGTTCACGTGGCTCTATCGCGCCCGATTCCGAACCTTCATTGAGGATGGCCTGAATATCATCTTCTGTCACCGCTTCTTCGCTGTCTTCGCGCACACCAAGACTTTTCAGCAATGTTTGCGTTGAGACGCTCAGCGCCACCACAAATGGGCGGGTAATAATAGAAATCCAGCGGATGGGACGAGCAACCAGAACGGCGATAGCTTCGGCATGAGATTGTGCAATACGCTTTGGCACCAGCTCGCCCACGACGATGGCAAAGTAGGTGATGCCCAACACCACGCAAGCGGTGGATAGGTAATCTGCCGTTTCGATGTGCATGCCAGCTGAAACAAGAAACTCTGCGAAAGGTTTGGAGAGGGTGGCTTCACCAACAATACCGCTCAAAAGCCCGATAACCGTGATGCCGATTTGGATAGTAGAAAGAAAAGTGTTGGGGTTTTCTTTGAGGGAAAGCGCCACTGAGGCGGCCTTTCGGGTTTCCGCCATGCGTTTCAGTCGGCTGGTCTTAGCGGCGACAAGCGCAATTTCCGACATGGCAAACAAGCCATTAATCACAATTAAAGCAGCGAGCAGTAATACGTCCATATTGTCCTGAATCTAATGAAGAAGTCAGCTTCAGAATATGCCGCATTCGCATCTGGAAATGTGATTAATCACTGTATTTTAAATGAAGATCAGGAGGCGACAACGCGCCCCCTGCCCCGCTTTTAAATGGCGTTCCAGTTACTCAGTTCAACACAGCGGCCTTCATACAAAACCTGACTGTCCGGTGTTTCGCCAATGGTAACGATCAGCTCTGAACTGTTTTTCAGTTGTTGCCATTCTGCGGGGGAAAGAAAACGCGTGTCGTTGATGTTTCTCAGCGTGTCGATGCGGGTCACTTCTCCGCTTTCTTTGTCCCGCATCCACACAGTGGCCGTTTCCGGCGGCAACTCCGATTCGCGCAGGTTCCGCTGCAGACGCAGTGTCGACTTCGCATCTCCTAATCCGCGATACGCCACAATGGCAAACAGGTTGTGTTCTTGTTCAGAGGACATCAAAGCAAAGTAGTTAGCAGGCTGAACAATAATCGGCCCTTTCTTTGGAGCCTCTGGAGGCATGATGCTCGGACTAATCAGCACACCCATCACCAGCGAAAAGGCCAGTGATAAAGGCATGATGACCGCTTTCCACCAAGGCGCTTTCGCGGCAGTTCTGGCTACTTCACGTTGGGGGTTAACGGCGGCGTCGATATTGCGCCAAACCCGCTCAGGCGGTTGGGCAAACTCCCACTCTAAATGTGCATCGATAGAAGGGGTGATACCGGCAAAATGCTGCTGCCAGTGCTCAATGTGTTCCCACCAACTTGGGTCCTGATTCATCAAACATTCCAGACGACGCTGGACGTTGGGTGTGAGCGTGCCGAGGACATATTCTGCGGCGAGCCTGTCTCTTAACTCCGTGGATTGGTAGCGCTTGGCAACGGTTAATTTAGGCATCGCTTCAGCTCCATCAGTCCGCGTCGAATCCAGGATTTCACTGTTCCCAGTGGTGATTTTACATGTTCGACAATTTCTTCATGACTCATGCCGTGCTCATAGGCGAGGACGATGACACTGCGCTTTTCTGGTGTGAGGGCCTGCAGGCAGTAGCTTAGCTTCTGGTATTCGGGATGCGCGCCGTTTTCCAGCGTTGCCAGACCTTTGTCGGCCTCTGACATGGGGTCAGAGACCGATACTTCCTTTGAGTAGCGCGCCTTTCTCAGTTCATCAATGGCGAGGTTACGCATACTCTGGCATAGCCAGGCCCAAGGGTATTCAATAGGGTAGCTGTACTGTCTGAACCAGAGTTTCAGAAACCCCTCCTGCAGTAAGTCTGCAGCCAATCCTTCGTCTTTGACGATGGATACCAGCAAATGATAAAGACGTGAACCAGTAAGCGAATAGAGCGCTTCAAAAGCGCTCCTATCTTTCAGGGCAATGCGGGAGAGTAGCTCACCGACTTCCTTGGTATCGAGACTCAAATATCACCTCTCCGTTGAGCGGATAACACCATCGCGCTCTTTTCCTTATCTATTCATAGTATTCGACAGCGCAAAATATTGGTGTCAGATAAAGAGACGAAGATGGAATGCGTTTCGGATGCAGCTTACTGAAAGTTTTTTGTCAGAGTGAGCTTAGGCCAGATATTCAGCCAGTTTTTCTGAAGTACACGTTGCTGGTATATCGTGAATTCACGTTTGGAGTTTGGCGTGATTTTTAGCGCGAAAAGAGACTCAAATCCGAAAGAGGAAACACACTCTAGTACGCCATCGTCAGTGAGCCGGACAGCCACAGCGGTCTCCTGCTCTGGCCAAAAACTCATGGCATCCAAGATATCCCGATAAGGCTGATCACCATTTCTCGTGTGAATTCTTGCTTGATTACGCACCTGCCAGTTAAGGGATGGCATCAAAGCATTTAACGTCGCCTCATATGCCAGATAGGCAAGCTCATCAGTTTCATTTTCATTGAAATAAATCACATCCACATCATTGAGCGGGGTCGCGTTTTCTTTGTGGTGTAGGCGATCCCAAACCATATTCCGGACAAAGCCCGCGGCAAGATAACCGCTGGGTAAGTTGAGAGAGTGAACCGCCTTGATCGCCTGCATGCGTAAGGCGTCTTCTTGAATCCAGTCAATGATGGTTTGCATGATGGTAGAGAATAAAAAATGACTAATGTGGATATATTAACACTGAAGTCGGTAAAGAATGTTAGCCATGTATACCCAAGCAACCTGAAGATGCTCGCATTCAGAGGTCATCAATGCGTTCAATTCAAGGCAAATTTCGCGAGGAATAGTCATTCTATTTCCGTGGAATTTAACGAAGAAGTGGGCCATGGATTGTTTAGGTATTTTTCATTCTATTTTAATTGAAGCTAAATACTGTTTTGGATTAGTGGATAGCTATATCTCCAATTCTGGACATAGGAATCGAGTGAAAAGAGACTGGAAGTTTTCTGGGAGTAAGGTTTAGAAAGCTGAAAAGCCGATCAGAATCCAGTACAGATTGAAGCATTTCTTAGAGTGAAGAAAAATAAATAGAGCCCACT
The DNA here is from genome assembly GCF_011045095.1 of Grimontia sedimenti. Classification (GTDB taxonomy): domain Bacteria; phylum Pseudomonadota; class Gammaproteobacteria; order Enterobacterales; family Vibrionaceae; genus Enterovibrio; species Enterovibrio sedimenti. The sequence goes on from NZ_JAALDL010000028.1 coordinate 14,975, forward strand.
AAGGGCTCCACTTTTTATGCGTTAGCAGTGAGGCTCTGCACTATTTCTATTTTAGCCTTCGAGGATACTTGCTCGCTCTAAGACATGATAGGGACAAAAGAAAACGGACTTAATTAAGCCACACATCGCATATTGCATCTGTCCATGTGTTTCTTAATTTAGTGCTCACTTCATTATCAAACAGTAAGCCTTCAATTGAGTCGACGTCGCATCGGTCCCGATATTTCTCAAAGATTTCACGGGTTACGCATTGCGCCTCATTTCTCAGCGCGTCGCTGATAGAGTCGCCCACGCGCAGTTGTCCCAATACGTCTACTGCTTGCATGTATTCTAAGTCCATGTTCCCTCCCCTTTCGGGAAATATTCCACTAATACCAATGTGCCAAGTGTGTAACAAAAAGACAGATGTCTACTTGTTAATAATTGTTGTATTAATAGTTGGCGCATATCTAAAGTTTCGTCAACTATTTTTGTCAAATTAATATTATGGGTGTTTTTAACGTGAGACGAGTTATTGAGGGTTTATGCGCGTAATTGCATCTCCAGATCTTTATCTTAATTATGCCGGATGAAGAGAATAGGAAAAGAAGTGAAATTTTGAGGAAGGTTTGATGAGCTTTGTTACCAAACGGAATCTTGTAATTATTACATATTCATGAAAGCCCTGCAGATTAGCAGGGCTTTGGGAAAATGAATAAAACAATTAGTCTTCGGATGTCGCGCCAATTTTGTGGATAGCCAAGTCAGCACCGTTATATTCGTCTTCTTCGCTCAGGCGAATACCCGCTGCTTTTTCAGCCAGAGTATAAACAATCCAGCCACCAACGAATGCCACGACCACACCGGCAACGGTACCGATTATCTGAGCCATCAGGCTAACGCCACCAAGACCGCCCAGCGCTTCTGAACCGAAAATGCCCGCTGCGATACCACCCCAAACACCACATACGCCGTGCAGTGGCCAAACACCCAGCACATCGTCAATTTTGAAGCGGTTTTGGATAAGGGTAAACAGCCAAACGAACAACACGCCAGCCACACCGCCAGTAATCAGTGCGCCGATTGGGTGCATCAAATCAGAACCCGCACATACCGCGACTAAGCCCGCCAGCGGACCATTGTGTAGGAAGCCTGGGTCATTCTTACCTGCAATGAGGGAAGTGACGATACCGCCAACCATCGCCATCAGGGTGTTGACGGCAACCAATCCACTGATGCCGTCCATGGTTTGTGCAGACATCACGTTAAAGCCAAACCAGCCTACTGTCAGGATCCATGCGCCAAGTGCCAAGAACGGAATATTAGAAGGTGCAAAGGCAATCAGCTTGCCACCGCGATAACGGCCTTGACGTACGCCAAGAATCATAATGGCTGCCAGCGCAATCCATCCGCCAACAGCGTGAACCACGACCGAACCAGCGAAATCATGGAAAGGCGCACCAAAGGTTGCTTCTAACCAATCCTGAAAACCAAAATTACCGTTCCAGATCAGCCCTTCGAAAAATGGATAAACAAAAGCAACAATGGCTGCGGCAGCAATCAACATAGGATAGAACTTAGCGCGCTCTGCGACACCGCCGGAAATGATGGCTGGAATCGCCGCGGCGAAAGTCATCAAGAAGAAGAACTTCACCAACTCGTAACCATTCCCTTCTGAAAGGACGCTGGCACTGCTGAAGAAGTTGACGTCATAGGCAACCCAGTAACCAATGAAGAAATAGGCGAGGGCTGAGAAGCCGAAGTCGGACATGATTTTCACCAGGGCATTAACCTGATTGCGATGACGGACGGTACCCACTTCCAAAAAGGCAAAGCCTGCGTGCATTGCCAAAACCATGATGGCACCGATCAGAATAAAGAGCGTGTTCGCGCTTTCTGACAGCGTTTGAATCGCGCTACTAATATTTTCCACGTTGTAATTCCTCTACTTCCTTGAGATTGCTTTCCTTGCTGAAGAGTTGCTTCTTCAGGACGCAGGGGAATAAGCACAAATCGTGCCCGCATGAACCAAGGGTGTGCATTGCGGCGCTAATTAAGTGCGAAATGTTTTTAATTTATTGATATTTAATAAATTAAATATGCACCATAAAGAAGCTCTCTATCCTTCTATCTCTTAATCTAATGCATAGAAATGCTTCATGATGGTGCGGTGGTGCAATAGATATGCACCATGAAAGTGCGATAATTTTGAACTGAACAGAGTTTAAGGCAGGTAGTTGGTATTTCATTCTTTCTGTCTATATATCTGTCCATAAAAAAGACAAATAGAACAGATTATCAATGAGTTAACTTATATTTAATCAATTGTGCATTAGTGTGGAGAATCATAAAACCCATTAAAAACAGTATTCTATGAAAATGCCTTGCCAGTTGTCTAAATTCTGCCCATTATGGATGGGTGTTTAATTTTTATGACATGTTAAGGAGTGAAATGAAAGAACATACGTTCACATTGGGTAGGCGTGCAATTCTTGATGTTAACGCACCAGAATACCATTGGGTGCAAATGCTTCATGCCGATGGCATGGAAAAAGAGGCCATAAATACCACTATTATTCGGTGCTTGGGTGGCAACCCACAAATCGCAGATGTTTTTAGACAGGTAGCACTTAGCGAGCTTCCACCCGCAGCCTTGCTCAAACTGATTGTTCCTGAAGACTGCCATTGGGAATAACAGGCGATTCGCCTTGAGCCATTAATCCTTTTTCTGATTACGCATTCAATGCTTGGCGAATAAAACCCTTATGCTTTTCAAGTCGCGCTTTCGCTTCTTCGGCGTCAATGCCAGCCAGAATCATTAAGATCGCAGTTTTACAGTGACGGCCGCATGCTTGAAGGGCGACTTCTGCTTCTTCCATACCGACACCTGTCGCCTCGACGACAATGTTGACCTGACGCTGCACCAATTTGGCGTTGGTTGCTTCTACGTCCACCATCAGGTTGCCGTATACTTTGCCGCTGCGGATCATCGCGCCTGTTGTCAGCATGTTCAGCACCAGCTTTTGCGCCGTTCCTGCTTTCATTCTCGATGAGCCAGTTACAATCTCAGGTCCCACCACAGGGATGATGGCGATATCTGCTTCATCTGCCATAGCGCAGACAGGGTTACAAACAATAGTGGCAACCATCGCGCCAACTGATTTGGCGTACTTCATGCCACCTAGCACATAAGGAGTGCGGCCACTGGCTGCAATCCCTACCACCACGTCTTTAGCGGTCAGGCTCAAATCCACCAGATCTTGCTTGCCGAGTTCGACATTGTCCTCGGCGTTCTCAACGGCTTTCAAGATGGCCTGATGACCGCCAGCAATTAACCCCACCACAAGTTCTGGCTTGGTGCCGTAAGTGGGTGGACATTCACTGGCATCCAGAATACCCAAACGCCCTGATGTGCCTGCACCCATATAAATCAGTCGGCCACCCTCCGCAAAGGCTTTAGTGATGGCGTCTACCGCCTTGGCGATTTGTGGGAGTTGATCTTTCACTGCGAGCGCGACTTTTTGATCTTCCTGATTGATCACTTCGAGCATTTCCAGCGTGGAAAGTTTGTCGATTTCTGCGCTTGCAGCGTTACGGCTTTCTGTGACCAGTCGGGTGAGATCTATTTTCATCAGTAGTGTGCTCATTTATCAGCGGATCTTTGTGAGACCAGTATTCCTGAAGCGCAGGGATAAACTCAAGAAAAAAGGCATTTTTCCCACGCTTGAACCGGGCTTCAATGCGTCTGGTTTCTACCATCAATATATTCGATTTTAACGAGTAATAACGTGAATGGTCATTTTCGTCAGGATGCTTAGACTCTCCCTTCTTTTTCTGCGGTAGAGCGTTATGCATTGCAAATTCTTCGATCAGCACAAGTGCCGTTCATGCGAGTTGAGAGGTGTCCCTTACACCCAGCAAGTCGCTGACAAAGACAACGCGCTGAAATCCCTGTTTGAGAACCGACTGCCAGAGCAGTGGTTATCGCCGGTATTGAGCAAAGAAACAGGCTGCCGCAACAAAGCCAAGATGGTGGTGCTGGGGGCAGCGCACCAACCTGTGTTGGGTGCAGACGTGAAGTCGGAGGATAACCTTGAACTGGTCAGCCTGACCCATTGCCCACTCTACACCGAAGACATGACCGCATTACTGGATCACCTGCAAGATTGGATTCGCACCTCTGGTATTCCGCCTTATAACAAAGCAAAAAAGAAAGGTGAGCTTAAATACATTCTGCTAACCCGCTCGGCATATTCTGGCGAATTCATGCTGCGATTTGTGATGCGCAGCCGCGATGCCATGCCGCGTGTGGAATCAAACTTAGCGAGGCTTCGTGAGGCGTTTCCGAAAATCCGTGTCGTGTCAGTCAATCTGCAGCCAGTTCACATGGCGCGTCTTGAAGGCGATGAGGAAGTCTTCCTCACAGACGATGAACACCTTATCGAGCAATTTAACGACGTACCGCTTGTGGTGCGTCCGAAAAGCTTTTTCCAGACCAACCCTGAAGTCGCTGCCAAACTCTATGCAACGGCGCGTGAATGGGTAAGAGAACTCAAGCCAAAACACATGTGGGATTTGTTCTGTGGCGTTGGTGGTTTTGCTTTGCATTGTGCGTCGGTGACCAAGTCTGTAACCGGTATTGAAATCGAACCGGAAGCCATTGCGAGCGCGAAGCGTTCTGCGGCAGAAATGGGAATTACCAACCTCAACTTTGATGCGCTCGATTCGGCGAAATTCTCGCTGCTGCAAGACAATGCACCTGATCTGGTGCTGGTCAATCCGCCCCGTCGTGGCTTGGGTAAAGAGTTGGTGGCACAGCTTGGTGAGTTGGCACCCAAGCACCTTATCTATTCCAGCTGTAATCCAGAAACACTGAAAGCCGATGTTGATGGTTGGGAGAACTACACCGTCAAACGTCTGCAATGGTTTGACATGTTCCCACACACAGAACATGCCGAAGTCATGGTGCTTCTGGAAAAGCGCTAACCCTCGTTCCCTATCTTTCTTCTTTCAGCCTGCTTCGGTGGGCTGAATATGTCTCTTCGTTCTCAAATGGAGAACAATCATTTCATCCTTCTACTGTTTTTCCTCAACTCAATAACACCTATTGTTAGCCCATCAGCAAATTACACAGCTTGGAGGCACGGCAATGGGCTTATTGGTAGACGGTGTTTGGCGCACCGATTGGTATGACACCAGCAAAACAAACGGACGCTTTACCCGAAAAGCACCGAGCTTTCGAAACTGGATCACGAAAGATGGTTCGGCGGGGCCAACAGGCGAGGGCGGCTTTAAAGCAGAGCCGGGTCGTTATCACCTTTATGTTTCACTGGCGTGCCCATGGGCGCATCGCACCCTGATTTTCAGAAAGCTGAAAGGGCTGGAAGCGATGATTTCCATTTCGGTGGTCAATGGCTTCATGGGTGATGACGGATGGACCTTCCTGCCGGGTGATGATGTGGTCGAGGACGCGATTAACGGCGCCACCTATTTGCACCAGGTGTATACAAGCGCATTACCGGATTACACCGGGCGTGTCACGGTGCCAGTACTTTGGGATAAGAAGACCGGAACCATAGTGAGCAATGAGTCTTCAGAAATCATTCGCATGCTCAACAGTGCCTTTGATGAAGTCGGCGCGCTTCCGGGTGATTACTACCCAGAAGCACTGCGGGAAGCCATCGATGAGATGAACGATTTTGTCTACCCGAACATTAATAACGGTGTGTATCGCGCTGGGTTTGCGACCACGCAGGAGGCTTACGATGAAGCAGTGGAAGACGTATTCAGTGCGCTGGACAAACTGGAAGCGCATCTGGCGACCAATCGCTACCTCGTGGGCGGGCAGCTTACTGAAGCAGACTGGCGCTTGTTCACCACACTTATCCGATTTGATGCTGTTTATGTCGGACACTTCAAGTGCAGCCGTCGCCGGATCAGTGAATACCCAAACCTGTCAGGCTACCTTCGTGAGCTCTACCAGTTCGCGGGTGTCGCAGAGACAGTAAATATCGACCATATCAAGGCGCACTATTACGCCAGTCATGAAACGGTCAACCCAACCCGCATTGTGCCGATTGGCCCGGCGTTGGATTTCGATGCGCCGCACGGACGTGAAAACGTCGGCGCTGCGCAGTTAGGAGGTTAGAGATGGGTAAGTTAATTGAAGGCCGTTGGCTCACCGATGACCAACTGCGTGAGTGGGAAGAGAAACAGTATTCAGAAGCAAACGGACGTTTCGTTCGCGGTGTCGCCAAGTTCCGTAATTGGGTCACTGCAACGGGAGACGCTGGGCCAAGTGGTGAAGCTGGTTTTAAAGCCGAAGCAGGTCGATATCACTTGTTTGCAGCACTGAACTGTCCATGGGCGCATCGCACCCTGATTTACCGCAAGGTCAAAGGACTGGAAAACGTGGTGGGTTTGTCGCTGGTGGCACCGCTTCGCACCGAGCAAGGTTGGGTGTTCGATAACACCGAGGAACGCTTTACCGACAATTTGCTCGGGCTTGAAGCCATGCACCAGCTTTATGTGAAGTCGAATCCCGATTTTACCGGCAGAGTCACGGTGCCCGTGCTTTGGGATAAAAAGACCCAAACCATTGTGAGCAATGAATCGTCAGAAATTATCCGCATGTTCAACAGTGCGTTTAACGAGATTACCGGTGATACGCAGGACTTCTATCCGGAAGCGTTGGCTAAAGAGATAGATGACACCAACGACTGGATTTTCAACACGGTCAACAATGGCGTGTATAAATCTGGGTTTGCCAGAACGCAGGAAGCGTATGACGAGGCAGTGACTGCGTTATTTGCATCACTTGAAGAGATTGAAGCGCGTCTTGGCAAACAAGCGTTCTTGCTGGGTGATGCCATTACCGAAGCAGACTGGCGATTGTTACCGACACTGGTGCGCTTTGATGTGGGTTACTTCACCGCCTTCAAGTGCAACCTGAAAGCACTGCGGGATTACCCAAATATCTCAGCGTATTTGAAAACACTGGTACAGCAGCCTGGTGTGAAAGACACCATAGATTTGGATGTATATCGCCGTGGCTATAACTCGAAAAGCCCACTTAGAAATCCGCACGGCATTGTGCCCGTTGCGCCATACGTGAGCTTTCTGGATTAAACCAACAGCAATCAACGCAAGGAGGATCCATTATGTTGTTCTCAACCAAAAACAAAGAAAGACGCTTTAACGCGGCAACAGAAATGTCTGCGTTGGTCAATGACGAAATGCAGCGCGACAGCGCATTCCACCCCAACCTTGGTGGCGTCACCAAAGGTGGTATGTCGAACCATTACCCAATGACGATTATGTCGCTGCAGGGACTGGGCGCGACTGATAATGAAATCAAAGCATTTCGCAGCAGCTGGCCACGTTACCGTGCACGTATTGAAGAAGATCTTCACCTGCGCGATACCGGTGTCGTGACCGAAGAGAATTGGACGGAATACCTGGGGAAAGCGGAATACCTTGCCGATTTCCAACGCCTTTTCTTCGAAGGGCAGGAAGCAGCGAACGACCAAACGGCGTATCTGATGGGCGTACTTGAAAAACTGCAATACGCGCTGCCAATGGGTCTGTTTCATCCGGTGATCCGTTTGAGTTTTGCCATTATGCATGGTGACAAAGGCTTGATTGCCGATGCCTTAGCGTACTGGGCGATCCGCTTTGAAGATATGTACAAGCGCATGCTGCCGCCACGCATTGATATGTCTGCACAATCTATTACTGCAGAAGAGCAATGGCTGAAAGTGCATGCTGCCAAACCTGAAATCACCCGTTTCGGTGGTAGCTTGCAAATTTGCGAGATGCTCTGCTCAGATACTGTGCTTCATGATATTTCGGTAGCAGATGAGTTCTTTATTACAGAAGAAAACATTGAGCTGAAGATGCGTGAAATTGGTGACAGGGCGATCGGTTTGTACCTGTATGAACCTGCGTTGACTACACTTCATGCCGTTACGAGCTTTCAGGCGCTGGCAGACATCACCAAGCGCGTGCTGACAGAAGGGAATGGTTATCGTCCTTTACTGGCTGAACTATGGCAACGTTATTGGATTTGGTTAACGGGTCTTTACATCGAGAAGGGTTACCCGAAAACCTTGCCGACATTGGATGAGGATGCGCTGGCTTACTTGAATGCCATCGACTGGGCAGATATCGCCAGTGGAATCCGCAAAGTGCCGGAAGTGCATGCCATCAAGATGGTATTCAGCTGCAAATGGCTGTTTGAAGAACTGGATGAAAATCCTTTGTTTAAAGCTTCAGCCATCAATGTATTGGCGGATCACACCCATGTGAAGCCAGTGAAATTGAGCTGATAAATTTGCAGATCTGCCAAAATAGAGGTGTAACTAAAAGAGCGGGCATTGACCGCTCTTTTCAATTCAGAAGCTATATTAACGCTTTTGCTTTTTCGCCTGATTAGTCAGGTCGAAATCAAACTCATCTGGGAACAGCACCACACCCTCTAGATCGGTATTTGGGAAAGCCACGATAGAAAGCTCATCGTCCAAAAGACCATTGGTCCAGCGGCTGTGCCATTTATTCAGCCCAATTGGCTCTGGTTTACAGTGTTCCCACTCGCCGGTTGCCCATTCTTGTGCGAATTCTTCATTGGGCCATACTGGCACACAGTCTTCGTCTTCGGTGTTGAGCATCACGCAGCCGTGCTCGTCCGTCAGGATCCAGATCTCGCGGTTTTCCACCACTTCCTTCACCAGATATTTATAACGTTGGTCTACGTCGAATTTCAGGATTTCAGCAATGCGTTCCTGAGTCAGCGTCTTTGCCATTTTGATTTCCACCGGAAAATAAAAGTTGAGGGAGAGTATATACCCAAAACAACCCGATGCGGCAGGATTCAGCGAGATTGACTGGCGTCAGGCTGCTGCACGGATAGCTTGTGACGAACCAACATTTTGGGAGCAAAGCATAGGTTTACTTACAGGTGTTCTTCAGTATGCTGGTTCGTGAGTGCTATTGGTAAAGGAATACCTATGTCTGATATTGCGAAAACCCCCAAGCCCCCTTATTACGCGGTGATATTCACCAACGTAAGAACTGATGTTGAAGATGGCTATGGCGATATGGCTGAACGCATGGTTGAACTGGCCGCTCAGGAGCCGGGTTTTCTTGGCATAGAATCAGTCAGAGATGGTTTGGGGATCACGGTCTCCTACTGGAAGGACCTCGATTCCATCAAACAGTGGAAAGCGAACGTTGAGCATGTGGGAGCTCAGAAGCTTGGGCGGGAAAATGGTATGCCGCATTCACGACCCGCATCGCTAAAGTAGAACGCGACTACAGCCTTTAGATACATTGAGTAATGGACGGGTTGAGTAGATGCGAGGCGAAAGGCTGGGGCGCTAGTCTTTCTCACTATGTAGGGTTTTAATCTTTACCATCCGTTTCTTCAGTGCCTTTTGAAGGGTGTTCTTGTCGTAGGGTTTCATGCCTTTCCAGGTTTGGCATTCTTCGCGTGTGCGGCCGCACCCCAAACACCATCCTTTGGGGCCAGAAAAATCGCACACATCAATACAGGGACTTTGGTTCCGCTTCATCGTTATCCTGCTTCAGAGCTCACTTAATGTCTGCTCAATACCGTCTTCAAGTTGTCGGAGACGGTTAAACTCTTCATACAGCTTTTGTTCGAGGTTTTTAAAGTTGAGAGGCAGGTTGCGCTGACAAATATGATAACCGCTCCCTATGGTTTGATAGCCTTTCCAGCCCTTGATTTTCTCACCTTCAAGTTCCAGAAATTTGCGGACAAATTCAGATTGTGAAGGGCAGTCTTCTTCTGCATGCATACAGATGGGATACTCTTTCTGCTTTAACTGTGGCGCTTCGATATAGGTTTCAAAGTGGATGCCGCCTTGAGCCTCATTGTGCCAATTTTCCTTATAAAGCTGCATGTACACGCCACGGTTATAGATTTCCCAACCATCATCAAACCATGACGACTGCCGGAGCATTTTCTCGAGATTCCGGAAAATAGGTTTAATGTCTTTCATTCATATATCCCTTGAAATACAGACCCAACACGAGCATCTAAAATGCTTCTCTACGGTCTGGATTAGCATCCTAGCCAAACTGAGTTGTTATGTTATAACGTAACCTATCAATGGCGACAAATAGGTGTCAATAGGCGAGGAACAGCAAAAGGAGTAAGAACGAAATAGAGAACATGAATATCGAAAATGTCTCTTTAGTGTGACGCATCTGGAGTCTAAATTGGTACAGAAATGATACCCTCAAAGCTAGGTTTTCAGCTTGCGATTGGCTCCGAATCAGCAAGCAATCTGCTTCAACAATGAAAGGGATATGAATGAGAATTGCCGTAATCGGTTTGGGTGATATTGCTACTAAAGCCTACCTTCCTTTGCTCACCCGCATGCCAAATCTCGAGCTTATCTTTTGTACCCGCAACCCAGAAAAACTGGCAGCAGTCGCTAGCGAATATCGCATTGCGGAAACCTGCCGCGATTATCGCGAGTTGCTTAAGATGAATATCGATGGCGTGATGATCCACACCAGCAGTGAGACGCATGCCGCTATTGCGACGTTCTTTATGGAGCAGCACATTCCCGTTTTCGTTGATAAGCCTGCCACGCTGAATTTTGCCGACTACCAAAAGCTTCATGATCTGTCAGAGCATAAATCCGTTCCTCTGTTTGTTGGCTTCAATCGCCGCTACATTCCACTTTGGAACACGCTGGTGGGCCGAGCTGATCTTCGAACGCTTACATGGCACAAACATCGACTCAATCTGACAGGCAAAGCACAGGACTTCATTTTCGATGACATGATCCACGTGATTGACTCACTCAATATCCATGGCAATATTGACCAGCAAGACATTCAGTCGGTGTGCCAGAAAGCGGGCGATGAGATCGCCATGATCAACCTCTCCTGGGAAGAAAATGGCACTCTGTTCAATGGCCAAATGAACCGTCAGTTTGGAAAAACCTGCGAGTCAGTGTCGTTGGTCTTTGAAAACGAAGCCTATCAATTTAACAGCTTCCTGAAAGGCGAGAAATTCGAGGACGGTATCACCCAAACTGTCGAACTGCCAGATTGGACTGATACCTTAGAAACCAAGGGCTTTAAAGCCATGCTGGAAGATTGGTTGAGTGTGGTGGCATCAGGCCGAATGGATGAGAAAGCTCAGCAACGAAACCTATCGACCCATGCGTTTTGTGAGTGGTTGTTGGGGGCTTGTTAAAAGCGCAAGTATGCCTACATCGAGAAGCGCCACAGTAGTTAACTAGGTATGAAAAAGTTACTGATATTGCTTAAGCTCTGAAATCATATGTAGAAAAAGCTCTTTTAAGTCAGGCCAAGCTAAGTCGCCTCTATATTCGGGGTCATCCGCATACGTATAATCATATACAACTACTGCACTTTCGTTGGTATGAAAACCTCGTATATCTAGGCAAATTGGGCCTGCGTCATTTTCGTCATATGCGAACGGGAACAAGTCTAACGATTTAAATTTTTCGTTATAAAGAGTTACATACTCCATAAACTCAAAAAGAGGGTTATCACAAGGGGTATGAGGAAGGCGAACAGAAAAATCTGTCATCAGAAGACATTTATAAGTCAGGTACTCTGAAAGGAGAAGCGGAAGTTTGAAACCCAATCCATCCTCTATAGCTTGTATGTCCTCGCTGGTGACAGAGCTGTCAGTAGGTTTCCATTCACACCATCCATCATCGTCAACATTGCTAATACGCATGTCTGCAGGCACATTTAATGCGTATCCATCTCCAGATGTTCCAAGAAATGTGTCGACTAGCTCTTTAACTATTAGGAAGGCTTCTTCCTTTTGCTTTGACCCTGATTCCATGTTTACTATTCGAATCTCTTATGCAAGACCTTTTGCTTGAACAGATCTTTTTTGAATATATTGAGATGTTCTACAACGTAAACGTCGGCACGGTTCCAACGATCAAATGTCACCTCTAGAGCATGAAAAACGCTGAGAAGACAGGCTCGAAAGTGTCTACTGAGTCGGTAGCTATTCAGTTGATAAGGTTGTAGTGACTCTTTTGATTACCAAGGACGCCAGTCTTCAGGCGCGAAAAATTTAACGCCACCAATATTTTCGTTTGCTATGGCTTCTGCTACTTCCTCACGTACAAGTAATATATAGTCATCAACGTCCAAGAAGCAGACATCTGAGGAAGCATCATCTTCCATTAGACGCAAAGAAGATATGTCCTCAATCTCTCCATCAAACTCCTCATAGACTGAATTGTCGCGGTCCAGGATATCTTCGCTGACCACAACGTTAGCGAAGTAGTAGCCGTTATATACTTCGCCTCTCAACTTAACGCCGACAGAGAGGAACTCAACATCATTAGTGAAGCGTTCCAGGAGCTGTTTAACTCGTTCATTTACGATAAGAAGTGGGCCACATTTGAACGTGTCGCATGGTGGCTTTTCATCGATAATGTTAATGGTGACATCTTCGGGCCAAGCTGCACTTAAACGCTTGCGCGATAGGACTTTTACTCCAGATAACTTCGCGGCGTTTTCCAGCTCCGCCGCTGTGCAATTGCTGTCACTATCAGTCTTTTGCGTCCATACTTTGTAGGGCACTACAACCTCTTAGATAAGTCGTCCGAGAAGAATTCTTCACTAAAAGTAACTCGGTCAGTCTAAATCATCTTCAAAAGCGGCACCAAATTCCTCCCTAAGACTTCCTGATATAATCTCTCCGTCAAGGCTAAGCTCGAGGCCTTCTGAGATTGTGCCAATATCAAAAGATCCATCAATGCCAGCAAGGAGCATGGATACGGTATTAATTACACAAAATTCGATGTATTCATCGATAATTACATTATCTCCATTTGTTGCTAAGTCTTGATATAACTCCAAGAACTTTTTATGGTTTTCGTTCTCCACAACACTATTTGGATTGACCATCTTTAGTTCAAGCAAAGACTTATGAAGCTCATTGTCAATTAGGTCACGCTTTAGCTGTTGCGCAAAGTACTCTGACTTGTCCATTTCTTACCTTCTATTTTCTCATCTCTGGATACATTTCTTTGTTAATTTTAATTAACTTCATAAGCTGAACGTTAGGTATGTCCTTGTAAACTCTTCTTAGTTCTCTGATATCTCGAGCAATTAGTTCTCTTGCTGTTTGGAATGGCTTGCCAGTTCGAGGGTTTATCTTACTTGTAGAGACTGTTGTCTGACCTTTAGGCAACGAACTGATACCCTTTGTATGTCCTTCATAAGGAACAGCAATTGCGGGCGCATTTTGAGGGTCATAGTTTTCAACAAGATTCTTCATTATATTCTTCTGTCCAACATGATGCGAATCCAAGCCTAAGGTATCTCTGGTTCCTTTGAGCAATTCGCGTTGCTCTTTGTATAGGCCAACATCATACTTGCATATGCAGTTTCCCTCTTTTTTCGCCAGTCCCAACGGATCCACCCAACCCGTCGGGTTCGGTACATACTGATAGTTGTTTAATCCGCCCGCTAAACCAATTGGGTCAGCAGTGACAAAGCGTCCTGTGTTTGGGCTGTAGTAACGATGTCGGTTGTAGTGGAGTCCTGTCTCTTCGTCGAAATACTGCCCCTGAAAACGTAGTGGGCTGGATATCTCTTCAACGTGTTTTCTCAACACATTGCCGTAAGCGCGGTACTGTACTGACCAAACGGATTTACCGTGTAAATCGGTGATATCTGTTGGTGTGCCGATTTGGTCTAGGTGGTAGTGGTAAGCCTGACAATCTACTCCCTCACCCGACAGCATTGCCAACGGTTTGAAGGTGCCGGGCTCATAGATGTATGTCTGGTAATGGTCTTTGCTGGTTTCGGCAATCAGGGTGTCGCCTTGCCAGACAAACTCGGTAGTCTTCACATTGCCAAGCTTGTTTGTCACACTCTTTTCAATGCGCCGACCAAACGCATCATATTTGTAGGTGGCGAACGAACCGTCCGGCAATGTAGCTTTTGTTAAGCGATGCTGGCAGTCGTACTTATACTGCGTGACTAGGCCTTGCTCTTTGCCGCGTTTTTCTGCAGTCAGTCGGCCAAATTCATCGTATTCATAGTGGCTGTCGCCGTGGAATTTGAGCTGATTACCTTCAACATCGAATGGCTTAGTGCCAGCCTTAGCACCGATGACTTGGTCAAGCAGGTTACCTGCAGGGTCATGGGCGAACGACTCTTCCACCACGCCTCGTGTTTTCTTGAGTCGTGACAACGGGTCATAGTCGTAATAAACCGTACCAAATCGGCTGTCGGCCATCTCGCTCAGGTTGCCATCAGCACCATAGAGATATTGACGGGATTGTGTTTGTCGTCCGTTTTGGTGCTGGGTATGAGCAGTCAGTCGCCCTTGCTCGTCATGCTGAAAGCGGCTGAGAATGTCCCCTTGTTTGCGGGCGGTTTCCAAACCATTTTGATAGTGGTGACGGGTCAGTTGCTCATCATTGAGCAAGATACGGCCCAGCACGCCGCCGGCAGAGCGTTCAAAGCTGAGCTTATTGGCATCAGGCAATTGCCAGTGGGAGAGATTGCCAACACTATCGTACTCGAAGAAGTTCGATGCCCAGCTTTGGTGTTCCTCGGTGAGCCTGCCAAGTAAATCATATTGCCACGCAAGGGGAGTGTCCCCATCGTCAACACCAATCAACTGTCCGTAAGCGTCGTAGTTGTAGGCGACCTCTTGTCCATCAGGCAGGGTTTTCTTAGTTAGCCTGCCCATGGCGTCACGCTCAAAAACGGTTTCCAGTTCTGTGCCTTGAGCGCCGGTCTCAGTTTTCTTCAGTAGCTTGCCGTTGAGGTCATATTCATAGGCGAAGCGACGGCCATCAAAGGTCGTTTCACTGCGAACCAGACCGTTGGCGAAATAATCGATGTGATAGGTTTCGTTGCGCTCATTGATGATGGCGGTAACGAAGTTTTTGGCGTTTTCGTACTGGTAACGAAGGGTTGAGCCGTCAGGTTGGATGACCTGGCTGACAAGGTCGGTGTTCGGGTGATAGTCGTACTGGGTTTCCAGGCCGTTTTCATCAATAACACGGGTTGCCTTGCCGTAAGCATTGTATTCAAAGTGCTTAGTTTGTCCGGAGGGGAGCTTCACCTTGCTCAGTCTGTCAGCATTGTCCCACTCGTATTGAGTGACAGCGCCAATGGCCGATTTTTCAACAATGATGCGACCGAAAATATCGTAGCGATAGGAAGCTTGAGAACCATCGGGATAGGTTTCGCCAATCAGCATCCCCAGTCGGTTCCAAGCCAATTTATGCTTGCTGCCGTCCGGGTAGGCGATTTCGGTTAACTGACCTTGTCCGTTGTATCGATAGAAGGTGTCTTGGCCAAGTGGATCCCGTTTTTCGGTGATGTCTCCTTGCGCGTTGTATTTGTAGCGCCAGTTTCGCTTGCCTTGAATGACCCGGCGAAGGTTGCCTCGCCAGTATTGGTATTCAATCACCTCACCATCAGGTAGAACGGTCAGCACGCGCTGTTGAAAGTCGTTGTAGACGTGACGGGTTTCATTACCAAGCGGGTCGACAGTGAGGACTAAATCGCCATTTTCATTGAATTCGTTTTTTGTAACGGCGCCGTCAGGGTCTGTTTGCGCTACCAGCTTAGCGTTTTCATCATGTTGGTAAGCGGCAGTGCTGCCGTCTGAATAGGTGATTTCGACAGCATTGGACGCGTCATCCCACTCGAATTTGGTGTCGTAACCTGTATTGCTCCAGTGATGGACACAACGAACTTCTTTTCCTTCACCTTCCCATTGCCAGCCGAACTCGACGCCGCCTGCCATTTTGCGCAGTGAGATGACGTTGGCTTCGTCATATTGATAGTGCTCGCCTTCGCCAGCAGTGTTTAAGGCGTTAACGAGTTGCTGATTTTCGTTGTAGTGATAGGTGAAACTGGTGCGCTCTGTTATCCACTCCTTCTTTGAGCCGTCTGTTTTCAGCGTGCGGAACTCAATCGCAGAAATAAGGCCGTTTTGATACACAAACCAAAGCGCAATACCCTGTTCGTTGATAACTGCTTGAGGTCGTTGATAGCCGTCGTATTCGATCGTTAAGCGGTTATTGTATTTGTCTGATAAACCCGTTAGCTGAGCAGTATTCCCTTTGCGGGTGAAGTGATGAAAGGGTTGCCCATTTTGCGCCAAAACATATTCATTCTCTTTTTCACCGAGGAATACTGCTGCACCTGCGAGGTCGTTATAGATTTCAGGACGCGACTCTGTAGGCTCTGGAAGTTGGGTGCGTTTGCCTTCGGCATCTTTCCAGAACAATTTGCCCGCTTCGAAGATCAGAGATTGGCTGAGAGGGTGACTCCAGCCATATCCCAAACCCGAATTGAGCTCACAACTTGATGTTTTGTAGGTTCGGGTAAAAGTGTAAGGCAACGCACCGGGAAGCGTGACATCGCTAAGTTGAAGGGTTTCCTCACCCGTTACCATGGAGACTGGACAGCCTTCGGACACGTCCTTACCAGCACCTTGTGTTGCGTCGCCTTTCTCGGTGGTACTTTTGTTGTTATCGATATCCCGAGGTTTTTCAGAAGTGATATGCGAACTTTGGGTTGCAGAGCGTTTCTCCGAAGTCGCGCCGTCTAGGTTTTTCCCCTCGACACTCTGGGTGGCTTTAGCCCTGGCGTTGAGCTTTCCATTACCATGCTGGGTGACCTTTTTTAGTGTGTCGATGTTATCCACCGCGTCCACTTTGGTGATATCAACGACTTCTTTGATTTTCTTCACGGCCTTGACGGCGCGTCCTTTCCTGCTCATTTACGCACCTACCATGGTTGCGGTACCCGCAACATCTCTGAGTCGATTGATATTTCTTAGAACTGCGCCGCCAGGGATAACAATACTGAGGACAACCTCAACCAGAATGGAGGCGAGAGATACAGACACCAGAGTAAGGATCTGGAGTGGGCTAAGAATTTTGAACCAAGAGATGACTGCGTTGAGACACAAGAAGCAGCGTGCTTCATCTTTTATCAGCGTCAGCATTCTTTCGGCTTCTTCTTTGGCTGAGGCCAGTTTTTCTGCAATCAACTCTGGGTTTTCCAGATACTTAGAAAGCTTTTTAGCGAGCTCTGTTGGGTTGGCGAGTAGCTTGAATAAATCAGCTATTTCATCCCAGGCATCAACGACAGCATCCAGCATATTGTCGAGAAACTTCCCGACTTCGTCCCAGACATCAATAGGATCGTTAAGATAGATTTGCCATTCGCTACGCTGCGTTTTCCATTCTTTATCCAACCAAGCAGTGAGCTTGTTGATTGTTGGGTCATAGGAATCGAGCATGGTTTTGATGTCACTTTCGCTCACCTCGGGATAAAAGGTGATGCGGACAGGTTTACCCCGATATTTTGGGTCTAGCGTGACCTCAGCGGTGCCGTCGCTACCGATTGTGCCGGAAACTGCTGGACCATCAGGTTCGTATGAATCGATAAATATCCCATCATCGAATTTGACTGGCTGTACCTTAAATGGCGTGCCTGTGATGGGAACAAAGGCTTCGGCTTCAAAGCAATGAACAAGAGTGATCTTTCCATCAAGTGGGCAGGTGATGATATCGGCTTCTATTTCAGAATCGTCTGTATCTGCAGACTGCTCGTTATCATTGACGATAACCTTTTGTTCCATATCCAGCGCCCACCCATAAAACCAGTTCTCTGAGTGTTTGCGGTATTCATCAATCGAGGTCTCGAAATCCGATTTAATCTTGCTGAACATGTTATCGACGTCAGCCATCGTCATTACGTTACTGCTCACCGATACACCTCTTTATCCAATGCATTTTTGATGTAACTGTTTAACGTGCCGAATTCTTCCTTGTAGCGCTCAACCAAGCGCTTGACCTTGGCTTCAATGGTTCTTTCTGGAAAAGAGAAGTAGATATCGGCGTGATTTTCCCGGAGCCATTTAATGCTGTTGGCTATGAGGACGGATTTATCTTCTTCGCTGAGCTTTTTAACGACAGCTTCAGGCACTTCCCACCAAGGAAAGGGTTTCTCAACGACTGAAGATGCAGGGGTAGAATTGGTCACTGTGCGTTGTTTTGAAACCCATTGCTGACAAGGACCCATCACTTGGTTGCGCTGTTCTTCATCACAGAAGCGCGCTAGATCGATACTGAATCTTGGGTCATAGAAACGGAAAAAGGCATGGTTACCAGAGGGCATCCATACCAGTGTCAGACTGCGAAAATGTTGGAATATGTCCGGCAAGTGGAGAGTGCTCGCAACGAGAATGCCCCAGTCCTCGTTCGCTTCCTGTTCAGTCCAAGTAATGAAATCAGGCAGGTGCGAAACGTCAGCGATATAAGGCATCACTTCATGCCATTCTGCGTAGGGAGTTCCGCTCCAAAGTGGTTTGGCGTCATTACCGCCAAAGCGATAGAAATCTGCCAACGCTTTGTCATCGCAGGTTCCGTTGAATATGGCATACCAATGGAGAGGAGCCTCTGTCTCTTGGGCTAGATCTCGCATTTGCCATCCTTACATTTTTCACATTCTTCGCAGAATGGCGCTGCGGACTTCATGGTGGCGATTTGTGCCGGTGTCAGCATCGGGAGTGGATTTTCTGGCTTAGGAGGCAGTTGCCCTGGCAATGTGGGGGCTGCACCGCCGTATCCACTTCCGCTTCCTGCTGCGCCTCCTGCATTTAGATCAACAACGGGGCCTGATATATGTACCCCTGAAGTATCAACAGTGACGAAACAGCCCCCCGCTTTTAGCGTGATCTGGCTACCTGCTTCAATCACCAACTTGGCACCGGACTTTTGGTGTATTTCATTGCCTGCGTCGACAAGCTGTCCTGTGCCTTGTTTGATGTGGATCTTGTTGTCACTGATGACCGTCTTGTCACCTTTCACATGCTCTTTGGATTGCCCATCGACCGTGAGGTGGTCATCCACCTTGATATGCTGGAACCTTTCATTCTCCACATCCAGATGGAGGTCATGTTTGATGTTGTCCTTGCGGTCATTCTCAACCAGCAGGTTCATGTCCTTCTGGGCATGGACATAGATTTCTTCCTGCCCCGCCTGGTCCTCAAAGCGAAGCTCATTAAAACCTTCCCCCTGATGGGTTTCGGTTCTGAGCACTGTGCGCGTTTTGTTGGCGGGTAGCGGATAGGGAGGCACATTGGTGGCATGATACGTACGCCCGGTGACAATTGGCTGGTCCGGGTCACCTTCAAGGAAAGAGACAATCACCTCATGGCCGATACGGGGAATGGCCATCATGCCATACTGACCGCCGGCCCAACCCTGAGAGACCCGTACCCAACAACTGGAGGCATCATCACTGTTGCCATAACGGTCCCAGGGGAACTGCACCTTCACCCTGCCATGTTCATCACAGAAGATTTCCTCGCCATCGGGACCGGTAACAATC